>NZ_JBOFLJ010000055.1:0-43554 GCF_051657805.1 Aeromonas sp. | reverse complement strand
TCAATGAATTGCTGAATTAACTGCTGCAACTTTCGTTGCGTTGGTCACTTCATCAGACATTGAAAATCAAAAATTGTTTTTGATGCTCGATGCTGTGAGTGCCCACACAGATTGCTTGATTCAAATTGTTAAAGAGCGTTGCAACGTTTCGTCGCTGCGGGAGTGGCATTCTACTCAACCGCCTTCTCGAGTCAAGCCTTATTTTCAAAGGCTTTTCGAGGCATCGACCGGCTTGTTTGCGTTGCCGCTTGCCCTGTCGATGGAGGCGCATTATAGGGAGCTGAATTCTTCTGGCAACCCCTGTACTGCAATAAATCGTCAAAAATCCGCATTTAGTTAGTTATTCATAGCCAAGCACAGCTTTTATACAAACTTATCCACAGATGGGGGCCCGAATTGCTAGAATGACCGAAAACAAGGAGGCCAAGATGGACCTGAGACTGAGACCCTACAAAGGAAAAAGCCCGACACTGGGCAAGCGAGTATATGTCGATCCCTGTGCCACCCTGGTGGGGGATATCGAGCTCGGCGACGATGCCAGCATCTGGCCCCTGGTGGCGGCACGGGGGGACGTCAACCACATCCGCATCGGCGCTCGTAGCAATGTGCAGGATGGCACCGTGCTGCACCTCAGTCGCAAGAGTGCCAGCAACCCCAACGGTCATCCCTTGCTGATCGGCGAGGATGTCACCGTGGGCCACAAGGCCATGCTGCACGGTTGCACCATAGGGGACAGGGTACTGGTCGGCATGGGCGCCATTCTGCTGGACGGGGTGATAGTAGAAGATGATGTGATGATCGGTGCCGGCAGCCTGGTACCGCCCGGCAAGCGACTGGAGTCCGGCTTCCTCTATATGGGCAACCCCATCAAGCAGGCCCGTCCCCTCAAGCCGGCCGAGCTCGCCTTCCTCAAGACCTCAGCCGACAACTATGTACTGCTCAAGGATGAGTATCTGCAAGAAGTAGAATAAGAGGTGGAATGATGACAACGAGAAGCCCGGCACGTGCCGGGCTTCTCTGCTTATGCTTCTCTTTATAAGGCCAGTGATATGGCCAACCGCGCGGATGACGGGATCAGTGGGCCTGATCCCAGTTGTCGCCTACCCCGGCCTCCACCACCAGCGGCACGTGCAGGTCGGCTGCGGCCGACATCTTCTCCTTGATGATGGTGACGTACTCTTCCAGCTTCTCCTCGCGGATCTCGAACACCAGTTCATCGTGCACCTGCATCAGCATATGGATGGAGCCATCTGTGATGCCCTGGATCCAGCCATCGACGCCAATCATGGCGCGCTTGATGATGTCGGCGGCCGTGCCCTGCATGGGGGCGTTGATCGCCGCCCGCTCCGCGCCCTTGCGCAGGCCGGCGTTGCGGGACTTGATGTCCGGCAGGTAGAGTCGGCGCCCAAACAGGGTCTCGACGTAGCCCTGAGCCTCCGCCTGCTGGCGGGTACGCTCCATGTAATCCAACACCCCCGGGTAGCGCTCGAAGTAGAGATCCATGTACTTCTGTGCCTCGGCCCGGCCGATCCCCAACTGCTTGGCGAGACCGAAGGCGCTCATGCCATAGATGAGGCCGAAGTTGATCGCCTTGGCGCTGCGGCGCATGTCGGTGGTGACCGCCTCCAGCGCGACGCCGAATACCTCGGCGGCGGTCGCCTTGTGAATGTCTTTGCCCTCGGCAAAGGCGGTCAGCAAGCCCTTGTCACCGGAGAGGTGGGCCATGATGCGCAGTTCGATCTGGGAGTAATCCGCCGCCACCAGCTTGTAGCCGGCGCTCGGGATGAAGGCCTGCCGAATGCGACGCCCCTGCTCGTTGCGCACCGGGATGTTCTGCAGGTTAGGATCCGTGGACGAGAGCCGGCCGGTCGCCGCCACCGCCTGATGATAGGAGGTGTGCACCCGCCCGGTCTGGGGCTTGATCATCAGCGGCAGCTTGTCGGTATAGGTGGACTTGAGCTTCGCGAGGCCCCGGTGCTCCATCAGCAGTTGCGGCAGCTCATAGGTCTCCGCCAGCTCGGCCAGCACCTCTTCGGCGGTGGAGGGGGCGCCCTTGGGAGTCTTCTTGATGATGGGCAACCCCAGCTTGACGAACAGGATCTCGCCGAGCTGCTTGGGGGACGAGAGGTTGAACTCCTGCCCCGCCAGTTCGTGGGCCTGGCGCTCCAGTTCCCCCAGTCGCACCTCTATCTCCTGGCTCTGCTGATGCAGCAGCTTGGGCTCTATGGTGGTCCCCATCAGCTCCATTCTGGCCAGCACCGGCAACAGGGGCAGCTCGATCTCGGTGAATACCTTGGCAAGCTCCGGCAATTTGCTCAGGTTGCCCCACAGGGTCTGGTGCAGACGCAGGGTGATGTCAGCATCTTCCGCAGCATAGGGGGCCGCCTGCTCCAATTCGATCTGGTTGAAGGTGAGCTGCTTGGCCCCCTTGCCGGCGATCTCCTCAAAGGAGATGGTCTCGACCCCGAGGTACTTGCTGGCGAGGGAATCCATGTCGTGGCGGCTGGCGGTGGAGTTTAGCACATAGGACTCGAGCATGGTGTCGTAGGCGATGCCCTGCAGGTCGATGCCGTGGTTTTTCAGCACGTTGCGATCGTATTTGAGATTCTGGCCAATCTTTGGACGAGCAGGATCTTCCAGCAGGGGCTTGAGCTTGCCCAGTACCAGCTCTTCGCTCAGCTGGGTCGGTGCCCCCAGGTAGTCGTGACCGAACGGCACATAGGCTGCCTTGCCCGGTTCGATGGCAAAGGAGACACCGACGACGCGCGCCTCCATGTAATCCAGACTGGTGGTCTCGGTATCGAAGGCAAACAGCGGGGCGGCCTTGAGGCGCGTCAGCCAGTCGTCAAACTCGGCCTCGTCCAGGATGCAGCGATAGTCGGTCTCGATGGCGGCGACTGGAGTGTCCTCGTCGGAGACATCCTGACTCGCACTCTCGCCACCGCTGGCCCCTTCATCACCGGATTCCAGCTCCTTGATCAGGTTGCGCAGTTCGTACTCGCGGTAGACCGCCAGCAGGGATTCCTTGTCGATCGGGCCCAGTTGCAACTGTTCCAGTTCCTGCTCCAGCTCGACGTCGGTCTTGATGGTCGCCAGCAGATAAGAGAGGCGCACCTGCTCTTCCTGCTCGCGGAACTTGTCGGCGAACGCCTTGGAGCCACGAAAACCGAGGGCGGCCACCTTGTCCAGGTTGGCGGCGATCTCGTCTATGCTGCCTATCCCCTGCAGCAGGGCCAGGGCCGTCTTCTCGCCCACCCCCGTCATGCCGGGAATGTTGTCCACCTTGTCCCCCATCAGGGCCAGGTAGTCGATGATGAGCTCGGGCGGCACGCCGAACTTTTCTATCACCCCTTCCCGATCCGTGGTCACGTCCTTCATGGTGTCGATCAGGGTGACATGGTCGGAGACCAGCTGCGCCATGTCCTTGTCCCCCGTGCTGATAAGCACGGGCAGCTGCTTCTCGGTGGCCTGACGGGCCAGGGTGCCGATCACGTCGTCCGCCTCGACCCCCTCCACCATCAGGAAGGGGAATCCCATCGCCTTGATCATCTGATGGATGGGGGCGACCTGGCTGCGCAGATCGTCCGGCATGCTGGCACGGGTCGCCTTGTATTCGGGGTAGATGTCGTCGCGGAAGGTTTTGCCCTTGGCGTCGAACACCACGGCCACGTGGCTGTCGGGGTACTGCTTGCGCAGGCTGCGCATCATGTTCGCCATCACCCGGACGGCGCCGCTTGGCAGCCCGGTCGATGTGCGCAGATCGGCCTGCTGGGAAGCGAAGAAGGCGCGGTAGAGATAAGAAGAGCCGTCGACCAGGATGAGGGGATTGCTAGAGGCCATGAAAATAGTCCTGCCAAGAATAAACAGTCGCTAGGATGCCACAGGGCCAGCACCACACCAAGTGGCGGGCATGCATGCTTTGGCGTCGGGGGCGAGCACTTTTTCTGTGGATAACTCTGTGTTCAAAATTGCAGACTCGCCGATACCACAGTGATCAAGCTGTGTTCAACAATATAAAATCGATTTTAAAACAATAAGATATAAGCACACCTAGAGTTCATCATTTCATTAGGATGATCTCGATCAATGTGGAAAAAATTTTAAGGGGGTCAATACGGCAGGATCCAAAACGAAACAATCCTAGCACAGCGGGATGACTTGACCAGCGAGAGGCAAGGGATAACCATACAAAAAACCAACAATCTACCCTGGCTCACATTTTCATCAATAAAGGAGTTCACCATGAAAAAAGTGGCAGTGATCTTGAGTGGCTGCGGCGTCTTCGACGGGAGCGAGATCCATGAGGCCGTCATCAGCCTGCTGGCGCTGGCCCGCCAAGGGGCCCAGGTCCAATGCTTCGCGCCGAACGTCCCCCAGCTGCATGTCATCAACCATCTGACCGGTGAGGTGAGTAAGGGAGAGAGCCGCAATGTGCTGGTCGAAGCGGCCCGCATCTGCCGCGGACAGATCAAGGACGTGGCTGAGCTGGATGCAGCCGATTATGACGCCCTGCTGCTGCCGGGTGGCTTCGGCGCCGCCAAGAATCTGTGCGATCTCGCCACCCAGGGCGCGAACTGCCGGATCCAGCCGGATGTACTCAGGGCCTGCCAGAGCTTCGCCAAGGCGCGCAAGCCGGCGGCCTACATCTGCATAGCGCCGGCCATGATCCCCCTCATCTACGGTGCCGGCACCCTGGCCACCATAGGCAATGACGAAGGCACCGCCAACGCCATCGAAGCCATGGGCGGCAGTCATCTCAACTGCCCGGTCAGCGAGTTCGTGGTGGATCAGGAGCGCAAAGTGATCTCGACCCCCGCCTATATGCTGGCCCAGAACATAGTGGAAGCGGCCGACGGCATCGAGAAAACGGTCAAACAGCTGTTGACCCTGTAATCGCAGCCCCTGGCTTCCGGGACTTGGCCTGCCCAGGCGCAAGCTCGGCAATCGTGGCTGCCATAGCACAAGCTGCTGCGACTGCCTCTGCAATATTCTGCCAGAAAACAAAAGGGCCGCTTATGAAGCGGCCCTTGTCATTCTTGCCAGCAGAAGCAGCTGGATTAGATGGCTTCGCCCATCTGATCCATCTTGCCCAGCAGGGCGCGCAGACGCTCTTGCCATGCAACGTGCTCGTTGCGCAGCTGATGGTTCTCGTCTTGCAGCTTGCTGTTCTGCTCTTTCAGCTCGTCCAGCTCCATCTTCAGCAGGGAGATGTTGTCGACGGCGGATTGGACTTTGGATTCGAGTTGCTCAAGGACTTCTAGTGACATATGTGCATACCTGTTTGTTCAATTGCGATGCCCCGAAGCGGGCGATTCAAGCGCGTGAGACGAGCATACCCCGATGCGCTCGGCACAAACAAGACGGTGCGCCGGAAAATGCGCCCTCCATCCCCGTATTGCCTAAATATGCGTCTATTTTTCTCGCAGGCAGCATGAACAGCGGGCTGGGCTGAAGGAGGCAGCTCGACGACGCGGTGAAACCCGGGGCCGGGCGGCCTCTCTTGCCGCCGCGATCATCAGCCATTCAGGGCGATGAAGCCCCCCATCAGCAGGCAGGCCACTCCGTACATCAACAGGCCGTAGAGCAGGTTCCAGCGCAGCAAGAGGCCGGCGCTCAGGTTGTAGCGCGATGCCAGCGCCAGGTTGGAGCCGGACAGCGGGCTGGTGCCGGTAGCGAGCCCCCAGCCCAGCAGGAAGCACATGCCGAGCAGGCTGGGGTCCGGCGAGAGGGGCCACAGCAGGGGCGCCAGTCCGGAGATGCTGATGAGCGGGTGCACGCCTACGATGGCCACCAGGAAGATCAGCAGCAGGGTCAGGCTGGCCTCCAGCCAGCCGAAGTGGTTGAACAGCGGCAAGCCGTGGCCACCCCCGAGATCCAGCACAGACAGCGCGCTGTTGATGCCCGCCGCCAGCAGGCCGGCCCCCAGGAACAACACCAGCTGGCCGCCGATGGCGGGGAAGCGCTCCACCACCTGGCGCTTGAGGGCGGCTCCGCGCCCGGCGTGTGGCATGAACAGCAGCGCCAGCAGGGGCGCCACCAGGGCGATCACCGCGAGTATGCTGAGGCTCGGCCAGAACTGGTGCACCAGCAGCACCAGCAATGCCAGGGTCACCGGCAACCCCAGCGTCTGCAGTCGCAGCGGATAGCCGGCGAAGCCCGCCACCCCGAGCCGTTCCACCTGCCAGGCGGTCAGCCCCATGGCCAGCAAGGCGGCGATGATGCCGAACGGCAATATGCTGGAGAGTTGCAAACCGGGGGCATAGGTCAGGGCCACCGCCATGGCGACGAAGAAGGGGGACCAGAAGGCGGCGGCGCAGAAGATCCGGCTCAGCACCATCACCTGGCGCCGCTCCAGGGTGCCGTTTTTCTCCAGCCGATCGCCGATGATGAAGAGCACCGAGAGGTTGATGACGGCCCCCAGCAGGTTGAGGGTGGCCATGGTGCTCCAGAGCCCCTTGCGCCCTGACCAGGAATGGGAACCGGTCAGCAGGCCGGAGGTAGCGAGGTTGAGGGTACTGACGGCGGCAAACATGGTGAGCATGTTGATGTTGGGCAGCAGCCAGGCGCCCGGGCTCAGGCTGGCGCCGCGCCACCAGGAGAAGAGCAGCAGCAGAAGCGCAGCTCCATACAAGGCCAGAGCCTGGCGCCGCGCGGCCCCTACCAGCCAGGGCCAGGTGAGCAAAGAGGCGACCCAGGCGGCAATGGCTGCCGGCCAGGGGGAGAATCCCAGATAGAGATGCAGCAGATTGAGCAGCCACATCCCCAGGATCAGGAAGCCTGACCAGCGCTTGACCACCTAGATGTTCTGATTCATGTCGAAGGAGGGTTTGTCACACTCCGGTCGGCCCACTATCTTGGCGGGCACCCCGGCCACCGTCGTATGGGGAGGCACGGGATTGATCACCACGCTGCCGGCCCCTATCTTGGCGCCCACGCCGACCTCGATATTGCCGAGCACCTTGGCCCCCGCCCCTATCATGACCCCTTCCCGGATCTTGGGGTGACGATCACCGCTCTCCTTGCCGGTCCCGCCCAGAGTCACGCTCTGCAGGATGGAGACATCGTCCTCGATCACCGCCGTCTCGCCGACCACTATGCCGGTGGCATGGTCGAACATGATGCCCTTGCCGATCCGCGCGGCCGGGTGCACGTCGACCCCGAACACCACGGAGATCTGGTTCTGCAGATAGAGGGCGAGGGAGCGGCGACCCTGGCGCCACAGCCAGTTGGCGACCCGGTAACCCTGCAGGGCGTGGAACCCCTTGAGGTAGAGCAGCGGGGTGGAGAAGAGATCGACCGCCGGGTCGCGCTCCTGCACGGCGCAGATGTCCGCGGCCACCATGGCCAGCAGCTCGGGCTCGCTGCGCAGGGCCAATTCGATCACCTCTCGCAGGGCGATGGCCGGCATGGTGGTGCTGTCGAGCTTGTTGGCCAGCTGGAAGCTCAGCGCCGATCGCAGATCCCCGTGGTTGAGGATGGTGGAGTGGAAGAAGCTGGCCAGCATGGGCTCCTGGGCCGCCATGCACTGCGCTTCTTGCTGAATTTTTTGCCAGGTATTGGCAACCAGATCGTCCATGTTACAGCCTACTGTTGTTCAGGGTGAGGGCCTTGTTGTTCTTTTGTCAGCACCGAGATGGGGTCCATGTGAATGATCACATCCATTCGCTCAAACGCCAGGCGTACCGCCAGTTCAGCCTCGTCGGCTATCTGATGAGCCTTGACCAGAGGCAGCTGATCATCCAGTTCCAGATGCAGTTGTGCGAAGCGGGTCGGCCCGGATTGGCGGGTACGCAGATCGTGAACGCCATGCACCCCTTCTACGGCGCAGCAGAGGGTCATTATTCTCGCTTGTTCTTCCGCTGGCAACTGACGATCGAGCAGGGCCTGCACCGATTCGTAGCCGATCTGGGCGGCCCCCCACACCAGGAACAACCCGATCAGGATGGCAAACAGACCGTCGGCCCAGTACCACCCCTGCCCCGCCAGCACCAGGGCCAGCAAGACGCCGGCGTTGAGCAGCAGATCGGAGCGGTAGTGCAGCATGTCGGCCTTGATGGCCACGCTCTGGGTGCGTTGTACCACCCAGCGCTGGAAGCTGACCAGCAGCAGGGTCAGCAGGATGGAACCGCCGCTGACCCAGAGACCGGCCTCCAGCCGCTGCACCGGTGCCTGATTGAGCAGGGAAGAGATGCCGTGCATCATCAGCAGCAGGGCCGAGCCCGAGATGAAGGCCGACTGGATGAGCCCCGCCAGGGACTCCGCCTTGCCGTGCCCGAAGCGATGCTCGTCATCCGCCGGTACCAGGGCGTAGCGAATGGCGAACAGGTTGATGAGGGAGGCGCTCACGTCCATGAAGGAGTCGGTGAGCGACGCCAGCAGGCTGGAGGAGTCCGTCATCAGCCAGGCGACCAGCTTGCCGATGATCAGCAGGGTTGCGACGGTGACCGCCGCCATGCTGGCCAGGGTGACCCAGCGAGAATATTGTTGATGGCTCAAAACCGGCTTTCCTCTGGCGCGTAAAAACCTATTATACCCTGACCGGAACGTCAGCTTGACGTTCAAAATCAACGGAGTGACTCCAGATGAACAAAATACTCCTGGTCGACGACGATCTCGAGCTGACCCAGTTGCTGACCGAGATCCTCACCCTGGAAGGGTTCGAGGTGACGGTGGCCGAGGACGGGGAAGAGGGTCTGCAGCGGCTGGCCGAGCAGAGGTTCGATCTGGTGTTGCTGGATGTGATGATGCCGAGGCTCAACGGCTTCGCCATGCTGACCCGGCTGCGCAAGCGCTACGAGACCCCGGTCCTGATGCTGACCGCCCGTGGCGACAGCCAGGACAGGGTCAACGGGCTGGAGGCCGGCGCCGACGACTACCTGGCCAAACCGTTCGACGATCGCGAGCTGCTGGCCAGGGTGCGCGCCATACTACGCCGCACCCAGAGCACGCCCCCCCAGCGCGGCGCCTCGGACGAGTTGAGATTCATGGATCTGGTGCTGCAACCCGGCCTGCAGCAGGCCCGTTGCAACGATGAGCTGCTGGAGCTCACCGCCACCGAGTTCGGCCTGCTGGAGTGTCTGCTGCGCAGTCCTGGCCAGATCGTCAGCAAGAATCTGCTGTCCGAACAGGTGCTCGGCAAGAAGCTCGAACCCTTCGATCGTGCCATCGACATGCACCTGAGCAACCTGCGCAAGAAGCTGCCGGAGCGGGCCGATGGCCAGCCCCGCTTCAAGACGGTGCGCGGTCGCGGCTATCTCTGGCTGGAGCAGGCATGACTGCCATTCGATCCTTCGGCGGCCTCTCCACCCAGATCTTCCTCTGGTTCTGGTTCATGCTGCTGGTTTTGCTGGCCGCCGTGGTCATATTGCCCACCCTGGATCCCCGCAACATCATCCCCCTGCCCGAACACGAGGTGACCCGGATGAACAACAACCTGCGGGCGCTGCAGGCGGGGGCAGCGCCGAGCCAGGACTTCGACCTGATGCAGGCCATCAATGCCGCCGGCCTGCTGCCGGTGGACAACGTCTACCTGCGGGACGCCAAGGGGCAGATGCAGTCCACCACCCGTCTCAGCAAGTTCGTCATCCGCTTCATGCTGGATTCGGACAACCCGGCCAAGCCCATGCTCGGCAGCGAGCACCAGAGAGCCATCGCCGGCCCCTTCCTGATGCGTCATCACGGCCAGGACTACCATGTCTACTTCGGCCTCAACGTCGAGAACTCCTACCTCTTCCTGTTCATCCAGATCCTGGATCACCCCATCCAGATCCTCGGCATCGCCATGCTGGTCAGCACCCCGCTCTGCCTGCTGCTGGCCTGGCGATTGACCCGCCCCATCTTGCAGCTGCAGCAGTCCGTCTCCCAGCTGGCGGAGGGCAAGCTGGAGACCCGGATCCCCAACCTGGGGAGGCGGGACGAGATCGGCCAGCTCGCGGATCATGTCAGCCACATGGTGGATACCCTCAAGCGCATGATCCAGAAGCAGAAACAGCTGCTCTCCGACATCTCCCACGAGCTGCGCAGCCCCCTTACCCGCATCCAGCTGGCCCAGGCGCTGATCCGCCGCAAGCAGGGGGACAGCAGCGAGCTGGCCAGGATCGAGGCCGAGATCGCCCGACTCGACAAGCTGATCGGCGATCTGCTGGATCTCTCCCGGGTGCAGCAGCACGTGGAGGCCCCCGTGGTGCTCCCCCTGGCGGATCTGCTGGAGCCCATCCTGGACGACGCCATGTTCGAGGCGAACCAGAACGGCAAGCAGCTGCGGCTGCCGCCCCTGCCGGCGGAGTCCATCCGCATGTGGCCGGAGCTATTGGCGCGGGCCCTGGAGAATCCGCTGCGCAACGCCCTCAAATATGCGCGGGAGTTCATCAAGGTGGACTGGTATCGGGAAGGGCGGGAGTGGGTGATGACCATCCGGGATGACGGCCCCGGCGTGCCGGTGGAGCAGCAGGAGCAGCTGTTCCTGCCCTTCTTCCGGGTGGATGACGCCCGCAATGCCAAGACGGGCGGGACCGGGCTCGGGCTCGCCATCGCCGCCGAGGCCATAGCGCGCCACGGCGGCACCATCCGGGCCAGCAACAACCAGCCGAACGGCCTGGTCATCACCGTACGCCTGCCCATGGCGTGACAATCCCTTTTCATCACGGCGGGCGCTGGGTATGCTGGCGCCCCTTATCCCGTCCCTCAGGACCCCGCCATGCTCGACATCGTGCTCTACCAGCCGGAAATCCCCCCCAATACCGGCAACATCATCCGTCTCTGTGCCAACACGGGTTACCGGTTGCACCTGATAGAGCCGCTGGGATTCGAGTGGGACGACAAGCGGGTGAAGCGGGCCGGGCTCGACTACCACGAGTTTGCCGAAGTGAAGCGCTGGCCGAGCTATGAGGCGTTTCTGGCGGCGGTGGCGCCGACCCGGGTCTTTGCCTGCACCACCAAGGGACGCACCGCTCACTCGGCGGTCCGCTTCGCCCTGGGGGATGCCCTGCTGTTCGGGCCCGAGAGCCGCGGCCTGCCGGCGGAGATCATCGAGAGCCTGCCGTTCGAGCAGCGCCTGCGCATCCCCATGCTGCCCCAGAGTCGCAGCATGAACCTGGCCAACGCAGTCTCGGTGTTCGTCTATGAGAGCTGGCGCCAGTTCGATTATCAGGGCGCCCTCTGATCCGCTCGTGCCAGGTGCCTGCAATCAGGGCTGGCTATCGCAACCCTCCAGGCTAACCGTTCATGTCGGCTGAACGGTCAGGCTGATGGCTCCGGCCTCGCCTGCTCCAGCAGACGGCCATCACGCTCCAGGCGCCAGCATAGCCAGCCCAGGGTCAGCCCACGCCCCGTCATCAGGGCCGCCATGGCGGCCCACAGGGCTGCCACACCCCACGCCTGACACAGCCACCAGATGGGGAAGAAACCGGCGAACACCGCCACCAGCATGCTGTTTCGCATCTCCCGTGCCCGGGTCGCCCCGATGAAGACCCCATCCAGCAGATAGCACCAGACCGCCAGCAGCGGCATGGCCACCAGCCAGGGCAGCTGGCGGTTCGCCTCGGCGATCACCGCCGGGATGTCGGTGATATGGGCGATGAGCAATCCGCCCCCCAGGGCAAACGCCAGGGTGAAGCCCAGGGCGATCAGTCCGGCCCAGCCCAGGTTAAGGGCGATGGCCTCCCGCAGCCCCTGCCTGTCCCGCCGTCCGATGGCGCGCCCCACCATGGCCTCCACCGCGTAGGCAAAGCCATCCAGCCCGTAGGAGATGAGCATCAGGAAGTTGAGCAGCACCGCATTGGCGGCCACCGCCACGTCCCCGAGCCGCGCCCCCTGCAGGGTCATGAAGGCGAAGCAGAGTTGCAGACAGAGGGAGCGGATGAAGATGTCCCGATTCAGGCCGAGCAGCCGCCGCAGCGCGGGCCACTGCCGCCAGCGCCGCCAGGCGCCGTGCCACACCTCGGCCGACAGGTGACGCAGACGGCGACTCACCAGCCAGAGCCCGAGCCCAAGCGCGCAGTAATCTGCCAGCAGGGTGGCGCTGGCGACCCCCTTGACCTGCCAGCCCAGCCCCAGCACGAACCAGGCATCCAGCACCATGTTGACCAGGTTGCTGAAGATCAGCAGCAGCATGGGACTGCGGGCATCCTGCATGCCCAGCAACCAGCCCATGATGACCAGGTTGCACAGGGCCGCCGGGGCGTTCCAGATCCGGATAGACACGTATTCGTTGGCGTAGAACTGTACCTCGGGCGAGCCACCACTCAGCGCTATGAGCGCCGGCAAAAAGGGCAACAACAGCAGCAGGAGCGCGGCGCCGAGGCCGACCGCTAGGCCGAGCGCCCGCGCCAATGTATCCAGTTGCCCCTCGGCACTGGCGGCGCCATGGGCCTGGGCGGTCAGGCCAGTGGTGGACATGCGCAGGAAGCCAAGCAGCCAGAAGATGAGATTGATGAGGGTCGCCCCCACCGAGACGCCGCCGAGGAACCAGGCCTGGCCGAGGTGCCCTATCACCCAGGTATCCACCAGCCCCAACAGAGGGGTGGTGACGTTCGAGAACACCATGGGCAGGGCCAGGGCAAACACGGCCCTATGGCGCCTGGGGTCGCGCAACCAGGGTGGGATCAGCATGAGCAGAAGACCAATTGAGGATTCACTCGTCCGCCAGCCGCACTATCTTGGCAAAGTCGGACACCATCCCATCCATCGACACCTGGGGCACCAGACCGGGCCCCGTCTTGGGACGGAACACGGCCACCAGCTTGCCCGCGGGGTCGATCAGCACGATGGAAGCCGAATGGTCTATCAGGTAGCCCTTATCGCCGTGTTCCACGATGGAATAGACGAGCCCCAGGTTGCGAATGAAGGGGAACAAGTTCCGGTGAGGAGCCGTTGCCGCCTTGAACTCGGGCTGGAAGAAGGCGGTGTAGTTTTTGAGGCGGGCGCTGTCATCGCGCTTGGGATCCGCCGAGACGAAGACCACCTGGCTGCTGGGAGCGATCTTTTTCAGCTCGGGGTAGGCGGAGCGCATCTCCGCCAGCGTGGTCGGGCAGATGTCCGGGCAATAGGTGTAGCCGAGAAACAGGAAGGTCCAGTGCCCCACCAGGCTGGCCTGGGTAAAGGGCTTGCCATCCCCGTCGGTCAGGGTGAAGGGATTGATGTCCCGCCCCGCCGGATAGTAGTCGGCCTGCTCCGGCTGGGCAGGCCTGGTCCAGTAATAAACGACCATGATGCTAACCACCAACAGCATGAAAAACAGGGGGTAACGGGGTTTGACCATATAAAATTGAGCCTTGCCAGGGGTATCAGCCAGAGGATCGGGCCAAATGAAGGGTTATTGTAACCTGCCTGCCCCTGTTTCTGGCTACTCCGGGGTCTGAATACCTCGCAAGACCCGACCTCGTCTGGGCTGGCAGCCGGTCGTCCTTGCCCCTGCCAGGCTGGCATGTGCCCAAGAAACAGAAGCCCCACACAAGGTGGGGCCAGGAACAAACGGGTGACGGGCACTCAGGGCCGCCACCGCTGCCGCACCTGGGGACGCCTGACGACGGCATGCAGAGGGACGACAGGAGCTGTCCAGGGTGCATCCGGCAAGCCGATGTCGTGATGGCGACGAAACAGGCGCACCAGGCGCACTATCTTGTCCTTGGGACACCCTAGCCAGATGGTCCAGCCACTCCCCTTGTGGTACACCCAGAGCGCATAGAACCACGTCATCCGGCTGCCCTTGATGAAGCGGGTGATGGAGGATGCGGGGGCCGTGTCCGGACCCGGATCCCATGGTGAGCTTGAAGCCATACCTGTCCTCCTTGCGCAACAGGCTACGTCGATCTGCGCCCTTGCCAGGGACAACACAGGATCACGTACTGACGCTATGGGCCGCTTCGGGTGAGCGACTCTCCCTTCTATCCCGCGCCGCCCCAGCGGCATCGGTGCTGCATCCCTGCGGCCTTATGCTGGCCCGCTCGGGCTATCAACCGGGGTATGGCGACCCCTCGGCCCACCGGCGCGAAGCGAGCCATATCCAAGGATATATCTGAAATGCCGGCCCTGCGGCGGTGGCGTGGTCTGAGGAGAACAAAAATGACGGGGAGGAGGAGGGGCAACGGAAACGAAAGGCACAGAAACGACACGGCCTCCCGCAGGAGGCCGTTTGATGGCTGCCGGCATCACATCCAGTCGGCGTTGCGGATAACCCCGACCGCCAGGCCCTCTATGGTGAGGTGCTGGCTGGCGAGATCCACCGAGATGGGGGAGAGCTCTTCGTTCTCCGGCAGCAGCCACACCTGGCTGCCCTTGCGCTGGAAGCGTTTGACGGTGACATCCTCGTCGAGTCGGGCGACCACCACCTGGCCATTGCGCACATCCTGGGTCTTGTGCACCGCCAGCAGATCCCCGTCCATGATGCCGATGTTCTTCATGCTCATGCCTTGGACCCGCAGCAGGAAGTCTGCCCGCGGATGGAAAAGGGCGGGATCCACCTGATAGTGGCTCTCGATATGCTCCTGGGCCAGTATGGGCTCGCCGGCGGCGACCTTGCCGATGAGGGGCAGGCCACTCTCTTCCGCCGGGGCTTCCTCTTCCTCGAGCAGCAGACGGATGCCGCGGGAGGTGCCGGGCATGATCTCGATGACCCCTTTCTTGGCCAGGGCTTTCAGATGTTCCTCGGCCGCATTGGCCGACTTGAAACCAAGCTTCTGGGCAATCTCGGCACGAGTCGGCGGCATGCCGGTCTCGTTCATGTTCGCCTTGATAAGCTCCAGCACTTCAGCCTGGCGGGGAGTAAGGGGTTTCATAACATGGGCACCTGTCTTTTTATACAGCACACTGGCAGTATATACAGTGCTGGGGCCAAGGCAAGGTGTTGCTGATATTTGTCCCGCCTCCGTCGCACTTATTGCCACAAATGACCCATTCTTGATCCTGTGCCGCCACTCATCCTACCTCTCGGCGACAAGCCAGCGGTGTTTTGTTATGCTCACGCCGCATTTTTTTGGAGAGCAGACACCCATGTCCATCGGACAGAAGATTTCCAGAGCCATTCTGCAATGGCCGGTCAGCGGCTTGGTCAATCACAAGAGCCTGCCGGAAAACCCCATTACGGAACTGGACCTGGACCCGGCCAGACCCATTGTCTATGCCCTGAAAACCAGCTCGATCACCGACCTGATGACCCTGCAGCAGTGCTGCGAGGATCTCGGCCTGCCCGGTCCCTTCACCCCGCTGGAACTGGGTGGTCAGCTGCTGCCGCGCTATGTCTGTCTGGATCGCCCGCCTCCCCTGTTTGGCAAACGCACCAAGCCGCTGCCCTTCCTGCAAGAGTTTCATCAGCTGCTGGACCTGCACAAGCAGGATCCGGCGCTGGATATTCAGGTCGTCCCCGTCACCCTGTTCTGGGGCCGCGGCCCGGGCCGGGAGGGGGAAGAAGCCTCCGGCTGGAACATCATCAGCAGCCTGGCGCCGAACCGCCTCAAGAAGGCGCTGATCGTGATCCTCAAGGGTCGCGAGAACCTGGTGCGCTTCTCCCCGCCCCTCTCCCTACGCTACATGGCGGACAAGCACGGCACCGACGAGGCCATAGCCCACAAGCTGGCGCGGGTGGCGCGCACCCATTTCAGCCGCCAGCAGCTCGCCGCCACCGGCCCCAAGCTGCCGAACCGCAACCTGCTGTTCAAGCAGTTGCTGGACTCCGGCGTGATCCAGCAGGCCATAGAGGAAGAGGCCGAGCGCGAGGGCATCAGCCTGGAGAAGGCGCAGAAGCGCGCCCACGCCTACATGGACGAGATCGCCTCCGACTTCTCCTACCGGCTGATCCGCCTCGGCGAGAGCTTCCTCGGCTGGCTCTGGAACAAGCTCTATCGCGGCCTCTCGGTCAACGGCGCCGAGCGGGTACGCCAACTGGCCCAGGAGGGTCACGAGATCGTCTACGTGCCCTGCCATCGCAGCCACATGGACTACCTGCTGCTCTCCTACGTCATCTATCACCAGGGCATGGTGCCACCCCACATCGCGGCGGGCATCAACCTGAACTTCTGGCCGGCGGGCCCCATCTTCCGCCACGGCGGCGCCTTCTTCATCCGCCGCACCTTCAAGGGCAACCCGCTCTACAGCACGGTATTCCGTGAATACCTGAACCTGCTGTTCGCCAAGGGCTACTCGGTGGAGTTCTTCACCGAGGGTGGCCGTTCGCGCACCGGCCGCCTGCTGCCCCCCAAGACCGGCATGCTGGCCATGACTCTGCAGGCCATGATGCGCGGGCTGGACAGGCCGGTGACCCTGGTCCCCGTCTATCTCGGCTACGAGCACGTGATGGAGGTGAACACCTATCACAACGAGCTCAAGGGCAGCCGCAAGGAGAAGGAGAGCTTCCTGCAGGTGCTCGGCATATTGCGCAAGCTGCGCAACTACGGCCGCGGCTTCGTCAACTTCGGCGAACCTCTGACCCTCAACGGCTACCTCGGCGAGCATGTGCCGAACTGGAAGGAGAGCATAGGCAAGGAGGAGCGCCCTGAGTGGATGGCTCCCACCGTCAACCAGCTGGCCGAGCTCCTGATGACCCGCATCAACGACGCCGCCGCCGTCAACGGCCTGACCCTGAGCGCCCTGGCCCTGCTGGCCGCCGAGCGCCACGCCCTGACCCGGGACGAACTGCAGGCCCAGCTCAACACCTATCTGGATCTGCTCAAGCAGGTGCCCTACAGCCCCCAGAGCACCCTGCCGGACGAGGATGCCAGGACCCTGCTGGATCAGGCGATGGAGCTCAACAAGTTCGAGGTGAGCGAGGACAAGCTCGGCCAGATCATCAGCCTGGACCGCTATCAGGCGATCCTGCTGACCTACTATCGCAACAACATACTGCACCTGTTCGCCCTGCCGTCCCTGGTGGCGGCGCTGATCGAACGCTGCGAGGGGATAGGTCGCTCGGAGATCGTCGCCCGCTGCGTCGACATCTACCCCCTGCTCAAGACGGAGCTGTTCCTGCGCTATGAAGAGGAGGAGCTGCCGGCACTGGTGGATGCCCTGCTGGCCGAGCTGCAGCGTCAGCAGCTGATCGAAGCCCGCGACGGCGGCTACTGGGTCAACCCGATCAACCAGATGCGGCTGCTGCTGCTGGCGGAGAGCATTCAGGAGACGCTGCAACGCTACGCCATCGTGCTGACCCGCTTGCTGGCCCAGCCACGCATCGAGGCGGAGCAGCTGGAGGCGGATGGCCTGATGATGGCGGAGCGCCTCGGCACCCTTCACGGCATCAACGCCCCCGAGTTCTTCGACCAGAAGCTGTTCAGCACCCTGATCCACTCCCTGCGCCGGGAAGGCTATCTGGACACCGGCAGCAAGCCGGATCTCGGCCGCTTCCAGGCCCTGGCCGACAACATAGTGCCGCTGCTCAGCACCCGGATCCGCCGCACCATAGAAGCGGGCAACCGGATCTGATGCCCTGATAAGGCATCATGGAAAATAAAAAGGCCGCATCTGATGCGGCCTTTTTCATGGGTTCTGCCCCTGGAGCATGGGTCTGCCTAGAGGTAATGGAGCACCACCCCGATCAGCACCAGGGCCCCCACGTAGTTGTTGTTCAGGAACGCCTGGAAGCAGGCCTCGCGCTGACGCTCCCGGATGAGCCGCTGCTGATAGACGAAGAGTGCCGCCGCCCCCAGCAAGCCCCAGTAGTAACTCGAGCCAAGCGCCATCAGCTGGCCCACCAGCAACAGGATCAGCAGGGTCGCCAGTTGCAGCACGCCGATGATCCGCTTGTCGTGGCGACCGAACAGGATGGCGCTCGATTTCAGCCCCAGCTTGAGGTCGTCGTCCCTGTCCACCATGGCGTACTGGGTGTCGTAGGCGATGGTCCACAGCAGGTTCGCGAGAAACAGCAGCCAGGCCACGGGGGGCAGGGCGTTGGCTTCGGCCGCATAGGCCATGGGAATGGACCAGGAGAAGGCCATCCCCAGCACCAGCTGGGGTATGGGGATGAAGCGCTTCATGAAGGGGTAGCAGACCGCCAGCAGCAGACCGGCGAACGATAGCCCTATGGTGAGCGGGTTCAGGGTCAGCACCAGGCCGAACGAGATCAGCGCCAGCACGGCGAACAGGGCCAGCACCTCCCGCGGGGCCACCTTGCCCATGGGCAGGGGCCGGCCGGCGGTGCGCTTCACATGGCCGTCGAAGTTGCGATCCGCATAGTCATTTATGACGCAACCGGCGGAGCGCATCAGGAAGACCCCCACCACGAACACCAGCAGGATCCAGAGACTGGGCACGCCGCCAGCCGCCAGCCAGAGCGCCCACAGGGTGGGCCAGAGCAGCAGCAGGGTACCGATGGGTTTGTCGATGCGGGCCAACTGTGCATAGGCCAGTCCCCGCTCCTTGGTTAACAGCTTCACTCCGGCTCCTTAGGCAATGGCGGCGAATGGGACAACAACGAGGGCAGGAAGAGTTCGTGGACCAGCAAGGGCCACGGCCCCAGATAGAGACGGGAACGACGCCCCCAGACGGTGGCGGCCGGGCAGAAAGCATTGGCCGCTATCTCGAAGCGCGCCAGCAGCAGGCTGTCTCGCCTTGTCGGCTCGGCACCGAATATGCGTTCCCCCAATGGCTGTTCACCCAGATCATGCAGACCGCTTCCCTGTAGCGCCGCCTCGGCGAACAGGGTCCAGCCCAGGATGGCGGGGCCGCCATCGCCGTGCAGTATCACCTCGCGGCACAGGCCCTGGGGGCAGTCGGCAGCCACCAGTGCCTGCTCATCGGCCGCGAGCGGCACACTGCGATTGCCCAGCAGTTGCACCGACAGCTGGCGATAATGGCGACGCAGTCGCCGGGTCATGGAGTCGGCCTCCAACAGCCAGGGACGCAGCGTCTCGGGGGGCTCACAGTGCTCTGGGGCCCGCCAGGGATCGAGCTGGATGAGGGGAACAGTCGGCTCGGACTTCACAGCTTCACCATCCGGAGGTTTCCGTTATCAGGTTAAAATCCGGTTTATTATCCGTAAATCAATGGCGAATTGTAAGAACATCCGTGCTTGACGGCCCCGATGGCAGCATCAAAAATGGGGCATCCGTCGTTGCCGAGCCATTCAGATGAAGATGATCCAGGTCCTGTTGATGTTAATGCTGAGCGTTACCGCCCTGACAGCCTCTGCCTCAGAGGAGGCTGGCGAGCCCGCCTCTGCGGCCGTCAAACCCGGCTTTGCCTATCATGCGCTGGATCCGGACATCATCACCAACTACCTGGGGGAGGGTAAAACCCTGGGTTATGTGCGGGTGACCGTGGAACTGATGGCCGAGAACGAGGCGGACCTCAAGCTGCTGGAACAGCATGACCCCCTCATCCGCGACGCCATCATCCGCCTGATTGGCAGCAAGACCGGCGCCCAGATCAAGTCCCTGGCGAGCCGGGAGGAGCTGCGCAAGGAGTGCGAGGATCAGGTCAACGAGCTGCTGGTGAAAGAGACCGGCAAGAAGGCGGTGCGCGAGCTCATCTTCACCAAGTACCTGTATCAGTGACCCCTGGGTGAAGCGCTTGATAAAGAGAGTGCAGACAAGCTCCCCATCCGTTCCCTATGTTGTCGAGGAGTGAAGCGCCATGGGCCACAAGACGCTGTGTGAATGGCGCCGCAACGAGATCCCGTTCGAGCTCAAGGCCTTGCGCAAGATAGTGCGCAAGCCCAAGTTCGTGTGCGGCAAGTGCGCCCGCAGCGCCAATGACAAACTGTATCTGTGTCAGCCGCTGCGCCTCAAGGAGAAGGAGGACTAGCCCCCTTCATCCCTGACCCTGATCCCGGTGTCACGCCAGGCCATCAGTCCAGCCATCGCCGGGGATAACCTGGACAGGGCTCATTGATCGGTCCAGCCCTGACGACCCTGCGCAAACAGGCGACGCGCCTGGACGTCGTTCGGGCAGACGCCACGATACTCCTCCCCCGAGCGACCGGCCAGGTAGAGATGCTCCGGGCGGCAGTACCAGGCCAACCCCTTCTGGCGACCCTGCTGCCACATGGCCACATCCACCTTGTCCCCGCACTGGGTCTGATGGAACTCGACCCGATCGGCGGTAAAGCCGAGCTTGCCGTCGGCTTCTCCGACGTCGGTCCAGACCTTCTCGCAGGGGTCGTCCGAGTTGGACACGCAGCCCCCGAGCAGGGCGGCACACAGCATGATGAGGAGTGAGCGCATAATCATCCTTGAGCGTCGTGTGAGTGGGGAAACGGCTCTCTGGCGTGACGAAATGCCGTCGGCTCATCCAATCTGAGCGCCATTTGAGCAGTTCATTCTAACCAGAGCCACCACGGCCACCAAGTCGCATCCTGCCGAACAGACAAAAAATTGGGCGAGCCCCAGGGCTCGCCCACGCACTCAACCGGGATTCATTGATCGTCGAGGGATTCAAAATCCTGCCACCCCTCGTCGTCCAGCTCCTCCAGTTCGTCCTCCCAGGATTCCGGCTCCCAGTCATCGTCGAGCTCGTAATCCGACCTTGGTTCACCCATGCTCATTCTCCTTGGATAGTGCACCGGCTTTCAAAGTCTATCCAGAATCGCGGGGCTCGCCAGTGGCCTCGCTCAGAGTTTGACCAGGGTACGGCCCACCACCCGGCCCTGGGTAATGGCCTCGGCGGCAGTCACGACCTGCTCCAGCCCTATCTCGGTCACCGCCTGCTCGAAGAAGCGGGCAGGCAGATCTCGAGCCAGCCGCGCCCAGGCCTGCTGACGACGAGCCAGCGGGCACATCACCGAATCCACCCCCTGCAGGCGCACGTTGCGCAGGATGAAGGGCATGACGCTGGTCGGCAGGTCGAAACCACCCGCCAGACCGCAGGCGGCCACGGCACCGCCGTAGTTCATCTGGGCCAGCAGCTTGGCCAGCACCTGGCTGCCGACGGTGTCGATGGCACCGGCCCAGAGTTGCTTCTCCAGCGGCTTGGCGGGCTCCAGCAGCTCGCTGCGCGGCACTATGCGGCTCGCCCCCAAGGCGGTCAGCATCTCGCCCTGCTCCTCCGGGCGACCGGTCAGGGCCGCGACGCGATAACCCAGCGCGGCCAGCAGGGCGACGGCTGTGGTGCCCACCCCACCGGCGGCGCCGGTCACCAGTACCTCGCCACTGCCTGGGGTGATGCCCGCCTCCTCCAGCGCCAGCACGCAGAGCATGGCGGTGAGGCCGGCGGTGCCGATGCACATGGCCTGGCGCTCATCCAGCCCGGCCGGCAGCGGCACCAGCCAGTCTGCCTTGACGCGAGCCTGCTCAGCCATGCCGCCCCAGTGCCCCTCACCCACACCCCAACCGGTCAGTACCACCTTGTCACCCGCCTGATAGCGCGGGTCGGCGGATTCCAGCACGGTGCCGGCGAAGTCGATGCCGGGCACCAGCGGCCACTGGCGCACTATCTTGCCCTTGCCGGTGATGGCCAGCCCATCCTTGTAGTTGATGGAGCTGAAGCTCACCGCCACCCGCACCTCCCCTTCCGGCAGCTGGTTCTCTGCCAACCGGGTCAGGGTGGGGATCGTCTTGCCATCTTGGTTTTCCAGTAACAGGGCCTTGAACATGCTTGCCTCTCGGGTTGTGTCGTCAGGTGCTCTGACGCTTTTGCAGTTGAAAATCCAGGGTCAGGGTCGTGCTTGCCACGGCGTCCCCCGCGAGCTGGCGCAGGATGAGCTCAGCGGCCTCTTGCCCCATCTGGTGATAGGGGATGCGGACCGAAGTGAGGGCCGGGTAGCAGGCCCGCGCCACGTCCAGATCGTCGAAGCCGGCGATGGCGAGCTTGCCCGGCACGCTCAGATGGCGGCGCTGGCACTCAAATAGCACGCCGGCGGCCAGCTCGTCGTTGACGCAGATCAGCGCATCCAGCTCGGGCCAGCGCAGCAGAAACTCCCCCAGCATGGCGGCCCCCGTGCTGAAACTGGGCAACTCAGAGGTGTTGATGATGGCATCCGGGGAGAGGTAGTTGTCCAGTAGCGCCTTCTGCCAGCCCTGCATGCGCTGCTGCAGCATCCACTGCTCCTGGCGGGCACACAGAAAACCGATATTGCGATAGCCGCGCTCGATGAGGTGCCGCGTCAGCTGATAACCCGCATCGAAGTTGGAGACCCCGACGTTCATGTCGATGGGTTGGCGCGCCATGGCACCCACCTCCACCACCGGCAGGCGGGCCGCCCTCAGGCGGGTGCGGACCGTCTCGCCAGGATCGCCGCCAAACAGCACCACGGCGGCCGGATTGTGCTGCAGGAAGTTGCCGAGCAGGCTCTCCTCCTGCTGTTTCAGGTGCTGGGCATCCCCCAGCATGATCTGGTAACCCTCGGCCAGCAGGGTCTGCTGCAGACCGGCGATCATGTCGCCACAGCCGCGCTCCGCCAGGCTCGGGACTATGACCACTATGGTCTGGGAGGTGGCGGAGGCGAGCGCCCCGGCCGCCCGGTTGGGGATATAGCCGAGCTCGTCCACCGCAGCCTCGATGCGCTCGCGCATCTTGTCCGACACCAGCTCCGGGGTACGCAGGGCGCGAGAGACCGTCATGGCCCCCACCCCGGCCAGCCTGGCGACTTCGTTGAGGGTCACCCGACCCGTGCTACGGCGTTTCTTGACTTCTGACATCTATTCCCTTCCTCGGCATGCGGGCTTGCCCACTTTAAGGCAAAAGCGTGGCACTGACTATTTGCTCAAGCCGGATTCTACCCTGTACCGCCCTATGAGGGGTCAATACGAATCCCTTTAAGTGCGAAAATGATAGCGCTATCACAGATCGCTGTTAGCGCTATCTGGTAGCGCTAACTTTCGCGATCAAGTTCACAGTTATGCCGAGGCAAGATCGCTAGATTGGCCCCATCTTATCCAGCCGGATCACGACCATGCTGACTCAACTGTTGACCGAAGAGGTCATCTCCATCGAGGCGGGAGCCCGCGACTGGCGCCATGCCATCGAGCTCGCCACCGCCCCCCTGCTGGCCAACGGCACCATCGAGCCTTCCTATGTGGCGGCGCTGTACCGCTCCCACGAGGAGCTCGGTCCCTACTATGTGCTGGGCCCGGGTCTCGCCATGCCCCACGCCCGCCCGGAAGACGGGGTCAACCGGTTGGGGCTGGGGCTGACGGTGCTGAAAGAGGGGGTCAACTTCGACTCTGAGGGCAATGACCCGGTCCGGCTGCTGGTAACCCTGGCCGCCAGCGACAGCAACTCCCACGTGGAGACCATCGCCCAGCTGGCCGAGCTGTTCATGAACGAAGAAGACGTGGCGGCCATCGTAGCGGCCGACACCAAAGACGACATCTTGCGCATCCTGGCGCGCTACTGATCTGCGCCCCGGCGCCCTGAAAGAGGAAGAGACAATGAAAATTCTGGTTGTATGCGGACACGGTCTGGGCACCAGCCTGATGATGGAGATGAGCATCAAGAGCATCCTGAAGGAGCTGAATGTGACCGCCGAGGTGGATCACCGGGATCTCGCCTCCGCCGGCAGCGAAACCGCCGAGATCTTCGTCGCCACCCGCGACATCGCCGAGCAGCTCACCAGCATGGGGGTCAACGGCAAGCTGGTCTCCCTGGACAACATGGTCGACAAGGCCGCCATGAAGGAGCGGCTCTCCGCTGCCCTGCGCGAGCTGGGCGCACTCTGAGTTCGCGACTCGCGGCGAGTTCAACACTGCGGCCCGAGGGCCGCATCTTCCATTGATTGGAGCTGACCATGGAATTTTTCAATTTTCTGATGTTTGACGTGCTGTCGGAGCCGGCCGTGCTGGTCGGTCTGATCGCCCTTATCGGCTTGATTGCCCAGAAGAAACCCGTGACCGAGTGCATCAAGGGTACGGTCAAGACCATCATGGGCTTCGTCATCCTGGGGGCCGGTGCCACCCTGGTGGTGAACTCCCTCGGCGACTTCGCCACCATCTTCCAGCACGCCTTCGGCATCAAGGGGGTCGTCCCCAACAACGAGGCCATCGTCTCCATTGCCCAGCAGTCGTTCGGCAAGGAGATGGCGATGATCATGTTCTTCGCCATGCTGGTGAACATCTTGATCGCCCGCCTCACCCCCTGGAAATTCATCTTCCTGACCGGTCACCACACCCTGTTCATGTCCATGATGGTGGCGGCCATCCTCTCCGCCGGCGGCATGAGCGGTATCCCGCTGATCGCGGTGGGCAGCCTGGTGGTCGGTGTAACCATGGTGCTGTTCCCAGCCATCGCCCACCCCTACATGAAGCAGATCACCGGCTCGGACGACGTGGCACTCGGCCACTTCTCCACCTGCTCCTATGTGCTGGCGGGCTGGATCGGCGCCAAGTTCGGCAACAAGGCCCACAGCAGTGAAGAGGTGCAGGTGCCCAAGAGCCTGCTGTTCCTGCGCGATACCCCGGTGGCCATCTCCTTCACCATGGGCATCATCTTCCTCATCACCTCCGCCTTCGCCGGCCCCGAGTTCGTTTCCAGCGTCGCCAAGGGCAAGCACTGGTTCATGTTCTCCCTGATGCAGTCCATCACCTTCGCCGCCGGTGTCTACGTCATCCTGCAGGGTGTGCGCATGGTCATCGCCGAAATCGTGCCGGCCTTCAAGGGGATCTCCGACAAGCTGGTGCCCAACGCCAAGCCGGCGCTGGACTGCCCCATCGTCTTCCCCTATGCCCCCAACGCCGTGCTGATCGGCTTCCTGTCCAGCTTCACCGCCGGCCTGGTGGGCATGGTGCTGCTCTATCTGCTTGGGCTCACCGTCATCATCCCGGGGGTGGTACCGCACTTCTTCGTCGGCGCCGCCGCCGGGGTGTTCGGCAACGCTACCGGGGGTCGCCGTGGTGCCCTGCTGGGTGCCTTCGCCAACGGCCTGCTGATCACCTTCCTGCCGGTGTTCCTGCTGCCGGTGTTGGGGGATCTCGGCTTTGCCAACACCACCTTCAGCGATGCCGACTTTGGCGTGGTGGGCATACTGCTCGGCCTGATCGTGCGCTGATCGCACCGATAAGCTGTCAACAAAAGGCACGGCCCCGGGGTCGTGCCTTTTGTATTGCAGGGCTCGCCCCCACCTTGAGTGGCGAATAATCCAGCGGCGATAGGAAAATCGGGCCATCAGAGTGTCGGGGATCGGATTTTCACGCCGACGCGGCAGCATCTGACCATTGAGTGCGATATGCTGTTGGGCCCACGAACCACCATGACCTCCGTTGAGGCCTTCTCCATGAAATACCTGGTAGTACAAACCAAACAGATAGGGGACGTGCTGATCTCCACGGCACTGTGCAACAACCTCAAGCAGCATGATCCCGCCGGGGAAGTGCACTATCTGGTGATGGACTACTGCGCGGGCATGGCGGAGGGCAATCCCAACATCGACAGGCTGATCATCATCGAGAAGGCACGCCGCAACGAGTGGCGCTACATGAAAGCGTTGCTGATGGGGATCCGCCGCGAGCGCTATGACGTGGTGATCAACAGCCAGGGTCAGATGATAGGCCTGCTGACCTGCCTGCTGTCAGGGGCCGGACTGCGCATCGGCTTCGACTCCTTCCCCTGGCGACTCGGCCATAACCGCATCGTGCGGTTTCGCAAGGACACGGAGCATCGGGGCAACAGCACCCTGGTCGACGACAGATTCTCCCTGCTAAAGCCCCTGGGACTCGCCAAAGAGGATCGCAACTACTACCTCTGGCTGAGTGAGGTGGAGAAGCGGCAGGGGCACGAGAGCCTGCAGGCGGCCGGAGTTGATCTGGATAGGCCGCTCGTCGCCATGGGGGTCAATTCCCTCGGTCACTACAAGCGCTGGCCCATAGACTGCTTCGCCGAGGTGGCACGCTGGCTCATCGAGGAGCACGACGCCCAGATCTTGATCTACTGCGGGCCGGGGGAGGAGGAGTACAACCGTGGCCTCAAGCCACTACTGCCAGAAACGCTGCAGGCCAGCTTGTTTGACCATATCCAGACCCGCTCGGTGCGGGAGCTAGTCGGCCTCTTCGCCCACTGCCAGCTGTTCGTCGGCAACGACACTGGACCCCGCCATATTGCGCAGGCACTCAATCTCCCCCTTTTAACAATTATCGCTCCACTGGGTCATAAAGATATCGCGAACCCAAATAGCCACTCCCGATTCCAAGCTATAGAATGCGATTTCAGCGAAAGATCATCTGAAATATCCGCAGTAAATATTAAATTAAGCCAACTTATTTCAGACTTTTGGATTTAAAAAAATGAAAAAAATATTATTTATTGTTGAAGATCTTTATGGTGGAGGTGCAGAAAAAGTTCTATTGAATACAGCATCTTTACTTCAAGAAGCTGGAGCTAAAGTTAGTCTTTATACCTTACGGGATAGAGTCGAGCATATCATCCCTGAAAATATAACACCGATTAACCTTGCCATCGTCAACCGTCTTACCAAGGCAATATCAAATACTTTTGTTGAAAGATTACAAGCTTCTTTTATTTATATAAAAATCTTGAAAGAATCTCCTGACATAATTATATCTTGCTCATGTGACAAAATAACACGACATTTGCCAAACAATTTAAATATATATTATTGGATTCATGGTAACGTGACTAGTTTTGCAGAAAAAAATGATAAGAGTTATGCCAAGTTCAAACGTTTTTATGATGGTAAAAATATAATATGTGTTTCGCATGGCATTTCCAATGATATATTAAATAATGTCAAAGCAAAACCAAAGTCATGCCAAGTCATTTATAATCCATTTGACATTGCAAAAATAAAGTTTATGGCAAATGAACGTATCAAAGTTCCTTTTGAGAAATATTTTATTCATATAGGTTCATTTGAGCACAGGAAGCGTCATGATCGCTTGCTTCAGGCTTATAAGCTGAGTGGTATAGATACACCGCTCATATTGATGGGTAAAGGGGTATTGCGCCAAAAAATTGAAATGATGATCGAGGAACTAAACCTCACGAATAAAGTCGTCATCATTGACTTCCAAAAAAATCCATACCCATATATCAAGTCTGCCCACGCACTTGTTCTAACATCTGACGCTGAAGGGTTACCTACAGTACTTATCGAGGCACTGATATGCCACACTCAAATCATCAGCGTTGATTGTCCATCAGGACCATCAGAAATCCTCACTGGAGAATTGCGAAAATACTTGTGCCCGATGAACAATATACAGACGTTAGCTACTTATTTAGAAAGTGCTGATAGAGAATTGACAAAGATCAACCCTGGTACTTATCAGGCCTTCTCACAAGAAGAGACTATAGACAAATTCATGAAGCTATAACCTAATATTTTAGGTGTGCTAAATTGCCCACCTAAAATACCTATTATTTCTAACCCTTTCTTATAAAATAATTAATATTGAACAGATGACCTTTAACAGTATTAATGAATCGATACATTTCTTTCCTCAATCGGGACATTAGGCTACGGCTTCCCTTATTTTCACGATCTGCATATCCAATTTCTGAGGGCAAATCCGTCTGCAACACTATAGGTGGTTCAATACCATAATCGCAGACACGGTGGAGATGTTCACTATCCATATAATCGTCCACCGGCCACCACCATGTTTCTGAATAGCGTAAGAATTTTTCCGCTGCTGTTGGTGATATTACGTACCCATGGCAACAACTGGGCCCTCGCAAATATTTCACCAATGAATAAAACTCCGGATCATTACATTTATCAATGCAATAATAAGCGCCAAATATTGGTTGCTTTTTTAATGGCCCACGTCCCAACCTGATGTACTTATATGTAGACGTTAATGCATCAGCTCTCTCAAAGAATTTCATAAAATTGTCAGATAGATCAATGTCATCCTCTAGGATAAGTATATTCTCCTGCAAAGACACACATTTTTGCCAAAGTGCACGATGGCTAGCAAAACAACCTATTTCACCTGCAGTTAAAGAATGGCCTTTTTCTTTCATTCTACGCTCATTGTCGTAGCCTGTTATTTCAGTAACTCGACCATCTATCGCGGAGAAAAAATCAAACTTCAGCCCCATACCTGACAGCAGTTCACTGACTCTCTGTCTTCGCTCAGTTGAACGAGCCATGTTAACGACATATATTTTCATGATTTATCATTCGCTCCCAAAGAAACGGACATGGCTAGAACTAGAGAAAAAAGAAAGAAGGTGATACCTGAATTATGTGCAAAATAAGCTTGGCTGAGATTGTAATCAATTGAAGTCAAACAGGTTGTCATAAGGACTGTTAGCCCACCAAATATAGGTGATGTGATGGGCATCCTAGCCATCGTCGATCTCACAACAATCATAGGAATAAACAATATTCCCAAGAGGCTGGACAAACCGATAAGACCACGCTTCGCCATATCCTCTAGGTACTGGTTATGAGCATGATAATTAAAGTTATAAATAAAATCGGTTATCTTGCCCGCTTCCAATTGTCGTGTTTGCGATATTCGCAAACCATCGTGTCCCCAGCCAAATATCGGTTTCTCAATAAATGAATCCCACGCACTCTGCCACAATTGGAACCTGATGCCTAATGAGGTGTTACGCTCCGAACCTCCGATGTACTTCACAATATCTGATTGCGCCTCATAGACTCTATTCATCACCCCAGATTGGGGGGTAAAAACGATGCATGAGGCGGCAAGCAAAATAAGCAACAGCCATTTGCTTTCCCTTTTAGAGATAGCACGTCGATAGAAGAATAGAATAGATAACACAACCAGAGGCAGCAGGATCCAGCCGCCACGAGTACCGGATAAAAAACTCCCGGAGAGACCAGCCAGAGTACTCAATAGGTAGAAATATGACCATCTGCTCCTCCCTTTTGCCCTATACCATAAAAAGCCACAAAAACAGAATAGTCCAAGGGACATGCAGATATTTCCTGTTTGAATAGGCATGGTATAAAAAGCAAAAGCACGCTCATAACCTAAATAAAACTTATCATAAATAGCAATACCTGAAGCTATGATCGCTCCAATGCCAAAACCAAACAACAACACCTCAAGCTTTATCTTATGCCGAGCTAATAATGGTAGTGTCAGCATAGCCATCAATGCCCGGCTAGGTCGGTCCAACTGACTTAATTTACTACCATCCAGAACCACTGAAGCCAGAAAAACTAAAAAGTATAACAATAGCAATGCTGCGACAATTTTATATTCCCTAGTGAGACAATCCAAATAATCTCGACGCCAAAAAACAAATAGACTAATAAATGCAAGTAACCCGGGACCGTATGAATATCCGCTTGGTATAGCAACTGCCAATGAACCAAATAAAAAAGCTGCGAGTTGAACCAACCAAGGCAGAAATTCTGCTCGCTTCGTAGGAAGAATTGAAATTACAGCAGACATTTTATTTCCTGAAAACATAATTACCACGGATCTTGCGCCAGAGCCCAAACACGTCAGTGCGGGGGAAGATGGCAATCCGGCGGATCTGAAGCAGGTCCTGATGCATTGCTCTGGGGCCGCTGTTGGTGGCCACAGCATAACGATAACCGGCAGCCGTCACCTGAACTTTCGCACTGTCATTCAGATCCCCGTAAGGGTAAGCAAAGGATACCAGCGAATGACCGAGCAACTGCTCCAGCCTCTGTTTGTTGGCGCAGATCTCATGAGCCTGTTGCTCGGGTGTCAGCTTGCTCAAACGTGGATGGGTCAAGGTATGACCTCCAATCTCGATGTGCTCCGATGCACCCAGCTGGCGGATCTCGTCGCCATTCATCAGGGCCACCGGGGTGTCGGGGTTCGTCGGGTGCGCCACATCCCAACGATTGTGATCTTCACCCGTTACTATGTATACCACGGCTTTGTAACCATATTTTTCAAGCAACGGCAGCATGCGGGTCAGGTTGTCCCGATAGCCGTCGTCGACGGTGATCATCAGGTACTTCTTGCCATATTGCAGGCGGTGGATAAACCCCTTGTCCGCCAGATCCGCGAATGTCAGTGTCTCGTAGCCCAACCATTTCATCAGTTTGAGGTGCTTCTCGAACATGGCGACGGGCAGCCAGGTGCCATGCACCCCCTTCTCGCTCTCGTGCTCGATAAAGCGGTGATACATGATGACCGGCATCTCGCGGCGCAGGGTCTCCACCACGGCATCCTGGTAGACGGACTCCAGCCCGGAGACAACCCCTTGCAGGTCATACTCTTGCAAAATACGTTGGCGCACGGCGTCCGGCACCGCCTTGCTCGCCAGCGCCTCGGCGATCTGCGGCTTCAGGGCGGCGAAGTCGATCGCCAGATCCTGTGGCCCTATGTCGCCAAAGTTGCTGGCAAGGGCCTCGTCCAGATTGTGCTCATCCACCAGCCCGATGGCCTTGGCTTCGCCGATGGCGAAGGCTGGACGACTGCAGAGCAGGGCCTCCATCGCCACCCGACCTGCCCCTATCACCAGATCGCAGCCCGCCAGCAAGGTCGGTACATCGTCCACATAACCGACGAACTCGACCTTCTCTTTGAAGCGGGTGAAACGTTTCGGCACCTGAGTGCCGCTGACGACTAGCACCTGGCAAGCCTCCAGATCCAGTACCTCATCCAGCAGGCGATAACAGAGCTCTCCCTTTGGGCCGCTCAACCGCCCTATGATGGCGATCACCGGCTTGGGATTCTCCGGCGCCGCCACAGGCTGGAACTTGTCGGTCTCAATGCCGTTACGCAGCACCTGTACCTTGGCGGGATCCACCCCCAGATTATCGATGATCTGATGGGCGATGTCCTCACACACCGCCACCGCCCGGTAGCCGAGCGCATGAAATGCCTTGCGAGAAGCATGCACCGGCTGGCGGCCGTGCACTGTGGTGATCATGGGGGTGCAGGTCAACTTGCAGGCCACGTAGCTGCTCCAGCCGGAGGCGCGCGAATGAGCATGCACCAGCTGGATATGGTGCTTCTTGATGAGGTAGACGAGGTAGAACACGTGCCAGAAGCGGCGCAAGATGTTGCGCTTGTTGAAACGCAGCTTGAACACCGGCCCTTGGGTTGGCTTGGTCAGGGTGTCTGAAACATAGAAGACGTTGTGACCACGGCGGGTCAGCTCATTACCCACAGTGGTGGCATAGACCTCAGCGCCCGTCACTTCGAGCTGGGAGAGTGCCATCAATATATTCATGCAGGGTATCCGATCGACGGGCGGCCAGGGCCGCCCGTCAGAGGGGGCTCAAGCCCGGTTTAGCCAGGCCATGTAATCGGCCACGCCTTCGGCCACTGTCTTGAACTCGCCGTCATAGCCGACACCGCGCAAGCGGGTGAGGTCGGCCTGGGTGAAGCTCTGGTAGCGGCCCTTCAGGTGATCCGGGAAGGGGATATATTCAATGGCGCCCTGCTGGTGATGCTTGATCACCGCCTCGGCCACGTTCTGGAACGGCTCGGCACGGCCGGTGCCGCAGTTGAAGATGCCGGAGTGCTGCGGATTCTGCCAGAACCAGAGGTTCACCTTGCAGACGTCGTCCACGTAGATGAAGTCGCGCATCTGGCCGCCGTCCGGGAAGCCGTCACAGCCTTCGAACAGCTTGGGATTCTCCCCCTGCTTCACCTGGGTGTTGAGGTGGAAGGCGACGGAGGCCATGGAACCCTTGTGCTGCTCGCGTGGGCCGTAGACGTTGAAGTACTTGAGGCCCACGACCTGGGAGTCGATCTCCGGCATCAGGCGGCGCACGTACTGATCGAACAGCTGCTTGGAGTAGCCATAGACATTGAGGGGCTGCTCGAACTTGGGATCTTCGATGAAGTTGTCGTTGCGCCCGCCGTAGGTCGCGGCGGAAGAGGCGTAGATGAAGGGGATCTCGCGCTCGATGCAGTAGTGGAACAGGTCCTTGGAGTACTCGTAGTTGACCTCCATGATGAACTTGCCATTCCACTCGGTGGTCGCGGAGCAGGCCCCTTCGTGGAAGATCACTTCGATACCGCCATCCCACTCTTCGAACTCGTCACCGGAGACGATGCGTGCCTGGAACTCATCCTTGTCCATGTAATCGGCGATGGTGAGATCGACCAGGTTGACGAACTTGGTGCCGTCGGTCAGATCGTCGATGACCACCACATCGGTGCGTCCCATGGCATTGAGTTGCTTGACCAGATTGCTGCCGATAAAGCCAGCGCCGCCAGTTACTACGATCATGGAGTTTGCCTCGCATACGTTGATGGCCACGTGTGACTGCCTGTTAAAGCTGTGTATAGTGAGCCAATTTGAAATTGCCGAAAAGTTTATCACGGGCCGCAAGGGGATTCGACCTCGATGACTTTCCCCAGCGGGGGCCCGACAGAGGGATCAGCGATGAAGACAAGAGACAGGATCATTCACAGCGCCACCGAGCTGTTCAACGATCAGGGTGAACGCAACATCACCACCAACCACATTGCCGCCCATCTCGGTATCAGCCCGGGCAACCTGTATTACCACTTTCGCAATAAAGAAGACATCATTCACTCCATCTTCGACCAGTATGCCCGCCACCTGAGCGAGAGCTTCACCCCGGCCCGCAGCAACGAGATCAAGCTGGAAGATCTGATGGGTTACCTGGATGCCATCTTCTATCTGATGTGGCAGTTCCGCTTCTTCTACGCGAATCTACCGGACATTCTGAGTCGCGATGCCCCCCTGCAGCAGAAGTACCTCAAGGCCCAGGAGCAGCTCAGAGCCGCGGTGGATGCCCTGCTCAGGAGCCTGCGCGATGGCGGCATCATAGCCGTCAGCGACGAGGACCTGCCCGACCTCGGCCAGACCATCAAGATGATGGTGACCTGCTGGATCCCCTTCCAGATAGCCCAGGCCCCCGCCACCCGCATCACCAAGCCCTTGTTGTATCAGGGGGTCTTGCGCGTGCTCTTCCTGCTGCGCCCCTATGTGCAACCCCAGGTGGCCGGGCAGATCCGTCAGCTGGAACAGCACTACCACCAGCTGGCCCAACCAGCTGGGTGAGATCTGTTTCACAATTGTTGAATATCAGCACAATAATTTGAATTCGTGGGCAACGGTTGCAGTAAAATGTTGCCCACTCCAGGGTCTGCTGGCGTTTCGTCGCCAAGGCCATCAGGCTCGCGCAGAAAGACCAACCAACCCTGATCACACAGCTAACACAGCGAATGAGGACCGAGGATGTCTAACGGATTCTATCGTCACCTGAGCGAGCAGCTCGAGCAGGTCAAAGCGGAAGGGCTGTACAAGCAGGAACGCATCATCACCTCGGCCCAGCAGGCCCGGATCGCGGTGGGCGGCGAGCAGGTACTGAACTTCTGCGCCAACAACTATCTGGGGCTGGCTAATCATCCAGAGCTCATCAAGGCCGCCCATCAGGGGCTGGATAGCCACGGCTTCGGCATGGCCTCGGTACGCTTCATCTGCGGCACCCAGGATCAGCACAAGGAGCTGGAGCAGAAGCTCTCCGCCTTCCTCGGCACCGAAGACAGCATCCTCTACTCCTCCTGCTTCGATGCCAACGGCGGCTTGTTCGAGACCCTGTTCGGCGCCGAAGACGCCATCATCTCGGATGCCCTGAACCACGCCTCCATCATCGATGGCGTGCGCCTGTGCAAGGCCAAGCGCTATCGCTACGCCAACAACGACATGGCCGAGCTGGAGGCCCAGCTCAAACAGGCCAACGCCGATGGCGCCCGCTTCAAGCTGATCGCCACCGACGGTGTCTTCTCCATGGACGGCGTCATCGCCGATCTGAAATCCATCTGCGATCTGGCGGACAAGTACGACGCCCTGGTCATGGTGGATGACTCCCACGCGGTGGGCTTCATCGGCGAGAACGGCCGCGGCACCCACGAATACTGTGACGTGCTGGACCGGGTCGACATCATCACCGGCACCCTGGGCAAGGCCCTCGGCGGCGCCTCCGGCGGCTACACCTCCGGCAAGAAAGAGGTGATCGACTGGCTGCGTCAGCGCTCCCGCCCCTATCTGTTCTCCAACTCCCTGGCCCCCTCCATCGTCGCCGCCACCATCAAGGTGATCGACATGCTGGCCGAGGGTCACGCCCTGCGCGCCCAATTGAGAGAGAACAGCGATTACTTCCGTACCCGCATGAGCGCCGCCGGCTTCATCCTGGCGGGCGCCGATCACGCCATCATCCCGGTCATGCTGGGGGATGCCAAGCTGGCCGCAGAGATGGCGAGCCGCATGCTGGCCGCCGGCATCTACGTGGTGGGCTTCTCCTTCCCGGTGGTGCCCAAGGGTCAGGCCCGCATCCGCACCCAGATGTCCGCCGCCCACACCCGTGAACAGCTGGACAAGGCCATCGACGCCTTCATCCGCATCGGCCGCGAACTGGGCGTGATCTGAGCCCATGGCTGATTGATTAAAACGGGGGCCAAGGTTGGGCCCCATTTTATTACCCTCTGTCTTCGGCCAAGCGCCCTGAGGAATGTTGTCATGAAAGCACTCTCCAAACTGAAGAAAGAAGTCGGCATCTGGATGACGGACGTCCCGGCCCCGGAGCTCGGCCACAACGATCTGCTGATCAAGATCCGCAAGACCGCCATCTGCGGCACCGACATCCATATCTACAACTGGGACGAATGGTCCCAGAAGACCATCCCTGTTCCCATGGTGGTGGGTCACGAATACGTGGGGGAAGTGGTGGCCGTCGGTCAGGAGGTGCGTGGCTTCGCGGTGGGGGACAGGGTCTCCGGCGAGGGGCACATCACCTGCGGCCACTGCCGCAACTGTCGTGCCGGCCGCACCCACCTGTGCCGCAACACCATAGGCGTCGGCGTCAACCGCCCCGGCTCCTTTGCCGAGTATCTGGTGATCCCGGCCTTCAACGCCTTCAAGCTGCCGGACAACGTGCCCGATGAACTGGCCGCCATCTTCGATCCCTTCGGCAACGCCGTGCACACCGCCCTCTCCTTCGATCTGGTGGGGGAAGACGTGCTCATCACCGGCGCCGGCCCCATCGGCATCATGGCCGCCGCCGTCTGCCGTCATGTGGGCGCCCGTCACGTGGTGATCACCGACGTCAACGAATACCGCCTGGAACTGGCTCGCAAGATGGGGGCCACACGCGCCGTCAACGTGGCCAAGGAGCAGCTCTCCGACGTCATGACCGAACTCGGCATGACCGAAGGCTTCGACGTGGGGCTGGAGATGTCCGGCGTACCCAGCGCCTTCCAGGACATGATCGACAAGATGAACCACGGCGGCAAGATCGCCATGCTCGGCATCCCTCCCGCCACCATGGCCATCGATTGGGGCAAGGTGATCTTCAAGGGACTCTTCATCAAGGGGATCTACGGCCGCGAGATGTTCGAGACCTGGTACAAGATGGCGAGCCTCATCCAGTCAGGGCTGGATCTCTCCCCCATCATCACCCACAACTTCCACATCGACGACTTCCAGCAAGGCTTCGATGCCATGCGCTCCGGTCAGTCCGGCAAGGTGATCCTGAACTGGGATTGATATCCACGGCACACCTTTCTCCTGTTTGACCCAGAAAACCCGGCAAACGCCGGGTTTCTTTTTGTCTGCCCCAAGTCGCCGACCGCTCTTTTTGCCGAAACTTTCTTCACAGATTGCTTAACACTTCACACACAAGCGTTTAATTGGCTGTAACTATTCGGTTATAATCCCGTCGTTTTCTAGGGATAATAAGAACCAGCTGGGAGTGGATGAGCGTGTTGAGAAAACTGAGCTATTTATTGGCTGCCGGCGTTGCGGCCATCAGCCTGTCCGGCGCCGCCTTGGCCGCCGATGATATGTCTCCAGAGGCCATCGCCGAGCGGATCGCACCGGTCGGCCAGGTCTATACCGCCAAGGATCTGGAAGGGATAGCCACGGCCGCCGCCCCTGCGGCAGCCGCGTCGTCCGGTCCCCGCGACGGTGAGACGGTGTTCAAGGGCGCCTGCTTCGCCTGCCACGATACCGGCGCAGCCGGAGCCCCCAAACGGGGTGACAAGGCCGCCTGGGAGCCTCGCATCGCCCAGGGCTTCGATACCCTGCGCAAGCACGCCATCGAGGGCTTCACCGGCAAGACCGGCATGATGCCCCCCAAGGGCACCTGCGCGGCCTGTAGCGATGAAGAGATCGAGAACGCCATCCACTACATGATCGACAAGCTCTAAGTATTTGAAAGGGCTCTATTGCGGCCCTTTCAATCTGTTTACTTCCGGCTAGCCTTGAAGGTACGTTCACTCGGGAGTGTTGCATGTCCGCTCAGCCCACCGCACCACAGGATTCCACGCCCCTGCTGGCGATAGTCTCTTCCATCATGGATTTCCCCGCCCTCGGCGCCGCCTCTTCGGAGGATTATCGCCGTCTGGTGCAGCAGCTCGACTCGCTCTGCCCCCTGCAGCACTTTGCCATGCTGGGGCTGGCCGACGGTGGTGTGCACTGGGTATATGAGTACCGGCTTCCTCAGGATCTCAAGCAGTGGCTGGGACGGGAAGAACCCCGCCTGACCGAGCAGCTCACCCAGCTCGATGAGCAACAAGGCTGGTGCGTGCAGCCCGTGGAGCATGTCGAGGTACAGTGGCTGCTGGCCCGCTCGGTACCCGAGCAGAGCTCAGCCCTGCGTCTGCTGCTGGAATGCCTAGCCAAGCGGCTTCACGAGACCCAGGCCGGCACCCAGTTGGCCGGACAGGCCTCCCCCCTGATGCAGCGGGATCCCAACTGGCAGCAGAAGATAGAGAAAATAAGCCGCATCATGCGCCTGGCCCACAGCCTGCCCCAGCAGGCCCTGCTCTCCCAGCTGGAGGCCGTATTGCGCCAGATGCTGGCCGTGCGGGACATGCTGCTCATCCGCCAGGGCAATCCACGGCTGGAGGCCATCTACCCGGCGCAGCTCTCCCACGAGGCCGACTTCATCGGGGGCCTGTGCCACAGCACCAACGGCGTCGAGCGGTGCGAGCTGGGCATGCACTGGTACAGCCTGCCTCTGCGCCAGCAACAGCAGTATTTCGCGCACCTGATCATCAGCACCCCCCAGCCCCTGGAGGCCGACGATCGGCTGTTCCTCGACTTCCTGCGCCATCAGCTGACCCTGCTGCTGGAGCTGAAGCGCGTCAGACAGCAGCTGGATGACCTCAATTCCGAGGAGTCCATCAACCGGCGGCTGCAGCAGCTGCGCCAGACCAATCTGCGACTGCAGAAGCAGCTCAAGCAACATCAGGAGCTGGAGCGCCGTCTGCAGTTCAACGCCCTGCACGATCCCCTGACCATGCTGCCGAACCGGGCCCTGCTGATGAATCACCTCCATCACGCCATGACCCGTTATCGCCGCTACCGGGCGGCCGGCTTCACCCTGATCTTCCTCGATGTGGATCACTTCAAGCAGATCAACGATGCGCTCGGACACGGCGCCGGGGATCAACTGCTGCAGGAGCTCGGCAAGCGCCTGCAGAGCTGCATCCGGCAAAACGACATGGTGGCCAGGCTCGGGGGGGACGAGTTCGTCATCTATCTGGACAACAGCCAGCAGGAGGAAGATGTCAGCCCCGTGCTGAACCGCCTCGTCGGCCGCGTCGCCCATCCGTTCCGGCTGCAGGGCAACGAACTGACCATCACCGTCAGCCTGGGGGTGGCCAGCGTGTCCGAGCAGATCACCGATGTCAGCGAGCTGCTGCATCAGGCGGATCTCGCCATGTATCAGGCCAAGCGCAACGGCCGCAGCCGCATCGTCAACTACTCGGAGGCCTGCAGGGAGAGCGTGGGTTCACCGGAGGAGCGGCTCGTCAACGCCTTGCGGGAGGGCAGGATAGTGCCCTACTTCCAGCCGGTGATCCGGCTCGAGGACAGCTGCCTGACGGCGCTGGAGGTGATGGCCCGCTGGATCACGGAGGAAGGGGAGCTGAAAGACGCCTTCGACTTCATTCCGCTGGCGGAACAGTGCGGCCTCATCCAGGAGCTGGACCAGCAGATCCTCAGCCGCACCTGCCAGCAGCTCAAGCGCTGGTTGCCGGTGTCGGGCCCCGGCCGCTTCAAGGTGGCCCTCAACCTGTCCGGCAAGCATCTGGCCAACCGGGAGCATATCCTGCAACTGGTCAACATCATGGAAGAAGAGGGGGTCATGCCGAGCTACTTCATCTTCGAGTTCAACGAGCGGGAGCTGTCCAGGCAGAGCGCGGACTCGCTCACCTCCCTGCACGAGCTCAGGGCCAAGGGCATCCAGATCAGCCTGGACGACTTCGGCACCGGTTTTTCCTCCCTCAACGCCCTGTTCCACTTCCCGGTGGACTACATCAAGGTGGATGACAGCTTCACCCACCGCATGCTCAACTCCCCCAAGGATCTCGCGCTGATCCGCGCCATGCGGGACATCTGCCAGGATCTCGACTTCACCCTGGTGGTCGAGGGCATCGAAACTCCCCAGCAGTTGCAGAAGCTGATCGATCTCGGCTGCACCATGGGGCAGGGGCGCCACATCTCTCCTCCCCTGCCGGGAGCCGACATCACCCCCTTGCTGGGCCAGGCTGGCATGGCTTGACGCAGGTTACGGCCGCATCGTGCAGCCAGTCTGAACTCAATCCTTCTTGCCTCAATCCTTTTTAAACAAGGCCCGCAGGTTGGCGACCCCGACCTGCCCCTTCTGCTGGCGCTCCTCGGCGGTCACTACCTTACGGTTCTCCCACTCCAGGTCGTCCTGGGGCAACTCCAGCAGGAAGCGGCTCGGCTCGGGGCGGATGGACTCACCGTACTGGCGCCGCTCCTTGCACAGCGTGAAGGTGAGCTCGGCCTGGGCGCGGGTGATACCCACGTAGGCGAGGCGCCGCTCCTCCTCCACATTGTCCTCGTCGATGCTGGTCTGGTGCGGCAGCAACCCCTCCTCCATGCCCACCATGTAGACGTAGGGAAACTCCAGCCCCTTGGAGGCGTGCAGCGTCATCAGCTGCACCTGATCCGCATCGTCCTCCCCCTCGTTGCGCTCCATCATGTCGCGCAGGGTGAGCCGGGTGACCACCTGAGGCAGGGTCATGGGCTCGTCCAGCTCGTTGCCCTCCAGCATCTCGGTGATCCAGCGGTAAAGGGTGGAGACGTTCTGCATCCGCATCTCCGCCGCCTTGGGGCTCGGCGATGTCTCGTAGAGCCACTCCTCGTAGTGGATCTCCTTGATCATGTCCCGCACCGCCTCCACCGGATTGCCGCGCAGGGCCTGATCCCCGAGCCGCACCAGCCAATTGGTGAAGGCCTGCAGGGCGACGAGGCCGCGGCCAGAGAGGTGCTGCTCCAGCCCCAGCTCGAAGCTGGCGGCAAACAGGCTCTTGCCGCGCTGGTTCGCGTATTCACCGAGCTTCTCCAGGGTGGTGGGGCCTATCTCTCGGCGCGGCAGGTTGACCACCCGCAAAAACGCGGTGTCCTCGTCCGGGTTCACCAGCAGCTTGAGGTAGGCCATGATGTCCTTGATCTCGGTGCGGGAGAAGAAGGAGGTGCCCCCCGAGATGCGGTAGGGGATACGGTTGGTCATCAGCGCCTTCTCGAAGATGCGCGACTGGTGGTTGCCCCGGTAGAGGATGGCGTAGTCCTTGAAGCGGGTGCGATTCATGAACTTGTGGCCCATCAGCTCGGCGGCGATGCGCTCCGCCTCGTGCTCTTCGTTCTTGGCGAACAGCACCTTGACCGGCACCCCGTAGTCGAGCTCGGAGAAGAGCGCCTTGTCATAGACGTGGGGGTTGTTGGCGATCAAGATGTTGGCGCATTTGAGGATGCGCTTCTTGGAGCGGTAGTTCTGCTCCAGCTTGATCAGCTTGAGGCTGGGAAAATCCTCGTTCAACAACACCAGGTTCTGCGGCTTGGCGCCACGCCAGGAGTAGATGGACTGGTCGTCGTCCCCCACCACGGTGAAGCGGGCCCGCTCACCGACGATCTGCTTCACCAGCTCGTACTGGCTGGTGTTGGTGTCCTGATACTCGTCGACCAGCAGGTAGCGGATCTTGTTCTGCCAGCGGGTGCGCACCTCCTCGTTGCTCTTGAGCAGCAGGGTCGGCATCACGATGAGATCGTCGAAATCCAGCGCGTTGTAGGCCACCATCTGGCGGTGATAACGCTCGTAGAGCTGGGCCATCAGCACTTCTTCCGGCCCGCGGGCGATGCGCATGGCGCGGGCCGGCAGGACGAGGTCGTTCTTCCAGTTGGAGATCTGGCTGATGAGGGCGGACAGCTTGTCCTTGTCGTTGTCGAGCTCGGCTTCCGTCAGCTCCTTGAGCAGCGCTAGCTGGTCGGTGTCGTCGAACAGGGAGAAGTTCGCCTTCAGGTTCAGGCTCTTGTGCTCGCGGCGGATGATATCCAACCCCAGGGTGTGGAAGGTGGAGACCATGAGCCCCCGCGCCTCCTTGCGGCCCAGGGTCTGACCGACCCGCGCCTTCATCTCCCGCGCCGCCTTGTTGGTGAAGGTGACCGCGGCTATGTTGCGGGCGCTGTAGCCACACTGCTGCACCAGGTAGGCGATCTTGTTGGTAATGACGCGGGTCTTGCCCGATCCGGCGCCCGCCAGCACCAGGCAAGGGCCGGAGACAAACTTGACCGCTTCGTTCTGATTGGGGTTGAGCTTCATGGGCCGGATCTCTTGGCTTATGATGAGGGGCGGCATTGTAACAGAGATCCCGCAGGCAGCCGAAACCGGACGCGGGACCCCACCACTTCGCCTTGTGTTTGACCGCCAATTTCAGGATCATGGCCGACTTTTCCAGAAGATGACGAGGGGAGCATGAACCAGCAACAGCACGGGAGGCTGCGCAGCCAGTTTCCAGCCTTGGCGCAGAAGGTCAACGGCCACCCCCTGATCTATCTGGACAATGCCGCCACCACCCAGAAACCGCAGCGGGTCCTGGAAGCGATTGCTCGCTACTACAGCACCGACAACGCCAACGTACACCGTGCCGCCCACGCCCTGAGCGGCCGCGCCACCCTCGCCTTCGAATCTGCCCGCGAGACAGTCGCCCGCTTCATCAAGGCCCCCCGCCCGCAGGAGGTGATCTGGACCCGCGGCACCACGGAGGCGATCAACCTGGTGGCCCAGAGCTGGGGCTTGAGCGAGCTGCAGGCGGGGGACGAGATAGTGCTCAGCACCCTGGAGCACCACGCCAATATAGTGCCCTGGCAGCTCGTCGCCCAGCGCACCGGCGCCCTTATCCGCGTCATTCCGCTGGATAAGAACGGCGATCTCGATATGGACGCCTACCTCGGGTTACTGGGCACCCGCACCCGGCTGGTGAGCGTCGCCCACGTCTCCAACGCGCTGGGCACCGTCAATCCGGTCAAGGAGATAGTGGCGGCCGCCAAGGCGGTGGGGGCCCTGACCCTGATCGATGGCGCCCAGGCGGTGGCTCATCTCGAGGTGGATGTGCAGGCCATCGGCTGCGACTTCTACGCCTTCTCCGGCCACAAGCTCTACGGCCCGACCGGGATCGGCGTGCTCTGGGGCCGCACCGAATTGCTGGAGCGCATGCCCCCCTGGCAGGCGGGTGGCGAGATGATCGACAGGGTCAGCTTTGCCGGCACCACCTTCAACGTCCTGCCATTCAAATTCGAGGCGGGCACCCCTCACATCGCCGGCGCCATCGGCCTCGCCAGCGCCATCGACTTCATCACGGATCTGGACAAGGCCGAACTGGTCCGCCACGAAGCGGCTCTCACCGACTATCTGGTGGCAGGACTGCGGCAGGTACCTGGCCTGCGCCTCATCGGTGAACCCAGGCAGCGCGCCGGCGCCGTCTCCTTCCTCCTGGACGATATCCATCCGCAGGATGCCGCCACCCTGCTCGACATGCAGGGCATAGCGCTGCGAGTCGGCCACCACTGCGCCATGCCGCTGATGGAGAGCCTTGGGATCGGCGGCACCATGCGCGCCTCGCTGGCCTGTTACAACGATCGGGATGACGTGGATGCCCTGCTGGCAGCCCTGCACAAGTTAAGCGACTTCTTCTAAGGGGTGATCGACATGAACGAACTCACAACCTATACCCCCATTGGCCGGGAGCCCGATGAGCATGCCATCCGCCAGCAGTTTACGGCAGCCAAGGGTTGGGAAAATCAGTACCGGCTCATCATCCAGCTCGGCAAGTTGTTGCCCGCCCTACCCACCGAGTGGCAGCAGGAAGAGTTTCGTCTCAAGGGATGCGAGAGCCAAGCCTGGCTGAAGGGGGAGCAGAGTGAGGATGGCCGCTGGCACTTCGCCTGCGACTCCGATGCCCGCATCGTACGCGGCCTGATCGTCATCGTGCTGGCAGCACTCAATCACCGGAGTACAGAGGCGATTCAGGCGTTCGACGTGGACGGCTATTTCGCCGAGCTGGGGCTGGAGAAACACCTGAGCCCGTCGCGGGGCAACGGCCTCAGAGCCATAGTGCAAGGCATAGTGGCGCTGGCGACGGCCTGACACCTAACTTCGCAGTAACCAAAAGGAGCGCCCCAGGGCGCTCTTTTTGTTGATGCATTGTCTGAAAATCTACTCGGCGGACTTCTCGGCCCGGGCGCCCCGCTCGGCGATCTTCTTCAACACGCGGGAAGCAGCCACCAGGCCAAACGTCGCCGTTACCGGCGTGACGGCGCCGAAGCCGGAGGCGCAATCCATCTTCATGTTGCCGTCACTGGCCGCCTTGGCCTGACAGGTGCCGCCATTACCGTCCGGGTAACTCAGCTGTTCGGTGGAGAAGACGCACTCCACCCCGAACTTGCGGGCCGGATTCTTGCTGAAGTTATGCAGACGGCGCAGGTCAGAGCGAACCTTGGCAGCAAGCGGATCCTGAATGGTCTTGGCAAGATCGGCGACTGTGATCTGGGTCGGGTCCATCTGCCCGCCGGCACCGCCCGCCACTATCACGGGGATCTTGTTGCGCTTGCAGAAGGCGATCAACGCCACCTTGGCCTTGACCGAGTCGATGGCATCCACCACATAGTCGAACTCTTTCTTGATGTGCTCGGCAAGGTTATCGGCGGTGACGAAGTCATCCACCTCGATCACGGCACAATCCGGGTTGATGGCACGGATGCGCTCCGCCATCACCTCGGTCTTGAGGCGACCCACGGTGCCTTGCATGGCGTGGATCTGGCGATTGGTGTTGGTGATGCAGATGTCATCCATGTCGATCAGGGTGATCTGGTTGATACCGGCACGGGCCAGTGCCTCCGCCGCCCAAGAGCCCACGCCGCCGATGCCCACCACGCAGACTCTCGCCTGACTGAAGGAGCTAAGCGCACTCTGCCCATAAAGACGGGCAATGCCCCCGAATCGCTGTAGATATTCTGCTTTCATACCACCACCTTGCTTGAGGGCGGCCATTATAACGGCAACGGCAGCCCGCGACATCATCAGATAGGATAAAGCGGGTAAGGGAGAAGGGGGCAAGGTGCTGAGTCGTCAGACAGCACAAATAAAAAAAGCCCAGTCGTTAGACTGGGCTTCTTGTTAGTGGCGGAGCGGACGGGACTCGAACCCGCGACCCCCGGCGTGACAGGCCGGTATTCTAACCGACTGAACTACCGCTCCGCTGTCTGGTTAGCTTTTTGCTAAATTGTCTGCCGTTTCAACGAGGTGTCATCCTCTCGGCCAACGTCGTGATGTGCACGGCGCTGTTTAATTGGGTGCCTGGCAGTGTCCTACTCTCGCATGGCGAATGCCACACTACCATCGGCGCTACCGCGTTTCACTTCTGAGTTCGGCATGGGATCAGGTGGTTCCACGGCGCTATGGCCGCCAGGCAAAAAACTTCAATCTCG
>NZ_JBOFLJ010000054.1:0-31098 GCF_051657805.1 Aeromonas sp. | reverse complement strand
TGGTGATACCACGCTCACGCTCTTCCGGCGCCTTGTCGATCTGGTCGAAGGCGAAAGCTTTACCACCGAAGTGCTTGGCCAGCACGTTGGTGATGGCGGCGGTCAGGGTGGTTTTACCGTGGTCAACGTGGCCGATGGTACCCACGTTAACGTGCGGTTTATTACGCTCAAATTTTTCTTTAGACATGATCGTCCCTCTAAACTAACGCTGAGTACGCGGTGGCAAGCTAACCACAGAACAGTTTATATGATGGATTTGAATCTGGGGGAGTAGAGAGGCTTGTACTGACAGGCTGGTTCGACTGCCGAACTCACCCTAGGGTGTGGCTCTCAGAATTACCTGAGCCATATCAGCATCTTGGAGCGGGCAGCGGGAATCGAACCCGCATCATCAGCTTGGAAGGCTGAGGTAATAGCCATTATACGATGCCCGCATTTCTCTAACCCAAAGAACTCAAACCGCAGAGAAATATGGTGGAGGGAGAAGGATTCGAACCTTCGAAGGCAGAGCCGTCAGATTTACAGTCTGATCCCTTTGGCCGCTCGGGAACCCCTCCGTCACGTCGATGCCACAACGGTAATTCTGCTTGCACCCGTTGTTTTTATCGCATTTGCCGGGCAAATAGGCGACAGACATCTAAGCGTCGCGCATTTTATGGTAAGGATTTTGGGGATGCAACCATTGCGCCTTGCAAAATGTGCATTATTGCAGAGAAGAGTACAAAAAAACGCACCCTCTCCACTCGAACCTGCCGCATCCCTTGTCGCTCCCGATCCCTTGGTGTATGGTCGCCCTGCCCAAGAAACAGTGATGACATCATGACGACAGAGCATAACCCCTATTTGCAATTCACCCGCGAACAATGGGCGTTATTGCGTGATGCAGTCCCCCTCACCCTGACGGAGACGGATCTGCATACCCTGCGCGGGATCAACGAGAAGGTGTCATTGCGGGAGGTGGAAGAGATCTACCTGCCCCTCTCCCGCCTGCTCAATCTCTACGTCAAGGCCAAGCAGCGCCGCAGCCGCGTACTGGAACAGTTCCTCGGTCAATCTCGCGGCAAGGGCACCTATATCATCAGCATCGCCGGCAGCGTGGCGGGGGGCAAGAGCACCACGGCGCGCATCATGCAGGCGTTGCTGGAACGCTGGCCGGAACATCCCCGAGTCGAACTGGTCACCACGGACGGCTTTCTCTATCCCAACAAGGAGCTGGAGGCCCGCGGCCTGATGCGCCGCAAGGGGTTCCCGGAATCCTACGACATCCGCCATCTGGTGGAGTTTGTCGCCAACATCCGGGCCGGCCACGAGCGGGTCGAGGCTCCCGTCTACTCCCACCTCATCTATGACATCCTGCCGGACGAGAAGAAGGTGGTGGAGCAGCCGGACATCCTGATCCTGGAGGGGCTCAACGTGCTGCAGAGCGGCATGGATTACCCGCAGGAGCCCCATCGCGTCTTCGTGTCAGATTTTGTCGACTTCTCCATCTATGTGGATGCGGACACCGAGCTGCTGCGCACCTGGTACGTGGAGCGCTTCCTCAAGTTTCGCAGCGGCGCCTTCTCGGACCCCGATTCCTACTTCCACCACTACGCCAAGCTGGTGGAGAGCGAAGCCACCGAGATCGCCAACAACATCTGGCAGGACATCAACTATTTGAATCTGCAAGAGAATATCTTGCCGACCAGGGAGCGGGCCAACCTGATCCTCACCAAGGGCAACGAACACGCCATCGAGCAGATCAAGCTGCGCAAGTGACGCCGAACAACGCAGATTCGGAATAAACAAAGGGGGCCATGGGCCCCCTTTGTTATGCGCTGGTCTGCTGGCGTCAGTCGCCGCGACGCAGGGAGATCTCCCCTCCCAGATAGAACTTGATCCCCTCCTCCGTCTCCAGCCGCAGGGCGCCGCGATCGTCGATGCCACGGGCGATGCCGCGGATCACCTGATCCCCCATCAGCAGCTTCACCGGCTGGCCGGCGAAGTAATCGAGCCGGTTCCAGTCGTCCACGAAGCTCCCCAGACCGCTCTGCTCGAAGGTCACCATGGCCTGCTGCAGGCGCTGGATCACGCAGGCGGCCAGCTCATTGCGATCCACCAGTTCCGGCTGGACGTGGCGCAGTTCGGACCAGGCCTGGTCGATCTTCTCCCCCTGCCGCTGCGGCATCGCGAGATTGAGGCCGACGCCTATCACCAGATGGCAGCTGGCACCGGCGCTGCCGCTCATCTCCACCAGGATGCCCGCGAGCTTGCGCCCCTGATAATAGAGGTCATTGGGCCACTTCAGCTCCACCCCTGGGTAACCCAGGGACTCCAGCGCCTCTACCACGGCGACGCCCACCGCCAGGCTCAGCCCCATGGCCGCCGCCATGCCCTGCTCGAGGCGCCAGTACATGCTCAGGATCAGCTGGCAACCGAAGGGGGTGATCCAGGGCTTACCACGGCGCCCCCGGCCGGCGGTCTGGCACTCGGCCAGACAGCTCTCGCCGGATTGCAGCCCGCTGACCCGCTCCAGCAGGTATTGGTTGGTCGAGCCTATCACCGAGAAGCAGTGCACCGGCGCCATGGGGACCCGGGCCCGCAGTTTCTCCTCGTCGTAGAGCGCCATGGGCACCGCCAGCCGATAACCCTTGCCGGTCAGGCTGAACAGATCCAGCCCCAATTCCTTGAGGGCCGCCATATGCTTGCTGACGGCTGCCCGGCTGATGCCGAGCTGCTCGCCGAGCTGCTCGCCGGAGTGGAACTGGCCGTCGCTCAGCAGGGTGATCAGGGTCTGTCTGATGGGGGTCAGGGTCATGCCAGCACCTCGTCGAGCCAGGTCTCGCCGGTCAGCCCCATGAAGCGCACTTCGTGCTCCAGCACGACGCCGAATTGCTGCTCCACGCTGTCCCGCACATGGGCGGCCAGGGCGATGAGCTCCATGGCGCTGGCCCCCCCCAGGTTCACCAGCACCAGCGCCTGCTCCTGATGGACGGCGGCGCGGCCGATGGCAAATCCCTTGAGACCGCACTGATCGATGAGCCAGCCCGCCGCCAGCTTGGCCTGTCCTTCTCCAGCCGAACTCTCTGCAACCGGATAGACGGGCATCTGCGGATAATGCGCCTTGAGCCCTTCCGCCAGCGCTTGCGGCACTACGGGATTCTTGAAGAAGCTGCCGGCGTTGCAGAGCAGGGCGGGATCCGGCAGCTTGGCCATGCGGGTGGCGCAGACGGTATCGAAGATGGCCTGAGGGCTGGGTTGATCACCGAGGGCCGCCAGCGGGCCATAGCCCTGCACCGGCTGCCAGGCCTTGGGCAGACTCAGGCCGACGGCGGTGATGAAGTGGGAATCCTGATAGGCATGCTTGAAGATGCTGTCGCGATAGCCGAACTGGCAATCGGCAGCCTGGATCCGCTCCAGTTCGCCGCTCTGCCAGTTGAAGGCCTCCACATAGGTGCAGAAACGGGCCAGCTCGACCCCGTAGGCACCGATGTTTTGCACAGGCGCGGCCCCGATAGTGCCGGGGATCAACGCGAGATTTTCCAGCCCGTGCCAACCCTGCTGCAGGGCGTGGCACACCAGCTCATGCCAGTTTTCACCGGCCGCCACGTGCAGCAGCCAGTGGTCACCCTCATCCCGCACCTCTATCCCTTGCAGGCGGTTGTGTACCACCAGACCGGCGAAGTCGTTGCAGAACAGTATGTTGCTCCCCCCTCCCAACACCAGGCGCGGCAGCGCGGCCAGCTCGACGTTGTCTCGCAGTTGCCTGAGATCGTCCAGCTGGGCCACCTCGGCCAGCCAGAGGCAGTGGGCCTCGAGGCCCAGGGTATTGAGGGTCGACAAGGGGGCGTGGGGGGTGAGTTTCATCTGTTGGTCCCGACAAGAGCGAGGAGGCAGTTTACCCCAGATCCCCCGGGACGAAAAACCCGGGTACTTCTCGGACTCAGTTCGCTGGAGTAGAGTAACTTCTTCAGTCCCTTGAGGAAGCGTGAATGAACAACCAATTTGCCGTCATCGGCCTCGGCCTGTTCGGCAGTGCCCTGTGCGAAGAGCTGCAACGGCAGGATGCCGAGGTGCTGGCCATAGACATCGATGAGGTCAAGACCCGCCAGATCGCCACCCTGTGCAACCATGTGCTGGTCGCCGATGCCACCGACGAGGCCACGGTCGCCGAGCTCGGCCTCGCCAACTTCGACATCGTCTTCGTCGCCATCGGTGACAATCTGGAGACCAGCATACTCACTACCCTCGTACTGAAAGAGGCGGGCGTGAAGAAGGTGTGGGTCAAGGCCCGCGACAAGTTCCACGCCAAGATCCTGCAGAAGGTGGGTGCCGACAAGGTAATCAATCCGGAGTGGGACATGGGGCGCCGGGTCGCCCAGAGCATGCTGGATAACCGCCTGTTCGACTATCTGGAGCTGGGCCACGACATGGTGCTGACCGAGTTCGTCATCGGCCTGCAGCAAAACGGCCGCACCCTCGGCGATCTGCACCTGCTGCAGCAGAGCAACTTCCAGCTGCTGGCCATCAAGCGCGGCGAGGTGCTGCACAACGTGCTGACCGGCAAAATGGAGCTGCAGCTCGGCGACATCCTGATCCTGGCCGGCAACAAGCACGCCATCGACCACTGGCTCGACACCCTATGATCAACTGGCGCAGCAACTACGCCTTCGCCATGCAGCGGGAGACCGAATCCCGCTGGAGTGAAGCCAAGCTGATCCTGGGCAGTTTCCTCATCATTCTGCTGATCGGCACCCTGTTTCTGGTGCAACCCTCCAGCCACAGGGGCGAGGTCACCTTCGTCAACGCCCTGTTTACCGCCACCTCCGCCATCAGCGTGACCGGCCTCGGGGTGGTGGATACGGGCACCGCCTTCACCCTGCAGGGGCAGATCATACTGCTCATCCTGATGGAGATAGGGGGGCTGGGCCAGATGACCATGACGTTGCTGCTCATCGCCATGTTCAGCAAGCGGGTCGGTCTGCGCCAACAGGTGCTGGCCAAAGAGGCGCTGGGCCAGGAGGGCTCGGTCAACATCATCCAGCTGGTCAGGCGTATCGTCTTGTTCGCCCTCATCGCCCAGCTGCTCGGCACCGCCGTCATGGCCATTCGCTGGGTACCCGAGATGGGCTGGTCCCACGGCCTCTACGTCAGCTTCTTCCACGCGGTGTCGGCCTTCAACAACGCCGGCTTCTCGCTGTTTGCCAACAACCTCATGGACTATCGCGATGACCCCATCATCAGCCTGACCATACCGGCCCTGCTGATCCTCGGCGGCATCGGCTTCACCGTCATCGTCGATCTGGTGCGTAACCGCCGCTGGCGCAAGCTGAAACTGCACAGCAAGCTGATGATACTGATGACCCCTGGCCTGCTGTTGCTGGGCACCCTGATGTTCTGGCTGCTGGAGCACGACAATCCCCACACCCTGGGCGGCGCCGGTTTCGGCGGCCAGTGGCTGGCGGCCTTCTTCCAGTCCGCCACGGCGCGCACCGCGGGCTTCAACACGGTCGACATCGGCCAGATGGTGCCCGCCTCCCTGCTGTTCATGATGATGCTGATGTTCATCGGGGCCGGGGCCACCTCCACAGGGGGCGGTATCAAGGTGACCACCTTCGCCGTGGTGCTGCTGGCCACCAAGGCCTTCCTGACCAAGCGACCCCATGTCACCGCCTTCGGCCGCACCCTCTCCCCCCAGATAGTGACCCGATCGCTCGCCATCATCATCGTCAGCGTCATGGTGCTGATGCTGGCCATGTTCCTGCTGACCCTGACGGAGTCGGTGTCGCTGGACAAGATCATGTTCGAGACCATCTCGGCTTTCGCCACCGTGGGCCTCACCACGGGCATCACCCCCGGCTTGAGCGAGCCCGGCAAGCTCATCCTGGTGCTGGTGATGATCTGCGGCCGTCTGGGGCCCCTGACCCTGGCATTGATGCTGGCCAGGCCGAGCGAGACCCGCATTCGCTACCCGGAAGAGGGGGTCTACACGGGTTAACTCACTGCTTGAGTGCGTTTTCTAGATACAAGAGAGGGGCGAAGGCCCCTCTTTTTATATCCAGACATCGCCTTCGGAAAGACTCAAGCCGCCTTGGTGGTGCGCTTGCCCGTACTCTTGCGGGGGCTGGCCCCCTTGCTCCCAGCGCTCTTGCCACTGCTGCTGCCACGGCGGGTGAAGCGACGCTTGGCTGCCCCCTCAGGTGCCTTGGGCAGGGCACTGAAACCGGCGCCAGAATCCTGCCTCGCCCCCTCGATCAGGGCGTGCAGTTGCTCGGTGAGCGGTCCCATGAACTGCTGGTAGCTGGCGTGACGCTCGGCGATCTGGCCGAGGTGCTGTTCCCAGAGCGCCGTCATGTCCGGCGTGGTGGCCGTGGTGGGCAGCGCCAGGATCAGCGCCCGCCCCGTGGGGGTCGCCTTGATGCTCTTGCCCTGACGCACCAGGAAGCGGCGCTTGAACAGCAGGTCGATGATGCCGGCCCGGGTCGCCTCGGTACCGAGGCCATCTGTCTCGCGAAGGGTCTTGCGGATCTCGGGATCCTGCACGTAGCGGGCGATGCCGGTCATGGCGGCCAGCAAGGTCGCATCGGTAAACGCCTTGGGGGCCTGGGTCATCTTCTCCAGCAGCTCACCCCGCTCGCACAGGAGACGTTCCCCCTGGCGCAGGGCGGGCAGGGTGCCGGCCTTCTCCTCGTCGTCATCCTCCTCGACCCCGAGCAGCGCCTTCCAGCCGGCCTTGAGGATACGGCGAGCCTTGGCCTGGAACAGGCCGCCGGCGATGCGCAGCAGCACCTTGCTGTCGTTGTACTCAAACGGCGGATAGAACTGCAGCAGGTATTGGCGGGCGACCAGCCCATAGATCTTGCTCTCCTCGGCGGAGAGGCTGGCCTCGTTGCCCCGCTTCTCGGTGGGGATGATGGCGTGGTGGGCATCCACCTTGCCATCGTTCCACGCCTTGCTGCGCAGTTTGCCGTCCGCCTCGCTCACCGCCCTGGCCAGCGCCGGCGCCGTGGCGGCGATGGCCTCACGCACCTGGGGCGCCCGGCTGAAGTGATCGCTCGGCAGGTGGCGGCTGTCGGATCTGGGATAGGTGATGAGCTTGTGGCGCTCGTAGAGCCCCTGACAGACATCCAGCACCCGCTTGGCATCCATGCCGAAACGCTTGGCGGCATCGATCTGCAGGCTGGATAGGTTGTAGGGCAGCGGCGCCGACTGCTTGCGAGCCTGCTCCTCCACCTCCTCCACCAGGGCGTCCTGGCCCTGGATGCGCTCCACTACCTTGGCGGCGAGCGCCCGGTTCAGCACCCGCCCCTCCTCGTCCTGCCAGGGGGCGCAAGCCTCGGACGGCAGCCACTTGGCACTGAACCGCTCGTTGCCCTGAGTCATCACATGGGCCAGCACCTCGAAGAAGGGTTTCGGCACGAAGGCCTCGATCTCCAGATCCCGCCGCACCACCAACCCCAGCAGCGGGGTCTGCACCCGCCCCACCGACAGCAGCTCGCTGCAACCCCCCTTGCGACCGAGCAGGGTGTAGGCCCGGGTCATGTTGATGCCATAGAGCCAGTCCGCGCGGCTGCGGGCCAGGGCCGATACCGCCAGCGGCACGAACTCCTTGTTGTCACGCAACTTGTCGAGGGCGCGGCGCACCGCCGGCGGGTTGAGATCGCTGATGAGGCAGCGCTGCACCGGCTTGGTCTTGGGATAGCCGAGAAAATCGATCACCTCGTCCACCAGCAGCTGCCCTTCCCGGTCCGGGTCGCCGGCATTGACCACGCAGTCGGCCCGCTTGATGAGCCCCTTGATGGCGGTGAGCTGAGCCCTGGTCTTGGGCTTGGCCACCAGCTGCCACTGGCTCGGCACTATGGGCAGCGACTCCATGCGCCACTGCTTGTAGGCGGCGTCATAGGCGTCGGGCTCCGCCTGCTCCAGCAGGTGGCCGATGCACCAGGTCACCACGTCCCCCTGGCCGGTTTCGATGAAGCCCAACCCCTTCTTGTGGGGCTTGGGCAGGGCGTCGGCGATGGCACGGCCCAGACTGGGTTTTTCGGCGATGAAGAGTCGCATGACGGCATGACCTGAACACTGTATATGCGAACAGTATACATGCCTCATTCCGTAAATCCCAAGCCTGCCGCCACCGTCCGTCATGAGATGGCGCCTGCCCCCTTGCCGCGATCAGGAGCCAGCTCGTACGGGTCTGTTTTTTCACCCTCCCGGTCGATCCAGAGACAGTCTCTGACGCCCATCCGCCGTCAGCGCAGCTGGAAACCACTGCTAACTGACGGATTATTCGACAAAAAGATCATTGTTTTCAAAAATGTAAATATGACCGGGGTCAACGCCCCGGCCATCGATGACTACTACTATATTGGTATTATTTGATTTTGGGGAATGACGCCATGTTTGGAAAAATGTTGAGAAAGAGCTGGTTCTGGCTCCTGTTGCTGGGGGCCCTGCTGGGCGTCGCGGCCCTGGGGGTCACCGTTACCGTGCTGCACAAGACCAGCTCCACCGAGTTCTGCGTATCCTGCCACTCCATGCAGACCCCCCTCGCCGAATACCAGGGCAGCGTCCACTTCCAGAACGTGAAAGGGATCCGTGCCGAGTGCGCCGACTGCCACATCCCCAATGAGCCAGCCTCCTACCTGTGGACCAAGATCCGCGCGGTGAAGGACATCTACCACGAGGCCCTCGGCACCCTGGACACCCCGAAGAAATACGAGGCCCGCAAGCTGCACATGGCCCAGACCGTCTGGGATCAGCTCAAGGCAAACGACTCCGCTACCTGCCGCAGTTGCCACAGCTATGAGGCCATGGACATCCTGGCCCAGCGCCCGAACGCCCGGGCCGAACACCCGGTCGCCATCAAGGAGGGCCAGACCTGCATCGACTGCCACCGAGGCGTCGCCCACATCATGCCTGACATGAGCGAGCTGGCCGCCGCCGGTGCCAGCGAACTGGCCGCCGCCGCCGCCCAGACCCCGGCCAGCGTCACCACCCGCTATGCCATCGCCACCACCCCCCTCTACCTCGATGCCAAGGCCGGCACCGACGAGGGCACCCTGATGCCATCCACCCGGGTGGAGATAGTTGCCAACGAGGGCAAACGCGCCCAGGTGCAGATCGAAGGCTGGCAACAGGATGGGGTGAGCGAGGTGTTCTACGCCGCTCCCGGCAAGCGGATCCTGAGCGTGCTGGTCGGTGACAATGCCAAGCAGGCGCTGGTCACCGGCAAGAGCGAGACCGATGCCGCCACCAACCTCACCTGGCATCAGGTCAAGCTGACCGCCTGGGTGGATCAGGATCAGCTCATCGGTGATCAGGGCAAGCTGTGGCAATACGCCTCCACCCTGATGTCCAACAACTGCACCGGCTGTCACGGCCTGACCGCTCTGGATCACTTCAATGCCAACCAGTGGATTGGCGTCATCAAGGGCATGGAATCGCGTACCTCCCTCACCCCGGAGCAGTCACGCATGCTGACCCAGTACGTGCAAAAACACGCCAGTGACATGAGTGCGGCCCACTGAGGCTGGAACAGAGGAATCTCCCATGACTTTTTTCAATGACCAAGACACCAATCTGTCCCGCCGCAACCTGCTCAAGGGATTGGGCGCCTGCGCCGCCCTGCCGCTGCTGGCCGGCATCTTCCCGAAGAGCGCCCTGGCCCAGGCCATCAGCACGGCCCTTGAGCAGTTCCCGACCCTGGTGCCGGCCCAGAAGGGCATTCTCACCGGCGCCCACTGGGGAGCCTTCGAGGCCATAGTCGCCGATGGCCGCATGATCCGGGTGCAACCGGTGGCCGATGATCCGGCACCGAACGAGCTCATCGACATGGCGCCCTTCCAGGTCCATGCCAAGAACCGCATCAGGTACCCCATGGTACGCAAGAGCTGGCTGGAGCGCGGCCCGGGCGCGAGCCCCGAGCTGCGCGGTGCCGACGAGTGGGTCAAGGTGAGCTGGGACAAGGCCATCGAACTGGTGGCCGGCGAGATCAAGCGGGTGCAGAGCGACTTCGGCCCCCAGGCCATCCACGCCGGCTCCTACGGCTGGAAGAGCGTCGGCATGTTCCACAACTGCCGCACCCTGCTGCACCGGCTGATGAACCTGGCTGGCGGCTTCACCGGTTATGCCGGTGACTATTCCACCGGTGCGGCCCAGGTGATCATGTCCCACGTAATGGGCTCCATCGAGGTGTACGAGCAGCAGACCGCCTGGCCGAACGTGGTGGAAAACGCCGAGCTGGTTGTTCTGTGGGGGGTCAACGCCCAGGTGACCCTGAAGAACAGCTGGAACATGCCGGATCACGAGGGGCAGGCCGGCTTCAAGGCGCTCAAGGAGAAGGGCACCCGAGTCATCAGCATAGACCCCGTCTACAACGAGACCGCCAAGCTGGCGGGGGCCGAGTGGATTGCCCCCAAGGCCTATACCGACGTGGCCATGATGCTGGGGGTGGCCCACACCCTCCATAGCGAGCAGAAGCACGATCAGGCCTTCCTCGATCGCTACACCGCCGGCTTCGACAAGTTCCTCCCCTACCTGCTCGGCAAAGATGATGGTCAGCCCAAGGACGCCGAGTGGGCCGCCGCCATCTGCGGCGTCGACGCCAAGGTCATTCGCCAGCTGGCCCTCGACATGGCGTCCAAGCGCACCATGATCATGGCGGGCTGGGGCATGCAGCGGCAGCATCACGGCGAGCAGCCGAACTGGATGCTGATAACCCTGGCCGCCATGCTGGGTCAGATCGGCCTGCCGGGGGGTGGCTATGGCTTCAGCTACCACTACTCCTCCGGCGGCAGCCCCACCGCCAAGGGGGGCATTCTGGCCGGCATCTCGGCGGGGACGGCGCCGCAAAACAGCCCGGCCCCCATCCCGGTGGCCCGTATCGCCGACTGCCTCGCCAACCCCGGCAAGACCATCGACTTCAACGGCCGCAAGGTGACCTACCCAGACGTCAAACTGGTCTACGTGGCGGGGGGCAACCCCTTCCACCACCATCAGGACACCAACAACCTGCTGGAAGCCTGGCGCAAGCCGCAGACCGTCATCGTCCACGAGCCTTACTGGACCGCCACCGCCAAGCACGCGGACATAGTGCTACCGGTGACCACCAGCTATGAGCGCAACGATCTGGAGATGGGGGGCGACTACTCCCAGCGCTACGTCTTCCCCATGCACCAGTGCGTGCCGCCCCAGCACGAGGCGCGCAACGACTTCGACATCTTCAGCGCCGTCGCCGCCAAGCTCGGCCTGCAGGAGGCCTACACCGAGGGCAAGGACGAGACCCTCTGGCTCAAGCAGATGTATGACGGCATGGCCGCCCAGGCCCGTGGAGCCAAGGTGGCGCTGCCGCCGTTCGACATGTTCTGGGCCTCCAACAACTACATCCGCTTCCCCATCCCGGAGGCGAATCGCCAATGGATCCGTCACGCCGATTTTCGCGAGAACCCGCTGCTGAACCCCCTCGGTACCCCGTCCGGCAAGATAGAGATCTTCTCTAACACCGTAGCGGGCATGAACTATGCCGATTGCGCCGGCCACCCCAGGTGGTATGAGCCCAAGGAGTGGTACCGGAGCGAGCAGGCCAGCCGCTATCCCCTGTCCCTGAACACCTCGCACCCGACCCAGCGGCTGCACTCCCAGCTGGACAACACGCCGCTGCGGGACAAGTTCGCCATCGCCGATCGGGAGGCCATCCTGATCAACCCGGACGACGCCAAGGCGAGGGGCATCAAGGATGGCGATCTGGTGCGTGCCTTCAACGAGCGCGGCCAGATCCTGGTGGGCGCCCTGGTGTCGAAAGACATCCGGCCCGGGGTAGTGCGCGTCTGTGAGGGGGCCTGGTTCGATCCGGCCAAACCGGGCGAGGCGGGGAGCCTGTGCAAGAACGGCAACGTCAACTGCCTCACCTTCGATGAGGGCTCATCCAGCCTGGCCCAGGGCAACTGCGGCCATATGGCCCAGCTGCAGATCGAGAAGTACCAAGGCCCGGAGCTTATCAACACGGCCCATGAGGTGCCGGCCAACGCCTGAGTGCAGCCTTGACCAATAAAAACGGCGCCTCCAAGGCGCCGTTTTCTATCCCGGTGGCAAGGGTCAGAAATCCCCTTGCACCTTGTGCTCTTCCGCACACTCCACCCGCTTAGCAGCCAGAGTCGCGGTGAGGTGGATCAGAAGTCCCCTTCCACCATGTACTCTTCCGCACACTCCACCAGCTGTGGCCAGAGATCCTCCGGCACCCAGGCCTCGGGGTCGTCCTCATCACCGTCATACTGGGTCCAGAAGAAGGCGCGCAGCCCGCTCGCGAAGTCGTCGCTGATCTCCGCCAGCTCGGACAGCGGTCCCAGCCAGGCGATGCGGCGCAGGCCGGAGGCGAGATCGTTGATGGCATCCATCAGGCTGCGGTCGTCCAGGCTCTGTTCCACCAGCAGGGTGAAGCGCTCCCGCGCGCTCTCGGTCTGATCCTCGTCCAGCTCGCCCACGTCGGCCAGCAGGTCGACAAAGTCCTCAAGCAGAAACTCGATCAGGGCCTCCCTGTCCTCGAACCACTGGATCTGGGCCCCCTTGGTACCCAGTACCGAGGCATCGAACGAATCATCGAGATGACACAGTGCCCACGGATCGTCAGTCATTGCTACCTTCCTACGGCTTGAAACAAGAGCCTTATCTTATGTCGAGCGCCCGCCCCTTGCCACTTTGGCTCAAGGGAGAGCGCCCCAAATCCAGCCATCCCAGCAGAATGGCCGGCCGATCTTGGCAACTAGCCATCGACCCGCGCCACCTTGGGCAACGACAGGGAGGCGGCCAATCCCCCCAGCTCGGCCCGCCCCATGATGAGGCTACCGCGATAGGCCTCCGCCAGATCGGAGACTATGTTGAGACCGAGGCCGGAGCCAGGCACCTTCTCGTCGAGGCGCACCCCGCGCAGCACCGCCTTGGCGATCTGATCCTCGCTCATGCCGGGGCCGTCATCCTCGATGCGCAGGGTGATCCAGCCCCCCAGCTCGGCGCTGGAGATGCGCAGCCGACCGGCGGACCACTTGAAGGCGTTCTCCAGCAGGTTGCCCACCATCTCGTCGAAGTCCTGCTCCTCCACCCCCACCGCCAGGTTGGCGGGCACCTGCAGATCCACCTCCTTGCCCGGATAGAGGCGGGAGAAGGCGCGGCAGATGTACTCCACCCGGGCCCGCACCGGGGTCGAGACCCCCAGGATCTTGGCGGCGCCTGTCACCCGCGCCTTGCCGAGGTGGTAGTCGATGTGGCGCTGGATCTTGTCGAGCTGTTCGCCGATGGCGGCCTGATCCTCGGGAGGCAGCTGGGCCACCTGATTGCGCATGATGCTGAGGGGCGTCTTGAGGGCATGAGCCAGGTTGCCGGTGTGGGAGCGGGCCCGTTGCAGCAACTCGCCGTAGTGGTGCAGCAGCCGGTTGATGTCCTCCACCAGGGGCTGGATCTCCAGCGGATAGCGCAGCCGGAACCCCTCCTGATGGCCCTGATGCACCCGGCCCAGCTCGCGGCGCAGCAGGTGCAGCGGGCGCAGGCCGTAGACGATCTGGAACATGAAGCCCAGCACCAGACCGGCGGCGGCGAAGCCGAGGCCGAGGAAGAGGCTGATGCGGGTCTTCTTCAGGGTCTGGGTCAGCACAGTGCTGTCTTTCGCCATCACCAGGGTGAACACCCGATCCGACCCCGGCAGCAAGACGGTGCGGGTCATGATCAGCAGGGGTTCCCGGTTCGGCCCCCTGCCGACGAAGAGATCCGGATCGCCGAAGGCGGACTTCAGGCCGTGGGCGCTGAGGTGGGTATCCCAGAGGGAGCGGGAGCGGCCTATCACCTCTCCCCCCAGCTCCAGCTGCCAGTAGTAGCCCGAATAGGGCTGACGGTAGCGGGGATCCGCCATGGGTTCGGTCACCACGGGCAGGCCGTTGTGCTGGATCTCGAGGCGGGAGAGCAGATCGTAGAGCTGCAGCCTCAGGCCGTCGGCCTCCGCCTCCTGCCAGTAGTTGCGCATCATGGTCTGCAGGCTGAAGCCGGTGGCGAACAGGAAGAGGCCGCACCAGACCAGGGCGATGGCCACCAGCCGGCCGCGCAGGGTACGAACCAGTCTCATGGCGCCACCCCGTTATGCTCGGCGCCGATGCAAGCGCCGCCAGTCAGGGGGATCATTCGTTGATCCTGTACCCTAGCCCGCGCACCGTCTCGATCAGATCGGCGTGGGTCTTCTTGCGGATCCGGCCGATGAATACCTCGACGGTGTTGGAGTCCCGGTCGAAATCCTGAGCATAGATGTGGTCGATGAGCTCGCTGCGGGACACCACCTTGCCCCTGTGCTGCATCAGGTAACCCAGCACCCGGAATTCGTGGGCGGTGAGCTTGATGGGGGTGCCTTCGTACCAGACCTGAGAGGCGGCCATGTCGAGGCGCACCCCGCCGATCTCGAGGATGGAGCTGGCATTGCCGGCGGCGCGACGGACCAGGGCATGGACCCGGGCCACCAGCTCGGCGACCTGGAACGGCTTGGTGAGGTAGTCATCGGCCCCGGCGTTGAGCCCTTCTATCTTCTCGTGCAACTGGCCGCGGGCGGTCAGCACCAGCACAGGGGTGTCTATCCCCTTGCTGCGCCACTCCTTGAGCACGCTCAGGCCATCCCGCCCCGGCAGGCCGAGATCCAGGATGATGGCGTCATAGGGTTCGGTCTCACCGAGGAAGCCCGCCTCGTTGCCATCGTGGCAGAGGTCGGTCACGAAACCCGACAGGCGCAGTTGTTCGGCCAGCTGGCCCGCCAGGATCTTCTCATCTTCAACAATCAGAATGCGCATGAATCTTAGTCCAAGGTGTTGTTGCCAACGGCAAGAGGGGCTCTGCCCTCCCGTCGGCGTGGATCCGGGACAGCGCCCGGTACGGGCGGATAGGGGGAGTCAGCAGACTCACTCTTCTACCGGCGAGGAGCGGGGCTCGAACAGGCGCTCAAGATGGTGTCCTTTGAGCCACACCATCTCCAGATTATCGGCGCGATAACCCACCTTGATCACGCTGTTTTCGTCGTCGATCAGCTTGAGCTCATAGAGCCAGACCCCATCTTCCTCGCCGAGATCGACCCGCAGCACCCGCACCGGCAGCCGGGAGGCTACCTCCATCAACTCATGAAAGGGCCGGATCTTCCCCTCGCCGACCGCCTGCTGCAGCAAGGCCTCGTTCGGCATGGCCGCCTGGACCAGGGCCGGCAGCAACAGTCCCAACAGGGGCAGGGCTCTATTCATGGGTGATTCATCTCATAAAACCTAACATAATGGCGTTTATAGTGTGCCAGCCATGAATCCGGAATGAATATGATCCCACGCAGTATCCTGCTGATCCTTTGTCTCTTTTCCTCATTTGGCTGGGCGGCGTTGACCCGTCTGGACATGCCGGCCCTGGTCAAGCTGCTGCTGGCTCAAGGGTATCACGACATTCGGGAAATTGAGCTGGAAGGAGACAGATTCGAGGTCAGCACCCTGGATGCCAGGGAGCAGATGGTGCAACTGAGCGTCGATGCCTACAGCGGCGAGATCACCCAGAAAAAAGAGGCCGACTAGGCCTCTTTTTCGTTGGGGATGAAGGCGGACAAGGCCCCTACAGACTCAAGCCTCTTTCAACCCGGCCCGCCTCTGCTGACGCTGGCGCCAGGGTCGCAGCAATTTATCGCGCCTGGGCACCAGCAGGGCACAGGCTACCAGCAGATAAACCAGTGGCTCCTGCCAACCACTCTTGACCGACCACCAGTAGTGGATGGGTACCAGCAGGGCCAGGGCATAGATCCAGTTGTGCAGACGCTGCCAGCTCGGCCCCATGGCCCGCAACAGGGCCGGGATGGAGGTGATGCTCAGCGCCAGCAGCAACAGCAGGGCGATGGCCCCCACCACTATGTAACTGCGTTTCACCAGCTCGCCGCCTATCAGTCTCCAGTCAAACTGCAGATCCAGCCCCAACCAGACCATGAAGTGCAAACTGGCCCAGGCCGCGCACCAGAGCCCGAGGGGACGGCGCAACTTGATGAGCTGCCCCTGCCGCCAGCGCTTGGCGAGGGGTGACACCAGCAGGGTCAGCAGCAGCAGGTGCAGGGCTCCCTTACCGAGGTAGTGGGTCAGCCCCTGCACCGGATCCCCTCCCAGCAGGCCTGCCGGCACGGCGTAGCCCAGCCAGAGCAGGAAGCCGAGTGACCCCAGATGCACCAGGGCCCGCAACCAGGCGATATGTCGGGTGGTCAGTCTCAATGTCATGAGTTCGATTCCCTCTTTAGTCCACTTTAAGAACCTGCTCACGATCTGTCGCGAGAGGTCGGAAGCAAGGTGAAGAGCAGCGCAGGAACCGGAGTGTGTAAATACACATGAGGGTTCCGAGCAGCACATGAGCCTTGATCACGGCCTCGCAGTAAGAGCGTGCACAGGTTCTCAGTACCATTTACGCAGATCCATGCCCTGATAGAGGGAGGCCACCTCGTCCCCGTAGCCGTTGAACATCAGGGTCGGCTGACGCTTGGCCCCGAAGATGCCCCCCTCGCCGATGAAACGCTCGCTGGCCTGGCTCCAGCGCGGGTGGTCCACCTGCGGATTGACGTTGGCGTAGAAGCCGTATTCGTTCGGCGCCAGCAGATTCCAAGTGGTGGGGGGCATCTCCTCCACCAGTCGGATGGAGACGATGCTCTTGATGCTCTTGAAGCCGTACTTCCAGGGCACCACCAACCGGATGGGGGCGCCGTTCTGGGCGGGCAGCGTCTTGCCGTAGAGCCCCATCGCCAGGAAGGAGAGCGGGTGCATCGCCTCATCCATGCGCAACCCCTCCACATAGGGATAATCGATACCGCCCCCCAGGCCACGCGAGGCCTGCCCCGGCAACTGCTCGGGATCGTAGAGGGTCTCGAATGCCACGAACTTGGCACGACTGGTGGGTTCGGCACGGCGGATGATCTCCGCCAGCGAGATGCCGCTCCATGGCAGCACCATGGACCAGGCCTCCACGCAGCGCAGCCGGTAGATCCGCTCCTCCAGAGTCGTGGTGTTGATGAGATCCCACACATCCAGGGTGAAGGGCTTGGCCACCTCCCCTTCCACCTTCAGGGTCCAGGGCTCCGGCTTGAGATAGTGGGCGTTGCGGGCCGGATCCCCCTTGTCGGTGCCGAGCTCATAGAAGTTGTTGTGGGTGGTCGCCTTCTCCAGCGGGGTGAGGATCATCCCCTCCGGTCGGGTCGCGGCCTTGTAGTTGAGAGCCTTGGTGGCGGGGCCCGGTACGGGTTTCTCGGTGGAGAAGAGATCCAGCAGGCTGGCCTTGGCCGGGAAAGCCAGGGTCGCGGCGGCGCCCAATCCCAGTCCCTTGAGGATGAGACGACGATCCTGATAGACGGATTCCGGGGTGACATCCCGCTCGGTGGGGTGATGGGGGGTAGAACGCTTGATCAACATGAAGAAACTCCCGGGGCTATGAGGCGACATGGATCAAGACCGGCCCCGGCGAGGTTTTATTTCACGGCTTACATCATCTGGTAGACCGGCAGGGCCTTGGCCATGGTACCGACCAGGAACAGCAGGATGAAGACCAGCAGGGGAACGATCACATTTGGCGCCATCAGACTCACTCCAGGAGCAGGACAGGGCCTCTAACTATGGTGCAGCGCTCAAAAAGCCACCATGAATTTTTTTCGCGAGCGCAAGCGTATTCCCGAGTTGAAAAGAGTGACCGAGATCACACACAATCCCGCCCCTGCTTGCCGCCCCCCTTGCGAGGGGTAGGCTGCCTGCTTTTCCAGATCCATCACTGAGAATCATGACATGAGCCCACTGATCGCCATCGCCATCACGACCGGAATCCTCTCCGCCGTCTGGGGTGGATTGGCCGCGGCCCTCGGCCTCATCTCCTGGGTCGGCTTCCTCGGCTGCACCAGCTATTTCGCCTCGAGCGGCGGCTACAAGGCGCTGCTGCAGACCCTGCTGTGCAACGCCACCGGCATGCTGTGGGCCCTGTTGCTGATCCATGGGGAGAGCTGGTGGGGCGCCGGCATGGCGGGCTATCTGATGACGGGGGTGGTCGCGACCCTGATGTGCGTGCAGGCAAAGCAGCAGTGGCTCGCCTACATTCCCGGCACCTTCGCCGGTTGCTGCGCCACCTTCGGCGCGGCCGGGGAGTGGCGACTGATCCTGCCATCCCTCGTGATTGGTGCCTTGTTCGGCTACCTGATGAAGGCGAGCGGCCTCTGGCTCTCCCATAAAACCCTGAAGGCTCAAGCCACGACCAATGCGACCGACCCCGCCTGAGCCTGCAAGACGCTGATTAGCAAAACGCCCTGACCACCAAGGTGGTCAGGGCGTTTTCATTTACCCCTCGTTGATCCCTTGGGATCAGCCCTTCAGCTTGAAGTTCGCCGCCTCTATGCTGTGGCGATTCAGCAACTTGTAAAAATCGGTGCGATTGCGGCCCGCCATGTTGGCCGCCAGGGTCACGTTGCCTTCCGTGGTGCGCAGCAAGCGGATCAGGTATTCCTTCTCGAACTCGGCGCGGGCCTCGTTGAAGGAGGGGATGCCACCGCCGCCACCGCTCAGGGCCGACTCCACCATGGCGGCACCGATCACCGGGCTGCAGCAGAGGCTGGCGAGCTGTTCCACCACCCCGTACAGCTGGCGCACATTGCCGGGCCAGGCCGCCGCCGCCAGCAGGGCCAGCGCCTCCGGCGAGAAGCCGAGGGCGGCGCAGCTGTCGTTGCGGCTGCGGTAATCGTCCAGCGCCTGACGCGCCAGCAGGGGAATGTCCTCGCTGCGGGCGCTCAGGGGGGGCAGGGTAATGTTGGCGACGTTGAGGCGGTAGAAGAGATCCTCCCGAAAACGCCCCTCCTCCATGGCCGTGACCAGATCCTGATGGCTGGAGCTGATGACCCTCACCTCCGGGGTGCCCTGGCCATATTCCGCCAGCACCTGCAGCAACTTGGCCTGCAGGGACTCCGACAGGTTGCCTATCTCGTCGAGGAAGAGGGTAGCCCCCTTGGCCTGGGCGAACAGGCCGGACTGTCCATCCTCCCCGAACAGCTGCAGATCCAGGGCGGCCCAGGGCAGGGCGGCGCAGTTGATGGCGTGCAGCGGCTTGTCGTGCCGGCTGCTGGCCTGATGCAGGGCCTGGGTCATCACACCCTTACCCGAGCCGGAAGGCCCCAGGATCAGCACGGGCACCTCCATGGCGGCTATGCTGCTCGCCTGGATCAGCAACTGCTCCATCTGCGGGTTGCGGGTCTGAATGAGGGACTGCCACTCCTGCTGCTGCTTGGGACGCGTGAGGCTGAGGGCATGCTCTATGGTGACCAGCAGCTCATCCTTGTCGATGGGCTTGGTGAGGAAGCTGAACACCCCTGAGCGGGTCGCCTGGATGGCGTCGGGAATGGTGCCATGGGCGGTCATGATGATGACCGGCATGCCGAGCCACTGGGACTGGATCCGCTCGAACAGCGCCAACCCGTCCATGCCCCCCATGCGCAGGTCGCTCAGCACCAGGTCTGCCCGTTGCTGGCGTAGCCTGTCCAGCGCACCCTCGGCGCTGTCGGCGGTATCCACCTCGTAGCCCTGGCTGCGCAGGCGCATGCTCATCAGCTTGAGCAGGCTGGCGTCGTCGTCCACCAGCAGAATGCGGCTCATGCCATTCCCCCTTTCGCCCCGATTGGGGCGCTCATGCCCTCCCCAGACCGTCTCGTCATGGCTGGGTCCCACCATTGAGCTTACGCCGATTCAGCTGCTCGTCGATGGCCGTGAGCTGTTCGATCTGGCGGCGCAGACGCTGCACCTCCTGACTCTGATCATCGCGGCGGCTGTCCCGGGCCAGCAACTCCTCGCCGAGGGCTATCCAGCTGCGCAGGAAGGCCTGGGCATCCAGCCCGAGCTCGGGCAGCAGCGCCTTGAGCTGATCCAGCCCGGCCCGGCGACTCGCCACCGACTCGGACGGATGGGTGTTGACCATGGCCAGGCTGACCCGGCTCTCGAGGTCGCTGGCGCCTTTGAGCCGCTGGCGCTCCTGCACCCGCTGCTGGGGATGGCTGGCCAGCAGCCAGTCAGAGTACTGCAGGCGGACCTGCATCTCCTTGTTGGCAAATTCCCTGCGCTTGGCGACGGCTTCATCGGAGGGCATCGTCAGGCTGCCCGATGGAAACATGGAACAGCCAGGCAGCAGGCTCATCATCAATATGGGAACAACAAATCGTTTCATTGTGGACTTCACTTCAGATCCAAGCGGGAGACAGGCAGAGGCCTGTCTGGCGTCAATCAATCTCATCTTCATCACCCTGTCACCGGATATCCTGAATAGCGCCGGTTCGGGTATCACTTCAGCGTCAACCGGAAGCAGACATCCGCCTGCTCATCGTCGACCAGTTTCAGCTCCCCTCCCAGGCTCATCGCCGACTCGCGGGCGATGGAGAGGCCCATCCCGGAGCCCTTCAACAGGCCCTGGCGTACCGTGCTGCCCTGCTCGAACGGCTCGAAGATCCGCTCACGCTCCGCAGGGGGGATGGCGGGCCCTTCGTTGGCCACTTCCAGCCAGCTGCCGCCGGCCTCCATACCGGCCCGGATCCAGATCTGCCCCCCCTTGGCGCCGTAGCTGACGGCGTTGGAAAACAGGTTGTCCAGGATGAGCCGCAGGCGATAGGGTTCTGCCTGCAGACTGAGCGGTTCGGACGGCAAGTGTACACTGATTTCCTTGGATTCCAGCGCCAGCCGGTACTCTGCGGACAATTCTGACAACAAGGGACCCAAAGGTACCGCAGTGAAGCTGAACACCTCCTGCTGGCTGAGGCGATTGAAGTCCAGCAGCCGTTCGATCAGGGTCTGCAGACGGCGGCTGTTCTCCTCCAGCATCTGGCAGATCTCCTGCTGATCCGGATTGAGGGGGCCCACCAGCTGCTCCGACAGCAGATCCGCCCCCTCTCGCAACACGGCCAGCGGGGTCTTCAACTCGTGGGAGACGTGGCGCAGGAACTGATACTTCTGTTGTTCCAGCTCCTTGAGCTTCTCGTGCAGCCAGCCGATCCGCTCCCCCAGCAGCACCAGCTCGGCGGGCCCGTCCACCGAGCGCTTGTCCGGCTCCACACCGGCGCCCAGGCTCAGGATCCGCGACTCAATCTGACGTACTGGGTGGATGATGAGGTAGGTGAACAGCAGCGCCAGCAGCAGGCTGAGCACGGCCACGAAGCCACTGGCCCACCAGATCTCGGTTCTCAGATCGGCGATGGCGGTGCGCATGCGCACCACCTGCTCATCGACCCGGCCGCTGGTGATCTCCTCCAGCTGGTCGTTGAGCCGGTTGAACTCCTCAAACCGGGGGCTGGCGGTCTCATTCCTGGCCTTGCGCAGATCCTGCAGGCTGTCCAGCCAGCTCAGGGAGGACTCGAGGCCCTCATAGGCGGTCGCGTCAGGAATGGACTGCTGATGGGTGGCGAGCAGGGCCCGGTAGCTCGCCAGCTGCTGCTGATAGCTGCCGAGGATGCGCTCGTCCCCCAGGATCGCGTAACGGCGCAGGGTGCGTTCCAGATCGACCGCCTGGGCGCCGAGCAGGGTCGCCCGCCGGGTATCGCGCACCGCCCGCTCCAGCTCATCGCTGGTCAGCTGGCTCAGGTGGGAGAGCGCCTGACTGTCGTGCCAGATCATGCCTCCCAGGGGCATCAAGACCAGCACGAAGCCCATCAACACCACCTGAAGAAGAGAACGCGGCCGTACCTTGGTCATCTCGAACTGTCTCGCTTTTTCATGGGTGGGTCAGCATATCCGCACTCCCCCAAAAAGCAAAACCGGCCAAGGGGCCGGTTCGTCTCGATCGGAGCGCTTATGCCAGCCCGACGGATAACACACAGATGACGAGGATCAGGGCCAGGGCCCCGGAGGCGGTCAACAACGCCCATTTCATCTCAACACTCATATGGACCTCCTTTCTGCCAATAAGAGTTGGATCACAACAGATAAAACCATGTTAATTCATAGTGAACACGATAACCGTGAGCTGCGTATATATTTCAAACGAGCCTATCCCAAGGAAGCGGACAGCATGTTCTATCTGTGTAGCATTGGATCGAATCTGGAGCCGGCCCAGCACGTCGGTCAGGCCGTGGCCGAGTTGCTTGCCCGCTTCGGTCATCTGCGGCTGAGTTCGGTGATTCAGACCAAGCCGGTGGGCATGCACTCGCGCCACGACTTTCTCAACTGCCTGTTCGTCATCGAGAGCGAGCTCTCCCAGCCCCAGCTGAAGGCGGAGTTCGTCCTCATGGAGCTGGCCCACGGCCGGGATCGCAGCAATCCTCTGTGCAAGGTGACGGACAGACCCCTGGATATCGACATCCTGGCCCAGGGGCTGGGGGACGACTTCGCGGGGGCCGGGGTGGATACCTACCTGGGGGAACTGCTCGCCGAGTTCTATGGCCTGGGTCAGGTGCACGAGCGCAAGGTGGTGCTGCGGCTGCCGACCAGCAAGGTCTTCACGGCCCCCCTGCTCGGACAGGGCCCCGTCGAGCTGTGGCAACCACTGGAGGAGGGCAAGATCCCGGCCCAGCCCCAGACAGCCTCCCCCCATCCGGACGGCCCCCGTCACTGAGGCCGTCGTCTCCCCCGGCCAGTGGCCGGGGTTGCTCACCTAGATGACCGCCAGGGCGCGGCCGCCATCCACCCGGATGCTGGCCCCCGTCATGTAGTCGTTGGTCATCAGGAGCTGCACCGCCTGCCATATGGGTGCCAGCCCCCCCTCCCGCGCCAGTGGCGTCCTGGCCAGCACCTGCTGGCGCCAGGTATCCCCGTGTTCATCGAGAAACAGTATGGGACCGGGCTCTATGGTGTTGACCCGCACCCCGGGCGCCAACTCGCGGGCAAAGCTCATGGCCAGCGAATGAGCCCCCGCCTTGGTGGCCACATAGGCGGCAAACTGGGGGGCCGGTGCGTGAATGTAGATGTCGGTGATGTGGATGATGCTGGCGTTGCCCTGGCGCGCCAGCTGGGGTGCCAGCGCCCGGTTCAGTGCGAAGGGCGCCGCCATATGCACCCGGTAGAAGCGCTCGAACTGCTCGCGCTGCGCCGCCGCGTCTGAAGCCTCGGGCTCGAAGGCCGAGGCGTTGTGGATGATGAGCCCGAGATCCTCGTGAGCGGCCAGGGCGTCGATCAGCCGCTCCACCTCCCCCTCGCCGGCAAAATCTGCCTGCACCAGCTCCACCCCGAGGGCGCGCAGGTGCGCCAGCTCGGGCCGCTCGCTGCGATAGCTGCCTGTCACCTGCCAACCCGATGCCACCAGCCGCTCGCACAGGTAGAAACCCAGTCGGCGGCCACAGCCCGTCACCAATGCACGCATAACCTCTCCTTGTCTGATAGCGCCAGCCTGAGCACCCGGCTGGCCACACCTCGCGCCCAACACCTATCAATGGGCGAGGCATAACCCATTGGCCCGTCCCCCATCCCGGCGGGCATAGTGACTCCATTGAAACGCACGGAGACCCATCATGCTACAAGTTCGCGATCATATGCAGCGCCTCACCCATTTCCTCAGCCCGGAACTCAGCCTCGCCGAGGCACTGGACCGGCTGCACAGCGCCGGCCTGAGCGGCCTGCCGGTGCTAAACGCCCAGCGCCAGCTCGTCGGCTTCCTGTCCGAGCAGGACTGCATCCCCAGCCTGCTCAGCGGCAGCTACTACTGCGATACCCGCACCAAGGTAGAGGATCTGATGAGCCACACGCCCCTCTCGGTCGACCCGGACGACAGCATCCTGGATCTGGCCCGCCAGATGACGGGGGCCAGACCCAAGATCTATCCTGTGCTGCAACAGGGCAAGGTGACGGGCCTCATCAGTCGCCGGCAGGTGATGGCCGCCCTCAACCAGCAGATGAAGCAGTGCCAGGCCGCCTAGAGCTGGTAGCGGCTCCAATCCCCGATATCAAAGTGCAGCGGCATGCGCCACTTGGCCAGACTGAGCAGGGCAAGCAAGGCCCCGCTCACCAGGGCCACCAGCGCCGCCCCCCATCCCAGCCTGAGCCCCTCCAGCAGCCACAGCAGGGGGAGCAGCAACGGCACCAGCCGGATGCCCGGGATGGCGAAACAGAACTGCTCCTTGTACGCCAGCCCGCTCAGGGTGGCCAGCGCCGCCCCCAGCACCAGGGCATCCGGCACCCCGGCGGCGGCCAGCATCAGGCCGCCCCAGGCAAATCCCTGCAGCAGGAAACGCACTCGCTTGTCATAGATATGCAGGCAGAAGCCGCACAGGCCGCTCCCCACCACCAGCGCCGTCAACCAGGACCGGTGCGATAAAATATCCTGCCCAATCAACAGGCTGACCCCTCGACACAGCAACAGCAAAGCTGCCAGACTGAGGCCAAGGCGATAGAGACAGACCGAAACTCTGTCGATGCCGTCCAGCTCGCTTTCTATTTCAGGATTCGCCATCCGCGGTCGCCTCTGTGACATAGATGCTGGCTACTATACCCAAATGATCGTGCACCTGCCCCGCGCACTCAGGAGATATGATTTGCGAGCCTTGCTGCTGCTCTGTCTGCTGTTGCCCTGCTGGCTGTCTGCCAAGACGCTGGTCATCGGCGGCACCATAGAACCGCCCCTGAAGTGGCTGGATGCCGATGGCCGACCTCAGGGGCTGGATGTGGATCTGATCAGCACCATCTTCGAGACGCTCAGGGTACCGATCAAGATAGATCTGACCGAATCGGGCGCCCGCCTCACCCGCAACGCCCAGGGCGGCGACTACGACCTGGTGCTGACCCACTCCTACAAGCCGGAGCGGGAGTCCTACCTCATCTATCCGAAGCAGGCTCACCTGCTGCACAGCTGGCACTTCTTCGTGCGCAAGGGCGACAAGGAGAAGATCCACTACGACCAGCTCGCCGACCTCAAACCCTGGCGCATCGGCATCACCAGGGATTTCGCCTATACCCCGGAGCTGATGGCCGCCAGCCAGGATCCGGCCTACCATTTCCAGGAGATCCCCATCAACTCCCTGCAACTGCGCAAGCTGATCGCCGGGCGCATCGACCTGGTGCCCATGCCCCTGGTCACCGCCTTTGCCCAGATCAAGGAGGAGCATCTGGAGGGCCAGCTCGATTACCTGCCCAAGCCCCTGCGCACCAGCCCCTACTTCAACGCCTGGACCCGCGCCCGCGCCGATGCCGATACCCCGGCCCTGATGGCCGCCTACGATACCGAGTTGCTGCACATGAAGCAGGATGGCCGTCTCAAGGCCCTCTACATCAAGTACGGCATCCCCTATGTCGCCCCCTGACAAGGGTTATCGGGGCTGGATCCCTTGGCGACCGCCCCTGTGTGGCAGTCAAAACCTCTACATTTGAATCAAAAACATCGCATTCAGTCTTTAAATGGCTAACTTCACAGCTGTCTGAGCGGTCTGCTTGGCAACGCAAGCAAGGGGTCGAAGGCGTGATCGGCTCTAGCCCGCTCAACTCAGTGCCACTCACATGGCTCACCTGGTTAATGGGCCACCGCCGGCCAGACCTAGCCCCGGTAGAAGCGGAGCGGGCAAAGCACACGGCCCTTATGCCAAGGAGAGACTTCCCGCCCCTGACGTAAAAGCCATTCCCATCAGGGTTTTACATCCCGCAGGATCGGGTTCTGCAAGGAGATCAGGGTCTCGGTGGACTGGATCTCATCTATGGTCTGGATCTTGTGGATAAGCACGGTCTGCAGCTCGTCGATGGAGCGGGTCATCACCTTCATGAAGATGCTGTAGTGACCCGTGGTGTAGTAGGCCTCCACCACCTCGTCCAGCGCCTGCAGCTTGGCCAGGGCCGAGGGGTAATCTTTCGCGCTCTTGAGGTTGATGCCGATAAAGCAGCAGACGTCGTAGCCCAGCTTCTTGGCATTCACCTGCACCCGGGTGCCCTCTATGATCCCCGCCTGCTTCATCTTCTCCACCCGCACATGGATGGTGCCCGGGCTGACCGCCAGTTGTTTTGCAAGCTCCGCATAAGGGATGCGCGCATTGTCCATCAGGGCGGTGAGGATGGCCTGATCGAGATTATCGATCCGATAATTTTCCGGCACTTTTTTGCACTCCCGTTGACGATATTTCAGTAACTCAGCGGTTATTTTGAAGAAAAAAACACGTAAAGCCTATTTCTATTATCGAATATTGAATTTAGTGCGCCATCTGTTGAAGAATCGCTACATCCAACGGGTTCAAGACAGGTATTTCCCATGAAACAGCACTACATTCGCAGCCAACAGCAGATCAGCTTCGTCAAAGAGATGTTCTCCCGCCAACTCGCCCAGCAGCTTGGCCTGATGGAGGTGCAAGCCCCCATCCTGAGCCGGGTCGGTGACGGCACTCAGGACAACCTCTCCGGCTGCGAGCATGCAGTGCAGGTCAAGGTGAAGACACTGCCGGAGCACAGCTACGAGGTGGTGCATTCCCTGGCCAAGTGGAAGCGCCAGACCCTGGGTCGCTTCGGCTTCGGCCCCGGCGAGGGCATCTACACCCACATGAAGGCGCTGCGCCCGGACGAAGACCGCCTCACCCCCATCCACTCCGTCTACGTGGATCAGTGGGACTGGGAGAAGGTGATGCCGAGCGAGCGCCGGGATCTGGCCTATCTGCAGGAGACGGTGCGCGGCATCTGGACCGCCATCAAGGCCACAGAGCGCGCGGTCTGCGCCGAGCACGAGCTGACCCCCTTCCTGCCGAGCGAGATCCAGTTCCTGCACAGTGAAGAGCTGCTGAGCCGCTACCCGGATTTGGACGCCAAGGGCCGCGAGCGCGCCATCGCCAAGGAGCTGGGGGCTGTGTTCCTCATCGGCATCGGCGGCGCCCTGTCTCACGGCGAGCGTCATGACGTACGTGCCCCGGACTACGACGACTGGAGCAGCGAGAGCGATCTCGGCCAGGGTCTTGCCGGTCTGAACGGTGACATCCTGGTGTGGAACCCTGTGCTGGAAGACAGCTTCGAGATCTCCTCCATGGGGATCCGGGTTGACGCCGAGGCCCTGCGCCGCCAGCTCGCCACCACGGGGGACGAGGATCGCCTTCAATATGACTGGCACCAGGCTCTGCTGGCGGGCGAGATGCCCCAGACAATCGGTGGCGGCATCGGCCAATCCCGCCTCGCCATGTTGCTGCTGCAAAAAGAGCACATCGGTCAGGTACAGGTCGGCGTCTGGCCGGCCGAAATGAAGGCTGCCGTGCCGGGCATGCTGTAACGAATTGATTTGATTGCATCTGTCCTCCTATCGCGGCAAAACGGTGCGGGACGAATGCGATAGCGAAGCTGGTCAGCCGGGGTGGAGAGCGTATCCCGGCTGGCTGTAAGGCAGGCAGGGTCGCTGACCATGCCTGCCGACCCCGGGGCTTGCCCCTGCGATCCGCTCAACCCACCTCAGATCGCATCGAATACATTCCTCTCGGCAATCTTCGGATTGCCGCTTTTTTATCCTCCCCACGCTATGTTGGCCAAGAAAAAAGGGGCCTGAGCCCCCGTTTTCATCACCACTTTCGTCAGTACGCCTTGCTGCCCAGCAGGTGGCCATCCACCGGCGAGGCCAGCCCGTACTGGGAATACTTGCCGTGATACTCCCTGGTGGTCTGGCCGAGCTCCCCCTTGAACCTGGGATCCTGCGGCCGCTCCTGGCTGTTGATGTAGAAGGAGACGTCCCAGGCCTGCTGATCGCTGAGGCTCCCTCCCTGGGAGAGCGGCATGTTGCTCTTGATGAAGGCTGCGGCCTTGTCGATGCCGTGCATGCCCGCCCCCCAGTTGTAGCTCTCCTTGCCCCAGAGCGGCGGGAACACATGTCGCCCGGCGACTTTCTTGCCCTCGCCGCTGGCGCCATGACAATCGGCGCAGCGCTCTACGTAGACGGCCTGGCCGCGCTTGAAGTCGGGGGCCTTGGGGGGCTCGGCCACCGCGAAGAAGTTGCGGCCCGGCAGCTTGTCGCTGATGGCCGCCCCGCTCGCCAGCCAGTAGGAGTAGGCCACCAGATCGCGAATGGCCTGGCTGTCATAGGCCGGCGGCTCGCCCCCCTTGGCGTTCATGGAGAACAGGAAGCAGCCCTGCAACCTGTCCTCATAGGTGTTCACCTTGTTGTTCTTCTTGCGATAGGCGGGGTAGGCGGGATAGGCCCCCCACAGCGGGCTGGCACCGGCAATGATGCCGCTGCCCAGGTGGCAGTTGCTGCATTGCAGCGCATTGTTCGGCTGGCCCTGCCCCTTGAGCTGCTGGGTGTTGACGAACAGGCTGTAGCCACGTTTGATGGCAGCCCCCATCTCGCCGTCCGGCACCTTAGACCAGTCGGGTACCTGATGATACTGGCCATCAGGCGCCTTCTCGCCGAGGGGCACGCTGAACTGATCGTCGAAGGATTCGGCCTGAGCCAGGCCCGCCAGCAGGCAGGTCAACAGATAGAGAGCCTTCATTTCGCCACCCCCAACGCCGCAAAGTAGTTGGCCACCGCATCCACCTCGGCATCGCTCAGGGCCTTGGCGATGGCAGGCATGGAGCCCATAGCGCCATCCGGGCGCTTGTTCGCCTTCCAGTAGTGCAGCTGACGCTTGAGGTAGGCGGGATCCTGACCGGCGAGGCGCGGGAACAGCGGGCTCACCCCGACACCGCTCGGCCCATGGCAGGCGACGCAGGCGGGCAGGTTGCGATCCGGCTTGCCGGCCAGGGCCAGTCGCTCACCGGCTTCCATGTCACCCGGCCACTTGTCGCCGCTCCAGTGCAGCGGGACCGTCTTGGCCTCGGCCTGGCTGGCGAAGTGCTTGGCGGCGCGGGCAATCTGCTCGTCGCTGAGCTGATAGATGATGGGGTTCATGAAGTCGCTGACCCGCTTGCCACTGCGAAAGGCGCGCAGTTGTTCGCTGAGATAGGCTTCGGACTGCCCCCACAGGTTGGGAATATTCGGCTCCTTGGGGACGCCGTTCATGCTGTGACAGGTGGCGCAGATCTCGGGTACGTCCTGGACGGCTTGCGCCGCCAGTACCCACTGAGGGCTCAGACTGACCCAGAGCAGGAGGAGTGAGCAGGGTAGTTTCATCGGCGGCGGATCCCTCTTCTAAAAATAACAATATAGTCATTAGTGGTTTACAGAATAGCATCCTTGTCCGGCGAAACAGCCCCCTTCGAGGCCTTTTTTGAGCGGGAAATACAAAAACGCCAGCCCGAGGGCAGGCGATCCGCACGGAGCAGTGTGCCGAGCACTCACCCCATTACGCGAAGTACCGACGCGATAAGTCGCTCAACCGAATTGATATTCAAACCCCGCCCCTATGTGGGTTTGCCGCGGCAGCCCTTTCTTCCGGTCACCGGTACAGTGGCAGGCAAAGAGCTGACCTACCCCTTCTTGCTCCAGATACATACCCAGCGCCCTGGCACGCCCCGCCCCCGAGAACTTCAGATGCAGGCCGCCGATGATGGCGTGCACCCGCTCATCACCGCAGACCTCCCTGGCCCGCTGAACGATATTCTCGACCCCGGCATGGCCGCAGCCGATAAAGATGATCAGTCCCTGCTCACCCTTGTAGGCCATGGCGGAATCATCGCTGATGAGATCCTTCTCCACCCGCCCGCCGCGCACTATGTAGCCGAGCAGGGAGGGCTTGGCCCGATCCCGCCTCAGAATGGACCCCAGAAACACCAGGCGCTCGGACAGCCAGACCGGCTCGGCCGAGCACTGGGGGATCAGCCCCCTCGCAGCCAGGGCTGAGGGTTCAAGCCCCCCAGAGAGGCGATAGAGGTTAAATCGCCGAAACGGCAGCGGCAGGAAATAGCCCCGTTCATGAAACACGTCAGGGCAGGCGATCAGGGGAATGGGCTCGGCATAGGGCGGCAGCGCGCCGACGCCGCCCACGTGATCGTAATGGCCGTGGGACAGCACCACATGGGAGAGGGAGCCGAGATCCACACCCATCGCCTCGGCATTGGGGCGCAAGGCCTGCCCTCTGCCGCTATCAAACAACACCCTCAGGCCATCGCACTCCAGCAGCAGGGCCAGCCCTCTCTCGGGAACACAAGCAGGGTGATGCACTTCGTCATCCACCAGCACAGAAAACTTGATCATCTCAACTCCCTGAAAATAAAAACGCAGGCACCAGGCCTGCGTTTTCATCGATAACACCCTTATGGCTGGCTCATGGTGAGACCGTGGCCGTCGGCACCCAGCAGCAACTTCTTGCCGGGGATGACCCGACCGCTGAGCAGGGCCTGGGCCAGCGGGTTCTCGACCTTCTGCTGGATCGCCCGCTTGAGGGGACGCGCCCCGTAGACGGGATCGAAACCGGCATGCACCAGCTTGGTCAGCAGCTCCTCGCTCACCTCCACCTCGAAGCCCTGGGACTCCAGACGGCCCATCAGGCTCTTGAGCTGGATGCGGGCGATGGACTTGATGTGATCCTCGCCGAGGGGGTGGAACACCACAGTCTCGTCGATCCGGTTGATGAACTCCGGACGGAAGCTGCGGGTCAGCACCTCCATCAGCATGCCCTTCATCTCGTCGTAATCCTTCTCGGAGTGATGCTCCTGGATAAGATCCGAGCCGAGGTTGGAGGTCATGATGACCACGGTGTTGCGGAAGTCCACGGTGCGGCCCTGACCATCGGTCAGGCGACCGTCGTCCAGCACCTGCAACAGGATGTTGAACACGTCCGGGTGGGCTTTTTCCACCTCGTCCAGCAGGATCACCGAGTAGGGGCGACGGCGCACCGCCTCGGTCAGATAACCGCCCTCCTCGTAACCCACGTATCCCGGAGGCGCCCCCACCAGCCGGGCTACGCTGTGCTTCTCCATGAACTCGGACATGTCGATGCGCACCATGGCTTCCTGGGTATCGAACAGGAACTCGGCCAGTGCCTTGCACAGCTCTGTCTTGCCCACCCCGGTCGGCCCGAGGAACAGGAAGGAGCCGATGGGGCGGTTCGGATCCGACAGCCCGGCGCGAGAGCGGCGAATCGCGTTGGAGACGGCGTCCACCGCCTCTTCCTGGCCGATCACCCGGCTGTGCAGCTGATCCTCCATCCGCAGCAGCTTGTCCCGCTCCCCTTCCAGCATCCGCTGGACCGGGCTCCCGGTCCCGCGCGCCACGACGTCTGCGATCGCCCCGGCGGTGACCCGGGTGCGCCGCAGACTGGTCTCC
>NZ_JBOFLJ010000053.1:0-1926 GCF_051657805.1 Aeromonas sp. | reverse complement strand
AGTCTCTGGGTCACGCTGACTACGGCTTTACCAACTGGCGGCCCACGCTCTACGCCTATGTGACCTGGGCCATCGCGCTCTGCTGCGCGCAGGTGCTGATCAAAGGCGAGGCGGGAAAGCGCGTCCTCTTCGTCCTCCCCGCCGCCCTCTTCGTCATCTCGCTGACCGTCTTCCCCCTGCTTTTCGGCATCCTCATCGCCCTGTCCGACTGGAACCTCTCCAGCCCCACAGGCCGCCAGTTCAACGGCACCGCCAACCTCGTGCAGATGTGGAACGACCCCTTTTACTGGAACGCCCTGACCAACATGGTCTGGTATACCCTTGCCATCATTGTCGAATACGCCATCGCCTTTGGCCTGGCACTCCTTCTCAACGGCCAGATCCGCGCCCGCAAGTTCTTTCGCGTCGCCTTCCTTCTGCCCCTCATGCTGTCGCCCGTCGCCGTGTCCTGGATGATCGGCAAATCCATGCTGGAGGTCCGCTTCGGCCCCATCGCCCGCCTTGCGCGCTGGCTGGGCTGGGAAAACCCCAGTTTCTTCGGATCACCCGAAGTTGCGCGGTTCTGGATCATGGTGATGGACGCCTGGACCTTCAGCCCCTTCATGATGATCATGATCCTTGCGGGCCTGCAGGCCATCCCGAAAGAGCTGACCGAGGCCGCGAAGGTTGATGGAGCAACGGGCTGGAAGTCCTTCTGGGAAATCACCTTTCCCCTCATGCTGCCGGTATCCATCACCGCCATCCTGATCCGCATCATCTTCAAACTCAAACTCGCCGACATCGTCATCAACGTCACCTCCGGCGGGCCGGGCGGGGCTACGGATACCGTCACCAGCTTCATCTTCCGTGAGTACCGGGACCGCTCCAACGTCGGCTACGGCACGCTGCTGGCCATGGTCTACCTTGTGATCATCATCATCGCGATGACCCTGCTGATGAAGCTGGCCGACCGATACGCGAGGCCGCGGACATGACCGCGCAGATATTCAAGGACAGCCCCACGGACACCTCGTTCCGCGTTAAGTGGTATGCCAGCCGCGTAGCCGTCTACGGCATCCTGATCCTCTGGGCCATCATCTGCCTGTTTCCGATCTACTGGACCATCACCACCAGCTTCAAGATGGCCCCCAATGTCATGAAAGGCGCGCTGATCCCCTTTGTGGATTATCAGCCCGCATGGCTCGGCTGGCGCGCGCTTGGCCTCTCGCCCGATACCATCGGCTCCGAAAGCACCCCGCGCACGGAGTTCTTCCGGCGGTTCATGAACTCCGTCATCGTGTCCTTCTCGGCGTCGGCACTTGCCGTCGCCCTCGGCTCACTCGCCGCCTATGGCCTCTCGCGCTTCAGCTACAAGTTCGGCTGGATGAAGAACAATGACATCTCCTTCTTCTTCCTCTCCCAGCTCATCCTGCCCCCCGTCGTGCTCGCCCTGCCCTTCCTCGTGCTCTACCGCGAGGTGGACCTCTTGGACACCCGCATCGGGCTGATCCTGCTCTACACGCTCACCGTGCTGCCCATCGTCATCTGGATCATGAAGGACCAGTTCGAGTCGATCCCCACAGAACTGGAAGAGGCAGCACTTGTGGACGGCCTGTCCATCTGGGGTGCCTTCTTCACCATCATCCTGCCCATCGCCCTGCCCGGCATGGTGGCGGCCTTCATCCTGTCGCTTGTGCTGACGTGGAACGAATACTTCTTCGCCGCCCTCTTGACCTCCACCAATTCCAACACCCGGCCCGTGATGGTGGCGAGCCAGACCGGATCGCAGGGCATCTCGTGGTGGTCCATGGCCGCGCTGTCATTCGCCGCCATCCTGCCGCTGATCATCATCGGCATCGCCTTGGAACGCTTCATCATCAAGGGCATGGCCGCAGGGGCAATCAAATAAATGCTCAAGGGCATCCACCCCCACCTCCCCGCCGATGT
>NZ_JBOFLJ010000052.1:0-34373 GCF_051657805.1 Aeromonas sp. | reverse complement strand
TCAATGAATTGCTGAATTAACTGCTGCAACTTTCGTTGCGTTGGTCACTTCATCAGACATTGAAAATCAAAAATTGTTTTTGATGCTCGATGCTGTGAGTGCCCACACAGATTGCTTGATTCAAATTGTTAAAGAGCGTGGCGCTTGTCGCGCTGAGGTGGCGTATAATACCCACCTCACTTCGAAAGTCAAGCGCTTGTTTTCGCTTTTCTTTCGGCGCTGGCTTCCGGAGGAAGCGAGCTCATCAGTTTGGCTTGTTCCGCCGTGCTGGTAGGGGCGCATTATAGGGAGCGGCGGCAGGATGACAAGGCATTTTTTGAAGAAAGTCACGGAAACTTGAAATTATCCAATTAGAAACAGCTTACTCAGTGTATATATACAATGTTATCCACAAGCCGATGATTTCAGCCCTGTTTTAATGGCACTTTATTGGCAATTCCTCGTCAAATGAATGCCATACTGAAGCGGATAATGTCTCCCGAGTGGTCCATGGTAGCGCCCGGCCATAAAGCTGGTTACCATGGAGGTGAATAGAGTGTTGCACCTTTTTTGCTTTCATTTACAAAAGGTCTTTAAAGATGAATTTATCCAAGTTTCCTGCTTATGTGCAGGCCGCCGTGCTCGCCCTGGTGTTGGCACTGGTCGGCTACCTGGTTGCCCAGGCCCTGCAGTTTTCTCTGAAAGCCGAAGTCATTTTTGCCGTGGGTCTGGCCATCGGCGGTTTCGTCGTACCGCTGCTCCTTAACCGGGCTCCCGCCAGCGCGGCCGAGCCAAGCACGAATCAAGAGACCTGCACCTTATATGTAGGCAACCTGCCCTATCGCGCCAACGAGATCGCCGTGCGTGAGCTGTTTGCCGAGCAGGGTCAGGTGATTTCAGTTCGTTTGATGAAGGACAAGGCAACCGGCAAGCGTCGGGGTTTCGGGTTCGTGGAGATGCCAGCCGCCGATGCGGCCAAGGCGATCACCGCCCTCAATGACAAGGAATATCAGCAGCGCACCCTCAAGGTGCGTGAAGCGAATGACAAGCGGGACAGGGATGAGCGGGAAGGTGTCGACGTCGACGCCTGATCACTCAGAACTCAACCTCTTCGAATGATGACAACCCCCAAGCTTGCAAGGGGGTTGTCAGTTTCTGGGCCTGCGCATCCAGCCGGGTGCAATATGCCCGCCCCTTCCCCTCTTCGGTGATGGCTGTCGGCACTTCGGCCAATAGATGGGCCACCCTTCGCGCGACCGCGCGACCCGAATCCACCAACTGGCAATCCGGCATCAGTTGCCGGATCTCGTCGTCAAGCAGCGGGAAATGGGTACAGCCCAGCACCAGGGTATCCGGGACATCTTCCCCTTCCACCCAATCCGCCAGCACCTCCCGCAGCAACGCCATATTGACCGGTCGCCCCGCCAGCTTGTGCTCGGCTTCGATCACCAGCTCGGTCGACCCCTTGAGCAGCACCCGTTTGCCCGGTGCGAACTGGGCGATCAGGGTATGGGTATATTCACGGCTGACGGTACCAGGGGTCGCCAACAGGCCGATGCAGCCATTGCGGGTCAGGGCCGCGGCGGGCTTGATGGCGGGCACGACCCCCACGACAGGAACGGTCAGTGCCGCACGCAGGGAGGGAAGCGCTATGGTGCTGGCGGTGTTGCAGGCGATCACCACCAGATCGATGGCATGTTCGGCCACCATGTGGCTGACCAGGCGGCAGCAGGCGGCGATGAGGGCAGGCTCGCTCAGCTCTCCATAGGGGAAGTTGGCGTTGTCGAAGCAATAGACATAGTTGTGCGCAGGCAGGGTGCGACGGATCTCTCGATAGACGGTCAAACCGCCCATGCCTGAGTCGAACACTAGAATATTGGCCACCTGAGATCCCCCTTGGATGCGAAGCGGCGATCATACTCCCGCGAGCGGCCAATAGAAAAGGCCCCGCACAGGGCGGGGCCTCGCTTTTCCTCTCTATTATAAGCAGAGGTGAGATCAGAGACGGTAATCGGCGGTCAGCTTGAACTCGGTCCCCGGTGAGGCATAGCCATAGGCCGGCACATAGTCGCGATCGAACAGGTTGTCGATGCGACCACCCAGGGTCAGCTGAGGCAGCACTTCGTAGCTGGCCCCCAGGTTGACCAGGGTGTAGGAGCCCAGCACCACTCGCTCGGCCGGGAAGCTGCTGAAGTTCTTGTCATCCCGCTTGCCCACGTAGAGCAGCTCGGTCGACAGATCCACCGGGCCCAGCTGTGCCTGGGTCAGCCAGCTAGCCTTCTGCTTGGCACGGCGCAGCAACTGTTGGTCCCCGTCGTTCTTGTCTTCGGTCTTGGTGTAATCGAAGCTCAGATCGTGGCGAAGCGGACCGGTTTCCAGCCCAAGGGCCACCTCCACCCCTCGGATCTCGGCGTCAGTGTTATCCGGCTTGCAGCTGGAGAAGGCACTCTGACAGGCGATCAGGTTCTGGATCTCGTTGCGGTACAGGTTGATGGACCAGTCCCAGGCGGTGTACCGGCCGGAGAAGTCCAGCTCCAGGTTCTTGCTCTCTTCCGGCTTCAGATCCGGGTTCTCATAACCCGGGTAATAGAGGTCGAGGAAGGTCGGTGCCTTGAAGGCGGTGCCATAACTCAACCGTACGTTGTGGTTCTCATTGATGTCCAACCCGGCCGCCGCGGACCAGGTGTTGTGGCGACCATACTGCTCGTTGTCATCGGTACGGCCGGACAACTCACCCAGCAGGGCCTGCCAGCGGTAGCTCGCCACCGCGAACAGACCGGTGTTGTCGCGATCCGGAGCATTGAACGACTGACCATAGCTGCGGGAATCGGACTTCATCTGCTCCTGCTGCCAGTCGGCGCCACCGGTCAGGGACAAACCTTCCACACCGCTCCAGTTGTTGATCCAGGAGAAACGGGTCAGACCGGTGTGGATGGGCTCGGCGCTGGACTCCCCATTGCTCTCCCACCAGCTCTTCAGCTTGTTCTCACCGTAGCTGGCCTCCAGCCGGCTACTCAGGGCGCCGCTCTGGTACTTGAGGCCACCGTCATACTGGAAGGCCTGCACCCGGCTCTGATCCGCCGACATATAGGGATCGTCCATCTCGGTCTGGTTGTCATAGCCCTGGGCATTGAAGTCGGCGCTCCAGGCCTCGTTGAAGGCGTGGTTCAGACCGAACTGGCCGTTCAGGCTGTCGAAGCCGTCCCGATCCGGCTGCTGGGCACCGGCCACCACGTCGAAGCCGTCGGTGCGCTCATAGCCCACCAGCAGGTTCATGTCGGTCTGCTCACCCAGGGCCTGCACGGTGCGTACCTGACCCTGACCGTAGCCATGGCTGCCTACCCCGCCCTTCAGGTGGGTCTCGCTGCCGCTCTTGGCGGAGGTCTTGGAGATGAGGTTGATGACACCGCCGATGGCATTGGCACCGTAGACGGCGGCACGCGGGCCGCGGATGTATTCGATGCGCTCTATGTTGCCGAGGGGGATCTGGCTCAGATCCGGCGTGCCGGCCACCATGGCGGCGATGGGGCGGCCGTTCATCAGCACGAGGGAGTGGTTGGAGTTGGTACCGCGGATAAACAGGCTGCTGACATTGCCACGACCACCCAGGGTGGTGATCTGCACCCCCGGCAGGGTTTTCAGCAGATCCGGCAGGCTCTGTACCTGACGGGCCTCGATCTCGGCACGATCGATCACCATAACGGGGGCGAGGACTGTGCTGGCGGGTTGTTCCACCCGGTTGGCGGTCACCACCAGGGTATCGTTGGCAATGGGAGTCTGGGCGAAGGCCGCCGCCGGCAACAGGGCAGCCGCCAATAATGTCTTGGACATGAGAGATCCTTAAGTTCGCGTAAGCATCTTCCGTGGCCGGTTTCTCTCGGCCCGAAATACGAACTTTGGCAGGTCTTCGGGCTCGGGGGCTGATGGCCTATGCGACGGCTTCCCACCCGATGGCAGTGCCTGATGTCGCTTCGTTCCCCCTTACCGCTGCGCGCCAGCTCCGGATTTTCACCGGATTCCCTATTAAGCATGATGCGCCAAAGCGGGGGGATTATAGGCAGAGCCAGACCGGATGTATAGCCATCTGGATTTCTGTATCTGTTTTCTCCTCTCGGCAACCCGGCGTCGTCGAATAGCCCCAATGAAGAGAGGCTTGGACATCAGAGTGGTCCGGTCCATGGTCATCACTATCTATCCAGTGCGGCAGTGGCCCAGAAAGACAATGCCACCCCTCGGTGAGGGCATCCTGGTACAAGCCGTTGAACTCTTTGATATTGGTGCAGGATAAGGCTTGGCAGCCTCGCCAGAACGGCCCCCAGCCCCTGGCCAAGATCGCCGAGCACGTGAAATTTTGAACCGGGTTGCGTGGCTTTTTGGTAACATGCGGCAAACGTTTGACATCCAAGGAAGCCGTAATGACGAACCCCCCTTTGATCGGCCTGGTGATGGGCTCTGACTCCGACTGGCCCGTGATGCAGGCGGCCGCCCGCATCCTCAAGGAACATGGCGTCCCTTACGAGGCGCGGGTGGTCTCGGCCCACCGCACCCCGGACCTGCTGTTCGAGTATGCGGCCAGCGCCCGCGAGCGCGGCCTGCGGGCCATCATCGCAGGGGCAGGCGGTGCCGCCCACCTGCCGGGCATGTTGGCCGCCAAGACCACGATACCCGTGCTCGGGGTGCCGATCCCGACTCGTCAGCTCAAGGGGATGGACTCCCTGCTCTCCATAGTACAGATGCCAAAAGGGGTACCGGTCGCCACCTTCGCCATCGGTGAGGCGGGTGCCGCCAATGCAGGCCTGTTCGCCGTCTCCCTGCTATCGGTCGCCCAGGACAAAGACGCCCCCCGCTATCAGCAGCAGCTCGACGGCTTCCGTGCCAAGGAGCGCGATCGGGTGCTGGCCCTGCAACTGGAGGAGCCGGCATGATACTGCCTCCCGCCACCCTGGGGATGCTCGGCGGCGGCCAGCTCGGCCGCTACTTCGTCATGGCGGCCCATCGCCTCGGCTATCAGGTGGTGGTGCTGGATCCGGATCCCACCAGCATCGCCGGTGCCGCCGCCGATCAGCAGATAGTGGCCGCCTATGACGACGCCGAGGCGCTGACCGAGCTGGCCCGTCGCTGCGTCGCCGTCACCTGCGAGTTCGAAAACGTGCCGGCGGCCTCCCTGGCCCTGCTGGAACAGCACCTGCCGGTGCGCCCCGCCGCCAGTGCGGTGAGGGTGTGTCAGGATCGCCGGGAGGAGAAAGCCTTCCTGACCCGCGCCGGGGTTCCGGTCGCCCCCAACCTGACCCTGCTCCCCAATGAACCCCTGCCGGCCCTGCCCGATAGCCTCTTCCCCGCCATCCTCAAGACAGCCCGCGAGGGTTATGACGGCAAGGGACAGTGGACAGTCACCAACGGCGCCGAGCTGACCGCCGCCCTCGCGACCAGCGGCGTGCCCTGCGTGCTGGAGAAGCGGCTGCCGCTGGAGGGAGAGTTTGCCCTGACCCTGGCGCGCAGCCCGAGCGGTGCCATCAGCGCCCTGCCCCTGGTGCAGAACTGGCACAGCGGCGGCATCCTGGATCAGACCCGATCCCCCGCCAATGTCCCGACTCTCGAAGCCGAGGCCAAGCGCATCGCCGAGCACCTGATCGCCGCCCTCGACTACGTGGGCGTGCTGACGGTGGAGTTCTTCCTGGTGGACGGCAAGCTGCTGGTCAACGAGATGGCCCCCCGCCCCCACAACTCGGGCCATCCCAGCATCGACAACGCCGGTTGCTGCCAGTTCGAGCTGCAGGTGCGCGCCCTGTGCGATCTGCCACTACCCAGGCAAGCCGAAGTCCAGCCCGCCATCCTGCTGAACCTGCTCGGGGATCTGTGGCAGCACGGCACCCCGGACTGGGCCGGCGCCCTGGCCCTGCCCGGGGTGCACCTGCACCTCTACGGCAAGGGCGAGGCGCGCCCCGGTCGCAAGATGGGTCATGTCACCGTCACCGGCCAGGATTGGCCGACGGTGGAGGCCCATGCCCGCACCCTGCGCGCCCTGCTGGGGCTGCCGCCACGCTGAATCCAACCCTTGAAATGCAAAGACCCGGGCCTTGGCCCGGGTCTTTTTTTACAGCTTGAGAAGCGAGAGGGATCAGGCCCTGTCGACCGCCGCGACGGGAGCCGGCAGGCGGATGGTGAGGGAGAGCACCAGGGCCACCACCATCAGCACCAGGATCAGGTTGAAGGTCGCCATGAAGCCGCCGAACAGGGACGCGACTATGGAGCCTATGATGCTGCCGAGACCGAAGCCCAGGTAGATGACGCCGTAGTTCTTGGTCAGGTTGTTCAGGCCGAAGAAGTCGCTCACCAGAGAGGGGTAGACTGTGATGGTGCCGCCGAAGCTGAAGGCCACGCAGGCCACCGCCACGAAGAACAGGTTCGCATTGAGGGGCACGAACAGCAGCAGTCCCATGCCGCACAGGGTGATGACCTGGGCTATGGTGATGACCCGGATGCGGGACATCTTGTCAGACAGTATGCCCAGCACCAGACGGCCACCCAGGTTCGCCATGGCGATGATGGCGACGGCATTGGCCGCTACCGACCCCGGCAGACCCACCATCTTCTCGCCGATATCCTTGGCCACGCCGATGACGTAGAGACCGCTCATGCAGGCGGTGAGGAACATCAGCGCCAGCATCCAGTACTGCGGCTTGCGCATCGCCTCGGCCAGGGTGAAGTCGCGGCTCTCGGCCTGTTGCAGGGAGGCAGCCTGCTTGGGCGCATCCTTCATCAGCATGCCGCCCACCAGCACCATGGACATGGCGATCAGGCCCCACAGCTGGAAGGTCGCCTCCAGGCCGTTGTTCGACAGCAGCAGCAGGTTGATGTACTTGAAGCCCAGGCTACCGAGGCCGTAGGCACCGATGGAGCAGGCGGAGATCAGCCCCTTGCGCTCCGGGAACCACTTCACGCAGTTGGAGAGGGTCATCAGGTAGCCGGTACCGTCGGCGAAGCCCACCAGTATGCCGGCGCAGAGGTAGAGCATTGCCAGGTTGCTGGCATGGGCGGTGAGGAAGAAGCCAATGCCGAGCAGCACGCCGGCCCCCAGGGTGACGTTGCGCACCCCGAACCGCTCCTGCAGCTTGCCCGCCATGGAGGAGGCGACCGCCAGGGAGAGGCTGAGCAGACCGAAGGCGAAGGCCACCTGGCTGACCGGCTCGTCCAGCTTGTCGGAAAGCTGGGCATTGAACAGGCTCCAGGTGTAGACGGAGCCCAGGGCGAACTGGGTGATGATGGTACCGATCAGGGTCAGGTACCGGGTGCGATTCATCTCTTTGGTCATGATGCGCCTCGGGCGGTGGACTCGGGAAGTTGAGCCAACTATAGGAGCGGCGCATGAGTTGCAGCGCGATTAAGGCATGAAATGCAGATCGGCGGGAATGAATGACAATCAGAGCCGCATCAGCTGACGGAATGCCTTGATGTTGCTGCGACTGACCGGCACCTCGAACGGCAGATCATGGAGCCGGATGAGGTAGGTACTGTTGAACCAGGGCACGATTTCACGGATCTTGTTGATGTTGACGCAGTAGGATCGATGGCAACGGAAGAAGCCCTCCGCCGGCAGCCGGCTGACGAACTCGCTGATGGTCATGGTCATCACGTAGCGATCGGTGCGGGTGTAGACATGGGTCAGCTTCTCGTCCGCCTCCACGTAATAGATCTGCTCGCAGGGGGTGACTATGATGCGCTCCCCCTTCACCAGGTTGACGGTGCGGTTCTGACTCGGGCTCTCCCCGCCGGGCTCGGCGCCCTGACTCGGCTGCAGCCGACCGGCGTGCTCCAGCTTTTGCAGCAGGCTGATGAGGCGCGGCTCGTTGTAGGGCTTGAGGATGTAGTCAAACGCCTCCAGCTCGAACGCTTCCACCGCGAACTCCTTGTAGGCGGTGACGAAGACGATGTGGGGTGGATGGCTCGACTTGTGCAGGTTCTTGGCCAGCAGCAGGCCATCGATGGAGGGCACCTGGATATCCAGGAACACCACGTCCACCTCGTGATCCTGCAGGTACTTGAACGCCTCCAGCCCGTCCTCGAAGCTCGCCACTATCTCGATGGTGCTGTGTTGGGCCACCAGATAGGCCAGCTCTTCCCGGGCCAGGTATTCGTCTTCGACTATGATGGCTCTCAACATGGCATCCCCTCCACACCCGGCAAACAGGTCAACAGGTCCGGGCCTTCATCATTCACTACGATAGCGCTCAGCACGGCATGGCCTCCGGATCCGGCAAATAGAAACAGACTTCGGTGCCGGGTTCGAGCCGCTTGAGCTGCAGGCCGTCGCCGTACAGCAGCTTGACCCGCTGATGAACGTTCATCAGGCCTATACTGCGACTCTCCACCCGGCCGGCGGCCACCCCATCGATCACCGCCTGGCTGATGCCGTAGCCGGTGTCGCGCACCGCCACCCGTATGCCACCCGCCAGCTGTTTCACCTCTATGGTGACCCGGCCCGGCGCGCTGCGGGGCTGGATGCCGTGCAGTATGGCGTTCTCCACCAAGGGCTGCAGCAGCAGGCTCGGCACCTGAATATGCACGTCATCCACCTCGAACACCACCTCCAGCTTGTCGCCGAACCGCGCCTGCTCGATGGCCACGTAGTCACGCACCTGCTGCAGCTCCTCCTGAATATCGATGAGCTCGTCCCCCTTGTTGAGGTTGTAGCGCAGATAGTCCGCCAGGTTGGCGATCAGCTGGCGCGCCTGCTGGGGCCGGATGCGGATCAGCGACGAGATGGCGTTGAGGGCATTGAACAGGAAGTGCGGGTTGATCTTGCTCTGCAATGCGGTGAACTCCGCCTTGCGGGTCATCTCCTTGAGCTGCTCGATGCGCGACACCTCCATCTGGGTGGAGATGAGCTGGGAGAGGCCCACCGCCATCTCCCGCAGGGAACTGGTGATGCTGTGAGTACGGCGGAAATAGATCTTGAGGGTACCGCTGACCACGCCGTTCTCCCGCAGCGGTATGATGATGACGGAGTGGAAGTCCGACAGATGGTACTGGCGCAGATCGTTGTTGATGATGATCTGATCCAGCAGCACGGCGCGCTGGGTCATGTCGCTGATGGCGTGGTGCTCGTCCAGCTCGTAGTAGCCCTTGCCGATCCCCACGTAGGCCAGCACGTCCCGGGTATCCGTGATGGCCACAGCGTCCGCGCTGATCTCGCGCCTTATCACCTCGCACACCTGGCCGAGGGAGTGGCGATCGATTTTCTGGAAGAAGGGCAGCGTCTGGTTGGCGATATCCAGCGCCAGCTTGGCCTGCTTGGCGGCGATCAGCTCCTTCTCGTCGTCCAGGTCCTGCACCAGCTTGATGATGAGGCCGATACACAGGGTCCCCGCCATCATGGGGTAGGCGATATGGCTGACAATCTCGACCCCGATGGCGTGAGGCTCTGTCAGGATCCATATCAGCAGCATGGTCAATCCCTCGCAGGCCATGCCCGCCAGGATCCCGTACAGCCAGAGCCGCGACTTGCGGCAGCGCAGGTGCAGCCAGGTCGCCAGCAGGCCGGCGATGATGCTGGCGATGAGGCAAGGGATGGAGGTGTGACCATCCATGTCGATGAGGTAGCGGTGCAGGCCAGAGATGACCCCGGCCGGGATGCCGACCCAGGGGCCGAACAGGATGCCCCCCGAGATGATGGCGATGATCCGCACGTTGATGAGGGCTCCCTCCACCGGGATGCCGGTGTAGGTGCTGAACACGGCGAACAGGCAGAAGATGGCGGCGACCATCACCAGCTCCGCCGGGGTGTGATCCCGCTTCTGGAACAGGCGCTGGAAGGGCCGGGTGCGGGTCAGCAGGAACAGGGTCATCAGCATCAGGGCCGCCCGTTCGAACACCGCCAACAACATCATCTGATTTTCGAGCATGGCCCCTCCGGCCGGCGGCCACCAGGGCGCACTATAGGGTGTATGAAGGACTGCCAGGGAAGAGAGGAAACATCGAAATGGCAGCGCTGGAGGCCCCAGTTTACCTCAGACGACCCGCCAAGGGAGCCATTGCGTTGCAGGCTGGCCCGTGCGAGACCAACCTGCGTCATCAACCGGCCAGATAGTGCTCGACCCGCACCGTCTCGCAGAGCGTCCGGATCTGCTCCTGCAGCCGCGCCTCCTCCTCCGTCACCCGCTCATGCTGGCGCAGATGGTCGAGCCAGGAGGGGAGCACGAAGGTCTCGACGAGATCGCCGCTCGCCGGTTCGCGAAACAGGTGCCACTCCTGCCCGCCATCCCGGCGCCGACTCTCGCCGAGCCGACGCAGCAGGGCCCGGCAGGCCGGCTCCTCACCGCCGAGCACCCGGTAGCGCACCAATATCATCACGGGGCCAGCCTGTTGCAGCTCGGGCGCCACCGACGCGGGCTCTGGCCAGTGCCCGCTCGCCTGCAAGGCACGCTCGCCCCCATCCAGGTGCACCCGGCTGGTGAAGGGGATGAGCAGCAGCATGCCGGCGGCGGCCACCAGCAGGGCCACGGTCACATCAAGTTGGCTCGCCAGCTGACCCCAGCCGAGAGAGCCGAGCGCCATGGCACCGGCGAGCACGGTGAGGTAGAGGGAGAGGCCGCGGGCCCGCACCCAGTCCGGCAGCGCCCCCTGCGCGGCTATCATCAGGCTCGACAGGGTGGCAATCCAGCAGGCTCCCGCCAGCAAGGCGGCCAACAGCGCCAGGGGCACCGAGCGGGAGGTGGCCAGCACCAGCAACACCAGCGCCGTCCCCACGGATCCCTGCATCACGATGCGATGGCCCGAGAGGCGGCGACGCAGACGCGGCAACAGCAGGGCCCCCAGCACGGCGCCGAGGCCGACGCTGGCGGTGAGGGCGCCATAGAGGGTGGCATCGCCCCCCAGTTGCAGCCGGGCCACCAGCGGCAGCATGGCCCAGTAGGCGCTGGCAAACAGGAAGAAGGCGCCAGCCCGCAGCAGCACCCCGAGCAGTGGCGGACTGCGGCGGGCGTAACGCAGCCCGGCCACCATGGCGGGCAACACCCGTTCGGCCGGCAACCGAGCGGCGCCACCGGTCTCGCCGGGCCACCACCAGAGCGCCGCCAATATGGCCAGGAAGCTCAGGGCATTGAGCAGGAAGGGCATCGCCATGCCGACCTGGGCGATCAACAGGCCAGCCAGCGCCGGGCCGATGGCGCGGCTGATGTTGATCCCCATGCTGTTGAGGGCGATGCCGGCCTGCAACTCCTTGCGCACCAGCAGGCTCGGCACGATCGCCTGCCAGGCCGGGGCGAGAAAAGCCGCGCCACAGCCGAGCAGGAAGGTGATGAGCAACAAGCCCTGGCTGCTGATCCCGCCCCCCTGCACCCAAAACGCCAGCAGGGCCGCGACCAGCAGCATGGCGCCATTGACCACCAGCAGCAACCGGCGCCGGTCGAGGATGTCGGCCAGGGCGCCGGCCGGCAGCGCCAGCAAGAACACAGGCAAGGTGGTCATGGCCTGCACCGCGGCTATCATGCCGGGATCCGGGTCCAGGCTGGTCATCAGCCAGCCGGCCCCCACGTCGTGCATCCAGGTACCGACGTTGGAAAACAGCGTCGCCAGCCAGAGCACCAGGAAGGGACGCCGCCGAAACGGCGCCCAAGGGGAAACTGTCGGATCAGCCACGATAGCGCTCATCCATCCGCGGCATCTCTATGATGATGGCGTGGCCATGGCCCTGTGGAGCGCTCAGTCGCAAGCTGGCCGGGCCCGTCACCTCGAGGGAATCGCGCTCTGCCAGATCCGTCATCCCCACCAGCACCAGGCTTCCCTCCATGCAGCTGACATAGGCCTGACGCCCCTCGGCCAGTTCGAACACCACCTCGGCATCGGGCCGGGTCAGCTCGGTGACGTGGAAGTTGACGTCCTGATTGAGGTGCAGCGGCGTCGCCGTGCCGCCGTCCAGCGGACTCACCAGGTGCAGCAAGCGGTTCTCCCGCTCGCTGGCCGCCGGTTTGGCGCTGCCATAACGAATGGCCAGTCCCTGCGCCGGTGGCAGGATCCAGATCTGCAGGAAACGGGTCCACTCGTCGTGCCGGTTCAACTCTGAGTGAGTCAGCCCTGTGCCGGCCGTGATGGCCTGGATATGACCGCGCTCCAGCACCTCCTCTTCCCGGGTGACGCTGTCCCAATGAGTCAGCTTGCCGTGCAGCAGGTAGCTGACGATCTCCATGTCGCGGTGCGGATGCCGATCGAAGCCGCTGTGGGGTTTGACGTCATCGTCGTTCACCACCCGCAGCACGCCGTAATGGATGTTGTCCGGGTCATGGTAGTTGGCGAACGAGAAGTGAAAGTAGGTGTTGGCGGGGTGATATTCGCTGGCCGGCAGGTAGTGCAACCGATCGGCCGGGCGCTTGATGAAGGCTGTCATGGGATTCTCCTGGGGGCGCCGAGCGCCCCCGCTGATGAGGATTAGAAGGCGAAGCAGGAGCAGCCGAGGGCGCCCCAGAAAGCCTGGTCGTCGGAAACCGGCATGAAGGCGTTGCGGGCCTTGTCATGCTGATGCTGGTGTACCCCGCAGGGGCCGCAGCATTGGTGTGACTGAGGCTGGGTGCCCACCAGCGCCTGCTGGGCCGAGGCCGGACGATAATGACCGGGCACCAGTCTTGTGGGTGACCAGTCCGGCAGGATCGGCAACTCGGGGGGCGCCATGGTGCCGAAGGGGCCCTGGGCAAACACTATCTTGCCGTCCACTAGGGTCAGCACGGACTCTATCCCCTTGATGGCCTCCTCCGGCACCCGGAAGAAGTCCTCGGAGAGCACCACCAGATCCGCGAGCTGACCCACCTTGAGCATCCCCTTCTTGCCCTGCTCGCTGGAAAACCAGGCGCTGCCGTTGGTCCACAGGGAGAGCGCCGTCTCCCGCGGCAGGCGATTGCTGTCGTCATACATCTGCAGACCACCGACGGTGCGACCCGAGACCAGCCAGTAGAGCGCGGTCCAGGGGTTGTAGCTGGCGACCCGGGTGGCGTCGGTACCCAGGCCAACCGGCACCCCGGCCTCCAGCATGCGGGTGACCGGCGGGGTGTGGGAGAGCGCCTCCCGGCTGTAACGTTCGGCGAAATACTCCCCCTGGAAGGCCATGCGGTGCTGGATGGCGAGGCCGCCACCGAGGGCCTTGACCCTCTCTATGTTGCGCTCACTGATGGTCTCGGCATGGTCGAAGATCCAGTGCAACCCGTTGAAGGGAATGTCGCGATTCACCTTCTCGAACACGTTCAACATGCGCGAGATGGACTCGTCATAGGTGGCGTGCAGGCGAAATGGCCAGCGATGCTCCACCAGATGGCGCACCACCCGCTCCAGCTCGTCTTCCATGCCGGGGGGCAGGTCCGGGCGCGGCTCGAGGAAGTCCTCGAAGTCGGCGGCGGAGAAGACCAGCATCTCGCCGGCCCCGTTGTGGCGGTAGAAGTCGCTGCCGCTGCCCGGCGCCAACATGTCGGTCCAGCGCTCAAAGTCCTCCAGCTCCTGCTTCGGGCGCTGGGTGAAGAGGTTGTAGGCGATGCGGATGCTGAGCTGACCCGCCTTCTCCAGCTCCTCGATGATCTGGTAGTCCTCCGGGTAGTTCTGGAAGCCGCCGCCGGCGTCGATGGCGCTGGTGACGCCGAGCCGGTTCAGCTCACGCATGAAGTGGCGAGTCGAGTTGAGCTGCGTCTCATAGGGCAGCTTGGGCCCCTTGGCCAGGGTGGCGTAGAGGATCATGGCGTTGGGGCGGGCGATCAGCATGCCGGTCGGGTTGCCCTGGGCATCCCGCTGGATCTCGCCACCCGGCGGATTCGGCGTCTCCCGGGTATAGCCGACGGCACGCAGGGCGGCGCGGTTGAGCAGGGCGCGATCATAGAGGTGCAACACGAAGACCGGGGTATCCGGCGCGGCCTGGTTGAGCTCCTCCAGGGTCGGCATGCGGCGCTCGGCAAACTGGAATTCGGACCAGCCGCCCACCACCCGCACCCACTGGGGATGGGGGGTGCGCTCGGCCTGGACCTTGAGCATGCGTAGCGCCTCGGCGAGGGATAGCACCCCTTCCCAGCGCAGCTCCAGGTTGTAGTTCAAGCCGCCGCGGATCAGGTGCAGGTGGGAGTCGTTGAGGCCGGGAATAGCTGTGCGCCCCGCCAGGTCGATGACCCGGGTCTCGGGGCCGGCATGGGTCATCACCTCGGCATCCGTGCCCACGGCGATAAATTTGCCGGCGCGGATGGCGACGGCGCTGGCCAGGGGGTTGGCGGGATCCACGGTATGCAGATCGCCATTCATCAGGATCAAACTTGCGTGATGGGACATGATGGGTTCTCTCAATCTTGGTTGGCAGGGGCCAACCAGCCGGCAAGCCAGCGGGTGATCATTGGCATCCAAAAATAGACCACCAGGGCGACGACGGTGGCGTCGGTCAACAGGTGTCCAAGCGGGGTGCCGTCCAAAGAGGGCAACAGTTGATACCATACCCAGGGCACCAGATGGGTGCTGGGAAAGATCACCGCCAGGGTGACCAGAAACTGCTTCCAAGCCGGTGGCTGGGAGGTATCGCCCCGCGCCGGGGTGAACCAGAACTCGCTGCCCTGCCTCACCTCCAACCGGTCATCCCCCTGCAACAGGGGCCGGATCTCGTCCACCAGCAGCTGGCGACGACGGGAGCGGCTCCAGCCATAGAGGCTGTCGAGGTCACGAAAATGCAGGGAGATGGTATAGGCCCCCTCCTCGCCCGCCGGCCTGATGACATTGACGCCCTGATGCCCCTCAAAGCCCGCGGCCGCGGGGACGATACGGGCGAGCCAGGCCTCGTAGCGGGGGCGATCGGCCGGCGCGACGCGATGGCGGATCACCAGGGTGACGGCAGTGTCCATGGGGACTCCTCGGGGAGTGACGGCACCCTGGGGTGCCGTCTGTGCGGGTTTATTTGAGGTCGCGCTGGGGAGCCTTGTGCACCATGGTGTAGGCGTAATCCACCCCCATGCCGTAGGCACCGCTGTGCTCGCGCACCAGATCCATGACGGCGTCATAGGTCTCCTTGCGGGACCAGTCGCGCTGGTACTCGAGCAGCACCTGCTGCCAGGTCACGGGCACGGCGCCGGCCTGCACCATGCGATCGATGGCGCGCTCGTGGGCATCGACGCTGGTACCGCCCGAGGTATCGGTCACCACATAGACCTCATAGCCCTCCCCCAGCGCCATCAGGGCCGGGAAGGTGAGGCACACCTCGGTCCACAGGGCGGAGATGATCAGCTTCTTGCGCCCGGTGGCCTTGACCGCGGCGACGAAGGCACCATCTTCCCAGGAGTTCATGGAGCTGCGCTCGATAGGCTTGTTCTCTGGGTGCACCGCCAGCAGCTCGGGCCAGATATAGCCGCTGAAACTCTCGGTCTCGACCGAGGTGTAGATGGTCGGTACCTTGAAGATCTTGCCGGCCTTGGCCAGCGCCACCGTGTTGTTCTTCAGTTGCTGGCGGTCGATGTTGGCGACCCCGAAGGCCATCTGCGGCTGATGGTCGATGAAAATCAATACCGAGTTGTGCGGATCGATCAGTTCATGGATAGACATATATTCACCTTTGCTTGCAGTTCAGGAACGAGTTAGAGACTATGGGAGATATCCATTCATTGATATTAGAAATATTTTCACATCTCCTTCGATAAAATGTGACAAGTCGTTTCTGATATCAGCCGGAGCCATGCAAGATGAAGTTAAGTCTGGATGCACTATTGGTGCTGGAAGCCATCGAGAAATATGGCAGCCTGACGGCGGCAGCCGAAAAGTTATTTAAAACCCCTTCGGCATTGAGCTATACGGTACAGAAACTGGAAAATGATCTCTCATTGACCCTGCTCGATCGTTCCGGTCACAAGATGGCGTTTACCGAGAATGGCCTGATTATTCTGGAGAAAGGCCGCGAGCTATTGAATTCCGCCCGCATCATCGAACAGCAGATCGATTATCTGAAACACTTCGACGCCTCCCTGACCATAGGAGTCGACATCGCCTTCCCCTTCCACCTGCTGCCCCCGCTGCTGGAGAAGTTCTACGCCCAGTTTCCCCATGTCAGCCTGGTGTTCGTGCGGGAAATACTGGATGGGGTCTGGACCGGCCTGATAGAGAACCGCTTCGATCTGGTGCTGGGTGCGCTCAGCAAGCCGCCCACCGTCAGTCACCTCGCCTATCGGGCCCTCGGTCACCTTGACCATGTCTTCGTCCATGCGCCGACCCATCCTTTGGCATCCGTGCCCCTGCCCCTCTCCCCCAAGGAAATCAAGAAGCACAGGGCCATCACTGTGGGCAACTCCCGCCAGGATATCCAGACCGATCTGCTGATCGACAAGGATCAGGCCACCATCAAGGTCGACAGCTTCGAGGCGAAGCAGCAGTTATTGCTGGCCGGCATAGGTTGCGGTTATTTGCCTGCTTATTTGACCACCCCCCATGTCAACGCCGGGCGCCTGATAAGTCACGCCATCGATGGCCGTTGTATTCGCGAGACGGCCTATATCGGCTGGAATAATGAAAAGAAAGCCGACTTTGTTTTATGGTGGCTGGATGAAATCACTCGACTGGATAGACTTGAAGAAGTCTACAGCTAGTAATAAGGATAATTACGACGACGGTATTAAATAATGTTTGACTCCCTCCAAGACATATTTAAAAGTTATTTTGGACGGGTGAGTCAAATATTAAATTTTTACATTGTGGCGTTTATTACGTCCATCAATATAATATGGCACTTCAATATTAAATAACAGCGGCACCCTGCGGTGCTGCTGTTATTGATGGAACAAGTCACTCCCCTTTATCTCGTGGGCAGTCATTTCTGTGGTGCCACTCACCGAACCTCAATGCCCCGGCGGGGCCTCCAGACGGGATGACCCCGTCAGGGGGACAGGGTCGCGAGCCTGGCCGCGAAGCCCATGAAGAAGAAGCCGATCAAGCCGTTGCCGAGGCGTGCCAGCACCTGCTTGCGGCGGAAGAAACGGGCCATCAGGGTGCCGCCGAAGATCAGCAGGGTCAGGTAGACGAAGCTCATGGCCTCCAGCATGCCCGCCAGCACCAGGTAGGAGATCCAGGTGTGGGCATAGTTGAAGTCGATGAACTGCACGAAGAAGGAGACGTAGAACAGGATCGCCTTGGGGTTGGTCAGGCTCAGGGTCAGCGCCTTGCCAAAGTAGTTCTCCCCCAGCGGTGCCTCGGCCTCTTGCTCCCCCTTTCTGGCGATGAAGTTCGCGTGCAATATCCTGATGCCCAGGTAGAGCAGATAGAGGGCACCCAGGTAGCGCACCAGGGTGAACAGCAGCGGCGTGGTGCGAATGAGGGAGGCGATGCCGAGATAGGCGCAGAAGATGAGGATGGCATCGCCGACGAAGACCCCGAGGGCGGCCTTGTAACCGGCGCTGATGCCACGGGTCGCCCCGGTGCGCAGCACATAGAGGGAGTTGGGGCCAGGCGCTATGATGATGAAGAAGAGACCGACCAGATAGGTCCAGACATTGATAACCCCAAGACTTTCAAACATATACTCCCCCGATGGGGAAAGGATCCGGTCAACCGGGGTCCTTCCCAGAAGCTGAACATGTGACCGTCCCATACTAAGCCTCCACCGGCAAAGCACAAGGGTGCAACCCTGAGAGATGATCGGTCATCTGCCGGATGGCGGTTGCGGGTGCTCGCCCATTCGTCATCTTCTCTTTACCCGTCGACGGGCATCCCACGCATTTTTGCTGTGTCCAGACGAGCCGGGATCAGGCATGGTAGAGGGATCCCCAAAACAACAGACATACCCACTCATGGAAAAGAGCCTCAGCACCGACAGCCCACTCGCCGCGACCCCGGTAGCCGACCCCCAGCACGGCACCACGTACCCGGTGATTGCCGCCATCAGCTTCTCGCACCTGCTCAACGACATGATGCAGTCCGTGCTGCTGGCCATCTATCCCCTGCTCAAGCTCGGTCTCAATCTGTCGTTCGCCCAGATAGGTCTCATCACCCTGACCTACCAGTTCACGGGATCCCTGCTGCAGCCGCTGATCGGCCTCTACACCGACCGCAGACCCATGCCCTATTCCTTGCCGTTCGGCATGGGATTCACGATGCTCGGCCTGCTGTCGCTCTCCCAGGCCATCAGCTTTGGCGCCGTGCTGCTGTCGGCCATGCTGATCGGCATGGGCTCGTCGGTGTTCCACCCGGAATCCTCGCGGGTCGCCCGCATGGCCGCCGGCAATCAGCCCGGCCTGGCCCAATCCCTGTTCCAGATAGGGGGCAACCTGGGCTCGGCCATAGGGCCGCTGCTCGCGGCGCTCATCATAGTACCGCAGGGCCAGGCCAGCGCGGCCTGGTTCTCGCTGTTCGCCCTGGTCGGCGTCGTCGTGCTCAGCTTCGTCGGGCGCTGGTCCAGCCATCATGGCGCCAGCTTCCGCAAGCGGATGAAGGCCCATGTCGGCAACGGCCTGAGCCGCAGCCAGATCGGCTGGTCCCTGGCCATCCTCGGCCTGCTGATGTTCTCCAAGTTCTTCTACATGACCAGCCTGAGCAGCTATTACACCTTCTACCTGATGGACAAGTTCAGCCTGCCCCTCGATAGCGCCCAGCTCTATCTGTTCGCCTTCCTGTTCGCCGTCGCGGCGGGCACAGTGCTCGGCGGGCCGCTCGGTGACCGCATCGGTCGCAAGCGGGTGATCTGGATCTCCATCCTCGGGGTCGCCCCCTTCACCCTGCTGCTGCCCCACGTCGACCTGTTCTGGACTTCGGTCCTCTCGGTCATCATCGGCCTGATCCTGGCGTCGGCCTTCTCCGCCATCCTGGTGTACGCCCAGGAGCTGGTGCCCGGCAAGGTCGGCACCATATCAGGCCTGTTCTTCGGCTTCGCCTTTGGCATGGGGGGCATAGGGGCGGCCCTGCTGGGCCAGTTGGCAGACGCCACCAGCATAGAGACCGTGTACCAGCTCTGTGCCTACCTGCCGCTGATCGGTCTGCTGACCGTGTTTCTGCCGACCCTGAAGAAGGGTTAGCCACCGATGGCGGATGCCAAGGCGCACCACAGCAGATAAAACAGGGAAATCAGTGGGATAAGGCGAGAAGTTGCGAGCCGCGAGATAAAAAACGAAGGCTCGTGCGTACAGGGAGCAAGCCGCCCCTGAATCCCTCGGTGCAGACGGCCAGTGCCAGCCGCAGCGTCGTGAATCAATCAGGCCGCCCTGTGGGACGGCCTGATTGATCTGGATGACTCAGCCAAGAGGGCGCGTCAGCAATACTGGCCGGCGACCCAGCCGGAGGACCAGGCCCACTGGAAGTTGTAGCCACCGAGCCAGCCGGTCACGTCCACCACCTCGCCGATGAAGTAGAGGCCCAGTACCTTGCGCGCCTCCATGGTCTTGGAAGAGAGCTCGTTGGTATCCACGCCCCCCAGGGTCACCTCCGCGGTGCGATAGCCCTCGGTGCCGTTCGGCAGTATGGGCCAATCCCCCAGCAGGCTGGCGATGGCCGCAAGCTCCCGCTCGTTGTACTGGCGCATCGGCTTGTTGATGAGCTGACCCAGCTCCACCAGCTTGTCGACGAAGCGCTTGGGCAGCTCGCGACCGAGCACGGTTCTCAGCTCCTGGGCCGGATGAGCCTCGGCCCAGCACTTGATGGCCGCGGGAATATCCAGATCCGGCAGCAAGTTGATATGAATCCTCTGCCCTGGCAGCCAGAAAGAGGATATTTGCAGGATGGCCGGGCCGGAGAGGCCGCGGTGGGTGAACAGCATGGCCTCCTTGAAGCAGGTGCCGTCTTCCGCGGTCACCGCCACCGGCAGGCTGACCCCGGCCAGATCGGCGAAGGCCTCCTTCTCGGCCTGATGCAGGGTGAAGGGCACTAGGCCGGCGCGAGTCGGCAGCACCTGGAGGCCGAACTGCTCCGCCAGCTTGAAGCCATAGGGGGTGGCGCCGAGCTTGGGCATGGAGAGGCCACCGGTAGCCACCACCAGGGAGTGGCAGCGGATCTCTCCCTTGCTGGTGTCGAGCAGGAAGCCGTCGTCCCGCTTGCTGACGGCGAGCACCTCGGTCTGGTACTGCTGGGTCACCCCGGCCCATTCACACTCGGTGAGCAGCGCCTCGACGATCTCTTTCGCGCTCTCGTCGCAGAACAGCTGCCCCAGGGTCTTCTCGTGATAATTCACCCCGTGCCTGTCCACCAGATCGATGAAGTCCTGCTGGGTGTAGCGCGCCAGCGCCGACTTGCAGAAGTGGGGGTTGGCCGAGAGGAAGGCGTGAGGGCCGGCCTGATGGTTGGTGAAGTTGCAGCGGCCGCCGCCGCTGATCAGGATCTTGCGGCCCGGCTTCTTGGCGTTGTCCAGCAGCAACACGGAGCGCCCCCGGTAACCGGCCTGGGCCGCACACATCAAACCGGCCGCACCGGCCCCGATCACCACCACATCCACTTGCATCATCACAACCTTGTTTATCAAAAAATCATCGAACCGGGACGGCAAAAGGCCCCCGGTCATGCCAGGCGGCATGGCCCCTCCATCGAGAGCCCTGTCATCATGGGCAAAAAACCGAGGCCGCCCCTGCACCAATAACAACGGCCCTCGAGAGGGCCGTCATTGTACTGGCTGAACACTAAGTGTCCACGACTATCAGGCGTTGCCGTCCATGATGCTGGCCGGGGCGCCCTTGGCCAGTTCGGCCAGTTCCTTGTCGATGAAGTAGAGACCCTTGCCATCTTCACCCACCAGAGACAGGCGGTCGACGATGCTCTTGAACAGCTTCTCTTCTTCGTGCTGCTCGGCCACGTACCACTGCAGGAAGTTGAAGGTGGAGTAGTCCTGGGTGGTGAAGGCCACGTGGGCCAGGCCGTTGATGCACTTGGTGATGTGGTACTCGTGCTCCAGGGTGGTGCGGAAGATGTCGCCGAGGGAGTTGAACTCGTGGGGAGGCGCCTCGATGGCCCCCAGCACCGGCATGGCGCCGGTCTCGCTCACATAGGTGAACAGGCGCTCCATGTGCTGGCGCTCCTCGACCGCGTGCTGGCGCAGGAAGTTCGCCGCCCCTTCAAAGCCCTTGTCCTCACACCAGGCGCTCATCTGCAGGTAGAGATTGGATGAATAGAATTCCAGATTGATCTGCTCGTTCAACTTCTCGATCATGGCTTTGGCCAACATGATGATTCTCCAGGGTGATGGGTTCCCGATTGTCGCCACTGTTTTACCACGAATCAACACCGGGTGTGTGATACGAACCCGAGTTGTGATGGCCACCCTCTCATCTTTCCCCCCATACGGGTATAGAGAAGAAAAGAGGCATGGTGTAGCCGGACTCAGCCTCTATGATGGCGCCAGTGGTCAGGAAGAAGATGCAATGAGACTGGTGATGGCACTGGCGCTGCTCTGGATAACCCGGTTGCAGGCGGCTCCCCCCTTGTTTGACGAGACGGAATTAGCGGCGGCGCGCGACCCTGCCGGCTATTTGCAGCGCCTCGACGCCGAGCCACGCCAGGGGATGGAGTTGTTCCATGCCAGATCCCTGGCCAAGGCGGCGCTGGGACGCCATCCCGACGCCCTGATCGACAACGCCCGCGCCCGCACTCTGGCCGCCGCCCACAGGGAGACCACCCGGCTGCTGGACTTCCGGTTGCAGCAAATTGCCCTCACCCTGGAGACGGAAGCCCCCCGTCAGGCCCTCAGGCTGCTGGCACGGCTGCAGCCCGCGCTCATGGGTCATCCGGATCAACTCGCCCAGTGGCACTCCCTCAACGGCCTCGCCCTCTATCGCACCGGTCAGCTCAAGGAGGCCATCGGCGAGCTCAAGACCGCCTATCACCTCTATCAGCAGGCCCCGGAGACGGCTCTCTCCAGCCTGCAATGCGCCCGCCTGCTGATGACACTCGGCAACCTCTATGCCGACCTTCGTCTCCATGAGGAGTCAGAGACCTATTATCAGGATGCCCTGCGGTTGATTGTGCGGCTGGATGAACCCAACAGCCAGAGCATCATCAAGGCCAACATGGCGCGGCTCTACATCGACATGGACCAGCCGGCAAAGGCGCGGCAGTTGCTTGATGCCCTGCTCGGGCGCCCAGGACTGTCGCCGGACTATCGCGCCATCGTGCTCGGCTATCAGGCCATGGCCCTCAATGGGCTGGGAGAGTGGGAAGCGGCCTGGCAGAGCCTGAACGAGGCGCAGGCCATCTATCAGCGGCTCGGCTACCCCCAGGCGGCCTCCCGCCTGACCGAGACACGGGCCAGGACCCTGCAGGGACGCGGCGAGAAGCAGCTGGCACTGCAGTTGCTGAGGTCCCAGACCGATGGCACCACCATAGAGGGCAAGGCACTGCAGGCCAGCCTGCTGGCGGATCTGGGGCGCTACCCCGAAGCCTACCGGGCCATGACCGAGTACATGCGGGATTACCAGCAGCACTTCAACCAGACCCTGAGTCAGCACGCCAGCGCCTTCCAGGCCGAGCGGGAGCTGGCGCGAAGCGAGGCCAGCAACCGCGCGCTGCAGCAGGAGAACGATCGCAAACGCCAGCAACTGCTGTATCAGCAGAGCGCCCGTTACTATCAGCTGATGCTGGTCTTCCTGCTGGGGGTAGCCCTGATCCTGCTCGGTTTCACCACCCACAGGCTGCACCGCAACTCGCGCCACCTCTACAAGCTCGCCACCTTCGATCAGCTGACCGGGCTGCCAAACCGGCGCGCCTTGATGGAGCGGCTGGCGCACCAGTGGCAACTGAACCAGCCGCTGACCCTGCTCATCATCGACATCGATCACTTCAAGCAGATCAACGACCGCCACGGCCATCAGACCGGGGATCTCGCCATCCAGCGACTGGCACAGGAGCTGAAGCAGTGGGCCCCGGATCTGCAACAGATAGGGCGCTGGGGGGGTGAGGAGTTTCTGGTGGCCATGGCCCTGGACGGAGCCCACTGCTGGAAGCTGGCCGAGCAGTTGCGGCTGCGGATCGAACGGCTGCAAACCCCCGCCATCACCATCAGCATCGGAGTGGCGGAGCGATCCTCCGCCGATGCCAGCCTGAGCCAGCTGATCCACAGGGCCGACATGGCCATGTATCAGGCCAAACGCCAAGGCCGCAACCAGACCATACTGGCGCGATCTCCCGACGCACCAGCCAAGCCAGTCCCCAGCGTGGCCTGAGGGCCCTCGCTATCTGCCTGGCCCGCATGGCCCCGTATCAGACAAGATGGGGGAGCAACCGGGTCATACCGGCGCGCACTCCCGACGCACCAGCCGAGCCAGTCCCCAGCGTGGCCTGAGGGTCAGGGCGCCAGCTCGGTCAGGGCGTCAACATTGACCGGCGCGCCGTAGTCCACCTCCGGCAGGTCGAAGCCGTTGAGCTCCATGAAATCCCGCTTCAAGCCAGCGAAATCCCCCAGGCTCTGGAAGTTGTCCGGCGTGACCTTGGACCAGAGGGTGGAGACCGCCGCCTGAATGGCCGGGTCCAGCTCGTGATCGTCCATGCGGATCAGGCGATTGCCATCGGCCACCACCCCCTTCTGGCCATACATCTTGTCGGCGAACAGCCGCCGCATCTGCTCGATGCAGCCCTCGTGCACCCCGCGCTCCTTCATCACCCCCATCAGCAGGCCGAGGTACACGGGTAGCACAGGGATGTAGGCGCTCGCCTTGGTCACCAGCGCCTTGCACACCGACACCCAGGCGTGGCCACCCAGCTCGGCCAGTTGCAGATTGATGGTCTCGGCGGTGGCGTGCAGGTGCTCCTTGGCGTAGCCGATGGTGCCATCCCGATAGAGGGGATAGGTGGATTCCGGACCTATATAGGAATAAGCCACCGTCTGCACACCCTTTGCCAGACAATCCGCCTGCTGTAGCGCCTGCAGCCAGAGTTGCCAGTCCTCACCACCCATCACGGTGACGGTATCGCGGATCTCCTCGGGGCTGGCGGCTGCCAGGGTCTGCTGCACCAGGGAATCCCGTTCCAGATCCAGCCCCCAACCGGTGAACGGTTGGCCCGTGGTCTTGAGCACGGAGCGCACCTGGGTGCCGTCAGGCATCACCCGGATACCGCTCGCCAGGGAGTAGATCACCAGATCCACCTGCCCCAACTGCTGGCGAATCGCTTTGATGGCCTGCTGGCGCATGGCGTCCGAGAAGGCGTCACCGATCAGGTTGACGGCGATGCGCCCCTCCTGCTCCGCCGCCTGGCGAAACCAGATGTTGTTGTACCAGCCCGCACTGCCGAGCCCCTTGTCCGACGGCCCACGCTCGAACGAGACCCCTATGGTGTCGGCGCCGGCCCCGAAGGTCAGGGCGATGCGGGATGCCAGCCCGAAACCGGACGAGGCTCCCAGGATCAGTACCCGCTTCGGGCCGTTGAAATGGCCCGTCGCCCTGACGCTGGCGATCTGCCGGGCGACCGCGGCGCGACAGCCGATGGGGTGACAGTTGCGGGCGACACAGCCCTGGATCTGAGGATGAATAATCATGAGCGACCTCCGCGTGAACTGGCTACAGCATAGCCATGACGGAGCAGATTACCTTGATATGAAGGGGGTCGGAGCAGAGAAAGGAAGGTAGAAAAACAAGAGGGAGCACTAGGCTCCCCAAAGCGGTATTCAGATGCTTTTTGTTGTTTTGTGTTCATTGCGAAGCACGGGCACATCCTATTCCCCCGATCTTGTCACGACAATAGTCTGGCGTGATCGGCTTCATGTTTCTGGCTAATTTATATGCAACCCCATGGCTTGGGCGGCAAGCTGGCTTCACAGGACTCCCCTACCAATGCCCCACATTGTGACACCGGGGTCGTTTTAGTTTCAGCAGACATTGGTATAGTGGACTCAGGATCGATGAGGAGAACTCCCATGAATGGTACCTATTACAAACACGTACTGGCCGCGATCGACCTGTCGGAAGACAACCGCAAGGTGATCGAGAAGGCGGTCGACCGGGCCCGCTCCAACGGCGCCAAGCTGTCGGTGATCCATGTGGATGTGGACCTCAAGGATCTCTACACCGAGATGATCGATATCGACATCGACAACGTGCAGGATCAGGTGATCGCCGAGGCGAAAGAAAAGCTGGAAGCCTTCCTGGCATCGGTGGATTACCCCATCGAGAAGAAGCTGGTGATCTGCGGCGATCTCAGCGAGCGGGTCAACCAGGCGGTCAAGGATTACCAGATCGACCTGCTGGTGTGCGGCCATCGCCAGAGCTTCTGGAGCCTGCTCACCTCGAGCGCGCGCCAGCTGATGAACACAGTGCCCTGCGATCTGCTGGTCGTCCCCTTGCAGAAGTGATCAAACGGGCGTAGCTTGTTTAACCATGAACACGATCGCTTTCAATCACAACTACTGGTGGTGCTGCTCTTAAACAGGCGGCACCGCTTTTCTATGTGAAATTTACGACAGAAAACACCGTGACCGCCGAGAGGCGGTCAATTGTTTTCATCCTTTGTCGCCTCCCGGCCCACCCCAACTGGAGAGAGTGACATGCACAACCCCATCATACTGACTGGCGACAGACCCACCGGCAAACTGCACATAGGCCACTACGTCGGCTCCTTGCGCCAACGGGTGGAAGCCCAGTCCCACTACCGCCAGTTCGTGATGATCGCCGATCTGCAGGCCCTGACCGACAACGGCCACAACCCGGCCAAGGTGACCGACAACGTGCTGGAGGTGATGGCCGACTACCTAGCCGCCGGCCTGGATCCCGCCAGGACCACCTTCTGCCTGCAGAGCGCCCTGCCCGCCCTCGCCGAGCTCACCTGCTACTACCTGAACCTGGTCAGCGTCGCCCGGCTGGAGCGCAACCCCACGGTGAAGGCCGAGATCCAGCAAAAAGGGTTCGAGCGCAGCCTGCCCGCCGGCTTCCTGGTCTACCCGGTCAGCCAGGCCGCCGACATCACGGCGTTTCGCGCCACCCATGTGCCGGTCGGCGAGGATCAGCTGCCCATGCTGGAGCAGACCAACGAGATAGTGCGCCGCTTCAACACCCTGGTCGGCAAAGAGGTGCTGACCGAGTGCCAGCCCATACTGAGCGACACAGGTCGCCTGCCAGGCATCGACGGCAAGGCCAAGATGTCCAAGTCCCTCGGCAACACCATAGAGCTCGGCATGTCGGCGGATGAGGTCAAGCAGGCGGTCTTCGCCATGTATACGGACCCCAATCACCTCAGGGTGAGCGATCCGGGCCAGGTGGAGGGCAATACTGTGTTCGCCTATCTGGATGCCTTCCACCCGGACAAGGCCCTGGTGGCGGAGATGAAGGCCCATTACCAACGCGGCGGCCTCGGCGACATGCGCTGCAAGCAGGTGCTGAACGACTGCCTGCAGACCCTGCTCGCCCCCATGAGAGAACGCCGCCAGGCGGCCATCGCCGACAAGAGGCAGCTGCTGGCGCTATTGCATCTAGGCACCCAGCAGGCCCGCGCCCTCACCGACGAGGTACTGGCCGAGGTCAAGGGGGCCATGGGGCTGGATTACTTCGCCGGGTTGCGCTGAGCCGGCGTGCCCAACGCGGCGTCGCCGTAACGTTCGAAGGCGAGCAGGTGCAGCAGGCTCTTGAACCAGCGGATCGCCTCGTCGTGGGCGCTCAAGGGGTGGCCCGCCATCAGGTAGACGATGGGGATGGCGGGCTCCAGCTGATGGAGCCGCAGCGGGTAGTAGCGGCAGAAGTGACGCCCTATCATCTCGGGCACCACCACCAGGTAGCGGCCGGTCGCCATCAGCTGCGGCACCGCCATGAAGCTCGGCAGCCTGGCCCCCAGCTCCCTCGCCACCCCGAAGCGGGCCAGCCAGAGCTCCACCATGGCCTGGCTGTGACCCCAGCTGGAGGTGTAGATGTGGGGACGGCTCACCAGTTCCCCCGGCCCCAGCACGTTCGGCAGGGCACTGCCGAGGGGTGACAGGCAGACCAGAGGATTGGTGAACCACTCCTCGCGCCACAAACGGGGGGAGAGGTGGTTGGCATCGGCAAACCCGATCACCAGATCCAGCTCTCCCTTCTCCAGCTCCCGTTCGTAATCGCTGTTCGCCAGCTCGCACACCTCCAGCCGGCAGGCCGGCGCCAGCTGGTGCATGCGCTCCACCAGGGTCGGCACCAGGCCGTGCTCCACCGAGCCCGGGGTGGCGATGCGAAACACCCGCTGGGCGCTGGCGGGATCGAAACCATTGGCCTGTCGCAAGCCCTGCTCCAGCATGGCCAGCGCCTGGCGCACCGGCCCGGCCAGCGCCTTGGCGCGATCCGTGGGCATCATCTCCCGCCGGCTCATGACGAACAGAGGGTCATCCAGCGCGCTGCGCAGCCGGCCGAGGGCGTGGCTGACGGTGGACTGGGAGAGGTGCAGCCGCTCGGCGGCACGGGTGACGTTGCGCTCCTGCATCAGCATGTCGAACACGGTGAGCAGGTTGAGGTCGAGGCGGGAGAGGGGTTGTTCCATCGATAATGGCCATAGTCGGATGACGACAATTCATTTTAGGCATAGTAGCAGATTGCATAGAATGCGCGGGCGAATTACATCGGAGATTAAAATGCGTAGCTATCTGTTGTTGCTGGCGATAGGCCTGTTGTGGGGCTCCCAGTTCATCTTCATGCATCAGGCCGTGGCCGAACTTCCCCCCATCATGGTGGCCGCCATTCGTGCCCTGTGCGGCAGCCTGACCCTGGGTCTGCTCTGCCTCTTCATGCGTCTCAAGAGCGAGCACACCCGCTGGCGTACCTATATGTGGATCGCCCTGCTCGATGCCACCATCCCCTTCATCATGGTCGCCTGGGGTCAGCAATACGTGGACAGTGCCATCGCCGCCGTGGTGATGGGTTGTATCCCCTTTGTCACCATCTTGATGGCACCGCTGTTGGTTTCCGGTGAAAAAATCACCAAGGGTGGTCTGCTCTCCGTGGTCATCGGCTTCATCGGCGTGCTGGTGCTGTTCTGGCCGAAGCTGTCAAATGGCATGGATGCGGGCCTGCTCGGCGCCGTCGCCATCCTGTTCGGTGCCAGCTGCTTCGCCATCGGCCTGCTGATGATCAAGCGCTTCGCCAAGGACCACCCCGTGGTGGTGGCCCGCAACATCCTGATCTCCTCCGCCGTGCAGCTGCTACTGGCCGCCCCCTTCGTCACCGATCTGGGCGCCCTCACCCTGCCGAGCAGCCAGGCCATCAGTGCCGTGGTAGTGCTGGGGGTCTTCTGTACCGGTCTGGTCTACTTCCTCTACATGGCGCTGATCCAGAAGGCGGGCCCGACCTTCGCCTCCTTCAGCAACTACCTGGTGCCCCTGTTCGGCGTCATGCTGGGTGCCCTCTTCCTCGGCGAGCAGATCCAGTCCACCACGGGCGTGGCGCTGGCGCTGATCCTGGGCTCGGTCGCCCTCAACCAGTGGGCCCAGCAGCGCCGCGCCCAGCGGGAGGCGGCCCTATGTCAGGCATCCTGACCACCCTGTGCGGCGGTCTGGTACTGATCGCCGGCTGGCAATACAAGCACCGACTGGCCGGGCTGCTCGGCCTGCTGATGCTGACCCTGCCCTGGCTGTTCGACAGCAAGCTGCAGGCCATGCTGAGCTATGCCCTGAATGCCTGAGCACTCCGTCTGAATGTGTGACGAGAGCCTGTCTCTCTGTTTTTTGGGACCGTTTTAAAAAAACCTCCGATTTGTCCCTTCAACCGGCGCCCTGCGCCGGTTTTTTTATGGCTGCCCGCCATGGCGCGCATCAAACACCATGTTTGCGAGGAAGCCTTCGCTTCCACCGGATCTGATTAGCGTTTAGATACCAAGCCATAGCGGTACTCTAGCCGCTCGTTCTTGCGCGGACCTGTTATCTCCCAGCTGAGCAGAAAACCGTTCTCGGCTGGCGTCAGCTCGGCGCTGTAGTGATCCTGACCGCACAGGTGCGCCTCGGCGGTGAGCCAGCGCCCGTCCGGTTGGGGCAACAGCTCGAACAACAGCACCGGGGCCTCATGGCGCAGATGGGAGAGGCTGATCCCCAACTCCCCCCGCTGCCACCAGAAGCGATTGTGCATGGCAAGCACCCGGCCATGGGGGGTGGTGTAACGGCCCTGCTCGGCAAACAACCAGCCTCCCCGGTGATCGGTCACCAGCACCTCCCCCTCGCCCCGACCATTCCAGTCGGTGGCGGATCCCGCCCCGTTCTTCGCCTCGAAGGCAAATGCTCCGATCTGTGGCAACAGGTCCCATAAACGCTGGATCGCGACGTCCAACTCGGCCATCATAGCGCCCTCCAAATTGACAACTGACGACATTTCAATCACATGAACTACTTGATAGGGGTTACCCTGCTCTGGTCATTCTCCTTCAGCCTGATCGGGGTCTACCTCGCCGGCCAGGTGGATGCCTACTTCTCCGTGCTGACCCGCATCGTCCTCGCCAGCCTGGTGTTCCTTCCCTTCCTCCGTCGCCGCTGGCTGCGCCCCGACCTGGTGGCCAAGCTGATGGCCCTCGGCGCCATCCAGCTCGGCATCATGTATCTGTTCTATTACCACTCCTTCCTGCTGCTGACGGTGCCGGAAGTGCTGGTGTTTACCATCTTCACCCCCATCTACGTGACCCTGATCCACGATCTGCTGGAGTCCAGGTTCAAGCCCACCTATCTGTGGGGGGCCCTGCTGGCGGTGCTGGGGGCGGCCGTCATCCGTTTCGACGGCCTGACCGAGAGCTATGTGATGGGATTCCTGGTGGTGCAGGGGGCCAACCTCTGCTTTGCCCTCGGCCAGGTCGGCTACAAGGTGCTGCTGGCGCGGGAGAAGGAGCAACCGCCCCAGCTCGCCGTATTCGGCTGCTTCTATCTGGGGGCCCTGGTGATCGCCCTGCCCGCCTGGTGGCTGCTGGGGCAACCCCAATACCCCACCAGCAACCTGCAGTGGGGCATCTTGCTCTGGCTGGGGGTGGGGGCATCCGGACTCGGTTACTTCCTGTGGAACAAGGGGGCGACCCTGGTCAGCAGCGGCGTGCTGGCCATCATGAACAACGCCCTGATCCCGGCCGGCTTGCTGGTCAACCTGGTGCTCTGGGGCAAGGATACCGACCTGCTCAGGCTCAGCCTGGGGGCTGTGCTGATGCTGGCCTCCCTCTGGATCTGCCAGCGCCAACCCAAGCTCAGTGCGAACTGACATTCAAGGGACCCAGGGGCCTGCCGATGCAGGCCCTCTTTGGTCCTACAGGTGTCAGCCGGTGAGTGAGCGCTGACTAAAAATCAGCCGACGACGGCGTTGTGCTCCCGTTTGGCCTGACCGTGACAGGAGGCCAGACGGGCCAGCAGGTGATCGATCTGCTCGGCATTCTGGCTCTGCACCAGGCCGATGCTGACGGTCACCGGCCGCTCCGGCAGCAGGCTGGCGTCGGCAATCTCGAGGCGCAGACGCTCGGCGATCTCCAGGCCGCTCAGGCGATCGGTCTGGGACAGCATCAGGATGAAGCCATCCTCATCCCAGCGGGCGAAGGGGTCTTCCCGGCGCAGCTCGTGGCGCACTATGCGGGCCAGCTTCGCCATCATGGCGTCACAGGCCACCTCGCCAAACAGCTGCAGTATCTTGCTGCGGTGATCCACGGTGAACTGCAGCAGGCAGAAGCTGCCGCTCTCGCTGGCGAGCCGCTCATCCAGCAGCAGCTCGAAGTGACTGCGGCTCTCCAGCCCGGTGAGGGGATCCGTGTCGTGGCGATCACCATGCTGAGGCAGGCTCGCATCCAGATGGCGTATCACCCCCAGCAGCCCGCCCTCGGCGTCGCGGCGCACCCGCTCCTCCAGCCGCACATAGTGGCCCTGATGATGCAGGATGCGGTATTCGAGGCGCAGCCCCTGGCTGTGGCCCGCCTGACAGGCCCGGATGGCTTCCGCCAGCCGAGTGCCGTCGTCCGGATGCACCCGCGCCAGCCAGCCGAGGTCGTCCAGGGCATTGCCGTCCAGCCCCAGCAGTTGCAGGCAGGAAGGATCCCGTCTCAGCCCCTGCTCCGCCGACCAGGTCCAGATCCCGGCCTCCAGCATCGCCATCGCCTCCGTCATCAGGGACGCATCGAGCCGGATCACGGCCTCTACCCAGGGGGTCTCATACCTTTCCATCACTTGCCTCAACACCGGATTTGAATATCTGCTCAATAAGTAACATTGGCCCTTGCGCCGAGCAACAGGCTCAGCCTGCTTTTCCCTGACCACAGCCCATCAACGCCTGCAAGCTTACCGCCACGAAAGGGGAGCCAGCATGCAATCGGGAGTCAGCCCGCTTTTCCCTGGTAGCCGTCCATCAACGCCTGCCAGTTCTCAGGCACGAAATGGAAGCTGGTATGGAGCTGGGACTCCTTGTTGAAGGAGCGCAGCAGCCGCTCCAGATTGGCCTGCTGCCAGCTGCCGGGGGAGCGGATGGCCCCCTTGTCGAAGTCGATCACCCACACCTTGCCCTCCTTGTCGAGCAGCAGGTTGTGGCTGTTGAGATCCGCATGATAGACGCCGGCGTCGTGCAACTGCCTGATGGTCTTGCCCACCCTGTGCCATACCTCGCAGGCAATGCTGCCCTGCTTGAGCAGGGCCACCAGATCCTTGGCACCGCGGATGCGCTCGATCAGGATGTCGGCGCGGTAGAAGGGGCCCTGCTTGGCCATGCGGGCCGCGAACGGGCGCGGCACCGGCAGCCCCTGCTCGCTCAAGGTGGCCAGCAGACTGAATTCGGCCATGGCCCTGCTGGTCTCCACCCCCTCGAACCAGAAGCGATCCCGCACCACCTTGCCCACCATGCCACCACGGTAGTAGTGGCGCAGCACCAGATGGCGCGACTCATCCTTCACGAACCAGGTCACCCCACGGCCGATGGAGGAACCCACTACCTGCCGATGGGTCTGCCACCAGGCCGGATCGAACAGGGCGGGAGAAGGGTCGCGAAATACCCCTTCGGCATACCAACAGATCTGGTTCTGGACTGTCTGTGTCAACATTATCAAGGTTCCGGTCGATAGTGAGCGCAATGTGATGGGTGCGATCTTCCAGCAGGAGGGCCTGCCGGGCAGGGTTGGCGCAATTTTACAATCCACAAGGGAGTTTGCATAATGCCATCCATCCATTCTGCCACCCTTGCGCCACATCATGCCGTTGTTCCAAACGCCACCTTCTTCCCTCTGCATCCTGCGGCTCTCCGCCATCGGAGACTGCTGCCACGCGCTAGCGCTGGTGCGCGTCATCCAGCGGGAATGGCCAGAGACCCGCATCACCTGGATCACCGGGAAGATCGAAGCGACACTTTTTGCCGACCTGCCCGGGGTGGAGGTCATCGCCTTTAACAAGAGCAAGGGGTGGCGCGGCTATCGTGAGCTGTGGCAGACCCTCAAGGGGCGCAGGTTCGATGCCCTGCTCCACCTGCAGGCCGCCCTGCGTGCCAGCATCGCCACCCTGGGCATCAGGGCCAAGGTCAAGCTCGGTTTCGACAAGGCGCGGGCCAACGACGGCCAATGGCTGTTCACCAACCACAAGGTGCCCTCTCCCGCCTCCCCCCATGTGCTGGACGGCTTCCTCGCCTTCGCCAGGGAGCTCGGCATTCGGGATCTGACCCCGGACTGGCAGCTCCCCATCAGCACCGAGCATCTGGCCTGGGCCCGGGAGAAGATCGCCGGCAAGCCCACCCTGCTCATCTGCGCCGCCGCCAGCAAGGCGTTCAAGAACTGGACGGCGCAAGGCTATGCCGATCTCGCCGATCACGCCACGGCCAAGGGTTTTCAGGTCTATCTGTGCGGCGGCCCCGCCAAATTGGAGCGGGACCTGGCCGCAGAGATCCAGCGACTCGGCCAGAGCAAGCCGGCGGATCTGGTGGGTCAGACCAACCTCAAGCAGCTGCTGGCACTGATCAAGGAAGCCAGCCTGGTGCTGGCCCCGGATACCGGCCCCACCCACATGGCGACCCTGGTGGGCACCCCTGTCATCGGTCTCTACGCCCATCACAACCCGGAGCGCACCGGCCCCTATCTGTGTCGGGAGCACGTGGTCAGCGTCTATCGGGAGCTGATCGAACAGGAGACCGGCAAGCCGCTGGCGGAGCTCGACTGGCGCACCCGCCTCAAGTATCCGGACGCCATGAGCAAGATAAGCAGCGATCGGGTCATCGCAGCCTTCGATCGGATCTGCGCGGCCCATGGGTTGCCGAACGGGCAAAAACTCGAAAATCCCGAGGAATGAGGCAGGGATAACCTGCTGGCCGTCCCTGTCCGATCGAGGCAGAATCCCGCCTTGTGGGTAACGCTCCCGCAGCAAGCTACGAATACTTTGATCGGCTGGAATATGATTCCGGCCGTTTTTTTATCCGCCACCATCTGCTAAAATTCGCCGCCTTTACATCCTACCGGCTCCAACTTTTCCGCGTTTTGCGAGCGACTGTCTCCCTCTCGGGCACAAGACGGCGGCCTCTGCTACAACCAAAACACGGCAACGCTTAAAGGTACAGACATGGCGCAACAAGGCACCCTCTATATCATCTCCTCCCCGAGCGGGGCGGGTAAGTCCAGCCTGCTCAATGCCTTGCTGACCCAGCATAACGACGCAGGCAAGATGCAACTCTCCGTCTCCCACACCACCCGCACCACCCGCCCGGGGGAAACCCACGGGGTGCACTACCACTTCGTGGCGGTGGACGAGTTCAAGGCGCTGATCGAACGCGGTGACTTCCTGGAGTGGGCCGAGGTGTTCGGCAACTACTATGGCACCTCCCGCGCCGCCATCGAGGCCTGCCTGTCTCAGGGCATCGATGTCTTCCTCGACATCGACTGGCAGGGTGCCCGCCAGATCCGCGAGCAGATGCCGACCAAGTCCATCTTCATCCTGCCCCCGAGCCGCGAAGAGCTGGAACGCCGCCTCGTCGGCCGCGGCCAGGACAGTGCCGAGGTGATCCGGGGCCGGATGGAGAAAGCCATTGCCGAAATGGTGCACTACGACGAGTATGACTATGTCATTATCAACGAAGACTTTGAGCAGGCGCTGTTCCAGCTCAGAGCCATCATAGAGTGCCAGCGGCTGGAATTGCACCAGCAGCAGCAGGCCCAACAAAACTTGCTGCAACAGCTACTGGCAGAATAGGCCAAAAACAAGTAAACTTTTGCGTCATTTTTAAACACCGCTTTTTTAAACCGAGAAAGCCCAAACACTGGAGTCCTGCATGGCACGCGTTACTGTAGAAGATGCTGTAAAACAGGTAGGTAACCGTTTTGACCTGGTGCTGGTCGCCGCGCGCCGCGCCCGTCAAATCGCGGTACAAGGTAAAGATCCCCTGGTCGACGAAGAGAACGACAAGCCGACCGTGATCGCCCTGCGCGAAATCGAACTGGGTCTGGTGAACAACCAGGTGATGGACACCCAGGACCGTTACGAGCAACAAGAGCAGGAAGCCGCCGAGCTGGCTGCCGTTGCTGCCATCGCCGAAGGTCGCGGTTAAGTCATCTTGCCGGTCGGCACCCGCCCG
>NZ_JBOFLJ010000051.1:0-1025 GCF_051657805.1 Aeromonas sp. | reverse complement strand
CCAAGCCTGGCACCGACCTCGCCATGGAGCTCGCCGCCGCCTCCACCGCCGGGTATCTGGTTTTCAAAGACATCGACACATCTTTGAAGGCGCGCCCTCCGGCGGACTGGCCGGTAACGACTCGTCCCAGCACAGCCGGAGCAATCCCAACCAGAGCTATAGCATTTTAAATAAAACTGTAGCTATTTTTGAGGGGAGAGACCAAGTTGGGTGGATGAAGACGACCTCCTTGGATTTAAGACAGCGGATCGTGGCCACCTACGATGAGGGCAAGTGGACGCAGGAAGAGGTGGCGAAGCGTTTCCGGGTGTCGCTGGGGATGGTGAAGAAGCTGGTGTTACAAAGGCGGCGGACCGGACGGATCGAGGCCAGGCATCGGTTTTCCGGCAGGAAGGCGAAGCTGTTGCCTGAGAGGGGGCAAGAAATGAAGGGGTTGGTGGCGAAGGAGCCGGACATCACCTTGGCCGAGATCAAAGCCCGGCTCGGCTTGGCCTGCACCATCCCGGCGATCCATCAGGTGCTCGTGAAGCTCGGCCTGACATATAAAAAAAGACGCTCCATGCAGCCGAACAAAACCGGCCCGATGTCGCGCAAAAGCGACGTCGGTGGAAACGAGGCCAAGGCGGGCTCGACCCGGCGCGGCTGGTCTTCGTCGACGAGTCGGCCGCCAAGACAAACATGACCCGCCTGCGTGGCCGCTCGCCAAAAGGCGAGCGGCTGGGCTGCCATGCTCCGCATGGCCACTGGCGCACCACCACCATGATCTCCTCGGTGCGCCTGGACGGCACCACCGCCTGCATGACCATTGAGGGCGCGACCAACACCGAGGTCTTTTACGCCTACGTTCGCGAGGTGCTCGCGCCTTCGCTGCGCCGGGGCGACATCGTGGTCATGGACAATCTCGGCGCCCATAAAAACGAGCGCACCCTTGCCCTGATCGAAGCCGTCGGCGCCGAAGTCCGCTTCCTTCCCGCCTACTCTCCCGACCTCAACCCCATCGAGCTGATGTGGAGCAAGGTGAAGGC
>NZ_JBOFLJ010000050.1:0-1243 GCF_051657805.1 Aeromonas sp. | reverse complement strand
GTCTCAATTCCTTGGTATCCACATCCAGGTTTATTCCGAACATCATCTCCTTGGTCTTGGTGGATGCGTCCTTGTTGTTGAGGAGGACGGGCGGGCTGGGGGGCTCCCCAGTGGCCACCGCCTCCTGGGGTTCGGTAGGGGGGTCACCCTCGCGGGGGAGCGAGGGGGAGGGACCACCGCGCCAGAGGTGTAGAAATGGACAAAATCCCACGCCTCCTCTTCGCTTTCCGCCCGGATGTACTTAGATCCGGCAATCATCAGGGACCGAGCTTCCGCTCTGGTTTCAAAGACCCCTGACTTGCCGTATTTTCCGCGGGCCACTCCGTACCAGAACTGGGCCACCGAGGAGCCCTCGGACTCCGCGTCGTGCCTGACGGGCGCCTTCTTGGGTTTTCCTCGGGGTTTGGGGGCCACCGACTCTTCCGACTCCGAGGAGTCTTCCCTGACCGGGACGGGCTTCTGCTTGCTTCGAGCCTGGGTAGACTTGGCCGGGGTAGCGTAATGCTTTCCTCCGGAGGCCTGTTGGTGTCCACGAGGGGTGCCCCCTTTTGGCTGGTTGGTCGTCTTGGTCCGTCCGCTGGAGGTCAGTTCTCCCTTCAAAGTGGCAACCAAGCGTTCGAGTTCCATGATCTTCTGATCAGCGGCGCTGGGGAGGGAGGCGCTGGCCTTGACCTTGGACGGCATGTGGACTGGAGACGTGAACTGGACGTTGGTCGAGCGGGAGGGGCGAGTGGCGGCTGGTTTCTTGTTGGGAGCAGACGATTGTTTGGGTTCGTCTTTTTCTCCATAAATCATGCCGGTCACTCCCTGCAAACTGAGCGTCTTGGTCCAACTAGACTGGACTCGGGCTTCGGACGCCGCAGGGGTTCCTGCCGTCATGGCGTATTCCTCCAGATCAGCTGCATCTTCAGCTTCCACTTCCTGGATTGCCGAGACGTATTCAGCGGGGCTCAACTCCGTGTCCAGAGCGAGATCGCGCCTGCCTTGGGTGGACTTCTGTAGGGCGTAGTAACATCCAGGGGTCCCGGCGCGTTCACTCCTGCGGTGCTTGGGACGGCTGCAGGATCCAGCGGGTTCGCAACAAATGAAGTCGCGTCCACTGCCCTTCGGGGTGAAGGCGGCCCCACACATGACCGTGGGTCCCAAGTATTGGGTGTACATCGGAGGGCGTCCATGGCTCGAGGCGCGGCTGGATCCACGGCTGTCTTGGCTGCACTCCGTGTGGTTACTTCCAACACTCTCG
>NZ_JBOFLJ010000049.1:0-41080 GCF_051657805.1 Aeromonas sp. | reverse complement strand
GCTCATCTGAGCGGGCTTCTTTATTGGTTGGGATTCGGCATTTGGCAGATATTTTGTCCATCTATAGACTGTTTATCAGACAACTGCATCGTAAAACCACTTTCACTCAGTCAAATAAACCGCCTTCTGCGCCTCCGATAACCTATCTCCAGCCTCGTTTTCGCTCCACACTACCGGACTACCGGACTACCGGACTACCGGACTACCGGACTACCGGACTACCGGACTACCGGACTACTGGACTGCCACGTCTACCCACATCTTCTTTCCACACCTAGGACGGCTATGCCCTGCGTTAATAGCCACTATCGCCGGAAACTGGGGTGACAAGCCCAGCAGGATCCATAGACTGTCTCTTTCATACACAAGGAGCTGTCTATGTTGGGGATCCACGATCTGGCGTTGTTTGTCGTATCCGGTTTGCTGTTGAACATGATGCCGGGACCGGATTCCCTGCTCATCATGCTGCGCAGCTGCGCCCAGGGCTGGCGGGCTGGCTCGGTGGCGGCGCTGGGGATAGGGACGGGGACCATGGTGCACGTGCTGGCGGCGGCCCTGGGACTGTCGGCCCTGCTCAGTGCCTCGGCCGAGCTGTTTGCCGTCATCAAGCTGACAGGGGCGCTCTATCTGGTCTATCTGGGGATTTCACTGCTGAGGCAGAGACCGAATATTGCCGTCACCGGGGAAGCGCCCGTGACGCTGCCCAGGCTCTCCTACGGGCGTATCTACCGGCAGGGGTTGCTGACCAATGTACTCAATCCCAAGGTCGCGCTCTTCTTCCTGGCCTTCGTGCCCCAGTTCATCGATCCCGCGGCACCGCAGAAGGCGCTGGCCTTCATCGTGCTGGGTTGTATCTTCAATATCAACGGGATGATCTGGTGCCATCTGCTGGCCTTCTCCACCGCCTTTGCGAGCCGCAAGCTGCGTCTACCCACCCGGGTCGGGACCTGGCTCAATCGGCTGATGGGGGGCCTGTTCGTGGGGCTCGGGATCAAGTTGGCCGCCGAATGACAGCCATAGAAAAAGGCGTATCCCATCGCTGAGATACGCCTTCGTCTGCACTGCAGCAGGGAACTGAAATCAGTTCATGCAGTATTATCACACTGCTTGTCTAATGCTGTTTGGTGATGTCTATAAGTCGTACCTATCTTATTGATTTATATCACCTAACTTTCCATGGTTGTCTAAAGTTATCTTAGGGGATATAAGACAAGTGTGGGTTCAAATGTGGGTTCAAATGTGGGTTCAAAATGGCAATCTCAGATTCAAAACTCAAAGCAATGCTGCGTGGTCACGATGATGATACGCCCAGAAAGGTTGCGGACAGGGATGGGCTATCTGTTCTGTGGAGGAATCGCGGAAAAGTCAGCTTCGTGTACCGCTATCGAATTGTTGGCAAGGCAAAAAACCTGACTCTGGGATCCTATACCGGTCAGGAGGGGGGACTGTCGCTTTCCGAAGCAAGGAAAAAGGCGGCGCAATGTCGAGCTTGGTTGGAAGAGGGCAATGATCCCGCCTTGATGACGCGGATCGGGAAAGATGAAAGGCTGAAGCCTGTCACGGTTAAAGATGCACTCGAGTATTGGCTCTGCCATCACGCTGATAAGAAAAGGTCTAACAGTGAGAAGCATCGCCAGCAATTTGCGAAGTGGGTCTATCCCCGTATCGGAGATCTTTGTAGTGGTCTAATCATCCCAGACATCCTTTTAGGTGGTCCACCATGACCTGAGGTGTTCAATGACAAGATTACGTCGCTCATTTACTGCCCAATTCAAACTCGAAGCCGCATCCCTAGTGCTCGACCAGGGATATTCTGTCCCCGAAGCAAGCCGTTCACTGGATGTCGGTGAAACCGTACTTCGCCGCTGGGTTCAGCAACTGCAATCCGAACGAACTGGCACAACTCCAATCGGCAAAGCGCTGACTCCGGAGCAGCAGAAAATCCAGGAGCTGGAAGCCCGTATCAACCGGCTCGAACGTGAAAAGGACATTCTAAAAAAGGCTACTGCTCTCTTGATGGCGGACGAGTTCACACGTACGCGCTGATAGACCGATTAAGGGAGCAAGCCCCCATTACTCTGGTCTGCTGCGCTTTCGATGTACCCACTTCCTGTTTGTATGCAACAGCGTTCTGAGTTGCGCCGTTTGTTCAAAGAAAGCCGGAACTCAGCGGGCAGCCGCACCTTGATGTCGATGATGAGGGAGCTGGGGTATCAGATTGGCCGATTCAAAGTACGTAACCTGATGAAAGAAGCCGCGCTGGCATCCAAACAGCCGGGCGCACACCGTTATAAGGTGCACGGTCTGAACGACCGGACATTCCCAATCTGCTGGCCCGAGAATTTGATGTTCCGCAACCCAATCAGGTGTGGTGCGGCGATATCACCTACGTCTGGGCAGGTGGTCGTTGACATTACCTGGCAGCGGTTCTTGACCTGCACACCCGGCGGGTCGTGGGCTGGGTGATGTCTGATAAGCCTGATGCAGAGCTGGCAATCAAAGCACTGGAGATGGCCTATCAGCAGCGGGGTTGCCCATCCGGTGTGCTATTTCACTCTGACCAGGGCAGCCAATATGGCAGCCGGGCATTTCGGCAACGAGTGTGGCGCTATCGCATGACCCAGAGCATGAGTCGGCGTGGTAATTGTTGGGATAACGCCCCGATGGAACGGTTGTTCAGGAGCCTGAAGTCAGAGTGGCTCCCGGCTATGGGATATATGAGCTTGCAGGAAGCGAAACGGGATATCAGTTATTACCTGATGGATTACTACAACTGGCGGCGTCCACATCAACACAATGATGGAATACCACCAGCAAAAGCCGAGGATCGGCCTAACCAAGTGTCCGGATTTAGTTGACCACTACAGTTTCGTGGCACCCTCGACAGCGCCAGCATCTACCCACGGGAAGTGGTTAAGCGGGCGTTACTGCTTTGCAGTGGGGCCATCATCGTGGTCCATAACCACCCAAGTGGTGACCCGGAACCCAGTCAATCTGACCGGGTCTTTACCTTGGCCCTCAAAGAGGCGTTAGCTCTGGTGGATGTGCGGTTACTCGACCATCTGGTTGTCGGTGCGGAGGGCGTAGTCTCGCTGGCCGAAAGAGGCCAGCTATGAACCTTCCTCCAGGCAAACCCCACCTCACCGCCCTCGATATCCTCATCGAGCTGCGCTGCTGGCTTGCAGACAACGTCGAGATGCAGGCAGAGCCCGCCATCGTGGCTCACCTGCCTAATGGCTACCTGCTCACCCAGGCTGATTGTATCGAGGCTATCGATACGCTGCTGCATCAGCTGCGCTATTAGCCGCGCCAAGAAGGGACAAGCACCATGCAATTACCCAATCCCTATTCGCGTGAGGAAACGCTCGAGAAGCTGCGCCATAGCCTGACCACTGCCTGCAACGAGGATGTACTGACGTTGCTGGAAAAGGCCGTCACCAAAGCCCGTCACGACGAGGGTTATGCCATGCAGTTTGAAGGGACCTTGCTGCGGGGATCCTCCATCGAGGTCCGCGAGTGCCTCAGTTGCTTTGGCGACTACTTCGGGCGATCCCGAGACGCACCGCCCTATTACCCGCATCACGATGCCGTTAACGGCATTGATTGTGCGCTCTACACCATCCTGTTTGATGTTGCTCACCCAGACGCAGAGCAAGTACACGAATAACGCCAACATCCCCAAAACCGGATCATCAGCGCCAACACCATGATCCGGATATCCCGACATCACCCACAAGGCCACCTCACCGAAGGTGGCTTTGTTCATTTCAAGGAGCTATGCCCATGTCTGCCTTCATGATCGATCGCAAGGATTACCTGGCCTTTGCAGTGCAGTTACATCGCTTTTGCAATGCCCCCATGCCACCACACTACACCCTTGAGTTGCTGCGCTCCCTCTGGTGGCTGCCGCCAGCAGACACGACCAGTACCTGGACATGGCGGGTAGACCGGCTGGTACGGTTGATGATGCTCGCCAACCGGCGTGCAGTCTGGCATCGCTATCAGCTGGGGCGTCAGGAACCACGCCAGCACCGCTCGAACAAGCTGAGTCCGTTTAAACCTGCTCACTGTTACCACCAGACACTACACACCGATAGCGAGCTGGTGGCTCTGTATAAATTCACCTGCTGCGCCCTGTACCAATCGAGCGAATGGAGTGGGAGCCCTGAGCAGGCTCCCCGGTTGGTGAAGGTAATACAGCAGTTGCAGCAAGCGCTGGCGCAAGACGTGCTGACCCGGTTATCACTGTGGGAGCAAGCACCCTGGGGAGAGATGTGATGGATCTCTCCATCACCCTGACAGTGGCAAGCTCGCCACCGAGTTCAATGGCCCACCTAGCCCAACGTGTCGCCGATGACATGGCACACCTGCATCACCTTCTGGGAGATGCGGTCAGCGATGAACTGGGCATCAACATCAGTTATCTGGTCGAACAGTTTGCGCTGTTGGCAGCGGCCTACCGTTCACCGGAGGAAATGGAGAAACACCCATGATCGAGTTCAACGATAGCTTTAGTCAGGCCGCCGTAGCGGAGGCAATGTGTGCCCATCCAGAGCTCGCCAAGCTTATCAGTCAGCAGTTGATGCTGCCGGGCTTTGCCTATGCCCACGATGTGGAAGGTAGGCGTATCGGCGGTCCACTGGTCGCCCCCAATCCGGTGCTGCACAAGACCATGCTCTTTGTCAGTCCACGGGATATGCGTGAACGCCTGCCGTGTGAGATTAACTTCGCCCGCTTCCGCTGCCCTTGTAATGCAGCAGGCCAACCGGTCGGCGAGTGGCAACGGGTGATTGTCGGGGCCTACGTCAACCACGGCAGTAACGACGAGCCGGATTGGAGTAGTCACACCTGAGCCACGGCCACCAACACAAACACAAACAAGACATCTTACAGCCCCTCACGCCGAGGGGCTGTTTGCATTTGAAGGAACCCTCCCATACATGACTTGCGTGATTACAGCACCCTGACCGCCCGGCTGCTCACCGCTGCTATCGGTCAGCTCAATCACAACACCGCGTCGAAGATAATGACCCACCTGGCATTGCGGGCCAGACAGCCGTACCCGATCGGTAATGGCCGCAGTAGAGCCAAGGCCCTCAAGCTACTGCGCCGGGTCAAGAAAGCCCACAAAGCAGGGCGTATCCCGTTCGAGCTCACCGTGACGGGTTGCCGCATCGACCGGGGGAGTCATCAGGCTGACCGTTACTACTACGACCGAACACTGCTGGCCCAAGGCTGGCAGCAGTACGACACCGAGGAGGATGCGTGGTATTTCGGCATCTGGATTCACACAGAGAAACTCGAAACCTTTACTTACGCCGAAGGGGATACCAGCCATGTGATTGCGCCGAACGTCGAGGCGTTTCGCTCTGAACTGGCACGGCTCCACCAGTACTACCCGCAAGCCCCGGCGTTTATCAGCATCGACCCGGAAGCGGATGTTGTGACCCGCCATTTTGTAGCCAATCTAAATGCCATTAATGCGTACATTCTCGAATTTTCAGAGTTGTGAGTGTAGTAGCGTGCTGCTATCAAGCTATAAAAATGACTTCTATGGATAAAAGCCCAAGCGGTCGACTCATTAGGGTCTCCTTTTCAGGGCTCTGATGTTGTGCTTTAAAGACAACTAGAAAGTGTGGGAGCTATATGAAATCATTAATGAAAGTATTTATATCCATATTGATGTTAGTGTGATCGGGATGCAGCATCAGGACTTCCCCCCACGAGTGACTCTTTTGTTAATATCTGGGCGTTCAGTTGGACACTTTTTGGGAGTGGTTAGGTTTTTCGCTCAAAGAGTTTATTTTTGATAAAAGTTTATGATGTGATTCGCAAACGGGTATTCGCGTAAGCAGAAAGAAACCGCTCATAGAGCGTCCTGCCGCCTCAGAATTATAGAGAAAACAAGTAATGCTTGGATTGAACCTACGGGATGAATTTCGGGGCAAGCGCCTCAAAGGTACTGCGATTGAGCTCTCCAACGACTCCAACACCGGCGCAACACAGATTGGTGCGCAGCACTTTTTGGAGATCACATATCCGACCCATGACCTTTTGAAGGGAATTGAGGCCGTAGGCCCTAATCAGGGTCGCCCGATAGTCGTGATCGGCGAACGCGGATTGGGTAAGTCGCACTTGATGGCTGCGTTGTATCATGCTGTCAATGATGCTAAATCGACAAGCTCATGGCTGAAATCTTGGGCCTCTATGCTCGGTGACGACAACATAGGCAAGATTGCTTTGCGCGATGAGATGCTTGTCATTGGTGAGAGCTTACACCGCCAGCGCTACAAATTCCTGTGGGATTTGCTTCTCGAACGCCATCCGCGTGGCGAGTTTATCAAGGGCAAGTGGGAAGGGATGGGGGCGGGCAAGACCGACATCCCCTCCGACAAGCTCATCATCGAGCTCCTGGAGCACAAGCCAACGATGCTGCTGCTGGATGAATTCCAGACCTGGTACGATGGCCTGACCAACACCAAACAGTACCCGTGGAAGAACTGGGCGTTCAACTTTATACAGATCCTTTCGGAGATTGCCAAAGAGCGGCCTGATCTGTTGGTGCTAGTGATCTCCGTGCGCAATGGCGGTAGCGATGCCTACCAGCAGGTTCACCGTGTTAATCCGGTGGCCATCGACTTCAAGGCGGGTGGCAATGCCGAGCGTATCCAACAGGATCGGCGTCGGATGTTGTTGCACCGTTTGTTCGACAACCGCCTGCAGATTGCCGACGGCACCATTGATTCACTGATTGCCCAGCACGTCTCAGAATACTTCCGCCTGCTTGGTGTGCCACCTGCCGAGCAGGATCGCAAGCGCCGCGAGTTCACCGAGTCTTGGCCTTATGCACCGCACCTGTTGCGTCTGCTTGAGGAGCAGGTGCTGATCGCCACTGACGCGCAGGAAACGCGCGACATGATTCGCATCCTGGCCAATCTTTACAAGAGCCGTGGTGAAGCCGTACCCGTGCTCACCGCTGCCGACTTCCGGCTGGACGACGATACCTCGGGTATTGGCGCACTGCTGGATTCGGTGTCCAACGAGCATCATCGCACCCTGCGCGAAAAGGCGCAGCACAACATCATCTCGGTGACCGAGGCGGTGTACGACCACGCCAACCTTGCCCCACACCTGCAAGAGATCGTGGGCGCACTTTGGCTGCGGTCGATTGCTGTCGGCAACCTCGCGGGAGCCGATCCCGTCACGCTGCAGGTGGACATCACCCGATCTAAACCGGTGGATGGCAATGCCTTCCAGGTAGAGCTGGCAACGATTGTCGAGAACAGCTTCAACATCCATCAGGATGGCCCACGTTTGGTCTTCCGTGAGGAAGAAAATCCTCGAGCCAAATTGATGGCTTGTGCCCGTAACGACAAGCTGTTTACCGATGGTTCCGATCAGGCTCAATTGGCTAAGCAGGTTCGCTATGTCATCGGTGGCAGCGACGAGGTCGCAAAAAACTTCCGCGTGATTGCACTGCCTAGATCCTGGCAGACAGACCCATGGACATCACTCGACGAAGCCGAGCAGCCCGAGAGTTGGGATGACCGTTTACCTGTACTGGTATTGCCGGAGGAGCCGGAAAAAGTCGATCAGACGCTGGGCCGTTGGCTTAAGGATCACCTGCAAAAGCGCCGCAACACCATTCGCTTCCTGCTGCCCCGATCTGGTTCCACCAATGCATTCCTGGATCGCGACCTGCTAATCCTCGCACGCGCTGAAATGAAGGCGCAGGAGTGGAGCGGCCACAATTCTACAAACCCGGCGGAATACAAAAAGCTGCACAAAGAATTCGAAGGCACCCTGCGTGACAACCTGAAGAAGCGCTTTGACCGTTTTGCCGTCCTGCATCGCTACGATCACCAGAACCCGCAGCAATCCCTGTTCAGTGTCGAACACCTGAAAAAGCAAGGTGCTCAAATTCCCGATGGCATCGAGGAAATGCTGACCAACGATCTCTTCGTTCCAGAAGACTTCGAAGATCTTGTGCTCGAAGCGGCCTCTGAGAACGCGTCCCTCGGCAAGTTGCTGCGCGAACTGCAGGAGCCGCGCCCGGCAGGTCAGGACTGCATTCCTTGGTTGGGTGAAACCGCGATGAAGGAGCGCATCCTACGCCTGTGTGCACGCGGCAAGATCGCCATTAACCTGCGCAATCTGGAGCATCTGCAAACCCACGCAGGTGAAGACGAGGAATCTGCGTGGCGGCGCTTGCGCCCCAAGCTCTCCTACACCGGGCGTCAGCTTGATGAAGTGTTCCTTATGGAGCCTTCTGCTGTACCTGCGACCGGCGGCACTACTCCACCTGCGCCGCAGCCACCTGCTGGCGGAAATGGCGGTGATATCTTTGGCGGCGAAAGTACTAGTACGCCACCCGTCCCACCTGCCGGTGGCGACAACCCTTTTGGCACCGGTACATCGCCGAACGTAGGTGACATTTTTGGTGGCGGCACAAGTAGCGCCACCAAACCGCGTGTCCCGCTCTCTACCCCCCCAACCTCGCCGCTCAACCTGATCGGCAAGCTTGAAGGTTGGGGCATTGGCCCAGCCACGCCTGTGGCAGAAGTCTCGATCAAGGTGTCTGCCGCCACCGGCGCGCAGCTCAAGGAACTGCTCAAGAAGCTGCCCGATGGCATGACTTTCGAGTTGAGTCTTGAGAAGGAGGACAACTGATGGCGCTTGATGCAGGAATATTGCAACGCCTGACTCAAGGCACCTCAGCGGATGCGTGGAGTTTCATTATCGAGCGCACGCTCAATATCGCCTCACGACCATTGGCAGAGGGCAATGCCCCGGGCGAGGTCGTCAAGCGCGACCGCGAGATCGGCGAGCTCGATCTGTTCCTTGCGTCCAGTGGTTGGGATCTGTGGCGATGCTTCGGCCAATCCGAGATCAGCGGCGTGGAACGCACATCGGACCGTCTTGCTCGTTGGTGGACCGAGCCGGGTTATGGAAACAGTGCTGCCCGCGCCGTTCTGATTCTTGATGCCCTGAGTCTGCGCGAACTGCCTTGGTTGCTGCAGGGAGCGAAAGAACGTGGATTCACCCTGCAGGGTGTCGCAGCCACCGCCTCCGAATTACCCGGCGAAACTAATGAGTTTGCCCGAGCGCTAGGCTTGTCCAGCCGAAGCCAGTTGCAGGCCAACGGCGGCGGATTGGCGCATAAACTTCAACCCGCGCAGACCGAAACCATCGATCTGCCGTGGAAAGACTGCGAAAAACTGCTAGGTGGCGTCTCGGGCGCGAAGGATTGGGTGTTCTGGCATCACTGGCCGGACGCCAAGCTGCATGACTACGGCGCAGGCCAAGGGCTGGAATTACTGACCAAGGATGCCGCGCAGCAACTTTCCAGCGATGACTTTTGGGCCTTTGTTGAGCGCCTTGCCACTGGGCGGCGCTTGGTTATCACCTCGGATCACGGCTACGCAGCCACCGGCTATTTCCCTGATGCCGATGGTGAGGTTGCCACCCACCTCAAGCAGACTTTTTCCAGTGGGCGCAGCAAGACGGGAGCGGGGGACGCGGGCCCCTTCGTTCCGCCGGTAGCTCTGCAAGTCAATAGCTCGCACGGCGCTCACCTACTAGCTCTCGGCCGCAGAAAGTGGCGTAGTCAGGGGGGTTACCCAACCTTGACGCACGGCGGCCTCTCGCTGCTGGAAGTGCTGTCGCCGTTTGTTGAGATTACCAAGGGGACATCCGCGTGAGTTCAATCTGGCCGTACCCGGGTTCACGCTGGTGGAAATTCGACTTCCACACGCATACCCCTGCATCGAAGGACACTCCTTGGCATGACCTGATTGGAAGCGAGGGGGCTCTGACGCCCGAGGACTGGCTGCTCAAATATATGGCCGCAGGGATTGATTGTGTTGCGGTAACCGATCACAACAGCGGTGCGTGGATTGATCAAATCAAAGCGGCATACGCGGCAATGCAAGCAAATCCAACTGCTGGATTTCGCGAGCTGCATCTTTTTCCAGGCGTTGAGATTTCTGTTAACGGCGGCTTTCATTTGCTTGCTGTCTTCGGCGCTCAAACCACAACGAGTGACATCGACAAGCTTCTCGGTGCGGTCAAGTACCAAGACACCAATGGAGATAGCGATGGAGTGACGCGAGAAGCAGCTTCCGAAGTGATCCAGGCCATCGTCGCGGCGGGGGGGTTGCCAATTCCTGCTCACGCTGATTGTGCAAAAGGGCTATTACAGCTTGAAGCAGAGGGAGGGGCGAAGCCGAAACTTGACCCCAATACGGTCGCTCAAGTATTGGAGTCGAATGATATTCTTGCGATGGAGTTCGTAAATGCAGGCACCCCTAAGCCTGCCATCTACACCCAACGAAAATTGAAATGGGCAGAGGTACTTGGTTCGGACCGCCATAATTTCCGTCCTCCATATCCGAACGTTCCGGGCTCAAGCTACACCTGGGTCAAAATGGCAACACCGTCATTGGAGGGCCTGCGACTTGCTCTGCTCGATGGCAATGACGTCTCTATTCGTCGTAGTGACGAGGATACATTTGACCCATTCAAGACACCAGAGCACTTTATTACGTCGATCACGGTCAAAGATGCTCGTGCGATGGGGCGCAGTAACGCGTCAGTCTTAAATTTCAGCCCCTACTTCAATGCCTTGGTCGGCGGGCGCGGCACAGGCAAGTCAACCTTCATTCACGCACTACGCTTGGCATCCGGTCGAACCGGAGAGATCAATCGCCTTGATGAAAAGAGCGAGCCTCGGCAAACCTTTGAACAATTCGTGAAGGTTTCAAAGAACCGTGACGACCGAGGCGGGTTGCTTGATCAAACGGCAATCGTGCTGGAGTTTCTTCGAGATGCGGTTCCACACCGTCTGACGTGGCAACAAAGTTCCGTGCAGACGGTCATTGTCGAAGAGCATGAGAACGGTGAATGGAAACGCTCCATCAGCCAAGAGGTGTCTCCGCAAAGATTCCCTTTGCGGATTTTCAGCCAAGGCCAGATTGCGGCGCTGGCTGGCGAGAATACGCTTGCCTTGCTCGGTGTGATTGATGAGGCCGCGGAAACCCAATCTGCAAAAAATTCCTTTGAGGAAGCAAAGCGAAATTATCTTGCTCAGCGTGCCAAGCTTCGTGAGCTGGACGGGCGACTCAAAGCAAATGCTGAGGTTCAGCGGCAGTTTCACGACGTGGAGCGCAAACTAAAAACCTTCGAGCAAGCGGATCATGCTGATGTGCTGAAGGCATATCAGCGGGCACGGCAGCAAAATCAAGCAGTCCAAGAACAGTTCCAGTCGGCTGATGACATTGCACAAAAAGCACAGAACCTTGCTCAGGAAATGGCTATCGATGTGCTCCACCAAGAACCTTTCGATGCCCAAGCGGATGCTGACGTCCTTGCAGCAATTGGAGTCCTGAACGAACGTGTTTTGGTTGCGCAGAAGGCTGTGGATACTGCGGCAAGCCAGCTCTCAACGTCACTTAATGCCCTGCGCCAAGATCCTTGCTTGTTGTCCTGGAGGCAGCGAATTGAAGCGGCTAAACAGGCTTACGAGAAGCTCAAAGCAGATTTGCTGACCCAGGGTGTAAATGACCCCAACGAGTACGCCCGGTTGGTGCAGGAAAAGCAGCGGCTTGAAGGTGAGAGCAAGAAAATGGCTCTCCTTCAGCAGGAGCGTGATCGCCTCGTCATGGAATGCGAGGTGCTCTGGCTGAATCTTTCTAAGGTACGGAAAAACATCAGTGAGACACGTCAGGCTTTTCTCGACCAGGTGCTCGCCCAGAATGATTTTGTGCGTATCGATATGGTTCCGTTTGGCAATGATGCGCGTGCCGTAGAACGCTCCTTGCGTGAAATGTTGGATGTCATGGACGAACGCTTCGTGTCGGACATCCTTGATATGGACGGCGATACCGCAAGTAGTGGGCTTGTTGCCGATTGGCTTGTCGCTGCCGATAGCGAGGTCGGGCTTTTGACACTCAAGGATCGGCTGGTCGAGGCATGTGGCGGTGGCGGCGCGTTGGGAGGAAAGTTCAAGAACTACCTTCAACGCAAAAGCGAAGCGCACCCGGAATTCATCGACCATATTCGCTGCTGGTTTCCCGAGGACAGCCTGCTCGTCAACTACAGCCGTAAAGGTGACGGCAAAGACTTCCAGCCCATCGGTCAAGCGTCCGCAGGACAGCGAGCGGCAGCGATGCTGGCATTCTTGCTGGCACAAGGTGCAGAACCACTGGTACTTGACCAACCAGAAGACGATCTCGACAACCACCTGATTTACGAGTTGGTTGTTCGCCAGATACGAGAAAACAAGCTGCTTCGTCAGCTCATCGTCGTTACCCACAACCCGAACATTGTGGTCAATGGCGACGCAGAGATGCTTTTTGCGCTTGATTTCAATGGTCAATGCTTTGTCAAAACCGAAGGCGCATTGCAGCAACAAAACGTGCGCGACGAAGTGTGCCGAATTATGGAAGGCGGCCGTGAGGCTTTCTCACGTCGCTGGCATCGACTGGGTCGAGGATTGTCATGACCTGTGAAATTCCACACCGAGCCGAAGATGCTGCACTAAAGATAAGGAGTCGCCTGTAAATGGCCACCAAAAAAGAACTACTCGCCCAGGAAGTCGCCAAGGCCGTCGGTGCAGGCAAGGCGGTCTCGCTTGAAACCGTCGATTTCAACGATCCGAACCGCCCCAAAACTTGCTTGGAGGTGGACTTCCCGATCTTATCCATCAATCAGGTGGCCACTATCGAAGCCGCATCTGGGGCTGCGAAAAAGCCAATCTATCAGATGTCAAAATACTGGGCCCGGCGGCAATCAAGCGTCTTTCGCTCGATGTTAATTGCATCAGCCGCCAAGGCTCCAGAAGATAAATCGCACGCGGCCAAGTTGGTGTGGGACAACTACTACGCCAACCACCAGAAGAAAGGCGCGTTCAAGCATCTGAAGGTAGCCGACATCTTTATGGGGGGTGGCACCACGCTGGTCGAAGGGTCACGTCTCGGCATGCAGATGGTCGGCAACGACCTCAACCCGGTCGCATGGTTTGTGGTAAAGCAGGAATTGGCCAACGTTGATCTGGAGCAAGTGAAAAAGCTGCTCGCTGATATCGAGGCCGAGGTCAAGCCGCAGATCATGCCGTACTACTACTGCGACGGCCCGGAGGGTGAAAAAGGAACGTGGACACACCTGCCGACCAAGAAGGTAATGCCTGCCGATTTCGATCCGCTGAGTATCCCGCGTTACGAGCGTAAGGATTACTGTTATGAAGGCCCGGAGATCATCTACACCTTCTGGGCCAAGCATGGCCCTTGTCAGGTGACGGGCTGCGGCCATCGCACACCAATTATGAGCAGCCCGGTGATGGCGGTGAAGACCATCAGCGTCAAGTACTGGGAACATTCGTGCAGCAAGTGCGGCGGTGAGTTCCACGTTGAGGAGGACGCTGCACGGTTGGCTCCCGATGCGCCGCTTTATGTCGCGCCGTCGGAGCATCTGTTCTCCGTGCTTGATCGCAAGAAGGGCGTCATCTGCCCGCATTGTGGTCATACGGCGATGGCCAACCTCGGCAAGGGTAAGAACAAGAAAGTCGAATTGAACCTGCTCGTGCATCCGCAATGGATGGCTGGTTCTCCCAAGCAGGGTGCGAATGAGCAGCCCTACGGTGGCTCTGCGCAGGACGATTTGGCGGCGACCATGCGCTGGGACAGTGAGCGCGCATCCAAGATTCGGCTGCTGGAAGTACGTGGTGCACTACCGGAGGAAGTGACGTGCCCGGAAACGAAGGTCACTTTTGCGCCAAAAAACGGTACGGTGCCGAAAAAATCTCACTACGCCTGCGCAAGCTGCGGCACGGTGCAGGATGTGTTGACGACCATTAAGGCCACCGGCAAAACAGGTCCAACGGCTGCCTATGCGGTGCAAGGCTATGCGCCCAAACGCGATGCTGCGGGCAAGCCTAACCGCGGTCGTTTCTTTGTAGCCTACGGTGCAACGCATGCTCGGCAACAAGACGCTGCATTTGCTGAATGGGAAGTGCGCAAGGATAGTGATCTAAAAGACTTCTGGCCCCGCTCCGAGTTATCCCTTGGATGGAAAACCCACGGCTGGGCCATCCCTGAACATGGACTGACCCACTATTGGACGATGTTCAATCCGCGCCAGTTGCTGGTGCACGCTCAGCTGCTAAAAGCTATAGCCACACTTGGGAGTTATGACTGGAAGGTTCGTGAATATGTACTGGGTGCGTTTCAGCAGTACTTGCGGTGCAACAATACTTTCAGTATTTGGCATGTTAAAAATAATCAAATCTCGGCCGCATTAAGTAATAACAACTTTCATCCGAGAAGTACCAACTTAGAACCAAGTGTATTCAATCCCGTAGGAGATGGCAGCTGGAAATCAGCCGTCGGTGGATTGTTCGATGCATTTACTTGGAAGGCCAACGCGTGGGAGCTTGTTAGCGCAGAAGGACTGAGGAGTGTGGACTCCACACTTGCTTCGGGGATCAGCGGGAAAAGCGAGAAGGTATTTCCTAAAGATTATGTGAGTGAGTCTGAAATATCCTGCGGTTCGTCTACAAGTTTGTCAAAGCTATCTGATGGCGGTATTGATCTCGTCATCACAGACCCGCCTTTTGGTGGCATCTTGCAATATGCGGAGCTGGCTGATTTCTTCTACGTCTGGCTGCGTCTTGCGCTGAAGGGAAAGTATCCAGAAATTTTCGGCGCGGAGTACACTCCAAAGTCGCTAGAGGCTGTAGCGAATCCTTTCCGAGAACCAGATGATCCGAATGGTTTTTATCAGCGTCTGCTCACGAATTGTTGGCGGGAAGCGTACCGCATACTTAAACCAGGTGGCATTCTGGCCTTCACTTTTCATCATGACGATGACGAAGCTTGGGTCGCTGTTCTGGAGTCGTTGTTCGATGCTGGGTATTACCTTGAGGCAACCTATCCTGTACGTTCCGATGAAACAAAAGGAGAAAACGCATCGTTCGGGTCGCAAAAAATCGAATATGACATCATCCACGTTTGCCGCAAGCGCACGGAAGAACCCAAGCCAGTGAGCTGGGGCCGGATGCGCCGCGAAGTGATGGCCGATGTGCGCCAACTGCAAGGAATGTTGGAGAATCATGCTCAATCAGGTTTGCCTGCAGCAGATATTCAAGTTATCCGCCGTGGTAAAGCATTGGAATACTTCTCTCGCCATTACGGCAAAGTGTACGTTGATGAAGGGCGTACGATTTCAGTTAGGGAAGCTTTGGTTGGTATTAACCAACTGATTGATGAGGATGCAGATAAAGGCAACGAAGCACCACCTGTGAATGCTGAGCCCATGACTCGACAATTTTTGCGTACTTTTGGTTCGGTTAATGAGATGAAGCGCGATCAATTGCAAAAGTATTTGCGTGGAACTGTTACTACCCCAGATGATTTTGTCCAGCGTAACTGGTGTTCGGAGGCGAAGAAGGTTTTCACTCGGACTAATCCACTCGATTTTGCCCGTGATTGGCAAGGAAAACATCGACGTAAGCTAACCGCCGACCTCGACCAAGCGCTGGTATTGATCGGAGCGTGCTTTGATGGCAGTGGAATTAGTGCCTCGGATACGTTGAAAAACGATAATTTCAAGCCGCATGTTGCGCTGCGTTCACTGCTGGAATGGTTGCACCGTAATGGTCCGGATCAAGCTACCCGCAATGCAGCATCCCTCGCAGTCCATATATACCGAAATTGGCAGGCAAGTTTGGCGCCATTACCGGTACAGGGCTCCTTATTTGACGATGATGTGGAGTGGGCATAATGCGACAGACTGTAGATACCGTGTGGCAACGACGAGGCACCAGTTGGTTGTGGGACGAAGAGGCACGCAATCAAGTCTGTGTCGCAAGTGATGTCTGGAGTTTGCGGCAGTTTTTACAAGCGCAAGGACGTTGGCCCGATGATCTCCCTAGCAATGACAACCAGACATTAGTTGTCGCCGGGCTTGATGGTTGTCTCGATCTGTTAGCTCCTGAACAGGGAGAAATCTGGCTGGGAGAAACGATTAAAAGCGCCATTCTCTCATTTCAGGATTATTACGGTGGTGAGGCTGCATTGATCTTCTGGTTACCCCAAGGTCACAGCCGACTTAAACAACAGGTTACCAATGATGCTGTTTTATGGTTATGCGAGGCGCCTTATCGTGATAATCAGATTGATTTTGGTCGCCTGCTATGGGGGGAGGCTAATGAGTATCCACAGGAAATTTTGCTGCGTGAAGGCGCGAAAGTAGCTGGACTGTTTCATTTACGAATTACCTGAGGTCGACGAGTGGAAGCGGATGCATTGTTTCAACCAGGTGAGCGGATTATTCACCATGAGTTCGGGCAGGGGGTGGTTCTTGATCCTGTGCGAGATGGCTACCTGCGCGCTTTCTTTGGGCTTGGTGAACGCCGCGTACCTGTTGGCGCTGTGCGGCGCCAGCTCTCACGCACCGAGCGCATCCTGCGTGCCGTTGATGGCGGCGTAGAGCGGGCGCGCAAAGCGTGGTTGTCCTACGAGGCCCATGCTTTGCCCGTCATGGAAAGTGCATCGGCACTCACTTCCGCAAAGATTGACCTGTTACCGCATCAGGTGGTGCTGACGCACCGGATTGCGACAGCATCCCCTCGTCGTTATCTGATCGCCGATGAGGTGGGGTTGGGCAAAACCATTGAAACAGCTTTGATTTTGCGTGAGTTGGCCAGCAGAGGCGAGCTGAATCGTGCATTGATGGTGGTGCCTGCAGGACTGGTGAATAACTGGCACCGCGAGCTGAACGAAGTGTTCAACCTCGACTTCGAGGTTTTTGGTTCCGAGGGCGACATCACTGACCGCAAGACCAATGCTTTTGCCAAGCACGATCGGCTCATTGCGAGCATCGATACGCTCAAACGCCCGACACGTATCAAGCGCCTACTTGACGCACCACGTTGGGATCTGGTCGTATTCGACGAAGCGCACCATCTGACCGCTCACCGCGTCGGCGGCAAAGTCAGGAAAACAGAAAATTACAAGCTGGCCGAGGCATTGAAGGATCATTCTCGTGACCTGATACTGCTGTCGGCCACTCCACACCAAGGCAATCACTTCCAGTTTTGGATGCTGGCGCAGCTACTGAATCCGACACTGTTTGGAAGCCCTGAAGAGATGCTGGAGAACCGCCACCGTCTCAATACGGTGATGTTCCGCCGTACCAAGGCAGATGCCTGCCAGCCCGATGGTTCACCGCTGTTTGCGCGGCGTGGGGTACATACTGAGTCTTTCCTGATGAATCAGGAAGAAAGGCTGTTTTACGAGAAACTGCGTGAATATCTTGAGGATGGTTTCGACCTCGCCCGCCGCCAGGGGGGGCTGGGGCGTGCGCTCGGTTTCTTGATGGCCATCTTTCAGAAGATTGCTGCATCTAGTTTTGCAGCTGTACGTCGCACGCTGAAGCGTCGTCTGTTGATGCTGACACTGCACGAGGCGTTGCTGCGCGATAAGGAACTTGATATCGAAGGCCGTGAACGTCTAACTGATGAAGCGCGGGCACTAATTCACGAAGAATTCGGCCTGCCCCACGACAGCATAGGGCGCAGTGAAGTAGATCGCGTGCTGGCTGACCTCAAGTATCGCTTGGCCAAGAAGCTGGATGCGGAGGCTCTAGAAATGGCCTCCGACCCTTACGGTAGCGAATACTCTTCAACGCACGCTGAAGAGGCGGCGTCGGCCGTCGTGGAACTCCACCTGCCCGAGGAGCGCCTGCGCATCGGTGATTTACTCAAGGTCTTCCCGCAACAGCGGGAAACCAAGGTACAGAAGCTGCTGGATGGCTTGGGTTATCTGTGGCGACAGAATGCCAGCGAAAAGATCGTCATCTTTGCCACCTACCTCGGCACAGTCGATCTGATTGCTCGCGAGATTGAGCAGGCCTATCCCGGCCAAGGCGTGGTGGTGCTGCGCGGCGGTGATCACGGTGCCAAGCTGGCTGCAGAGCGGAAATTCCGCTTGAAAGACGGGCCGCGTATTCTGGTGTGTACAGCGGCTGGCCGCGAAGGCTTGAACCTCCAGTTCGCGCGCATCCTTTTTAATTTCGATTTGCCTTGGAATCCAATGGATGTTGAGCAGCGCATCGGACGAATCCATCGATACGGTCAGAACCACACCGCGCAGGTCTACAACCTCGTGCTGTCAGACACCATAGAGGGTCGCATTTTCCTGCTGCTTGATGAGAAGCTGACAGAGATCGCGCGGACTGTCGGCAAGGTCGATGACCAAGGCAATGTTGCGGAAGATCTGCGGGCGCAGATTCTTGGACAGCTATCCGAGCGACTCAATTACGACCGCTTGTACCAGGAGGCGTTGTCCGACCCTGAGTTGAAACGCACACAGGTGGAATTGGAAGCTGCGCTCTCAAATTCACGCGAAGCGCGGCAGGTGGTGTTTGATCTGTTCCAAGACCTCGAAGGGTTCAGTCTCGATGACTACAAACCCTTCTCTGATGTGTCATCTAGTCTGGATAGACTGGTGCGGTTTTTGTCAGCTGCGGTGGTTGATCACCAGCTGCGCTTGGCCAAGATCGACGAAGTTACCTACGACCTTATGACTGTTGATGGCGTACGTCGGGTACGATTTACCTTGAGCCGTGATACGGCTACGAGCAGCGATAACGTGGAATTGATGGGGCTGGATCATCCGTTGATACAGGAAGAGCTTGGACGCTGGCGTAGCGTTCCGCCTGAGGATATTGGCATTGCCGTTTCAGGAGACGTAGATGCTCTTGTGGTTCTTTCTCTCTGGATGGTCGAGGCATCGGCAGGCAATGGTGAGCGTCGAATCGGTGTTCAACCTATTGCCGTCAAACCCGATGGTACACGTGTTCCGGCGGTCGAGCGCCGGGCTGAGCAGTACCTGCAGGCCCCAGTAACGTTATCGTGCTTCGTGCCAGAGCAGCGGCAAGAACTGTTTGCACATGTGGTTGAGCCGACTTTACAACGAGAACTGAAGCATAAGGGCTCTGCAAATGGGGGGGAGAGTTATTCAGCCGAACTGGTTGGCTACGTTGAAATTATCCCCTCACAAACCTAATTAACTCGTTTTCTGATGAGCTATGCCAACGTACTTAGCTGTTCTCAGAAATGGCAGCTTATTTCTTGTATGGTGTATAGCTCGTTGTCCACAAACTGGTGTAATACAACAAGCCTTACTCCTGCGACGATAACAAGATAAGCAGTTTACCAATAAATAATACAAAGTAAGAGAGAGCCTCTAACTAACTGCTCCTAATAGTGCTACATCTTGTCGGAAGCCTCGTGGCGTAAGAAATTTGTGTGATCTGACGGTAACGTCTGAGGTGACAAGCCTCAGCGACGATGTGTGCTCCATGTCACCTGTAGAAGCGGTACGAGTGCAGTGATCTACTATTCGGAACAGCTATTTAGCTTTTTCTCGCTTTTTGCCCGCGACATAACAAACTAACGATGAAGCTTCTTTGTCGAGTTACCCTCAGTGGAAAAATCTAGTCCATTAAATGTGGGTTCATATGCGGGTTCAAAACTAAAAAAGCACTTTCATTAAAATGAGAGTGCTTTTATTTTCAATAGCTTAGTCGTTATGGCTTAGTTCATGCCGTAGCGCTTGAGTTTCTTGCGCAGGGTGCCACGGTTGATACCCATCATCACGGCGGCGCGAGTCTGGTTACCACGGGTGTACTGCATGATCACGTCCAGCATGGGGGCTTCGACTTCGGAGAGAACCATATCGTACAGATCAATCACTTCCTGACCGTTCAACTGGGCCAGGTAGTTACGCAGGGCCTGTTGCACAGAGTCACGCAGGGGGCGCTGGGTCGGCTCGGCGGCGTGATTGTGAGTAGTTGTTACCAATGCATCAGAAGTCAGGGTTTGTTCGAACATATTCGGTCGGCTCTTTAGTTATGCGTTAACCTAATCCATCGAAATACACTTCAAGTGCCTCAAGCTGTGCATCTGCACAATCCAGGGCATTGAAATGTTTACGGAATTCTCGGCCCGTCTCTTCTTCATCCAGATACCAGCCCACGTGTTTACGGGCAATGCGCGCTCCCAGATATGCACCGTAAAACTGGTGCAGGTTGGTAACATGCTCGTTCATCAGGGTGCGGACCTCTTCCCTGTCGGGAGGTGGCAGCTTGGTGCCCGTCTCAAGAAAATGACGGATTTCCCGGAAAATCCAGGGTCGTCCTTGCGCTGCACGGCCGATCATCACGGCGTCGACGCCGGTATAGTCGAGGACATACCGGGCCTTCTCCGGGCTGTCTATGTCGCCATTGGCGACAACAGGAATCGATACGGCCTGCTTAATCGCCCTGATAGTGTCGTACTCCGCTTCGCCCCGATAGAGGTCGGTACGGGTACGACCATGCACGGCAAGGGCCGCGATACCGCAATCTTCGGCGATTCGGGCGATCTCCTCGCCATTGCGGTTATCCGGATCCCATCCTGTGCGGATCTTCAAGGTGACAGGCACCTCCACTGCATCCACCACGGCCCGGCAGATGGTTCTGACCAGATCGGGTTGGCGCAGCAGGGCGGAACCTGCCAACTTCTTATTCACTTTTTTTGCCGGACATCCCATGTTGATGTCGACGATCTGAGCGCCCTGCTCCACGTTGTAGCGGGCGGCAAACGCCATCATCTCGGGGTCGGAACCGGCAATCTGGACCGATCGCAATCCGCCTTCAGCAGAGTGGTCCATTCTCATCCTGGTTTTCTGGGTATCCCAGACATCCGGGTTGGCCAGCAGCATCTCGGAAACGGCCATACCGGCACCCAGCCGCAAACAAAGTTCACGAAATGGTCGGTCTGTTACACCGGCCATGGGGGCCACGATCAGGGGAGTTTCAAGCGTGTGGGGACCTATCTGCATTCCACGGTTACCATCGGCTTAGGGCGGCGTATATTACGCATTTTTTAGTCAGGAGAAAAGGTTAGTATTTGAGCGTCAGCCATTTTTTTCTGAAAAAAACGTCGCGCCAAGGCTTGCAAATTCAGGAGTGCTTGAAAATCAGACATATTGTCTGGGACCATGGACGGGGCCAAATGAGTGAGGGCATCGACGATTTGTGAGTCTCCCTCTGCAGCGGGTTTACGTTATGATAGCGAGCCTGAATCGAGCAAAGGCTCCACACAATTTCATTACAAATAGAATTTGGGGATGTATGACGTCAAGGTTCATCAAATCGCTCGGTCCCTGCCTGTTGGGAGCCATGCTGGGCTCGGCCCAGGCGCAGACCGTCAGCTTCACCGAGGCCTGGAGCCGGGTCATCCAGCAGGATGACGGCCTGGCGGCGGAGCAGGCGGGTGTGGAGCGGGCCGAGCAACTGCGAGAAGCGGCCAAGGCCATGTATCTGCCCAAGGTGGATGTGGGGGCCAGCTATACCCACCTCGACCAGCCGATGGAGCTGGACATGCTGGACTTGAACCCCATCGCCAACCACCCGGAGTTTGGCAAGGTGCTGGGCCCCGTCATGCAGGCGCTGAACCTGAGCCCGAGCGACTTCGTCACCCCTCTTACTAAACAGAATGTGGTCACCAGTTCGGTCAAGATGCTGTGGCCGCTGTTCACCGGCGGTCGCATCGATGCGGCCCAGGACATTCGCCAGGCCCAGGTGAGCGAGGCGCAGCAGCTGCTGGTGCTCAAGCAACAGTCCACCTTCGAGAGCCTCTCCCAGACCTATTTCGGCGTGGTGCTGGCGGCCCAGATGGTGCAGACCAAGCAGGAGATAGAGCAGGGGCTGGCCCATCACCTGGATCATGCCCAAAAACTGGAGGCCCAGGGTCAGATCGCCAAGGTGGAGCGACTCTCCGCCCAGTCGGCCTATGACAGGGCCCGCATCGATACCCAGAAGGCGCGACGCAGCCTGGAGATCGCCCAGCTGGCCCTGGGTCACATGCTGAAACTCAAGCAGGCGGAGCCCAATACCCGGCTGTTCATCAACGACGGCATGCCACAGCTGGATCCCTTCGTGCAGGAGACCCTGGCGGTGCACCCGGGTCTCAAGCTGCTGGCGGCCAAGAAGGAGCAGGCCCAGGGCATGATCAAGCTGGAGAAGGGCAAGTACGCCCCCGAGCTGTTCCTGTTCGGCAACTACAACCTCTACGAGGATGACTCCATCGTCTCCAAGACCACGCCGGACTGGCTGGTCGGGGTCGGGGTCAGCATGCCGCTGGTGAGCCGTGACGGCCGCTCCGAGACGGTGCAGGCGGCCAAGAGCGCCGAGCTGCAGGTTAATCTGCTGCAGGCCAAGACCCGCCAGGATCTGGAACTCCTGGTCGAGAAGACCTGGCGCGAGGCGGCCCAGGGGCTGGAGGAGTATCAGTCTCTCTCTTCCACCCAGGAGCTGGCACAGGAGAACGTACGGCTGCGGGACAAGGCGTTTGGCCAGGGACTCTCTACGTCCCTCGACGTAGTGGATGCCCAGAACCAGCTGGCGGGGGTCAAGACCCAGCGCGCCGCGGCGGCCTATCAATACGTGGTCTCCCTGGCCCGCTTGCTGGCGCTCTCCGGCCAGATGAACAGTTTCAATCAATATCAGCATGGCCGGGCCATCGAGGTGAATTCATGATCGCGGTCCTGTCTGTTCCATTTTCCCCGTTTGTTTCGACCGCCAAGGGTCGCCTGTCTGCCGAGGTGAATGTATGAGTCATCCCCCCATCAAGAAGAAGATGAGCCAGGGCAAGCCGCTGTTGCTGACCCTGCTGTTGGTGTTGCTGGTGATCTGGCTGGGCTGGTGCTTCTGGCTCGCCTATCAACCTGAGCCGGTGCGGTTGCAAGGCCAGATAGAGGCGCAGCAGTATTCCGTCTCCTCGAAGGTGGCGGGTCGCATCGACGAGGTGCTGGTGAAGAAGGGCGATGTGCTGACCAAGGGGCAACTGGCGTTCACCCTGGCGAGCCCGGAGATCGAGGCCAAGTTGAGCCAGGCCAAGGCGGGGGAGGCGGCGGCTGGCGCCCTGGCCGAAGAGGCCGAGAAGGGGGCGCGGGCCCAGCAGATCGCGGCGGCGAAGGATCAGTGGCAGCAGGCCAAGGCGGCGGCTCTGCTTCATGGCAAGACCTATGCCCGCATCGCCAACCTGCACCGTGAGGGCGTCATGCCCCTGCAGAAACGGGATGAGGCCTGGACCGCCTGGCAGGCGGCCAAGTACAGCGAAGGCATGGCCTGGCAGCAATATCAGATGACGTTGGAAGGGGCGCGGGAGGAGACCAAGGTCGCGGCCCGGGAGCAGGCCAAGATGGCGGCAGGGGGCGTAGCCGAGGTGGAGGCCTATCTGGCGGATACCCGCATTGTCACCCCCCATGCCGGCGAGGTAGCCCAGGTGCTGCTGCGCAGCGGCGAGCTGGCGCCCCAGGGCTTCCCCGTGGTGACCCTGCTCGACATGGAGGATGCCTGGGCCCAGTTCCACGTCCGTGAGGACTTGCTGCCCCGCTTCCCGGTTGGCACCGAGTTCGATGCCCGCATTCCCGGTCTTGGGGATCAGCTGGTGCGCTTCAAGGTGACCCACGTGGCGGCTATGGGGGATTTCGCCACCTGGCGCGCCACCGATACCCGCCAGGGCTTCGACATGAAGAGCTTCCAGGTGGAGGCGCGCCCCCTGCAACCGGTTGACGGGCTGCGGGTCGGCATGAGCGTGCTGGTCGATCTCTGATGGGACACGAATGGCGGCGACTGTGGCAGGACCCCTTCGGCCGGGCACTGGCGAGCTGGGTACCCCTGCTGTTGATAGGGATCCTGTGCTGGATTTTCTCGGCAGGGCTCGCGCGTGACCTCAAGGTCGGCCTGGTGGATCTGGACCGCAGCGCCCTCTCCCGCCAGCTGGCGTTCTCCCTGGATGGCTCGAGCGGACTCAGGGTGAGCGCTCAGTTCGATTCCATCGACGAGGGGGCCAGCGCCCTGCGCGGTGGCGACATCTATGCCCTGGTAGTGATCCCCGCCCATCTGGAGCGGGATGCGCGCGAGGGGACCCAGCCCCAGGTGACCGTGTTCAACAACGGTCAGTTCATCCTGATCGCCAAGCTGGTGAGCTCGGCCCTGGCCCAGGTGGTCGGTACCCTCAACGGTCAGGTCGGTGTATTGGAGGCCATGGCGGATGGCAAGGCGCTGCCCGGCGCCCTGGGGCAAGCCCTGCCCATCGCGAGCCAGATCACGGCGCTCTACAACCTCAATTCGAGCTATGCCCAGTTCCTGCTGAGTGCCCTGCTGCCCGCGGTGTGGCAGATCCTGGTGGTGCTCTATGGCCTGAACGCGCTGGCGCGGATGGACAGGCTCGGTCTGGATTGGGCCCGTGAAGGGGTCTGGAAGGGCCTGTGGCGCATTTTGCTCCCTCATGTGTTCATCGGCTGGGCCTGGGGACTGGGGTGGAGCCTGCTGCTGTTCAAGGCGCTCGGCTATCCCATGCAGGGGAGTTGGCTGATCCTGACCCTGGGGTTGGGGCTGGCGTCGGCCGCCTGCGTCAGCATGGGGGCCTTCTTCTACGCCGTACTGCGGGATCCGGCGCGGGCCCTGTCCATAGCGGGGGCTTACACCGCGCCGGGCTTCGCCTTCATGGGGGTGACCTTCCCGGTCAGCGCCATGGGGGATGTCGCCCAATTCTGGCGCAGCCTGCTGCCCGTCTCCCACTACGTCGAGCTGCAGATAGGGCAGACCAACTACGGCCTGCCGCTCGGGGCGGCTCTGCCCCAGTTCGGCACCCTGCTGCTGTTCCTGTTGCCCTTGCTCGTGGTGGCACGCCGTTATCAGCCACAAACCAAACCGGCTCACAAGGCCGAGGAGCCAACGCCATGATGGGATACTGGGGTTTGCCACGCCTCGAGTGGCGGCCGATTGATTTATGCCTCTTATTGGCGCCACAAATCGCTGCCGCCTGGCGGTGGAAGGAGTCAATGGCATGCTAGGTTTCTGGGATCTGGTGCGCCTAGAGCTGCGCACCCTGCTGGCGGACAGGGCCATCATGCTGACCCTGTTTGGCGGCGTATTTTTCTACTCCTTTCTCTACCCCCAGCCCTACCTGCACCAGCTGCCGCGGGAAGAGCCCGTGGTGGTGGTCAACGACGATGGCAGTCAGCTCTCCCGCCAGCTGGAGTTCATGGCCGACGCCACGCCCCAGGTGAAACTGGTCGCCCGGGTCGCCAGCCTGGGCGAGGCGCGGGAGTGGATGCTGGCCGGCAAGGCGAGCGGCATCTTGCACATTCCCCGCCACTTCTATCGGGATCTGATGCTGGGCAGGAGCGTCACCCTGAGCTATGCGGGGGACGCCTCCTACTTCCTGGTCTACGGCACCATCGCCGAGGGGCTGGCCCAGGCGGGGGGCACCCTGGCCGCTCAGGTGAAGGTGGCGCGCCTGCTCAGCCACGGGGAGGCCTTGCCTCAGGCGGCCATGGGCTGGAATGCGGTGGGGCTCAACGTGCTGCCGGTGTTCAATCCCACCATGGGCTATGTGAACTACGTGGTGCCGGCGGTGTTCGTGCTGATCCTGCACCAGGTGTTGCTGATGGGGGGCGGCATCCTGGGAGCGACCCAGAACCAGCGCAGTCTGCGGGGTGAGCGCGGTTATTGGCAGCAGGCCCCCGTGCTGGCGCTGCTGCTGGCGCGCACCCTGGTGCTGGGGGGGCTGTTCGTGCTGCCCGTGACCTACTTCTTCGGCTTCTGCTTCGATCACTACGGCATTGCCCGCACCGCGGCGCCGGGGGCACTCTGGCTGTTCACCCTGCCGTTCCTGCTGGCCACCACCTGGCTCGGGGTGGTGCTGGGGGCCCTGTTTACCCGCCGCGACCTGCCAACTCAGGTGGTGCTGGTGTCATCTCTGCCGCTGGTGTTCCTCGCCGGCTTTATCTGGCCCCTTGAGCTCATCCCTATGCCTCTCAACTGGCTGGCTCAATGGGTGCCGAGCACCCCGGCCATCAAGGGTTTCCTGCGCCTGAACCAGATGGGGGCCGCGTTCAACCAGATCTCCCCCTACTGGTGGCAGCTGTGGGGGCTGGCGCTGTTCAACGGCTTGCTCGCCATCCTCCTGCTGGCATGGCGCCAACGACAGGGCAGGGCGCCCGATATGGAAACGGTCAGCGAAAGCTGACCGTTTTTTTGTGCAAGGCGAGGCTGGCTTAGCTGCGCTGCAGTCCTGGCTCGCCGATGGCGTAGATCTGGCCGAGGGCCTGCTCGCTGGTGAGCAGTTGCAAACCCTGCAGTGCCACGTCCTGGCGGCGCACCAGGCCGTGCACCTCCTGTCCCTGACTCAGCACCGCCTTGCCGGTCGCCTCCCCATCCTGCAGACCGGCCGGCCGCAATATGGTCCAACTCAGCCGACTTGTCTGCAGCCAGCTCTCCGCCAGACTCTTCAGTCGCACCTCGTGGCCGAAGGCCTCCCGTGCCCGCTCGGGCAGGTATTGCCAGCTGTCGCCACAGCCGAGGGAGGTGACCAGCAGCAGGCGTTTGAGGCCGGCCCGCTCCATCTCGTCGATCACCAGACGGTTGCCCTGATAATCCACCGGCTGGGTCTGGCGAAAGCTGCCTAGGGTGGAGACCACCCGGGCGTCACTGCCCGCCAGCAGGCAGGCCTCTGCTACCGCAGTCGGGTCCAGGGCATCCCCCTGGACGACCTCGGCCCCGAGTGCTTGCAGCTCGGCGGCCATGTCGGCATTGCGGACTAGGGCGACAACCCTGTAGCCCTGGCGCAGGGCCTTAACGGTGAAGGCGCGGCCCAGCCCGCGGCTGGCTCCGAAGATGAGAGTGGTCGGCATGAGAGAGTCCCCTTGAAGAAAAGGGTTAGCCTAGGGCCTGGATGACTCGATGTAAATGAGAGTTGTTTTTATCTGTGAAGGGAGAGCAGAAAAGCAAGGGGCCGACGTCGATGACATCGGCCCGCAAGGGTCAGCCGTTGTAGTGGCCTATGCTGGGGCGGCGGCTCGGGCCGCTCAGGTGGATGTCCACCGGGTTGAAGGCCTTGATCGCCTCGAAGCTGAAGTCGCCGATGGCCTGATGCAGGCTCTGGGGGCTGTGGTTGGTGATGATGATGACGCTCTTTGAGAGGTTGCGACGACGGCGCAGCAGGTGGCCGAGGAAGCTGGACTGGCTCTCCGCCATCTTGGCGCGATTGGCCGCCACCTCGTCGATGATCAACAGGTCCACCTCTTCCAGGGCGCGGCGGTACTGGTTGCGCTCCTCCTGATCCTGAATGACGTTGAAGAACAGCCGATCGACGATGGAGGCCCACTGCTGGAAGATCACCGATTTCTGGTGGCGCTCGATCAGCTCGTGGGCCACGGCTCCCGCCAGCGTCGACTTGCCGGTGCCGTAGTCACCGTAGATGAGCATGCAGCCGCCGCCGCTCTTCTCCCAATGCTCGAAGCCACTGATGAAGTAGCGGGCCGTTTCTATGGGGTATTGCAGCGCCGGATCCGTGGCATCCATCTTGTCGAACACCCAGTCAGGGTTGAGGTCGGCCTGGGCGATCAGCTTCTGGATCCGCTCCTGGCGTGCCGCCTTCTGCAGCTCGCGCACCTCCTCGTTCGCCTTGGCGTCGTACTCCTTGCGCAGGGTCTCGTAGTCGTACTGGCTGCCACCTGTCTGGGCCTGCAGGCGGCGGATGCGCTCCAGCAGGCCGCCCACATGCTTGCTCAGCTCGGGGTCGTGCACCCGCTGATCCTGTTTGGCTCTGGCTATCTTCTTGCGCCTGGCCTCGATCTCTTCCAGCTCCTGACGCAGGGGGTCTTGCGGGTCTGTCATGAATGGCTCCTTCTGCGAGGGAAATGGTAAAGGGTGGACAAGGGCATGGCCGACTGCGCGGCTAATAGTGCCTGTTGCCCGCGTTCGGGATCAATCATTATCCGGCTCCTGGGCCAGACGCTTGGCCGTCTCTATCATCTCCTGGGCCCGCCTGCTCGGACCGGACTCCACCGGCGCGAGGCTGACCTGCTGGTAGCCCTTGACCTCCATCGGCTGGCGGCGAGCGTAGCGGCGGCTCTTCAGGGTGCGGATAAATTTGAGCATCCACTGATGCTGGGAGTCGAACACCTCGGGACGGCCGAGCCAGTAGGCGATGAACTCTCCGAGGTCTTCCTCGCTGTAGCTGGCGTCGATCACGCCGCACAGCCGGGCGAGGGTGGGCAGCTCCTCATCCGGGCGCCACTGCAGGTGCATCTGGAACGGCCGCTCCGGCAGCGGGCTACGCACCCGCTGGCTCAGCAGGGGCAGCTGAAACGGGCACTGATGATAGTGATCGCTGTCGCCATGGGCCTCGACTTGCAGCAGTTCCGCTTCCATCAGCTCGTCCAGCAACTCGGTGAGCTGGCGGGCATTGACCTGATAGCAGAAGCCGCTGGGATCACCCGGGTCGACCACCGCCAGTGCGCGCCCGAGCTCGGGATAGTTGAGCCGGGTTTGCCGGTTTTCCAGTACCAGTCGGCGCAGCTGCAGGGTGTATAGGCTGCGGGCCGGATGGGATAGCCTGGGATGGGCGAGGGCGCTGTATTCGGCTGGGGTCATGGTCTGCTTCACAATCGGGAGTGGGGCCATTATCCCTCATGGTGGGGCTGCATACAATTCGTGGTGCCCTGCCCTGAGAAGCGGGAAGGGGCACCAAAAAATATTGATGAAATAGTCAGCCTATTTCAAACAGTTGTACCGGGTTGAGGCATTTTCGAGGGAACGTATTGCATCCTTGGGTGGCGATATAGACCCCACATGATCTAGGCTTAATACCCAACTAACACGCTGACTAATAAGAGCTTTGTCAAGATGTCAAAAGCCGGACTACGGATCTTGGTGGTGGAAGATGAAGCCGTTTTTCGCCACTCGCTGGTCACTTATCTCGAACATGACGGGGCCTGTGTCTTTCAGGCCGAAGATGGTATTGAAGGGCTCTCCGCCGCCGCGCTCTACCACCCCGATATAGTGCTCTGTGATCTCAACATGCCCAACATGGATGGACACGAAGTTATAGCCTGCCTTGCTGCCCGCTATCCCGAGGTGCCCGTCATCGTCATCTCGGGTCAGGACAAGATGGCCGCGATCGAGCGAGCGCTGCGGGCCGGAGCGCGGGACTTCTTCATCAAGCCGGTCGCCGACTATGGTCAGATCAGGCGCAGCATCGATCAGTGCCTGGCGGGGGCCGCGCACCAGAGCCAGCAGCTGGAACTGATGGAGCACATGGACTTCTTCCGTGCCCACGACAGAGCCTCCAGCCGTCTGCTGGCCTGGCTGACGCCCCCGGGTCTGCAGGAGTGGGGTCCCTGGCAGGTCACCTTCGCCGGCATGGGCAACCTCTTCATCCCGGATACCTTCAAGCTGGATGACAAGCTGCTGGTGCTGGTAATGGAGCTGCCCGTCCTCGGCATGGATGCGGCCTTCTGCAGCGCCCTGGTACGCTCTTTGATGAATGGGCCCTACCGCCAGTACCAGCAGCAGGAGAGCCGACTGCTGACCCAGCCCCATCGCCTGCTCGACTACCTCAACCTGCAGTTGCTGGAGTCGGGGCTGCGCCACTCGTTTTCCATGGCGGCCCTGCTGTTTGATCAGGAGGATGGCCTGGTGTTTGCCAATGCGGGTCTCACCTCGCCGCGCTGGTTGATGCGCTCGGGGGGCCTGCCCCTCGGCCTGATGCGCAGCAGCCGTTATAGCCTGCACAAGCGCAGCTGGCACGAGCCGTTCGAGCTGCAGTTTCGCAGCGACAGCGGCAGCGCGTTGAAGATGCAGGTGCGCCACCACTGAGGCGATTTCTGCTCGCCAATAAAAACGGGGCGCCCAGTGGGCGCCCCGTTCTCTTTCACCATCCAGGCCGGTTAGACGGCGGCGGATTGCAGCTTCTTGTCGCTGTCGTCGGAGGCTTTTGCCGGACCTTCGGCACCGTGCATCCAGTACACCAGTCGGTTGGCCATGGTCAGCAGGATCAGGGCGCTGATCACGGCGGCCAGGGCGATGCCACCGAAGATGGCCATGGCACCGGACTCGCCCACGAAGGAGCCGATGAAGCCGGCGGCGTAGTTGGCCAGGGCCACGAAGCCGAACCAGGCACCCATCATCAGGGAGGCCAGGCGCAGCGGAGCCAGCTTGGTCACCATGGAGAGACCGATGGGGGAGAGGCAGAGCTCGCCCAGGGTGTGGAACAGGTAGGCGCCGACCAGCCAGAACATGGAGGTCTTGACGGCCTGATCACCGCCTTGCTCAAGCACGGCACCGATCATGAACAGGAAGCCGATGGCCAGGAACAGCAGACCCATGGCGAATTTCACCGGGGAGTTCGGCTCCTTGCTGCCGAGCTTGATCCAGATGGCGGCCACGATCGGGGCCAGCGTGATGATGAAGAAGGGGTTCAGGGACTGGAACCAGGCGGTCGGCACTTCGAAGCTGCCGATCATGCGGTCGGTGTATTCCTGCGCGTACAGGTTCATCAGACCACCGGCCTGCTCGAAGCCGGCCCAGAAGATGATGGTGAACAGACCCAGCACCAGGATGACCTTGATGCGATCCACTTCCTGCTTGGTCAGCGGGGCCTTCTGCTCCTTGGAGCGCTGCTCGGCGGCGCGCTGGGCGGCCGGTACGCGGCCGATGTCACCCAGGAAACGTTGGGCCATGGTGGCCTGTACCACCAGGGAGAGCAGCATGCCGATACCGGCGCTGACGAAGGCGGCCTGCCAGCCGTAGGCGGTGGCGGCAGCGCCACAGATCACGCCTGCCAGCAGGGAGCCCAGATTGATGCCCATGTAGAAGATGGTGAAGGCACCGTCACGACGGTGATCCCCTTCCTGATAGAGGTCCCCCACCATGGTGGAGATGTTCGGCTTGAACAGACCGTTACCCAGGATCAGCAGGGCGAGACCCGCGTAGAAGACGCTGTTGACCATGTCCGGGAACATGGCGTGGGGCAGGGCCAGGGTGAATTGGCCGGCGGCCATCAGCACGGCACCAAACAGGATGGCGCGACGCTGACCGAGGAAGGTATCTGCCAACCAGCCACCGATGATCGGGGTGATGTAGACCAGGCCGGTGTAGATGCCGTACAGCTTGAGGGCATCGGCTTGTGTCCAGCCCATGCCGCCGTTGGCGGTCATGTCGGTCAGATAGAGGACGAGTACGGCACGCATGCCGTAATAGGAGAATCTCTCCCACAGTTCGGTACTAAAGAGCAAAAAAAGCCCTTTAGGGTGACCTAAAAAGGTCCCTTTGGACGGGTTATTCATTGGAACTTCCACCTGTGTCTTATATTTTTTTAGAAATTTTATGCAAGGGCTAGGAACAAGCCATCTTCCTTATAAAACATGCGGAATCGAATTACAACGAGCGTTTTTGACGTTACTTTATCTATCAATGGTTGATTCATTGTTTAAAAAATGAAAAAGGGCATCGAATGATGCCCAGTTTTTTATCCTGTTTATTGTGCGAATATTCAGCGATTACAGCTCTTTGGCAAATTGCTTCAGCCAGCTGGTGAATTCCTTGCCGAGCTCCTTGTGGCGGCTCGCATATTCCACATTGGCCTTCATGTAACCGAACTTGCTGCCGCAATCGTGGCTGCGCCCCTTCATGAAGTAGGCGTTGACCTGCTCCTTCTCCATCAGCATGGCGATGGCATCGGTCAGCTGGATCTCGTCCCCGGCGCCGGCCGGGGTCTTCTCCAGCAGGGGCCAGATGTTGGCGGACAGCACATAGCGGCCGACCACGGCGAGGTTGGAGGGGGCCTCATCGCGAGAAGGCTTCTCGACGATGGCCTGCATCGGCAGCGACATGCCGGCGGTCAGCGCCTCGCCCTTGATGTCGGCGATGCCGTACTTGTCCACGTCCTGCTCGGGCACGGCTTCCACCATGATCTGGCTGATCTGCTCGTCTTCGAACAGGTGTACCATCTCCGCCAGGTTGTCCTGTTTGAGATCGCTCGCCACCTCGTCGATCAGTACGTCCGGCAGCAGCACGGCGAAGGGTTGGTCCCCAATGAGAGGGCGGGCGCAGAGCACCGCATGGCCCAGGCCCTTCGCCTCACCCTGGCGTACGTGCATGATGGTCACGTCTTTCGGGCAGATGTGCTGCACCTCTTCCAGCAGTTGGCGCTTGACCCGCTTCTCCAGGGTCGCTTCCAGTTCGAAGCTCTTGTCGAAGTGGTTCTCGATGGAGTTCTTGCTGGAGTGGGTCACCAGGATGATCTCCTTGATGCCGGCGGCGATGGCCTCGCGCACCACATACTGGATCAGCGGCTTGTCGACCACGGGCAGCATCTCCTTCGGGATGGCCTTGGTGGCGGGCAGCATGCGGGTACCCAGGCCGGCGACGGGGAGAACGGCCTTGCGAACAACGAGGGGTGTCTTTTTCATGTAAGTGAGTCCGAAGATACGAAGTGGGCTCATGATACCCGAAGAAAAATAGGGCAGCCACAGGCTGCCCTCATCATGGTTATGGCATGAAACCCTTACTTGACGATAATCAGGTCCCGGTTTGCATCCAGAGTGGCTGGGCCTATGCCGCTCACCTCTTCCAGCTGCTCCACCGAGGTGAACTTGCCCTGCTTCTCGCGATAGTCGACGATGGCCTGGGCCTTCTTCTCGCCAATGCCCTTCAGGGCCGCGAGTTCATCGGCACTGGCGGTGTTGAGGTTGATCTTGCCGCTCTCCCTGGCCTGGCTGACGGCGGCCGCAGGCTTGGTGGCCGACTTGTCGGCGGCGAGCAGAGGTTGGCTAAAAAGCGGCAGTGCGCCCAGCAGCAGGCTGGCGATCAGGGTCTTTCTGTTCATGGTTTTACGTCCTTGTATAGTGCCATACGGCTATAGAAAGCTAGTCGAGCTGCGCCACTTTTCGTCTGTGAAAAGTGACAGGGTAATAACTCAGGTGAATCGGCTATAAGCCGGACGGCCCCTCCTCGGTTACACTGACTAACCCTTTGAGCAAGATGCCTTTTCCATGTCCCTACCCGCCATTTCCGATCTGGAGCCCATCGCCCGCGCCGCGGGTCGTGCCATCCTCGCCATCTACCACCAAGCCTTTGCGGTGGAGTACAAGCAGGACGAGAGCCCGCTCACTGCGGCCGACAAGGGGGCCCACGAGGTCATCATACGGGCCCTGGCCACCTTGACCCCGGATATCCCCGTGCTATCGGAAGAGTCGGATGCGGACGTCATGGAGGAGCGGCTCGGCTGGCCCCGCTACTGGCTGGTGGACCCCCTGGACGGTACCAAGGAGTTCGTCTCCCGCAACGGGGAGTTCACGGTGAATATCGCCCTCATCGAGGAGGACAAGCCGGTCTGGGGGCTGGTCTATGCTCCCGTGCTGGACAGGCTCTGGTACGGGGGCAAGGGGCTGGGAGCCTGGCGGACCGATGTGAGTGGGACGGCCCCCATCCAGACGCGTCCCCACGTAGAAGGACAAGCTTGGAAGGTGGTGGGCAGTCGCAATCACCTCTCCCAGGCCACCCTGGACTATCTGGCCCGCTTCGGCGACATGGAGAAGGGGGAGATCGAACTGGTCTCCATGGGCAGCTCGCTGAAGTTCTGCATCATCGCCGAGGGGGGCGCCGAGCTCTATCCGCGTCTGGCTCCTACCTGTGAATGGGATACGGCGGCGGCTCAGGCCGTACTGGAAGGGGCGGGGGGCAGCGTGACCCAGCTGGACAGCTCGCCCCTTGCCTACAACAAGCCGGATATCCTCAATCCCTGGTTTGTGGCGCGGGCCTGACAAGGCATCACCGCGCCCCCGCAGTATCGAGATGAGAGTGTTGATATGAAAGCGTCGGTACGAAACGGTGCATAAACGAGAAGGCCGGACATTGTCCGGCCTTCTGCATTCTGGGAGTTTTCCCTGTCTACGACTGGTTCAGAACACCTTCTTGAAGGGTTTGATGGTGACGTGAGCGTAGACGCCCGCCGCCACATAAGGGTCGGCATCGGCCCAGGCCTTGGCCTCTGCCTGGCTGCCGAACTCGGCGATGACGGTGCTGCCGGTGAAGCCCGCATCGGCGGGATCCTCGGCGTCGATGGCCGGGTTGGGACCGGCGGTCAGCAGCCGTCCCTCATCCTGCAGCGCCTGCAGACGGGCGAGGTGGGCGGGGCGAGCCAGCTTGCGCTGGGGCAGGCTGTTCGCGACGTCTTCGGAGTAGATCAGATACCACATGGAACAATCCCTTTCTGGTTGCGGTTATTTGTCCTGTTCGGCCTTCTGCTCCGCCGGCAGGTGGCGATAGAGGTAGACGCCGCTCAGCAGAGTGAAGATCAGGGTCAGGCCGAGCAGGCCGAACACCTTGAAGTTGACCCACACCTCTTGGGACAGGTTGAAGGCCACGTAGAGGTTCAGCAGGCCGCAGAGGGCGAAGAAGCCGACCCAGCCGAGGTTGACGTGATCCCAGATGCGATCCGGCGCCTGCAGCTCCTTGGCCAGCATCTGCTTGATGAGGTTCTTGCCAAAGCCGTAGCGGCTGATGAGCAGGGCGAGGGCGAACAGCACGTTGATCACGGTCACCTTCCACTTGATGAAGGTGTCGTCGTGGAAGAAGACGGTGAGGCCGCCAAAGAAGCCGACCAGCAGGAAGGTGAACAGCTGCATCTTCTCCACCTTGCGATAGCGGATCCAGCTGTAGGCGAGCTGCAGGCCGGTCACCACCACCAGGGCGCCGGTGGCCATATAGATGTCGTAAAACTTGTAGACCGCGAAGAAGACGATCAGGGGAATGAATTCAATAAACTGCTTCATGCTGGGTCCGTTAACCTCAAAATTTCACTCAGTGTACCTGCCCGCCAGACAACGGCAAATGAATAAGACCGCTCGTCTCATCACCAGTTCCGCCTTGCCGGCTTCTTGTTGTGCGTTCCGGCTGGTGGCATGTCGGCATCACTCTTGCGGGGAGTTCGTCCCAAAAAGCTCGTGGGCTATGCCCTTGCCGAGCCGTTCCTGATCCGCGAGCAGATCACGGATGTGGTGCTCCTCGATCAGCGGGTTGAGCAGCACGGCCCGCAGCAGGGTGAGGGGTTGCTCGCCATAGCGCCCCACCGCCCGCTGGGTACGGGAGACGAAGCTGTGGCCCTCGGCCCGCTGTGCCTTCTGCAGCGCCACGTTGAAATCATTGATCTGTCTGTTGGCCGCTTCATCTAGCGCCTTGTTCTGCAGATGGGGTGGAATGCAGCGATAAGAGAGCAGATTCATCACAGGGGCCGACATCAGCTCGAAGGCGGGATTTTCTTCGATGAGGCTGGCCATCAGCCGCGCCCTGCCGTAATTCGCCTCGATCAGCTCGGCATAGCCCTGCTGGCCCAGCAGCTGGAAGGCGGCGTCCAGATAGAGTGCATTGGCGGGGCGGGTCCCCTCCAGGGTGAAACGTCCCTGATCGAAGGAGGTCGCCCGAATGGCATAGGGAGCCTCCCGCTTCACCGCCATCATCAGATCCGGCTGGCGGCAGAGCAGCATGCCGGTACCCAGCGGTACCAGCAACTGCTTGTGGCCATCCAGGGTGACTGTATCGGCCAGCTCGATCCCGGCCAGCAAATCCTGATAGCGGGGGGAATAGAGGGTAGGCCCCCCCCAGGCGGCATCCACGTGGAAGTGAACTCGCTCCCGTCTGGCGATGGCGGCGAGCTCGGGCAGGGGGTCGATGGAGCCAAAATCCGTGCTGCCGGCGACGCCGACCAGGGCCAGCACCTTGAGTCTCTGTTCCTTGCAGCGGGCCAGTGCGGCCTCCAGCGCCGGTATGCTGAGCCGGTTGTCGGCGTCGGTATCGAGCCGCCACACGCTGGTTGCGCCCAGCCCCAGCAGATCCATGCCCTTATCGAAGGAGTAGTGCATCAGCCGCGACCCCAGGATCACGGCGCCGCGATAGCCCTGCTCGAAGAGGGCGAACAGGTTGTCGCCGCAGGCCTGGTTGCGGGCCAGCCAGAGGGCGGTGACGTTGGCTATGGTGCCGCCGCTGGTCATGACGCCGAGCGCCGCATCCTTGGCGTGCATCTGGTTGGCATAGAACTCGTCGCTCTGGCGGTAAATCAGGCGATGCAGCTTGGCCAGCACCTCCCGCTCTAGGAAGCTGAGCAGGCGGGAGGACTCCATCTTCATCGGGTTCTGGTTCAGCATTACCAGTAGGCGGGAGAGCTCGGCGGTGAAGGTCGGCAGCGGCGCCGTCATGTGCCCCATGTAGCGGGGAGAGGTGAGGTGAGAGGCGCCGGGCACCAGGGTCGCCAGCCGCGCCAGATAGTCCTGGATATTCATGCCGGCGGTGGGCATGCGGGACTGGTCGAGCCGGTGGGTGAACTCGCCTCGCTGGTAGGGGGCCTGACTGTCGTCCGAACGATGGAAGGTCTCCAGCAGGGCCGTCATGGCCTGGCCGAAGGCCGGATCCGGTTGGGTAAAGAGTTCAGTCAGTTTCATCGGGTCCTCCAGACCTGCATGGGGGCAGACGGCGTCAGCCTGGCCCTTGCCCGGGGCGCCGGCCGCAGAGCATACACCAAAGGGGCGGGGGGAACAGCCATCTCCTGCGCATCGTCCCCTCGCCGGTGACGGCATTTTATTTTGAGCTAACACTTGTAGCCTGAAATCCGGATCGCTAGAGTGAGTCGAGTTTTGGTTGGAGGCAGTGATGAGCGAGATGAACGGTTATTCCCCGCGGGAGGAGTGGGCCAATCGCCTCAGCCACGGGTTGGGGTTGCTGCTCGGGATCCTGGGGCTGGCCCTGCTGCTGCACAAGGGCTGGTATGAAGGGCCCCAGGTGCTGGCGAGCTATGGACTCTACGGCACCAGCCTGGTGCTGCTCTATCTCGCCTCGACCCTCTACCATAGCGTGGAGTCGGCGGCGGCGCGGCGCTGGTGCAAGTTGTTTGATCACTGCGCCATCTACCTGCTGATCGCGGGGACCTATACCCCCTTCTTGCTGGTGGCCCTCGACACGCCCCTGGCCCAGGGGCTGATGGTGGTGATCTGGGCCCTGGCGCTGGCCGGGGTGGGGTTCAAGCTGGTCTTCATCAACAGATTCAAGCGATTGTCCCTGTTCACCTATCTGCTGCTTGGCTGGTTGTCGCTGCTGGTAGTCTACCAGCTCTACCTCCATCTGGCGGGGGAGGGGCTGCTGCTGCTCGGGATAGGGGGCCTCATCTACAGCCTGGGGGTGATCTTCTATGTGGCGAAGCGGATCCCCTATAACCATGCCATCTGGCACCTGTTCGTGCTGGGGGGGAGTGCCTGCCATTTCGCGGCCATCTACGGCTATGTTGACTAACCCTTAGTTGGTATCTAAGTGCCAATGAAAGCCTGAATTCGTGCGGCATCCCACAGTTGCCTACTGCGTTTGCTGACAAGCTAACGACAGTTTGACTTGGAAAGGATGCACGCAATGAGTGAGATCGCGCTTTCCATCAGCATATTGTCGCTGGTGGCGGTGCTGGGGCTCTGGCTGGGAAACTGGCGGGTCTATGGCGTTGGCTTGGGGATCGGAGGGGTGCTGTTTGGCGGCATCATAGTGGGCCACTTCGCCGGCCTCTCCGGCTTGCAGTTGAATGAGCAAACCCTTCATTTTATTCAGGAGTTCGGCCTGATCCTGTTCGTCTACACCATAGGCATCCAGGTCGGCCCCGGCTTCTTCTCCTCCCTGCGTAGTTCCGGACTCAAGCTCAACGGCTTTGCCGCCCTGCTGGTGCTGCTCGGCGGCCTGGTAGCGGTCGGTCTGCATCAGATCTTCGATGTCCCGCTGCCGGCGATCCTCGGGGTCTTCTCCGGCGCCGTGACCAATACCCCCTCCCTCGGGGCGGGTCAGCAGATCCTGGCCGAGCTGGGGGCGGACCCCGGCATGACGGGGCTGATGGGGATGGGCTACGCGGTGGCCTATCCGTTTGGGATCTGCGGGATCCTGCTCACCATGTGGCTCATTCGCGTGTTCTTTCGCATCAAGATCGAGGACGAAGCGGCCGCGTTCGAGCAACAGACGAGCAAGGGCAAGGAGAGCCTGCAGACCATCAACATCGCCGTGCGCAATCCCAACATGCACGGCCTGATGCTGCGGGATATCCCGAGCCTGGATGAGGCGGACGTCATCTGCTCCCGCCTCAAGCGCGGTGATGCGCTGATGGTGCCTCGGCCGGAGTCTCGCATCGAGCTCGGCGATCTGCTGCACCTGGTCGGTGAACAACACGCCCTGCATAAGGTGCTGCTGGTGCTGGGGGAGGAGGTGGATACCTCCCTCTCCACCCGGGGCACGGATCTGCGGGTGGAGCGGGTGGTGGTCACCAACGAGCAGGTGCTCGGCAAGCGGATCCGCGATCTCGACATCAAGCAGAAATACGACGTGGTCATCTCCCGCCTCAACCGGGCGGGCATCGAGCTGGTGCCGACCAGCCAGACCAGCCTGCAGTTTGGTGACATCCTCAACCTGGTGGGACGACTCGAGGCCATTGAGGCGGTGACCAGCGTGGTGGGCAACGTCCAGCAAAAGTTGCAGCAGGTGCAGATGCTGCCGGTCTTCATCGGGGTCGGTCTGGGTGTCCTGCTCGGTTCCATCCCCTTCTACCTGCCGGGTTTCCCCGCGGCCCTCAAGCTCGGGCTGGCGGGCGGGCCTCTGGTGGTGGCGCTCATCCTGTCGCGCATCGGCAGCATCGGCAAGCTCTACTGGTTCATGCCGCCAAGCGCGAACCTGGCCCTGCGGGAGCTCGGCATAGTGCTGTTCCTGGCAGTGGTGGGGTTCAAATCGGGCGCCGGCTTCATCGATACCCTGATCAATGGGGACGGTCCTGCCTGGATGATGTATGGCGTGGCGATCACCCTGATCCCGCTGCTGGTGGTCGGGGTGTTGGCACGCCACTACGGCAAGCTCAACTATCTCACTCTGTGCGGCCTGCTGGCGGGCTCCATGACGGATCCCCCCGCCCTGGCGTTTGCCAACGGCATGCACCCCACGAGCGGGGCCAGCGCCCTCTCCTATGCGACCGTCTACCCGCTGGTGATGTTCCTTCGGATCATCTCGCCCCAGCTGCTGGCCATCCTGCTCTGGGCCGGAGCCTGAGTCCCCTGGACAGGAGTCCACCCATGGCCTCCTGTCTGTATTTTGCATATCAAATGCTATTGATTTAGTTAGTATTATCCTTCATTCATACCGTTCTGCCCCGTCGTTCAATTCAGCCCCGAATTAGTCTCTTCGTTCGAATTTTCTCACTGGTTTCTGGACCCGTGTACGGGCAGAGTAGAGTCTGGAAAACTATGCCCATAGATATTCAGGAGAGACCGATGAGCAGCCACAATATCGTTTTGGATCAGGATGTCGTCATTACCCAGTTGAAAGGCAAAGTCTATCTGGTTGCAGCCGATGGAAGCCAAATCCCGCTGGCCGAAGGCGATGTCTTGCCCAAGGACGCTGTTGTGCTTGCTCCGGACGGTGCCAGCTTCCAGGGGGGGGAGACCACCTTCACCCTGAGCCCGACCAAGGAACCAGAGCCGGTGGCCGAAGATATCCTGTTGGCGCAGAACAATGCCCCGCAGACGCCAGACGATATCGCCGCCCTGCAACAAGCCATCCTGGAAGGGGCTGACCCGACCAAGACCTTTGAAGCCTCTGCCGCGGGCGGTGCGCCTGCCGCCGGCAACGTGGGCGGCGTCGCCGGTGCCAGTGGCAACGGCGGCTTCGTCTCCATCGACAGAACCGGGGATGCCACCATAGCCGCCGCCGGCTTCGATACGGCCAACCCGGACGAGCCAGGTACCGTTGTCGAGGCTCGGGATGGCGAGGACGAGAGTGTCGATCTGACGGCTCCCGTCATTACCGTCTCGGCACCTGACAACACCAATGACAATACCCCGACCCTGACCGGGACCACAGATGCACTGCCGGGCAGCACAGTGACCCTGCTGGTGACCGATGCCAACGGCAACCAACAGACCCTGATCACCACGGTCAATCCGGATGGCAGCTTCAGTGTGGATGTCACCACCCCATTGGCCGACGGCCCCTATGACGTGACGGCCTCAGTGACTGATCCCTCCGGTAATACCGGTACCGCCACCGACAACGGCAGCGTGGACAGCACGGCGCCGTCGGCGCCTCTGGTCGAGATCCAGGATGGGGCAGACAACGTCATCTCCGCCAACGAGCGGGCGAATGGCGTGGATGTCATTATTCGTCTGCCGGCCGATGCCAAAGTCGGGGATCGTCTAGATGTGGACTGGAATGGCGATGGTGTGCCCGATAGTTCGTCCGTACTGACGGCGGATGACATCAACAAGGCGCAGGTCAATCTCACCATTCCGACAACGGATCTGCCGACCAATGGCCCCGTCACCGTCGATGCGACCCTGACTGATCCGGCAGGCAATACATCCCCCAAAGGCACAGACAACAGCGTCGTCAACGCGCCGCCTTTGGCCGGGAATGACCAGTTCACCATGGCGGAAGATGGCACCGTCACGCTCAACGTGCTCGGCAACGACGGGGATGTGGATGGGGATAGGCTGACTATCACGGCCATCAATGGCCAGGCCATCGCGGAAGGTGGTTCCGTTGCCATCAACAATGGCACCGTCACCCTGACCAACGGCCAGCTTGTCTTCACGCCGGCTCCTGATTTCAATGGCAATGTCGCCTTCGAATACAGCATCAGCGATGGCTTGCATATCGCCACCGCAGGTGTCACGGGGGTCGTCACCGGCGTGAATGACGCGGCTGTCATCGCCGGGACCGATACGGGCGGCGTGACTGAAGACGAGAGCTCCCCGACCCTGACCGAGACCGGCACCCTGACCGTGACCGACGTGGACGGGGTGGATGAAGCCAAGTTTGTGGCCGGCAACGGCACCCCGAGTGCCGGTGCGCTGGGCTCCCTGACCATCACCGAAGGCGGTGAGTGGACCTATAACGTGGCGAACGGCGACGTGCAGTACCTGGGCCAGGGTGAGACCAAGGTCGAGACCTTCGTGGTCAAGAGCCTGGATGGCACCGAGCACACCGTCACCATCACCATCACCGGTACCAACGATGCCCCTGTGCTGCAGGCCGATGTGGGCGCCGTCAACGAAGACGCCATCCTGACCGTCAACGCGGCGAGCGGCGTGCTGGCCAACGACAGCGATGTCGATGGCAATGCCCTGAAGGTGACCGGGATCCTGAACGGCACCACGGGGACGGCGACCGCGGTCAA
>NZ_JBOFLJ010000048.1:0-1010 GCF_051657805.1 Aeromonas sp. | reverse complement strand
GAGGTACTGGGTGGGGTACTCCTGGTGACCCTGGGCAGTAGAATGAAAGCCGAGGAGGCGGTCCGGGTAGTGGCCAAGGTCGGTGGGAAGGAAGGAGTCAAGGATGGAGTGAAGCAACTCGGGGCCACGAGAGCGAATGGGAGGGTGGCGAGCCAGGAGAGTGGAGATGACAGGGTCGGTACCAGCAACGTTGAAGAGAGCGTCAGCCATGGCGTGGGAGACGATAATGGCCTCTGGGTTGTCCATATCGGTCTCAGCGGTGTCAGCCACACGGATAGAGACACCGGAGGGAGAGTCATAACACCAGCCCGGATTGGACATGGCTTGACGAACACCCTGTTCCCAGAGGTGAAGGGAGCCGGCTGTCTTTTCAGAGGGCAGCCTAGGGATAGACGAAATGGAGGTAGCGCGGAGGTTCTGGAGGAGAGCATGGCGTTGGCCGTCAGAAGTCAACTGGTGGGCACGGAGGCTCTGTGATTGGACCTGGGACATATGGTGCAGGGACTGTTCCTGGGAGCTGCGAAAGACCTCAAGCATGGCAGACGCCAAGTCCCCAGGGGGGGCAGGGGAAGGAGCAGCCGAGGAGGAGGGTGGGCCAGGGGGCACAAACCCCCCCTGACCGGGGCCAGGCATGCCACCACGGAGCTGGTGGAGGAGAGGATGGGGATCGTGATAGTCGGCGAAGTAGTGATCGCGGATGACCCAGGGAGGGGCAATGCGGCCAATGTCCCAAGGGGGAGGCTTGGGGAGGCGGTGGACAGCAGAGCGGGCCGGCGCCAAGGAAAGGAAACGGGTGGGAGGGTGCCACACAGGAGACAAGCTGACAGAGGCAGCCCAGGCACCACCCACGGTGCAGCAGACCTGTGGGCAGGCAAGAGAAGGGGAGGGGTAGATCCCATCAACCACAAAGAATTCGGACTCAGTGGCGTTGCATTCAAGGGTGGCATCATCAAGGCCGGTGAGATCGCGAAGGTAGGGATGAGGGTAATCCAGGACAATGGATTCGGTGG
>NZ_JBOFLJ010000047.1:0-176412 GCF_051657805.1 Aeromonas sp. | reverse complement strand
TCGGCGGAGACCACGTCGAAGCTGTCGGTGTAGGTGATGCCGGCGGCGAACTCATTGTGGGCGCTGCTGGCGCTGTAACTCCAGGCCCCGGCGGCATCGTGGCTGAAGCTGCCGTAGAGCCCAGTCGTCGCCACCTGGGGTACGAAGCTGGCCGGGCTGTCGACATCGGTGATAGTCAGGGTGCCGCTGGTCGAGAGATCGGCGGCCGCGTTGGTCTCGGTCAGGTTGACCACATCGGCGGAGAGCACGGCGGCGTCGTTGGTGCCGAGGATCTTCACGGTGACCGAGGTGTGGGTGCCATCGGCGGAGACCACGTCGAAGCTGTCGGTGTAGGTGATGCCGGCGGCGAACTCATTGTGGGCGCTGCTGGCGCTGTAACTCCAGGCCCCGGCGGCATCGAGGCTGAAGCTGCCGTAGAGCCCAGCCGTCGCCACCTGGGGTTCGAAGCTGGCCGGGCTGTCGACATCGGAGATAGTCAGGGTGCCGCTGGTCGCGAGGTCGGCGGCCGCGTTGGTCTCGGTCAGGTTGACCACGTCGGCGGAGAGCACGGCGGCGTCGTTGGTGCCGAGGATCTTCACGGTGACCGAGGTGTGGGTGCCGTCGGCGGAGACCACATCGAAGCTGTCGGTGTAGGTGATGCCGGCGGCGAACTCATCGTGGGCGCTGCTGGCGCTGTAGCTCCAGGCCCCGGCGGCATCAATGCTGAAGCTGCCGTAGAGACCCGCGGTGGCCAGCTGGGGAACGAAGCTGGCCGGGCTGTCGACATCGGTGATGGTGAGGGTGCCGCTGGTCGAGAGGTCGGCGGCCGCGTTGGTCTCGGTCAGATTGACCACATCGGCGGAGAGCACGGCCGCGTCGTTGGTGCCGAGGATCTTCACGGTGACCGAGGTGTGGGTGCCGTCGGCGGAGACGACGTCGAAGCTGTCGGTGTAGGTGATGCCGGCGGCGAACTCGTCGTGGGCGCTGCTGGCGCTGTAGCTCCAGGCGCCGGCGGTGTCGATGCTGAAGCTGCCGTAGAGCCCGGCGGTGGCCAGCTGGGGAACGAAGCTGGCCGGGCTGTCGACATCGGTGATGGTGAGGGTGCCGCTGGTCGAGAGAGCGGCGGCTGCGTTGGTTTCGGTCAGGTTGACCACATCGGCGGAGAGCACGGCGGCATCGTTGGTGCCAATGATGGTCACCGTCAGAACCTGGGTGGTACCGTCGGCGGTGGCCACAGTGATGGAATCTGTATACTGCTGTCCCCCCACGAACTCGTTGTGGGGGCCGTTCATCTGATAGGTCCAGACCCCACTGGCATTGATGCTGAAGCTGCCGTAGCCGTGATTGCCGGCCACATTGGTCTGTGCCACGAAGGCGGCCGAGCTGTCGACGTCGCTGGCGCTGAGGGTACCGCCGATGGATTGGGCCCCATCGGTTTCGGTCAGGCTGGCGGTACTGGTGCCGGTGATCACAGCCGCGTCGTTGGCGCCGGTAAATTCGATCCTGGCCGTGGCCCAGCTCAGGGTGCCATTCCCGAGGCGGATCGAGTAGGTGAAGCTGTCGCTCAGCGTCTGTCCAGCGGAGAGCGCTTGCAGATCGTGCTTGAAGGCGGCCGACATCGTGCCGGCATCGTATCCCACCTTGCCATCCGCGGTGATCCAGATCTTGGCGCCGTAGAAGCTGGTATCCGTACTGACGGATTCGTACCTGGCCGTATCCTGGACAAGGAGATCGGCGGGGGCATAGAGCTTGGTGGAGGTGGATGCGCTGATCCCATCGTCCAGGGACCAGAGCGTCTTGGCATTGCCACCGAGATCGTTGGCCATGACGTCGAGATAGACGATGCCCGCGAAATCCTCGGTGATGAGGGTGCCGCTCACGCCACCGATGAGGGCGGTGCTGAAGGTGTCATCCTTGGCTTGGGGGGTGTTGGAAAATGAGGTAACGGTTCCGCCGCTGGTCGTGGTGCTGGCCATGTCAGTTCTCCTTGGCTCTACGATGACGAATCGCCTCGCCGGCAATGTCGTCGCGCAATCGGCAACCGTTGTGGATCTACTTGAGCAACAGTTGCAGTCCCTTGATCTTTATTGCAATCCCAGTCAGATAGCCCATGTGGTCCACCCGCACTACCTGCCCACAACACCGTACCTTCATGGCCCTGTGTGCGGCCCCCAGATCGAGCTCGAAGCTGATCTCATCGTCCTGAAGATCGATGTCGTCCAGTTGCAGGTAGCAGCCGCCTACGCTGATGTCTCGGGTGAACCCTGTCTGGCCTTCCAGCCGGACCGGTACCATCACCTTGACGCGTTCATGCAGGCGAGCATGGGGGTGAGATGGTGTTGTCATGCAGATAGCCTAGGTCAGAAGGTCGGGATGAAAAATGGAAAAATCAGACCGTTTTATGCATGACAAGGCATCCAACGAAGCAGGACAAAACCAGGAGATTTCGACTAGTTTGAGTAGGGAGAGGCGCATTGCCAGGGGCTGTGCGCCGGCAACATGGACGGCGGAATATTGGGGAGTAAGGCATGGATGCCAGAGTCAACCTGATCTTGGTCTGCGACTTGCCCATAGTGGCATGGGGGCTGCGAGAGGCGATCAATGCACAGCTGTGCCAGTTGGCGCTTGTGGCCTGTGTGGCCCATCCCTCCGAGGTCGCCCAATGGATAGAGGCCGACAAGCGCTATGTGGTGCTGCTCGATCTGGATGGCGGCAACGGGATCGAGCAGATCCCCACACTGCTGTCCGGTCCCAACGTCCGGGTGCTCACCCTCTCCACCACAGAAGATCTCGAGCAGCAGGACAGGGCCGTCCTGGCCGGCGCCTGCGGTGCCATCAGCAAGCGGGAGTCGGTCGAGGTGCTGTTCAAGGCCATCCTGAAGGTACATGACGGTGAATACTGGGTCGATCGGGCCGCGACGGAGCGGATCCTGATGGCGGTCGCCAGAGAGAAGGGGAGGGATCACGCCGAGCAGGAGAAGATAGCGCGGCTGACCCGCAAGGAGAAGCAGACCATAGCCGCTATCACCCTGGGGTCGGATGCGAGCACGATGGAAATTGCGGATCGCCTCAACATCAGCGAGCACACCCTGCGCAACCACCTGACCTCAATCTACGCCAAGCTGGGGGTGCGCAACCGGATGGGGCTCTACGCCTACGCGCAGAAGCACGCCCTGATTGACTAGCCTGGGGCCGTCCCATGGGTGAAAGCGCGACACGATCGCCATGTCGCACCATCCTGGATGCTCGTCTCGGATCGAATGGGCCAGTCATTCGCGGTGTGATCACAGGCCTTGGTGAGCCGGGGGAAGGGGAGAGGGAATAGAAGAGGGGAAGGGGACCCCTCAGAGTTCGTGAGCGTGGAACCCTTTGCAGTAGCGGGCTTCGCAGCGCGGACAGCGTTGCAGGCTGGGATCCTGCTCCAGCTGGGCGGAGGAGAGAGGCTCTTCACAATCGGAGCAGAGACCATAGAGGCCGAGATCCATCTGGCAGATGGCGGCATCGATCCGCTTGAGGCGGGCAACCCGCTGATCCACCTTGGGCAGCCGAAGGCGAGCGATGAGATCCACCAGTTGATCGCGCTCACAACCCTCGATCTGTTCTGCCCAGTCGCTGCGCCGGTTGGCTTTCAGCTCGGCAATTAACTCTTTTCTCACTTGCACCCAGTCTGCCTGCAAGCGATCACGCCACTCGGCCAGCTGGGTTTGTGTTATTTCGCACACACGCGCCCCCTTGATACGGATTATAAAACTCGGCCAGTATAGGGATGCGCGTGGGTTGTCGAGATGACATGAGTCAAGTAAAAGTGGGTTAGCTCACAGTTTTCGCGGCTTGCAGCAGGGCTTCCCGAATAGGTCCCGTCTCCTTATGCAGACGAATATCCCGGAACAGCTCGTCTGCCTCAGCATATTCGCGTTTGAGGTAACTGAACCACTGCTTGATCCGGCTGGGGTAATAGTCGGCCTTCTCGCTCGCCAGATCCTGCTCGGTGTAGCTCACCATCAGTTGCAGCACCTCGGCCCAGCTCATGTGGGCGCAGCCTGTCTTCATCACGTTGGCGAGGTTGGGCAGGGAGATAGCGCCGCGTCCCACCATGAGGGCGTCGCAGCCGGAGACACGGGCGCAGGCGAGGGCATCCTGGTGATCCCAGATCTCCCCGTTGGCGGTCACCGGAATGGGCAGGGCGCGGCGGATGGCATCCACATACTCCCAGTGGGCCGGTGCCTTGTAACCCTCCTGCTTGGTGCGGGCGTGCACCGCCAGCTCACAGGCCCCGGCCTGATACACGGCCTGGGCGTTGTCCATATAGAGGGTCTTGTCATCGTAGCCGAGGCGGATCTTGGCGCTGACCGGCAGATGGGCGGGTACGGCTTCACGCACTGCCTTGACGATGCGGTAGATGGTCTCGGGCTCCTTGAGCAGCACGGCCCCCCCCTTGCTCTTGTTGACCGTGGGGGCGGGGCAGCCGAAGTTGAGATCCACCCCGGGGGAGCCGAGTTCGATGGCGCGCACCGCGTTCTCGGCGAGCCACTCCGGGTGCTGGCCCAGCAGTTGCACCCGCACCGGGGTGCCGGCGCGGGTCTTGCCATCCTGGCGCAGTTCGGGACAGAGGCGATGGAACACCTTGGCGGGCAGCAGCTGATCGACGACCCGGATGAATTCGCTGACGCAGAGGTCGTAATCGTTGACGGAGGTGAGAACCTCCCGCATCAGGTGATCCAGCACCCCCTGCATGGGGGCCAAAATAACGCGCATAACCGGTTCCGCAAGGATGAAGGAGTAAAAAGGAGGGCAGATTGTAGAGGTATTGGGGGACGCTGTCAGCGTTGTTCCCCAAGTAAAATGAGGTGAGGGCGGTGGGCGCTCAGATAACGCGCATACAGACGCCAGGCCCATCGCGGCGCTGTCGGTGCCTTGGGCAAGTCTGCTAGGCTAGGGAAAGATGTATTGAACCGGAGTCCTAATGAAGCGTTGGTGTTTGATGGCCCTTGGCTGGTTGGCCTTTGCCACGGGGATCGTCGGGATCGTTCTGCCCCTGCTGCCGACCACCCCCTTCATGTTGCTGGCGGCGGCGCTGTTTGCCCGCTCATCTCCCCGTTTTCATCGCTGGCTGCTGGCTCATCCCTGGTTTGGCCCCCCCATCCATGACTGGCAGCAGTATCGCGGCATCCGCCGTCATGCCAGGCGCCGTGCCATCGTCTTTATCCTCATCTCCTTCTCGGTGTCGCTGCTGGTTGTACCCCTGCCCTGGGTGCGGCTCCTGCTGGTTGCCATTATGGTGATCCTGCTCACCTGGTTAATGCGCCTGCCGGTGCTGGAGCCAGTTGCAATGGAGAAGTGAAATCCCTAAGCTATTGCAGCAATAATGCTATGGAGTCGGCCCGTCATTTTTGCGTGACGGGCCTTTTTATTGCCCCAGGCGGCATTCACTCAAACCGCCACTGCAGGGCTCAAAAAATAAGCGGTCAAATAATGAATCCGGATACCCTGAAGTTTATCGAAGCGAGCATCAAGACCATTCCCGACTACCCGAAGCCGGGCATCCTGTTTCGCGACATCACCAGCCTGATCGAGAACGCCGAGGCCTTCAAGGCCACCATCGATCTGCTGGCCAATCACTACCGTGATCAAGGGATCACCAAGATCGTCGGCACCGAGGCCCGCGGCTTCATCTTCGGCGCCCCGGTCGCCTTCGCCATGGGGCTGGGCTTCGTGCCGGTTCGCAAGCCTGGCAAGCTGCCCCGCGCCGTCATCGAGGAGTCCTATGCCCTCGAGTACGGTACCGATACCCTGCAACTGCACACCGATGCCATCGTTCCCGGTGACAAGGTACTGGTCGTGGACGATCTGCTGGCGACCGGCGGCACCGTCGACGCCACCGTCAAGCTCATCCGCCGCGCCGGTGGTGAGGTGGCCGATGCGGCCTTCATCATCTCCCTGCCGTCCCTGGGGGGTGATGCCCGCCTGACCGCCGCTGGCGTCAAGGTGGTTTCCCTGGTCGAACTCGCCGGGGAATAAGCCGCCGGTTTGACCGACAGGCAGGCCTCGTCAGCCTGCCTGTCGACGTTATGACCCATGCCTCCCCGGCATCGGTTTGAAAATGAAGCGATCCCGCCCCGGGCGCCTCATCCCCCATACAGCCCGCCCCGCATTTGTGTTAGCATCCGGCTCAAAGCCTCGTTTTCCAGCATCGAGATCTATGAGCTATCAGGTTCTGGCGCGTAAATGGCGCCCCCATACGTTTGAACAAGTGGTTGGCCAGCAGCATGTGCTGACCGCCTTGACCAATGCCCTGGATCAGGGGCGGTTGCACCACGCCTATCTGCTGAGCGGCACCCGCGGGGTAGGCAAGACCACCATAGCCCGCATCCTGGCCAAGAGTCTCAACTGCGAGCAGGGGATCAGCAGCCACCCGTGCGGCGTCTGCGACACCTGCCGGGAGATCGATCAGGGCAACTTCGTCGATCTGCTGGAGATCGATGCGGCGTCCCGCACCAAGGTGGAAGACACCCGCGAGCTCCTGGACAACGTCCAGTACAGACCCGCCCGCGGCCGCTTCAAGGTCTACCTCATTGATGAGGTGCACATGTTGTCGCGTCACAGCTTCAACGCGTTGCTGAAAACCCTGGAAGAGCCGCCTCCCTATGTGAAGTTCCTGCTGGCTACCACGGATCCGCAGAAGCTGCCCATCACCATCCTCTCCCGTTGCCTGCAGTTCCACCTGAAGAGCCTGGATCAGAGCCAGATCGCCAAGCAGCTGGAATGGGTGCTGGATCAGGAAGGTCAGCCGTTCGAGCCTCGCGCCCTGTTGGCGCTCGCCAAGGCGGCCGACGGCAGCATGCGCGATGCCCTGAGCCTGACCGATCAGGCCCTGGCTCACGGCAACGGCAGCGTGCGGCTGGATAGTGTGCTCACCATGCTGGGGACGCTGGATCACCATCATCTGCACCAGCTGCTGGAAGCCATCTTGCGCCAGGACGCTCCGGCGACCATGGCCAAGATCACCGAAATAGCCACCCTGGGGCCGGACTTCGATCAGCTGCATGCCGAGCTCGAAGCCTTGCTCCACCGCGTCGCCATGGCGCAGCTGCTCCCCGCCAGCGTGCAGGAGCAGGGGGCGGACGCCGATGCCCTGCTGCAACTGGCGGGGGCCATGAGCCCGGAAGAGGTGCAGCTCTGCTACCAGATCGTGCTCGGGGGCCGCAAGGATCTACCCTGGGCGCCGGACGGGCGCACCGCCCTGGAGATGACCTGTTTGCGCATGCTGGCCTTCTCCCCGCGCCGCGAGGTGCTGCATCCCGCCAGCCTGAGCGCCGTCCCCGTTTCCATGCAGGCCATGCCGGTGGCCGGGGGGGCGGCATCCGCCACCCTGGGAAAGCCTCGCGGGGCTGAGCCTGCCCCAACCGCGCCGGCCACTCCGGAGCCGGCACAGGCCCATCCCCTCGATACCGTGCGTGCCGAGGGGACACAAGAACCTGTGCTTGAAGAGGATGCCGAGACCATAGAGGCTGGCCAGGAGACGTTGACGCCGCTCTTCGCCGAGCAGGAGGAGTTGCTGCAGGCCGCCCGGCAGATGGGCTATGAGGGGACGCCGGATCTGGCCGAACCGAGCCCGGCCCAGGCCACTGAGCCGAACACGCCCGCCGCACCGGCAGCGCCTGCCGTGCAGCATGAGCAGGCCAATGCAGCTGACATTGCTCCCCAAGAGGCGATGCCGACCGAGCAGGCCGCGCCATCCGCCGCGTCCAGCATGCAGAGCCTGCTGGGCAAGCGCAACTTGCTGCGAAGCCGCCTGCGGGGGGATGCCACCAGCCCGGCGGCAACGTCCAGGGCGGCGCCAGGCAAACCCGTGGCGGCTGTCCAGCCAGCACTCGCTCCCGCACCGGCCGCTAAGCCGGTTGCCGAGGCCTGGCAGCCTGCGGCCCCGGCTCGGCAGCCTACGACTCCGGCTCGGCAGTCTGCCGCCATGGGCTACGATGACTTGCCCCCCCTCGACGCCTATGAGGAGGAGAGTGGTGGTGATTACGAAGAGTACCTGAGTCAGGGCTTTGGTGACGCCATCGCCAGCGCGCCCTTGCCCCAGGCCGCACCGACGCCGCGAGCGGCCGCGCCTGCACCAACCAGGGCGCGACCAGAGCCGGACGATCTGCCGCCCTGGGATCTGGACGGGGTGCCGTCCGCCGCAGCCTCTGTTACCGCGTCGGCAGCTCCGGCTCCACTCCCCATGGCAGCAGCCGAGCCGAGCGAGCCTCAGCCCGCCCCCCCCCTGATGGAAACCATCGACTGGGATGAGCTGGAAGGGGACGCCGAGCAAGATGAGGGGGAGGAGGTTTCGCGGCTTATTCCCTCCTCACTGCTGATCAACTGCGGCGACCCCTGGGCCGAGCTCATCGCCCGTACCGGCGTGGGGGGGCGCTTGCGTCAACTCGCCATCAACTCCGTGATGAGCCAGCAGGGGGACAGGGTGCTGCTTACCCTCAAGCCCGAGCAGCGCCATCTGGTGAGCGATCGGGCCCGCGCCGATCTGGCCGAGATCATCGGCCCCGAGCTCGGGGGCACCGTGCAGGTGGAGGTGACCCTTGGCACGGATCCGGCGCACGAGACGCCGCTCGAGATAGAGCATCGTCTCTATCTCGGGGTGCGCGAGCAGGTGAGCCGGGATCTGGCCGAAGATCCTCATGTACAATTTTTGCAGCAGCGATTTGGCGCCGTGCTCCATCCCGAGAGCATCGAGCCCCTGAGCCGTTGAAGACGATGGATTAATGGAGACCGGGAGCCTGGCTCCCGGTTGAAAACACCGTTGGCTGCCCCCATCTGGGGTAGAACGAGCCCACAGCCCGGCGCGTATGCCGGATTTCAAGACGAGAGACGACCTATGTTTGGTAAAGGTGGAATGGGTAACCTGATGAAACAGGCCCAACAGATGCAAGAGCGCATGCAGAAGATGCAGGAGCAGCTTGCCCAGATGGAAGTAGTCGGCGAAGCCGGTGCCGGCATGGTCAAGGTCACCATGGCCGGCAGCCACAGCGTGCGCCGTATCGAGATCGATCCCAGCCTGATGGAAGATGACAAGGAGATGCTGGAAGACTTGGTCGCCGCCGCCGTCAATGACGCCGTGCGCCGGGTGGAAGAGCAGAACAAGGCAAAGATGGGCGAGCTGACCGGTGGCATGCAACTGCCCCCGGGCATGAAGCTGCCGTTCTAAAGATTTGGATGTGGGCACCTGAGTGCCAGATCCTGAAAAAGGCCGGAGCAAATGCTCCGGCCTTTTTGTTTAAGGCGTCTTTGTTTAAGGCTTGGGGCCGAGGTGGGGGCTCTAACCACAGACGGAACAACCTCATGGCTCCGCTCACCGTGTCGCCAGGGGGGCAAACCTTTGGGCGAGGTGATCGATCAGGGCTCGTACCGAGGGCAGCAAACCCCGTCGGCTGGGGAAGACGGCATGGATCACCTCCTGACGCGGTGCCCAACTGGGCAACAGATGCCGCAGGCTGCCGTCACTCAGCGCCTCCTGTACCATCATGGTGGGCAGTTGGACGACCCCGAGACCCTCGATGGCCGCCCGCCGTAGGCCCTGCATGTCAGTGGTGACAAACCTGGGGCTGTGATGCTGCCTCACCTCGGCGCCATCAGGCCCCAGCAGCTGCCAGCGGTGACCCTCCATGGTGCTGCCATGGCCAAGGCTCGGCCAACCCAGCAGATCCGCCGGCCCCTTCGGCTCGCCATGACGGGCAAGCAGGTCTGGGCTGGCGAGCAGGCACTGGTTTGCATACCCCAGTACCCGCATGGCCAGCTCGCTGTCTTCCAGGGGCAGGGGCCTCACCCGGATGGCGATATCCAGCCCCTCGCTCACCAGATCCACCGCCCGGTTCACCCCGATGAGCTGCACGCCGACCCTGGGGTACTGCAGGGCAAATTCCACCAGCATCTTGCCCACATGGGCGTGGAGCAGATCGATGGGGCAGGAGAGACGCACCACGCCGCAGGGCTCGGTCCGGGTGGAGTCGATGATGGCCTGGGCCGCCTCTGCCTCCACCAGCATGGCCCGGCAACGGGCGTGATAGGCCTGGCCCAGCTCGGTGACCTGAAAACTGCGGCTGGAGCGCTGGATGAGGCGCACCCCCAACCGCTCCTCCAGCAGGGCGATGCGTCGACTGAGCTTGGATTTGGGGATGCCGAGGGCCCGTCCCGCCTGGGCAAAGCCGCCGTTGTCCACCACCTGGACGTAGTAATAGAGATCGTTGAGATCGGGAGTCATGGCTTTATCGTTCACAATATAGGACGCTGAGGCCCAATATTACGCCTACCGCCGTTGTCGTTCCATCCACATAATGATCCCAGGCACCATCATCGAGTTGGAGAGGATCATGAAAAGAGTCATCGGTATCTACAGTGCGCCGCGCGCTCACTGGGTGGGCGACGGTTTCCCGGTTCGTTCCCTGTTCTCCTACCAGAGCCACGGCAAGGCCCTGAGCCCCTTCCTGCTGCTCGATCGGGCGGGTCCCATGGAGTTTGGCCCGGCCACGGCCCCAAGAGGCGTGGGTCAACATCCGCACCGGGGCTTCGAAACGGTCACCATCGTCTACAAGGGGGAGGTGGCCCATCGCGACTCCACCGGACAGGGGGGGGTCATAGGGCCGGGTGACGTGCAGTGGATGACGGCGGCGGCCGGCATCATGCACGACGAGTTTCACTCCGAGGGGTTCAGCCAGCAGGGGGGCACCCTCGACATGGTGCAGCTCTGGGTCAATCTGCCCGCCAGGGACAAGATGTCGGCCCCCGGTTATCAGGCCATCGGCAGCGACAGCATTCCGGTGCAGCCCCTTGCCGATGGGGCCGGGGTGGTACGCATCATCGCCGGTGAGCTGACCGGGGCGAGAGGGCCGGCCCGCACCTTCACCCCCATGAATGTCTGGGATCTGAGATTGAACGGTGGTGCCAGCATGGTACTGCCACTGGTGGATGGCTGGAACAGCGCCCTGATCGTGCTCAAGGGGCGGGTGCGGATCAATGGCCAGGAGGAGGCGACCGAGGCGCAGCTGGTGCTGCTGGATCCCAGTGGCAGCGAGGTGCAACTTGAGACGAGCGAGGATGCGGTGTTACTGGTGCTGAGCGGCGAGCCCATTGATGAGCCCATCGTCGGTTACGGCCCCTTCGTGATGAATACCCAGGCCGAAATCGTGCAGGCCATCGACGATTTCAACAGCGGGCGTTTCGCCCAGATTGCGCCCTGAGCCCAGCGTCATCAAGTTGCACAGATAAGAAAACAAAGCGCCATTGGGCGCTTTGTTGTTTTGCGGCAAAGGATGCCGGGCTAGCTCAGCCAACCAAGGGCTATCGCCAGTCGACCGCAGAGGGCGGCCAGCAAGATGCCGAGCAGGGTTCGCAGCAGCCAGATCACCACCAGCTGCCCCAGGTTCACCGGGATCTTGGTGGCCAGAATGCAGGGGATGGAGGCGGAGAAGAAGAGCACTGAGCTCACCGACACCACGGCCGTCACATAGCGCACCAGCAAGTCCGCATCCTTGAGCAGGATGGCGGGCAGGAACATCTCAGCCAGCCCCGCCGACAGCGCCCGCGCCGTCTCAAGCGGTTCACCCAACGCCAGCAACCAGGTCAGCGGCCACAGCAGCCATCCCAGCAGATCAAACAAGGGGGTGTGCTGGGCCAGCAGCAAGCCCAGCAGGCCCACCGACAAGATGGTGGGCACCACGGCGGCGGCCATGGTGACGCCATCTTTCAGGTTGTCCATGAGCTGGCGCGAGAGAGAGTCCGCCTGACGGGATTGGGAGAGACCACAGGCGAGGGCCGCTTGCCAGCGACTCTGGCCCGCAGGCAGCGGTTCGTCGGTTTCCCCTTCATCGTTCATGGTGCTGATGGGGGGCACGCGGGCCAGGATGGCGGTGATGACGAAGGTGATCACCAGGGTGGACCAGAAGTAGAAGTTCCAGTGCCCCATCAGGTCGAGGGTCTTGGCCACGATGATCATGAAGGCGGCGGAGACGGTGGAGAAGCCGGTGGCGATGATGACCGCCTCCCGCACCGTGTATTTCCCTGAGAGGAAGACCCGGTTGGTGATGAGCAGGCCGACCGAGTAACTGCCGACAAAGGAGGCCACCGCATCGATGGCGGAGTGGCCTGGGGTGCGCCAGAGCGGGCGCATAACGGGTTGCATCAGGACGCCGATGAACTCCAGCAATCCGAAGCCGAGCAGGAAGGTGAGGGCCATGGCGCCGATGGGAACGATGAGGCCTACCGACATGGCGAGCTTGTCAAACAGGAAGGGCAGCCTGTCCGGCGTCATCAGCCAGGCGGGGCCCAGATCGGTGACATAGAGGATGGCCAGCCCCAGCCCCAGCAGCTTGAACAGGCTCAGCACCCGATCGATGGGGCGGGCACGCCAGCGACCGTCCAGCAGGGGGCTGATGGCACCATAGGCGATCAGCAGCAGGATGAGACCGACGGCGAGGGGGCGCTTGGCTATCAGGAAGCCGGCCAGGTGATCCACCAGTATGGTGCTGCGACCCGCCAGCTCGAAGGGAACGAAGAAGATGGCGATCCCGATCAGGCTGGTGAGCCATAGCTTGATGCCGGCTCCGGTGCGGGTGGGGGCGGTCAGGGTATTCTCAGGCTCCATTGTTCCTCCTTGTGATCCTCATGGGTCAACTCCTGTCGAATGTTGATTTGTATATACAATATCGGCTAGGAAGCAAAATGAAAGCAAAAAATTCACTAAAAAGTAACAACTTTAGTGTGAAGACCCGTATGGGTTTTATGCAGTCGGGTCTGACAAGGGGACGCTCGGGTTCATGGCTGAGTGGGGCCGAGGCCTGAAGGAAGGGAAGGGGTCGGCACAAAGGGAAAGGGCAGTGACGGGAACCTCGTTAAGCAGATAAACCCCTTTTCAAGCGACAAGAACAAGTTGAAACATTAGTTTGGATTTAAAAACTTTTGTTGCCTGCTTTCATATGTATCGTTTTCATGACTATTCATGGATTAGTTATAAAGGCTTTATTGATTTGATGGCTTCTCGAGTTTCCCATTGCAGAGTAAGATGCCTCTTCAATAAAAATAAGAATTAGGAGTTCGGGTGTGAAGGCATTAGTAAAAGAAAGGATATCGCCCTATATCAGCCAGTTATATGAGTGCGGTATTAATGATTCTGACATTAAGTTGGTGGTGGACCAATTTCGCGTTGAACTGTCCGGCAGCTCGTCCCTGTTCTTATTGCGGGATGATGACAAGAGCGCCGGCATCAAGCTCTTCGCGAGCGGCTTGACCGAGGCCCAGCAGCAGTTTTATGTGCAACACCATCGCCAGGATGTGTGGTTCAATCATTATCTGGACAAGGGCTGCCAGGGGATAGTCAACGCCAATGCCATCTCCAGTTCACCGGGGCTGCTGGCGAGTTTTGGTGCCCAGTATGCGGCGGGCGGTGTCTGCCGGGTGAAGGGGCGGGGGCTCAGCAGTCTGTGCAGTTATCGTGGCAGCGCCCAGGATGATTTCAGCGCCCAGGATATCTCCTCCCTCACCGAGATCTATTCCGGTCTGGCGGCCTGGAGTCAGCATTATTGGAACCTGCTCGCCCTGGAAACGCAGAATTATCAACTGCAACAACTGGTTAAAAACCATAATAAGCCCAGTGCCATCATAGATGACAAGGGGCATATTCATTATTCCAATGTGGCGTTCAATCGCATCTCCGATGAAAATGTGGAGTTGCGGGCCATGAATGGTATCTTCTCGCTACAAAATAAGGAGCAGCAGCGTCAGTTCAAGGAGATATTGAACGGCTTCGCCTATTTGCTGCCGGGGGCCAGCGCTTATATGTCTATTCCCCGTCAGGCGGATTTAAGACCGCTGCTGGTGCAATGCACCCTGATGAGTGGTCTCAACCGCTTCGAGCGTTACGTGGAAGTGGTGCTGCGCGACCCCGAGCACGCCTTCAACCCGGACATCGAGGCCCTGGCGAGCCTCTATCCCCTCACCATCGGCGAGAAGGAGTTGCTGGTGTTGATGAGCAAGGGCTACAGCAGCAACGACATTGCCGAGCTGCGCGGGGTCAAGGTGGAGACGGTGCGATCCACCCTGAAGGGGGTCTTCAAGAAGACAGACTGCCACAGTCAGAACGAGCTCTTGCTGCTGCTGCAGTCCATCTCCTGAGGCCCGGCGGGCTATGCTTGGGGTGAGCCGGACATCCCGCCCGGCTCGCGCCTCCCGCCCGGGAGGCCTGTTGGGGGAAGCGTCATGGAATCACTCAAGGCGAAGGATTATATGCAGACCCGGCCCATCACGTTCAGCGCAGACATGATGGTACAGGCCGCCGTCACCAAGTTTCTCAACAGCCATCAGCTCGGCGGTCCTGTGGTGGATCCCCAGGGCCATCTGATCGGCTGGGTATCGGAGCAGGATTGCATCGCCGTCATGCTCAAAGAGGCCTATCACTGCGAGCAGGTGGCTCAGGTCAGGGATGTGATGCGCAAGGAGGTGCTGGCGGTCGACCCCGACACCAGCATTCTGGAGTTGGCGGAGATGATGATGGGGCAAAAACCCAAGATCTACCCGGTGGTGGAGGGGGGACGGCTGCTTGGAGTCATCAGCCGTCACAACGTGATGCAGGCCATCCATGCCCAGCTCGGCACCTGCTTCGTGCGCCAGGCCAGGGTATGAGCCCTGGTGGTTAATAAGAAACGGGAGCAGGCAGGGTGCCTGCTCTTTTTTATGTCATCTGAATGCCTTCGCCTGGGAGGGACTGCTTTAAGGCTTGCACCGCTCCCCCCCGCTCTTTAGGATCTGCCCCAGCTATCGCATTGGCCCCTTGCGGGCTTCTCATAAGGAATCAGTACCTTGTCTCTCTCTCTCGAGGCGCTGCGTCGCCGCTTGTCCGCCTGCATGAATCTCGACGCCCGCCGTCTCTCCAGCCGTCTGCACGGGGTCAAGAAGCTGCCAGAGGCCAAACAGGCCGCCGTCTTGGCGACCATAGCTGCGGATCTGGAGGTGGCCGAGGCGCGCTACCGGTCTCGCCTGGCCGGCGTGCCAAAAGTCACCTATCCGGACAACCTGCCGGTCAGCCAGAAGCAGGCGGAGATCGCGAAAGCCATCAGCGAACACCAGGTGGTGATCATCGCGGGGGAAACCGGCTCCGGCAAGACCACCCAGATCCCGAAGATCTGTCTCGCACTCGGACGCGGGGTGAAGGGCTATATCGGCCACACCCAGCCGCGCCGTCTGGCGGCCCGTACCGTGGCGGCCCGCATCGCCGAGGAGATGGAGTCCGAGCTCGGCCAATTCGTGGGCTACAAGGTGCGCTTCACGGATCAGGTGAGCGAGCAGACCCACATCAAGCTGATGACGGACGGGATCCTGCTGGCGGAGATCCAGAACGACCGCCTGTTGACCCAGTACGACACCATCATCATCGATGAGGCCCACGAGCGCAGCCTCAACATCGACTTCATCCTCGGCTACCTCAAGCAGCTGTTGCCGAGGCGGCCGGATCTCAAGGTGATCATCACCTCGGCCACCATCGACCCCCAGCGCTTCTCCCGCCACTTCAATCAGGCGCCTGTCATCGAGGTTTCCGGCCGTACCTACCCGGTGGAGGTACGCTATCGCCCGCTGATGGAGGGAGAAGGGGATCGCGACGAACTGCAGGGGATCTTCGACGCCGTCGAAGAGCTGGCCCGGGAAGGGCTAGGCGACATCCTTATCTTCATGAATGGGGAGCGGGAGATCCGCGACACCGCCGACGCCCTGCGCAAGCTGAACCTGCGGGACACCGAGGTGCTGCCGCTCTACGCCCGCCTCTCCAACGCCGAGCAGAACAAGGTATTCCAGCAACACGCGGGGCGGCGCATCGTGCTCGCCACCAACGTGGCGGAGACTTCCCTTACCGTGCCGGGCATCCGTTACGTCATCGATCCGGGCACCGCCCGCATCAGCCGCTACTCCTGGCGCACCAAGGTGCAGCGCCTGCCCATCGAGCCGGTCTCCCAGGCGAGCGCGAACCAGCGCAAGGGGCGCTGCGGCCGGGTGGCGGACGGTATCTGTATTCGTCTCTACTCGGAGGAGGACTTCAACAATCGCCCAGCCTTCACCGATCCCGAGATCCTGCGCACCAACCTGGCCTCCGTCATCCTGCAGATGCTGGCGCTGGGGCTCGGCAACATGGAGGCCTTCCCCTTCGTCGAGCCGCCGGAGTCCCGCCACATCAAGGACGGCCTGACCCTGCTGAAAGAATTGGAGGCGGTGAAGGAGCTGCCTGCCCGCCATCTGAACGGGCGGGAGCTGGAAGAGAAGCTGCAGCTCACCGAGACAGGTCGCCAGCTGTCGCGCATCCCCCTCGATCCGCGGCTCGCGAAGATGGTGATCACGGCGGCGCAAACCGGGTGTCTCAGCGAAGTCATGGTGATCACCGCGGGTCTGAGCATCCAGGATCCCCGCGAGCGCCCCATGGAGAAGAAGCAGGCCGCCGACGAGCAGCACAGGCGCTTCGAAGACAAGGACTCCGACTTCCTCGCCTTCGTGAACCTCTGGAATTACCTGAAAGAGCAGCAGGATCAGCTCGGCAGCAACCCGTTCCGCCGCCTGTGCCAGAAGGAGTTCCTCTCCTACCTGCGGGTGCGCGAGTGGCAGGACATCCACTTCCAGCTGCGCCAGACGGTGAAGGAGCTCGGCTTCAAGACCAATGTGGAACCCGCTGACTTCAAGACGGTGCACTGCGCCCTGCTGACGGGGCTGCTCAGCCATATCGGCAACAAGGATCTGGAGAAGCCCGAGTTCCTCGGCGCCCGCAACGGCCGTTTCCACCTGTTCCCAGCCTCCGGCCTGTTCAAGAAGCCGCCCAAGTGGGTGATGGCTGCCGAACTGGTGGAGACCTCGCGCCTCTACGCCCGCATCAACGGCAAGATTGAACCCGAGTGGGTGGAGCCGCTGGCGGGGCATCTCATCAAGCTGCACCACAGCGACCCTCACTGGTCGAAGAAAAATGGGGCCGTCATGGCCAAGGAGAAGGTGACCCTCTACGGCCTGACCCTGGTCAACGAGCGCCTCATCAACTTCAGCCGCATCGATCCCGCCCAGTGCCGCGAGCTCTTCATCCGCCGCGCCCTGGTGGAGGGGGACTTCGAGACCCGTCACCGCTTCTTCGCCGAGAACAGAAAGCTGTTGGCGGAGGTGGAGGCGCTGGAGCACAAGTCGCGCCGGCGCGACATCCTGGTGGACGACGAGGATCTGTTCCGCTTCTACGATGCCCGCCTGCCGGAGGAGATCATCTCCACCCGCCACTTCGACAAGTGGTGGAAGGAGGCGCAGAAGCGGGCTCCCGAGCTGCTCAACTTCGAGAAAGAGATGCTGATGAAGGGGGATGCGGCCCACATCAGCGATCTCGACTACCCGAACGTCTGGCAGCAGGGGCGCCTCAAGCTGAAACTGAGCTACCAGTTCGAACCGGGGGAGGCGGCGGACGGCGTCACCCTGCATATCCCGCTGCCCCTGCTCAACCAGGTGGAAGTGAAGGGGTTCGAGTGGCTGATCCCCGGGCTGCGTCACGAGCTGCTGGTGGCCCTCATCAAGTCCATGCCCAAGCCCATGCGCAAGAACTTCGTGCCGGCGCCGAACTACGCCGACGCCCTGCTCGCCAGCATCAGCCCCGAGCAGGGGCCGCTGCTGGACGAGATGGAGCGCCAGCTGCGCCGCATGACGGGGGTCACAGTGCCCCGCGAGTCCTGGGACTGGGCTGCGGTGCCCGATCACCTGAAACTTACCTTCAGGGTCGTGGACGACAAACAGAAGAAGGTGGCTGAAGGCAAGGATCTGGAGGCGCTGAAAGAATCCCTGCGCGGCCGGGTGCAGGAGACCCTGTCCCAGGTGGCGGACGATGACATCGAGCAGTCCGGCCTGACCCTGTGGAGCTTCGGCGAGTTGCCGAAGGAGTACAGCCAGAAGCGGGCCGGCTTCGAGGTCAAAGCCTATCCGGCCCTGGTGGATCAGAAGGATTCGGTCTCTATCCAGCTGGTGGAGAGCCCTGTGGTACAGCAGCAGCTGATGTGGGCGGGCCAACGGCGGCTGGTGCTGCTGGGGGTGCCGTCTCCCATCAAGTACCTGCAGGAGAAGCTGCCGAACAAGGCCAAGCTCGGCCTCTACTTCAATCCCTTCGGCAAGGTGGCCGATCTCATCGATGACTGCATCGCCTGCGGCTGCGACAAGCTCATCGAGCAGCACGGCGGCCTGGCCTGGGACGAGGCGGGCTTCGAGGCCCTCAAGGAGTTCGTGCGCGCCGAATTGAACGATGCCGTGGTGGAGGTGGCCAAGCAGGTGGAGGCCGTGCTGACCCTGTCCCACGAGATCAAGAAGCGGCTCAAGGGCAAGATGCAGCTCGACACGGCCTTTGCCATGTCCGACATCCAGCTGCAGCTGGACAAGCTCATCCACAAGGGATTCGTCACCGAGACCGGCTGGCAGCGGCTGCCGGACTTGCTGCGATACCTGCGTGCCATCGAGCGGCGCCTCGAGAAACTGGCCATCGATCCGAACCGGGATCGGGTCTACATGCTGAAGGTGCAGAGCGTGGAGTCCGAATACAAGGCGCTGCTCGCCAAGATCCCGAAATCCCAGCTGATCCCGACCGAGGTGGCCAACATTCGCTGGATGATAGAGGAGCTGCGGGTCTCCTTCTTCGCCCAGCAACTGGGCACCCCCTATCCGGTTTCCGATAAACGGGTGCTCAATGCGATTGCCCAGTGCTAAGCTGCTATCTATCTGTTTTCCTGAATCATTGTGTGATGGGGTGACAGGAAGAGTCAGGGGCAGGGCGCGAACAAGAAGAGACGGGGAGGCGCAACTATGTGGGGGATCTGGTTAGGGGCCGCGCTGGTCAATATCAGCGGCTATCAACCCATCGCGGAGCAGACCTGGGTGCAGCTCAATCCGGAGTACTATCCGGCGCACCGCGCCGTGCCGCCCATCTTCGTGGCCTGGCGGGGCAATCAGTTCCCGCCGCTGGAGCAGAAGAAGAAAAATGGCCGCTGGCAGATCCTCTTCCCCGCTCGCCTGGTGCCCCCTTTCGACTTGTTCGAGGGAGAGGCCCAGCTCTCCAAGGCCTATCTGGCGCGCCTCAAGCGTATCGACGAGATGGCCTACGGAGTCTCCCCCCATCAGGGGAGCACGCCTGTGCAGGCGGTGGCCACGGAGATTGAGCCCGGGATGCAGCCCTTTATCGCCGAGTTCTCCTTGCCCACCCGGGGCGCTGTGCGCCGGCAGGCGGGAGAGCCTCTGCTGGCCAATCTGGGGTATGGCCCCTCCCTTGAGGGCGCCACCCAGTTGGCCTCTCGCCCCATGAGTGTCCCTGAGCAAGGCGGGGAAGCCACGCTGACCCTGTCGGCTCCCGCGGCCGGAGGCTCTCAGCCTTGTCATCGGGTAGCGGCGGGGGAGACCCTCTGGCGCATCGCGAGTGAGCTGGTCTCCCAGGGGAGCAGGGGGACGGATACCTACAGCTACCTGCTGGCGCTGGTGGAGGAGAACCGATCCAGCATGGGGGCGGGGATCCGGGTCAGGACGGGCCAGCGCCTCTACTGCCCGCGGGCCGAGACCCTGGCCCGGTTCGATGCCATGAGCCCGGCCCAGCGTCAGCAGCAATTTGCCCGTCTGGAGCAGGGGCACTGAGGGGATGGCGGCCTTTGCACGGCATCGGCCAGCCATGAGCCAAGAGGGAATACGGCGAAGAGCACCCCGGCGGCTTGTATCCACCAAGGCCCCATGCTAGTATTCGCGCTCGTTTTGCGAGGTGCTGACCGGTCGCAGTCAACACCATACATTCATCTTAAAAGAGATAACTACTATGTCTTTCGTATTCCAAGCTGAAGTCCGTTCTGACCTGGGGAAAGGTGCGAGCCGCCGCCTGCGTCATGCTGACCAAGTTCCTGCCATCGTTTACGGTGCAGGCAAAGAAGCCGTGTCCGTTACCCTGGACCACAAAAAGCTGATCCTGGCCCAAGAGAAGCCGGAGTTCTACTCCTCCGAGCTGACCCTGGTCATCAACGGCGAAGAAGTTAAAGTGAACGTGAAGGCTATCCAGCGTCACCCGGTTCGCTATAAGCTGGTTCACCTGGACTTCGTACGCATCTAATTGCGTCAGTCCGGTTGAATGAAGAGCCACTCCTCGGAGTGGCTTTTTGCATTCTGGCGTTTGGGCCAGGGTGTGGATCTAGAAGAAGGGCGACCCTGGGGTCGCCCTTCTCTTTGGGATGTGCGGCTACCAGGCAGGCTGGCTGAGGTAGGGGTTGCTAACCCGCTCGTGGCCGAAGGTGGAGCTGGGGCCGTGGCCCGGGATGAAGACGATGTCATCCCCGAGAGGCAGCAGGGTCTCGGTGATCGAGCGAATGAGAGTGGCGTGATCGCCGCGGGGGAAGTCGGTACGGCCGATGCCGCCGGCGAAGAGCACGTCACCGACCCAGGCGAGGCGTTCGGCCTGGCTCAGCAGGATCACGTGACCCGGGGTATGGCCCGGGCAGAAATAGACCTCCAGCTCGCAGTTGCCGAGCGCCACCTTGTCTCCCTCTGCCAACCAGGCGTCCGGGGTGAAGGCCGGGGTGTGGGGGAAGCCGAACATCTGGCTCTGCCGGGGCAGCATGTCGAGCCAGAAGGCGTCTTCCTGGTGGGGCCCTGTGATGGGCACGCCGGTCTGCTTGCGCAGCTGGTCGGCGGCTCCCACGTGATCCAGATGACCGTGGGTCAGCAGGATCTTGGCGAGCGTCAGCCCATGTTTGGCGATGGCAGCCAGCAGCCTGTCGGCCTCGCCGCCCGGGTCTATCAACGCCGCCTGACGGGTCTCGTCACACCAGATGAGGGAGCAGTTCTGGGCAAAGGGGGTGACAGGAATGATTTCAAATTTCAGCATGTCGAACTCTTCTGATTGGCGTGTTGCTCGGCAAAGTAGGCGAGGCATGCCGCCTTATCACCCCGGAAGCGGATCCGCTCTCGCTTGTTGTCGAGTTGATAGAGGTACATGGGGTCGTAGTAGCGGGTCAGCAAGAGGCGGATCCATGCCAGATGCGGCTCGGTGTCGCCGCTATTGGCCTGCTCGGCGAGGGCTGCCTGCATCAGGGCATCCAGCTCCCGGTGATCCTTGTCCCCGAGGCGGCGCTTGAGGCGCGCCAGGGCATCGGTCAGGTAGGCGGCAAACAGCGGCCAGCCTTCCTCGGCGCCGTACATTTCCCGATAGCGCAACCAGAGATCCTCGACGTAATCGGCCCGGATCTGCTCGGCGCGCTCCTCTTGTGGCACGTCCACCACCACCAGCGGTGCCTGGCACATGGCCTCATAGAGGTTCAGCGGCAGGGCGCAGCGACCGATGAGGCGGCTCTCGTCCTCCACCACGAAGGCGGATTCTCCGAGGTGGCGGCGCTTGAGCAGCTCGATGGCGAGCCTGTTCTCGAAGTTGATGTTGCTGGGCTGGCCACCCGGCAGCTGGCCGAAGGAGGAGCCCCTGTGGTGAGCGTGCCCCTCCAGATCCACCGCCTGGGCAACTTGCCCCAGCATGTGGGTCTTGCCGGAGCCCGTCATGCCGGTCAGCACGGTCCAGTGACACTCGGCCGAGGCTTTGTCTTGAGTATCCATGAGGAAGCGGCGCAGCTCCTTGTAGCCACCGGCCACCCGAGGGCGGGTGACGCCGGCATCCGCCAGCCACTGCTGCACCGTCTGGGAGCGCAGGCCGCCCCGAAAGCAGTAGAGCAGGGTGTCGGGCTGCTGGCGCAACTGGGCCAGCCAGCCCTCCAGGCGCTGGGCCCGCACATCTCCACCCACCAGCTGATGACCCAGCGCGATGGCTGCGGCCTGGCCCTGCTGCTTGAAGCAGGTACCCACCTGGGCGCGCTCCTCATCCGTCATCAGCGGCAGGTTGACGGCATGGGGGAAGGCCCCCTCGTTGAACTCGATGGGGGCGCGCAGATCGATGAGCGGCACATCTTCCAGGAATATCCGGGCCAGATCCGTCGCCTGGGGCAATTCACTCATTGGATGACCTCGATAAAGCGTGCACCCACGAGAGGCTTCATCACCCCGATGGGGGAGAGGGAGAGACCGGCCTCGCGGGCAATGCTCAGCAGCTCGGCCTCGCTCTCCTTGCCGACCGCCACCAGCAGGCCACCGCTGGTCTGGGGATCGCACAGGATGTTGCGGGTGCGATCGTCCATGGCGTCGAGCTTGTGGCCGTAGGAGTCGTGGTTGCGCAGGGTGCCGCCGGGGACACAACCCTCGGCGAGGTAGTGATCCACCTCGGGCAAGAGCGGCAGGGCATTGAACTCGAGGCGGGCAGAGAGCTGGGAGCCTTCGCACATCTCCAGCAGGTGGCCGGCGAGACCAAAGCCGGTGACGTCCGTCATGGCGTGCACGCCTTGGAGCGTGGCGAAGCGCTGGCCAATCTTGTTGAGGGTACACATGGCCTCGGGGGCCAGCTGCTCGTGCTCGGGCTTGAGCTTGCCCTTCTTCTGGGCCGTGGTGAGGATGCCGATGCCCAGCGGCTTGGTCAGGTAGAGCACATCCCCCGCCTTGGCGGTGTCGTTCTGCTTGATGGCATCGAGCGGCACTATGCCGGTCACCGCCAGGCCGAAGATGGGCTCGGGGGCGTCGATGCTGTGACCACCGGCCAGGGAGATCCCAGCCTCGTGGCACACCTGGCGGCCACCGTCGATCACCTGCTGGGCCACTTCCGGCGCGAGCGTATTGATGGGCCAGCCCAGAATGGCGATGGCGACGATGGGTTTGCCCCCCATGGCGTAGATGTCGCTGATGGCGTTGGTGGCGGCGATGCGACCGAAGGTGAAGGGATCGTCGACGATGGGCATGAAGAAGTCGGTGGTGGAGACGATGCCCTGGCCGTTGCCGATATCCACCACGGCGGCGTCATCCTTGCTGCTGTTGCCGACGATGAGGGTCGGGTCGTCAAATCCCGGGATCTGGCTCTTGAGGATGGTGTCGAGCACCTTGGGGGAGATTTTGCAGCCGCAGCCAGCGCCGTGGCTGTATTGGGTGAGACGAATGGAAGACATACTGACCCCTCTTGGTTCAAGCTCGCATGAAGCGGTTCGATATGGGTGCGGTCATCGCATTGCGGATAATCGCAGAAAACGGGTGAGCCTGGGTGGCGGGGCGAGCTGACGGAGCGCGCCGCGTGGGGACTGGCCCCAGACCGTGCCACCCAAGGCCACGGGACGGGGCATTATGCCACAAAGAGGGTGAGGGATCCGATTCGCAATTGAGGTGGAACCTGAAGCGAAGAGGGCGGTGACGCTCGGGGCAAGAAGTGGAGGAGGGCAGACCGGGCGGAGTGCCTGCATCCATTGATGGACAGGATCCCGTCCTCCCCAGGCTCTGCTACAACTAGCTCACCCCCGTGTTGCAAGGCAAGATCATGAGCAACTCGTTTTTTTCGACCCTGAACTGGTTTGGCTGGGCCCTGCTGTCGGCTCTGTTCGCCGCCCTGACCGCCATCTTTGCCAAGCTCGGGGTGGCGCAGATCAACGCGGATCTGGCGACCCTGATCCGCACCGCCATCATCTTCCTGCTGCTCTGCCTCTATGTGACCACCACTCGTCAGTGGAGCAATCCCCTGGCGCTCTCCGGCCACAGCTGGCTCTTCCTCGGCCTCTCCGGGCTGGCCACCGGGGCCTCCTGGCTCTGTTATTTTCGCGCCCTGCAGCTAGGTGACGCCGCCCAGGTGGCCCCCATCGACAAGTTCAGCCTGGTGTTGGTGGTGATCTTCGCCGTCCTGTTTCTGGGAGAACGCCCCTCCCTGCGGGAATGGTGCGGCATCGCCCTCATCGCCGGGGGCGTCATGGTGCTCGCCTTCAAGGAGCAGGGATAAACACAGAATCTGCCATTGGTGACATATTTCGCTGTCTTGGTTGGATTTTATGAATGACACGCACTGTTTATTGGATAAATGCAATGACACATAAGGATCCGGTGATATGAAACTCTATGCCCATCCCTTCTCGTCCTACAGCCAGAAGGTGCTGATCGCCCTCTACGAGAACGCCCTGTCGTTCGAGTACCACAACCTGGAGTCCCCCACGGTGAAGGCCGAGCTCGCCGGCCTCTGGCCCCTCAAGCGCTTCCCCGTGCTGGTGGATGAGGGGCGCACCCTGCTGGAGAGTAGCACCATCATCGAGTACCTGCAGCTGCAGCACCCGGGCCCCAGCACCCTGGTACCCACCGGGGAGTCGGGCATTGAGGCCCACATGCTGGACCGCCTGTTCGACAACTATGTGATGACCCCCATGCAGAAGGTGGTTCTGGACAGGCTGCGTCCGGCCCCCGAGCGCGACGGTTTCGGGGTCACCGAGGCGAAGGCTGTGCTGGACAAGATCTACCCCTGGCTGGACAAGTACCTCGCCGGACGAGAGTGGGCGGCGGGGGAGCACTTCACCCTGGCCGATTGCGCCGCCGCGCCCTCCCTCTTCTACGCGGACTGGGCCCACGAGATCCCGCCCGCCTGCGCCGTGCTTAGAGCCTATCGCGCCCGGCTGCTGGCCCACCCCAGCGTCGCCCGGGTGGTGGACGAGGCGAGACCCTATCGCCACTACTTCCCCCTGGGGGCGCCTCAGCGGGACTGAGGCTCAAAGCCTCAATAAGAAACAGGCCCGCATGGATTGCGGGCCTGTTTTATGGCGCTGGAAGGCGCGGTGACGCCGGTTTATTCCTCTTGCTTCACTGGCCTTGGCCACGGTCGCTTGATGCCCTGCCAGCGGCGCAGCTTGCGCTGCATAGGCCGCTCAAACCCGATGTAGCTCAGCCAGGAAATGCCGAGCAGCAGGGTCAGCATAGTGAGGGTCGCGAGCAACCCCAGCAGCGGGTTGGTCTGGGCATACCACCAGTCGGTGAGGCCGGGGGCCAGATGATGGATGAGCTCTATGCCCGTGAGCAGCACCAGAACGTGCCAGAGGTAGAGGGAGTAGGAGAGATCCCCGAGCCAGTTGGTGATTCTATTGTCGAGCAGGCGCAGCAGCGGGCTTTGGCGCTCGCCTTGGGCTGCGGCAATCCAGATCAGCAGCACATAGGCGCCAATCAGCAGCAGGGTCAATGGCGCCGTCATGGTGAATTGCAGCAGCACCCAGGGCAGGGCAAAGGCCAGCAAGAGCGGCAGATCCTGCCTCATCATGGGCAGCTGCCGGCTCGCCTTGACCCTGGGCAGTAGCCAGAGGCCGAGCACGAATTCGCTCACCCCTCGTCCCACCGCCAGCACACCGCTGGTGACATCCAGGGTGCCCTGGCGGTGAACGATAAACGCCAGCACAGTGAAGGCCAGCAGCGGGGCGAGATGGCTCCAGCGGCTGTGGGTGAGGGCGAGTGGGATGAGCAGTGGGAACAGCAGGTAGCTTATCCACTCCACGCTCAGGGACCAGGCGGCGAAGTTCCAGGTCAGGCCATGATCCGTCACCACCTGCAGCAGCAAGAGGGCGCTCGGCAGGGCCTCCACCGGGGTGAAGGGGGAGCCAAAAGGCGGCATGCCCTCCCACTCCCACATCTTGAACAGCGGACCTGCAAAGAAGCCTATCTGATGCTGGGCCTTGTAGAGCTCCCAGCCGACCAGCAGCAACAGGGTGAGCAGATAGAGGGGGTAGACCCGGGTCAACCGCAGCCAGAGAAAGCGGCCATAGCCGATGGTGCGATTAGGGCCAGCGCAGGCCTGCCCATAGACGTGGGCCAGCACCAGTCCGCTCAAAATGAAGAAGAGATCGACCCAGAGGTAGCCGTTCTCGATGAGTTGTGTCACCTCGGCGATGGGCTCCTTCCACTGGGGAAACAGCAGTAGCCTGGCGTGGAACAGCACCACCATCAGGGCAGCAATGCCCCGCAGCGACGTTAACAGCGGCAATGATTGATTCATGTGGGACCCTTGTGATGTTCAGCTTGGCCTGACATCGTTTTTGTTGTTTTGCAGACCCCTTGGGCCCGCAGCCTCGACTCATGGCGGTCGCAGGCGGGATCACAGTACGCAAAAGAGAGTCATATGGATGTGATTTTTATCATAAATATGCATTGATGAAGAAAAAACAGGCAGGGCTGGAGGGATGTGATGTGCGTGAGGGCGGGAGAGGGTGGGTGCATAAAAAAACAGGCCCGCATGAATTGCGGGCCTGTTTGATCAGGGTGTTGATGCCTTAATTGATCAGGCGTAGATCAGCGGGCGCGCACCACCAACCCCTTGAGGTAGAAGCCTTCCGGGTAGGCGGTGCCGATGGGGTGATCGGACGCCTGGGACAGGAGCTCCAGGATCTGGGCATCGCGACCGGCGTCGAGCGCCGCATCCGCCACGATCTTCTGGAACAGGCTCTGCTCCATCAGGCCGGAGCAGGAGTAGGTCAAGAGCACGCCGCCCGGCGCCAACAGCTGGAACGCCAGCATGTTGATGTCCTTGTAGCCACGGCAGGCGCCCAGCAGCTGGGCCTTGCTCTCGGCAAACTTCGGCGGATCCAGCACGATGACGTCGAACTTCTCGCCCTTCTCGCGGTATTCCCGCAGCAGCTTGAACACGTCGTGACGCACGAACTGGGTGTTGGCGGTGTCCAGACCGTTCAGCTCGGCGTTCTGGCGGGCGATGTCCAGGGCGTTCTGGGAGAGATCCACGTTGACGACTTCCTTGGCGCCGCCCTTGAGGGCATAGACGCCGAAACCGCCGGTGTAGCAGAAGCAGTTGAGCACCCGCTTGCCTTCGGTGTATTTCGCCGCCGCCTGGCGGTTGTCCCGCTGATCCAGGTAGAAACCCGTCTTGTGACCGTTGCGAATGTCCACCAGGATCTTGACGCCGCCGTTCTCCTCGATCACCACGGGATCGGTCGGGGTCTCGCCATAGATGACGCCGGTGCGCTCCTTCAGCCCCTCCTTCTTGCGCACCGCTACGTCGGAGCGCTCATAGATGCTGCACTCGGGGTAGAGGGTGCGCAGGGCCTGGGTGATGAGCTCACGCTGGAACTCGGCGCCGGCGGAGAGGATTTGGCACACCAGGAAATCGGCGTAGCGGTCTATGGTCAGGCCCGGCAGACCGTCGGACTCGGCGGCGCAGAGGCGATAGCCGGTGAGGCCCTGGCGCTTGATCAGGGGATCACGGGACTCCTGGGCGTACTTGAGGCGACGGATAAAGAAGTCCAGATCGACGGTCTCGTCCTTGTCGAAGGTCCAGACCCGGGCACGGATCTGGGAGCTGCCGGACCAGGCGCCGCGGGCGAGCCACTTGCCATCGTTGGAATAGATCTCGACGGTGTCGCCATCGATGGGGTTGCCCTGCACCTTGTCGATCCCCTTGGAGAAGATCCAGGGGTGACGGCGCAGCAGGGACTTTTCGCGGCCTTTGACGAGATAGATGGAAGCGCTCATGGGATGTTACCGATGCCAGGAATGAGAGGGGGCGTATTTTAGTGGCAACACTGGGTTTACGCCAGCCTTGTCGCAGAGGCAGTACATTAGCCATGGTTCCCGGGGTCAGCGCCCTGCGTAAATTGGTCAAGCATGCGCCTCAATGCTCGCCAGAACCTGTCACTTGCCGGCAACAAAGTTCTGCAATTGTTAGCCAGCTCGCTGTGCCCTCAAGAAAAAACGGGCAGAGTATGTGCGCCGTATGACTCTTTTTACGGCGTCATCACAAGGTGCAGCGATCACCCGATCGCGATTCAACTGGCAACATAATCAAGAAGGAATAACCACGATGTCAGGAAGACATTCCCTGCTGGCCCTCTCGGTCGCCTTGGCGCTGTCCGGTCAGGCCCAGGCTCAGCTGCTCATCACCGAATACCTGGAAGGCTCTGGCAACAACAAGGCGCTGGAGCTGAGCAACTTGGGCAACAGCGCGCTGGATCTCACCCCATACCGGCTAGCCCTCTATGCCAATGGCCGTACCCTGGCGGCCGGCCCCACCAACAGTCTGGCCCTGCAAGGGACCCTGGCCCCCGGCGCCAGCCTGGTGTTGGCGCACCCCTCGGCGCTGCCCGCCACCCTGGCCAAGGCCAACCTGACCAGCGGCAACCTGGTGTTCAACGGCGACGATGGGCTGGTGCTCTATCGGGGGGACGAGATAGTCGACAGCCTGGGCCAGATTGGGGTGGATCCCGGGACGGCCTGGGTTTCAGGCGCCGTCTCGACCCTGGACATGACGCTCAGGCGCAAGGCCAGCGTCAATATAGGGCGCAGCGATGCCACGGCATCCTTCGATCCCGCCGCCGAATACCTGGGCCTTGCCCGTGACGAGGCGGCCGGGCTTGGCTGCAGCGGCGAGGATAACTGCGATGGCAGCCAGCCGCCGGCCTTCGTCTGCCCGGTGGACAGCCTCATCCCAGTGCCGGCCATTCAGGGCAGCGGCGATCGCAGCCCCCTGGTGCCGGCCGGCAAGTTTGAATCCGAGACGGCCTATGCCACCCGCGGCGTGGTGACCCAGGTGGTGGGCGGCCTCTACAAGGGCTTCTTCATTCAGGACCTGCAGGGGGACGGGGATCCGGCGAGCTCGGATGGCCTCTTCGTGCAGAGCAATCAGACCAACGCCGCCCTGGTGCCCGGCGCCGAGGTATGTGTCTCGGGCAAGGTGAAGGAGTATTACAACCAGACCCAGCTCAGCGCCGATGAGATGACGGTGACCCAACCCATGGTGGGTCTGGTGCCGGCGGTGGATCTGGTGCCGGTGGCGGGTGAGAGTCTGACGACCCTGCTGGAGCGCCACGAGGGGATGCGGGTGCGGCTGGTGCCGGCCTCCAGTCTGGTGGTGACCCGCAACTTCAGCTTCGATTACGACGGCAAGCGCAACAACCTGGTGCTGGCTTACGGGGCGCCCCTCATCAAGTCGACCCAGAAGTTCCCGGCCATGAGCACGGAGGCGAGCCAGTGGGCCGAACGTAACCGGGTGAATCAGCTGGTGGTGGAGACGGATGCCAAGGCGCCGGACGGCGTGCTGCCCTGGTATCCCGCCTTCGATGCCGAGCAGGGGTATCTGCGCATCGGCGATCGCCTGAGCAACCTGGAGGGGGCCATCGGCTACTCCTACGACTTCTACCGCCTGGTGGCGGACAACAAGATAAGCCCGGCGGACGTGGATCACAGCGGCTGGGACAGGGTCGAGACCCCTGAGCTCGCCACGGCGGGGGATCTGCGGGTGGCGAGCTTCAACGTGCTGAACTTCTTCACGACCGTGGTGGGGGGGGATGCCAACCCCACGGGCAGCAACCGGGGCGCCCTGACCGTAGGGGAGTTCGAGCTGCAGCGCACCAAGATCGTCAGCGCCATCACCCGCCTCAACGCGGATGTGGTCGGGCTGATGGAGATAGAGAACAACGGCTACGGCGACAACTCCGCCATCGCGAACTTGGTGGGGGCCCTCAACGCTGCCCTGCCGGATGAGCAGGGTCACTACGCCTTCGTTCACTCCCCCGATGATCAGCCCATGGGCACGGACGCCATCACGGTCGGGCTCATCTACAAGCCCGCAAAGGTCAGTCTGGAGGGGGTCGCCCAGCTCATCCCGCTGCCGGTGCAGGTGGCCGAGACCGTCGACGGTGCGGGCAAGCCGGTCAGCATACGCCAGGGCATGCGCGACTCCCTGCTGCAGCGCTTCAGCTCGCCCAAGGGGGATGCGCCTCTGACCCTGGTGGTCAATCACCTCAAATCCAAGGGCTCGGCCTGTTATGAGGATTACCCCGACTATGGGACCGCCGATCCCCTGGATGGGCAGGGTCACTGCAACGCCCTGCGGGTCTCCGCCGCCAACGTGCTGGGGGAGCGGCTCAAGCAGGAGCCGGGGGATCTGCTGGTGATAGGCGATCTCAACGCCTACGGGTTGGAAGATCCGGTGCGGGTGTTGACGGATTATGATCCGGCCGCCCAGAGCCGCCAGATCATGAGTGCCGCCTTCACCCAGCTGGCGGGTCAGCCTTATGAGGAGCAGGCCAGCGCTGTGGGCAAGGGGGCAGGGCTTATCAACCTCAACACCCAGTTCCACGGCACGGATACCTACTCCTACAGCTATGAGGGGGAGCTCGGCAATCTGGATCACGCCCTGGCGAACCCCAGCCTCGCGAAGAAGGTCGTCGGCATCGAGGATTGGCACATCAACTCGGCGGAGAGCAACTTCTTCGAGTACGGCAAGAAATACTCGGGGCAGCTTGGCAAATCTGAGGGGCCGTTCAGCGCCTCCGATCACGATCCCGTGCTGGTAGCCATCCAGTATCCCTTGCCGCCTACCGGTGAGCTTGGTCTGAGCGTGAGCGCTGCGAATGTGGAGGAGGGCAGCACCCTGGCTCTGGCGGTGCAGCGCAAGGGCGGCAGCCGTGGCGCCGCCCGCGTCAGCTGGAGCGTGCAGTATGGCAGCGCCGATAGCCAGGATCTGGCCCCCTTGAGCGGCACCCTGAACTGGGAGGATGGGGACGAGCAGGACAAGACCCTGCAGATCCCGACGTTCAGCGATACGAAAAACGAGGGGGACGAGACCTTCACCCTGGTATTGCACGACGCGAGCGGGGCTAGCCTGGGGGCCCAGTCCCAGACCCTGGTGACCATCAAGGACAAGCTGGCTCCCTCCACCATCTCGTTGCAGAGCGCTGTGATCAAGGTGAGCGAGGGGCAGTGGCTGGCGGAGATCCCGTTGGTGCGCAGCGGCGATCTGAGCAAGCCGGCCCGTGCCCAACTGGGGCTGGACAGTGGTACGGCCCGCTGGGGGCTGGACTTCCTGCCCTGGTTCGGTCAGTCCGTGAGCTGGGCCGCCGGTGAGGGTGGGGTCAAGTCCATCAAGGTGCTGATCATCGACGACTGGTTCGTCGAGCCCACCGAGCAGTTCGGGGTCAGCCTGCAACGCTTGCAGGGGGCGCAAGCCGGGACCTTGCCGCAAAGCCGCATCGAGATCCAGGACAACGACAAACCCTGGTGGCCCTTCGGCCACTAAGGCGGGGTGAGTCCGAATGCGGAGATGAAGGGGCCTTAGGGTCCCTTCTTATTGGGCCATGACATCAATTCTGACTCGGGATGATATTCATGCCCCTATAAAAAAGGCCATCCGCTGGATGGCCTTTTGTTGTGTCACTCAAATCAGTTTCACAAGCGTCAGATCCGCAGGCCCGTCATGGCCTGGGTCAGCTCGGTGGCCGTGGTCTTGATGCCGGCGGTACCGGCGACCGAGGCGCTGGCGGCCTCCTCGACCCGGTTGGCCTCCTGACGCACCCGATCCAGGTTGCGGCTGATCTCCTCGGCGACCGAGCTCTGCTCCTCGCTGGAGGTCGCTATCTGGGTGCTCATCTCCAGCACTGCATCGCTGTGATGGCTCAGCTTGTCGATGTCCTGGCCCACCTCGGTGATGAGCTGCTGGCTGCTGGCGGCGCGCCCGACCGTCTTCTCCATGATGTCGTTCAGCGCCCCGGTGCCGGCCTGCAGCTCCTCGATCATCTGCTGGATCTCCACCGTGGCCTGCTGGGTGCGGCTGGCGAGGGTGCGTACCTCGTCGGCCACCACGGCGAAGCCGCGACCCTGTTCGCCCGCCCGGGCCGCCTCGATGGCGGCATTGAGGGCCAGCAGGTTGGTCTGCTGGGAGATGGCGTTGATGACGCTCACCACCTCGTTGATGCGGTTGGCGTTGTGGGTCAGCCGCTCCACGGCGCCGGAGGCGTTGCCAATCTCGTCCGCCAGGGTGCCGATGGCGCTGATGGTGCGAGCCACCCGCTCGGCGCCGTTGGCGGCCTCCTCGCTGGACTGGCGGGTCTGCAGCAGGGTGTCGTTGGCGTTGCGGGCCACTTCCCGGATGGCGGCAGACATCTGTTCCATGGCGGCGGCCAGGGAGTCCATGTGTTGGCGCTGGGTGCGGGCCAGCTCTTCCCCGTCGCTGGCATGCTCGCGGAACTCGTCGGCGGCCATGGCCAGGGCCTCGGCGGACTCGTCAACGAGTTGCACTATCTTGTGCTGGCGATCGGTGAACTTGTCGATGCTGCCCGCGAGGACGGAGAACTCGTCCCGCACCGGGAAGAAGTTGAGGCGGAAGGTGAGATCCCCGTTCGCCACCGTCTGCAGCGCCTTGTTGGTGGAGTAGAGGGCGCCGGAGACGAAGGTCATCAGGTAGTGGGTGATGAGGGCCAGCAGGGCGGCCAGCACGGCGATGACGATGAGGGCGGTGCCCTGACCCTCCCACATGGAGTAACGGCTGGCGTCGAGGGAACCGGTGACGTAGCCGGCCTGCCCCGCGCTCGCACTGACGCTGTAGTGATCCCCCTGCTGAGTCAGACCCGGGCTGCCGGTGGGGCTCAGGGTCAGCTCGGCGGGCAGAGTCAGGGTCGGCTGCTGGCTCACCAGTTGCGCCGTGGTCTCGACGCGTTGCTTGAGCTGATCCAGCCTGACTTGCATCTGCTGATCATGGCCATCCGCCAGCAGATACCAGGTGAGGGCGGCGATGAACAGGAGGGGGCACCAGAAGGTGATGAGAAATTTTTCACTGATAGTGAGGTGAATGAGATAACGGTCAACCCAACGGAATTTTACTTCTTTCATAATGATATTGCGTCCTGCAGGGGGAAGGGGGTCGTCCCTATTATCGCCCCGAGGTGGAATTTCTTAAGGGAAAGGTACCGAAAATGGGAGAGCAATCGTTTGTCGTCCGGGTCTGGGGCCAGGTGCAGGGGGTGGGGTTTCGCTACTTCACCCGGGAGCGGGCACTGCAGCTAGGGCTGCGGGGTCATGCCTACAACCTGGAGGATGGCTCCGTGGAGATCCTTATCGCCGGGCCGGAGCAGCAGGTGCAGATGATGCTGGGCTGGCTGGAACACGGCCCCAGGACTGCCATCGTCGAGAAGATGGAGTACGCCAGGGCATCACCGCCCACGGGCAGCGGTTTTCATACCAACTGACGGCGGATAAGGAGAGAGCATGTCGCAGATGACGTGGCACGAGCAGGCACGGCTGCTTGTCGAACAGTATGGCGCCGCCACCCTGGCCCTGCGCGCTCAGGCCGGGGTAGAGGAGGTGCACGGTTATCGCATAGCCGCACGGCGCCTGCTGGCCTTGCTCGCCCTCTGGCGACCGCTCATCCATCAGCCCGGCCTGGAGCGGCGATTGCTGCGGGCGACGAGCCGGCTCTCCGCCCTGCGGGATGCCCAGGTCTATGCCGAGCGCTTCGGGGGCAAGCCGGCGAAGCGTGGCAAGCTGCGCGTCCCCCTGCTGGCGGTGCGCCTCGATCGCTGGCTGACGCGCCTCGGGCAGGTGCCTGCGGCGTTCAACCCCTTGCCGCTCTATCAGATGCAGCTGGCCTTCTCCCTGGCGGACGGGGTGGCCGGTCTCGATGGGCTGTCAGGCAGTCCCAAGGAGCAGCTGCGCCAGTGGCACAAGCTGCGCCTCGTGCTCAAGCAGACCCGTTACGGGGTGGAGCTCTTGCTGGGACAGGGGGAGGGGGATCCGGCCTGGCTGGCCATGCTGGTGGAGTGGCAGACCAGGCTGGGTCAGTTGCAGGATGCCCGCCAGTGGCAGAGGCAGCTGGGACGCGAGGGGGGCAGTGACAAGAGGCGTCGCCAGCGGCGACAGCTGAAAGAAGCGATCGGGTGCCAGTTGCAGCAGCTCAACTGCCAGCAGGCGGAGCTGGTGGGGCTCAGGATGGCGATGGAGCGTCCGGCCAAGGGCCATGATCAGGATTGCGCCGGCAATATCTGAAGGGCCACACAAAAAGGCAGCCATAAAAAAGAGAGGCCTCGGCCTCTCTTTTTGCATCCTGATACGGCGTGCTTACTTGACGCGCATGCCGGGCTGGGCGCCTTCCTGAGGCTCCAGGATCCAGAGATCCTTGCCCCCCGGGCCCGCGGCCAGCACCATGCCCTCGGACATGCCGAAGCGCATCTTGCGCGGCGCCAGGTTGGCCACCATCACGGTCAGCTTGCCTTCCAGATCTTCCGGGTTGTAGGCAGACTTGATGCCGGCGAATACCTGACGGGTCTCACCACCGAGATCCAGCTGCAGTTTCAGCAGCTTCTCCGCCTCCGGCACGGCTTCTGCCTTCTTGATGAGCGCGACGCGCAGATCCAGCTTGGCGAAATCCTCATAAGAGATGGTTGGGCTTATGGGGTCATCCGCCAGGGGGCCGGCCGGCTTCTTGCTCTGCTCCTTGGCCAAGTCTTCCTTGGAGGCTTCCACCATGGCGTCCACCTTGGCGGACTCGATGCGGGAGAAGAGCGCCTTGAACGGGGTCAGCTGGTGGCCGGTGAGGGGGGCAGCGATGCCGTCCCAGGAGAGCGTCTCACCCAGGAAGGCCTCGGCGCGAGCAGCCAGCTCGGGCATCACGGGCTTGAGATAAGCCATCAGTACCCGGAACAGGTTGATACCGACGGAGCAGACCGCCTGCAGTTCGGCATCCGCCCCTTCCTGCTTGGCGATGACCCAGGGGGCCTTGTCATCCACGTAGCGGTTGGCCTTGTCGGCCAGCGCCATGATCTCGCGAATGGCACGGCTGAACTCACGGCTCTCGTAGGCCTCGGCGATGGAAGCGCTGGCGTTGGCAAACTCAGCGTAGAGCTCGGGTTCGCTGCACACGTCGGCCAGCTTGCCGTCGAAGCGCTTGGCGATGAAACCAGCGTTACGGGAGGCCAGGTTGACCAGCTTGTTGACCACGTCGGCGTTGACCCGCTGCACGAAGTCTTCGAGGTTCAGGTCCAGATCGTCGATGCGGCTGTTGAGCTTGGCGGCGTAGTAGTAACGCAGGCACTCGGGATCCAGGTGTTTGAGGTAGGTGCTCGCCTTGATGAAGGTGCCCTTGGACTTGGACATCTTGGCGCCGTTGACGGTCACATAGCCGTGTACGTTGACCTTGGTCGGCTTGCGGAAACCCGCCCCTTCCAGCATGGCTGGCCAGAACAGGCAGTGGAAGTAGGCGATGTCCTTGCCGATGAAGTGGTAGAGCTCGGCGTCGGAGTCCGCCTTCCAGTAGCTGTCGAAGTCGATGTCGCCGCGCTTGTTGCACAGGTTCTTGAACGACGCCATATAGCCGATGGGAGCATCCAGCCAGACGTAGAAGTACTTGCCGGGGGCACCCGGGATCTCGAAGCCGAAGTAGGGGGCGTCACGGGTGATGTCCCACTGCTGCAGGCCGGATTCGAACCACTCTTGCATCTTGTTCGCCATCTCTTCCTGGATGGCGCCTGAGCCGCGTACCCAGTCGGCGAGCCAGGCTTCGAACTGGGGCAGGTCGAAGAAGTAGTGCTCGGAGTCCTTCATCACCGGGGTCGCGCCGGAGACGGCGGATTTCGGATCGATGAGCTCGGTCGGGCTGTAGGTGGCGCCGCAGCTGTCGCAGTTGTCACCGTACTGCTCCGGGGACTTGCACTTGGGGCAGGTGCCCTTGACGAAGCGATCCGGCAGGAACATGGATTTTTCCGGATCGAACAGCTGGGAAATGGTGCGGATCTTGATCTTGCCGGACTCTTTCAGGCGACCGTAGATCAGCTCCGACAGCTCGCGGTTCTCGTCGCTGTGGGTGGAGTGATAGTTGTCGAAGCTGATGTTGAAGCCGGCGAAGTCACCCTGGTGCTCCTCGGAGACGGCCGCGATCATCGCCTCCGGCGTGATCCCCATCTGCTGCGCCTTGAGCATGATGGGAGTACCGTGGGCATCATCGGCGCAGACGAAATGCACCTGATTGCCGCGCATTCGCTGATAACGGACCCAGATATCGGCCTGGATGTGTTCCAGCATGTGGCCAAGGTGGATGGAGCCATTGGCATAGGGGAGGGCGCAGGTTACCAGCATTCTACGAGGATCAGTTGCCATAATACGTTCTTTATGTGCCTGTTGGGATGATACAGTGCCGAGCATGTTACCCGAATTGGGGGCAGCCTGCCTAGGGTTGTGGCCCGCCTGAGCGCGGCTGGCGGCATCTGCTACAAGTCGGCAACCCACTGATTTATGTGCGGTAACCTTTCACCTCAGCATAACGACAACATAATGGGGAGTTAATGGTGATTGATTCAGTAAAACTGATCCTGGCCGAATTTAAGCCAGCCGGCTGGGGCAAGGATCTGGTGGCGGCCGGTTTCGTGCGCGCCATCGACCAGCAAGGGCCAACCCTGACCATCAAGCTAGTGCTGCCCTTCGCCGGGCAGTCCCTGTTCGACGAGCTCAAGGAGAGCTTCGATGCCAGGCTGCGCAGCGCCACCGGTGCCACCCGCATCGACTGGCAAGGAGAGATAGAGGTGGCCAGCATGCCCCGCGCCCAGCAGCTCGCGGCGGTGCAGGGCATTCGCAACATCCTGGTGGTGGCGTCCGGCAAGGGCGGGGTGGGCAAGTCCACCACCGCCGTCAACCTGGCGTTGGCGCTGCAAAAGGAAGGGGCCCGGGTCGCCATCCTGGATGCAGACATTTACGGTCCCTCCATCCCCACCATGATGGGTACGCAAAAGGAGCGCCCCCACAGCCTGGATGGCAAGCTGATGGAACCCGTCATGGCCTGCGAGCTGAAGAGCAACAGCATCGGCTATCTGGTGGACGAGCAGGATGCCACCATCTGGCGCGGCCCCATGGCGAGCAAGGCGCTGGCGCAGATCCTCCACGAGACCCGCTGGGGCGAGGTGGATTACCTGGTGGTGGACATGCCGCCGGGCACCGGCGACATCCAGCTCACCCTGGCCCAGCAGGTACCGACCACGGCGGCGGTGATCGTCACCACCCCCCAGGATGTGGCACTGGCGGATGCGCGCAAGGGCATCGCCATGTTCAACAAGGTGAACGTGCCCGTGCTCGGCATCGTGGAGAACATGAGTTATCACGTCTGCAGTGCCTGCGGTCACCACGAACCCCTGTTCGGCACAGGTGGCGGCAAGAAGATGGCGGAGCAGTATCATGTGGCACTGCTTGGCCAGTTGCCCCTGCACATCGACATCCGCCAGCACATGGATGAGGGGCGTCCAACCGTGTTCGGAACTCCGGAAGGGGAGCTGGCACAGTCCTATCTGAGACTGGCCAGACGGGTCGGTGCCGAGCTCTATTTCAGCGGTAAACCGATTGCGACCCCGCTATACACTGTGGCGCTGGACGAATAATCGGCTGTCGGCCGTTTGCTGCGGATTTGAGGGTGGGCATGGCTCACCCTTTTTTATATAATGGATCGGTTTAAACAATCCCCAGTGCTCTTCTTTCTTTAGGTATTTTCAATGTCTGATACTCAACATTCTTGCGTGATCATCGGTATTGCTGGTGCGTCCGCGTCCGGCAAGAGTCTTATCGCTCAAACCATCTATGAAGAGCTGGTGGCCGAACTGGGCGCAGGTCAGATTGGTGTGATCACCGAGGATTGCTACTACCGTGATCAGACCCACCTGACCATGGAAGAGCGGGTCAAGACCAACTATGACCATCCGAATGCCTTGGATCACGATCTGCTGGTGCAACATCTGACCCAGCTGGTGAACGGGGAAGCGGTCGACATTCCCCGCTACTCCTACACAGAACACACTCGCATGAACGAGATCACCCCCTTCGCGCCGCGTCGGGTGATCATCCTGGAAGGGATACTGCTGCTGACCGACAGCCGGCTGCGGGAGCTGATGGATGCCTCCATCTTCATGGATACCCCGCTGGACATCTGTCTGCTGCGCCGCCTGGTGCGGGACGTGCAGGAACGCGGCCGCACCATGGACTCCGTGCTCAAGCAGTACCAGAAGACGGTGCGCCCCATGTTCATGCAGTTCATCGACCCGTCCAAGCAGTACGCGGACGTGATCGTGCCCCGCGGCGGCAAGAACCGCATCGCCATCGACATGCTCAAGGCGCGTATCCGCCACATGTTGATCGGTTAATCAGGAAAAAGCCGGGTGATGCCCGGCTTTTTAAAATGAATCTTTTGTCAGGAGAGTCGCCGAATGCGTCTTTGTGATACCGATATCGAACGCCATCTGGATGAAGGCAAGATAGTGATTGAGCCGCGCCCCGGCATCGAGCGGATCAGTGGCGTCAGCGTCGATGTGCTGCTCGGCAACGAGTTTCGGGTGTTTCGCGATCATACCGCGCCTTATATCGACCTCGGCGGTACCAGTGCCGAGATGGCCGATGCCATCGAGCGGGTGATGAGCGAGGAGATCCACATCCCGGACGGCGAAGCCTTCTACCTGCACCCGGGTCAGCTGGCGCTGGCGGTGACCTACGAATCCGTCACCCTGCCGGCGGATATCGTCGGCTGGCTGGACGGTCGCTCCTCTCTCGCCCGCCTCGGCCTGATGGTACACGTCACCGCCCACCGTATCGATCCGGGCTGGTCCGGTCGCATCGTGCTGGAGTTCTACAACGGCGGCAAGCTGCCCCTGGCGCTGCGCCCCAAGATGAAGATAGGGGCGCTGAACTTCGAGATGCTCTCGGGGGTCGCGGCTCGCCCGTACAACAAGCGGGAGAACGCCAAGTACAAGAGCCAGCAAGGGGCGGTCGCCAGCCGGATCAATCAGGACTGAGCGCACGACACCGCGAGCGAGTGAACGAGGAGGGGGCCGAGGCACCCTCCTTTCCTTTGCATTCGAAGGAGGGGAGAGGATGTCCCTATGGCGCCTCTTTTGTGCGAAGGCTCATAGTTTTGTGACAGAAACGCGGGCGAAAACGGGGAGTTAGTGCAAGATATGGCCTTGTTTGGCTCATACTCCCACGGCGAGAAGGGCGTTTAATTAATCCCTGACAAGGCGCATTCCTGTTGGGCCTAAGACATTTTCTGACGGAATGCCCTTTTTTTTTCTTACTGAAATATTTCAACTACGGCTATGGCGCACCGAGCCTTCTGGCATAATCCGCCGCAACTCATAAACAGGTTCGTTTTTATGTTTGAAATGTTTAGTGGTTTGGGTTTTTGGTGGTCAATCGGTTTGGTATTGGCCGTTTTTTTTGTGTTGGCCTATGAATTCATCAACGGCTTCCACGATACCGCCAACGCGGTAGCAACGGTTATCTATACCAAGGCGATGCCGGCCCATATGGCTGTGGTGGCCTCCGGTCTGTTCAACTTCGCCGGGGTCATGCTGGGCGGTCTCGGGGTCGCTTATGCCATCGTGCATCTGCTGCCCATCGATCTGCTGCTCGGGATGGATTCCACCCAGGGACTGATCATGGTCTTCTCCCTGCTGTTCTCCGCCATCGTCTGGAACCTGGGGACCTGGTTCTTCGGGATCCCGGCATCCAGCTCGCACACGCTGATCGGCTCCATTCTGGGGGTAGGCGGAGCCTATGCCTGGATGACCCATCAGCCCCTGCAGGAAGGCATCAACGTCGGTAAAGCCATCGACATCATGCTCTCCCTCATCATCTCTCCCACCGTGGGCTTCGTCATTGCCGCCCTGTTGCTGTTCGCCATGAAGCGCGTCTGGCAAGGCAGCAAGATCCACAAGACCCCGGAAGAGCGTCTGCTGGTGGACGGCAAGAAGCACCCGCCGTTCTGGGCCCGTGTCACCCTCATCTGCTCCGCCATGGGCGTGAGCTTCGTGCACGGCTCCAACGATGGCCAGAAGGGCATAGGCCTGGTGATGCTGGTGCTGATCTGCATGGCACCCGCCTACTTCGCCCTGGACATGAACAGCCGCTCCTACGATCTGGACAGAACCCAGGATGCCAACCAGCGCATCATGGAGATCTTCCAGCGCAACCATCAGCAGGTCTCCAAGCTGGTGGACTTCAATGTACCGGCCCAGGCCCAGGAAGAGCTGATGACCCACTGCGCCGCCGGTGAAGTGCTGGAAGCCATGGCCACTCTGGACGACCGCCTCGGCCAGGTACGTACCTATGAAGAGATGAGCCTGACCGATCGCCGCGAAGTGCGTCGTCTGCTGCTCTGCATCGACGACACCGCCCGTAAGGTCTCCAAGCTGCCGCTGCCGGCCAAGGAGCTGACGGATCTGGCCAAATGGCGCAAGGATCTGACCGCGACCGCCGAATACGCACCGACCTGGGTCATCGTCTCCATCGCCCTGGCGCTGGGTTGCGGTACCATGGTGGGCTGGCGTCGTATCGTCTACACAGTAGGCGAGAAGATCGGCTCCTCCGGCATGACCTACAGCCAGGGCATCGCCGCCCAGATCACCGCGGCCGCCTCCATCGGGGTCGCCAGCCTGACCGGTATGCCGGTCTCCACCACCCATATCCTCTCCTCTGCGGTGGCGGGGACCATGGTGGCGAACAAATCCGGGCTGCAGAGTCAGACCATCAAGACCATCTTGCTGGCCTGGGTGTTGACCCTGCCGCTGACCATGCTGCTCTCCGGTGGCCTGTTCATCGTGAGCAACCATCTGTTCGGTGGCTGATGCCAGCACCTCATCCATCTTATCAAAGGGCCTGCGGGCCCTTTTTTATTGCCATCAGTTACCAAAGAAAATGCTCTGTCAGTCCCACCGACGCCGTATCCCAGAGTGGCTTGTATGCCATCAAACTGGAATTGTCATTCATAAAATCATCCCCGATCCCACCTTGACTCACCAACCCGAGCAAACCCTGTCACCAGACCAAGATGCCTTGTGCCATGGGGATGCTTTGGTGGGGCTGGCTCTGATCCGATAGGGCATCCGCCCACCTCCGAACCCTCCGTTCATATGCTCTGTAGTAGGTGCTCCGGCAATCACAGCTGGGTGGCTGTGCATGGGCGCAACGGGCTGGCAGGTGAGGGGGTTAACTCAACCGGCAGATGCTGGCAGGCAAATTAGAGGAGAGTCGGTACGCGTTGCCGTTGGCCTTGATAGGGGCTGGATATTGGTCATCCATCCCTGGCGATGAGAAGATATGGCTTAAGTTGGTCATTGGCGTCAGATTGAGATCTTCTTATTCGCCAAGGTTGATAAACATACTGTCGTGGATGCTCATCAATGTATTGCGGCAATAGGTCGCCACTCAGGCACAAGAGCGGAGAGGAAGTGCGGAAGAGGCTGACCAGCGATTCCGGTGTCGCTGGAGGGAAGGGGACAGAAGTAGATCAGGGGAGTAAAAAAAGAGCCACACATGTGTGGCTCTTTTAATCAGACTAGCAAGCTGGCTCAGGGGCGACCGGCCGGGCTGGTTGCCACGTTGCTGGCAGCAGTACTGCCGGCGTGACGACCGGAGGTGGTCACTTCACTGCGCTCGAGCGGTGCATGGACAACTGGTTCGCGGGCTGGCTGGGCAGGCACGGCGGCCGGGGTTGCCATGGGGGCAGAGGCCTTGCGGGCACGGGCCAATACGCCGCCCTTGTTGACCGGCTTGGCCACGGGAGCAGTCGCGACAGGCGCAACCTCTGCGATCACAGGGGCCATAACCGGCTCGGCGGCGACCACTTCAACCTCAACGGCCTTGGCTTCGACGACGGCAACCTGGGGTTCAACCACTGGCGCGACCTCGGCACTGACAGCGGCCGCTGTCTCAACCACGGCAGGGGCCTGGTCGGCTTCCACTACCTCGGCGTGGGCCTCAACGATTGCTTCCTCGGCAACGGCCACGTCAGCAACAGGCGCCACAACCGGCTCGGCAGCGACAGGGGCGACCTCGGCCACGACTTCAGCAACCACAGGCGCGATCACAGCAGCCACCTGCTCAACGGCAGGTGCGGCGGCGGCTTCGGCGGCCTCTTCTGCCACGGCTTCGACGACCACATGCTCGGTCAGCGCGGAGGAGGCTTGCAGGGCGGCGGCCACGGCTTCGGCGCTCGGGATGGTGATGACCGGTACGGCCGGCTCTTCCACCTTCACGTGAGCGGCATCGGCCTGGGCGGCAGCAGTCAGCTGGACCTCGGCCTGGGGCTCATCATCGCGCTGGCCGCGGGCCTCTTCGTTGATGCGCTTACGACGCTGACCTTCGATACGCTGACCACGGGGGGGACGGCGAGAACGGCGCTGGCCATCGGCCTGCTCCTCTTGCTCACCGGCAACGGCCTGGGCTTCCACGACGTCAGAGATCTGCTCGTCAACGGGCAGGGCAGGGGTGTCTGCGGCAGCGACATCGACCCGAACCTGCTTGCGCAGCTGGCGACGCTCGCGGCGCTCGGCCACTTTCTGCTCTTTCTCCTGACGGGGCTCGGCTTGAGTCGCTGCGACATTCACCTCAACGGCCTCGACGGCTTCCACCACCTCGGCGCGCGGCTCACGGGGAGCACGGGGCTCACGAGTAGGGCGCGGGGCGCGGGGTTCGCGTTCCTGACGGGGCTCACGAGCCTCGCGCGGTTCACGTTCCATGCGCTGTTCGCTGCGGGTTTCCCCACGGGCTTCACGTTCCTGGCGCGGCTCACGTTCTTTGCGCGGACGACGATTGCGGTTCTCACCGCTTTCGCGATTGGCGGCGCCTTCACGCTTCTCACCGGCTTCGGTGCGGTTGCCACGGTTGTCGTCGCGACGGCCACGCTGGCCACGGCTGCGGGTCTCGTCACGCTGGTGACGGTGACCCTCTTCCTTGCGCGCCTCACGGGCTACCGGCTTCTCGGCGGGAGCCTTCGCCTCGCTCGGGGCGGCGTCGGAGCCGAACAAGCCAGAGATGGCCTTGAACAACTTGCCAAACAGACCCGGCTCGGCGGCGGCAGTGGCCTGGGGAGCCGGGGCGGCAGTGGCTGCCGCCGGAGCAGCGGGTTGCGGCGCCTGCACAAAGCCTTGCAACAAGGGTTGCTCGCGCTCGATCACCTGGGCCTGCTTCGGTTGATAGACCGGCTTGGCTACCTCAGTTTTCAGCTCGTAGCTGGCCGCTTCCGGAATTTCGTTCTGGCGGATGCGGGTCACTTCGTAGTGCGGGGTCTCCAGATGCTGGTTCGGAATGATGTACACACGCACATCATTGCGTTGTTCCAGGCTGGCGATGGAGCTGCGCTTCTCGTTGAGCAGATAGGCGGCCACATCAACCGGCACCTGAGCATGAACCTGCTCGGTGTTGTCCTTCATGGCCTCTTCTTCGATGAGACGCAGGATGGACAGGGCCAGTGATTCGTTGTCACGGATCACCCCTTGGCCCTGGCAACGGGGGCAGATATGGCTGCTGGACTCGTTGAGGGAGGGGCGCAGGCGCTGGCGAGACATCTCCAGCAGACCGAAACGGGAGATACGGCCGAGCTGGATGCGAGCCCTGTCCTGATGCACGGCTTCACGCAGACGGTTCTCTACTTCGCGCTGATGGCGAACCGGGGTCATGTCGATGAAGTCGATGACGATCAGGCCACCCAGGTCGCGCAGACGCAATTGACGGGCAATCTCGTCGGCCGCTTCCAGGTTGGTCTGCAGCGCTGTCTCTTCGATATCGCCGCCCTTGGTGGCACGGGAGGAGTTGATATCGATGGAGGTGAGCGCTTCGGTCGGATCGATGACGATGCTGCCGCCGGAGGGCAGGCGCACTTCGCGCTGGAAGGCCGACTCGATCTGGCTCTCGATCTGGAAGTGGTTGAACAGGGCGACGTCACCCTTGTACAGCTTCACGCGATTGAGGAAATCGGGACGGACCAGCTCGATGTGGGACTTGGCGCGCTCGAAGATGACAGGGTTGTCGATCAGGATCTCGCCGACGTCGCGACGCAGGTAGTCACGGATAGCCCGCACGATCACGTTGCTTTCCTGGTGGATCAGCACGGGGGCGGAGCGGTTTTGGGAGGCCTTGTGGATGGAATCCCAGTGGTTGAGCAGAACGTTCAGATCCCATTCCAGCTCTTCCGGGGACTTGCCCACACCGGCGGTACGCACGATGAGGCCCATGCCGTCCGGCACGGTCAGGCCGCTCAGGGCTTCCTTCAACTCGGTCCGCTCGTCACCCTCGATGCGACGGGAGATGCCGCCGGCACGGGGGTTGTTCGGCATCAGCACCAGGTAGCTGCCGGCCAGGCTGATAAAGGTGGTGAGGGCTGCACCCTTGGTGCCACGCTCTTCCTTATCGATCTGGACGATCACTTCCTGGCCTTCGCGGACCACTTCTTTGATGTTGGGACGACCCTGATAGGAATAACCGGAGGGGAAATAATTGCGGGCGATTTCCTTTAACGGCAGGAAACCGTGGCGCTCGGCGCCGTAATCGACAAAAGCAGCTTCGAGACTGGGTTCTACGCGGGTGATTTTGCCCTTGTAGATGTTCGCTTTCTTCTGCTCGTGCCCCGGACTTTCAATATCCAAATCGTAGAGCTGTTGTCCGTCAACCAGCGCTACGCGCAACTCCTCTTCCTGAGTCGCGTTGATTAGCATTCTTTTCATTGAGTTCTCATTATTGTGTCATTTTGATCCCTCCACAGGGTCCTGCCGGCGCCGGCCTCGGGTCTTCAGCATGCTTGGGCAACCTCCCGGTTGGGGCATGCATGAGGCGCAAACTAAGGGCACTCTGATCCTGCCTTCTCGAGAAGACGCGGATAAACGGATACCGATGTGGAGACAATTAAACCGGTTCTGTTTGCATTCTCCATGCGTTGTACCTCGCACCCGGGAACCGTCATGTTCTTGTATACACGGTGTTTCGGGATTGGGTGGCATAAACTTTGGCCACTTAGTACAAGGCTTGAACACAATGACAAAACCTTGTTTATTATCCCATTTAAACCACTTTTATAGCAAGACGCCATTTTTTAACAAAGCATGGAGCCAAGGGCCACCGGCAGTGTTAAAATCTGCGCCATGACACAGATACATCAACAAGTGCAGCTGCTCACCATCGAAGCTGAGCATGAAGGGCAGCGCATCGACAATTTTCTCAAGACTCAGCTAAAGGGCGTCCCCAAGAGCCTGATCTATCGCATCCTTCGCAAGGGCGAAGTGCGCGTCAACAAGAAGCGGATCAAACCCGAATACAAGCTCTGCGCCGGTGACGAGGTGCGGGTTCCCCCTGTGCGCGTCGCCGAGAAGAACGAGCTGCCCTCGGCCAACCTCGGCAGCATCCAGCGTCTGGAGAGCCAGATCCTGTTCGAAGACGAGGCCATGATAGTGCTGAACAAGCCCTCCGGCATGGCGGTACACGGCGGCAGCGGCCTCAGCTTCGGCGTCATCGAAGGCCTGCGGGCCCTGCGCCCCGAGGCCCGTTTCCTCGAACTGGTGCATCGCCTCGATCGCGACACCTCCGGCGTGCTGCTGGTCGCCAAGAAGCGCAGCGCCCTGCGCAGCCTGCACGAGCAACTGCGGGTCAAGACCATGCGCAAGCAATATCTGGCACTGGTGCGCGGTCAGTGGCAGCCCCACGTCAAGGTGGTCAATGCGCCGCTTCGCAAGAACGATCTGCAATCCGGCGAGCGAGTCGTACGGGTCAGTGCCGACGGCAAGCCGTCCGAAACCCGTTTCCGCATTGCCCGCCAGTTTTCCGAGGCGACCTTGGTGGAGTGCAGCCCGATCACCGGCCGTACTCACCAGATCCGGGTCCATACCCAACATGCCGGTCACCCCATCGCCTGCGATGACAAGTACGGTGAGGCGGCGTTTGACGAGAGCATGCGCAACCAGGGGCTGAAACGCCTCTTCCTGCACGCCTGGAAGCTGAGCTTTACCCACCCGGTGGATGACAGGGAGATGCAGGTGGAGGCACCGCTAGCCCCCGAGCTCGAAACCTTCCTCGGCAAGCTGGCCCGCTGATGCAAGCTATCCGCCTCGCCATCTTCGACTGGGACGGTACCCTGATGGATTCGGTGGGGCGGATCGTCGCCTGCGTGCAGGGGGCCGCCCGCGATTGTGGGGAAGTGGTGCCGACGGCGCTGCAGACCCATCAGATCATCGGCCTCAGCCTGGCGGTGGGGAACCCTCGGTTGTTCGCCCTGGAGGAGGGGAGCGAGCGGGCCCAGGCCCTGATCGCCCGCTATCGCCACCACTATTTGCACGACGACACGCCGAGCCCGCTGTTTGCGGGGGCGAGTGAATTGCTTCATCACTGGCGAGGGCGGGGGATCCAGCTGGCGGTCGCCACCGGCAAGTCCAGGCGAGGTCTGGACAGGGTGCTGGACGAGACGGGATTGCGCCCGCTCTTTGCCGCCACCCGTGGGGCAGACGAGGCGAACTCCAAGCCCGATCCCCTGATGCTGACTCAGATCCTGGATGAGCTGGGGCTGGCGTCTCACCAGGCGGTGATGATAGGGGACTCCATCCACGACATGGGGATGGCAGAGGCCCTCGCCATGCCGCGCATCGGGGTGACCTGGGGCGTGCACGACAGGGCCAGGCTGGTGCAGCACGGGCCCGTCGCCATCGTCGATACCATGGCGGAGTTGCGGCAGCTGTTAGGCTGAATCAATGCCGGAGATCGTAAAACGGGAGCCACTATGGCTCCCGTTTTTTATATCGGTGCGCTTCGAGCCAAGCCAGCCACCCAGGCTATGGCAGGGCCAGCCCGTGGCGATCCAGCAGTTCGATCAGGGCGATGAGGGGGAGGCCGATCAGCGCGTTGGGATCCCGCCCCTCCAACCCCTTGAACAGCACTATGCCCATGCCTTCGCATTTGAAGCTGCCGGCGCAATCCAGGGGCAACTCCGCCTCTACATAGCGGCGGATAGCGGCCTCGTCCAGGGTCCTGAAATGCACGGTGAAAGGCTCCACCCATTGCTCCACCCGGCCGCTCGCCGCATCCAGTACGCACAGGCCCGTATAGAAGATGACGCTCCTGCCCTGAGCGGCCATCAGCTGGGCCACCGCGTTCTCCATCGTGCCCGGCTTGCCCAGGATCCGCCCGTCACAGACGCACACCTGATCAGAGCCGATGATGAACCCATGATCATGCAGGCCTGCAATGGCGCTCGCCTTGGCGCGGGCCAGTCGAGCGACCAGCGCCTGGGCTGACTCCTGGGGTTGCGGGGTTTCATCGACCTCGGGCGCCGCGCACCGAAACGGCAGACCGAGTTTTTCCAGCAGGGCCTTGCGATAACGGGAGGTGGAGGCAAGGATCAGAGTGGCGGCCATAATGTGGTGATATCCAGTGATAAATCAATCGGTTGATTCTATAAGGCCAGCGGGCCCGGTGCAAACGGGGGAGCTGGCATCGGCGCGGATGATTGCACCGCCCTCATCACAGGGGCGTCAGGGTTAACGGCCATGCATGGGGTGGGCGTCACATCGGGCTGGCATACGGATAAAGCAGCGGGTTGGGAGAGATGGGATGATCAAATACGGTGCCCTGATGGCGGTCTTGATGACATTTACAAGCTGGGGGCAGGGATGGCAGCCCGGGCAGGGGGAGGGGAATGTCAGCCTCTGGACCCAGCCTCGCCCGCCGGGGCCCTATCTGGCATTGCGCTTGGAGATGCGTGTGATGGCCGCGCCCGAGGCCCTGTTGACCGTGCTGCGTGATACCGCCAGGCACCGCGAATGGCTCCCCAAGAGCCGCGAGGTACGGGTGCTGGCAAGATCCGGCGCCGATGATGAACTGGTCTACACCCGGCTGGAGTCCCCCTGGCCGGTGCAGGACAGGGAGCTTATCACCCGCTCCCATGTCTCGAGGCGGGCGGATTGTGGCCTGGAGCTCAAGGTCTGGGCCGAGCCCGATGCCCTGCGCGAGCGCCCCGGTCTGGTGCGGATCCGGGCCAGCAGCGGCCGCTGGGAAGCCCTGCCCCAGCCGGATGGCTCCACCCTCATTCGGCTCGAGACCTACACCAACCCGGGCAACAACTTGCCTGGCTGGATAGTCAATCCCATCGCCATCAAGGCGGCCCTCGAGAGCTTCCAGGCCATTCGTCGCCTGATGGAGGCGGCCCCTCGGCGCCAGGCCTCCCTGCTGACGGGCAAGGAGAAGTGTATGGCCAGACCCTGATCAGGGGGAGGGATGATGCAGCCTGCCTTTAGCCCTCGACTAGTCCTCAACCACCAATACCGGACATGTGGCCGGGCTCTCGGCTTGACTGAGCAGCACCGACGCGATGCGATAGAGGCCATCGAAATCCGCCGAGCGTCCCTCGGCATCGGGGTTCTCTTCGAAATGCCCGGTCAGGTCCACATAAAGGGGGCGAGAGGAGGCAGGTTGCCGCCCATTGAGCATGCGCCACTGACCTTGCAAGGAATGCAACATCTTCTCCGGGCCCATCAGCAGGAAGGCGTTGTCCGATCCGCAGGGAATGAAGACGGGGATCTCGTCATCCAGGTAGACATGGCCGCTGCTCTTCTCTTCGCAGAGACCCGTCACAGGTTGTAGGGCTGCGAGGAGAAAAATCAGCATAAACCACCAGGGAACTGCACGTTTCATCGACAACCTCCAGACAAATCCCGCGTCATCTCCCTGATTATCCTAAGACAGAAAATCGGGCCCCAGGGGGGAGTTTTCGAGCACAGCGTCAAATTTGGTCGATTCAGGCGGGGAGGAACAGTGCGGGGAAGGGGGATTCTTGTGGCATATCGGCCTCTGTGGTGCCCATGCCGTGCAGGATCCAGTGTGGGATCCGGCTGTTTATGGCATAATCAGCCACCGATGATCCCGAGGTCCTGCCATAAAGGGGCTTTTGCGGTTAAAATCATCGGCGGTAAGGACTTTTTCCTTTGACTATCCCTTGTTGGACCTATAATATTCGCGCCCTATGCAAAAGGTGAAGTTGCCCGTTAAGGTTGATCCAGTCCGTAATGCCTTGAAGCTACTCGACTATGTCGGGATAGTGGAAAAGTCGCAGATGCCCAGATTGGAAGAATCAACCGAAGGCTTGCGAAGTGATGTTGATGTCACCCTGCACTTTGGTAAAGACATCCAGAAGTTGACCGTTATGAAAGGCACTGCCCATGCCAAGGTCGACCTGGTTTGCCAGCGTTGCGGAGAGACGTTCGAACACCTTTGTGAAGCTGATTTTATCTACACTCCGCTGTTCGAGAGAACAAACGAGGAAGAACTGCCGGAAGCTTATGAGCCCATTGAGTTGGACGAAAACGGCGAGATAGATCTTCATCAAATCCTGGAGGATGAACTCATCCTCTCGTTGCCTCAAGTGGCCATGCATCCTCTGGATGTCTGCCCGCGAGGAAACATGGAGATGACCTGGGGTGAAATCGAACCTGCTGATGAGCGGCCGAATCCCTTTGCAGTTCTTGAAGAGCTCAAACGTAAGTGAATTTTAGGAGTTAGCCTACCATGGCCGTACAACAGAACCGTAAAACCCGCGCCAAGCGTGGCATGCGTCGTTCCCACGATGCCCTGACCACCGCTGCACTGACTGTTGATCAGACCAGTGGCGAAATTCATCGTCGTCACCACGTGACTGCCGATGGTTTCTACCGCGGTAAAAAGGTAATCGCTTAAGGATTGCCTTTGTCTACGCAAACTGTCGCGCTAGACATAATGGGGGGAGATGTTGGCCCCTCGGAAACAGTGCCTGCCGCCGTGCAGGCACTGTCTCTTCTGCCTCAGCTCAATCTCATCCTGGTCGGTGACAAACACCAGATCACCCCGCTCTTGCAGCAACATGGTTTGCTGGATCACCCCCGCGTTCGTTTCGTGCATGCCTCCCAGGTGGTCGGCATGGGCGAGAAACCCATAGTCGCACTGCGCACCCTGAAAGACTCCTCCATGCGGGTCGTGCTGGATCTGGTCAAGGCCGGTGAGGCCGATGCCTGCGTCAGCGCCGGCAACACCGGCGCCCTGATGGCCATGGCCAAGTGCGTGCTCAAATCCCTGCCCGGTGTCGACCGACCCGCCCTCATCAAGGCGCTGCCCACCCTGGGGGGCAAGCGCACCGTGATGCTGGATCTCGGCGCTAACGTGAGCTGCGATGCCGATACTTTGCTGCAGTTTGCGGTGATGGGATCCGTGGTCGCCGAGCGGGTGGAGGGGATCCCATCCCCCCGGGTGGCGCTGCTCAACGTGGGGGAGGAGGAGATCAAGGGCAACGACCTAGTGCGCCACAGCGCCGAGCTGCTGCGTCAGTGTCCCGCCCTCAACTTCGTCGGCTTCATCGAGGGGGACAGGATCTTCAGCGGTGACAGTGATGTGATCGTCTGCGACGGTTTTGTGGGCAACGTGGCGCTCAAGACCGCCGAAGGGGTGGTGCGTATGATGGCCGAACTGGCCGGATATCCCCGCAAAAAACGCAGTTTTCTTGGCCGACTCGCCGGATTTATGTTCAAACGGCGTTTTTCTTACCTGAACCCCGACCAGTATAATGGCGCGAGTCTGTTAGGATTGCGCGGCATTGTGGTAAAAAGCCATGGGCGGGCCGAACGGCGCGCTCTGTGTCATGCGATCCTGCTGGCCGCACAAGAGGCCAAGCATCAGCTTCCATTGCAAATTGCAGATCGCCTTGAATCTGTCTTTTCCGACAGGGATTTATAAAACTCTATGCATAGCAAAATTCTGGGTACTGGCAGTTACTTGCCGAGTTCGGTGCGTACCAATGCCGATCTTGAACAGATGGTGGAAACCAGTGACGAATGGATCGTGGAACGTACCGGGATCCGTGAGCGCCGCATCGCCGGGGCCGACGAGACTGTCGCCACCCTGTCTCATCAGGCTGCCTTGCGGGCACTGGACGCGGCCGGTCTGACCGCCGCCGATCTGGACATGATAGTGCTGGCCACCACCAGTGCCGAAAACGCCTTCCCGGCCGCCGCCTGCGAACTGCAGGGGCTGCTGGGGGTGCCGGGGATCCCGGCCTTCGACGTGGCCGCCGCCTGCGCCGGTTTCACCTATGCCCTCGCCGTGGCCGATCAGTTCGTCAAGTCCGGCGCCGCCCGCAACGTCCTGGTGGTCGGTGCGGACGTGTTGTCACGCATGTGCGATCCCAAGGATCGCGGCACCATCATCATCTTCGGTGACGGGGCTGGGGCCGTGGTGATCGGGGCGAGCGAGACGCCGGGCATCATCTCCACCCATCTGCACGCCGATGGCCGCTACGGCGACTTGCTGAAATTGCCGCAGCCCCACCGCGGTATGCCGGGGGCCGAGCTCGAAGCCTACATGTATATGAAGGGCAACGATGTGTTCAAGGTCGCGGTGACGCGCCTGAGCGAGATCGTGACCGAGACCCTGGCCGCCAACGGCATCGAACCGAGCGAGCTCGACTGGCTGGTACCGCACCAGGCGAACTTCCGCATCATCAGTGCCACCGCCAAGAAACTCGGCATGGGGCTGGACAAGGTCGTGCTGACCCTCGACAAGCACGGCAATACCTCTGCCGCCTCCGTGCCCATTGCCTTCGATGAAGGGGTACGGGATGGCCGGATCAAGCCAGGCCAGCTAGTGTTGCTGGAAGCCTTCGGCGGTGGTTTCGCCTGGGGTTCGGCGCTGGTGCGCTTCTGATAGCAAGCCGCGCCCTTGCCATGTGTCTCGGGCGCTCGCTTTCCGATTTCGTCTTACCTTAAAGGAATCAATGATGACCCGATTTGCCATTGCCTTCCCGGGACAGGGCTCCCAGAGCGTCGGCATGCTGGCCGAGCTGGCCGAGCAACACGCCGTGATTAAAGAGACCTTCGCCGAGGCGAGCCAGGTGCTGGGTTACGATCTGCTGGCCCTGGTCATGAATGGCCCCGCCGAGGATCTGAACAAGACCTGGCGTACCCAGCCTGCGCTGCTGACCGCCTCCGTTGCCCTCTGGCGCCTGTGGCAGCAGCAGGGTGGGGCGACCCCGACCGTCATGGCCGGCCACAGCCTGGGCGAATATTCCGCTCTGGTGTGCAGCGGCGCCCTGGGCTTTGCCGATGCGGTCAAGCTGGTCGAGCTGCGTGGCCTCGCCATGCAGGAAGCCGTACCGGAAGGCACGGGTGCCATGGCCGCCATCATAGGCCTGGATAACGATTCCATCGCCGCCAACTGCGAGAAGGCCGCCCAGGGTCAGGTGGTCTCCCCGGTCAACTTCAACTCCCCGGGCCAGGTGGTCATCGCCGGTCACAAGGAAGCGGTGGAGCGCGCCAACGTGCTGATGAAGGAGTCCGGGGCCAAGCGTGCGCTGCCGCTGCCGGTCTCGGTGCCGTCTCACTGCGCCCTGATGAAGCCGGCCGCCGAAAAACTGGCCGCCGCGCTGGATGGGATCGAGATCAAGGTTCCTGTCATCGCAGTCATCAATAATGTGGACGTATCCTGTGAGCAGGATCCGGCCGCCATCAAGCAAGCCCTGGTGCGCCAGCTGTTCAGCCCGGTCCGTTGGACCGAGACCGTTGAGCGGATGGCAAACGACGGCGTCACTCTCGAAGTCGAGATGGGACCGGGCAAGGTACTGACTGGGCTCGCCAAGCGTATCGATCCGCGCGTGGAAGGCATTCACGCCAACGATGCCGCCTCTTTCGAGCAGGCGCTGGCCCAAGCCAAGTAAACAGGAGCAGAAGATGAGTTTTACCGATAAGGTGGTTCTGGTGACCGGTGCCAGTCGTGGCATCGGCCGTGCGATTGCCGAAACCTTCGCGGCCCGTGGCGCCAAGGTAGTGGGCACCGCCACCAGCGAGAGCGGCGCCGCCGCCATCAGCGCCTATCTTGGCGAGCAGGGTTGTGGCATGGCGTTGAACGTGACCAGCCAGGAATCCATCGAAACCGTCTTTGCCGACATCAAGGCGCGTTTCGGCGACATCGACATCCTCATCAACAACGCCGGGATCACCCGCGACAACCTGTTGATGCGCATGAAAGACGACGAGTGGAACGAGATCATCGACACCAATCTCACCTCCCTGTACCGCCTGAGCAAGCCGGTGCTGCGTGCCATGATGAAGAAGCGCCATGGCCGCATCATCAGCATCGGCTCCGTGGTCGGCACCATGGGCAATGCGGGTCAGGTGAACTACGCGGCCGCCAAGGCCGGTCTGGTGGGCTTCACCAAGTCCCTGGCCCGTGAAGTGGCGTCCCGTGGCATCACGGTCAACGCGGTGGCCCCCGGTTTCATCGAGACCGACATGACCAAGGCGCTCAACGACGAGCAGCGCGCCGGCATCATGAACCAGGTGCCTGCCGCCCGTTTGGGCGATCCGAAAGAAATTGCCGCCGCTGTGGTATTCTTGGCGTCTGATGACGCTGCTTATATCACCGGCGAAACCCTGCATGTTAATGGCGGGATGTACATGGTGTAATCAATTTGTCGTGAGATCTGTTCAAATTTGCGATAGTACGCCGAAGTTTGGCACATTTCGTGGTTTGACCAGCGGCAAGCTACTTGCAAACTCCAGTCAATTGAATACACTACCCCAACCAGACGCAATAGCGTATTTTTAAAGGAAAATTCAGGTCATGAGCAACATCGAAGAACGCGTAAAGAAAATCATCATCGAACAACTGGGTGTTAAAGAGGAAGACGTTAAGAACGCTGCCTCCTTCGTCGACGACCTGGGCGCTGACTCTTTGGATACCGTTGAACTGGTAATGGCGCTGGAAGAAGAATTCGATACCGAAATTCCTGATGAAGAAGCCGAGAAGATCACCACTGTTCAAGCGGCTATCGACTACATCACCGCTAATCAGGAATAAGATCCTGTTCTGAAAGAAGCGGCCCAAGGGCCGCTTCTTTTATGTTTGTTCCCTCATAAAACACCTCTCGGAGACTACCTCAGTGTCAAAACGCAGAGTCGTGGTGACCGGCTTGGGGATGCTTTCCCCGGTGGGCAACACTGCCGAATCCAGCTGGCAAGCCCTGCTCAACGGGCAGAGCGGCATTTCCCTCATCGACCACTTTGATACCAGTGAATTTGCGACCCGTTTCGCCGGCCTGGTCAAAGAGTTCGATCCCGAACAATACGGCATCAACCGCAAAGAAGCCCGCAAGATGGATCTCTTCATCCAGTACGGCGTGGCGGCGGGTGTGCAGGCGCTGGATGATTCCGGTCTGGTCATCAACGAAGAGAACGCCGAGCGGGTGGGCGTCGCCATCGGTTCCGGCATCGGCGGCCTGGGTCTCATCGAGCAGAACCACAGCAGCCTCGTCAACGGCGGCCCGCGCAAGCTGAGCCCCTTCTTCGTGCCGTCCACCATCATCAATATGGTGTCCGGTCATCTCTCCATCATGAAGGGGCTGCAAGGCCCGAACATCGCCGTGACCACCGCCTGCACCACGGGCACCCATGCCATCGGCATGGCCGGTCGCATGATCGCCTACGGCGATGCGGACGTCATGGTGGCCGGCGGTACCGAGAAGGCCTCCACTCCCATGGGGATGGGCGGCTTCGCGGCGGCCAAGGCGCTCTCCACCCGCAACGACGAGCCCCAGAAGGCGAGCCGTCCCTGGGACAAGGATCGCGATGGCTTCGTGCTGGGTGATGGCGCCGGTGTGTTGGTGCTCGAAGAGTACGAACACGCCAAGGCCCGCGGCGCCAAGATCTACGCCGAACTGGTCGGTTTTGGCATGAGCGGCGACGCCTACCACATGACGGCGCCTCCCTCGGACGGCGACGGTGGCGCACGTGCCATGAAGAACGCCATCAAGGATGCGGGCATAACCCCCGAGCAGATCGGTTACATCAATGCCCACGGCACCTCTACACCCCTCGGGGATGTGGCCGAGCTGCGCGGCATGAAGACGGTGTTTGGCGAGCACGCCAACGCCCTGATGATCAGCTCCACCAAGTCGATGACCGGTCACCTGCTGGGTGCCGCCGGCGCCATCGAGGCTATCATCACGGTATTGTCTCTGCGGGATCAGAAGGTGGCCCCTACCATCAACCTGGACAACCCGGACGAGGAGTGCGATCTGGATCTGGTGCCCCACGTGGCCAAGGCCGGTCAGTTTGAATATGCCCTCTCCAATTCGTTTGGTTTCGGCGGCACCAATGGCTCCCTGATCTTCAAACGCGTATAATTCTCGCTGGGCAGATTGCTAAGCGAAGTGTCGGGCCCGATACGCCAGTATCGGGCCTTTTTTATCAAAGGGACCCGCATGCTGATCAATGGAGTGTCAACAGAAGCCCTGTCTGCCAGGGATCGGGGTCTGGCATATGCAGATGGCCACTTCACCACCATGTTGGTGCAGGGAGGGGTGGTCGTCTGGTGGCCGGATCACCTGGCTCGTCTGCAGCAGGCCAGCAGTCGGCTCGGCTTTGCCGCGATCCCCTGGGATCGGCTTGCCGCCGAGGTGGCGAGTCTGGCGGCGGGTCAGACGCAGGCTGTCGTGAAAGTCGTGCTGACCCGTGGCCGCGGCGGCCGCGGCTATGACGGGGCGAACTGCGACTCACCCACCCGTATCGTTTCGCTGGCCGACTACCCGGCCCACTACCCGGGCTGGCAGCGGGCCGGCATAGAGGCGCTGATCTGCCAGCAGCGGCTCGGGGATGCCCCCATGCTGGCGGGGCTCAAGACTCTCGGCCGCCTCGAGCAAGTTTTGCTCAAGAGCGAACTTGCCGCGCGCGGTGGGGTCGAAGGTATAGTATTGAACAGCCGCGGATTTCTGGTAGAAGGTGTCAGCGCGAATCTGTTTTGGCGTCGCGGCAAGACGGTGTTTACCCCGGATCTCTCCCATGGGGGCGTGGACGGCATCATGCGGCGACGTGTGATGGGAATGCTTAAACAGATGGGCATTGAACTGCGTGTCGTGGAGGCTCCGCTGGAGTCACTGTGGCAGGCTGAAGAAGTATGGTTGACCAATACCCTGATGGGCATAGTGCCGCTCAATCGCATCGGCGATCAAGACTATCCCAACCCGGTATTGATCCGCCGTTTACAGGAGCGTTTGGTCATTGAAGTTTAATCGGCTTTACACCCTGCTCGCGGGGGCGGCCCTGACGGTCGCCGTCGCCGGGGGTTATGTGTATTACAAATGGCAAGAGGTGGAGACCCTCACCAACAAGGGGCCGACCCGCCTCTTCACCGTCGAGAAGGGCGCCCACGCGGCGCGTCTCATCACCGAGCTCGGGGAGGGGGAACCCGCTCCCTGGGCGGTGCGTCTGTGGCTGCGCGGCCATCCCGAACTGGTGGCCATCAAGTCCGGCACCTATGAGATCAAGGAGGGGGCGCCCCTCAAGGAAACCCTCTCCCTGTTCGCCTCCGGCAAGGAGTTCCACTTCAGCCTCACCTTCGTGGAAGGGTCCCGCTTCGAGGATTGGCAAAAGCAGCTCGCCAGCGCCCCCTATCTGGAGCGGCTGACGGTGGAGCAGGACGAGACGGAGATAGCCCAGGAGCTGGGCATAGAGAATGGCAAGCTGGAAGGCTGGTTCTTGCCAGAGACTTATGCTTATACCACTCACGCCAGCGATATCTCCATCTTGCGCCGCGCCTATCAGGACATGCAGGCCTTCCTGCAGCAGAGCTGGGACAAGCGTCAGGCTAATCTGCCCTACAAGAGTCCCTATGAGGCGCTGATCATGGCCTCCATCATCGAGAAAGAGACCGGCCAGCCGGACGAGCGGGCGCAGATCGCCTCCGTCTTCGTCAACCGCCTGCGCCTTGGCATGAAGCTGCAGACCGATCCCACCGTCATCTACGGGGTCAAGGACAGGTACGATGGCAACATCCGCCGCAGCGATCTGACCGATATCAACCCCTACAACACCTATGTGATCGACGGGCTGCCGCCGACTCCCATCGCCATGCCGGGCAAGGCCTCCATCGAGGCGGCCCTCAATCCCCTGTCGACCGACTATCTCTACTTCGTCGCCAAGGGGGGCGGGGCCCATCAATTCTCCAAGACCCTCGATGAACACAATCGGGCGGTGCGCGAATACATATTGAAGAAACCCTAATGTCAAAATTTATCGTGATTGAAGGACTCGAAGGGGCAGGGAAGAGCTCCGCCGTACGTTATGTCACCGACTACCTGCAGGCTCACGGGGTTGGGCGGATCGAGTGCACCCGTGAACCGGGGGGCACACCGCTCGCCGAGCGGATGCGCGCCATCGTCAAGGAGGTGCACGACGAGCGCCTCACCATCGAAGCTGAACTGCTGCTGATGTACGCCTCCCGGGTGCAACTGGTGGAGACCCGGATCAAACCCGCCCTGGCGGACGGCGTCTGGGTGGTGGGGGACAGGCATGATCTCTCCTCCCAGGCCTATCAGGGGGGCGGCCGTGGCATAGATGCCAAACTCATCGGCGCCATCAAGCAGGCGGTGCTCGGCGACTTCAAGCCGGACCTGACCCTCTATCTGGACATCGATCCCGCCCTCGGTCTGCAGCGGGCGCGTCATCGCGGCGAGCTGGATCGCATCGAGCTGGAAAAGATCGGCTTCTTCGAGCGCACCCGTCTTCGTTACCTGGAGCTGGCGGCGCAGGATGATTCCATCAAGGTGATCGACGCAGGCCAGACGCCGGCCGAGGTCAAGGCCGCCATTGAGGCTGCCCTCGAGGCGTATTTCACGAGCGAGGGCCTATGTATCCCTGGCTGATCCCGGATTGGCAGGCCTTGAGTCAAAGTGCCCAGCGTGGTCGTCTGGGTCACGCCTGGCTGCTGCTCGGGGATCCCGGTCTTGGCAAGGAGCAACTGGCCGAGCGCTTGGCCAGGTTGCATCTTTGCCAGCAACCCGAGGTGGGCGAGCCCTGTGGCCGTTGCCACTCCTGCCAGTTGCTGGAGAAGGGTCATCACCCGGATCTCGGCACCATAGGCACAGAGAGCAAGACCATAGGCGTCGAGGCCATTCGCGAGATCTGCACCCGCCTGCAGAGTACCTCCCAACTCGGTCGTGGCAAGGTGGTGATCATCCCGGATGCGGAGCGGATGACGGAGTCTGCCGCCAACGCCCTGCTGAAGACCCTGGAAGAGCCGGCCGGCGACAGCCTGCTGCTGCTCATCGCCTCCAAGGTCTCCCGCCTGCTGCCGACCATCTTGAGTCGCTGTCATAAACACGTCTGCCAGTTGCCGGCGGAAGGGGAGACGCTAAACTGGCTCGCAGCGCAAGGGCATCAGGCGACCCAGGCTCAGGTGCGGATCTGCCAGGGGGCGCCGCTGCGGGTGTTGAACTATATGGAAACCCAGCAAGATGAGGCTCGCCGGACCCTGTTGGAGAGTTTCGTCTCCCTGTCGCAGACCCCGACCCGTACGGCCAGCGTCTGTGCCCAGCTGGCGGAGGAGAGTCAGGTTCGCCTGCACTGGTTGCAGCTGTTTCTGTGCGATGCGCTCAAGACCCAGGCCGGTTGTGGCCATCACCAGTTGGCCATGCCGGATCTCGCGGCCCTCAGCCAGCAGTTGGCCGAGCGCCACTCCAGTGAAAAACTACTGGAGGCGGAGCAACAACTCGTCGGGCTCAAGGCTGCCTGTCAGCCTGGTCAGCTCTCCAACCCCACGATCCATCTGATGAACTGGCTCAATCGCTGGTTATGATCGGCGTTCAAGCACACAAGGTTAGCTATGTTACTCGTTGATTCCCATTGTCACCTCGATCGCCTGAGCTACGGCAGCAAGCAGACCGACATGGCCGATGTGCTGGCGAAAGCCGCGGCCCTGGAGGTGGGATATTTCCTCTGCGTGAGTGTGACCCAGGCCCAGTTCCCGACCATGCTGGCGGCGATAGCCCCCTATCCCCAGGTGTTTGCCTCCTGCGGGGTTCACCCCCTCAACCAGGATCCCGGGGTCGATGCGGCGCTGCTGCTGACTCAGGCTGCAGACCCCCGCGTCGTCGCCATCGGCGAGACTGGGCTGGATTATTTCTATTCCCCGGAGAACAAGGAGGTCCAACAGGCCTCCTTCCGCGAGCACATCCGGGTGGCGCGGGCGCTGGACAAGCCGCTTATTATTCATACCCGGGATGCCCAGGAAGATACATTGCGGATCATGCGTGAAGAGGGGGCCGAGCAGGTGGGCGGCGTGTTGCACTGCTTCACCGAATCCCTCGAGATGGCGGAAGCCGCCATGGCGATGGGTTTCTACATCTCCATCTCAGGCATAGTTACCTTCAAGAATGCCGTCGCCTTGCAGTCCGTGGTCAAGGCCTTGCCCCTCGCGCGGCTGCTGGTCGAAACCGACTCGCCCTATCTGGCCCCCATTCCCCACCGGGGGAGGGAGAACGAACCCGCCTTCGTGCGCGACGTCGCCCAGTTTATCGCGGACCTTCGCGAGATCCCGCTGGCGGAGTTGGCCGAGGCCACCAGCCACAACTTCTTCGAGTTGTTCAGGCTGGCAAAAAAATGACCGACAAGGCCCCATCAACGGGGCCTTTTTATTTTCAATCGAGAGCACAATCCACCTGATAAAAACGAATGTCGACCATCGTTATCTCTCACAGATGGAAGAATAGAAGAGGCAGAGTTTCTGGGGACTGGTGAAATGGCACTCGGAGGGTGGAGGTGAGCACTGATGCTGAAGGGGTTAAAACTGACTATCTATAGATATCGATAATATTCATTATCGATACTTGATGAGTCTGAAAGATCCTGTAAGATCCTCCTAAACTCCGATGTGGATCATATACTTAAGTGACCTTTCCAACCGTCTCGGCCTCCGTTTCCCAGTCATTGCAGAGCGTATTCGATCCCGGGCTCAATAGCCGGGCCCGCCGCTTCCTGCGCAGTGCCAAATCGGACTCGACCCTCAATGCCTATGAGGCGGATACCCGCATCTTCGTCTACTGGTGTCAGCTGCAGCGGCTGGATCCGCTGCAAAGCACCCATCACGACATCATGAACTTCCTGGCGGATCAGGCGGACGGCATTCTCGCCGATTGGGTATGGCTGGATAAGGAGGCGGGGAAGGGGGAGCTTCGCAACGGCGAACCGCGCAAACCCGCAACCCTGGTACGGCGCCTCGCCGGCATTCGCTATGCCTTCAAGCAGAAAGGCATTCACCCCATGCCGACGGAGCACGCGGAGATCAAGGAGATGATGCGCGGCATAGTGCGCCTCGGCGACAATCGCAAGCGCAAGACCGGGGCCCTGACCCTGCAACCCCTGTCCCGGGTGCTGGATGAGATAGACACCAGCAACCTCGCAGGCTTGCGGGATCACACCCTGCTGCTGCTGATGTTCAGCGGCGCCCTGCGTCGCTCGGAGGCAGCCCGCATCGAGGTCAGTGATCTCGACTTCGTGGGGCAGGGGATCCGCCTTCGCCTCAAACCGAGCAAGCATCAGCTACACGAGACCGAGATTGCCCTCATTCCAGGCAAACATTATTGCCCGGTGGCGGCGCTGCAACACTGGCTCAAGAAGAGCCGGATCGACGAGGGGCCGCTGTTTCGACGCATGAACCGCTGGGGGCAGCTGATGCCGGACGCCCTGGGTCCGCAGGGCATCAACCTGATGATCAAGCGGCGCACCGGCCAGGTCATCGACGATCTCTATGTCAGTGGCCACAGCCTGCGGCGCGGATTTATCACTTCGGCGGTCACCGCCGGCAAACCCATGAACAAGATCATCGAGGTGACCCGGCACAAGGACATGCGCACCCTGCAGGAGTACTTCGACGATGCCAACAAGTTCTCCGATCACGCACTCGATGGTCTGCTTTAATAAAACCGCGTCACTCATTTATTTATGTTAAATTACATCTTGTTGATCTGATGATATATTTAGCCGTCTCCCTTTACTGCCACAACCTCCTCCCAAGATAGGAGGAAAACAGGGCAGGGGAAGCGTCTCTCAAAATGATCAGCATGCCAGTGAGAGATAACATTCCCGAAAACAGGATCTTTCAAGGTCATATGAGCCAGAAAAATACGCCAGAAAAAATGCATTCAGAGCCTCAGGACAACGCCGAGCGCCAGCGCCAACACGTGAAGCGCAAGCAGGAGAGTCACAGCCGGTTGCAGTGCTGGATAAGCAATCGCCACGCCGAGCGGCTGCATGAACTCGGCCTACATCTGGAAGACAGTCAGGCATCCCTCATCGAGCAGGCGATCGACCTGCTCTATCAACATGAGCTGGTACCCCAGTATGTTGAAGCACGTCATGACGAAAATCGTGAAGAGCCATCGCAAGCCGATACCATCGACTGAGCAGACCGATCAAATCGCAGGGATAAAAAAAGCCAGGTACGAATTCCTTGTACCTGGCATAGGGGAATTGGCTCCTTGCAGAGCCGTGCGCTAACTGGTGTACAGATAGCCTTAAGCGTAGACAAGGCCGGGGGCATTTCAAGATCTGAGTAAAAGTTCAACCAGAGTGGAGGTTTTTAAGACTCGTTCAGGTTTAGAGCCTCCCCTCTACTCTACGTCTGCCCCGTTGAGCGGCTCCTCTCTTGCGTCGTCGCCTCAGACGTTGAACAGGTTGTTGTCACGCACCAGCTCACGGGGGAGGGCATTCTTGACCCGACGGCCGACCCATTTCCCCATGCCGAGCGGCTGCCCCTGATAGCGGACGATCACCTCGCCGGAGCCTGCTTCCTGCTCCGGCCAGACGTCCCGTCCCATCATGTACTCCCGCGCGTTGGCGGCATCCAGTTCGACCACGCCCCGGGTCGCCGCACCGCCATAGGCCAGCGCCCACTCGTGGGTCAGCCGATACCCCTTCTTGAAGGTCTCCGCCAGCTTGATGCCGATACGATCGAAGCGCAGCTTGCCCTGCACCCGTTCGAACAGCTCGGGAAAGAGCCAGATCTCGTCGTTGCGGCCATAGAGCACACCGCGGGGCGCCACCCCGAAGTTCCCTTCGATCTCTCGCACCATGGGTTCGCTCTCTTTGGCCGGCAGCGGCAGATAGGGGAACTTGCCTAGCTTGCCCGGTTTGAACATGGTGTTGGCCACGGAGTGGTGCTTGCGCAGGCGAGCGACGAAGAAGCCTTCGCTGTCGAAGATCTGGGGCCAGACATGCAGATAGCCCTCTTGCGTGCAGGCCTGCTCGGCGCCCGGGAAGAGATCCGCCAGGGAGTCAAAGCTCAGGGCATCGCCGAACTTGTCCAGCAGGGACTGGCAGATGGCCTGGTTCTCCTGCGAGCTTAGGGTACAGGTGGAGTAGACCAGCACGCCACCGGGTTTGAGGGCATGGAAGGCGCTCTCCAACAAGCCTGCCTGCACGGCCGCGATCTCATCGATGCTCTCCAGGCTCCAGTTGCGCAGGGCATCTTCGTCCTTGCGCACCGTCCCTTCCCCCGAGCAGGGGGCGTCCAGCAGAATGGCGTCGAAGGTCTCCGGCAACCACTGGCCGAACACCTTGGCATCGAAGTGGGTCATGCCGACGTTGGTCACACCGCAGCGCTGGATATTGGCGCTCAGCACCTTGAGCCGGCTGCTGGAGTATTCGTTCGCAACCAGCATCCCCTGGTTATCCATCAGTGCCGCTATCTGGGTGGTCTTGGAGCCCGGCGCAGCCGCCGCGTCCAGCAGCATGCCGTCCCGCTTGACCTGGTCGCTGGCAAAGAGCGCCGTCACCGGCAGCATGGAGCTCGCCTCCTGGATGTAGAAGAGGCCGCTCAGATGCTCGGCGGTATTGCCAAGGGGCACGCTCTCATCCTCCCGGCTGAGCCAGAAACCGGTATCGCACCAGGGCACGGGATCCAGCTGCCAACCCAGCCCCCGCATCTTGGTGGCAAAGTCCTGAACGCCGATCTTCAGGGTATTGACCCGGATGCTGCGACGCAGCGGGCGCCGGCAGCTCGCCACGAACTCGTCCATGGAGAGGTGAGCCGGCATGATGGCGGCGATATGGCTCAGGAAGTGATCGGGGAGGTAGGTGTTGTCGTGCACGGTGCAATCTCGCAGACCCAAAATAAGGGGCGACATCTTATCACAGGGTGTGCTCCTCCTTCAGGCCACTTTCACTATGGGGCTTACACACGACCAATAAAAAACCGGCCAAGGGCCGGTTTTTTGCTCGCTGAGAGGTCAAGGCTGGATGCGGGGGCTCCACTCCAGCCACTCCTTCTCCGCCTTGCCATAAAGGAGATAGCTGTGACCCCCCTTGACGGTGGGGCCCATCTCCCGCTCCGGGGTGTTGAAGGCAATGCCGCCCGCCAGCAGGCTCTGCACCGTCTCCACCTCTATGGTGCCGCCGGTGAGGCCGATGTCGGCCTTGACGCCGGAGACATTCCAGAAACGGCTGTTGGCCCGCACCAGATGGGCATACTCCCTGTCGATGCTCACGTCGATCAGCACCTCGCTGCCATCCCGGGCCAGGGCTACCTTAGTCACGCTGCCCACCACGAGCTTGCGAAACAGCAGGGGGCTGCCGACGCTGATCCCGCTGACGGAGGGGCTCTTCAAGGTCAGGGCCAACCCGGTGGGGCCGCTCTGGCTCAGGGGGAAACGCTCCTTGCCGGCACCCTGACCCGGGCTCGCCTCGACGAAGGATCCCTTGATCAGGGTGTCGAGGTGGGAGACGCCACCCAGCCCCAGCTTGGCTTGCACCAGGGTGAAACGGGCGCCGGATTGCAGGAAGCGATCGGCATATTGGTTGTCGAGCTCGGCCTTGAAGCTCACCTGACCGAGGGAGGGATCCAGCAAAACCTGCTCAATCTTGCCGATGTCCACACCCCGATAGCGGATGGGGCTGCCAACTCCGAGACCCGGGTTGGTGTCTGCCACCAGGGTCAGGGTGCGCACCTGGGTTTGAGCCTGTTCCTTGCTGTCAAACAGCTGATGGCTGCTGCGGCCGGTGCCGAGGCGGTCGAACTCGATGGCGCCCCGCAGCAGGGTGGCGAGGTTGCCCATCTTGACCTGCACCCCGTCGAGCCGGATCTTGCCGTCGATGGCCGCCTTCTTCCAGAACTGGGGCTGCTGCTTGAGCAGGGGGGCATAAGTGGCATCAATCTCGAGGGCAATTTCGACCCCCTTGGCGTCCGCCTTGAGCGCCTTGACCCGCCCGGCCTCCAGCCCCAGGTAGAACACGGGGGAGCCGATGCCGACCCCGTCGGCCTGCTCGGCACGGAGCAGCCAGCGTTGTGGCTTGGCGTGACGCGTACCGAGCAGGGCCAGCTCCTCGCTGGGATAGAGTCTGTCGATCCGCTCGCCCGCCGGCGCCTGAACGAGTTTGACGCCCCCCCCGAGCCAGGCGCTGGCCGGGCTGGTATCGACCTTGATCCCCGCGAGGCTCGCATCGATCTGCAGGGGAGAGGCCCGGTAGAAGCGGGCCCGGTTCAACAGGTGGCGATAGGCTTCCTCCACCCGAAGCGCTACCCTGGCGTTACCGCTCGCATCCAGACTGAGGGGGCCCACCTGACCTATCTGCAACCCCTTGAACCAGAGCGGGACTCCCTCGCTCAAGCCGGCGAGATCGTCGGCCTGCAGAGTCAGGGGGATGCCGCCCACTTGCCCCTGGCTCTCCAGGGTCATGGCCTTGACCCGATCGCCGGCCACGTAATCGAGACGAATGGCGGGGCCGGCCAGCAGGCGATCCGCATGCTTGAGGCCGGAGGGGGAGAGGGAGATCGCCTCCCACACCAAGCGGCTCTTGCCGGTCACCCGAAATGCCTGCTCCGGGTTGATCAGCGCCGTCACCACCCGGCCATACTCGGTCAGGCGAATGGGATCGATGCGGCCGATCTCGATGCCCTCGAACAGGATGGGCATCCCTTCCTTGATGGGCAGGCTGCCTGCCTGGATCTCGATGCGCTCCCCTCGGGCCGCCTCGGCCAGGCCCTTGTAGAGCACAAAGGTTTGGCCCTTCTGCGCCACCTGGGACTCCTTGGGGGAGTCAAACGCTATGCCGCCGCTCAGTATGGAGGTGAGGCTCCCGGCTTCCACCTTGACTCCCTCCAGGCTGAAGGAGCCCTTGATGCCGCTGATATTCCAGAAACGGGTGTCGGTCTTGATGAGGTGTTCGAAGCGAGGCTCGATCACCAGATCCAGGATCACGTTCTGGTTCTCCTCGCCGAGACGGGTATTAATGACGCTGCCCACCTCGATGCCGCGGAAATAGATCTTGGCACCGATGCCGACCGACCCGAGTGAATCGGCGGTCAGGTGCAGGGTGCGCCCCTGGGCCTGATAGCCGGGGGGAGGGCCGTCCAGGGCATCGAACTCATCCTCCAGCGGGTTGTTCTCCCGCCCGGGCTGCAGGTTGATGTAGTTGCCGGAGACCAGGGTATCGAGGCCGGAGATCTCGGTGAGGGACGCTTTGGGGCTCACCAGCCAGAAATCGGAGCCCTTGCGAATGAGGGAACGGGCACGGCTGTCCACCTTGGCCAGCACGGCTATCTTGCGACCGTCGGCCGCCAGCTCCAGATCCTGCACGACGCCGATGGCCACCCCCTGATAGCGCAGCTGGGTCTTGCCCGGCAAGATGCCGTTGCCCTGGGCGAAGTTGATGCGAATGAGCTGACCGCTGTTGGTCCACTGCTGGTAGAGAAAGCCCCCCGCCAGCAGCAGTGCGATCACGGGCAATAACCAGACTGGAGATAACCAGCGGTGTTTCTCAATGACGGGTTCAGCCCCGACCATACCGACTCCTTACATGGGCCGTGGTACACGGCACCTCAGATACAGACGAAAAATAGACTAGCGAGACGCCTTGTCCCACAGCAAACGGGTATCCAGCATCCGCGCCGACATCATGGTGAGCACCACCACGCCGGCGAAGGCGGTGGCCCCCGGGCCGGCCCGCACGTTCAGCAAGACCCCCCGATCCACCAGAGCCACCATCAGCGAGATGACGAAGAGATCCAGCATGGACCAGCGACCGATGAAATCGATGATCCGATACATGATGAGCTGGCGCTTGCGCCGCACCGGCTTGGCCCGCTGCAACTGCCAGCAGATCCAGCCCAGCCCCAGGATCTTGCCGATGGGAACTATGATGCTCGCGGTCAGCACTATGGTGGCGATGCCTGACATCTTGCTGCGGTAGAGCGCCATGATACCGCTGAAGATGGTATCTGACTGCAATAACCCCTTGTTGTAGAAGTGGGTGATGGGCAAGAGATTCGCGGGCAGCAACATGAAGGTCGCGAGCGCCAGCAGGCCCCAGGACCAGGCGAGGGAGCGGGGGATCCGCATCTGCAGATGACTGTGACAACGGGGGCAGCTTGCGCCCGGCTGATAACGCACCAGCAGGCCGCAGGTGTGGCAGCGGCAGAGCCCCAGCTCACGGGCGCTGGTCTGGCTCATGGTCAGGCTCCTGTGAGGGGGTGTTAAGGGGGATCTTCTCCCAGTAGGGGGAGGGATCAAACAGAATAAGCAGCGTCATGTTGAGCAACATCAGGATCCCGAGGCTCAGCAGACCGCCTCCCAACCGCACGTCGGCGATGTCGATGAGCTTGAACAGGGCGACCAGCAGGCTGACGATATAGACCTCCAGCATGGCCCAGTGGCGAAACACCTCCACCGCCCTGAGGGTCGGCGCCAGTATGTGCCAGCGCTTGGCAAGGCCGGAGGCGAGGGCAAAGATCCCGAGCAAGAGACCCGTGGGCGCCAGGGCGGCGCACCAAAGCACCAGCCCCGCCACCCAGAATTCGTTCTCCCCCAGCAGCACCAGTATCCCTTTGACCAGGTTGGCGTCCGAGTTGACACCCGCCAGGCGCAGGTAGAGGAGGGGCTCAAAGAAGGCTGACGGCAACAACAACAGCCCGGTGATGGTGAGCGCCATCAATTGGGAGGAGCGAAAGGCATAGCGCCCGTACAGATGCTGATGACAACGGGGGCAGTGGGCGTGACGGCGCAGCGGCAATAACTTGCGTTCGATCAGCAAGTCGCAGGCCGGGCAGACGATCACGGAGCGGGTATCCGACATACGATTCAACCTGTTGAAGGAATTGACAAAATTTACCCTAAAACCGGCCAGCTGTCTTGCCCTGGCGAGGGCCGGCACCAAGAAAAGTGTGTCATCATGTTGCGCGCCGATAATGGCTTGCGGGCGCTAACCTGCCTTGCTTTACCATCCCCTGGCTTTAACACTGTGGCGGCTTTGCTCCTCGCCGGTGCCTTCGACGGCTAGCCGTTTGCAATACTGTATATCCATACATATAATTATCCTCACTACCATGAGGAGGACGCCAGTATGGCCGTTGAGATCAAGTATGTTGTGGTGCGTGGGGGAGTGGAGAAGATGACCTTTGCCAGCAAGAAAGAGGCGGATGCCTATGACAAGCTGCTGGATACCGCCGATGAGCTGATGACCTTGCTCGCCGGCGCGCCGGTTGAGCTGGCTCCCGAGCAGCAAGAGGGGTTGGCCTTCTACCTGGCCGAGCAGCGGGATCTGCTGCAAAGCGTCTTGCGGGGGGGGAAAGGGCAGGGGATCCCACCCAGAGAAGAGAAAACCGAGGCCACTGACAAGCCCAAGGGAAAGTCGCTCAAGAGCGTGGCCTGAGGGGAGGGTGCGCGAAGACTGGCAACATCAGAACAAACGCGCCCCATTCATAAAATAAGACTTTTAATTCACTTTTCTCGGTATTTACCCCGAGAATTTTCCAACCAGGCTGCATATCCATTGAATAAATGAAAAGCTCGGCGATGGATAGGCTGCCAGGCAGCACAGGTGTCCATCCCGCCATTCTGGGCAATGATGCCGATAACCCCATTTATCGGCATCAGGTTTGGGCCATCTCACACCTTTTTTCACAACCATAAGCACCGCCATGACTCATCCGTCTCTGCCACCCGCCATGCCACTGTTCGATAGCCTGCTCCATCTGGAGGCGGGCAACCCCCTGGTCAACCAGTATCTGGCCAATCTCAGCCTGGGGGATGTACCGGATGCGGGGCTCGTCTACGAGCTGGCCGTCGACTGGCTGTTGGAGCAACGCCACAACGAGAACAACTACAAGACCTATCGCAGCGAACTGACCACCTTTTTTCACTGGTGTTTCGCCGAGATGGCCATCAGTCCCAAGAATCTCACCCGGCGCATCATGATGCGCTACCTCGACTACTGCCAGTCACCACCACAGGAATTGATCGCTTACCGAAATGTTGCCCAGTTCGTGCAGGACAAGGAGTGGGGAGAACGGCTGCCCAACCCCCAGTGGCGGCCATTTCTGGGCAAGCGGGATCTGGGTCGCGAGCTGCCATACCGCCTGAGCGAACAAGCCATGAAGACCAAGCTCGCCATCCTCTCGAGCTTCTTTCAATTCCTCGTCCAGGAAGAGTATATGGACCGCAATCCCGCCTTGTTGCTGCAACGGGTCAATCGCCCCGTGCAGCCATTGCTGGAGGAGCAGAGCCAATCCTTTACCGAGTTGCAGTGGGCCTATGTGATGCAGGCGGCCGAGCAACTCGCCAGCGAAAACCCGGCCCAGCACGAGCGCAGCCGTTTTCTCATCTGCCTGATGTACGCCTGTTATCTGCGGATCTCCGAGGTGGCGGCCAGACCCGGCTTCAGTCCCGTCATGGGTCAGTTCCGCCGCGACGGCAAGACGGGCGTCTGGGGCTATTTCATCCCGCGCAGCAAGGGTGGCAAACGGCGCACCGTGGCGGTCTCCCAGGCTTTGCTGGATGCGCTGAAACGCTATCGCACCTTCCTAGGATTATCACCCTTGCCGGCGCCCAACGAGCAGACGCCGCTCTTCATACGCCACAAGGCCGCGGCCCACGGTCGAGAGCAAGGCGAGCTCAATGCCAACCTCGGGATCCGCCAATTACGGGAGCTGGTGATGGCGGTGCTCGAGCAGGCGGCCAATCTGGCCGAACAGGATGGCTTTGCCCAGGATGCCGCCGAGATGCGCAGCCTGACGCCACACTCCATCCGCCACACCGGCATCACCCACGACATCAACTTGAACGGCAGACCGCTGTCCCACGTACAAGCCGATGCGGGTCACGACAGCATAGACACCACCTCCAAATACCTGCATACCGGCCACAGCGAACGCCACGAGAGTGCCAACCACAAACCTCTGGACCATCTGCACGAATGAGCCATCCATAACAAACCACTAAAACCGCGCATAATGTCCGGTTTTGTTAAATGCCCATCTGAAACCTGCCGATAAGCCAGCCCACGCAATTTTGCTGGTTTATCAGGTATTTACTTGGATGGAACGAGAGTTGACCAAAAACTTCATTTTTCGCTGGTTCGAGTGCGGTTTATCTGAGGAAGAGACGGCAAATTTATGTTTCGTTTCTGTGAGGCAAGTCACGAATTGGGATAAGGGTAAAGAGATCCCACCTGTCTGTAAGCGGCTAATGCGGATGGCATCGGGGCGGGAGCTGCCCACCATCTTCAAAGCCTGGGAAGGCTGGCGGATGAAGAATGACTGCCTTGTTGCACCTAACGGCGTGACGTACGACAGGCGAAGGATCGAGGCGATGGCCGTCATCCAGGCGGAGAGATCAGAACGACAGATGGTAGCTTTCTACTGGAGGAAGAAGTTGGGCATTAACTAGACAGGGGAGGGGGCGCAAGCCCCCTTTTCTTATCTGGTATGGCAAGGCTTACAGCAGAAAAAGCACCCGTCTGCTGTTGGAAAACTCACTTTCGCCGCAGCCACCGCAGTGTCGCAATGATCGTGAAAACCTAGGTTAGCAAGGTCAGTCACTGGATCCTTCATCTTGCGCAGCTGGTCACAGTAAGCAGCATGCACTTCATGATCACCATTTTCCTCGGGATTTTTGTTCACAAAGTAGAAAAGTGCCACAACAACCCCCTTATAGTTAATGGAGTCAATAAGTTACTACAGCATAGAACAAACCACTAAAGATGTGATCCAGGGTGCCAGTAGGCTCTGTGCAAGGAATTCCCCCCGTATTACTACACGGGGGGGTGGTTGCCAAGCACATCTAGCCTAACTGTGTTAGCAACATCTCATGAATAGATAAAAAGAAGAAATATAGGATGGTTAAAACACCAAGCAATCCAAATGCTACCGTGGGAATGAATGAATAAATCCAAACTTTACTGTCGAGAGCGCTATATTTGTTTGCATGCTGGTTGATACCTTCAACTAAATTCTCACCTCTCTCGTTAATTAAAGAAATTGTTTTCTTAAAGTGAATATTATTATGCGCCATTTTAAACACTTCGTAGAGAACAAAAATAGTTAGTGAGATCCCAATGAAAAACGAGGAGAGAACAAGTCCAAAAGGTGCAATATGATCCTTTACAATAGAAAGCAGCCCAAAAAAACCGGCATAACCGGCGAGTGTAATCAAGTTGGTATATGTGGCCGCGCTTGACCATGCGCTGCAGTATATTGTTTTAAGTCCCTCAATGTGCTGCGCTCTTTGTCGCGCTTCCTCCTCCTGTTGAAGAAGTATAATTTGCTTCTGTAAGTAAATTTGATTTTCATGTATTTTAATAAAAACCGAATCAAAATCACTAGTCCTACTATCCATTTACTCCCCCTAAAATTAACATGGCAATAATTGAATTTATGTTCACGGCTTAATTATATAAAATAATCTCTGATCAGTTCTATTCACAGTAGCGCTGCAGCGTTTACCTCCTTCTGAGCCAGAATACCTCAAAAGCCGGTTTAGCAGGGAAGGGGATATTGCCGCGTAGACGCTCAATGTCGTGAATCACCCTGGGGAGGCGGACACTTGAGGGGCATAGGTCCTCGGGACGCAAGCGCCCTCCGGCAAGGCGTTGATCATGGTTCGCGCAGCTCACCATATGCTGATGGGCTGCGGCAGATTATGGGTGCCCAACTTCCTGGAAGTCAGCGGCCATTCTTGAGACGAGCGGCAGCAGCACGGCGTTTAGCGCGACAGTGGTGTTGCCACATCATCTCTAGCTCCATGATGTAGCCCCCAAAGAGCCAGAGCAGGGGAAGCAGTGAGAACAGCGCCACCAGGGCAAAGCAGACCCAGCGCACCTCGTCGGAATACTCAGCATTCATCCCCAGAGCGACCAGGATGGCAATATCCAGGCAAACAACGATAACACCCAGCACCATATTCATTCTGAAACCCCTGCCTTTAACATAAGAAACCCAGTATCGCGGTAGCAATATTCGACCACCTTGTCATGTCCGGTCATCATTGGGTGCCGCCTTATTATCCCGACCCGCGAAGAGGGCGGAGTTGACCCGTTTGCGCAGTGCATCCCCGTCAGGGTCGCAGTACACATCCACGGGTTGCCCCTGGTACTGGATCACCGCATGGCAGGCCGTCATCGGCTTCAAATCGACGAAGTATTGTGGCCACTCCTCAGCATAGATGGCTTGCTCGTCGTCGCCCTTGCGCAGGGCAAAGCAGTATTCGACGCTGTAGACATCTCGGCTGCTCTTGGTGAGCACATGGCAGTTAATGATGAGGCGATAACCCGCGAACGGGCCTACAGCAAGGACGCCATCAGCAGACGCAGCAGGAGCGCCGCTAGGACGTACATCAGCAGTGGGCGAAGCACCCACCGCCCCAGGAGCCTCAGAAGCGGCAGGAGAGGGCGCAGGGGCCTTAGCAGGAGCATCAACATATTCAGGCTTGATGAAGCCAAAGTATAAACAGAGTCCCCACACCGCCAGAATAAAGAGAACTTTAGGATCTCGCAGTACCGAGCTGCCTGCGATTGTATCCGAGACTTTACCGGTTGTAGTCGAGTCATAAAGTTTGAAAACATATTTAGGCACCTTGTTGAATGGCTTGGCCTGCAGCACATCTGAAATAGAGCTGCCGGAGTTATCGGAGAGGTGAAGCACGGTCTTATAACGGCCACCAATCCCCAGCACTGCCATATTGGTGTGACGAATGGCTGTCTCGGCAGCTGCGCGGATTACCTGGTGAACCTTTTTGATGTTCGGAGTCGTTAATACAAAGTCCCAGTTATGGTGACGGTGCATATCAAAGGCCACCTCAATGGTCTCCGGTCGGCCTTCTTCCTTGGCTTTATCCGGCCCTCCAGGAAAAGCGAGTGCATCCAAATCGCTCTGGCGCCAGGCAGGCGGAAATACTCGCTGCACTTCATCGACCAGGAAGAATGCCCCCTTGGGTGCCCAGTGATAGAACCTTGCCAAACGGTCGCGGCCTTCCTGGGATTCCGTCTCGATATAGAGCACCTCAAAGCTATCCGGCACCTCTTTGCCGAGTACCTCACGGCAACGCTCTACCGAGAAGCCCCGCACGTTGGTAACGATAAAGCGGCCTGCCTTGATAGCCGGGATCACATCGGTATGAATGGCCCCGGAGGACTTATAAGAACCAGGGGCGCCGTGGTGGATTTTAATGGACATGGATCACCACCCCATAATATTGAGCAAGAGGCGGGTCACAAACGCCTGTGTAATCACCGACAAGCCTTTGTCCAGGTGCAGATAGAGCAATATGTCTCGCACATCGCTCGGTAGGTTATTAAAGGACTGCGAGATCAAGTCGCTGAATTGCAGGTTAATCAAGATTTCCCTGGCAACGTCCCAAGAAAACATCAGCATAAACAATTTGAACTCAACCCACTGGATCGCCAGCTTAACCGCAATCCAGGCAGTTACCTGGACAGCAAGGTTATAAATGTCATTGAATAACCCGCTAAACAAATCGCCTAACCACTCCATGATTTATCTCCTGGCAACAATCATCAATGCGAGAAAGTAAAATACGAACATCATGATGGCCGCTAACGCTTCCCAATAGCCGCCCACCGATGGACACACCGAATAGGATTTACCGAATAGTGAATACAGCTCGAAGCATTTGGGCACCGAACCTGAACCGCTCAAATCGAATTTGAATATCTCGGCAACTTCATCCTTTATCGCCTTGTATTTATCCTTAAGCTCTTCCTTTTTATCATCATACTGTTTATTTATATTGCCCAAGTCAAAGGCGCAATTATCACCTTCCTGGCACAAGCCGGATTCATACTCGGCGCCCGCCACCTGTAATGGATTACCCGCTGCACCTGGCATTTTTGAGTAATCAATATCCCCACCGCCTTCACCACCAGAAGAACCGCCAGATTTAAGCGCTTCTTTGATGTCAATTAGATGGCCATTGACACCATTCAGACCAAGCTGTGACGTCATTGCAGCCATGTTTTGAGCCATAGAGCTGGTCGAACGGTCAATGTTTTGAGTACCGCCAAAATAATCCCTATCTAAACGCCCAAACGCTTCACCGAATTTATTATCCCAGTATGCCTGCCCCAGACCGCCACCGGATGAACCACCATCACCTCCGCCAATACCGCCATTCTTGATAGCATCGGCAATACTCTTAACATTACGGTTCATTTCAATGCTGTTATTTCTCAAGTCCGGCATCACATAGGTATAAAGATTATGTATATCACTGGCAGCCTCATGCACTCGATCTTTCATCGACAAAACATCATATGACAAGCCTCTCAACTGAGCCATCATGCTAAAGCCACCGCTATTCTCAGCGAAATTTTGGCCAAACATATCAATATGGAGCTGGCTCAGTTCGTTATATATTTTTGAATCACCGTCACCAGGAGAGCCCGAACCGCCAGAATTAAGTGCATCCAGCACCGACTTGAAATTTGCATCCAGCTTATCCGATGACTCTATCGCTTTATCTGAAAGAAACTTTAAGTGAAAAGCCATCTTATCCGTGTTTTCCTGGATGGATATGGCATGAGTGTTTAAGTCAAAAGAATTACGCCTAATATCGCCAATGCCAGACTTTATCCACCAAGATTCATTTAGTAAGGAATTAAAGCCAGAGGAAATATTGGTAATATTGCTGCCACCAATATTCATTTCGCCGACGAGCTTGGGCGGCGTGCTGAATCCCCCATTACCAGGATTTGGCGTTTCACCACCACCTTCTCCTTCACCGCCACCTTCACTGCCACCTTCACTGCCACCGAGCTTGCATTCACTCCCCGTTGTCTGAATGGGGCCCTTGGTGCCCGCCCCAGGGATCTCGACACACACATCCGGACAAGCCACAGCACAACCACCCAGGCTGGATGACTCCCATTTAACGCAGAACGGCAGCTCAACGCTTATCGGCACATTAGACAGCTGAAGGCCCATTGGACAGCTCGCCAGCGCGCTCAGCGGCACCAGGAGCAGCAAATAAAGAACTCTCACACGACCCCCAATAAAAAAGGCGACCGAAGCCGCCTTGTGTCATATCGAAAACGATGATCTGTAGCCTTCGACAAAGAACAAAAACCACAGCGTCCCGATGAGCAGGGACATGGCTTAGGCCTTGCGGATAAGTCCGAGGAGGATAACGCAGCCCACCACAGAGGCGACGACCATCATCACCTTGGGAGCTGTCATATCCACATCGGATTTAGCCGCATCCAGAGCAGCCCCGGCAGCGGCAGCGATACCGCCATCAGCAGCATTGGCACCCATTGCAGCCACGGAGCCCGCCAGGGCGATACAGCCATTACGGAAATAATTTTGCATTTTCGTTTATCCTCTTTTTGCACCTACGATTATTCGGGCAATTGCGCCCACTTTTAAACCTAAAGCCCATATAACAATGCCAGAGCTAAAGGCTATTCCTACCTCCGTCATATCAAACTGAAACCAGTTGGATATATCGGTGAGTTTGGAATGCTCCTGAATCGTCAGGAGCACATATTGACAGTTATCCGGCTGAGCGAGTCTGGTATATCCCTCAGCGGTGATATCTAAACAGAGCATATTCTCGCGCTCTCGTCGTCGGTCGCTGCGCGCCCTCGCTCCTCCTCCTCGCGCGCCGCGTATTAGAGGGGTTTCTTGGTTGCCTGGAAGGCCACTACCACGTTGCGGGTCGGATTACTGGGGTCGGCTTCCAGGACAAGATCCACGGCCACCAATTTCGGGCAGTCGGACAGATCTTTAATGGTGGCGGCGTCATTGCGCAGCGCCAATTGGCGAACCTCATAGCCCCAGGAGGTGATATTGCATTCCGGCTTGTTGACATTATTCGCCGGAGCCAGATATTCCACCTGGGCGAAATCATAGGGCACTGGAGAGCCAGACTTACGGGATACACCATAACCATGGGTCACACGAGTGACCAGAACACCGGACAGAATAGACATGTTATTTCCTCGTTGAAGAACCTTGTTTAGGTCGATAGCAGCATATAGTCACCCGATATAATATCGGGCGGTAATGGCATTCTTAACCGCGCGGGAATATCCAACGGTTCCAGGTGCGCTGTTAATTGGTTAACGATCTTGTCTGGGGATAGCCCCTCAATATTCGCTAACCAATTGACAAGGCGGCCCGCCATTCTCGACATATTGAACACCGCATTATCCCGCGAAGTTTTAAAGCGGTTTTTAAAGGTGGTGATGCGGATAGGCTCATTCTCTACCTGGGCGATTTGCTCCAACCAGGACGCAAATTGCGGATACATGCCCGCGAAATAGGGATCAGGGTTTATCAGCACATCCAGGGGAATGACGCGATCCTTATTGTGCAGCTCGCCTTCGGCCCGCACCCAATTCGGGAAATCCGCCGACTGCATCTGTTTGCCTTTCTCATAGATGCGGGCGCACTTGCCATTGATGCGACTGCCCACGTAGAAGGAGCAGCCCTTGGAGGGCTTGAGGCCGTAGCGTTTGACGATGCCCTTGGCAACCTCGACGGGCACGAACTCGCCGGACTCGATGGCCATCCAGCAGGGCGCCTTGCCCCGTTGCGGATGGAACTGGCCCGCCTTGGCCGACTCGACCGCTTCCAGGTAAGAAATGGTCTCTCCCTGGTAATCGTCCAGGGCGAGATCCACCCGAGTTATGCGAATACCAGGAACGTGAGAGATAACATCGTGCAAAGCCTGGAGATCCAGGGCGGCACAACCCACGCCGGAAAAACTCACCATGCAGCCATGGTTAGCCGCACCCCAACCGATGAGGCCACAGGGCAATCCATCACACAGCAGGTCGGCCGAGTGGGCGTAACCGTGCAGACCGGAGCGGCGATCCCGTTTGCTGAATCGCGGGGCAGGGATGGGCACCCCAATCCGTTGGTTCAACTCTTCCAGCCAGAGATCGATCTCGGCGCAGCAGAGGGCATCCAGGAACTGGACACCGTAGCTGTCGATCATGTCGTTGTAGGTCTGCCAGTATTTCGCATCGGGCACCACCTCGAATTCGGAGAAGTCGAGGAGGGCAGTGCAGACGCTTTTCAGCTCGTTGCGCATGTCGGCGCGGGACTTGTAACCGGAGTGCAGGGCACGCTCCATCATTTCCGTCATGGAGGGCGTACACACAGGGGAGGGGGCGGGCACCGCCAGCGGCTTGGGCGCGACCTTCTCGCACAGGCGCTCGCTCACCTTGTCGAAGTGGGCGAGGGGGTTGAAGCCGGCAGGGCGCTTCCAGAGGTAGCGCAGGCCATCGACCGGCAAGGCGGAGAAGGCGGCCTGGATAGCCTTGTTGCTGGTCTCAAAGCGCGGGATGGCCTTGAGCAGTGCGCCTTGCTTGGCCAAGTCGGTCATCCGGCGCAATTCTTCGGGTGCCCAGGTAAAGGACAGATAGTCGATCAGGGTTTTGTTGCCGATAACCCCATTTATCGGCATCACGGAGCTATGACCAGTCATCAAAGAACACTCCCTGGTCATAGAAGCCTTGCCAGGTCTCTTCGGTGACCTCGACCAGCTCAAAGGCGGTATCGGGGTACGTCATGACCAGGTAGATCCGCAGCTCGTGCAGGTCGCGGAACATCTCGACTTGACCCGCCACACACGCGGAAATGTCGCCCGTGGGCTCATCCTGCCAATAGACCTTGCGCTCCTGGAACGCAGGCAAATCAGTGTTCTGTGGGCTAAAGTAGGTCATGGCTTATGTACTTAACTAGTTACTTAAGTGGATTGAATCATGTAACTACTTAAATAGAAACGGGGCTATTTTGGCCAAAATCGGTATGATGGGCCCGATTGTCGAACTACTCAGGAGACAGAAACATGGACTCGAAAACGCTGCTTCTGGCCTACATGAGGGCCAAAAAGTACAGCCAGTTTCAGGAAGTCGCCGCCGACCTAGGATTTACCAGCTCTTACATATCCTCGATTAATCACGGCAAGTCGCAACTCACTGATGCGACTGCGAAAAAGATGGCTGAGGAAGCTGGCCTGGATGTCAGCGAAGTGCTGTTAAGCATGGCGGCAGTCAGAGAGACTGATCCCGAGCTAAAACAGGCTTGGTACGACATCCTGGCAAAGTACACCAAGGGCACCAGTGCGGCGCTAGCCCTTGGTATGGCTGTGCTCCTGGCGCCAAGTCCCGGGCCTGACCTAACCGCGCATAATGTATATTATGTTAAATAGAGTGTATTGGTTTCCTTTTTCCACCCATCGAACTGTGTATAATGGGAACAATTGATCCTATCCCCGACCGGATGTCTTAAGTGGCTGAATTAACATCAGAACAATTAAAACCCGCTTTCTCGATTGAGCAGTTTCCTGCCCTGAGTGAACTCGAACCCATCCCTTTCGCCGCTCTGCAACCCAGGGCCATTTCAGGCATCAAGAGACTGGCCAGTTTTGACGGTGACTGCCCGGTCATGCTGCTCAATGGATTCCCCGGCGCGGATTACGAGCACGTCTGCCAGACACTTATCGCCGCCTCCAACGGCAAGGATGGCGATCTGTTCGACCTTTGCTACACCGAGAACCTCAACAACCCGTTCAAGCCTATCTGGCTGCGTCTGCAGCCCGGCACCGGATTCGAGTTCTGCGAGATGGTTGGCGAGCTGCTCAAGCTGATGAGCCACCATCTGGACGCCGAGCGGTTGGTCACACGGATCATTCGCAAGCAGGAAAATGACCCCAAGATCGTTGATTTCCTCTCCGACCTGGCGGCCCATGTTGCCCAAGGGCTCGAATTCCAGCATCCGGTACTCATCAACCTCTTGATCCATCATGAGGAGCAACAGGCTCCGGTTGTCTATGGCCGGGATCTGAACTGGGACACATTGTTTGGCTCCATCAATTACCAGACCGAACAAGGCTCTGTGTATGCCAACCAGCACTTGCTTGAGCCTGGACTGATGCGCGAGGCCAATGGCGGCTATCTCATCCTCCAGCTCGACGAGCTGCTGGATCAGCCTCATCTCTGGTTCAAGCTCAAGAACGCCATGTTCAAGGGCGAGCTGGACTGGAACGCCTATCAGGAAGGCAAGACACTCACCCCCTTCTTCACGCCCGAAGCAACCCCGATCCGGTTCAAGCTGATTCTGGTAGGCGATCGTCTCGAGGTAGCGGAGTTCCAGATGCTGGACAGAGACATGTCGGAGCGCATCTTCCTGCGGGCCGATCTGGTCTCCGAGGTGAACATCGAGGAGGATTTGCCTGAGTTTCTGCAATACCTAGCCTGGCTGCGGATGCGTTGGAATCTGCTGGACTTTACGCCGGCCGCCCTCCTCGCCCTGTGCCGTCATGCAAGCCGGCTGTGCGATCATCAGGAGTGGCTCGCCCTGTCTGAGGTGCAACTCAGCGCCCTCATGCGCATGGCAGACAGCCTGGCCAGAGAGATGGAGGCCGAAGCCGTCACCGACGAACACATAGTGCTGGCACTGGAGGAGCAGGATTATCGCCTCAACTACCTGGTGGAGCAGTCCGATCAGGGAGTCATCGATGGCCAGATCCTGCTACAGACCGATGGTGAGGAGGTGGGCCAAATCAACGGCCTCTCCGTCATCCAGGTGGCCGGTCACCCTTACGACTTCGGTGAGCCAGTGCGGCTGACCGCGACCGTGCATCTGGGGGATGGCGACGTGGCGGATATCGAACGCAAGGCGGAGCTTGCCGGCCACATCCACGCCAAGGCGATGATGATCATCCACGGTTATCTCTCCAACAAGTTTGGCGCCGAGAATCCCTCCCCCCTCTCGGCCAACTTGGTGTTTGAGCAGTCCTATCACGAGATCGACGGTGACAGTGCCTCCCTGACCGGTCTGTGCGCCCTGCTCTCCGCCCTCGCCCGCCAGCCCATCTATCAGCACTTCGCCGTGACCGGCGCCGTCGACCAGTTTGGCAACGTACAGGCCGTGGGCGGCGTGAACGAGAAGATTGAAGGCTTCTTCCGGGTGTGCAAGATCCATGGTCTCACCGGCAAGCAAGGGATTCTGCTGCCCGGCACCAACGCCCAGCAGCTCAACCTGTCCGACGAGGTGATCGCCGCCGTCGAGGCGGGTCAATTCCACATCCATCCGGTGGATCACGTGGAGGAAGCCATCGAACTGCTGACCGGCTGCGTGGCGGGCGAACCGGACATGCCGGATACCCTGTTTGGCCGGATCCAGGAAAGACTGGATGAACTCAATGGCACGGCGCCCAAGAGCGGACTGCTGCGCAGCCTGCTTGGCCGCCTGTTTGGCTTGTAATAAAGAGATCGGAGTTGTTTAGCGAACAACTGTACGCTAAATTGGCCCGGCTTTGACCCATATGAAGGATAATCAGCGTGACCCTAGATAACGACACCAATCCCCGCCTTTCCCTGTGTGAACAAGGCAAAGACTCGTTTACCCGTGAAGAGCTGCTCGCCTGCAGCCGTGGCGAATTATTTGGTGAAGGTAACAGCCAACTCCCCGCCCCCAACATGTTGATGATGGATCGCATCGTCAAGATCAATGACAACGGCGGTGAGCATGGCAAGGGCGAGATCCTGGCCGAACTCGATATCACGCCGGATCTCTGGTTCTTCGACTGCCATTTCCCGGGTGATCCCGTCATGCCTGGCTGCCTGGGCCTCGACGCCATGTGGCAGCTGGTCGGCTTCTTCCTCGGCTGGAAAGGCGGCCCCGGCAAGGGCCGAGCACTCGGTGTGGGTGAAGTGAAATTCACCGGCCAGATCCTGCCGACCGCCAAGAAGGTCACCTACAAGATCACCTTCAAGCGCGTCATCAACCGCAAGCTGGTGATGGGGATTGCCGATGGTGTGGTAGAGGTGGACGGTCGTCCCATCTACAGTGCAACCGACCTGAAAGTGGGCCTGTTCAAGGACACCACCGCCTTCTGATCCGGGTTGGGATCACCGAGAAAAGGGGCCGAGAGAGAGGCCCCTTTTCTCTCTGCAGCACATCCATCTTGTGGTGAGAGACAGCAACGTAAAGGGGCCATCATGGCCCCTTTCTCGTTTCAATGAGTGATGAAGTAACAATTACTTCATGAAGAGGCCTGAGCCTCGCCCTTCCATGGCATCGCGCCAACCACCAAGCCAATGGCCTCTGGCATCCAGGCATTGATACGGACAGGCTTCTTTTTGTTTGCCGACAACGCCAGCCTGATAACCACGAGCGCGAGCTCTTTCCAGACGGTCCCGTTTCTGTCTCTTCATCATCTACGACCCTCTTCGTGGAACAAAAAAAGCGACCAAGTTTTCACCGGTCGCTTTCATCTTTACCCCAGGGGGGGAGCAGGGTCAAACAAAAATTTCCATGCTATTCAGCCAATGTGACACAAGATACTGAACTGCATTAACTTTTAATGACCCCCTTTTTTAGCGCTGATAACGGCGCAGCCAGGCGAATGGCAGGGCCAGCAGCGTCAGCCAGAACAGGCTGCCACCACCACCCCCTTCACTATCCTGCCCGGTCTGGTTATTGCCTGGTGCATTGCTCACCACATAGTTGGCCGGCGTGTTGCCCTGATAATCCTTCACGGTCGGCGCCAGCTTCACCGCGACTACGGTCGCGTTCGTGCGGTTCTTCAGATCGCTCTCGCTGTCGTAGCGATAAGCGGTCGCCGCTATGGTGCCATCGGCGCTGATGCCGCTGGCGAAGGCGATGTGGTAGTACTTGCCATTCTGGGCACACTGCTTGTTGCCCGCATCATCCAGGCCACAGATCAGATCGTTCAGATACCAGCTGTTGTTCGGGGCCGCCGCGTTGAGCAGGAAAGCCTCCTGCATGCGGTTGGTGCCATTGACTACGGGCTGGGTCTGATGGCGGGAATCGCGCCAGCCGACCACCATGTTGTGATCGTTGATGCCGGCCGCCTCGGAGCCAGAGCCGGAGATCGGCTTGTCTTGCAAGGGCACCACGGCCGAGTTGGACGGGGTCTTCAGGTCATACAGGAACATCTCGACCGGTCGGTTCTGGCCCTTGCTGATCCGATAGCGCTGGTTGCCGATCACATAACCGTTACCATTAACCGCCACCGCCCAGCTATGCTGTAACTGTGCATCATCCTTTCCTGGCTCCCCTTGTGGCAGCGGGATAATCCGGGTGGAACCCATCGTTTTAGCATTTAGATCCAAGTTCCAGTAACTAGCTAAATTACGACCACTCAAGAAGTCGTCTCCCGCCTCCCCTGTCGATGAATACCCCACTCCATATACGGAACCATTGTATTTTGCAACATCCAGTGCGGCGGCTGTCTGTACAACAGAATTATCCTCTCGACCATAATCGCTGGCTTGCAACAAGCCCTCGACATTGCCAGCGTCATTCAACATCCAGAAGCTTGCTTGGGTGTCCAAACCCGGGCAATAGATAAATTCATATTCCCCTGCATCACTCCTATAGCACCGGTTATAGCCGTCAGTCCCGACGCCCTTATTTTTCCCCGTTGCAGCTGTGCCCGTCACCAAGATATGGCCATCTATCGTTTTGATGCCATTCGCCGAGCTAAAAACATTGACCCCATTAACTTTATAAGTTCCTTCCAATGTAATTGGACTACCAGGGTTACTGCTTAAGACTGCAAAGGCAGTCCGGCTATTCGGGGTACCATTTACTGCATTGGGAGATGCTTTATAACCCACATAGGTACTACTATCCCCCCCCATTGCAACCACAAAACCATCAGTTTCATTCGTTGTTTTCACGCCAACATTTTGGCGTTGATCAATGCCAAGAAGAAAATCTTGACGCCATTGATAAGCAAAATTCTTAGTATCCTCCCAAAATGAACTGCAAACAGCACTAGACAATAGGCAACTTTCACTACCATACCCATTCAGAGTAAAGCGGAAGCGATCAGCCAGAAAATCAGCAAACTGTACAGTCGAAAAGTACTCTGCCGTGTTGTTGGTATGTGTGCCACTGGCATCAACGTTGAGCCCTATGAGGCTATTATCATTGATGCTGATCCCGCTGGCATATGCCTTGTCAGATACATCGACAATAGTGAAGAAGGAACCTTGTGCCGCCTGCGCGTTGAGGCTGGCGCCGACCAGTATGGCCAGTATGGATAATTGCTTTTTCATCTACTTCCTTATTCTTGATGTTTCAACGCTTCCAACTCCTCCCAGCGGGAGAAGGCATGTTCCAATGCGGACTCGGCCGCATTCAATGCATCCAGTTTGGACTGAGTCTGCTCTGCCGGCAGGGAGAAGAAACCGGGGTGGTTGATCTCCGTTTGCAGGGCATCTAGTTCAGCCTCCAGTTGCTCCAGTCGGGCCGGTAGATTATCCAGTTCCAACTGCAACTTGTAAGAGAGTTTCTTGGCTTTTGTGGCGACGGGGCTCGCCGCCACGACAGGCTCTGGCGTCTTGCTCGGTGCCGGTTTGCTTGTCGCTTGCGCCTCTTGCAATGCCCGGGTCGCCATCATGTCGGCGTAACCGCCCACATAATCGCTGATCCGCCCATCCCCTTCAAACAGCCAGCAACCGGTCACCGTGTTGTCGATGAAACGGCGATCGTGGCTGACCAGCAGCAGGGTGCCGGGGTAATCCGTCAGCAGCTCCTCCAGCAATTCCAGCGTTTCGACATCCAGATCGTTGGTTGGTTCATCCAAAATCAACAAGTTACTGGGTTTTAGGAACAGCTTGGCCAACAGTAGACGGTTTTTCTCGCCCCCTGACAAGGCCTTGACCGGGGTACGGGCCCGTTTGGGTTCAAACAGGAAGTCCTGCAGGTAGCCGAGGATATGGCGGGAGCGGCCGCGGACCATGACCTCCTGCTTGCCCTCCCCCACGTTGTCCACCACGGTCTGCTCGGGATCGAGCTGCTCGCGGTACTGATCAAAATAGGCCACCTCCAGGTTGGTGCCCCCCTTGACCTTGCCCCGGCTGGGAGCGAGTTGACCCAGCAGCAGCTTGATGAGGGTAGACTTACCGCAGCCATTGGGGCCGACCAGGGCGAGCTTGTCACCACGCAGCACCTGCAAATCCAGCCCCTGGAACAGGGTGCGATCGCCAAAGTCCAGCCCCAACCCCTCGGTCTCGAACACCAGCTTGCCGGAGCGATTGACCTCGTCCAGCTGCAGCTTGGCCTTGCCCTGCAGCTCGCGGCGCTGACTGCGCTCCATGCGCATCGCCTCGAGGGCACGGACGCGACCTTCGTTGCGGGTGCGGCGGGCCTTGATGCCCTGACGGACCCACACCTCTTCCTGAGCCAGCTTGCGGTCGAACTCGGCGTTCTTCAGCTCCTCGACCCGCAGCCACTCTTCTTTACCCTGCAGGTACTGATCGTAATTGCCGGGCCAGGAGGTGATCTCGCCGCGATCCAGATCGATGATCCGGGTCGCCAGCTTGTGGATGAATTCGCGATCGTGGGAAATGAAGACGATGGCGCCGCGGAAATCCTTGAGGAAATCTTCCAGCCAGTTGATGGCCTCGATGTCGAGGTGGTTGGTCGGCTCGTCCAGCAGCAGCAGATCCGGATCGCAGGCCAGGGCGCGGGCCAGGGCCACCTTGCGCAGCCAGCCGCCGGAGAGACTGTCCAGGGTCACGTCGGGATCCAGCCCCAGCAGGGTCAGCACCTGGTTGATGCGGGTCTCGAGCTGCCAGCCATTCTGATAGTCGAGCTTCTCTTGCAGCTCGCTCATGGTGCGGATGTTGGCATCGCTCGGATCGTGGGCAAGCTCGAGGGAGATGTGGTGATACTGCTTGAGCAGCTCCCCGACTCCAGCCAGCCCTTCTGCGGCGTAGTCGAACACCGTCAGCTCGCTGGAAGCGGGCGGATCCTGCTCCAGGCGAGTGACTTTGAGATCCTGCTGCAGGACCACGCGCCCGTCATCGAGGGGCAATTCGCCTGCGATCACCTTCATCAGGGTGGACTTGCCCGCCCCGTTGCGACCCACCAGACAGAGGCGCTCGCCCCGCTCGATGGAGAGTTCCGCCTTGTCCAGCAGCGGGAAGTCACTGAACGACAGGCAAGCGTCGTGCAATGTTAATAAAGCCATGAAGTTTCCTTGTTACCTGCCAAAAAGACGGAAGAAGGTCCTGCCTTCCCCCACCCTTTCACTCTGTTATCTCGCCCCATGGGGGGCACTGGCATCGACCCAGGCACTGAGTTCCGCCAGGGTGAAGGGCCAGCCGAGTTCCCGGCCGGCCTCATCACGCAGCACCGGAATACGCACCCGATAGGCGGCGAGCCAGGCATCATTCGCCATGATGTCGCGGCGATGAGTCTGATCGGCCAGCCCTGCCTGCTCCACCAGCTCCCAGGCCTGTTCGCACAGGTGGCAGCCGTCGGTGTGAAACAGGGTCAGCATCACTCGGCGCTCCCCTCGGGAGCGTGGGTGATGATCCAGCAGTTGTGGATGTGCTGGTTGCGCTCGAAGTCCTTGGGCCGGGTCTTGCCGGTGATGTTCTGGGCCTTGAGGCCGGCGGCCTCGAGGCCGGCCAGATCCATCTTGAAGTGGCGCTTGTTGTTGGAGAACACCAGGGTGCCGTCCGCCGCCAGCAGGCGCTTCAAGTGCTGCATCAGCACCAGGTGATCGCGCTGCACGTCGAAGCTCTCGTCCATCCGCTTGGAGTTGGAGAAGGTGGGCGGATCGATGAAGATGAGATCGTACTGGCCATCGGCTTCCGACAGCCACTTGAGGCAATCCGCCTGCACGAACTTGTGCTGACGGCCCACCAGGGAGTTCAGGCGCATGTTGTCCTGGGCCCAGTTCAGGTAGGTGTGAGACATGTCCACCGTGGTGGTCTCGCTCGCCCCGCCAAGGCCCGCATGTACCGTGGCGCTGCCGGTATAGGCGAACAGGTTCAGGAAGCGCTTGCCCTTGGCCATCTGGCCCAGCATGCGGCGGGTCTGACGGTGATCCAGGAACAGACCGGTATCCAGGTAGTCGTAGAGGTTGACCCACAGACGGGCACCGTACTCCTGCACCTCCATCCGGTGCTGCTCTTCCCCTAGCTTCTGGTACTGCTGCTTGCCTTCCTGACGCTCGCGCACTTTCAGGATCACCTTCTCGCCGTCCATGCCGGTCACCTTGATGGCGGCCTGTACCATGTCGAGCAGACGCTGGCGGGTCTTCTGGGCGGGGATGTCCTTGGGTGCGGCGTACTCCTGCACCACCAGGTAATCCTTGTAGCGGTCGATGGCGGCGTTGTATTCCGGCAGATCCGCGTCATAGATGCGGTAGCAGTCGAGGTTCTCCTTGCTCGCCCACTTCTCCAGAGTCTTGAGGTTCTTGCGAAGACGGTTCGCGAAGTCCTGGGCCACCTCTTTCTGGGAGGCGACAGAATCCAGCGCGATCTGGTAGTTGCGCAGCTGGCACTCCAGCGCCCCGTTGAACAGGCGATATTGCTTGTCGGCCCGCAGGCGCAGGCAGCTGAGCAGCTCGGGTGAGGCAGAAAGAATGGAGACGCGCCAGCCCTGGAAGCTGCGGCGCAGGGCATCGCCGAGCGCCTGGTGTACTTCCAGCAGTGCCGGGAACTCCCCCAGACGCTCGCCGTAGGGCGGGTTGGAGATAAGCATGCCCACCTGAGCCTTAGGCTGATCCTCTTGCGCCATGGCGTCAGTCACCTCGGGGGCGGCCTTGGGCAGCGGGTTCTGCAACTGGGTCACATCGGCCTGCTTGAAGGTGATGAGGTGCGCCACACCGGCGGCCTTGGCGTTGTCACGGGCCTTCATCAGCACCCGGGTGTCCGCATCGCAACCAAACAGCTTCACCTCGCAGCGCTGCATGCCGCGCTTGGCACGGACCTGGGCTTCCATCATCAGGCTCTGCCACAGCTCGCCATCGTGTTGCAGCCAGCGATCGAAACCGAAACGCTCGCGGCGCAGGGCCGGCGCCATGTCGGCGGCGATGAAGGCCGCCTCGATCAGCAGGGTGCCGGAGCCGCACATGGGGTCCATCATGGGCTCACCGGCCCAGCCGCTACGGGCGATCATGGCGCAGGCCAGGTTCTCTTTGAGCGGTGCCTCACCAGTGCCCTGGCGATAGAAGCGCTGGTGCAAGGCCGGGCCGGAGAGGTCCAGGGTGATGTTGGCCTTGCCTTTGCCCAGATGCGCCATGATGCGGATGTCCGGGGACTTCTTGTCCACGTCCGGGCGCACGTGGCCGCGCTTGGTGAAGCGATCGACGATGGCATCCTTGATCTTGAGCGCCCCGTACTGGGTGTTGCGAATGGCCGGGTTGGTACCGGTGAAGTCCACGGCGATGGTGGCGGTGCCGGAGAAGTGCTCTTCCCAGGGGATGGTGTGGGCGCCGAGATAGAGATCCAGATCGTCGTTCATCTGGAATTCGGACAGTACCAGCACGATGCGGGAGGCGAAACGGCTCCACAGGCAGGCCTTGTAGCCAATGGCCAGCTCGCCTTTGAAATGCACGCCGGCAACGGTCTCACGGACCTGCTCCGCGCCCAGGGTGGTCAGCTCATCGGCCAACAGGTTTTCCAGCCCCTTGGGGCAGGTTGCAAAAAATTCTTTCATCACGCTCACGGGGATGCCATAAAAATAGTGCCGCATTATACCTTATCGGCCTGCGCTCGGCATCCGAACCTTGGGCCTCACGGGAATATAAGGGGTGACCCCGGGCAAGCAGCGTCAGTCAATGGGAGGATATCTCATGAAATCGGCCTGCAAACGGTGGGGACGCGGTCAGTACGCCACCTGGTAGTGACTTTGATCTGTTTAATCGATGGTAGGCAGCATGAAGGTCTGTGGCAGAACCGTCGAATGAAGGAGTCTAGCGAGGCTAGTCATCGATGTGACTGGCCCCTCGCCTTTCGAATCGAAATAAGCGGGTAGCCGGGATGATAGGAAGGGATAAAAAATAAACAGCAATAACGCGTCTGTCTGACGATTATTTTATGCGCCTGCTATCCGTCAGCTGACCTGACGATATTGCGCCGCCGGGGTGATCCTTGCCTGCATGCGATTATTCATCACCTTGATCACCCCGAAGCGTGGCAATGTCTTGCTGGTGGTCAGAATTAATTCATCGGTCAGGTTCAGGCAGACGCTCGCCTGATCCCCCGCCTCGATCACCATGAATTCACCACGGCCATGAGACGTCTGCATACAGACCAAGGTTCCGACTTCCAGTGCACAGGAAGACGACTGTTCATTAAAGAACCAGCTTTGCGGCATCAGGGGTTTATAAAAGCGACTGACGGCGATGGCATTCAATACCAGCTGAACCTGATGGGGTACGCTCCAATCGAGTTCGGCAATCTTGTCCATCAACTGATAATAGAGGGCGGCATCGTCCACACAAAAAGGCTGGGTGGTGAAGGAGCAGGGCACCAGTTGCCGCCCCTTATATTCGGTGGCGAATATCATGCGATCGGATAAATCCAGCATCAGACGATCATCCTGAGCGTCATAATGCCATTGCCAATTGTCATTGGGTTGGATGCACATGAGATTACCCTTACTTAAGCCGTTACTCGACTTTATTCCATGTCGAGAAATTGAGCAACTTTAAATAAGGGTAACCGATTATTTTTTAAATATGGGTAACGATCTCTTTGACCAAGGCCGGGCCCTTATAAATAAAGCCACTGTAAATTTGGACCAGAGTGGCACCCGCGGCCAATTTCTCCCGGGCCGCCATGGCACTGTCGATCCCCCCTACCCCGATAATAGGCAGGGCGCCATCCAGCGCCTTGGCCAGCTGGCGGATCACTTCGGTGCTCTTGTGCTGCAGCGGACGGCCGCTCAGCCCACCCGCTTCACCGGCATGGGGCATATCATAAATCATGTCACGCTCGAGGGTGGTATTGGTGGCAATCACCCCATCGATCCCGTTCTTGATTAAGGATCCGGCCACCTGATTTATTTCATCTTGGCTGAGATCCGGCGCGATTTTAACGGCGAGCGGCACATACTTCTTATATTTGGCGGCCAGCTCCTGCTGACGCGCCTTCAATGCCGCCAGCAGCTCATCAAGCGCCTCGCCGTATTGCAATTGCCGCAGACCCGGGGTGTTAGGCGAGGAAATATTGACCGCGATATAACCGGCGTGATCATAGACCTTGTCCATACAGATCAGATAATCATCCTTGCCCTGCTCGATGGGGGTGTCCTTGTTCTTGCCGATATTGATCCCGATGACACCCTGATATTTGGCTTCCCGCACCCGGGCCACCAGATGATCGACCCCCTTGTTGTTGAATCCCATCCGGTTGATGATCCCCTCCGCCGGAATAACCCGGAACAGGCGAGGCTTGTCATTACCGCTCTGGGGTTTAGGGGTCACGGTACCCACTTCAATAAAGCCGAACCCCATGGCACCAAATGCATCGATGCACTCCCCGTCTTTATCGAGGCCGGCAGCCAGACCCACCGGATTGGCAAAATTAAGCCCCATGCAGGTGACGGGGCGTTTTGGCAGGGAGTGGCGGAAGAAACAATCGAGTGGCGTACCGAGAAGGCGGGGCAAATATTTGATGGAGAGATCGTGAGCCTGTTCCGGATTGAGTTTGAACAGAAAATGCCTGGCGATGGGGTACAGCATGTTTGCTCCTTAAAAAAAGCCCCGGCAACTGGCCGGGGCTTTTGGGGTGATGCCAATCTTTGCGATTAAAGAGTGCGGCAATTCAACTGGAGCAGGTTCAACTCTCGCAAGGCCACCGAGAACTTGGCGAACTCGTGAGTGCCGGAGGTCTTGAAGTCGGCCAACATGTGGGTCCAACGGGACAAGAGTTGTTCATGCTCCGAAATCCAGTTGGCCAGTATGGTAGCGCATTCCCCCTGCTCTTTGCACCCTTCCAATACCACGGAGGTGAGACTGCGTTGCTGCCAGTCCAGATCCTCGCGGAAGGAGGCCCGCGCCATCGCCTGCCAGTGGTTACCCACCGGCTGATGGTTGATCTGATCCAGGAACCAGTGCAGATCCAGCTTGGCGCCGAGGCGATAGTAGACGTTGGCGGCACGCACTATGTCGGTCTTGTGCTCAGCGGCGATCTGAGCCAGATCCAGGCTGGAGAAGAGGCTGCTCATGTGGGCCACCTGGCGGGCGATGTGCTCGGGCACCTGCTTGGCCACCAGCTCCGCGACCCTCTGTTGATGCTCGGCCACCTCGCTCTCGTCCATCACCTCGTAGAGATGCTCTGCCAGGGTCTCGAAGGCCGGACGGAAGAAGGCGATGTTCTCACCGATGCTCCAACTGCGATTGCGGGCGCGCAGGAACCAGCGGGTGGCGCGGCGCACGATGCGGCGGCTGTAGAACATCAGCTCGAGCTGGGTGTTGGCATCCACCCCGTTGTCACACCCTTCGATGTCGCGCCACAGCTTGTTGAGGCCAAACACCTCCCGGGCCATGGCGAAGCAGCAGGCCACTTCCGCCACCGAGGCACCGGTCTCGTCCTTCATACGGCTGGCGAAATTCAGCCCCATGTCGTTCACCAGCATGTTGGCGACGCGGGTCGCGATGATCTCGCCGCGCAGCGGATGCTGGGCCAGGGCCGTGCCGAACTGCTGCTGCAACTGGACCGGGAAGCTGGTCACCAGCATGTTGGCGAGGAAGGGCTCGTCGGTCACCTCGGGGCAGTTGAGCTGCTCTTTCAGCACCATCTTGCCGTAAGCCACCAGCACCGCGAGCTCGGGACGGGTCAGCCCCTGGCCCGCCGCCATGCGCTCGGACAGCTCCTCGTCGCTTGGCAGGAACTCGAGGGCACGATCCAGCTTGCCTTCACGCTCCAGCCCCTGGATGAAGCGCTGTTGTTCTTTCAACTGCTCGGCGCCGCGGAAGGCGGTGACCGAGATGGACTGGGACTGGCGATAGGCGTTGGTGATGACGATCTGGGCGACGTCGTCCGTCATCTCGTACAGCATCTGGTTGCGCTGCTTGAGGGTCAGATCGCCGGCGGCCACCAGCTGGTTCAGCAGGATCTTGATGTTCACCTCGTTATCGGAGCAATCCACCCCGCCCACGTTGTCGGTGAAGTCGGTGTTGATGTGGCCGCCCTGGCTCGCGTATTCCACCCGGCCGAGCTGGGTGAAGCCGAGGTTGCCACCCTCCCCCACGATGCGGGCGCGCAGATCGCGACCGTTGACTCGCAGCACATCGTTGCTGCGATCACCCACATCGGCATCGCTCTCACGGGCGCTCTTCACATAGGTGCCGATGCCGCCGTTCCAGAGCAAATCCACGTTCAGGCAGAGCAGCGCCTTGATCAGCTCATTCGGCGCCATGCTGGACTTGTCGGTACCGAGCAGGGCCTGGATCTCCGGGCTCAACTTGATGGACTTGGCCGAGCGCAGGAAGATGCCGCCCCCCTTGGAGATGAGCTCCTTGCTGTAATCTTCCCAGCTCGAACCCGGCAGTTCGAACAGGCGCTTGCGCTCGACGAAGCTCTTGGCGGCGTTCGGGGTCGGGTCGATAAAGATGTGCATGTGGTTGAAGGCGCCCACCAGCTGGGTGTGCTCTGAGAGCAGCATGCCGTTGCCGAACACGTCGCCGGCCATGTCGCCGATGCCCACGCAGGTGAAATTTGTGGTCTGGCAGTTGATGCCGAGTTCACGGAAGTGACGCTTGACCGACTCCCAGGCACCGCGGGCGGTGATCCCCATCTTCTTGTGGTCATAGCCGACCGAGCCGCCGGAGGCGAAGGCATCGCCGAGCCAGTGGCCATACTCCTGGCTTATCTCGTTGGCGATGTCGGAGAAGGTGGCGGTGCCCTTGTCGGCCGCGACCACCAGGTAGTAGTCATCCTCGTCGTGGCGTACCACGTCACGGGGCGGGATCACCTCGCCGCCGATGATGTTGTCGGTGACATCCAGCAGGCCGCGGATAAACAGGCGATAACAGGCCTTGCCCTCTTCCTGGATGACGGCGCGCGCGGCGCCCACCGGCATCTGCTTGCAGTAGAAACCACCCTTGGCGCCGACCGGCACGATGACGGTGTTCTTGACCTGCTGCGCCTTCACCAGACCCAGCACCTCGGTGCGGAAGTCTTCCTTGCGATCGGACCAGCGCAGGCCGCCCCGGGCCACCTTGCCCCAGCGCAGGTGCACCCCTTCCACTCGCGGCGAGTAGACGAAGATCTCGAATTTCGGCAGCGGCAGCGGCATGTCGGTGATGCTGGCGGGGGCCAGCTTGAAGGAGATGTAGGGCTTGATCTTGCCCGCCTTGTCCAGCTGGTAGTAGTTGGTGCGCAGGGTGGCGTCGATCATCTCCATGTAGCGGCGGATGATGCGATCGTCGTCCAGATTCGCCACCTGATCCAGCTTGGCGGCGAGCTGCTCATGCAGCTTGGCCTGGGCCTTGGCGTCCTGCTTGATGGCCGGGTTCAGGCGCAGATCGAACAGGGTGAACAGCAGCTCGGCGATGTCGGGGTAACGGGTCAGCGTCTCCTCGATGTAGGACTGGCTGAAGGAGACGCCGGTCTGGCGCATGTACTTGGCATAGGCCCGCAGCACGGAGACCTGACGGCCGCAGAGGCCGGCCCCCAGCACCAGACGGTTGAAGCCGTCATCTTCCAGGGTCTTGTTCCAGATGGCGGCGAAGGCCTGCTGGAAGCGCTGCTGACTCTGGGCGAGATCGAACGGCTGATCGCCCCGCAGCAGCATGGAGAAGTCCAGGATCCAGAACACCTCGCCGGCCGGGGTGCGCACCTGGTACGGTGTCTCACCGATGACCCTCAGCCCCATGTTTTCCAGCATGGGCAAAACGTCGGAGAGGTGGATGGGCTCGGCGCGGTGGAACAGCTTGAGGCGAACCCGGCGATCGTTCTCCTCTTCCTGGGCACGGTAGAACTGCATGCCCAGCGGCGCCTCTTCACTCAGGCCGTCGAGGGCCATGATGTCCGCCACCGCGGAGCCCGGCAGCACGTCCTCTTTGTAAGCGCGGGGGAAGGCGGCGCTGAAACGGCGGCGCAGGGCGTTGCCACGAGCCTCCCCATAGTGAGAGAGCAAGACGGAGTCCAGGCGGTCATCCCAGCTGCGGGCGGCTTCAATCAGGTTGTTTTGTACTTCGTTCACATCCACATCCACGTTGTTGTTGTTGACCCGCACTATGTAGTGGGTCCGGGCCAGCACGCCTTCGGAGAAGTAGACGTTGAACTCCACCTCGTCGTTGCTGCCGAAATATTTCTGCAGGATCTGCTGGGTCTTGACCCGCAGCGCCGTGTTGTAGCGCTCCTTGGTGACATAGACCATGCAGGAGAAGAAGCGGCCGTACACATCCCGGCGCACGAACAGGCGAAGCATGTCCCGCTCCTGCATCTCCAGCACCCCGAGACCGGTGGCCAGCAGCTCTTCCTCACGGGCCTGAATGAGTTCATCGCGCGGGTAGGTCTCCAGCACGTTGAGCAGCGCCTTGTAGGCGTGGGAGCCCTTCTCGTGACCGGAGGCGGCCATGATGCGCTCGAGGCGATGGCTGATGAGGGGGATCTGGGTCGCGCTGGTGTTGTAGATGGAGGAGGCATAGAGGCCGATGAAGCGATCCTCCCCCACCACCTTGCCGTGCTCGTCGAAGCGCTTGATGCCGATGTAATCCACGTAGGCCGGACGGTGCACGCGAGCCTTGCTGTTGGACTTGGTGAGGATCAGCAGATCGGAGCTCAGGGCCGCGTGGCGGGCACTGGCGGGCATGTTGCCGAGGCGCTGGCCTTCGTCCTTGATGGAATTCTTCATCAGGCCGAGGCTCGAATCCGCCTGGGGCAGGATCTCGTGATCCCCCTCCACCGCATGGACGTCGTAGCGGCGATAACCCATCAGGGTGAAGTTGTGGGCGGCGACCCATTTCAAGAAGGCGACGCAGGAGTCCACCTCGGCCTTGCTCACCGGGTTCTTGCGTTTGGGCAACTCCTCGATGATCTCGTTCAGACGGGCCAGCATGGGCTGCCAGTCCCCCACCGCCAGGGCCACTTCACCGGCGACGGATCTCAGCTCGGCGGTCAGCCCTTCCATCTCCTCTTCGCTGGTGAGGTGATCGATCTCGATGAGGAAGGCGGTCTCCACCGAAGTCTGCTCGGCGGTGTTATCCAGGGCCAGGATGGCGCTGATCTTGCCCTCCTCCCCGCGGATGAGGTGCAGCGGCTGGTGCAGCATCATGTGGGCCGTGATGCCGCGACGTTTCAGGGCCATGCGGATGGAGTCCACCAGGAAGGGGGAATCCTGCAGGATGATTTCAACAATGGTGTGGGGAGACTGCCATCCGTGGCGGGTCAGCTCGGGGTTGTAGACCCGGATATAGGGGTCGGTGCCGGTGCGCTGGTTGAGCGCATTCCACAGACTCAGGGCCGCGCCGTAGAGATCGCTGTCATTGCGATCGTGCAGATCGGTGCTGGCCATGTTGCCGTAGAACTTGGCGACAAAGCGCTCCACCAGAGAGGCACTCTTCTTGGGCAACTTCTGATGGATCAGGCTGAGAACGTTTTCGAGCAGAACTGAGGTAGGGGCGTCTTTCAATGCCATTGCTAGTTTCCTTATCGGACGACATCACAGACACGGCGACATCCACCCTGGATGCCAGCCGGTTCAGAGTTGCTGCGAAGTGTAATGGCTTGGATCGAGGAAGGCGAGCAAAGGTGATAACGGGATGTTAAAAACAAGGGGCAGATCACGGCTTGGGTTGTGAAAAATTTTGCCAAGTCGTTCATTTTCAGAAAAACGCACTGGCTGTAAGCCTATTTGCCGGATAGATAGTGACTTAAAGCAGATATTTACCCGGAAATATGTTCGCGTTTTGTTAATTTATGCGTTTTGGGGAAACGGATAGAGATCCCTGCTGGTTTTACCGCCAAATGCGGTCATCCCCGCTGCCCATCTCGGCGTGGATCGCCAGATTGTGCGCCGCTGATTGACTCTCTCGAGCCTCGAGAAGCGGTGATCATCCTCCCCGATAAGCCAAAAATGGCCCTGGGCACCGCGGGTGACGACGGCAATGCAAATGGACCCTTTGCCGTTCAGGGGATCCTCTCTATCTTAACAAAACGGTGGTCGTCCTCCGTCGTCAGCCGAAAGGCACCATGGACCCCGTTGGTGGCGACGAAGGCGCGGATCTTCTCCAGCCCGAGTTCCAGGGTCAGTCCCTGCTCGGTGCGCACCACCAGCCGCTTGGCATGGCCCTGATACATCAGCATGATCTCATCCCGGCTGAGGGCGAGCCGGAAGGTATAGTGCCGCATGACATCCTCCTGCAATGGTTCTCAATAAAACGGGCAGGAGAGCCTGGCTCCCCTGCCCGTCAGCAAGGCCGGCTTACTGTGCCAGCGCCTTGCTCACCTTCTCGAACAGATCCCGTGCCAACCCGTCCAGCGCGGCCAGTCGACTCAATTCTGCGCGGATCAAGGCCTTGCGTCCCTCATCCAGCCGCTTGAACTGGATAAGCGGGGTGATGAGGCGGGACGCCACCTGGGGATTGACCTCGTTCAGCTCGATCAGGAGATCGGTCAGGAAGCGGTAGCCGCTGCCATCAGGCGCGTGGAACTGCACCTGGTTGTTCATGGCAAAGCTGCCCACCAGGGCCCGCAGCCGGTTCGGGTTGCGAATGCTGAAGGTGGGGTGCGCCATGGCCTGCTTCACCTCGACCAGCACATCAGCGGCGGGTTTCGCACCCACCAGTCGCAGCCAGTTGTCCAGCACCAGGCCGTCGTGGGCCCACTTGCCCTCGAAGTCGGCGAGCAGCGCGGCGCGGCATGGCAGCAGATAGGCGTTGGCCACCTGCAGCGCGGCCAGGGTATCGGTCATGTTGTCGGCCTGGGCATATTGCTCCCGCACCAAGGTATCGGCCTGGACTGGGTCCAGAGCCGCCAGATAACCGAGCACCACGGCTTTCAAGGCGCGCTTGGCCACATCCTCGTGGACCACCTTGTACCCGGTCAGGCGCAGGCTCTGGTAGGTTGCTGCGAGGCGCGCCCCGAAAGCCTGGGCCAGCTGGCTTTGGATGGCACCACGAACCTGATGGATGGCGTCGATATCGGCGGTGTCGAACAACTCGGTCAGGGTCGCCTCCCCCGGCAGGGTCAAGATCTCGGCCTTGAGGGCTGGATCCAGCGCGGCGTCGTCGAAGATGGCGACGAAGGCCGCCAGCAGGGAGTCGGAAACGGCGACCGGCTGGCCTTGCTGCACACGGGCAACGCCGGCGATCACCGCCTTGTTGACCAGCATCTGGGCGGCATCCCAGCGGGCGAACTCGTTGCGGGCATGGCGCATCAGGAAGGCGAGCGCCTCGTCGCTGTAGTCGTAGTGCAGCTTGACCGGGGCACTGAAGTCCCGCAGCAGGGAGGGGACGGGCTTCACGGGCACCTGGTCGAACACGAAGGTCTGCTCGTCTTCCAGCACGTTCAGTACCTGGCCGATGACCTCCCCCTGATACTGGAGCTGGATCACGGCGCCGTCGGCATCATACAGCTCGATGTCGAGGGGGATGTGCAGCGGCAGCTTCTGGGGCTGATCCTGGGTCGGCGGGGTATGCTGGCGCACGTGCAGGCGATAGGTGCCGGTGGCGGCATCGTACTCGTCGGTCACATTGAGCTCGGGGGTACCGGACTGGCTGTACCAGCGGCGGAAGCGGCCGAGATCGACGCCCGAAGCATCCTCCATCGCCTGCACGAAGTCGTCGCAGGTGGCGGCGGAGCCGTCGTGGCGCTCGAAGTAGAGCTTCATGCCGGCCTGGAAGTTCAATTCCCCCAATAAGACGTGCAGCATGCGGATGACTTCGGAGCCCTTCTCGTAGACGGTCAGGGTGTAGAAGTTGTTCATCTCGATCACCACATCCGGGCGGATGGGGTGCGCCATGGGGCCGGCGTCTTCGGCAAACTGGGGGCCGCGCACGGTGCGCACGTTGTTGATGCGGTTGACCCCGCGGGAACCCAGATCGGAGGAGAACTCCTGATCCCGGAACACGGTCAGCCCCTCTTTCAGGCTGAGCTGGAACCAATCGCGGCAGGTGACCCGGTTGCCGGTCCAGTTGTGGAAGTATTCGTGGCCGATGACCCGCTCGATGCCGTGGTAATCGGTGTCGGTGGCGGTGGCGGGGTTGGCCAGCACGAACTTGGAGTTGAAGATGTTCAGCCCCTTGTTCTCCATGGCCCCCATGTTGAAGAAGTCCACCGCGACGATCATGTAGATGTCGAGGTCATACTCGAGGCCGAAGCGCTGCTCGTCCCAGCGCATGGAGTTGATGAGGCTCTCCATGGCAAAACCGGCGCGGTCCAGGTTGCCCTTGTCCACGAAGATCTCGAGGGCTACCTTGCGCCCGCTCTGGGTGACGTAGTGGTTGCGCTCCACGTCGAAGTCCCCGGCCACCAGGGCGAACAGGTAGCTGGGTTTCGGGAAGGGATCCTGCCACTGCACGAAGTGTCGGCCGCCGTCCAGATCGCCGCTCGCCACCTTGTTGCCGTTGGAGAGCAGATAGGGGAACTTGCCCTTGTCGGCGCTGATGCGGGTGCTGTAACGGGCCAGGATGTCCGGCCTGTCCATGTAATAGGTGATGCGCCGAAAGCCCTCCGCCTCGCACTGGGTGCAGTAGGCGTCGCCGGACCTGTAGAGTCCCTCCAGCGCCGTGTTGGCGGCGGGATCGAGATCGGTGACGATGGTCAGCACACACTCGGCCGGCAGGTTGAGCAGGGTCAGGCTGCTCTCCCCCTGCTCGTATTGCGTGAAGGGCACCCCATCCAGGCTGACGCTGACGAGGGAAAGCCCTTCACCGTCCAGCACCAGGGGTTCCTTGTGTTCCCCGTTGCGACGCAGACGGGAGATGGCGGTGACCCGGGTCAGGGGCTCCTGCAGTTGGAAATCGAGATCGATGCTGTCGCACCAGTAGAGGGGGGCTTGATAGTCCTGGCGATACTTGGCCGTCATGGCCTGGGGTTGTTCAGTCATTATTGTGTGCTTCCACGCTTTGTAATTGACGTGTCAGAGGCTGTCACAAGGCTCGGACAGGGTCAAATAGTTTGCATTCAGGCAAAAGAAAGGGCGACCCGAGTCGCCCTTGCCATTACTTTGCCAGCATCAGCTCTTCTTGCTGAGGGTGGCCAGATCCGCCGTGATGTTGGCGGCTTCTATCTGATACTCGTCGGGTGCCTCGAAGTCGGTCGGCAGATCATCCAGGCTCTTCACCACCGGCTTGCCAAGACGGGCCAGTCGCTCGTTGGCTCGCGCCAGCGCCTTCTCGTCCTGCTTGGCCTGTTCGGCCAGTCGCTCGGCTTCGTTCAGGGAGACAGACTTCTTGTCCTTGTCCGCCTGATACTCCTTGATGTCCTGCAACACGTAGGCGAACTCGGGATCCTTGTTGATCCGCGCCTCGTGATCCGTCTTCAGCTTGGCCAGCATGCCGCTGAAGTCCCCGAGCCTGGTGTAACCCGCCGAGGCGATCTTGTCCCAGGGCAGCGCGTTGAACTCCCGGCTCTCCCCGGTCTCGTCCGGCGAGACGGCGGTGGGGAAGCTGATGTCCGGTGCGACGCCCTTGTTCTGGGTGCTGCCACCGTTGATCCGGTAGAACTTGGCGATGGTGTACTGCACGTGGCCGAGTGGCTGCTCGTAGAAGTCGTACACCTTGGCGAGGCTGCGATGTTGCTGCACCGTGCCCTTGCCAAACGAGTTCTCACCCAGGATCAGGGCGCGGCCGTAATCCTGCATGGCTGCGGCAAAGATCTCGGAGGCCGAGGCGCTGTATCTGTCGATCAGCACCGACATGGGGCCGCCATAGTAGACGTTGCCATCGTCGTCCCCATTGACCGTGATCCGGCCCATGTGATCGCGAATTTGCACCACGGGACCACTGCCGAAGAAGAGGCCGCTCAGGGCAGAGGCTTCCGTCAGGGCGCCACCGCCGTTGCCGCGCAGATCGACGATAAGACCATCGATCTTCTGCTTGTTCAGGCTGGAGAGCTCCTTGATGACGTCATCGTGCAGGTTGACATAGAAGCTCGGGATCTCGAGTACCCCTATCTTCTTGCCTTCCGCGGTGATCACCTTGGACTTGGCGGCCCTGTCTTCCAGGCGCACCTTGTCGCGGGTCAGCTCCACCAGCTCGGTCTTGGCGTTGGCGCCCTTGCCGCGCTGGATCTCCAGCTTCACCTTGCTGCCTTTCGGGCCCTTGATGAGTTCGACTACGTCATCGAGACGCCAGCCGATCACATCGACAATCTTACCATCGTCCTGCCCTACCCCGGTGATCTTGTCATCGGGCTTCAGGTGATTGGACTTGGCGGCCGGGCCGCCCGGCACCAAGGAGCGGATGACGGTGAAGTCATCTTCCGCCTGCAGCACGGCCCCAATCCCTTCCAGCGAGAGGTTCATCTCGGTGTTGAAGCGATCGGCACTGCGCGGTGACAGGTAGCTGGTGTGTGGCTCGATGGCGCGGGCGAAGGAGTTCATGAAGAGCTGGAACACGTCCTCGCTCTCGGTCTGGGACATCCGCTTGATGGCGTTGTTGTAACGCTTGCCAAGCAGCTCCTTGATCTCGGGCCACTCCTTGCCGCTGAGCTTGAGGCTCAGGGCGTCGAACTTGACCCGCTGACGCCACAACTCGTTGAGTTCGGCCTCATCCTTGGGCCAGGGAGCCCCTTCCCGATCGAAGATGTAGTTGTCTTTCTGGGTAAAATCGAAGGGAGTGTCGAGCAGTTTGAGGGCGTATTCGAACCGCTCATAACGCCGCTGCTGACTCAGGTTGAACATCTCGTAGGCGGGCGCCAGCCGTCCTCTCTCGAGGTCGGTGTCAAAACCGTTACGGTACTTTTCAAAGCGGCTGATATCAGAGGCCAAAAACAGGTTGCGGCTGTAATCCAGATTCTCCAGGTATTTGTCAAAGACAACCGTGGAGAAGGCATCATCCAGCTTGAACTGCTTGTAATGGGAGCGGGTAAACAGATTGGTAATTCGCTTGCTGGCCGTAGCATGTTGGCTCTCTTGAGCCAACACAGGCAAATCACTTTCCTTGAGCACCGGCTCGATGGCCTGTGCAAGCCCGGCAAGCGCCAGGCTACAGGCAACGAGGGAAAAACGAATTACGCCATGCTTCAACATGTGTCTCCTTAGAGAACCAGGTGCTCGAACTTGACCCGCAGCATCATGCCGGTCTGCAATTGAACCTGTACGTCATCCTTGGTCACTTCCTTGATGGTGGCGGGCACCGGCGACTTGCCCAGCACGACGCGCACGCCCTGATCCACTTTCAGGGTAGCGGCATCCACCTTCACCAGGGGAGCGTCCACTGCGGGAGCTGCCTTGGGCGCGGCCTTGGGTTTGTCGGCGCGAGCGGCATCGGCCTTGCGCGGAGCCGGACGACGGGGCTGCTTGGGCTTGTCTTCCTTCTCCTTGGTGTTGGTGCGACGGCTGGCAAAGACACGCTCTTTGCTCTCTTTGAGGGCCTGTTTGGCATGCTCGATGTGCTCTTCGGTCAAGAGCTCACCGGGGTTGCCGTCCAGATCGACACGGGCCTGGCCAGCCTTGAGGCCATGCAGGTAACGCCAGCTGGAGGTGTATTGACGCAGAGCAGAGCGCAGCATGGTCTTGGAGACTCTCTCGTCGTCAGCAAGACGCGCGGCCAGATCCTGGAAGATGCCAATCTTGAGTGGCTTGGCCTCTCCTTCAGCGATGAAGCAGGCCGGGAATTTCTCGACCAGGTAGGCAACGATCTCTTTACTGTTCTTCAGCTTTTCAGTGTTTTCCATGTATAACCTTGGCTTTCATATAGACGCACGGGCATGCCCGAACACAACAAAGGCCCTATTATAGAGAGCTTGGGGCCTTTTGCGAACCATCTAGCAATGACTTAGAGCATGCTTTCCAAAATTTGCACCGTTTCTTCGAGGCCGAGTCGGTCCTGCTCGTCGAAACGGTTAAAAATCGGACTATCGATATCCAGCACCCCGATGATCTTGCCATTGTGGCGAAGGGGGATCACGATTTCCGAGTTGCTGGCACCGTCACAGGCGATGTGACCGACGAACTGATGCACGTCGTCCACCAGCTGGGTCTTGCCCTCGGACACCGCCGTACCGCAGACACCGCGGCCAACCGGAATACGCACGCAGGCGGGCTTGCCCTGGAAGGGGCCGAGCACCAGCGTCTCCCCTTGCAGCAGGTAGAAGCCTACCCAGTTGATGTCGGCGAGCTCCTGATTGAGCAGGGCGGAGAGGTTCGCCAGGGTGGCGATACGATCCGGCTCCCCTTCCAGCAGCGCCTGGGCCTGCTGGTTCAGGGTGCGATAAAATGCTTGTTTTTCAATCATGATTAAATGAACTTCACTCCTTGATAATGAATGCAAGGTACAGTCCCACCTGAAAAATTCAAATCAAATTTCACGGATGCCCCCCGCTTGGCGCCAAATAATACGCAGACTTAACGGACGACGGAGAGCGCCAGCTGTTGGCGCTGGCCATTGCTCCACTGGATGTTGAGCAGCCAGGTCATGGTCGCCGAGGTGCAGGAACCCACCTGGGCCGTTCCCTGCCAGCCCCCCTCGATGGCGTCAAACTGTACCGGGATCCGGCCCATGAACATCTCCTTCCCCTCGAGCCAGGCCTGGGTCGGGGTGATGGCGGGATCCCCCCCCTGAAGACGCAGACTGAAGTCATGTTCAGCCTTGACCGGCAGGCTCGCGACACTGGCCGAGAGGGGCTTGTCCCCGATCACGAGCGCGCAGGAGCTGTGGGACAGATCACAAATCTGATCATTTTTCCCCGCGATATCCGCCCCGTTCGGGGACCAGAACCAGGTTCGATACGCCATCAGGGCGAGTAAAATGGCCAGCACCAGCATCAAGTGCCCGATTTTGCGTGAAGTGAGTCTCTCTTTCATGAAAAAACAACCTTGTAAGGTACGTAAAAAATGCCATTTTCGTGATCTCGCGCAAGGTAAAAAACTGGCGACAACGAGACCCGTCAGAGCCAAATATATCACTGTTTGTACTGTTATTTTACCGGTCAGTTCAGTATCATTCCCAATGAATTTTCATTTATCCACATTTTGCTTTTCCTTTTATTAACAGATGTTAACGAGAGGAAGTCGGCAAATTTGGCATGAAAATGGTCCTGATTGCCGGACAAAAAACAAACAACAGCATCGGAAGCGGAATACAACGATGAGCCACACAACGAACCATCCTGAGTACAACTACACCGTTGTACGTCAGTTCACCGTCATGACGATTGTCTGGGGAATTGTCGGTATGTCGGTGGGCGTACTGATTGCAGCCCAGCTGATCTGGCCTGCCCTCAACTTCGACACCCCCTGGCTGACCTACAGCCGCCTGCGTCCCCTGCACACCAACGCGGTCATCTTCGCGTTCGGCTGCAGCGCCCTGATGGCCACCTCCTTCTACGTGGTGCAGCGCACCTGCCAGACCCGGCTGTTTGGTGGCGGCCTTGCCTCCTTCGTGTTCTGGGGCTGGCAGGCCATCATCCTCTCGGCCGCCATCTCGTTGCCACTGGGATACACCAGCTCCAAAGAGTATGCCGAGCTGGAGTGGCCCATCGACATCGCCATTACCGTGGTCTGGGTCGCCTACGCCGTGGTCTTCTTCGGGACCCTGGCCAAGCGCACCACCTCCCACATCTATGTGGCGAACTGGTTCTTCGGCGCCTTCATCATCACGGTGGCCGTGCTGCACATCGTCAACAACATGGAGGTACCGCTCTCCGGCATGAAGTCCTACTCCATGTATTCGGGGGCCATGGATGCCATGGTGCAGTGGTGGTATGGCCACAACGCGGTAGGCTTCCTGCTGACCGCGGGCTTCCTCGGCATGATGTACTACTTCGTGCCCAAGCAGGCCGGTCGCCCTGTCTACTCCTACCGTCTCTCCATCGTGCACTTCTGGGCGCTGATCTCCCTCTACATCTGGGCCGGTCCGCACCATTTGCACTACACAGCGCTGCCCGACTGGGCACAGTCCCTCGGCATGGTGATGTCCCTCATCCTGTTCGTCCCCTCCTGGGGCGGCATGATCAACGGCATCATGACTCTGTCCGGTGCCTGGCACAAACTGCGCTATGACCCCATCCTGCGCTTCCTGATCGTCTCCCTGTCGTTCTACGGCATGTCCACCTTCGAAGGCCCCATGATGGCCATCAAGACGGTCAACGCCCTCTCCCACTACACCGACTGGACCATAGGTCACGTCCACTCCGGTGCCCTGGGCTGGGTTGCCATGGTATCCATCGGCGCCGTGTATCACCTGATCCCGAACCTGTTCAACCAAGGTCGCATGTACAGCATCAAGCTCATCAACGTTCACTTCTGGCTGGCGACCGTGGGCACCGTGCTCTACATCGTCTCCATGTGGATTTCCGGTGTGATGCAGGGCCTGATGTGGCGCGCGGTCAACGACGACGGCACCCTGACCTACAGCTTCGTGGAAGCCCTGCAGGCCTCTTACCCCTTCTACTTCGTGCGCTTCCTGGGTGGCTGCTTCTTCGTCACCGGCATGCTGCTGATGGCCTACAACGCCTATCGCACCATCACTGCGCCCAAGGGTTCCCTCGAACCCGTCGCACAGCCAGCCTGATTGAAGAGGTCACGCCATGAGCAACAATAACCGTCACGAAATATTTGAAAAAAGCGTTCCCATGCTGGTGGTCGGCATCATCTTTGCCATCAGCCTGGGGGGCCTGGTGGAGATCACCCCATTGTTCTTCCAGAAGCAGACCACGGAACCGGTGGAGGGCCTCAAGCCCTACACCGCCCTGCAGATGGAAGGGCGCGATATCTTCATCCGCGAAGGCTGCAACGTCTGCCACAGCCAGATGATCCGTCCGTTCCGCGCCGAGACCGAGCGCTACGGCCACTACTCGGTCGCCGGCGAGAGCGTCTGGGAGCACCCCTTCCTGTGGGGCTCCAAGCGCACCGGTCCGGATCTGGCCCGGGTCGGCGGCCGCTACTCCGATGACTGGCACCGTGCCCACCTCATCAACCCGCGGGACGTGGTGCCCGAGTCCAACATGCCCGCCTTCCCCTGGCTCGAGACCAACGTGCTGAGCGGCGAGCTGACCGGCAAGAAGCTGGCCCTGTTCCGGGATCACTTCGGCGTGCCCTATACCGACGCCGATATCGCGGACGCCGGCGAAGCGGTGAAGGGCAAGACAGAGCTCGATGCCCTGGTCGCCTATCTGCAATCACTGGGTCATGCCCTGAAATAAGGAGTCGGGAAATGGATTACGGTACATTTCGCGGCCTGTACACCCTGCTGCTGATGGTCATCATGATCGCCATCATCGTCTGGGCCTACAGCAAGCGCCGCAAGGCCTCCTTCGACGAGGCCGCCAACCTGGTTTTTGCCGACGATGAGCAACCCAGTGCTGATAACAAGAACGCAGGAGCGAAGCAATAATGAGCACTCTGTTTAGCATTTTTGTCACCGTGATAAGTCTGGGCACCATCATCGGCTGCTTCCTGCTGCTGCTCTGGTGCATGAAGGACAAGCTGGGGGCCGAGGAAGGCAAGTCCATGGGCCACGCCTTCGACGGTATCGAGGAGATCAACAACCCGCTGCCCAAGTGGTGGTCCTACATGTTCATCTTCTTCATCGTCACCGGACTCATCTACCTGCTCGCCTTCCCGGGCCTCGGCAACTTCAAGGGGTTGCTGGGCTGGCAGAGCTCGAACCAGGACATTCGTTCCCTGGAAGAGTCCAAGGCGGCGGCGGCCTCCGCCAAGGCCGAGGGACGCGCGGTCGAGTACGATCGGGAGCTCGCCAAGGCTGACGAGGTCTATGGCGCCAAGTTCCGGGAACTGGCCTATCAGGCGGACGGCAAGAGCTATCGCCCCATCGAGGAGATCGCCGCCGATCCGGAGGCCCGCAAGGTGGGTCAGCGCCTCTTCCTGCAGAACTGCTCCCAGTGCCACGGCTCCGATGCCCGCGGCGGTCGCGGCTTCCCGAACCTGACCGACAGCGAATGGCAATGGGGCGGCGCGCCTGACCAGATCAAGACCACCATCATGGGTGGTCGTCAGGGGGTCATGGCCGCCTGGGGTGAGATCCTGGGTCAGGACGGGGTGAAGGAGGTGGCCTCCTATGTGCTGAGCCTGTCCGGTCGCAAGGTGGATCTGGTGGAAGCCAAGAAGGGCGAGGCACGCTTTGCCATGTGTGCCGCCTGTCACGGCCCGGATGCCAAGGGCGGTATCGCCTTCGGCGCGCCGGATCTCACCAACAACACCTGGCTCTACGGCGGCTCCCGTCAGGTGGTGGAGCAGACCATCACCCACGGTCGTCACGGGGTCATGCCCGCCTGGAAGGACATCCTGGGGGAAGACAAGGTGCAACTGCTGGCATCCTATGTCTACAGCCTGTCCCACAACGAGGGACAAAAAGCGCAGTAACATGTGATAAGCACGTGATTACGCAGCAAAAAGCCTCGACTCTTCGGGGCTTTTTGTTATCTTGTGTTGGCTAAAACCCCTCCATTCGTTAAGCATAAGTTTCACGGCAGTAGCAACTATGACTCAACCCTGGTATCGCCAGTTCTGGCCCTGGTTCATCATCGCCCTCCCCTGTGCCGCCGTGGTCGGCAGCATCGCCACCGCCATCATCGCCAGCAAGGATGGGGTCAATCTGGTGGCCGAGGACTATTACAAACAGGGCAAGGAGATCAATCAGGATCTCAGCAAGTTCGATCGCGCCGCAGCCCTGAGCATCCGCATCGCCCTCGAGGTCAAGGGCAACGAACTGACCTTAAATCCCCTGTCCGGGGATTTCCCCCGTGGCCAGGCCCTGCATGTCTCCCTGTTCCACCCCACTCTGGCAGGCCATGACAGCGAGCATCTGGTGACCGCCGATGGCAAGGGCGTCTATCGCCTGATGCTGGACAAGCCCCTCAGCGGCAAGTGGCACATCCGGGTCGATGCCTTCAACCACGAGTGGCGCCTGCAAGAGACGGTGCACCTGCCGACCGGCACGGCGGTAGAGCTCGATCCCAAGGGCCGCTGAGCTCAGTGACCGGTTCGCTCAGAGCCGGCGTTCTCCCCAGGCTCCCCGCCACTCCCAAGGAGGGATATACCATGACCGGCTGTTTTCACTGCGGTGAACCGGTTCCCACTGGCAGTGATTATGCCCTCGAGATCAAGGGCATAGTGCAACCCATGTGCTGTCCCGGCTGCCAGGCCGTGGCGCAGACCATCCTCGAATGCGGCCTCGCTAGCTATTACGAGCATCGCACCGCCCCCGGCATCAAGGGGGAACTGGTGCCGAGCGAACTGGCCGCCATGACCCACTACGATCTGGCTGAGGTGCAGCAGGACTTCGTCGTGGAAACCGGCTCTGGCAGTCAGACACTTCGCGAGATCCAGCTCAGCGTAGAGGGGCTCACCTGTGCCGCCTGTGCCTGGTTGATTGAACGCCACCTGATGGGACTCCCCGGCCTGCACTATGTCAACGTCAACACCACCACCCATCGCGCCCGCATCAAGTGGGATCCCGACCGGCTCTCCTTGAGCGACATCCTCAAGGGCTTCGCCAAGATTGGCTATCGCGCCTACCCCTTCCAGACCCACCAACAGGAGGCGCTCTACGCCCGCGAGGTGCGCAGCTACATGTTCCGCATGGCGCTGGCTGGACTTGGCTCCATGCAGGTGATGATGTGTGCGGTGGCGCTCTACATGGACCTCTTCATCAGCGTTGAAGAGGAGTTCATGATCTACTTCAAGTGGATAAGCCTGCTGCTCTCGACCCCCATCATGATCTACTCCGCCCAGCCGTTCTACGTGGGGGCCTGGCGTGCCCTGAAACAGGGCCACCTCTCCATGGATGTGTCGGTCTCCCTGGCACTCATCGGCGCCTTCGTCGCCTCCATCTGGGCCACGGTGTTCAACACGGGGGAGGTCTATTACGACTCCATCACCATGTTCGTCTTCTTCCTGCTGCTGGGGCGGTTGCTCGAGCTGCGGGCCAGGCGCAAGGCATCGGAGTCGAGCTCCAACCTGGCGCGGCTAGTGCCCATCATGGCCACCCGCATCGACGAGGAGGGGGAGCACGAGGTGGCCGCCAAGACGCTGCGCACAGGCGACAGAGTGCGGGTGCTGGCGGGGGCCACCCTGCCCGCCGACGGCATCATAGTGACGGGGGCCGCCAGCCTCGATGAGTCCATGCTGACCGGCGAGCAGCTGCCCCTGCTCAAGCAGATTGGGGAGCCCGTCTTCGCCGGCACCATCAATACGGATGCGCCGCTGGAGATCCGGGTCAGCCACCCCATCGAGGAGTCGCGTCTGGCCCAGATCATGCGACTGCAGGATCACGCACTGGACGACAAGCCCGCCATCGCCCAACTGGCGGACGTACTCTCCCGCCACTTCATCCTGGTGCTGCTGGTGATCGCCGCCGGGGTCTGGACCTTCTGGCACTTCCACGCCCCCGAGCGCGCCTTCTGGGTCACCTTGGCGGTGCTGGTGGCGACCTGCCCCTGCGCCCTGTCGCTCGCCACCCCCACGGCGCTCACCTCGGCCACCGCCCACCTCACCCGCAGCGGCATACTGCTGCGCCGCGGGCACGTGCTGGACGTGCTGACTCGCGCCAACCGGGTGGTGATGGACAAGACAGGCACCCTGACCACGGGCAACATCCGCCTGGTGAGCACCCAGCCCCTGGCCGGACTCGACGAGGCCGAGTGCCTCGCCATCGCCCGCACCCTGGAGGCCTACTCAGAGCATCCCATCGCCCGCGCCTTCAAACGCGCTACCTCCACGGATCTGCTGCTGGCGGCGAGCGACGTGACCCCGGTCATAGGTCACGGCGTCCAGGGCATGATTGCCGGTACCCAATACCGGATCGGCAGCGCCCGCTGGCTGGGTCTGGCTGACGATATGGACGCGGACAAGCAGGAGGGCGGCCTCGTCATCTACCTGGCAGATGAGACCCGACTGCTCGCCCGCTTCACCCTGGCCGATACGGTGCGGGCGGACGCCAGGGAGCTCATTGCTGCCTTCCAGGCTGCCGGCCTCAAGACCACCATATTGACCGGCGATGGCTCGGCCGCCGCCGATGTGGTGGCGCGCGAGCTCGGGGTGGATGAGCTCATCAAGGGGGCGACCCCGGATGGCAAGCTCGCCTATCTCAAGGGGCGGGAAGCCGCCGGAGACATCAGCATCATGGTGGGGGATGGCATCAACGACGCCCCCGTGCTGGCGGGAGCCCACGCCTCCTTCGCCATGGCGGGCGGCACGGATCTGGCGAAAAACAGCGCCGATGCCATCCTGCTGGCGGACGATCTCTCCCGTCTGCTGGCGGCCCGTACCCTGGCGCTGCGTACCCGCAAGATCATCAAAGAGAACTTCGCCTGGTCCATCGGCTACAACCTGCTGGTGCTGCCGCTGGCGGCGAGTGGCTGGCTGCCCCCCTATCTGGCGGCGGCGGGCATGTCTCTGAGCTCCCTCATCGTGGTGACCAACTCCATGCGGCTCAACCGCTGATCCCAACTATCGATTGCACGGCCTGCCTGCGTGGCAGGCCACATTTCTCGCCGATGGCGGCTGGCGCCGGGCCCGAACAGGGTTACCATGGGGCTTAGTCGCGAGCGGCACACTCAGGTAGAGACCATGAACATCATTTTCGTCCTCATTCCCATCGCCATCCTGTTCGTCATCATCGCGGGTGTGGTCTTCTTCTGGGCCATTCGCTCCGAGCAGTTCGAGGATCTCGACCGGCAGGGTTCGAACATCCTGTTCGATGAGGAGCAACCGGTCGCCAAGGCTGAGGACAAGGGCCCAGAGGATGAGAGCAAGGGGCGCCATGACCAGCAGCCTTGACCTGATGGGGGCCCTGCTGGTGGGGCTGGCGGGCTCGGGTCACTGCATCGGCATGTGCGGCGGGGTCTCGGCGGCACTGTCCATGGCGATTCCCCCGAAGAGTCAGCACTTCTGGGGACGCCTCGGTTATCTGCTCAACTACAACCTCGGGCGGATCCTGAGCTACGTCATCACGGGGGCCCTGGTGGGCGGCTTGCTGGCCACCACCAGTGAACTGGGGGCCGGCAAGCATGCCCTCGCCGGTTTGCGCCTCATCGCGGCGCTCCTGATGATAGCCCTCGGCCTCTATCTCGTGGGCTGGTGGCAGGGGGTGCTGCTGCTTGAGCGCATGGGGGCGACGCTTTGGCCCTATATCAAACCGCTGGCCGGTCGATTCCTCCCCTTCCGTACCCCCCTGCAGGCCCTCCCCTTTGGCATGGTGTGGGGCTGGCTACCCTGCGGCCTGGTCTACTCCATGCTGACCTGGAGTGCGGCGGCGGGATCGGCCCGCGGCGGGGCCCTCATCATGCTCTTTTTCGGCCTAGGCACCCTGCCGACCCTGTTTGCTCTGGGGGGCCTGGCCGACCGCTTGCGCTACTGGCTGACCCTGCGCAGCCTGCGCCTGGGAGGAGCCCTGCTGCTCATCTTCTACGGCCTGCACACCCTCTGGAACGGGATCACATCCTTTTGAAACCCTATCCAAAACGGATGAGTTGGTGGTAAACTTGTTTGATATAAATCAATTATTCATTTGAGCCTATGATCCCGGACAAGAAACCTGGCAGACGTATTCAGAGCGGTGGCTGTGCAATTCATTGCCAGGATTGCAGCATCAGCCAGCTCTGCATCCCCTTCACCCTGAACGACAACGAACTCGATCAGCTCGACAGCATCATCGAGCGCAAGAAGCCGATCCAGAAGGGTGAAGAACTGTTCAAGGCCGGCGATGAGCTCAAGTCCCTCTACGCCATCCGCTCCGGGACCATCAAGTCTTACACCATCACAGAGCAGGGGGACGAGCAGATCACCGCCTTCCACCTCGCCGGTGATCTGGTCGGCTTCGACGCCATCCACAAGCAGGCCCACCCCTCCTTCGCCCAGGCGTTGGAAACCGCCATGGTGTGCGAGATCCCGTTCGACGTGCTGGACGACCTCTCCGGCAAGATGCCGAAGCTCCGCCAGCAGATCATGCGACTGATGAGCAACGAGATCATGGGGGATCAGGAGATGATCCTGCTGCTCTCCAAGAAGAATGCGGAGGAGCGCCTCGCCGCCTTCCTGCACAACCTGTCGGTGCGTTTCTCCGAGCGCGGCTTCTCCGCCAAGGAGTTCCGCCTCTCCATGACCCGTGGCGACATCGGCAACTACCTCGGCCTCACCGTCGAGACCATCAGCCGTCTGCTCGGCCGTTTCCAGAAGTCCGGCCTCATCAGCGTCAAGGGCAAGTACATCACGGTGCTGGATCATGTGGCCCTCGGCGTCATGGCCGGTGCAACCCGTCCCGCCTGCGGCTGATCCCCCCTCCCTTAATTCATTCTCGGCCGGGTCTGTTCGCCCCGAATTTTGATCCGGCCCACCTTATTGCCCCTCCCCTTGGACTAAGCTGTAAAGGCTAAAGAGCTGCCATCATTGGCGTTTTTTGCCAAGGAGGAGAACCATGGTCAAATACCGAAACATTCTGGTGGTGATCAACCCCGAAGAGGAGCGCCAGATCGCCCTCGAGCGTGCGGTCAAGGTTGCCGAGCTGGACGCGGGCGCCCAGCTGACCCTGCTGCTGACCATCTACGACTTCTCATACGAGATGACCGCCATGCTGTCGGTGGATGAGCGCGAAGAGATGCGTCACGGGGTGATCTCCCAGCGCCGGGAGTGGCTGGAAGAGATACTGCAGCCCTATCGCGCCAGGGGGCTGGAGTGCGACGTCAAGGTGATGTGGCATAACCGCCCGTTCGAATGCGTCATCCAGGAGGTGCTGGCCCAGCGCCACGATCTCGTGGTCAAGGCGACCCACAAGCACTCCTTCCTGCAGACCTTCATCTTCACCCCCACCGACTGGCATCTGCTGCGCAAATGCCCCTGCCCCGTGCTGCTGGTGAAAGAGGGGCACTGGCAGCGGGGTGGTAACATCATCGCCGCCATCAACTGCTCCAGCGACGATCTGGAGCAGAAGGTGCTCAACGAGCGCATCACCCGCGAGGGGGCTGCCATCGCCGACTTGCTCGGCGCCAACCTCTATCTGGTCAACACCTACCCGGGCACCCCGGTCAACGTGGCCATCGAGCTGCCCGAGTTTGATCCCAACGCCTACAACGACGCCATCCGCAAGCATCACGAGGATCTGCTGCGCGAGCATGCGGATCAGTTCGGCATCGGCCACATGTGGACCCGAGTGGCGGAGGGCCTGCCGGAGGAGGTACTGCCCGACATGGCCGACAACCTGAAGTCCACCCTGATGATCATGGGTTGCGTCGGTCGCACCGGTCTCTCCGCCGCCCTGCTCGGCAACACAGCCGAACACGTGGTCGATCGGCTCAACTGCGACATCCTGATCCTCAAGCCGGACGATTACAGCTGCCCGGTTGATGACAGACGTCATCCGACATAAGCGTTTCTTGCCCTGCCCCGGGACATGGCTATAATAAGCCGCTTATTTTTGTCCCGGGTTTGAGGCCATGCTAGAAGAGCTTAACGCCAAAGAGAAATACAGTTTCAACAAGCTGCAGAAACGCCTGCGGCGCAATGTGGGCCAGGCCATCGCCGACTTCAACATGATTGAAGATGGCGACAAGATCATGGTGTGCCTGTCCGGCGGCAAGGACAGCTTCGCCATGCTGGACATCCTGATGAGCCTCAAGGCCAGCGCCCCCATCCATTTCGATCTCGTGGCCGTGAACCTGGATCAGAAGCAACCCGGCTTCCCCGAGCACGTGCTGCCCGAGTATCTGGCTACCCTGGGCGTCGACTTCAAGATCGTCGAGGAAGACACCTACTCCATCGTCAAGGACAAGGTACCGGAAGGCAAGACCACCTGCGCCCTCTGCTCCCGCCTACGCCGCGGTATCCTGTACCGTACCGCCCAGGAGCTCGGCTGCACCAAGATTGCCCTCGGCCATCACAGGGACGACATCCTCGAGACCCTGTTCCTCAACATGTTCTACGGCGGCAAGCTGAAATCCATGCCCCCCAAGCTGGTGAGCGACGACGGCAAGAACGTGGTGATCCGCCCGCTGGCCTACTGCAAGGAGAAGGATCTCGTGCGTTACGCCGAGGTGAAGGCCTTCCCCATCATCCCCTGCAACCTGTGCGGCTCCCAGGAGAACCTGCAGCGCAAGGCCATCAAGCAGATGATGCAGGATTGGGATCGCCGCTTCCCGGGTCGTATCGAGACCATGTTCACCGCCATCCAGGACGTGGTGCCGAGCCATCTGCTCGACCACAACCTGTTTGACTTCAAGAGCATCAACCGGGATTCCGGCATCATAGATGGTGGCGACAAGGCGTTCGATCCCCCCGAGCTGCCCACAGCCCCTCTGCTCAACATCGACGAGATGGACGTGCTGGATGTGATCGAGGTGCGTTGAACCCTCATCCCACGAGCAACAAAAAAGGAGCGCCTGGCGCTCCTTTTTTATGTCTCATTTTCCCAAGGTTCAGCCTTGATGTAGCCAGGGGGTCAGTCGCAAGACCTCCACATCAAGTTGCAGCTTGCCTTTGGCGAAGTCCGCGAGCTGGGCCTGGCTCAAGAGCAGTTGCCCATCTTTCCAGGAGAGCGCCAACTGGCGGGCGCCGTCGATGAGATAGGCGGTGCCACTCGGGCTGACCAGGCTGATGCGCACCCCTTCCATCTTCGGCAGGAAGTGCTTGCCGATCATGCCCGCCAGCTTGTCCAGCAGGGCCTGCATCTGCAGCTGGCGAGCCTGCAACTCGCTCACCATTAGCTCCCCTCTAGGGGCGTCGGCCATCACCTGCACCGACAGATCGCAGCGCTCGTGGGGCTCGCCCAGTTCGACCCAGACGCTGGCCTTGTCCAGGTTGAGATCGTCGTCGTAGGGCAGGCGCAGCTCGTCATCCACCGTCACCTCGGCGGGCACCTCCCGCTCCGCGGTCGAGACACGGGCCGAGCTCAGGGTGCAGCGCCGGCCATTTTGCGGATCGGTCAGATAAAAGCCGAGCCGGGCATCCCCAAAATCCCCTTTGGCGGCCGTCTTCATCTGGCTGTAGAAGGTGGCGTATTGCAGCTCCAGTTGCTGCGACGCAAGGGCGGGCTGCGCCAGCCCGAGTACCGGTAACAGCAGCAGGGTGGCCGCGCCTGTCTTTTTCATCTGCAATCCTTTTGCAATGCGCCCGTCAGGCGTTGAAATGGTCCGGCCCCTGGGACGGGCCGCTCTCCCCCACCTCGGTCACCTCGACGGCGACCCCGCACAGATCCCGATAGAGGATCCCCTTGCAGTTGAAGTAGAGGGGGGCCACCCAGATGAGGCCAAGCCCCATGGGGATGAGCGCCACGAAGAAGAGCGCCAGCATGACGCCGTGCAGCAGCACTATACTGGGCCAGCCGCGGGCAAACAACTTGAGGGAGACCAGGATGGCATGGGCGGGGGACAAGCCGCGCTCCAGCACCAGGGGGACGGTGAACACCAACCCCATGCCGACCAGGGCCGAGGGGATGAAAGCCAGCATCACAGGCAATCCCACCAGTTCGAACAAGGGGCCAAACAGGCTGGTGATGAGGCTGCCGAGCAGGCTCAGGGAACCCAGGCGCAGGAAGTGGCGAAAGAAGTCGAACACCTGGTTAGGCCGGGCTCGGACCCCCACGGATTGCTGCAAGCCCAGCATGTCGAGGGAGGAGGTCATAGGGGACATGATGACGGTGATGAGCAGGCTCAGCACCAGGGCCATGTCCATATCCCCCTCGGCGCCCACATAGGGGGTCAGCAGGGTATTGCTCAACAGGATCCAGATCGCCATGACGCCGGCGATGGCCAGCGCCAGGCCGAAACCGGTGCGCCGTGTCTGTTGCCAGCCCTCCTTCAGCACCCCTTGCAGGTCCAGACGATATCCCTGGTTGAGGGACTGTTCGAGGGTTCCACCGATCCGAATTTTATTACTCAATTGACTATCCAACATCGAAAACGACTATCAAGGTGGCACATTATAGCGATTTGACCGGGCATGCGTAGCCGTTTTTCCTGTTATCTTCTGTTCAGAAAGCCATTGATTTCACGCATAAGTCCCCGGTTTTTCCCTACAAGATCCCTGGAATCAGCGCCTCTTTCGCGGCACTCTATCCTACTCGCTTGGCCCTCGCACGACATGGGGGTAGGATGCCCAAGGCGCCCCGGAGCTCCCCGGGCGTTCTCTCCCTGCCACATCGTTAGCCTAAGGATCTCAAGATGTCAGAACTGACCCTCTATCTCGCCCCCGGCACCTGCGCCATGGCGGTACGCATCGCCCTGGTGGAGGCGAATGCCCCGCACCAAGTCAGGCTCGTGGACTTCGCCGCCGGCGAGCAGCGCTCCCCCGAATACCTGGCCATCAACCCCAAGGGACGGGTACCGGCCCTGGTGACCGAGCGTGGCGTGCTGACCGAAACCCCGGCCCTGCTGCTCTATGTGGCCCAGCGCTTCCCGGCTGCCGGGCTCGCCCCCCTGGACGATCCCTTCCTGCTGGCCCGCATGCAGGAGGTCAACAGCTTCCTGGTCTCCACCGTGCACGTCGCCCACGCCCATGGCCGCCGTGGCAGCCGCTGGGCCGATGACGATCAGGCCATCGCCGCCATGAAGGCCAAGATGCCGCAGAACATGCGCGACGGCTTCGCCGAGATAGAGAACCACTATCTGGCCGGTCCCTGGGTGCTGGGGGATAACTTCAGCCTGGCGGACATCTATCTCTTCGTGGTCGCCAGCTGGCTCGAGAGCGATGGTGTCGACATCGAAGCCTTCCCCAGGGTGGCGGCCCATACCCGGCGTATGCTGACCCGCCCCGCCGTGCAGCAAGGCCTGATTATCTGACACCTCACGGGGCCAGCACCCTGCTGGCCCCATTTGTGCTCCACCCTGACCCCGCATTGAGATCGTTTTCACATTTTCGCCATCTGTTTCTAGATCTGTTAACGGATAACGCCTATCTTGCACCCATGACGCAACCGGTTGCGTAACCGGTTGCCTTGCTGAATAAACGCAAGCACAGAGGGGCGGCGCCCCCCGGCTGCGAGAAAGAGGTGTTGTATGAAACGAGGCGTACTGCTCAATGCTCCCCTGAGTGCCCTGGTGGCACGTATGGGTCATACCGACGAGATCACCGTCTGCGATGCAGGGCTGCCCATTCCGGTCGGTCCAGAGCGCATCGATCTGGCGCTGATGGCGGGCACCCCCAGCCTGCAGACAGTAGTGGCCGCCCTGTTCACCGATCTGGTGGTGGAGAAGGTCATCATGGCGAGCGAGCTCAAGACGGTCAGCCCCCTGGCCCATCAGGCCCTGCTCGATCAGATTGCGGAGCACGCCCGTGATCAGGGCAAACCCATCACCATCGAGTACTGCCTGCACGAGGTGTTCAAGGCCCGCTCCCACCAGAGCCAGGCCATCGTCCGCAGCGGCGAGGTCACCCCTTACGCCAACCTCATTCTCTGCGCCGGCGTGGCGTTCTAAGCGGCCAGACATGGCCCTCAAACCAGCCCTCAAAGGAAGCTGCAAATGAGCACAACCTCCTCGGCCCCCTCGCCCATTCTGGAGCTCACCGGGATCGTCAAGACCTTCCCCGGGGTGCGCGCCCTCGATGAGGCGGGCCTGCGGGTCTATCCGGGTCAGGTGATGGCCCTGCTCGGTGAAAACGGCGCCGGCAAGTCAACCCTGATGAAGGTGCTGACCGGCATCTATCAGGCCGACGCGGGCAGCATCAGCTATCGCGGCCAGCCGGTCCACTTCAAGGGGCCGCGCGACTCTCAGGATCAGGGGATCAGCATCATCCACCAGGAGCTGAACCTACTGCCCGAGCTCTCCATCGCCGCCAACATCTTCCTCGGCCGCGAGCCGCGCACCCGCTTTGGCAACATCGATCACAAGCAACTGCGGGAACGGGCGAGCGCCCTGCTGGCGCGCCTCGGGGTCAAGCACGGCCCGGATACCCGGCTCGGAGATCTCTCCATCGGCGAGCAGCAGATGGTGGAGATCGCCAAGGCGCTGTCGTTCGATGCCAGCGTCATCATCATGGATGAGCCCACCGACGCCCTCACCGACACAGAGACGGATCAGCTGTTTGCGGTCATCCGCGAGCTGCGCGAGCAGGGCTGCGGCATCGTCTACATCTCCCACCGCCTGAAAGAGATCTTCCAGATCTGCGATCAGGTCACCGTGTTGCGGGACGGCAAGTGGATAGGCCAGGCGTCCGTGAGCGAGCTCGATGAAGACAAGATCATCGAGATGATGGTGGGCCGCCGGCTGGAGGAGCAGTATCCGCGCCTCAAGCGCGAGCTCGGCCCCGTCAGCCTGCAGGTGCGGGATCTGGCAGGCCCCGGCGTGCAAGGGGTGAGCTTCACCCTGCGCCAGGGAGAGATCCTGGGCTTCAGCGGCCTCATGGGATCCGGCCGCACCGAGCTGATGAAGCTTATCTACGGCGCCAGCAACATCACGGGTGGTCAGATCCAGGTGGATGGTCATGACTTGCAACCCCGCAGCCCCGCCGACGGGCTGGGGGCCGGCATCGCCTACATCTCCGAGGATCGCAAGGGGGATGGCCTGGTGCTGGAGCTCTCGGTGCGTGAAAACATGAGCCTGTGCGCCTTAAACGAGTTCAACAAGAGCGGCAAGATCGACGGCAAGGCGGAGCGCCAGGCGGTGGCTGACTACGTGCGTCTGTTCAACATCAAGACCCCCAGCAGCGAACAGCTCATCAAGCTGCTCTCCGGCGGCAACCAGCAGAAGGTGGCCATCGCCAAGGGGCTGCTCACCCGCCCCAAGGTGCTGATCCTGGACGAGCCCACCCGCGGCGTGGACGTGGGGGCCAAGAAGGAAATTTATCAGCTCATCAACCAGTTCAAGAAGGAGGGGATGAGCATCATCCTGGTCTCCTCCGAGATGCCGGAAGTGCTCGGCATGAGCGACCGCATCCTGGTGATGCACGAAGGGCGCATCAGCGCAGAATTTAACACCCAGGACGCCAATCAGGAGAAACTGATGGCGGCCGCCGTGGGCAAACAGTGGCAAGCAGAGCAAGAGGCACAACGATGACAACCCAAACCCTTCCCCGCCGCGGTCTCATGAGCAAGGCGTGGTGGATCGAGAACAAATCCCTGGTCGCCCTCTTGGTGCTGATCGGCGTGGTCTCCTTCCTGAGCCCGAACTTCTTCACCGCCGACAACCTGCTCAACATCCTGCGCCAGACCTCGGTCAACGCCATCATCGCCGTCGGCATGACGCTGGTCATCCTGACCGGCGGCATCGACCTCTCGGTGGGCTCGGTGCTGGCCCTGTGCGGTGCCCTGGCCGCGACCCTGGTGGCCATGGAACTGCCCATCTGGCTGGTGGTCCCCCTCACCATTGGGGCTGGCGCCGTGCTCGGCAGCATCAGCGGCCTCATCATCGCCAAGGGCAAGGTACAGGCCTTCATCGCCACCCTGGTGACCATGACGGCCCTGCGCGGCGTGACCATGGTCTACACCGAGGGGCGTCCCATCTCCACCGGTTTCAGCGATGGGGCGGATCACTTCGCCTGGCTCGGGACCGGCTACCTGTTCGGCCTGCCCGCCCCCATCTGGCTGATGGCCATCGTCTTCCTGCTGGCCTGGTTCATGCTCAACCACACCCGCCTCGGCCGCTACATCTACGCCCTCGGCGGCAACGAATCCGCCACCCGCCTCTCCGGCATCAACGTGGACAGGGTCAAGCTCGCGGTCTACGGCCTCTGTGGCGCCCTCGCGGCCCTGGCCGGCCTCATCGTCACCTCCCGCCTGTCGTCCGCCCAGCCGACCGCCGGCATGGGCTATGAGCTGGACGCCATCGCCGCGGTGGTACTGGGTGGCACCAGCCTGATGGGGGGCAAGGGCCGCATCATGGGGACCCTGATCGGCGCCCTCATCATCGGCTTCCTCAACAACGCCCTGAACCTGCTCGACGTCTCCTCCTATTACCAGATGATTGCCAAGGCCAGCGTGATCCTGCTCGCCGTGATGATCGATAACAAAAGCACCCGATAAGAACGTTAACCACGCACACACAAGGAATGAAACGATGAAAAAGCTCAATACCCTGCTCGCCGCCGCCATCATGTCCGTGCTGGGCACGGCCCACGCCGCCGACAACACCCTGGCCATGGTGGTTTCCACCCTCAACAACCCCTTCTTCGTCACCATGAAGGAAGGGGCCGAGGCCAAGGCCAAGGAGCTCGGCTACACCCTGGTGGTGCTGGACTCCCAGAATGACCCGGCCAAGGAGCTCTCCAACGTGGAAGATCTCACCGTGCGCAAGGTCAACGCCATCCTGATCAACCCGACCGACTCAGAAGCCGTGGGCAACGCCATTCGCCTGGCCAACAAGGCCAAGATCCCGGTGCTGACCCTGGACCGCGGCGCCGCCCAGGGTGAGGTCAAGGCCCATATCGCCTCCGACAACGTGGCGGGCGGCAAACTGGCCGGTGACTTCATCACCGAGAAGCTCGGCACCGGCGCCAAGGTGATCCAGCTCGAAGGGATCGCCGGTACCTCAGCCGCCCGTGACCGCGGTGAAGGCTTCGCCCTGGCGGTGGCCGCGAACAAGCTGCAGGTGCTGGCCTCCCAGCCAGCCGACTTCGATCGCACCAAGGGCCTGAACGTCATGGAGAACCTGATGGCCGCTCACCCGAGCGTGCAGGCGGTGTTCGCCCAGAATGACGAGATGGCGCTGGGTGCCATCCGCGCCGTGCAGGCAGCCGGCAAAGAGGTGATGATCGTCGGCTTCGACGGCACGGACGATGGCAAGGCCGCCGTCGCCAAGGGTAAACTGGCCGCCACCGTGGCCCAGCAGCCGGCGCTGATCGGCGCCATCGGCGTGGAAACCGCCGACAAGGTGCTCAAGGGCCAGCCGGTGGAGCAATCCATCCCGGTTCCCCTGCAGATCGTCAGCAAATAAGTGCGTGGAGGGGGAGGCTCGCCTCCCCCTCGTCGAGTCTTTGACACTCGGTGTCAAACGCACCGTGCTCCAGCAGAACCTCCCGGCTTGGGCCCACTCAAGCCAAGATGTTCTCAACCAAGGGTGACTGATATGAATCGTCTCGTTGTGCTCGGCAGTGTCAATGCGGACCATGTGCTGCGCGTCCCCCACTTTCCCCGCCCCGGTGAGACCCTGACCGGCCACGGATACCAGATTGTCCCCGGCGGCAAGGGCGCCAATCAGGCGGTGGCCGCCGCCCGGTTAGGTGCAGAAGTCTCCTTTATCGCACGAGTCGGGGATGACGCCATCGGCCGCCAGATGCGCGATGGCTTCGCCAACGACGGCATAGACGTCAGCGCCGTGATCCTCGACAAGGCCCTCCCCACCGGCATCGCCATCATCTATGTGAGCGATGAGGGGGAGAACAGCATCGGCATCTCCGCCGAGGCCAACGGCGCCCTCTCCCCCGCCATGGTCAGGGAGCACGAGGCCATGATAGCCGCCGCCCACACCCTGCTGTTGCAGCTCGAAGTGCCGCTTGAGAGCATGTTCGAAGCCGCCCGTCTGGCCCGTGCCCACGGCACCCGGGTGGTGCTGAACCCGGCCCCGGCCCGGCCGCTGTCGACCGAGCTGCTGGCCCTGGTGGATCTCATCACCCCGAACCAGACCGAGGCCGAGCTGCTGACCGGGATCCGGGTGACCGACGAGCGCAGCGCCGCCGAGGCGGCCTCCCGCTTCCATCAGATGGGCATTAGGGAGGTGATGATCACCCTGGGCTCTCAGGGAGTCTATTGCAGCAGCCCTGATCGCCAGATCCTGGTGCCGGGCTTCCGGGTCGAGGCGGTGGATACCACGGCGGCGGGGGATACCTTCAACGGTGCCCTGCTGGCGGCCGAGCTCGCGGGAGCAGATTTTAACGCTGCGGTGCGCTTCGCCCACGGCGCGGCGGCCCTCTCGGTCACCCGTCTGGGGGCCCAGAGCTCCATCCCGACCAAGGCCGAGGTGGACGCCTTCCTGCAGGCCCAAGCGGTTCAGGGTCGCTGATGGCCAACATCAAGGAAGTGGCCGCCCGGGCCGGGGTCTCCACCACCACGGTCTCCCACGTCATCAACGAGACTCGCTTCGTGGCCGAGGAGACCCGGGAGCGGGTGTTCGCCGCCATGCAGGCCCTCAACTATGCCCCCAGCCTGGTGGCCCGCAGCCTCAAAGTGAAGGAGACCAACAGCATCGGCATGCTGGTCACCACCTCCAGCAACCCCTTCTTCGCGGAGGTGGTGCGCGGGGTGGAGCGCTACTGCTTCGAACAGGGCTACAACCTGATGCTCGGCAACACAGAGGGTCAGGCCGAGACGGCCCTCTCCTACCTCAAGATGATGCTGAGGAAACGGGTCGATGGCCTGCTCATCATGTGCAGCGAGGGGCAGCAGGAGGTGTTCAATCAACTCGACTGGCTCAAGAGCCTGCCGGTAGTGGTGATGGACTGGGGCATGGAGAGCCGCGAGGTGGATCTCATCGCCGACAACTCCCATCAGGGGGGCTATCTGGCCACCCGCCACCTGCTGGCACTGGGCCACAGGGAGATCGGCTGCATCACGGGCCCCCACGACCGCGCCCCCGCCGATCAGCGCCTCGCCGGTTTCACTCGGGCGATGCAGGAGGCGGGACTGGCCATCAATCCGGCCTGGATCCAGGAGGGGGATTTCGACTGTGCCAGCGGCCACGACGCCATGGTGCGTCTGCTGGCCCAGCCCAATCGCCCCAGCGCGCTCTTCGTCTGCAACGACATGATGGCCATGGGGGCCATCAGCGCGGCCCATCAGGCGGGCCTGCACATCCCCCGTGATCTCTCCCTGGTGGGCTATGACAACGTGGCCCTCGCCCAGTACATGTCACCACCGCTGACCACCATCAATCAGCCCAAGGAGGAGCTGGGTCGCCTCGCGGTCACCCGGCTGCTGGCGCGCATCAACGGCGAGTCCATCGACAACCGGTTGATCACCGTGGAGCCGGATCTGGTGATCCGCGCCTCCTGCGCCCCCTACCCCCATCCATGAGCGCCAGCGCACGTGGAGCATGAAAAAGGCGACCCTTGGGTCGCCTTTTTCATGAATCGCTGGCTAACGTGCGCCCCATCCGAATGATCAGCCTCTAGCCCATCAACTCGTCCAGCTTGGCGCTTACCCTGGCGTGGCTCAGCCGTTGCAACCCGAGTCGCTGCGCCAGAGGCTGCAGCAGAATGTCGTGCTCGCCGCTCGTCGGCAACCAGTAGCGCAGGGGCCAACCGGCCCGCAGCAGATCCGGCGTGCGGCTGCCAAGCTCCCTCAGCGCCAGCACGCAGCCACTCTGTTGCAGCTTGGCCAGCAGTTCAGGATCATCGCTCAGGGTGGGCAACGCCAGGATCACGGCGCCAGCGGGCAAGAGCGGTAAATAGGCGAGCAGATGGGCCAGTTGTCCCTGCTGCTCCAGTTCCAGCATCAGCGGCAAGGGACCGACGGCGTCGGAGAGGAGCCGCGAGACCACGGGTCCCAGTATGCCCCGCTCCTGCATCCAGCCCATGGCGCACGCCTGCTGCCCCACTCGCCAGCGCAGGCGGATGGCCGCCACGGGCAGAGCACTCTCATCCTCGAGATCCTCAAAGACGCTTTCCAGCGGCGCAAGCCCGTTGCCCGCCAGCCAATTGCGCAGCAGCTGCAGCTGCTGGTGATCCCGCTTGAGCGCCTCCTGCATGGCGGGCTGGAACCAGATCAGGGACTGGTTGTCCCGCTTGGCCTGGTTGAGAGCCAGGATCGCCTGCTCCTGCAACAGGTTCATATCCCCCACCCCGTCGGCCAGGGCCACCCCGAAGCGACAGGCGAGGTCGAAGCTGCTCTCCCGGGTGACGAACTCGAAGCGCAAGATATCGTGCAGGGCGATCATCTGGGACTCCAGCCGCGGCAGATCCCCGTGCAGGATCACCGCGAATTCATCCCCCCCCAGCCGATAGGCCCGGTTGGGATGGGCCTGCCTCAACTTGGCCGCCACCGTCTGCAGCAGGCGATCCCCCACCTGATAGCCGAGCTGATCATTGACCTGTTTGAAGCGCTTGAGATCCAGCACCACCAGCCCGAGGGCTCGGCTCTTGAGCAGCGATTGGCGCAGCTGCCCCTGCAGGGCGCGGCGGTTGCCGAGACGCGTCATGGGATCGAGCAGGGAGAGGCGGCGGTTTTGCAAGTTGGTGCGAATGAGGGCAAACACCAGTATGCCCCCGGTCACCAGCAGCAGGAGTTGCCAGATCTGCAGCCAGAACAGGCTCTGACGCAACTGATTGACCGAGGCCTCCCGCTCCTGGCCCGAGAGGATCTGCTCCCCTATCTGCTCCACCTGACGGGTCAGCTCCGCGATCCTGGCTTCGGTCCTGTCCAGAACGGCCCCTTCCTGCAAGGCACCGGCCTGCATCTGGGGTTCCAGCAGCTTGATCTGGGCAAACAGTTGCGCCAGCACCTCGCCAAGGCCGTGGCGAGCGCGGGCATCGGCGGTCTCACTGCTGATGAGAAACACGTCCAGCCGGTTCCACAGCAGATCGTAATCCAGGCTCAGGGTCTCCATGCCGAGCTTGCCTGCTCGATAGAGCCTCAGATCGAACAGGAAGCGCTGGGACTCCAGCATGGCCTGACTGATATTCCAGTGGGTGTTGCGATAGAAGATGTCGACAAGCTGTTCATGACGATTCTGGAGGAAGAGCCCCCACACAGAGGAGAACAGAAACAGCAAGGAGATGGCGGCCAGCAGCAGGTTATGGCGCTGGCGACGACTCATTGGATGACCTCGATGCGGACAACTTGCCACACCATGCAGCTATGGATGGCGGAGACATCGAGTGCCGGATAGGCGGAGAATGGCATCAACAGCCAGAGCGGCCCCTTGTTGCGGCGGGTCAGTGGCTTATCATCCTCAAACCGCACCAGGGTCAGGGGTACACCGGCAAACAGGGAGAGATCCAGTTGCTGGCGATAGCCGTTGAGACCGACCGCCTCGATGAGGCGCGCCTGCTTGACGCCCTGCGCCGCCAGCACGGATGCCAGAGTCGGGCCACGGTAACGGTGCACGCCCGTGGTCCAGGGGGTGGCCGTTTCGAACTCGGTCTCTGGCAGGACTGCCAGCGCCGCTTCGTCCAAGGTGATGACCTGCTTGTCAGCCAGTGCCAGCTGCAACAGGGGGGAAGAGGCCTGGGCGCCGAATGTGATCAGCACCAGCAGGAGACCAGCAATCCATTGCTTCAAGATGTCCATGAGAGGTTGCGCCAGCTGCACCCGATACTTTAATGGTCAGTGTGGCGACTTCAGCGAATCAATGCAACTGTGCAACAACACAATAGTCAGGGGCCGCGCATCTCCATCCAGTTATGCCCCGAGACGGCCTTGGGCTGGTGCACCCCAAGGGAGAGCAGCAATTCGTCCACGAAGGCGGGTACCAGCACCGAGGCCGGGCCGTAGCGCTTCTCGTCGAACTGGCTGCCCACTTCGCTCGGTTCCAGATTGAGCTCTATGGTATGAGCACCGTTGAGCCCCGCCTCGTGGACGAAGCCGGCCGCCGGGTAGACGGCCCCCGAGGTGCCGATGGCGATGAAGAGATCGCACTGGGCCAGGGCGGCATAGATGCGATCCAGCCCGAGGGGCATCTCCCCGAACCAGACCACGTGGGGCCTCAGGGGTTGCGGGAACTGGCAGCAGGCGCAGAGCTCGTCCTGATGCAGATCCCCTCGCCACTCCACCACCTGACCCGATGCCGGACAGCGGGCCTTGAGCAGCTCACCGTGCATGTGGATGAGATTCTTGCTGCCCGCCTCCCCGTGCAGGTTATCGATGTTCTGGGTTACCAGGGTCACGCGCCCGGGCAGCAGGCGCTCGAGGCGGGCCAGGGCATAGTGAGCGGGATTGGGGTGAATGTCGGCACTTTGCAGGTGCTGGCGACGGGCATTGTAGAAGCCCTGCACCAGCTCGGGATCCCGGGCATAGCCTTCCGGGGTGGCGACATCCTCAACCCTGTGCTCCTCCCAGAGGCCGTCACTGGCCCGGAAGGTCTTGATACCGGACTCGGCCGAGATGCCGGCACCGGTGAGGATCACGATATGTTTGGCAGACTGCACCATGTTGATTTCCTCTAACGATGACCAGCAGACCTTAGCACAGGGGGCGACGCTGGCCCATTCGCCCTTGGTCTTAGACCTGATTGAGATCCAGCTTGCCGAGTACGCTCAAGTCCAGCCTCACGAAGACCATCTCCCGCCCCGTCACCAGGGTCAGCGGTAATCCCAGCCCCTTCAGCAGGCTCAGCATGGGACGGTTCTGGCTCAGCACCTCGGCGGTCCACTCCCGGATCCCCTCCCCATATGCCAGCAGGGCCAGCGCCAGCAAGATGCGCCGCCCCGCCCCCTGATGCTGAAAGTCATCCGCCACCACACAGGAGAACTCGGCCCGATCCGGGTGTCGCCGCCGCCGGATCGATTGCGCCAGCGCCAGGGGCGCGCCGTCACCGTCCGTCAACAGCAAGCCAATCTGGGCTTCCCGCGGGTAATCGACGAAGAAGGATACCTGCTCGGCGCTTGGCGCCTGCTTGGGGCGCATGAAACGCAGGTAGACCGTCTGCTCGCTGAGACGCCCGTAGGCCGCCACCAGGGGGGCGGGATCCGCCCCCGCCAGCTCCCGCAACCAGCAATCGCGCACCCCCACCACCATCATGACCGGCAAGTCACTGCGGCTGGCGGGGTGCAGCCAGCCGGCGAATCCCGCCAGCAGGCGCGGCTCGTCGATCGGCCAGCAGAGATAACGGGTCACCAGTGCCCCACTATGCCGCGATCCTGCCAATGGGCCGCATCCTGCAGGTTGAAGGGATCATCGATGTAGAGGGCTATCCCGAGCTCCCTGGCGCGCGCGATGAAGCGCTCCAGCAGGGAATCCGTCGCCATCGCCTCCAATTCGGGGAGCAAGTGAGGTCCCAGCAGCAGATAGCGCAAGGGCAGGCGCTCCAGCTCCTCAAAGGGCAGATGCTGGCCATTGTCCAGCAGCAGCGCCAGCCGTCCCCCCGCCATGCTCGCCTGCAGCACCAGGGCGAAGCGATCCGCCCGGCTCAGCAATTGATCCCGCTTGTGCACTATCAGGGTCAGTTCGTCGGCTCGCCGCCCGTGCTGCTCCAGCCAGGCCTTGAGCGGCTCCCAATGGGGAGGCACGCCGCTCAGGGCCAGCCAAATGGGTTGGCCGGTCGTGGCGGCATCCGCCATCAGGCTGATCTGGCCCAGCACCTCTTCCTGCCAGTTGCGAATGGTGCGCTTCACCCCGTGACGCCTGAGGGACTGGGCCGGCCCCAGGTAGAGGGTCTTGAGCTGCCGCAGCAGATCCCCGTGATTCAGGGGCTTGGCCAGCGCCGCCAGCACGTTGAAACCCGCGTCGTGGAGCAGCCGGCGAGCGCCGTCAATCAGGGTCTGATCGTGGCCGGAGAGCAGTACTATGGGCAGCTGTTTGTGTTGAGGCTGACCCATCAGCAAGCCGATGGCATCCTGCTCCCCCAGGCTGAGATCGCAGACCAGCAGTCCCACCTCCTGCTGCGCGAGCACGTTGAGGCAGGCTTCCCCGTCCTGTACCCACTGGCAGGGCAACCCGAGGGACTGGATCTCCTGGGCGATGCAGGCCCCCTGAAAGGGATGATCCTCGAGCAGCAGCACGGAGAGCCCCGCCAGCCAGTCACGCCAGCGCAGCTCCCGCACCTGCAGCTCGGCCAGCCAGGGATCCGTCACCCGGTAGATCCCCTGATCCTTTGCCATCAAACGGGGCAGATAGGGTTGGCCGGCATGGGCCGCCGGATCGAACAGGGCGATGGCGCTGGCGGTGAAGGCACCCTCCCAGCGCCAGTGGAGATCGGGCTGGACGCGGTGTAGGCTGGCATAATCCGGTATTCCCTGCGCCTTGGCCGCCTGGTAGGAGACGGCGTCAAGGGCATAGAGGCTGACGGGGTGAAACACCGGCTCCTGGCTCACATCGGACTCCAGCAGCGCTAATAACTCTTCCTCGGTGATGATCATCTCATGCTCTCTTGCTCAGTTGCCGACAGACGTCATCCACGGCATGGGTCAGGGGCTCAACCAAGGGCTGGGCAGGAGCCTTCTGCCAGGCGTCGATCACCCGGACCAGGGGCGCCGCCCCCACCATTTTGGCGGCCCCCTTCATCTTGTGTAAAGCCGTCTCGAGGGCTGCCTTATCCCCTTGTGTGACGCAGCGCTCAATGTCGGCGAGATCCTGGCGGGTCGAGGCCAGATAGAGCGCCACCAGGTCGGCGCTCAGTGGCATCAAGCCCTGCTGCACCCAGCTGGGGGCGGGTTCCTCCTGTTCCTGGGGGGTGAAGCTCCCCCGGCCGGAGACGGTGCGCAGCAAGGTGGCGAGCTCCTTGAGCAGGACGGGTTTGTCCAGATGGCCGTGGCAGCCGCAGCTGGCCAACCGCTGCGCCGCCTGCTCGCTCAAGTCTGCGGTGATCACGTAGACGGGCAGATGCTGCCAACGCTCGCTGCTTCTGAGCTGTCTGCACAGCTCGGCGCCATCCATCACCGGCATCTGCAGATCCGTCAGCACCAGATCCACCGACTCTTGCTGCAACAGATCCAAGGCCAGGCGACCATTGGCCGCACTCAGCACCCGGGCGCCGAGCTGGCTCAGCTGCATGCTGATCAACACCCGATTCACCTCGTGATCTTCCACCAGCAGCACCCGCATGCCTGCCCCGGGCAGGGAGCTGGACGCCTCCTGGTTATGGCTCAGCCTGGGTTGCAACAGGGTCACCACGGATCCTGGGATCCAGGGCTCCCCCTGCCAGAACCAGTGCTGCAACCCCTGCTCGTCCAGAGCGGTGCTCAGGCACTCTCCCGCGGGACTCTCCCTCACCCCCAGCTCCTGCAGCCAGGCCAGCATGTAGTCGCGCTCCTCCCCCGCCAGTTGCAGGCTGATCTCCCGGATCATGGGTTGCCAGGGGGCCCGCTCCTGCAAGGGGCACAAGGGGAAGCGGCAGGTGAAGCGACTGCCGCCAGAGGCCCGGGGCTCGACGCCTATCTCACCGCCCATCTGCTCCATCAGCTGATGGCAGATGGCGAGCCCAAGCCCGGTGCCCTGGGCCCTCAGCTGGCCGGGCTCCTCCCCTTGCTCGAAGGGGAGGAAGAGTCGGGGCAGCAGCTCGGCACTGATCCCCGGCCCTTCGTCATCCACGCCGCAGCAGAGCAGCTCGCCCTGGCGCCGTGCCCAGAGGATGACCTGCCCCTGTTCGCTGAACTTGATGGCGTTGGAGAGCAGGTTGTGCAGCACCTGCTGCACCCTGTGGGGATCCAGCTCCAGCAAGGCCGGTAGGGCGGGATCGAGGCGCAGACGAAGCTGCAGCCCCTTGGAGCGAGCCTTGGACCAGTGCACCGCCGCCACGTGCTCGCACAGCTCCACCAGATCCGTCGGTTGCGGTGAGAGCCGCAGCTGACGCGTCTCGTTGCGGCTGAAGTCCAGCACATCGTTGAGCAGCCCCAGCAACTCGTTGCCCGCCTGCCTGACGTGGGTCAGAACCGAGGACTGTTCCGCCGAGAGCTCGGTCTGATCTAGCCACTCCAGCAACCCCAGGATGGCATTCATGGGGGTGCGGATCTCATGACTCACGGCCGCGAGGAAGCGTCCCTTGGCCAGCACCGCCTGCTGGGCCTCTTCGTGGGAGATCTGCAGGGCCTTCTCCTGCTCGACCCGGGTGGTCACATCCTGCACCACCCCATAGATGCGCCATCCCTCCCCCTGCCGGCGCCCCCTTCCGGAGAACTGCAACCAACGGGTACCCTTGCTCGGGTGACGATACCGCAGCAGGTGGGCGAAGGGGCGGCCCGCCAGCAACATGGCCAGCATGGGGGCGCGCATCTCCCGCCTGTCCTGGCGCGCCAGCCTGACAAGGGTCTCGTTGGGGTTGAGCCGGATCTGCTGGCTGGCCAGCCCCAGCAGCTCATGGCTGCCGCGGCTGACAAACTCCACCCGCCCTATGGTGCCCTCCTTGAGGGTAAACTGCAGCACCACACCGGGAACCGTATTGGTCAATGCCCGCAGCCGTCGCTCGGCCTGGCGCAGCAAGCGGGTGCGCTCGCGCAGGGCGCTGATGTCCGAGAGCGCGATAAGATCCCCCGCCGGCGCCTGACTGCCCAGTTGCAGCGGGATCTGGGCATAGGAGTAGACCTGATCCCGCAGGGCCAGCTCCCCCTCTCCCCCCTGCAACTGGGGGGCGGGCAGCACCAGATCCGCCAGGTAGCGCGCCTCCAGCTGCTTGGCCCGCTTGTTGCGCTTGATGATCTCCCCCTTGTCGCTTCTCAGGAACACGGGCACCGGCAGCGCCTGAAACAGCGACTCACGGAACTTGCTCTCCAGCGCCAGCGCCTGTTCGGCCTTTTGGCGCTCGCGGGCGGCCTGGGCCAGCTGCTGGCGCGAGCGCCAGATCAGCCAGATGATGGCACCGCTGATCAGCAGAGCCAGCAGCACGGAGGCGAGCCAGAAGCGATAGCTGACTCCCTCCTGCTGGTTCAGGATCAGCCGGTGCCAGCGCTGCACCAACTCATCCACCTGCCGATCGTTGATGGTCATCAGACTCTGCTCCATCACGCCGGCAAGCCTTGGCTGATCGTTGCGGATGGCGAAGCCCAGGCCCAGAGTCTGCGGCAGCTCCCGGATGGCGAGATCCGCCAAGAGGTTGTTGCGCATGGGGTATTGCAGTTGGTAGAGCTCCGCCAGCATGGCATCCGCCTTCCCCTCCTGCACCGCCTGGATGCCCTGCTGCAGGTCCGGCACCTGCATCCAGTGGTGATCCCCGAGACGGGCGAGCTGGCTGTCGTCATAGAGGGAGTTGGGCACCGCGATCTGGCCGGGCACCGCATCCAGCGCCTGATATTCCCCCCGCTTGCGGCTGACCAGGGCGTAGCGGCTCATGGCCATGACGCGGGTGAAGTGAAACTCCTGTCCCAGGGCCGGCGACTCCGGCAGGCCCGCCATCATCACCGCCTCACCGCTGCGCAGCTTGGCCAGCGCCTCCTCCTTGCTGGCGGTGGGAATGAGTTCGAAGCTGAGCCCCGTCTGCCGGCTCACCCGCCGCAACACGTCGTCGCTCCAGCCGATGAGCTCCCCCTGGGCATTGATGCCGCTGTAGGGCATGAAGCCCGGGGCCGCCACCAGCTTGATGGTGCGGGCCGAGCCGATGAGCCAGGCCTGCTCCTTGTCGGTGAAATGCAGGGGATTGATGTCCTGCTCGCTCTGGGGCAAATAGCGCCCCAGATCCCGATAGAGGCTGCCCGGCGGCAGGAAGCGGATCGCCGTGTCCATCAGTTGCAGCAACCCTGGTGTGTCTCGCATCATCAGCCGATAACTCACCACCAGATCGTCGCTGCGCAGGCGGCGCAGGCGCAGCCCCTCGTCCGGGTACTCCCGCATCAGGTAGCGCAGTTGCAGGTAGTCACCGAGGTAGGCGCTGCCCTTCTCTGCAAACAGTGCCAGATACCAGTTGTCGGCGTCGGTCAGCTGCAGCTGGGTGGAGTGGGGATAGAGGCGTTTGAGCACCTTCCCCGCCTGCCAGACCGGCGAGACCAGGAAGGCCGCATGCTCGAGATCCCCCCGATAGAGGATGGCGGATTCCGCCTCCAGCATGGCCCGGCTCAGCACCATGCCGGAGTCCGCCTCGACGGAAGGCCCTATGTGGGGAATGAGATCGCACCGGCCATCCCGCAGGCCCTGCTCCACCGCCGACCAGTTGGGCAGCGTCTTGAAGTGCAGGGGCACCGGCAGTTGCCGGGCCAGGCGGCTCATCTGATCGATGAGCAGCCCCCCCTTGCCTTCGAGATAAGGGGGGCGCTCCAGGCTCGGGTAGCAGAAGGTCAGCTGGCTGATGCCGTCGGCATAGGCCTGGGCAACGGGCGGCAGGGGCAGTACGGCGGCGCGCAGCGGCAGAGCCAGCAGCGCACCCAACAACAGATATATTTTTGTCATCGAAATGCAAAAGCCAGGCATCTGCCTGGCTTTCTATTACTCGTTGGGTTCAACATTTTCTACCCTGGCCTTGAGCTTCTGGCCAGGCCGGAAGGTCACCACGCGGCGGGCGCTGATGGGAATATCCTCGCCCGTCTTGGGGTTACGTCCGGGACGCTGATTCTTCTCACGAAGGTCAAAATTACCGAAGCCTGAAATCTTGACTTGTTCACCGCGCTCGAGCGCTTGTCTGATTTCCTCAAAGAAGGCTTCCACCATGTCTTTGGCTTCACGCTTGCTCATCCCGAGCTGGGTGAACAGGTGCTCTGCAATGTCGGCTTTGGTAAGCGCCATAGATCAATCCCTCAAGGATGCATTCAACTCTTCACCGAGGGCCCGCACGACATTGTCCACGGTCTCGGCGATCTCTTTCTCCTCCAGGGTGCGCTGGGCGTCTTGCAACACCAGGCTGATAGCCAGACTCTTCTTGTTCTCGGCCATACCAGCACCCTGATATACGTCGAACAAGTTTATTCCAACTAACTGATTTCCGCCAACTTTTTTAATTACTGCCAGGACATCACCGGCCAGAACTTGACTGTCTACCACCACGGCGATGTCGCGACGGTTCGCCGGGAAGCGGGAAACCTCGGTCGCAACCGGCACCTTGGCCGGGATCAGCTTGTCCAGTTCCAGCTCGAACATGATGGCCCGGGACTTGAGACCCAGCTTCTTGTCGAGGCTCGGGTGGATGACACCGATGTGACCGATGACGACGCCATTGCGCAGTATGGCCGCGCTCTGGCCCGGGTGCAGGGCGCTGTGCTCGGTACGCTCGAAGCTGAAGGTGGCACCCTCGGCGGTCAGATCCAGCACGGCTTCCAGATCCCCTTTCAGATCAAAGAAGTCGCTGCCACGGCTCTTGATGTCCCAGTGCTCATCGCTCTGGTTGCCGGTGATGATGCCGGCCAGCATGGGCTCCTGACGGATGCCGTTTTCGGCATTGGCGTCCTTGATGAAGCGCAGGCCCTGCTCGAACAGACGCACCCGGCCCTGCTGACGGTTCTGGTTGTAGACCACGGCCTGCACCAGACCCGGGAACAGGGAGACGCGCATGGCGGACATCTCGACCGAGATAGGGTTCGGCAGCACTATGGCATCGCTCTGGGGGAACAGGGTCTGCTGGGCCTTGGGATCCACGAAGCTGTAGGTGATGGCTTCCTGGAAGCCACGATCCACCAGCAGGTCGCGCACCCGCTTGAGGGTCACCTGGCCTTCCGCCTGCTCGACCATGGCCAGGGAGGCGGCCGGTTTCAGGTTCGGGATGTTGTTGTAGCCGTAGATGCGGGCCACTTCTTCGATGAGATCTTCCTCGATGGCGATGTCGAAACGCCAGGAGGGCGCCAGCGCGGTCCAGCCATCGGCCTCTGTGGTCACCTGCATGCCGAGGCGAGTCAGGATCTCGAGCACCTGGGCGTCCGGCACGCTGATGCCGATCACCTTGTCGAGCTTGGCACGGCGCAGCTTGATCGGGGCGGCCTTCGGCAGATGGGCGTCGGACTTGACCTCGATGACGGGACCCGCTTCACCGCCGCAGATATCCAGCAGCAGACGGGTGGCTCTGTCCATCACCTTGGCCTGCAGCTCGGGATCCACCCCGCGCTCGAAGCGATGGGAGGAGTCGGTGTGCAGACCGTAGGCACGGGCACGGCCGGTGATGGAGAGCGGCGCGAAGAAGGCACACTCCAGCAGGATGTCGGTGGTGCTCTCGGACACGCCGGTACGCTCACCGCCGAAGATACCGGCCATGCAGGCAGGACCTTTGGCGTCGGCGATAACCAGCGTGGTCTCTTTGAGTTTGACCTCGCTGCCGTCCAGCAGGGTCATGGGCTCATCCGCACGGGCGCGGCGCACCACCAGTTCCCCTTCCAGCTTGGCCAGATCGAAGGCATGCATCGGCTGACCGTATTCCAGCAGCAGGAAGTTGGTGATGTCGACGATGGCATCGATGGAACGAATGCCGCCACGGCGCAGCTTCTCCTGCATCCAGAGCGGGCTCTGGGCCTTCAAGTTCAAGCCCTTGATGACGCGGCCTAGATAACGGGGGCAGTCCGCCGGTGCTTCGACCCGAATGGGGAAGCTGGCATCAATGGTGGCAGGGGCTGGTACCCAGCTCGGCTCCACCACGTCGGCGCTGTTGAGCACGCCGATCTCGCGGGCAAGCCCGGCGATGCCGAGGCAGTCGGCACGGTTCGGCGTCAAGTCCACGTCGATGGCGACGTCGTTGAGGTTCAGGTATTCACGGATATCGGTGCCGATGGGAGCATCGCTCGGCAGCTCTATGATGCCGTCCGCTTCCACCTCGATGCCGAGCTCGCTGAAGGAACAGAGCATGCCGTGGGACGGCTGGCCGCGCAGCTTGGCCTTCTTGATGGTGAAGTCGCCCGGCAGGGTCGCACCCACCTTGGCCACGCACACTTTCAGGCCGGTGCGGCAGTTCGGCGCGCCGCAGACGATGTCCAGCAGCTCGGCTTCGCCCACATTGACCTTGGTCACCCGCAGCTTGTCGGCGTCCGGGTGCTGGGCACACTCGACCACTTCACCGACCACGACATTGTTGAACTGACCGGCGACCGCCTCGATGGCGTCGACTTCGAGACCGGCCATGGTGATCTGTTCGGCCAGTGCGTTATCACTCAACTCGGTGCGGACCCACTCCATCACCCAGGATTTACTGAATTTCATGTTCTCTCGCCCTTACTTGAACTGCTTGAGGAAGCGCAGGTCGTTTTCGAAGAAGGCACGCAGGTCGTTGACCCCGTAACGCAGCATGGTCAGGCGCTCGACGCCCATGCCGAAGGCAAAGCCGGAGTATTTTTCCGGATCGATACCGACCGAACGCAGCACGTTCGGGTGCACCATGCCGCAGCCCAGCACTTCCAGCCACTTGCCGTTCTTGCCCATCACGTCCACTTCGGCACTCGGCTCGGTAAACGGGAAGTAGGAGGGACGGAAGCGAATGGTCAGATCTTCCTCGAAGTAGTTGCGCAGGAAGTCGTGCAGTATCCCCTTCAGCTCGGTGAAGCTGGCATGTTCGTCGACCAGCAGGCCCTCGACCTGGTGGAACATGGGGGTGTGGGTCATGTCATAGTCGTTACGATAGACCCGGCCCGGCGCTATGATGCGAATGGGCGGCTGCTGATGCTCCATGGTACGGATCTGCACGCCCGAGGTGTGGGTGCGCAGCATCAGGTCCGGGTTGAAGTAGAAGGTGTCGTGATCGGTGCGGGCCGGGTGATGAGCCGGGATGTTCAGGGCATCGAAGTTGTGGAAGCCGTCCTCGATCTCGGGACCGCGCTCCACTTTGAAGCCCATCTCGCCAAACAGGCGCTCTATGCGCTCTATGGTGCGGGTCACAGGGTGCAGGCCGCCGTTTTCGATGCGACGACCCGGCAGGCTGATGTCGATGGTCTCGGCCGCCAGCTTCTGGTTCAGCACGGCGGCTTCCAGGGCTTCACGGCACGCGTTCAGGGCATCCTGAACCTGCTGCTTGGCCTGGTTTATCACGGCCCCCGCGGCGGGGCGCTCCTCGGCAGAGAGAGCGCCGAGGCCCTTCATCTGCTCGGTAAAAAAGCCTTTTTTACCCAGATATTTGACCCGGATCTCGTCGAGGGTCGCGATGTCGCTCACGCCCTCAATTTCGGCCTTGGCCTGGCCGACTACTTCTTCAAGCTGTTGCATGTCTTCCTCGTCACCACTCCCGGAACAGGAGCCTTTAGGCTAAATAAGGTCAAGAGGGGGATAATACAAAAAAAGGCCGTCCGCTGACCATAGTTAAGGTGGGCTTTTCTCCCGAGAAATCATTTTGTTATGACCAGGGACAAGGCTGTCCCCTCCCCCCGGATCCCACAAGTCTAGTCATCCCCTCCCTCACCGTCTGATAGACAGGCTAAAAATTCAAAGCCAAATCAATGTGATGGAGATCATGTCATCGCACTTGGCTCCCTACCATCCCTGCTCCCGGGTTGGAGAACCGGTTTTCGGCTCACACCTGCGGCCCCTTGCCAGCCCGCGCCATGACCACTGAAACAAAAAAGGCGTGGTCTGCTGACCACGCCCTGGGTGAATGCCTGATACGCAGACCCTGTCAGGGGGTCACTATGTTGAACCAGAACTCGAAGTTGTCGAGATAACCCAGCACTTCCTTGAGTTTGTCGCTGCTGCCGGTGATCTTCACATCCCCCGCCGCAACGGCCTTCTCCAGGGTGGTTTGCTTCAAGATCAGGTTGTTCAGTGTATCCCGCGACAGGGTAATGGTGGTGTCGGCGTTGCTGGCCTCGGCATTGGCCGTGTGGTTCAGCACCCCGTTTTCCAGCTCCACCTTGTACTTGCCGCCTGTGTCGCCGAAGTCGAAGTTCAGCACCGCCTTAGCATCCCCGGACTTGGGTCCGTTCAGGCGCACCGCCAGGTAGTCGAAGAACATGTCGAGCGACATGGCCCGCACCGTGTCCGGGCTCGCCGTGTTCGGGGTCGGCAACTGGGTCACGCCGCTGCGCAGCTCCTTGGCGCCGGTCAGGTAGAAGTTGCGCCACGGGCCGGATTCGGCCTGGTAGCCCATCTGCTCCAGGGCATCGGCTTCGAGCTCCTTGGCCGCCTTGTTGCTGGGATCCGCGAACACCACGTGCTTGACCACCTGAGCGACCCAGCGGTATTCGCCCTTGTCATAGGAAGCCTTGGCTTTTTTCAGCACCTCGTCGGCGCCACCCATGAACTCGACGTATTTCTTGGCCGACTCGACCGGTGACAGCTCGTTCAGGGTCGCCGGGTTGCCGTCGAACCAGCCCAGATAGAGCACATAGGTGGCCTTCACGTTGTGGCTGATGGAGCCGTAGTAGCCGCGGTTGGCCCAGGTGTTGGCCAGGGTGTCCGGCAGCTTGAACTGCTCGGCGATCTCGTCACGGGTGTAACCCATGTTGGCCAGGCGCAGGGTCTCATCGTTGATGTAACGATAGAGATCGCGCTGGGATTTGAGCAGAGTGGTGACCTCCTTGTTGCCCCAGGTGGGCCAGTGGTGCTGGGCAAACATCACCTCGGCCTTGTCACCCCACATGGAGAGCGCCTGGTTGAGGTACTTGGACCAGGGCAGCGGCTCGCGGATCTTGGCGCCGCGCAGGGAGTAGGTGTTGTGCAGGGTGTGGGTCGCATCCTCGGCGGCGGAGATGGCCTTCTTCTCCTCGATGTACCAGAGCATCTCGGACGGTGCCTCCGATCCCGGCGCCATCATGAACTCGTAGGTCAGCCCGTCGATGACCTCTTTCTGGCCGGTCTTGGTGATGATGTCGGTGGGCGCGATCAGGGTCACAGTCCCCGCCGAGGTGGTGGTGCCGAGGCCGGCACCGACCTGGCCCTTCTCGTCCGCCGGCAGCAGGTTGCCATACATGTAGCTGGCGCGGCGGCTCATGACGTTGCCCGCCATGATGTTCTCGGCGACCGCGGCTTCCATGAAGCCCTCCGGCGCGTAGATCTTCACCTTGCCGGCCTTCACATCGGCCTCGTCGACCACACCGCGCACGCCGCCGTAGTGATCCACGTGGCTGTGGGTGTAGATCACGGCCTTGACCGGTTTCTTGCCCTGATGCTCGTAGTAGAGATCCAGGGCTATCTTGGCAGTCTCCGCAGAGACCAGGGGATCCACCAGGGTGAGCCCCTCCTTGCCCTCTATGATGGTCATATTGGACAAGTCCAGGTTACGCACCTGGTAGATGCCATCCGTCACCTTGAACAGGCCGCTGATGTTGATCAGCTGGGACTGGCGCCAGAGGCTGGGGTTGACGGTGGCGGGGGCCTTCTCCCCTTCCTTGATGAAGCCGTACTTCTGTGGATCCCAGATGAGGTTGCCCGCTTCCCCCTTGATGGGGGCCGACGGCAGGGCGGCAATGAAGCCCTTGTTGGCATTCTCGAAGTCGGTCTTGTCCGCGAACGGCAGCTCTGTCAGCAGCTTGTCGTTGGCGGCCTGGGTGGCGGCCGCGGCCTCCTTGCGCAGATCCTCAGCCGCCAGGCTCGGCAGGGACAGGCTAGTGACCAAGCCAGCCAACACCAGTTTGACGAAAAGGGGTTTCATTTTTCTTTGCATGGGTTTCATGTGCACTCCCTGTTGTAAACGTTTGTTTTTCTCTGGGCATAAATACTCTAGCCGACCCAGACTCACTCGATATTGTTTTTTAATCAACTATTTACAGATAAAACAATAGATTGTTTTATGTACGAAACGTAAAGGGTAGCTGACAATGCGAGAACCGTGAGCAAAGAGGGATAAAACAGATCAGGGAGGCGGGAAAGCCAACCAGCATAGGGGCTGGCGTGGATTGGAGTATGGGAGTGCAGAGGGAATGCGCGAGGTCGAGACAGGAGAGAGAACGCCGAGAGAATGCGCCGAGATAGCCATCCGCTTTATCACCCCCACCACGACAAAAAATGTCATCGGTTTGCAACTATGCAGATGAAAACCAAAAGAGAAGCCTAATCCTGCATTTATCGCTATGTAAAACAACTGCTTAGATTTAAACCAGTGACTTACCTATGACTGGTCGACACAGGAAAGTCCCTCTAACGACATCGGTTGGGGTAATAACTGCCTTGGGGAACATAGCCAGCATCAGCTGCAGGCGGCACAACACCGAGGAGGTGGGCGGGCTCAAGCTCATCAAGGCGCTGGGCGCCATCGGCCTGCTGGCCGGCGACGATCTCACCTTGGCGAGCCTGGGCAACCTGAGTCAGACCACCGCGGGGATCTGGTCTAGTGGTGGGTCAGCTACGCCGCTCTGTTGCCTGCGAACTGCAGCATCTGGAGGCGCCCCGCTCCTGGGTGGGAACGGATAGCATGAACATCTTCCGGCTGCCACTAGCGGCCGGCACCAAGTCACAGCGCAGCCGTGACCGAACATGACCAACAAGCTCTCCCCCATCATCGAGTAATAAGTAAAGGCCCATCAGGGCCTTTACTTATTGAATCGACACGCATCAAGTCTACCTTTCCTCTTCGTATGAACGCTCACCGTTCACACAACACTCTTCTCGTAAAAATAGGATGATCTCTTCCAACACCTCATATTGAGACACACACATGAGGGTACGACTATCCCGATTCTGCTTGACGAGCCCCACTGATACCAACGCAGAAATATGGTGACTCAATGTCGATGCAGGGATGACCAGCTGCTTCTGTAAATCGCCCACAGGCAGGCCCTGCTCACCTGCTTTAACTAGATGCTTAAAAATGAAGAGGCGGGTTGGATGACCAAGCTCTTTCAATGCCTTAGCGACCTGTTCTAGCTGCATTGCTCAAATGTCCTGAAAACCGATATTTCGATAATACCAGAAATATCTTGATCACCCGAACATTTCCATTATTCTGGAAATATGGATTTAATGAGAGAAAATGAAGATGAATGACTGGTTTGTCATGCTGACCGATGCAATACAGATGTTTCTATTCCTGACTATCGAGCTTTCCGTGCTGTTCTTGGTGATCAGCGCTGGAGTGAGCTGGATTCGCCAGAAAATACCCGATACAAAAATCCAAGAGATGCTAGGGGCAAGGAAAGGAAAAGGCTATGTAATCTCAGCAATGTTAGGATCACTGACACCATTTTGTAGTTGCTCTACCATCCCGATGTTACGCGGCCTCTTGTCTGCCAGAGCAGGCTTTGGCCCGACCCTGGCTTTCTTGTTTGTATCGCCACTGCTTAACCCAATCATTATCGGCTTACTGTGGGTCACCTTCGGCTGGAAGGTGACATTGCTATATGCCGCAATCGCTGCAAGCGTCTCTGTGCTGTCAAGCATGTTACTGGATACACTTGGATTTGAACGCTATGTCATCGACTCCAGGAACAAGGAACAAGGAACAAGGAACAAGGAACAAGGAACAAGGAACAAGGAACAAGGTAATTGTGCCACCAGTTGCAACACTTCAAAGGGTGAAGCAGCCAGAGCGAACACAACAGCTTGCGGTACGAACAGCGCGATCAAGTCCATCCAGCCGTTGAACACGACAGTCTCTTGCTGCACTCGACAACAAGTAGAAGAGGTTGCCCCTGTACAGTCCTGTTGCTCTGATGGAACCGTGACTATGACACTTTCCCCAATGACCCCAAGCACATTCAACAGAGCACGAGCGGATGCTTGGGAGCAGTTCAAACATGTATTGCCCTATTTGTTGTTGGGGGTACTGGTTGGGTCATTAATCTACGGTTTTATTCCTGCCGAGTGGATCGCCTCTCATGCAGGATCAGATAATGTCCTAGCCATTCCATTCAGTGCAGTTGTAGGGATACCACTTTACATTCGTGCCGAAGCGGTGATTCCTCTTGCTTCGGTACTATTGGGGAAAGGGATGGGCATGGGGGCGGTAATGGCGCTAATCATTGGTAGTGCAGGTGCCAGTTTGACGGAAGTGATCCTGCTCAAATCGATGTTCAGAACCCCCATGATAGTAGCTTTCCTGATAGTGATACTGGGAATGGCTGTCATGATGGGCTACCTGACTCTACTGCTATTTTAACTTTACAAATGTTTGGGGCTTTCTTGTTCAGAAAGCCCCTAGGCTCTGACCCAGCTCAGCTGGACCTATGACTCACCCTAGTCATCCACTAGCCTAATCCACCCTTCCTCAAAGCGGTCAAACCCTTACTGGCGCTACAGATGATGGAATCCGCGCTCATCCGCTCCCGCCTGCGGAGTTCACCGATAAAATTTTTGCAAAAGTGCACTACCGCAAAACCATAGGGCCCGGGCCTGCCAGACAAAGGATCTGCGATCCATTAAGGATCTGAAAGGATCGAAAGAAGTTTCAGGGTCTTGCAGTTAGGTGGGGACTGGCTAGCAAAAACTAAAACGTAAGCATTTGAATTTGTTGTGTTAATACTAGTTTTAGTGAGAGGTTGAACTGTCGAGGAGTATCAGCTGGGTTGTGCGAAAAAATAAAGAAGTCTCATTGTTTCAGTTGGTTAGGTGTAATGAGAGTGGATCTGGTAACTGAAATGTTGAAGATCACATAGGTACATCCAACCCAACGACATCTCTAGCTCAACTTTATCTCTGTTGGATCAGCAAAGCCGATAACTTGCGCCATTCATCGGCATACTCTTTTCTAAGATATCGTTGTCTGAAGCTGATAACCCTCTTCCTGACCAAACCTGCGCTTTGCTCTTTGGCTAAAAGTTCCTGGATATCATGCCACAGAGCTTCCCTCTCAAAACCAGACCAGATAGGAGGAACGAGTGTGAGGGCGTTGGTGTAACAAACGGGTGCAACCCATTCAAATAGAGCAGATTCAACATGCTCCGGTGGAAAATGCCTCGCAACTGAAGCGGTATGTTCATAGTCAACTTCGTTATCAACGAAGATGTCTGATAAAACCTCGCATAAGTCTTTATCTGTCAGTTGATTTGCCAATGGGTAAACTCCTCTATTTCTTCGTCATCAAAGAGCATTATCCAGGTAAGCGAGGGAGATGCTTGACGATGAGCTCAGTACTCGAGGTGAAACTGGCATAACTACCGAGTGATCACATCCAGAAAAGCATGAACACAAGAAAGGGAAAAAATGATGTACAACAGTATTTTACAGACACAAAAAAGGAGGCCGAAGCCTCCTTTATCTTTCATAACAGAACCGGATTAAACCAGCGCTGCTTTAGCCTTTTCAACCAGGGCGGTGAAAGCCAGCTTGTCGTGAACGGCGATATCGGACAGGATCTTGCGATCGATCTCGATGGAAGCCTTCTTCAGACCGTTGATCAGACGGCTGTAGGACAGACCGTTCTGACGGGCAGCAGCGTTGATACGCGCGATCCACAGTTGACGGAACTGGCGCTTCTTCTGACGACGGTCACGGTAGGCATACTGACCAGCTTTGGTTACCGCTTGTACCGCTACGCGGTAGACACGGGAACGGGCGCCGTAGTAACCCTTGGCGGCTTTCATTACTTTCTTGTGACGAGCGCGAGCGGTCACACCACGTTTAACTCTTGGCATTTTTCACATCCCCCTTATGCGTACGGCAGACAAGCGACAACACGTTTGTGGTCGGCAGCAGAAACCATGAACTTCGGCCCCAGCTTACGCTTACGCTTACTGCTCTTCTTGGTCAGGATGTGACGCAGGTGGTTGTGCTTGCACTTGAAGCGACCTGAGCCAGTCTTCTTGAAGCGCTTTGCGGCGCCCCGGTTGGTTTTCATCTTCGGCATTTCATACTCCGCATTGTGAGTGACAACAAAATCGCAAGGCGAACCGACTCATGGGACATGCCCATGAGTCAATTACTTGTGGGCCTTAAGATTTCTTCTTAGGTGCGAGAACCATCACAGCTTGACGGCCTTCGACTTTCGGGAACGATTCGACTACGGCCAACTCTTCCAGATCGTTCTTGACTCGCTCCAGAACCTTGATACCAAGATCCTGGTGGGCCATTTCACGACCACGGAAGCGCAGGGTGACCTTAGCCTTGTCCCCGTCTTCCAGAAAGCGAACCAGGTTGCGTAGTTTTACCTGATAGTCGCCTTCGTCAGTGCCAGGACGGAATTTGATTTCCTTGACCTGGACGACTTTCTGCTTTTTCTTCTGTTCTTTAGTGGTCTTGCTCTTTTCGTAGAGGAATTTGCCGTAATCCATGATCCGGCAAACGGGCGGCTCAGCGTTAGGACTGATCTCGACCAGATCCACTCCGGCCTCGAGGGCCAAGTTCAGAGCATCCTGGATGGAGGTGATGCCAATGGCTTCACCATCCAGACCGGTCAGACGAACTTCTTTCAGACGGATCTCTTCATTGATCCGGTGAGCGCGGGCTTGCGGTTGCTTGCCCAGTTTTTTTCCGCCTTTTATAGCTTATTCCTCCACTTTCTTTTGTCCGCGGGTCTGAACTTCCTGGGTCAACAGAGCAATCAGCTCTTCAACAGGATAAGTCCCCAGGTCAGCCCCTTTACGAGTCCGTACTGCAATCTTGCCGGCTTCTACTTCTTTATCGCCGCAGACCAGCATGAAAGGCACTCGCTTCAAAGTATGCTCGCGGATTTTAAAGCCAATCTTCTCATTTCTCAAGTCCGCTTTTGCGCGAAGGCCCGCATCATTCAATGCCTTGGCTACTTTCACCGCATAATCGGCCTGAGCATCCGTGATATTCATGACCACGGCCTGGGTCGGCGCCAACCAGGTCGGGAACAGACCGGCGTACTCTTCGGTCAGGATCCCGATGAAGCGCTCCAAGGAACCCAGAATGGCACGGTGGATCATCACGGGGACGTGGCGCTCGTTGTCTTCGCCCACATAGGTGGCGCCAAGACGGCCCGGCAAGGCAAAATCGAGCTGCACGGTACCACACTGCCACGCACGATCAAGACAATCGTGCAGGGTGAATTCGATCTTGGGACCGTAGAAGGCGCCCTCACCCGGCTGCAGGTCGTACTTCAGGCCGTTCAGCACCAGGGCTTCGGCCAGGGCGGCCTCGGCGCGATCCCAGGCTTCATCGGAACCGATGCGCTGCTCGGGACGGGTGGAGAGCTTGACCACGATGTTCTCGAAGCCGAAGGTGCCGTAGACGTCGTAGACCATGCGGATACAGGCCGAGACCTCTTCCATGATCTGATCTTCGGTACAGAAGATGTGGGCATCATCCTGAGTGAAGCCGCGCACCCGCATCAGACCGTGCAAGGAACCGGACGGCTCGTTGCGATGGCAGGAGCCGAACTCGGCCATGCGCAGGGGCAGATCCCGGTAGGACTTCAGACCCTGGTTGAAGATTTGCACGTGACCCGGGCAGTTCATCGGCTTGATGGCGTACTCGCGGTTCTCGGACTGGGTGGTGAACATGGCCTGGGCGTATTTCTCCCAGTGACCTGAACGCTCCCACAGTACGCGATCCATCATGAAGGGGCCTTTCACCTCCTGATAGTCGTACTCCTTGAGCTTGCCGCGGATGAAGGTCTCCAGCTCGCGGAAGATGGTCCAGCCGTCGTTGTGCCAGAACACCATGCCGGGGGCTTCTTCCTGCATGTGATAGAGGTCGAGCTGCTTGCCGATCTTGCGGTGATCGCGCTTTGCGGCCTCTTCCAGGCGCTGCAGATAGGCCTTGAGCTGCTTCTTGTCGGCCCAGGCGGTGCCGTAGATGCGCTGCAGCATCTTGTTGTTGGAGTCACCGCGCCAGTAGGCGCCGGACATCTTCTGCAACTTGAAGTGGTGACAGTGACGCATGTTCGGCACGTGGGGGCCGCGGCACATGTCGATGTACTCTTCGTGATGATACAGACCGGGCTGGTCATCACGGGCGATGTTCTGATCCAGTATCTCGACCTTGTAGGTCTCGCCACGGGCTTCGAACACGTCGCGCGCTTCCTGCCAGGAGACCTTCTTCTTGATGACGTCGTAATCCTTGGCGGCCAGGGCAAGCATGCGCTCTTCCAGGGCGGCCAGGTCTTCGTCGGTCAGGGTGCGGTCGAGATCGATGTCGTAATAGAAGCCGTTGTCGATGACAGGACCGATGGCCATCTTGGTCTGGGGCCAGAGCTGCTTGATGGCATGGCCGAGCAGGTGCGCACAGGAGTGGCGCAGGATGTCCAGACCCTCTTCGTCTTTGGCGGTGATGATGGCGAGCGAAGAGTCGGTTTCGATCAACTCGCAGGCATCCACCAGTTCACCGTTTACCCGACCGGCAATGCACGCCTTGGCGAGACCGGGACCTATGTCCGCGGCCACATCCATGACGGAAACGGCGTGGGCAAATTGACGTTGACTGCCGTCAGGCAGAGTAATGATTGGCATCGTGAGTTTCCTTATACAGTGGTGACCCCTACCAAAGGTCACATGCAGAGTGAGAAAAATCCTGTCATTTCAAGCGACTCACTTTGATGTTTCACCGTTCACAATACGGTTGCTACACGCCGTGAGACACACGGTAAGAACCGTGCGAGGCCATTTATTGAGAGGATAAGTGCAGGATTGTATCAGACGTCACCACCCGGGCAAAGGTGACAAGGCATACTGGGCGAAAAATCGGCTGCGCTAACCTGGCTCCAAATGTTACAACTTGTAGCGCTCGTCCGCTGTCAGCTCCCGGATACCACAGATGAGGAAAACGCCCGATGTCACGACATCCCCTGTTCTGGTCACTGGGATTGTTCTTCGCCCCTCTGTTGCTGGTCTTGTCCCTCGGCCCCCTGCTCACCGCCACCATCAGCCGGCAGCTGCTCGAGCGCAAGGAGCATGAGCTGCTCGCCTATCAGGCATCGCGCAACCAGGCGCTGGAGCATGCAGTTCTGACCCAGCTGCCCCAGTTTCGATTCGACTGCGGCCCGGACGACATGGCGCTGCTGCAAGACCCGACCTACTACAACCGCCACATTCGCTTCGCCGGCATCCGCACCGCACAGGGGAAGAGTTGCTCGACCCTGGGGCCGGGCCTGCCCATCCTGGAAGATGCCAAGGAGACGTCCAGCCTGACGGATTTTGCCTTCACCACCACCTACAGCCCGTTTGATACCGACCGTGAGCTGCTCATCTACGCCAAGTACGACGGGCACCTCATCTACTGGGCGCTCAGCAACAGCTGGGTCTATGAGCTGATGCAGACCCCTTGCCGCGACTGCTTCTACCTGGAGTTTTCCCATCAGGATCCCGCCCACGAGCATCTCTATTTCCCGCGCGGCAACGGGGCCATCAAGCAGCAACCTGAGCGGATCTCCGTCACCGAGATCGATGAGTACAATCGGGTGGAACAGACCCTGTGGGCCGGGGCGGAGCTGCGCCGGTACGCCGCCAAGCAGGTTCGCCACTATGGCCTGCTCGGCGCCGCCTCTCTCGGCCTCCTGCTGGTGCTGGCCTACTGGCTGCTGCGCAACTATCGCAACTCCCTGAGCGGCTTGCTGAAATTGGGCCTGCAGCGGGGTGAGTTCATCCCCTTCTACCAACCCATCGTCGATTGCCGCACCCGGGAAGTGGTGGGCTATGAGGCGCTCATTCGCTGGCAACGGGGCGACGAAGTCATCTCCCCCGGCATGTTTATCGACTATGCGGAGCAGCAGGGGCTGATCGTCCCCATCACGGATCAGCTCGTGCGCCAGGTGGTGGCCGATCTCGATCGGCTCACCGAGCCCCGCTGGGTCAGCGTCAATCTGGTGGCGGATCATCTCGAGCACGCCTATCTGCCTCAAATGCTGGAGAAGGTGCAATGGCCTAGCCCCGACAGGCTGACCTTCGAACTCACCGAGCGGCTCCCCATCACCAACATCAAGGCCGCGGCACGCGAGATAGCCAAGCTGGGACTGAGGGGGTATCACTTCAAGATCGATGACTTCGGCACCGGCTACGGCGGCTTTGCCTACTTGCAGCAGCTCGGGATCAAGAGCATCAAGATCGACAAGATGTTCGTCGACACCATAGGCACCCAGGACTTCAAGCGCAGCGTGCTGGACGCCATCATTGCCTTCGGCCGCGAGTCCAAGATGGAGATGATTGCCGAAGGGGTCGAGCACCAGGCCCAGATAGACTATCTGCTCGCGCGGGGGGTCTATCTCATTCAGGGCTATGTCTATGCCAAACCCATGCCGCTGGAGGAGGCGCTGGCCTGGTCCCCTTCCCTCGCAATCCCGCAAGCGGGATCGGCCTGACGGAGTGTCCTGACATCATACTTCCGGGTTTGTCAGGACCATGTTCAGGAGGTGCCGAGCAGGGGCTGCCAATTGAAGTCGAATTCGCTACGCCCCTCCTGTGCCAGCGCCAGCTCCTGCAGCACCTTGAGTGCCAGCTTGTTGCCCTTCTGGGACGCCTGATAGAGCCACTGCTTGGCCTCGGCCATCTCCACCCGGCCATTGACCCCCATCAGGTGCAGCACCCCCACTTTCAGCATGGCGGGCACGTCGCCGTTGCGGGCCGCCTTGTCCATCCAGTGAAACGCGATCTGCAGATCCCGCGGCACCCCGACCCCGCGCAGATAGAGCTCCCCGAGCCGGTATTGGCCGAAGGCGTCCCCCGCCTCGGCGGATTGCCGATAGAGCGCGATGGCGCGCTTCAGATCCTGCTCGCTCCCCTGCCCCACCTCGAAGCTCCAGCCCATCAGGGCCTGGGCCCTGGATTGGCCCTGCTCCGCCAGCGGCTGCCAGATCCGGGTCGCCTCATCGAAATGACCGACCCGCCAGGCCCGGTTGGCCGCCGCCATCTCCTGCTCGGTGGAGAGCGGGATCAGACGCCAGATGACCAGGCCAATGACACCGATAAAAAGCCAGCGGGAGGTAGTGGGTTTCATAGGGAATTCCGTGATCCAGTTCGCATTTCGTCTATGTAAACGAAATGTAGCGACAGATCAAGCAAGAGATCCATTTGCGATGCAGTTTTAGATAACGCCCGGAGGTACGACTTGCACTCCCGGAGTATTATCGCCACAATAACTGTATATATAAACAGTATTGGTGTCATGGCATGGCGGGACGAGGCAGCAGTCACAATATCGACCACAGGTTCAGCGGTCCCCGAATAGACACCGTCGACGATGGGTGGCAGACCCAGGAGTGGGAACCTGCGTTTGACACACAAGCGATCCAGACCCAGGTGCAGGAGATCGAAGCCAAGAGCATCATCAGCCATAACCTCTCGCCGGATGTGCCCTTCGGTCGCTCCATCAACCCCTATCAGGGCTGTGAACATGGCTGCATCTACTGTTACGCCAGACCCAGCCACGCCTACCTGGAGCTCTCGCCAGGTCTGGACTTCGAGACCAGGCTGTTTGCCAAGCTCAATGCCGCGGCCCTGCTGCGCCGTGAATTTGCCAAGCCGAGCTACCAGCCCCAGACCATAGTGCTCGGCGCCAACACGGACCCTTACCAGCCCATCGAGCAGCATTATCGCCTCACCCGCCAGCTGCTCGAGGTGATGCTAACCCATCGCCATCCGGTGGGGATCATCACCAAGAGCGCCATGATACTGCGGGATCTCGATCTGCTTGGGGAGCTGGCCCGGGAGGGGCTCTGTCAGGTGATGGTGTCGGTCACCACGCTCAACGAAACCCTGAGGCGACAGCTGGAGCCCAGGGCCAGCACAGGGGTCGGCCGTTTGAAGGTGATCGAGAAGCTGGCCGGGGCCGGCGTACCGGTCGGGGTGCTGGCCGCCCCCATGATCCCCCGTCTCAACGAGCCCGAGCTCGAGCAGATCATCAAGGCCGCCGTCGCAGCCGGCGCCGGCTGCGCCGACTACATCTTGCTGCGCCTGCCCCATGAACTGACGACGCTCTTCAGCGACTGGCTGGATGAGCATTACCCGGGGCAGAAAGAAGCGGTGCTGAACCAGCTGCGGGCGAGCCGAGGCGGCAACCTCAACAGCCCCGCCTTCGGCACCCGCATGCGCGGTGAGGGGCAATTTGCCGATCTGCTCGCCCAGCGTTTTCGGCTGATCGCCAAACGGCTGGGGTTGGGCAAGCGCCATATTGCACTCAATACCGAGCGCTTCATCCGCCCCAACGAGCAACTTCGGCTGTTCTAGAGGCAGTGTCATGAGGCGCCATGGAAGCACAGCTGGCGCCTTGTTAGACGGAGTCTGATCTCCTTCCCCTATCCCAGCCCTTCGTATATTGGCTGTGGCTGTACCAAGAGACTACGAGCGGCAGATCCCGCCCGGCCAGATCCTGTCATGAATTCCTGCGAGCCATCGCGCCCGCTCCTGCTCCTGCTCCTGCTCCTGCTCCTGCTCCTGCTCCTAATAGGATCTCAGGGACAGCGGGCAGCAAGAGGCGTCAGCCCCGCGGCCTCGGGGGATAGGGCCGCGCCGCCCTTCCCTCCGCGATCAGCTCCACCGGCAGACGGGATGGCTCAGGGGCCACCTCCTCTTCGTGCCCATGCCCGACGCCTTGCCCCAAGGCGGGAGCCACCTCCCCCCACATCCGGCTCCACCAGATCTCCCACATTACCCAGCTGGTCATAAGCGGCTCCCTTTGGATGGCAGTAACAGTTTCGTTCTGACTCGACTCCGAGACAGGGGGCAGTTTGCCCGCCCCTCATGACAACGGGATAACGCCGGGGTGAAAGATATATGGCAGACAACGAGGCGAGGAGTGCCCCGCCAAGACGGAGGACAGGAGACGCCGAAATGGTGGGGCTGGCGCTATCCCAGCGAAGAGACAGTGGCCAGAAACAGAGAACGTCCTAGCATACGTGATATGCCGGATACGAGGCTCGGATCTATACAGCGAGAGCGGCTGCCAGCAACGACCGCAAACAAAGAGAGCGACCCAGAGGTCGCTCTCTTATCGGTGCACCTGTTATCGGCGTAATGGCAGCAGCACGGGATTATTCGTCGCTTACCACACCTTCATCGCTGGCTTGATCGCCTGCGCCTTCACCCGATGCAACTGAGCCCTCGGTCTCGCCCGTGGCGACGATGTCGTTTTCTTCCTCGTCGCTTTCCGCGATGCGCTGCAGGCCGACGACTGTCTCGTCTTCACCGGTACGGATCAGACGGACACCTCCGGTGTTGCGGCCTATGATGCTCACCTCGGCGACACGGGTGCGGACCAGGGTACCGCCGTTGGTGATCAGCATGATCTGGTCGGTATCCTCGACCTGGATCGCATCGATCACCTTGCCGTTACGCTCATCCACCTTGATGGAGATGACGCCCTGGGTGCCACGGCTCTTGGTCGGGTATTCGTCCAGCGCGGTGCGCTTGCCGTAACCGTTCTCGGTGGCGGTGAGAATGGCACCCTCGCCACGGGGGACGATGAGGGAGACCACCTTGTTGCCGCTCGGCAGACGGATACCGCGGACACCGGCAGCGGTACGACCCATGGGACGCACGCCCTTGAAGGCACCCTTGGTTTCGCCGCCTTCACCGTTGTCGCTGCCGTCGTCATCGTTGCCGGCATCGTCGTCGTTCTCGACGTCGTCACCCGCATCCGCCGCGTCGGCGCGGCCGCTGCCTTCGGCGAAGCGCACCACCTTGCCCGCGTCGGAGAAGAGCATGATCTCGTTGCTACCGTCTGTGATATCCACCCCGATGAGCTCATCCCCCTCTTTGAGGTTGATGGCCCGGATCCCGGAGGAGAGCGGACGGCTGAACGCAGACAGGCTGGTCTTCTTCACGGTACCGTCGGCGGTGGCAAAGAAGACGTACTTGTCGTCGGCATACTCTTTCACCGGCAGGATGGCGGTGATGCGCTCACCCTCTTCCAGCGGCAGCAGGTTGATGATCGGACGACCGCGGGCGCCACGGGACGCCTCCGGCAGCTGATACACCTTGAGCCAGTAGACCTTGCCACGGGTGGAGAAGCACAGGATGGTGTCGTGGGTGTTGGCCACCAGCAGACGCTCCACGAAGTCCTCTTCCTTGATCCGGGTGGCCGACTTGCCACGACCACCGCGGCGCTGGGCCTCGTAGTCGGAGAGCGGCTGATACTTCACATAACCCTGGTGAGACAGGGTAACCACCACGTCTTCCGGGGTGATCAGATCTTCGATGTTGATCTCGGCACTGGACATGCTGATCTCGGTGCGACGCTCGTCGCCATACTGCTCGCGTACCGCCAGCAGTTCATCGCGGATCACCTCCATCAGGCGTTCCGGGCTTGCCAGGATGTGCAGCAGCTCGGCGATGAGATCCAGCAGAGATTGGTACTCTTCCAGGATCTTCTCGTGTTCGAGGCCGGTCAGCTTGTGCAGACGCAGGTCAAGGATGGCCTGGGCCTGCTGTTCCGTCAGGTAGTAATGACCCTCACGGATGCCGAACTCCGGCTCCAGCCACTCGGGACGGGCCGCGTCATCGCCGGATTTCTCCAGCATGGAGGCCACGTTGCCGAGCTCCCAGCCGCGGGCGACCAGGCCAGCCTTCGCATCGGCCGGAGTCGCGCTGTGACGAATGAGCTCGATGATGGGGTCGATGTTGGCCAGGGCGACCGCCAGACCTTCCAGGATGTGGGCCCGATCCCGCGCCTTGCGCAGCTCGAACACGGTTCTGCGGGTCACCACCTCACGGCGGTGCAGCAGGAAGGCATCCAGGATCTCTTTAAGGTTCATCACCTTGGGCTGGTTGTTATCGAGCGCCACCATGTTGATGCCGAACGTGGTCTGCATCTGGGTGTGCTTGTAGAGATTGTTCAGCACAATCTCGCCGGACTCGCCGCGCTTGATCTCGATAACGATGCGCATGCCGTCTTTATCAGACTCATCGCGCAGGGCGCTGATGCCCTCGATCTTCTTCTCTTTGACCAGCTCGGCGATCTTCTCGATGAGCCGCGCCTTGTTCACCTGATAGGGGATCTCGTGGACTATGATGGTCTCGCGACCGCTCTTGTCGTCCACTTCCACCTCGGCCTTGGCCCGCACATAGACGGAGCCGCGGCCGGTACGATAGGCCTGCACGATGCCGGAGCGACCGTTGATGATGCCGCCGGTGGGGAAATCCGGGCCGGTGACATAGGTCATCAGCTCATCGATGGTGAGATCACCATTTTCGATCAGCGCCAGACAGCCGTTCACTATCTCGGTGAGGTTATGAGGAGGAATGTTGGTCGCCATGCCCACCGCGATACCGGAGGAGCCGTTGATCAACAGAGTGGGAACCTTGGTGGGCATGACAGCCGGGATCATCTCGGTGCCGTCATAGTTCGGCACCCAGTCCACGGTCTCTTTGTCCAGATCGGCCAGCAGCTCGTGGGAGATGCGCGCCATCCGCACTTCGGTATAACGCATGGCGGCGGCGTTATCGCCGTCCACCGAACCGAAGTTGCCCTGACCGTCGACCAGCATGTAACGCATGGAGAAATCCTGCGCCATGCGGACGATGGTGTCATACACGGCACTGTCGCCATGCGGGTGATATTTACCGATTACGTCACCGACCACACGGGCCGATTTTTTATAGGGCTTGTTCCAGTCGTTCCCCAACTCGTTCATTGCATACAGAACGCGGCGGTGAACCGGTTTCAAGCCATCACGCACATCCGGCAGAGCTCGTCCTACGATCACGCTCATGGCGTAATCCAGATAGGAACTCTTGAGCTCTTCTTCGATGTTGACCGGCGTGATCTCTCTGGCCAGATCGCTCATAGAAAGCCTTAATCCCTAATTAGTTGTTCTTTGGCTTAAACAGCGCGACATGGTAACACAGGACGTGAAATACCTTAAGCCGCAAATCAGGCTGGTTTGCCAAAGTCCGTCCGTTATAATGCCCGCCAGGACAATAGATTGCGCGCCTCTCCTCCCTTGCGCGCCCCTGCCACAGGATCCATGAAAATGCACAGTGACGCCAACGTCGATCTGACAGAAATCGCCAAATTTGAAGCCATTGCCTCCCGCTGGTGGGACATGGAGGGCGAGTTCAAGCCGCTGCACCAGATCAACCCGGTGCGCCTCGACTGGATCACCGACAAGAGTGGCGGCCTGTTTGGCAAGCGCGCCCTCGACATCGGTTGCGGTGGCGGCATCCTCTCCGAGAGCATGGCCCGCCGTGGCGCCAGGGTGACCGGCATCGACATGGGCAAGGAGCCCCTCGGGGTCGCCCGCCTCCACGCCCTGGAAGCCGGGGTGGAGCTCGAATACCGCCAGATCACCGCCGAGGCTCACGCCGCCGAGGCTCCCGGCCAGTATGATCTGGTCACCTGCATGGAGATGCTGGAGCACGTGCCGGATCCCACCTCGGTGCTGCGGGCCATCGCGACCCTGGTGCGCCCGGGTGGCCGGGTGGTGGTTTCCACCATCAACCGCAACCCCAAGGCCTATCTGATGATGATCCTGGGGGCCGAGTACCTGATGAAGATGGTGCCCAAGGGGACCCACGACCACAAGAAGTTCATCACCCCGGCCGAGCTGTGCCGCATGGGTGAGGCGGCAGGCCTGGTGGTGCAGGACATGAGCGGGGTCCACTACAACCCCCTCACCGGCCACTTCAAACTCGGCGCCAACGTGGACGTCAACTACATGGTGAGCTTCACCCGTCCGGAGCAAGGCTGATGAGCGCCGCCAGCAAGGCCCCACTGCGCTGCGTGCTGTTCGACCTGGACGGCACCTTGCTCGACACCGCCCCGGATCTCGGCGCCGCCGTCAACCACGTGCTGATAAATGAAGGCTTCGCGCCGCTCTCAGACGAGGTGATCCGCCAGACCACCTCCCACGGGGCGCTGGGGCTGCTGAAGGCAGGTCTTGGGGACGAGCTGCTCGAGGAGCTCGGCGCCACGCGCCTTCGCACCGCCCTGCTCGACTACTATGCGGCGAACCTCTGCGTCGGCACCCGCCCCTACGACGGCATGCTGGCGCTGATCGAGTGGCTGGAGGAGAAAGAGCTGCCCTGGGGCATCGTCACCAACAAGCCGGGCTTTCTCACCGAACCGCTGCTGGCGGCCCTGCCAGCCCTCGCGGGCTGCGGCGTCACCGTCAGCGCCGACACATTGCCGGTGCGCAAGCCCGACCCCGCCCCCATGTATTACGCCTGCGAGCAGCTCGGGGTGGACGCCGCTCACTGCCTCTATGTGGGGGATCATGTGCGGGACATCGAAGCGGGTCGTAATGCGGGTATGCGCACCGCGGTGGCGGGCTGGGGCTATCTGCACGACGACGAGGATCCCGCCGATTGGGGGGCGGACTTGCACTTCGACACCGTGCAGGCTCTGCACCACTGGCTGCGCTACGAGCTGAGCTGAGCAGGCCCGGGCATGTGATCCGTTGATGGATATGGCAGGCACCTTATGCTGCCAGCTGACGTTCACAGAGCGGGTCATGCTGCCATTTGACAGCCAAGCAGAGGGAGCCGATACCGGCTCCTTTTTCATGCTCCGAGCGAGGACGACGGGCGGGACCGGACAGCTTTTGACCCTTGCTGCACAAGGGATAACCAGTGCCCATTTGCTAGTAAAACCATCCCCTTTTCGCAAGCAAAAAAAGTTATTTTAATTTTCCATCTTCGATCATCGGACTTGCATTTGACGGATCGGACGCATGAAAACCCACTCACTGTGAGCGCCCACTAACTCCGGCCCGAACACCCACAATTTATCCACAGCAATCAGGTTATCCACACGTTGCAATGCGGGGACGACCTCACTATCTTGTAGTTCGAAATCAAAATAACACTATATCTTGTGATTCATCGCGCAGTACGCCCCCACTCTTTACCAAGCCAGGTCCGTGGGGTGCGTGGCGCGATGGTTTTTCGGGAATCAACCGATGCCGGCAGGCATCAACTCATAAGGGTCATCAGCCAATGAACTTGTTTGTGACGAAGCGTAACGGACACAAAGAACCCATCGATCTGGACAAGATCCACCGCGTGCTCGACTGGGCTGCCGAGAAGCTCGACAACGTGTCGGTCTCCCAGGTAGAGCTCAAGTCCCACATCCAGTTCTATGACGGTATCCGTACCGCCGACATCCACGAGACCATCATCAAGGCTGCCGCCGATCTGATCTCCGAACAGAGCCCGGACTACCAGTACATGGCCGCCCGTCTGGCCATCTTCCACCTGCGCAAGAAGGCCTACGGCCAGTTCGAACCGCCCCACCTCTACCAGCACGTCGCCAAGCTGGTGGACATAGGCAAGTACGACAAGCACCTGCTGACCGACTACACCCAGGCCGAATTCGAGGAGCTCAACGCCCACCTGGATCACTGGCGCGACATGGACTTCTCCTACGCCGCGGTCAAGCAGCTGGAAGGCAAGTACCTGGTGCAGAACCGCGTCACCGGTGAAATTTACGAGAGCCCGCAGTTCCTCTACATCCTGGTAGCGGCCTGCCTCTTCTCCAAGTATCCGAAAGATACCCGTCTGGACTACATCAAGCGCTTCTACGATGCGGTCTCGACCTTCAAGATCTCCCTGCCCACCCCCATCATGAGCGGTGTGCGCACCCCGACCCGTCAGTTCAGCTCCTGCGTGCTGATCGAGTGCGATGACAGCCTGGATTCCATCAATGCCACCGCCAGCGCCATCGTGCGCTACGTCTCCCAGCGCGCCGGCATCGGCATCAACGCCGGCCGCATCCGTGGTCTGGGCAGCCCCATCCGTGGCGGCGAAGCCTTCCACACCGGCTGCATCCCCTTCTACAAGTACTTCCAGACCGCGGTCAAGTGCTGCTCCCAGGGCGGTGTGCGCGGCGGCGCGGCGACTCTGTTCTACCCCCTGTGGCACACCGAAGTGGAGAGCCTGCTGGTACTGAAAAACAACCGCGGCGTGGAAGAGAACCGGGTCCGTCACATGGACTACGGGGTGCAGATCAACAAGCTGATGTACCAGCGCCTGATCAAGGGCGGCGACATCACCCTATTCTCCCCCTCCGACGCCCCTGGTCTGTATGACGCCTTCTTCGCGGATCAGGACAAGTTCGAGGAGCTCTACGTCAAGTACGAGCAGGATCCGGCCATTCGCAAGAAGACTCTCAAGGCGGTCGATCTCTTCTCCCTGATGATGCAGGAGCGCGCCGGTACCGGTCGCATCTACATCCAGAACGTGGATCACTGCAACACCCACAGCCCGTTCGATCCGGCCGTCGCGCCGGTGCGCCAGTCCAACCTCTGCCTCGAGATCGCGCTGCCCACCAAGCCGCTGAACAACGTGGATGACGAGGATGGCGAAATCGCCCTGTGCACCCTCTCCGCCTTCAACCTCGGCGCCATCGAGAAGCTGGAAGATCTGGAAGAGATGGCAGATCTGGCCGTGCGCGCCCTGGATGCCCTGCTCGATTATCAGGACTACCCGCTGAAAGCCGCGCAAAAAGGCAGCATGAATCGCCGCACCCTGGGGATCGGTGTCATCAACTATGCCTATTACCTGGCCAAGAACGGTGCTCGCTACTCCGACGGCTCCGGCCTCGCGCTGACTCACCGCACCTTCGAGGCGATCCAGTACTACCTGCTGAAGGCCTCCGTGCAGCTTGCCCGCGAGTTCGGCCCCTGCCCGGCCTTCAACGAGACCACCTATGCCCAGGGGATCCTGCCCATCGATACCTATAAAAAGGATCTGGACGCCCTGTGCAACGAGCCCCTGCACCTGGACTGGGAAGCGCTGCGCTCTGACATCAAGACAGTGGGTCTGCGCAACTCCACCCTGACGGCCCTGATGCCGAGCGAGACCTCCAGCCAGATCTCCAACGCCACCAACGGCATCGAGCCGCCCCGCGGCCTGGTGTCGGTCAAGGCCTCCAAGGACGGCATCCTCAAGCAGGTGGTGCCCGAGTATCACCGCCTGAAGGATCAGTACGAACTGCTGTGGAAGCAACCGAGCGTGGATGGTTACCTGCAGCTGGTCGGTATCATGCAAAAATTCGTGGATCAGGCGATCTCCGCCAACACCAACTATGATCCCGCCCGTTTCGAAGGCAACAAGGTACCGATGAAGCAGCTGCTCAAGGATCTGCTGACCGCCTACAAATACGGCCTCAAGACCCTGTACTATCACAACACCCGTGATGGTGCGGACGATGCCCAGACCGATCTGCAAGATGACGGTTGTGCTGGCGGCGCCTGTAAGATCTGATGAACCGGGCGGGAGCGACAAGCTCCCGCCCTCCTGTTTCCCCCATTTCGCGACATTCGACAACCATGGCCTATTCAACTTTCTGCCAGACCCAAAACGATCAACTCAAGGAGCCCATGTTCTTTGGCCAATCGGTCAACGTGGCCCGTTATGATCAACAGAAACACGACATCTTCGAGCGGCTGATCGAGAAGCAGCTCTCCTTCTTCTGGCGCCCGGAAGAGGTGGACGTCTCCCACGACCGCATCGACTATCAGGCCCTGCCCCCCCACGAGCAGCACATCTTCATCTCCAACCTGAAGTACCAGACCCTGCTGGATTCCATCCAGGGTCGCAGCCCGAACGTAGCGCTGCTGCCGCTGGTCTCCATCCCGGAACTGGAGACCTGGATCGAGACCTGGGCCTTCTCAGAGACCATCCACTCTCGCTCCTACACCCACATCATCCGCAACATCGTCAACAACCCGGGTCAGGTGTTCGATGACATCGTCACCAACGAACAGATCTTGAAGCGCGCCGGCTCCATCAGCCACTTCTACGATGATCTGATCGAGGCGACCGCCCTCTATCACCTGCACGGAGAAGGGACTCACCAGGTGGCAGGCCGCGCCGTGAACATCACATTGCGGGAGCTGAAGAAGAAGCTCTATCTGTGCCTGATGAGCGTCAACGCCCTGGAGGCGATCCGCTTCTACGTGAGCTTCGCCTGCTCCTTCGCCTTCGCCGAGCGCGAGCTGATGGAGGGCAACGCCAAGATCATCAAGATGATCGCCCGCGACGAGGCCCTTCACCTCACCGGTACCCAGCATATGCTGAACCTGATGCGCAGCGGCAACGACGATCCGGACATGGCCGAGATCGCCGTCGAGTGCGAGCAGGCCTGCTTCGAGCTGTTCAAGGAGGCCGCCATCCAGGAGAAGGAGTGGGCCGAGTACCTGTTCCAGGACGGCTCCATGATCGGCCTGAACAAGGACATCCTCTGCCAGTACGTGGAATACATCACCAACCTGCGCATGGCGGCGGTCGGTCTGCAGCCAGCCTTCGCTGGCGCCAAGCAAAACCCCATCCCCTGGATCAACACCTGGCTCTCTTCCGACAACGTGCAGGTCGCCCCCCAGGAGGTGGAAGTGAGCTCCTATCTGGTCGGCCAGATCGACAGCGAAGTACACGCCGACGATCTCGGTGACTTCGAGCTGTGATGAGGCATGGGGCTTGTCGCGCCGTGACGGGCAGCGGGTGTCGACGCGGTGACACGGCGTTATGAGTGATGCCATCGGCACCCCGTCCCCTGCCCTGTGCCATGAAGCCGAGCAGGACGTCCTGACGCCCTTGGTGCACACCCGGGATGGCACCCTCTCGCCCCACCCTGGCGAGAGCCTGCTGGAGACCCTCGAACGCCACGGCCATCAGGTGGAGTTCCAGTGCCGCAGCGGCTATTGCGGCGCCTGCCGCACGCCGCTGCTCGAAGGCCGGGTGCACTATCCCAATGTGCCGCTGGCCTTCGTCTCCCAGGGGGAGTGCCTACCCTGCTGCTGCAAGCCGGTGGGCGCCATACGGCTGGATCTCAAGAAGGCCTGATCCCTTCACAGATCGAAGCCGGCCACATCTCGTCGCCGAGCTCCTACAAAAAAGCCGCCGGATAATCCGGCGGCTTTTTTACTTCTCATGTATGTACTGCCCGCGTCGGTCAGCTTATGGCGTCAGATCCAGGGGGCGGCGGTCGGCCCGTGGTGCAGACCCAGCTTCCAGACCCGGCCGAAGTGCTTGTAGTGGCCCGCGGCCACCCCGGCCTTCTCCCCCATGCCGTGGTAGAGATCCAGGTGCCCCTTCTTCACCGCACCGCCCACATCCAGGGCGATCAACAGGCGCAGCTGGTGCTTGCCGGTCCAGTTGCCGGCTTTGTCGAGCAGCGGCACTTCCGCGAGGATGGGGGTACCCATGGGCAGCAGTGTCTTGTCGGCCGCCACCGCTGACATGGGCAGCAGCGGAATGCCGGCGGCGCCGACCACGTCGTTGGTGGGGCGGCGCTCGAAGAAGACGTAGGAGGGGTTCTGCTCCACCAGCTCCATGACGTTTTCTTCCGGCTGGCGGTTGGCCCACTCCTTGATGGCCTTCATGGACATCTGCTCCTTGGGCACCTCGCCCCTGTCGATCAGCACCCGGCCAATACTCACATAACCGTGGCCGTTCTTGCCGCTGTAACCCAGGTATTGCAGCCTGTCGTCGTCCCCGTAGTGCACGAAGCCCGAGCCCTGCACGTCCATCAGGAAGTTGTCGATGAGGGACTTGCTGTACCCAAGCTCGAGCCCGCGATTCGCCAGGGCCCCCTGGTGGATCTGGGCGCGACTCGGGCAGCGACCCGCGCAGTTGGGCATGGCATAGATGGGGTACTTGTACTTGGCATCCGGGCGGTGGCGCACCTCCAGCACCGGCGAGTAGTAGCCGGTGAAGAGCACGTTGCCCATACGATCGGCGCCGCCGAGCTGGGCCAGGCTGATGCCGTACTGGGTGATCTGGGCGGGATTGCCACCGTTCGCCACCCAGCGGGAGAGCTGGCGATAGAGCTCACCGTAGCGGCTCGCCATCCGGCCGGAGCGCTCCAGTACCAACCGGCTCTGGGGGCCGAATCGGCTGAAATCCGACGACTGGCGGCTGTTGACATACTCCACCCGCACCAGATCGTCCGGCAGTGTGCCGTCCAGATACTGCTTGCCCAGATTGACTGGCACCTCGCAGTTCAAAAAGCATCTGGCATCTGACTTCTTCTGGGGGACCTTGGCGGGCTCGGGGTCGCTGGCACAACCCGCCAACCCAAGCACCAGGGCACTCAACCAGTACGCGCGTTTGTTCATAATTCCTCGTCTAACCAGAAAACGCTAACTTCATGAAAATAATGATGAATTAACTCAATGATCCGGGCGGGAGATCCCGAGCCCCTCAAGGCGCGTCCCCGGCCCCGCCACAGGCGGCGCTATCATACAAAAACAAAGGCCCTGTTGACCCCATAAATTGCAAAATTCATCGCCTTTGTCGATCCCTGCGACAGGGATGCACACAGAGACGGTTCAGGACAGAATGGCGCATGGCGCCGCGACAAGGGAGGGAGGCGGGCCGGCCCAGTGCCTCATCGCACAGGGCCAGCCCAGGGCTAAACGGGCTCAGTGGGAGTAAGGCAACGAGGAGTGATGCAGGACGATGCGCACCTTGCCATCGTCCCCTTTGCGAAAGCCCCAGGTCTTGTCCACATCGACCTCCTTGTCGTCGCGATCGACGAGGTGCACTGTCCCCATGGTCAGCGCCATGTTGCCGTCGATGTAGACGGCGGCATTGTCGTAGCGGTAACTCTTCCAGTTTTTCAGGGCAAAACCGGTATCCGCCGGATAGGCCGGATCCTGACCGACGAAGTAGGCCAGCGCCCCCGCCTTGGTCAGGCGAAAGGTCTGCTCCCCGCTCGCCAGGGTCGGCTTGAACAGCACGGGCCCGTCGGCATAGCCGTAGGCGCTGTCGAGCACGGCGGTGGCGGTAGCCTTCGCCTTCTCGATACCCCCCGCCCGGTAGTCGTCGCTGATCTGGATCAGGGCCTTGCCCCAGCCATCCTGCGCGCTCTTGACGTCTGCCTCCGTGATGTTGCGATTGACCAGCTCGGCGGCGCCCAATGCCCCGCTGGCCAGCAGCCATATCAGTGCGAGACCCGATCCTTGGTGTAACCCTTTCATGTCTGTGACTCCTGATAGATAAACAGCATCTCGAAGCTTAGCCGAGGGCCGGACACGGGGAGCGCCATCCCCGTACCTCTCCCATTCTGTGTTCTAGCGCCCTCGCATCTGGCATCCCGTTGGCTCGAACCCTCTCCCCTCACCCGCCAGACATTGCCCCCTTTATGGCAGCCCCTTCGCCAACGGGCCACTCTGGGTTATAACAAGGTAACGAGGCACGAGAGGTGGTGGATGGAACAGCTCGAGATTTTCCCGCTCCAGAGCCCCTGCATCGGGGTCTGTGAGGTCAACAACAAGGGTTACTGCAAGGGGTGCCTGCGCAGTCGGGAGGAGCGTTTCAACTGGCTGACCATGACCCCGGCCGAGCAGCAGGAGGTGATGCGTCTGTGCCGGGGCCGCAAGGCGCGGGTGGAGGCGGCGCGGCGCAAGGCGCGCGAGGCCGCCGAGCTGCCGCCATCGCCCCCCACAGGTTGGGATTTTTGACAGCCGACGTTCGATATTGCGAGCCTGTTTCGCTGCATGCCACCCTGTTGGAAATCCTACTGGCAATAAAAAAGAAGGCGACCATAGGGTCGCCTTCTTGCGCTATTTCACTCGCAAGCTGTTAGCCACTCAGGCCGTCGCCAGCTTGGTCGCCCCTTGCTCGCTGCGCTTGAGCATGGCATAGGCGACACCGGTCACAAGCGACCCTGCCGCTATCGCCAGTATGTACATGAGCACATGGCTGATGGCATTCGGGATGAAGAGCACGAACAGGCCACCGTGAGGCGCCACCAGTTCGCAACCGAACAGCATGGAGAGCGCACCGGTCAGGGCGCCACCCACCATGCAGGCCGGGATGACCCGCATGGGATCCTTGGCGGCAAACGGAATGGCCCCCTCGGAGATGAAGCACAGACCCAGCACGAAGGAGGCCTTGCCCGCTTCCTGCTCCGCCTTGATGAACTTCTTGCTGGCGAGGAAGGTGGCTATCCCCATCCCGAGTGCCGGCACCATGCCGGCAGCCATCACGGCGGCCATGGGAGCATAGGTCTTGGAGGCGAGCAGGCCGACCCCGAATGCATAGGCAGCCTTGTTGACCGGGCCACCCATGTCGAAGCACATCATGGCGCCGATGATGACACCCAGCAGCACGGCGTTGGCGGAGCCCATGTTGTTCAGGAACTCGGTCATGGCGCTCATGATGCCGGCCACCGGACCGCCCACCACGTAGATCATGACGAGGCCGGTGAACAGGCTGGCAACCAGCGGGATGATGAGGATGGGCTTGAGCGCTTCCAGGGTCACCGGCAGGCGCACCTTGTCGTTCAGGAACTTGGCGCTGTAACCGGCCAGGAAGCCGCCGACGATGCCACCGAGGAAACCGGCGCCGAGCGAGCTTGCCAGCATACCGGCGATCATGCCCGGGGCCAAGCCAGGTCTGTCGGCGATGGAGTAGGCGATGTAGCCCGCCAGCACCGGGATCATCAGGGCGAAGGCCGAGCCGCCGCCGATCTGCATCAGGGCGGCAGCCAGGGTCCCCTGCTCCTTGAACGCCTCAATCCCGAAGATGAAGGAGATGGCGATGATGAGACCACCGGCCACCACCATGGGCAACATGAAGGAGACCCCGGTCAGCAGGTGCTTGTAGGGGCCGGCCTTCTCTTCTTTCTTGGCGACGGCGGCGCCGCTGTGACGATAGACGGTTGCCTCGTTCCAGGCCTTGTCTAGTTCGCTGCGGGTCTTCTTCAGGGCCGCCCCCGTGCTGGTGTGATAGACCGGCTTGCCATCGAAGCGGGCCATGTCCACCTCGATGTCGGTGGCGAGGAACACCAGATCGGCGGCGGCAATCTCCTCCGCCGTCAGGGCATTCTGGGCACCGACCGAGCCCTGGGTTTCGACGCGGATCTGATAACCCAGCTGTTTGGCCATGGTCTCGAGCGCTTCCGCCGACATAAAGGTGTGTGCCACCCCGGTCGGGCAGGCGGTGACCGCCACGATGCGCTTGGTTGCACTCGCAGGCGTCGCGGCAACGACCGGCGCGGCCTGATGGCGATAGACCTTGGCCTCCCCCTCGGCTGCGCTCAGCAGGTTGGCGGGATCCTGCAAGGCGAGATCCATGCTGCCCTGGTAGAGGCGCTTGCCGTCATAGGCGGCGAGATCCACCGGGGCACTTGCCACCACCAGCACCAGATCGGCGGCGGCGATGTCGGCGGCCGATGGCTGCTGGCGTGGCTGCACGCTCGAGTCAACGTCGAGTTGCAGCTCCCAACCGGCCAGCTTGGCCTGTTGTTCTATTCGTTTGGCAACGAGAAAGCTGGTGGCGATGCCCGCGGGGCAAGCCGTGACCAAGATTGCTTTCATTGGGCATCTCCTGAAGGTTCCATGGGATCACATTGAGCGGGATCGAGGCGTTGTACCCGAACCTGCTCCAGTAAGGGGGTCAAGACGCGGATGTCGCTAAAGCCCACCGCGACCTGGCTCACCGCCAGGGCCGAGACGGCGGTGGCGAGGCGCAGGGTCTGCTCCGGCGCCCAGCCGAGGCTGAGGCCATGGGCGAGCCCTGCAACCAGAGAATCACCGGCGCCGACCGTGCTGACCACCTGCATGCGCGGCGGTACGGCCTGCCAGACGGCATCCGGGCCAAACCAGATGAGGCCATCGGCGCCGTTGGAGACCACTACGTGTTCTATGCCGTCCGCCTGCAGGGCGCGGGCACACTCGGCCTGCTCTTTCAGGGTCTTGATGGGGCGCCCGGCCCACTGCTCAAGCTCCTCGAGATTCGGTTTGACCAGGGTCGGAGCGGCGCTAAGGCCGGCTTTAAGCGCCGCGCCACTGCAATCGAAAATGACCTTCTTGCCCTTGGCCTTGAGCAGGGTGATGAGACGGGCGCAGTAGGCAGGCTCCACGCCCTTGGGCAGGCTGCCCGCCAGCACGAACCAGTCGGCATGAGGGGCCAGCTCGTCGATGGCCGCCTCCAGCTGATGAATGGCCTCATCGCTGATGTCCAGTCCCGGCAAATTGAGATCCGTGACCCGCCCCGATTGCTCGGAGATCTTGACGTTGATGCGGGTGCTGCCCGCGACCCGCACGAAGTGATCGGCCAAGCCCCGCTCGGCAAACAGCGACACGAAGCTCTGCTGGTTATCGGCGCCGAGCCAGCCGCTCAGCCCCACCTCGCGGCCAAGATCTTTCAAGACCATGGCGACATTGATCCCCTTGCCGGCGGCTCGCAGGTTGGCCTCGCTCACCAGGTTCACCTCACCAGGGGCCAGGGCCTCGAGGCGGGTGGTGAGATCCAGCGCCGGGTTCAGGGTGATGGTCATTAGTGTCATGAGAGCGCCCCCTCGCCCAGACCGGCGGCAATGGCGGCGCCTATGCCCTTGAGGGCGGCCTCGGCGTCCGCCCCTTCGGCGCGAAACGCCAAGCGGTGACCGCATTTCACACCCAGGCCGATGACCTTCATCAGGCTCTTGGCGGAGACGGCCTCGCCGCTGCCATCCAGGTTCGCCACCCGGATGTCGGATTCAAACTCCTTGGCCACCTTGACCAGCATGGCGCCCGGGCGGGCGTGCAGGCCGTGGGGATTGATGATGGTGAAGGTATCTGACAGGCCAGATGCCGGCCCCGCCTGCAACATGGCGAGCCCCTCGCTGCCCGTCAAGGTCGCGAGCTGGGATGCGGCGGCAAGCTTGGCGAGATTCTCCAGCTGCGGCAGGTGGCTGGCATCGACGGCGCACAGCAGCAGCAGGGCGCTCACCGGCAGCTCGCCGGCACTCAATACGCTGCTCGGGGTCGCCAATACCCAGCCGGTCTGGGCGGAGGCGGTGTGCTGCACATTGGCACGGGCCAGCCAGACACCCTCCCCCAGATAGGCGGGCTCCCTTGCCAGCAGTGCGCTCACCATGGCTGCGTCCCCCCAGCCGGCGGACTTGGCACGGGCGGCAGCCCCCAGCAGCAGCTGATCGCGATCGTCGGCCGGGAAATCGGCCAGGGTCAAGAATTGCACCTCTTTCGCCTCGTTGGCACCAGTCAGGATCTTGATGATGGTCTCTTCATCGGTGGCAGTTCTGAGCGTTTGAGCGGCCTGATCGTCACCCAGCACATGGGTGAGCTGACGCAAGATCCCCAGATGCTCGTCGGACTTGGCGGCAATGCCGATGGCCACATAGGCAATCTGGCCCTCGTCCCACTCTATCCCCTGCGGGAACTGGGCCACCATGACACCTGTGCTCTTGACCAGATGACGGGTGTCCGTGGTGCCGTGGGGAATGGCGATGCCGCTGCCAAGGTAGGTGGCGTGCTGCGCCTCACGGGCCAGCATGCCATCCACATACCCGGCTTCCACCAGACCGGCCTCGGTCAGTTTGCCGGCCAGCAGGGCGATGGCCTCCGCCTTGGTCCCGACCGATTGCCCCAGCAGGATCTGCTGTCGCGCCAACTTCAACATAGAGATTCTCCTCAAGAGTCGACCTCGCCTGACAGCGGGTTCTGCTCAACACAATTTGAATTTCAGGAAACTTGCCTGCCAAAAGTAGACCGGAATGTGTCCTCTGGTGATCCAGGGCCCGTTTTTAAACCCGGTCGGTCATTGCTTGCTGACAAGCTGAATCGTTTCACTTACACTCAGACTGAATCGTTTCAGCCAATTGATCAAGTGCCCGCAGAGAGTGCTTTTCAATGATATGATCCCGCGCACACTTTTCGGTGCCCCTGCCTCGGGCAGTCGCGGGCCTTGTAACTCAAACAGAGCCAATATGATGAAACTGGATGAAATCGCCGCCCTGGCTGGCGTCTCGCGCACCACCGCCAGCTATGTGATCAACGGCAAGGCCGATCAATACCGCATCAGCCAGGCCACCCGCGACAAGGTGATGGCGGTGGTCAATGCCCACAACTATCAACCGGACAGCCGCGCCGCCTCCCTGCGCGGCGGCCAGACCAGGACGCTCGGTTTCATCCTGCCGGATCTGGAGAACGCCAGTTATGCCAAGCTCGCCAAGCGGCTCGAGCAAGGGGCTCGAGCTCAGGGTTACCAGTTGCTGATCGTCTGCTCGGAGGATGAGCCGGATACCGAGAAGGAGCTGGCCCGCATGCTGGTCAGCCGCCACGTGGATGCGCTGCTGGTGGCGAGCTGCCTGCCGCCGGCAGATCCCTTCTATTTGCAGCAGCAGGCCCAAGGGGTGCAGATCCTGGCCATCGACCGGGCCATGGACGCCGCCCACTTCATCACGGTGGCGAGCGAGAACCAGAAGGCGAGCTGCGATCTCACCGCCTCCCTGCTCGGCCCGACCATCCGCCATGTGGCGCTGATCACCGCCCTGCCGGATCTCACGATCAGCCGGGAGCGCAAGGCGGGCTTCGAGCAGGCGCTGGCAGGCTACGACGGTGCCCGGCTCTCGGCCCACCTCTGCGAGGGGGATCACTTCTCCCGGCTGGAGGGGTACCGGTTGATCAAGGCGCTCCATCAACGGCTCGGCCAGCTGCCCGAGGCGCTGGTCGCCACCTCCTACATCCTGATGGAGGGGGTGCTCGATTATTTGCTGGAAACAGAGCTGGAGCAGGAGAGCGACATGAGCCGGCTCGCCATGGCCACCTTTGGCGACGACAGGCTGCTCGACTTCCTCCCCTTCGGCATCAACTCCCTGCCCCAGCAGCACGACGCCCTCGCCAGCCAGGCGCTGGAGCTCGCCCTCAAGGCGATCGGCGGTGAATACCAGAGCGGCCAGCACCTCATCAGCCGCACCCTCAAACGCCGTCGCTAATCGTGCCTGATGGTGAAGAGCGGCCCACCGCCCTTCACCATCGACCATGCCCTCCTTCTTTCTCCCGCTCGCTCACCTCGCCTGCCGTCAGCTTTTGTTTCCACTCTTTCGCCGTCATCAGAACAAGATCCAGCCGTTATAGCTTGTTTACGATATTTTTATCCGTTAACTTGGCAACCCTCTTTTACAATCGACAGGTCTTTTGTACAGATGCAGCCATTCCGATATCCCTAGCCTCCGGTCTCGATCCCGGAGGCGCCTCCCGCTCCTGCCCCTGGCACCCTTTCTCTGAATTCGGATGGACATCATGAACACCAAGACCCTGGGTTGTACCCTGCTCATCGCCGGCACCACGATCGGCGCCGGCATGCTGGCCCTGCCGCTGGCTTCCTCCTCCCTCGGCGGCCCCGCCACCCTGCTGCTGATGGTCGGGCTCTGGGCCCTGATGGCCTTCACCGCCATGCTGCAGGTGGAGGCCAGCCTCAATACCGGCAAGTGGTACCTGCACCAGCTCGCGGATCACCTGCTCGGCCCCTGGGGCAAGCGCGTCGCCTCCTTCTGCATCCTGATGCTGTTCTACGCCCTCGCCTCCGCCTACATCAGCGGCGGCAGCAGCCTGCTGGTGCAGGCCCTGACCGACGCCGGCATGACCGTCAGCCAGGAGCAGGCCGCCTGGGCCTTCACCCTGCTGTTCGGCGGCATGGTCTGCGTCGGCACCAAACAGGTGGATTACCTCAATCGGCTGATGTTCACCGTGAAACTGGTGATCATGGTAGGGGTGCTGGCGCTGCTGCTGCCCCGCGCCGAGGGCCAGCACCTGCTCTCCATGCCCCTCGGCCAGGGACTGCTGCTGGCGGGCCTGCCGGTCATCTTCACCTCCTTCGGCTTCCACGGCTCCATCCCGAGCGTGATGCTCTACCTCGGCGACTGCCCCAAGCGACTGCGCCGGGTCTTCGTGTGGGGCTCCGCCCTGCCTCTCATCCTCTACGTGCTGTGGCAGGTCGCCATCCTGGGCCTGCTCGGTCAAGAGAGCCTGATCCAGACCGGCGGGGCGCTGGACAGCCTGCTCGCCAACGTCGGCAACCTGGTCAGCTGGCCGGCTTTCAATCAGGCGATGCACCTGTTTGCAGACCTGGCGCTCGCCACCTCCTTCCTCGGGGTGACGCTCGGCCTGTTCGACTTCATGGCCAAGGTGACCCGCCGCAAGGACAACGCCAGCGGCCGCGTGCAAACAGGCATGATCACCTTTGTGCCGCCCCTGCTATTTGCCCTCTACTTCCCGCAGGGCTTCATCATGGCGCTGGGCTACGCCGCCATTGCGCTGGCGGTGCTGGCGGTGCTGCTGCCGGTGGCCCTGGTGTGGCAGAGCCGCAAACGGGCCGAGGCGCACCACTACCGCGCCCCGGGTGGCGTGCTGGCCCTGGGTCTGGCCGGCGCCATGGGGGTGCTGATTGTCGGCGTTCAGGTCAGCGTGAGCCTCGGCTTCCTGCCCGCGCTCTGATAGCCATAGGTTGTTGAAGACAAAGCCCCGCCCCATTGGCGGGGCTTTTTATTGGTCCCCTTTCTGATCCCAGCCATAGACCGGCCAATAGATCCATCCATAGCAACAATGAACATATGCGTGCGATTTTGTATACATATGTACATATATACACAACTCTTCTACACTGATAGCCAAGCGATAGTCGTATCCGTGCCCGCTTCGGCACAGAGATTCAGGAGGCATCATGGTCGCAATAGCACAGATATCCCGGCAAGAGAACGCCATCGATCCCAGCAAGGCGCTGCCAGTGGTGTTTCGCATCCTGGATAAATGGCAGTGCAGCACAGATGAACAGCTGACCCTGCTTGGCATCTCGTCCCGTTCAACTTTGAACAAGTACAAGGAATCGAGCGGTGGCATACGTCTGGGGGTCGATCTGCAGGAGCGGATGAGCTACATCCTCAACATCCACAAGAGCCTGCGACTGCTGTTCAGCCTCGATGAGAGCATCTACGGCTGGGTGCGCAAACCCAACAGCCACCCCTTCTTCGCCGGGCGCAGCGCCATGGACGTCATGCAGGGAGGGCGCGTGGCCGATCTCTATGAGGTCGCGACCCGCTTGCACGCCTGGCGTGGGGGCCAAGCCTGATGACATCCGCCCCGCCCTTAAGCGAGTTGGACGATCAACACGCCTTTCGCATCATCCCGAGCCGCTATCCCCCCATCTGCCTCTATGAGGACGTGGCCAACGCCGACGAGCTGGAGGCGGTCTGGGCCGTCGAGGCCCTCACCAACGACAGATTGCGAGAGGAAGCCGGAGATCTTGGCCGGGTGCCAAAGGCGGACTGGTTGGTAGGGTTGGCCGGTGGCAGCTATGTGATGGCGACCTTCACTCACCTCAATCCCGAGGGGGCCCGCTTCACCACGGGGGATTTTGGCGGCTACTACTGCGCCCCCGTCCTCGATACCGCGGTGAAAGAGACCGTCTATCACCAGGAGCGCGTCTTCGGCTACACCCAGGAACCGGCCCAGAAGCTGCAGATGCGGGTGCTCCACACCGAGTTTTGCGCTCGCCTCGTCGATATCCGGGGGGATGGTTATCTCGCCTCCCCCCTCTATCACGCCACCGACTACGGCCACTCCCAGGAGTTTGCCCGGGAGCAGCAGACCCAGGGCCAGGATGGCATCCACTACCGCTCGGTGCGCCACAGCGGCCACGACTGCTACGTGCTCTACCGCCCCCGCCTCATCACCAAGATCCATCAGACCCAGCATCTGGAATACCACTGGAACGGCAGCGCCATCGCCAATGTGCTCGAGATAAGGCTCTATGGGGAATAATCACATCCCCGATAAGACAAAACCCCACCAGACTGGCGGGACCCTATCAAAAAGATGTGTTCCAATATGCCTAATTAATATCGCTGATACCAACGCCGTACCAACAGCGGCCATTGGAGCAATGCCGCCCAGTGCTCGGGCACTTCCCGCTCGAGCCAACCCTACGCCGGCTCGGCATCCACTTTCAGGACCAGGTGGGAGTCTGCTTGAACGACCCGCTTGCCAGCAGAGCTGGTGGACAATATAAACACCGGCTAAAGGCCGGTGTTTTATGATAGGCAGATCTTCGCAAATACCCGATTACGCTTCGAACCTACGGGTCTTGGTTTTTCTGTTCCTGTTTCTCTAATAGCTTGTCTTTGATCCAAAGACCAATACCAAATACAGCCCCTCCTGCGATGCCTTGTCTTAGAGAACCATAAAGGAACTCATGCCAATTAAAAATGAAAATCCCTATTTTGAAATACACTATTACCGATGAAATAAAATAACCCAGAGGCCCTGCTGCAATCATAAATAAGGAACAAATAAAAACCAGTTTAATTAGACTGCGCAGATCAATTTTCTTCATTATGGTTATCCGTACCTTTGAGCATTTCTTCGGTATACTTGCTTGTTTTTTCACCTATATATGAGCCAAGAACAGACCCTGATAACTCAGCAGTACTTTCCTTGGTGACTTTGGATAGCCCTACTTTTATTAGCGGCCCACCCAAACCTCCAACTACAGTACCTGCCCCTGCGCCTATTACGGAGTTTGTTGGATCTTCCCCCTTGATCAAGCTACCCAATGCTGCACCACCAGCATTAATTCCAATTGATGGCAACATTCCTTTACCTGTTGTTGCCGCTGAAGTAACTCCAGCAACCATAACATCTATGTAGTCAAAGTTCTTGTTCCCAGCCAATTGCACGGCTGTGTTGACACCAGCACCAATTGCAGCATTCGTTAACATTCCAGTTTTAATTGAATTTCCTAGCGGACCTAACCCATATAAGATCACCGGATCACCTATACTGGCATTGGATGTATGATACCTCCACTCAGTCATTGTGCTTTTGGCAATGTTTTGTGCTTCTCTATTCGGGGCAGACTTCAATCCATTATCACCTCGTAGCATACCATCAACCAGCGTTTGGATTTGTTCATCAGTTTTGGTAGCTTGCATTTCTGATGCATATATTTTCAAATAGCTGGTCAGCTCTGCTATCTCTGTGGCTGTCATTGATTTTTGATCGATAACATATTTAGCCAAAAGAGCTTCGCTACGTCGATCTGCATTTTCCAGTGCTAAAAACTCTCTCGCTGTCGTCAAAGAGCGGTCACCAGATAGCACTTTGTCTGCCAAAACATCGCGCCTTTCAGATGATTTACTACTCAAGAAGTTATTCTCCACCACCGTCTTGCCGGTCTGAGCGCCTGCCAGCACATCGGTACCATCAGCGCCGGTCAAGCCACCGGCCAAACCGGCGGAGAGGGTGGCCAGAGTCGAGACGGTCTCCTTCTCTCCTTCGGTCAGTTGGCTGGCATCTTTGTGGTAGAGTTCAGTCGCCAACATGCCGACCAACTCGCCGGTGGCGGCGCCGGTAGCGCTGACCATGGCATTCTTGTTCTGGGCGGCGGCCAGGGCTCCCTGAACCAGGGCATGGGCCATCACCCTGGATGGACCCTCCGGGGTTTGCTGTTTAATCAACTGAGCCAGATAAGGGGCCGCGGCACCGGCAGCGGCCTGAGTGATATCCCCGCCGGCCAGTCCTTGCAGGGCGGCTGTCGCCGCCTGCATGCCCCGCTGGAAGTCACTGCCGACCCCCCATTTTGCTTGGAGCTCCTTGTACTCCTTGCTCTGGGCATACTTGGGATCCTTCTTGGCCTGCTCGTTTGCCTCCCCCAGATATTTGGTCACCACCAACTGGGTCGCCTGCTGCCCGACTTCGCCGATCATCTGGGCCTCCTGCATCCTCTCCAGCTCTTTCTGCTTGTCGAAGATGGGTGAAAGGCCGTTGGCCGCCTGGGTCGGATCCCGGTGCAGAGTCACTAGATCCTGCTGCTGCGCCTCTTCGTTACGGATCTCTATCTGACCCGCGCTGATGGATGCATGAGTGGTCGAGCTGGCACTGCCGCTACTGTTGCCCCCCCCCAGCATGGCGGCGGCTGTCATTGCGCCTTTACCTGAGAATCCCTCCTCCTTGGATCCACCACTGCTACTGATGCCTATGCTCTGGCTTTCGACCTTGTAATCGGCGCGGTTGACCAAGTCGCTCCAGCCCAGCGTGCCGGTAGAGAGCCGGTTCTTGCTATCGTCCTCACTGCCCGCCAGCACGGCACCATTGAGCTGGGTATGCTCACCGACCCGGATATCGAAGCCTTGCTTGCCGGCAAAGACCCCGGTCTGTTCCACCACGCTCTCGAAGTCGCTATTAATCTTCTGACGACTGGCATTGATGTAGCCAGAGCCTGACATGGAGCCAAAGGTGAAGCTGCCTCCCGCTGCTATGCTGCTCTGCTTGCTCTGGTAGTGATCGTTATCCTGCTGACTGGTGAGGGTCAGGTTGCGGCCTATATCGGCACTGACCTTGTCGCCGCTGACCATGGCCCCGAGCAGGGTTGCATCACGGCCCGAGGTAAGTGTCAGCGCATTGCCGGCGGTGACATTGGTTTCGGTATAGCGATCCGAATCGCCATTCTCCTTGCCCTTGGCGGCATTCATATTGGCAAAGATGCTGATCCCGAAGCTGCCTTGGGACACCCCGATACTGAGCCCCACATTCCAGCCGCTGCTATGGTTGCTGCCCTTGCTATCGCTGCTGTTGACTGCCGATTGCAACACCAGATCACGGGCCGCGCCCAGGGTCACGTTCTGCCCCTTGACGCTACTGCCTGTCATCAGGAGGTCACCCGAGGTATTGGCTGCATCCCCTTTCGCAACTATGGTCACATCACCGCCTGCGTTGATCTCTGAGGTGAAGGCATTGCTCTCACTGCTCTGGCTGCTCGAGTGGCTGCGCTGGTTACCCACCGAAATGGCGATGCCAACGAAGGAGGCGTCAGGCACTCCGCCGGGGCCTCCCGAGCTGGATTGCAATGCCTCCCAGGCCTGGTAACCACTCATCGCCGCCTTGGTGCCTTGCAGGGCGACCAGACGATCGTTGCTGCTCTCCTTGCTGGTCTTGGCGGTATCATAGGCAGCCTGTACGGCGGTGACGGCCCCCCCGGTCAAGGCCAGGGTCAGACCAGATTTCTGGCTCTTGAACTCCTCCTTGCGCGTGATGATCTGCTGCTCGGACAGGATGGCGACATCCTTGCCCGTCATCAGGATATCCTTGCCGGCGATGACATCGCTGCCTGTCACCACCAGTTGATTGCCCGCCTGCAGGGTAACATTTCCCTGCACGCTGCCGACGCTGGAGCCCTCTTTGGCCAGAGTGGTGCCCATCATGTCGCTGCTTTGCTGCTGCTTGCCGATGGTGACCGCCAGACCGCCGCCGCCCATCAGGCCGGAGCGTTTGGTCTCGCTGAAGTGCATCTCGCGGCTCAGCAGATCGACAGCGGAAATATTCAGATCGCGGCCCGCCAGCAAGGTAGCACCGAGATCCCCGATCACATTGCTTCCCTTGATATCCATATCCTGCTGCGCCTTGAGCAACACATACTGGCCACCCAGATCGCTGGCCTGGGCGGCATGCTGCTCGACGATGTCATGGGTGGTGGTGGTCTTCTTGCTGAACGCCTTTTTCTTGGTCTCCTTGGTATAAGACTCACGGTAGTCGGTGGTCTCACCGGACTCGACCAGAAGATCTCGCCCAGCAGTGGCCGATAGCTGCTCTGTCGCCTGTACGCTGGCGGCGCGCAGGCTGAGATCCCCGCCCGAACGCAGCGCTATGTTGCTGGCGGTCAGGTTGACCCCCACCTCTTCACTCTGACGTTCGATGTCATAGCCATTGCGGCGAGTGGTATGCAAGGAGGCTTGGTTATCCGCGGTTTTCAAACTGAGTTCGTTGCCAGCCTGCAACAGTGCATCCCCTTTCGCCGTGAGGGAGGTGGCACTGATATTCAGATCCCTGTCTGCCGAGAGGGCCAATGAACGACCCGCATCCAGGCTGCTCATCAGCTGCTCGACCCGGGTGAAGCGGTTCTGGCCCTCTTCCCACTTGCTTCGATCTTCCAGGCTGCCAATGATGATATCCCGCCCTGCCGACAGAGACATGTCGAGGCCCGCGAGGAGATTGCTGGCCGACAAGGAGATATCCTGCCCGGCCTGCAGCAAGAGGTTGCCGGTTGACTCGATACGGGCGATGTCCCCCACGTCAGTACGGCTGAAGCGGGTCTGATCGGTGAGTTCGCTCGACAGCACGCCGTTGACATCCACATGACGCTGAGCAGTCTGGGTTTCGTTGCGAACCGAGCCGTCCAGCGAGGCAATGGCGACATCTCCCCCCTTGATGAGGTTCTGATTAAGGATGTCTCCCTTGGCGATCAGCTCGAGACGCCCACCGGCCTGGATCTGGCCCTGGTTGACCAGGGTGCTGCCGCTCTTGAGGGATAGGGTGCCATCGGCCAGCAGGGTACCGCTGTTGTTGATGCCCCCCGCAGTCAGATCGATATTGGCGGCAGTGATGACACTACCGGAGAGGTGGCGTTTGTCGGCTTCGGTCAGGTAGAGCTTGGGGGCGAGCACTATCTTGCCCTGATACCAGACTGGCTCCCACCACACCATGCTGCGGCCGAGTTGGGCCACCTGCTCGGCGCTCAAGGCAACCCCTGGAGAGAGCCCAAGCTCACGCTGGTTCCTGGCCGCGTTGTCGATCAGAGCCTTCATCTGAGCCAGATCAGACCCCATCTCGTTGTTGATGAAGCGCCGACCGGTCTGGGCCAATACCGCATCACGGATAACGCGGGTATCAAAAGCCGCATCCCCGAGCAGCTTGATGTCTTTCTCCGGGGTGAAGTTCACCTGATCGAAGAAGTAATTGGAACCAAGGAACTGGTCGACCTGGGTCAGAACCGGACTGGTTTCAACCACTGGAGCCGTTACCACGGCTGGCACGGGCTGGTTGTTTATCTGCACGGCGCCTGGCGTCGTCACCGTCACGCCGCTGACGGGTTGACCCTGCCAGCCATTTTGCAGACTCTGTTGCCATTGGCCGGCGACTTGTCCCCCTCCTCCGCTGACTTGTGGCCCACTACCAGTATGGGTGAATCCATCCTGCAGGCTTTGCTCCCATTGACCGGCTGCCCCCGAATGTCCACCCGAAATGTGCGGCCCCTGCCCACTGGGATTGAAGCCCTGTTGCAAGCTCTGTTGCCATTGTCCTGAGACACCGGTCGTGCCAGACCCGACCTGAGGACCCTGTACATTGGAATCAAAGCCTGGTTGCAAACTCTGCTGCCATTGCTGAGAGACGGTGGCATGGCCATTGTTGACTGGCTTGACGCCATTCAAGCCTTGGAAATCGGGGGATACAGCTTCGCCAATCACACGCCCAGGCAACGACCAGTTCGCGTTCTGACCATTAGCCTGGGTGATACCGCCATTGCCAGAAATGCTATCGAAGGAGAGTTGCCCAGCACCCTGCAACTGCTGCTGGAGAGCTGCATCGATACGATCCATCATGCCGTTGCCGGATTGCCCCAGGTTGGCCAGCAGAGGATTGACCTCGATCAGATAAGGACTGTCACCGCTGTCATTGATGGTAAAGAGACCCTTGTCTCCCGAGGGCAACTGGAAGTCCGGCATCGGTACCCCGTTATCGGGGCCGACCGGCTTGAGTACCTGTGAAAGATATTGGGCATCACCCTGCACTCCAGGGGCCGTACCTGCGCCCTGAGCTTGAGGCAATGACATACCGGGACGTTGGGTGGTGCTGCTGACCGGGCCAGCATTGGCTTTGATAGTGACGTTATCTACCATTCCGGCAACGGTGCCGGTTAGATTGCCACCGGCGGAGATGAGGCTATTGAACGTCCTGCCAGCTTCAAGCTGGACCTCATTGACAGCACGTAACACATAAGTCGCTGCCAGAGATGCCTTTGGGGCACCAGGATCGCTGGGGCCAGAGCCGCGCCCCCCCCCCACCACCTTACGCAGACCGAATCCATCAGCAGGACCATATTCCAACTGAAGCTCAACTTTTCCCTCTGATAGAGACTCATTTTTTACGTCGCCGGACTGAATGGTAATATTGCCACCGGCAGTGATATTCGAGTAAACGTTATTAAGATGCGTCGACGCCAATTGTAGATGTTGACCCGCGGTAATTTGACCTTCTGCGGAAGCTTCCGACACTCGAATCTCGGCACCAGTGACCGCTTCTGCCACTGTACGTGAGTAGTTTGCCCAAATAGTATATTGATCATCATGATCAGCAGCACCGCCCCTAACAGAAACAGACAGTGTTGGCATGACGACCTTGGTCTGCGATGGTTGAGCACTCTCACCTCCCAGGCGACTCACCACAAACTTGGCTCGTTGGTTAAGAATGTCATTAGCCGTCAGCATCAAACTTCCGCTAACTTCTATGGTTCCTGATGAGTTAGTTATGCTTCCATTGTTAACTCGAATATTCGCATCTCGTTCAGCCAAAATAGTGCCATATTCATTGGCCAAATTACTGTTGGCCGTTAGATTCTGGGTGCCACCACTATAGATAGTCCCTCGGTTATAAAGGGAGTCACCTTGCCACCCCATATTTCCGTTGCTGGCCATCAGCCCGGTATTGCGCAGCTCACCCTGGGTATTCAGAGTCAGACCCTGACTGGACTGGACGCTGCCATTGTTCTCCAGTCGCTGGGCGCTAAGTTGCATCACGCCGTTGCTCACCAGAGCCCCGCTATTGATGAGCTGACCGGTGGCGCCCGCATTAAAACGTTGACCAGCCCCCCACTGACCCTGATGTTGCCAGTTGCCTTGCACCTGCAAGTCCAGTATGCCCTTGGCACTCAGGGTCCCCTGACTATTGAGCGATGAACCTACCTTGAGGGAGAGATCGCCACCGGACAGCCATTCACCTATGCCTGTTACCTGGTTTGCCTCCAATGTGGCCTTCTGCCCCGCCAGGATCTTGCCGGGCGCATGGATGTCGGCACTGCGCAGGGTCAGCTGCTGCCCAAACAGGGTGCCGGTATTGACCAGACGTGCAAGTGGCGAGGCCTCCAGCCAGTTGGCGCTGACGAGGCCCGAATTGCTGAACTGATTTCCCTTGAGGACCAACCGATTGCCGGATGAGAGCTCGCCGGCATTGCTCAGCGTGGTAGCAGAGATATCTCCCTGGTTCTGTGCTCGCAGCACGGCACCCTGCTGATTGTCGAGGGACTGTGTCTCAAGGCGCACAGAGCCCCCTTGTACGCGCCCACGGTTCTGAACCCCGGCATTGATGATGGCCAGATTATTGGCGAGTAACGCCCCCCGGTTATCGAGTTGAGCATTCGTGATGGTGAGGCCATCCCCTTGCAAGGTTCCCCGGTTATCCAGTCGGGCGCCACTCAAACTCCCTTGACCGGCAACCAGCATGATGCCGTCGTTTTGCAGCTCGCCGCGGCTCTGCAGGCTGCCAGCCTCAATACGGCCTTGCTGGTCGATGCGAGCCACCCCCAGAGTCAGTTCACCGCCACTGAGCAGATTACCCAACTGGCTTAGCTGGGAGGTGGTGGTGAGATTTACATTGCCCTTGGAGGCCAAGGTTCCTTTGAGAGTCAGTGAAGGCGCGGAGAGAAGGATGCCCCCATCGGCCTGTACCGTGCCCGCAAGTACCGAATTCTCGGTGAATGTGGCATTCAAGGTGCCGTTGGCGCGGGTCTTGCCGCTCTGTTGCCAGCTGCCGCTGCGCAGTCCGAGATCGGTCCCTGCCAGCAGATCCCCCTGCTGTTCAAAGCGGCTGCCCTTGATCTGCATCGCTCGCTCGGACTGCCAGAGCCCCTGTTGAGTCAGCTGCTTGCCTTCGACCGACAAGTTACCGCCAGATACCAGCTGGCTGCCACTCTTGCTGCCCAGATCGCCGCGGCTCAGCAGCGTTAGATCGCCGCCGCTTATCAATGAACCGTTTAACGTGACTGTATCCGCCTGGATATCGGTCACGCCGAGGATACGCCATGGACCCTGTTGTTGCAGTTGGCCGGTGCGCAGCGTCAGAGTGCCGTTGCTACCCAGAGTGCCCGCCCCTTGCCAGCTCGCACTGTTCAAAACGAGATTGCCGCCTTGCAACTGCCCGCCATGCTGAACCGCACCCCGGGCGTTAACCACCAGATTACCCTGGCTGTTGAGGCTGCCTCCTGTCGTCAGGCTGTTCGTATCGAGAGCGACAGTTCCCCCCTGCAAGGCGCCATCCAAGGTCAAGGTCTCGCCTTCTAGTCGCAGCGCCCCATCCGTGACAATCGTGCCACTGTGGTTGAAGCGTTGCCCCTGCCAACTCAGATCATCCGCGGCGGAGAGCATGCCGGCGCTGCTGACATCAGCCCCCTTGAGTGCCAACCGGCCGTTAGTGGCCGTGGTGCTGCCGCTCTCAAGAATGATCTCGTCGGCAGTCAGGGACATATCCTGGTTGGCCAACAACTTGCCACGGCTATTGAGGTGCTCCGCCGTCAGGGTCATTGCGCTACCAGATTGCAGCGTACCGCTGTTGTCCAATTCATCCAGCGTCAGGTTCTGCGCCAAGCCACTGACCCAGTGCCCGCTATTGAGCAGACGAGTTGCCGTCAGCGTGATGCCCTGATCGGATTGCCAATGGCCACGATTGATCAGATCGCCAGTTTTCAAGGCCAGCGCACCCTTGCTGACCAACGCACCACCGTTGTCGATATGACCGGCTTCCAGCGCAAGCGTCTCGCTCGAGATCTTGCCTTCGTTACGCAGGGTATCCGCCACCTGCAATGCCAGGCTCCCCCCGCTGGCCAGCACACCCTGCTGGGTCAAGGCTGTCGCCAGGATTCTCTGCTGCTGGCCAGCCACTATGCTGCCCTGCAATGTCATCTGGTCGGCTTTTAGCTGCTGCTTTTCCTTGGCCAGCAAGCTGCTTGCCTTGCCTGTAGTCAGGGTGCCGGCTTCCAGTGTCTGGCGATCCCCTTTGAGGGTCCCCTCCAGAGAGATCTGAGTGCCACTGAGTTCAGCTTCGCGGGCGACGGTTGTCCCTCCCATGGCCAGATGCTGACCACTCCATTGCAGACGATCGGCCACGACATTGCCTGCCAGCGTTGCCTGACCCGCAGTCAGTGTGAGTTGGTTTTTGGCCTGGGTGAGACCACCCAGGGTCAAGGCGTCGGCTCCCAGCACCAGATCGCCACTGCTTAGCATGTCTCCTTGGGAGTCCAGGGTTGTGGCGCTCAGATTGATGAGCTCCTTGCCAACCAGGACCCCATTATTCTCGAGGCGATCCGTGGCCACCATGGTCAAGCTATGCACCCCCACATCACCGCTGTTGATGAGGTGCTGGCCCGACAGGGTCGCTCCTTTGGCGATCAAGGCACCCAGGTTGTGCCATTGTTTCCCCTCCCAACCGAATTCCCCCAGACTCTCCATCCGCCCGCGGTTTGTCAGTTGGTCGAATGCCAGCTCCATGCTGGCCGCACGCAAAGCGCCGCTGTTGTTGAATTGGGCGCCTTCCATCTGCAGCGCACCATCACCGATCCACTGGCCGTGCTGCTGCACATCATCAACCTTGATGGACTGGTCGCCTGCACCGAGCCAAGAGCCTTCTTGCAACAGGCTCTTGCCGACCAGAGTGAGCGGCCCACCGGCCACCAGAGTCGCCCCCTGCTGGTTATGCACTGCTCCGACGTTAAAGTTCACCGCCTGTTCGCTCGCCAAACGCCCCTTGTTGACCAGGGAATCGGCCAACAGCAGCCATTGGCTGGCTTGCCAGTCCCCATCGAGCGTCAGTTGTTTGCCCGTGCTCTGCAGCAGGCCGCCAACGCGCCAGTTACCAGACCACTGCTGCTCATCCCCTGTCAGGGTCAAAGAGCCACCGATATCGGCATTCCCTCCCAGGGCCAGCAGGCTGGCACCAAGCTGGACAGCCCCCTGACTGGTGAAACGCCCGGTCAGGGTGGCGCTCTTCGCCGAAAGATCGACTCCCAGTTTGCCTTGCAGCAATCCACCGTTTTTCAGCTCTTTGCTGGTCAGGGAGAGTTGGCTACCCGCGAGGCTCCCCTGGTTGGTCAGGCGATCCTCGGCCTCGATGCTGTGCTTGCCACCGGCAATGAGGGTTCCATCGTTATCGAGAGTACGAGTAGTCAGAGTCAGATCCTTGCCTGCCTGCAACCACCCCTTATTGGTCAGCAGATCGCTCTGCCAGCTAAAGCCATCTGCAATGAGGTGCTGGCCACTGCTCAGACCCTCACGACTTTGCAACTCAGCCGTCCTGGCTTGTGTCGAGCCACCCAGCTGCAGCTTGTCGGCCTTAATACTGAGATCCAGGGTTGTGCTCAGCGTGCCAAGCTGGGCATAGTTGTCCGCGGTAATGCCCACGTTCCCCTTGGCTGCCAAGGTTCCCGCCAGGTTCACCGTCTTACCGGCCAGCGATACCTGGCCACCTGCCTGCAACACGCCTTTGCCTTGCTGGGTCAGCCGTGTTCCACGCCAGACCAGTGCATCGTCCGCTGCCAGTGATCCCAGTTGATCCCACTGATCTGCTTCGATGTCAGCCTGCTTGGCCAGCACTTTGCCGGTGCTGCGCAGGACTTCCGTCTTCACGTTGAGAGCCTCGCCCACCTCCAATTCACCGCCGAGATCGGCCTCTTTCGCCCCCAATTGCAGCGTGCCACCGACTTGCTGCACACCAGTCAGGCTTAACAGAGTGGCCCCCAGGGTCAGATCCGTACCGATGCGGGACTCGCCACCGAGCTGCAAGGTATCCCCCTGCAAGTGAGCGCCCTGAGTCGTCTCCAGCACCCCATTCAGGGTCAACCGAGAGCCTGTCAAGGCCATATCACGGGCAAACAGTCCCCCTTGGCTGCTAAGCTCGGTAAAATCGAGCGCCATACGCCCCTGTGCCAGTGCCGTGTCCTTGTGGATCAGGGTATCTCCTGACAGGGTCAGATCGGCCCCCGCCTGCATCCAGCCATTACCTTCAAGCTGCGTGCTTTGCCATACCAGATTGTCTGATGCCAGCAATCGACCATGCTGATGACCACGGTCGCTGGTCAGTTGAACGGACTGCCCCTGAACCTGCCCCGCCAATGACAAGTCATCGGCCTTGATGACCATGGCCTGGCCGCTGACCAGAGCGCCGCTCTGGCTGACCTCTTTACCCTGGATGCTCAGTGCATTGCCGGCACCGATAGTGCCACCCAGCGTCAGTTGCTCACCCTCAAGCGTGACCCCCTGGTTCGCAATCAGTTCGCTGTGTTGACCCGTGGTCAGATGCTGACCCAGCCACTGTAGCCCTTCCCGACTGTGCAGCT
>NZ_JBOFLJ010000046.1:0-30131 GCF_051657805.1 Aeromonas sp. | reverse complement strand
AACCACCTGATCCCATGCCGAACTCAGAAGTGAAACGCGGTAGCGCCGATGGTAGTGTGGCATTCGCCATGCGAGAGTAGGACACTGCCAGGCACCCAATTGAAGAAGCCCGCTCATCTGAGCGGGCTTTTTTATTGGCCGATTTACAGGCTTTGTGATCTTTTTCGAGCCATTTCCCAGCTTATATATTCCCTCCAAACCCCCAGCCAGCCTGTGATTGGGGTTGTATCTGCATCATAACTCGGTAGAGTAAGGGCATTCAGGGTTTGCCTATGCCACGCCTTCAGCTTCTCTTTGGTATAGGTACCACCCGACCCGTTTTCATTCACCTTCAGTCAGTGGTATCGATATGGAACAAGTAAACAAATCTACCTTCAACGATGTGTTGGAATATGTGCGTATGTCCCGTCGCCAGAACAAACTCAAGCGCGAGATCGTCGACAACGAGAAGAAGATTCGTGACAACCAGAAGCGGGTGCTGCTGCTCGACAACCTGAGCGACTATATCAAGCCGGGGATGAGCATCGACGACGTACAGGCCATCATCGCCAACATGCGTGCCGATTACGAAGAGCGTGTCGATGACCACATCATCAAGAATGCCGAGCTGTCCAAGGAGCGCAAAGAATTGAGCACCAAGCTCAAAGGCATGAGCTCCAGCAAATAATATTGGCCTGATCTCACAAAACACCGGTTTTTGGCCGGTGTTTTGCTTCTGCGTATCAGCTCGGATCTCTCGGTGCACCGCAACAATCGACTCCCATTTTCATAATCGCCCTGTTAACATCCCTTCAAAGCGGTCAATAGTTTTCAAGCCCTTGACTTGAAACGACTAAGCTTGAATGAAATACAATAAATTGCGCAACCATGGTGGGGCTGATATGGGCGCATCAAAACAGACGGATTTGAAGACAGTGGCATCTCAGGATTCATCCGTACCGCATGCGGACGGGCAACAAAAGCGCAAACGCCGTCCCTGGTGGCGTTGGCTGTTCTGTTTCATCTTCTTGCTCTGCCTGGCGGCGGTCATCGCTCTGGTTGGCTACGAGATGAAGACTTCCCGCCTGCAATCGCAGGAGATCTCTCATTACGCCGCCAAGCTGACCTATCAGCTGGAACCCGGTCCCAGCAAGCAGATCACCTTCCCGGATGATGGCCCCTTCGACAAGCGGCTCGGCTATGTACTGATGCCGATGATCCAGGAGCGCCTCATCCAGCGCGGTTATCAGGTGACCGAGCAGGTTCGTTTCTCCGACGCGCTCAACAACTACGCCAGCCACGGCTTCTTCGTGCCCTACACCGAGAAGGTGCAGGCCGGGTTGACCTTGCATGACTGCCGTGCTGAGCCCTTCTATCAATACAAGTACCCGACCCACTACTACCCGGACTTCAACTCTATCCCTCCGCTGGTGATCCAGTCGTTGCTGTTCATCGAGAACCGGGATCTGCTGAGCAATGAGCAGCCCCTGGCCAACCCTGCGGTGGACTGGCCCCGCTTCGGCAAGGCGGCCCTGTCGCAAGTCGGCAAGGCGCTGGATATGCAGGATCAATCCGCCGGTGGCAGTACGCTGGCGACTCAGGTGGAGAAGTACCGTCATTCCCCGGATGGGTTGACCCTCTCCCCGACCGAGAAGATCCGCCAGATGGTCTCAGCGAGCGTCCGTGCCTACCGGCTGGGCCCTGAGACCCTGGAGGCGCGCAAGCTGGTCGCCTGGGCCTACCTCAACTCGGTACCGCTGTCGGCGGCACCGGGTTACGGTGAGGTCCATGGTCTGGGGGACGGTCTCTGGGTCTGGTTCGGTGCCAATGTGGATGAGGTCAATCGTCTGCTGGATCCCGAACGCAATCAGGATGCCACTCTGGCCGAGCAGGGGCAGGCCCTGCGTCAGGTCGTCTCCCTGATGATCGCTCACCGCCGTCCCTCCTACTACCTGGCACAGGGGCGGGAAGCGCTGTCGACCCTGACGGACAGTTACCTGCGTCTGTTCGTTCAGGAGGGCATGATCACGCCGGCGCTGATGGAGTCGGCGCTCAAGGCCAAACTGGGATTCCGTGACTTCCTGCAGGCCCCGGCGATCACCCGGGTCAACAACAACAAGGGGCTGCAGGTGGCGCGTACCCGTCTCAGCCGCCAGCTCGGGGTGCAGCTCTACGATCTGGATCGCATGGATCTGACCGCAGATACCACCCTCAACATGCCGCTGCAAAACGAGATATCCCGCTACCTGCAGCAACTGGCGGATCCCACCTTCGCGGCTCAGGTCGGTCTGTTTGGTGAGCGTTTGCTCTCGCCGGAGAAGACGGGAGACGTGAAATACAGCTTCACCCTGTTCGAGAAAACGCCGGAAGGGGTCAAGGTGCGGGTGCAGACCGACAACACGGATCAGCCGTTCGACATCAACGAGGGCAGCAAGCTGGAGCTGGGCTCCACCGCCAAGCTGCGGGTGTTGACCACCTATCTGGAGATAGTCACCGAACTGCACGATAGCTATGCGGAGATGCCGGCGGAGACCCTGCGCAAGATCGAAGTCTCCAACCAGGACAATATCAGCCGTTGGGCCATCGGTTATCTGATGACCGCCAGGGACAAGAGCCTACCCGTGATGCTGGAGGCGGCACTGGATCGCAAATACTCCGCCAGCCCCTATGAAGGCTTCTTCACCGGTGGTGGCATGCACACCTTCAACAACTTCCGCAAGGAGGACAACGGTCGGATTCCTCCTATCCGCGACGCCCTGCGTGAATCCATCAACCTGCCCTTCGTACGGCTGATGCGAGACATAGTGCGCTATAGCCTCTACAAGGAAGGCAACCGCGCCCAGTTGCTCAAGGATGACAAGGATCCACGCCGTACCGAGTACCTGGCCAGGTTCGCCGATAAGGAAGGGCAGACCTATTTGCTGCGCTTCTGGCGCAAGTATCAGGGCAAGACCCCGGATGAGCGGCTGGATACCTTTCTGGATGGTCTGAAGCCCAGCGCCGTGCGCCTCGCGGCCGTCCATCGCTATCTGATGCCGGAAGCCTCCCAGGTGGACTTCGCCGCCTTCCTGGCCAAGCGGCTGCCACGGGAGAAGCTGACGGACAAGCGAATCGAACAGCTCTATACCAGCTATGGGCCGGGCAAGTATTCGCTGCCGGATCAGGGCTATATCGCGCGGGTGCACCCGCTGGAGCTGTGGCTGCTCTCCTACCTCAAGGAATTCGACAAGGCGACCTTTGCCGATGCGGTCGCGGCCAGCCGTGACGAACGCCAGGAGGTCTACAGCTGGCTGTTCAAGACCCGCCATCGCAGCGCCCGGGATACCCGCATCCGTACCATGCTGGAGGTCGAGGCTTTCCTCGACATCCATCAGCGTTGGGCCAGGCTCGGTTATCCCTTCGATCACCTGGTGCCGTCCCTGGCGACGGCTCTCGGCAGCTCGGGAGACAGGCCGGCGGCCCTGGCCGAGCTGATGGGGATCATCCAGAATGGCGGGCTGCGGGCCCCGACCCAGCGTATCGAGTACCTGTCGTTTGCCAAGGACACGCCCTTTGCGACCGTGTTCGAGCCGGCCAACGTGCAGGGCTCTCGGGTGATGGCGCCCGAGGTGGCGAATGCTCTGCGCAATGCGCTGTCGAAAGTGGTGGAAGGGGGCACGGCAAGGCGAATCGCCGGGGCCTTCGCCCTGCCGGATGGCACCATACTGCCGATGGGGGGCAAGACGGGGACCGGGGACAACCGGATAGAAACGGTGGGCCGCTATGGCAACGTGACCAGCTCCCTGGCCCGCAACCGCACCGCGACCTTCGTGTTCTACATCGGCAACGATCACTTCGGCACCCTGACGGCCTATGTGCCGGGCAGCCAGTCCGACAAGTTCCGCTTCACCTCGGCGTTGCCGGTGCAGGTGCTCAAGGGGATGGCGCCGCTGCTGATGCCCTATCTGCAGCCAGGGACTCACACCCAGTGCATGGCCGGCAGCTGATGCCTGTGTTCAGAAGATAAAAAACGGGGCCAGATTGGCCCCGTTTTTTATCTGTCGGCGACGACCCAGGGTCATCGCTGGTGAGCAATCACTCACAGCTGATCTTCGATCTCGCCGCGCAGATACTGGTACATCTCGCGGAAAGCCACGGGCGGCTTGTTCAGCTCCCGCTCCTTGTTGGCGGTGCGGATCAACTGGCGAAGCTTCTGGCGATCCAGCTCGTGGAACTGGGCCATCAGCTCGTTGAGGGCGCTGTCCCCTTCGCTGATCAGCCTCTCGCGCCACTGCTCCAGGCGGTGCAGACGAGCATTCACGGTGGAGTGACGCATCTTGATGATGGAAAGCGCCTCGGCGATGGGCTCTATGTCCCGGCTGCGCATCAGGCGGCCGATGAACTGCAGGTGGCGGCGGAAGGATTCATCCTTCTTGGGCTTGAGTTTGCGACCCAGTTCGACGGCTTCTGCCAGTTCTTCGTCCAGGGGGAGCTTCTCCAGCTCGCTGTGGCTCAGGGAGACGATCTCTTCCCCCATCTTCTGCAGCGCTTCGGCATCGCGCTTGAGCTGACTCTTGCTGGGACCCCAATCGTCCAGTTCGTTGTCGTCTTGATACTGACTCATCGGTCTCTTGATTCCTGTCATTCACGTTGGTGGATATGTTACCAGCTTCTCCCGCTGGGCGCAGGGGTCTGATATGCTTAGCCCCTTTCCTTTCTTCATACAGATGTGAGTTATGGACCAGCTAGATCAAATTCGCCAGGATCAAGCCCACCTCGAGGCCGTGGTGGCCGAGGCACTGGAGATCGCCAAAGGGCTGGGTGCCGGGCTTGCCGAAGTATCCATCAGCAAGCAGACCGGTCTGTCGGTGAATACCCGGGGCTGCGAGCTGGAAAGCATCGAATTCAACAAGGATGGGGCGCTCGGCATCGCCGTCTATCGCGACGGCTGCAAGGGCTCCTCCTCCACCACGGATCTGGGCAAGGCCGCCATCCGTGCCGCCGTCGAGGCGGCGATGGAAATTGCCCGTCACACCTCCCCCGATGACTGTGCCGGCCTCGCCGATGCCGAGCTGCTGGCCTGGGACGCCCCGGATCTTCAGCTGTGCCATCCCACCTTGCTGGATCCGCAACAGGGCATAGAGCTGGCCATCGAGTGCGAGCGGCTGGCGCTGGGGCGGGATGCCCGCATCAAGCACTCCGACGGCGGCAGCTTCTCCAGCCACCTGGGGGTCAAGGTCTATGGCAACAGCCACGGCTTCGTCAAAGGCTATGCGGCGTCCCGCAACTCCCTGAGCTGCGTGCTGATCGGCGAGCAGGATGGGGACATGCAGCGGGACTATGGCTACTCCTCCAGCCGTACCCTGGAGGGGCTCTGGAGCCCCCAGCGCATCGCCGACGAGGCGGTGGAACGCACCCTCTCCCGGCTCGGCGCCCGCAAGATCAGCACCCGCCAGGCACCCGTGCTGTTCCACCCCGATACCGCGGCCGGTCTCTGGGGCCACCTGGTGATGGCCATCAGCGGTGGCAACCTCTATCGCAAGTCGAGCTTCCTGCTCGACAAACTCGGTGAGCAGGTGTTGCCGCAGTGGCTCAACATCCAGGAGTTCCCCCACCTGCTGGGAGGCTTGGCCAGTACCCCGTTCGACGGGGAAGGGGTGCGTACCCGCGACATGGACATAGTCCGCGACGGTCGCCTGATGAGCTGGCTGCTCACTTCCTACTCGGCCCGCAAGCTGGGTCTGACCACCACGGGCCATGCCGGCGGCATCCACAACTGGCAGGTGTCGAACACGGGCCAGGACTTCCAGGGCATGCTCAAGGAGATGGGCACCGGCCTGCTGGTGACCGAGCTGATGGGGCAGGGGGTCAACATCGTCAACGGTGACTACTCCCGCGGCGCCGCCGGTTTCTGGGTGGAAAATGGTGAAATTGCCTATCCGGTGGAAGAGATCACCATAGCAGGCAATCTGAGCGATATGTTCCGCTCCATGGTAGCAGTGGGGACGGATGTGGATGAGCGCTCCAGCCTCAGGACAGGTTCAGTGCTGATCGAGCAGATGAAGCTGGCGGGGCACTGAGCCGGGTCCAGGCAGCTTGGATAAATGGCATGAAAAAGGCCCCCTCACGCGAGGGGGCCTTTTCTATGGGTCGAGCTAGGGAGAGTCACTTACTCCTTGATGCGCTCGATGCGACCGCCCAGGCCTTGCAGCTTGTGCTCGATGTCTTCGTAGCCACGGTCGATGTGATAGATGCGCTCTACCATGGTCGTGCCTTCGGCGACGAAGCCGGCCAGCACCAGGCTGGCGGAGGCGCGCAGATCGGTGGCCATCACCTGGGCACCCTTGAGCTGTTCGGTGTCACGGCAGATAGCGACATTGCCCTGCAGCTCGATGTCGGCGCCCATCCGTACCAGTTCCGGCACGTGCATGAAGCGGTTCTCGAAGATGGTCTCGGTGACCATGCCGGTGCCCTTGGCGACCGCGTTCAGCACGGTGAACTGGGCCTGCATGTCGGTGGGGAAGGCCGGGTAGGGGGCGGTCTTGATGGTGACCGGCTTGAGGGTACGGCCGGTCATGTCCAGACTGATCCAGTCCTCGCCCTTCTCGATCAGCGCGCCGGCCTCTTCCAGCTTGACCAGCACGGCCTCCAGCAGGGAGGGATCCGTCTTGTGGCAGGTGATCTTGCCACCGGTGACGGCGGCGCCCACCAGGAAGGTGCCGGTCTCGATGCGATCGGGTTGCACGCTGTAGCTGCCACCGTGCAGACGCTCGACCCCGTCGATGATCAGGGTGTCGGTGCCGGCACCCTGGATCTTGGCGCCCAGGGTATTGAGGAAGTTAGCCAGATCCACGACTTCCGGTTCACGGGCGGCGTTCTCGATCACGGTGCGGCCATCCGCCAGGGTGGCGGCCATCATCAGATTCTCGGTGCCGGTGACGGAGATCATGTCCATCAGGATGTGGGCACCCTTGAGGCGACCATCCACCCGGGCCTTGATGTAGCCATCCTCGATGGCGATCTTGGCGCCCATCAGCTCCAGGCCGTGGACGTGCAGGTTGACCGGGCGGGCACCGATGGCGCAGCCACCGGGCAGGGAGACGTCGGCCGCCCCGAAGCGGGCCGCCAGCGGACCCAGCGCCAGAATGGAGGCGCGCATGGTCTTCACCAGCTCGTAGGGGGCGACGTGATTGTTCACGGCGCCGGTCAGCACGGTCACGTTGCCGTTGACCTTGGTGCTGGCACCCAGCATCTCCAGCAGCTTGAGGGTGGTGCCCACGTCTTTGAGGCGCGGCACGTTGGAGAGCTGGATCTCCTCATCACACAGCAGGGTGGCGAACAGGATCGGCAGGGCGGCGTTCTTGGCGCCGGAGATGGTCACTTCACCGGAGAGGGTGCAGGGGCCGGTGATCTTGAATTTGTCCATGTTTACTTGGGTACCAAATCAGGAGGGCAATAGGAATTTACGTTCGCGTTTCCATTCGGCATCGGTAAAGGCCTTGATGGAGAGAGCGTGGATGGCGTTGCTGGCGATCTTGTCCATCAGCGGGGCATAGATGGCCTGCTGTTTCTTGACCCGGCTCATGCCGTCAAACATGTCACCGACGGCGATCACCTGATAGTGACTACCGTCCCCTTTGACATGGACTTCGGACAATGGCAAGGCCTCAAGGAGTATCGCTTCAATTTCAGAGACTTGCATTATGCGTCCTCAGTTGTGAGCGGGGTTGATTGAAACAAATTGGCCACCCCGTACAGGTTGGCCAAGGTAAAGAAATCGGCGGAGGCGCCCACCAGTGTCGGTGTGGCACCCCGGGCAAGCACTGCCTTGGCCCATTTGACCAGGAGCGCCAGGCCGGCGGAGTCCAGGGTGGTGACCTCGCCGAGGGCGAGCTCATCCTCCTGCCACCACTCGGCGCGGCGCTGCCAGAGCGCGATCACCTGTGGGGCCTGCAGCTCGCCGCTCAGCGTCATGACTTGATGACCAGTGGCTTGGCGTTGTGCTCGCGCAGCTGGGCGATCACCGCGTCGATGCCGTTCTGGCGGATGAGGCCACCCAGCTCGTTCTGCTTGGCGGAGAGCAGGCTGATCCCTTCGGCGACCATGTCGAAGGCTTTCCACTCACCGGTCTTGTTGTTCTTGCGCAGCTTGAACTCGAGGAAGATGTCCGGCTTGCCCGCCTCGGTCACGCTGACGTTGACGGCGGTGATGTTGCTGTCACCCACGGCCTTGCCCGGCTGCACCTTGACGGTCTGTTTGTCGAAGTGGGCGAGGGCATCGGCGTAGGAGCTCACCATGTACTCGGTGAACACGTCGACGAAGGCATCGCGCTGGGCCGGGGTGGTCTCCTTGATCTGGTTGCCGAGCACCTTGTAGGCGGCGAAGCGGTTATCCACGTAGGGCAGCAGCTCCTCGCGGATGATGACCCTCAGGTGATCCGGGTTGCTCTTGACCTGGGCCTGATCGGCCTTGAGGCGGGCGAAGGTCTGCTTGGCGGCTTGATCCACCAGGGCATAGGGATCCGTGGCATTGGCGCCTGCGGCCTGAGTGGTCACGGAAAACAGCATGCTGGTCATCAGGCCCAGCAACAGGGCGATTTTCTTGAACATGGTTACTCCTTGCTTGCAGGCGGATTGGTGGCCGGAGACGACTGGCTGTAGAGGAACTTGCCAATCAGATCTTCCAGCACTATGGCTGATTTGGTGTCTGCGATCATGTCGCCATCTTTGAGCATGCTGGTACCCATCTCCTCATCGCTGAAACCCGGCGCCAGGCCGATGTACTGCTCACCGAGCAGGCCTGAGGTCAGGATGGAGAGGGTGCTGGTATCGGCAAACTCACCGGCCTCTTTTTGCATCAGCAAGGAGACCACGGGGACCTGGGTCTTGGCGTCCAACGTGATGTCACTGACCCGGCCGACGACCACGCCGCCAACCTTGACCGGCGAGCGCACTTTCAGGCCGCCGATATTATCGAAATGGGCGCGCAGGGTATAGGTCTCTCCTTCCGGTTTGAAACTCAAACCCGCCACTTGCAGGGCCAATGCCAGAATGGCGGCGATGCCAGCCAGCATGAAGGCGCCAACCAGGAATTCTACTTTGCTGAACTTCATCTTTACCTTATCCAAACATGACTGCGGTGAGTATAAAATCCAGACCGAGCACGGCCAGGGATGAGTGGACCACGGTACGGGTGGTCGCCTGACTGATCCCGGCCGAGGTCGGCTTGGCATCATAGCCATTGAAAAGCGCAATCCAGGTGACGACCAGCGCGAAGATGACGCTCTTGATGGCCCCCTGCATGATGTCATCCTGCCAGTCGACGGACGCCTGCATGGCGGACCAGAAGCTGCCCTCGTCCACCCCCAGCCAGTCGACACCGACCAGCTTGCCGCCGAAGATGCCGATCAGGCTGAACATGAAGGCCAGCAGCGGCATGCTGATGACCCCGGCCCAGAAGCGCGGTGCCACCACCCGGCGCAGGGGGTCCACCGCCATCATCTCCAGGCTGGAGAGCTGCTCGGTGGCCTTCATCAGGCCTATCTCGGCGGTCAGGGCTGAACCGGCACGGCCGGCGAATAAGAGAGCGGTGACCACGGGTCCCAGCTCACGGAGCAGGGAGAGGGAGACCAGGGGCCCCAGGCTCTGCTCGGCCCCGAAATCCTTCAATACGTTATAGCCCTGCAAGGAGAGCACCATGCCGATGAAGAGGCCGGACACCAGTATGATGGCGACGGACTGTACCCCCACCACATAGAGCTGCTGGATCAGCAGGGGGAAGTGCTTGCGTGGTTGCGGGCGACCCGCCAGCGCATGAAACAGCATGATGGTGGCGCGACCGATGGCGTTGATGAAACGCACGCCGACCCGGCCCAACTTGCTTACTTGGCTTATCAACATCAGAGATCCTGTAGCAGTTCGCCTGCCGGAAAATGAAACGGAACAGGACCGTCAGGCAATCCACGCAGGAACTGCTCGACCTCGGGATTGCGTTCCTCGCGCAGCTCTGCCGGGGTGCCGTGCGCCACCACCTTGCGGTTGGCGATGATATAGGCGTAGTCGGCGATGCTCAGCACCTCTTTCACGTCGTGGGTGACGATGACGGAGGTGATGCCGAGGGCATCATTCAGATCCTTGATCAGCTTGACCAGCACCGCCATGGTGATGGGATCCTGGCCCACGAAGGGCTCGTCATACATGATGAGATCCGGATCCAGCGCGATGGAACGGGCCAGGGCGGCCCGGCGCGCCATGCCGCCGGAGAGCTCCGAGGGCATCAACCTGGCGGCGCCACGCAGCCCCACGGCCTGCAGCTTCATCATGACGATGGTGTGGATCAGCTCCTCCGGCAGGCCGGAGTGCTCCCGCAGCGGGAAGGCCACGTTGTCGAACACCGTCATGCCGGTGAACAGGGCGCCGCTCTGGAACAGCATGCTCATCCGCTTGCGCACCTCGTACAGGCGGGAGCGGGAGAGGGTGGGGATGTCTTCCCCGTCAAACAGGATGTGACCCGATTCAGGCTTTAACTGGCCACCTATCAGCCGCAGCAAGGTGGTCTTGCCGATGCCACTCGGCCCCATGACGGCGGTGACCTTGCCACGGGGGATGGTCAGGTTGATCCCGTCATACAGCAGCCTGTCTCCGTGACTGAAGGTCAGGTCGGAGATGGTGATCAGGTCATTGTTCAAACAATTGTCCATCCGGTATAAAAGAAGAGCGAATTTTATGGGCTAGTCTAGGTCTAAGCAACATCAAGGAACAACTATTGAGCGCAGATCTCCCCCAAAAGCGCGACAGTTTTATGTAACAAGGTACGTCAGCAAGTTGGTGGCCCCGCATCCGATTCGCTTATCTCGGCAGACTTTTTTATAATCCCGCAGCAAATTTCGGTCCGGAGCCGTGCCTTTATGTCTGTAAAGCCTGAAAAAGTGTCTGAACTGTTCGATTTTCGTCGCAGTGCCCGCGCGGTGCTGGACATTGAAAAACAAGCGATTGATGGACTCTATCAGTACCTCGACGAGCATTTCGACAAGGCTTGCGAGATGGTGTTGCGCTGCGGCGGCAAGATAGTGGTCACCGGCATGGGCAAGTCGGGCCATGTGGGCAACAAGATAGCCGCGACCCTGGCCAGCACGGGGACGCCCGCCTTCTTCCTCCACCCGGGTGAAGCGAGCCACGGGGATCTCGGGATGATCTCCGCGGGGGATCTCATCATCGCCATCTCCAACTCCGGCGAGAGCGACGAGATCCTAGCTCTGCTGCCGGTGCTCAAGCGCCGCGGCATCCCGCTCATCTGCATGACCGGCAACCCGGCCTCGACCATGGCCAAGGAGGCCAACGTGCACCTGTGCATCCGGGTCGAGCAGGAGGCCTGCCCGCTGGGTCTGGCGCCGACCTCCAGTACCACGGCGACCCTGGTGATGGGGGATGCGCTGGCGGTGGCCCTGCTGGAGGCCCGCGGCTTCACCGCCGACGACTTCGCCCTCTCTCATCCGGGTGGGTCGCTGGGCAAGCGCCTGCTGCTGCGGGTGGGCGACCTGATGCACAGCGGCGAGCTGTTGCCCCGGGTGGGGATAGATGCCACCATCAGCCAGGCCTTGCTGGAGGTGAGCCGCAAGGGGCTCGGCATGACGGCTGTGGTGGATGAGCTGGGCCAGCTGGCCGGTCTCTTCACCGATGGCGACCTGCGCCGGATCCTGGATCTGCAGGTGGATATCCATCACACCTCGATCGCCAAGGTGATGACGGTCAACTGTGTTACCGTAGGGCCTGAGATGATGGCGGCCGAGGCAGTCAAGCTGATGGAAACCAGAAAGATTAACGGATTGCTGGTGGTGGATGGGGAGCGGCGGCCGCTGGGCGCCTTCAACATGCATGACCTGCTGAAAGCCGGGGTGATTTGATGCAAGATGTACCGACCCTCTATGGTCCGGTGACGCGCAGCCAGTTCGAGAAGGCGGCACAGATCCGCCTGCTGGTGTGCGATGTGGATGGGGTGCTCTCCAACGGCTTCATCTACATGGGCAACAACGGCGAAGAATTGAAGACCTTCTGCACCCGGGACGGGGCGGGCATGCGTGCCCTGCTCAACGCCGGGATAGAGATCGCCATCATCACGGGGCGCAACTCCCGCATCGTCAGCGATCGGATGAAGAGCCTGGGGGTGCAACACCTGGTGCAGGGGGCGGATCAGAAGCTGCCCCACTTCGAGGCCTTGCTGACCAAATTGGGGCTGAACGCCGAGCAGGCGGCCTACATGGGGGATGACACCATAGATCTGCCGGTGATGCAGGCCTGCGGCCTCGGCATCGCGGTGGCGGACGCCCACCCTCTGGTGCTGGCCCGCGCCGATCTGGTCACCCGGCTGGGTGGTGGCGTCGGCGCGGTGCGCGAGGTGTGCGATCTCATCTTGCAGGCCCGGGGGCTCGGTGACTTCCAGCCCGAGGCGTCGCGATGAACAAGCAGACTATTTTGTTCGCCCTGCTTTTCTTGGTGGCCTTGGCTGCCTGGCAGCTCGGTGACATAGAGTTGGCGCCGGAGTCGACCACCAAGGTAGAGAATTATCAGCCTGATTTCACCGCCAAGAACCTGGTCACTACCCGCTTCGACGAGCAGGGGAAACGGACCGAGCGGCTGGAGTCTGAGTTTGCCGAGTATTTCCAGATCCTCGAGCAGGCGACCTTCAACAAGCCGGTCATCTACCTCTTCGATGAGAAGGGTGAGGCCGAGTGGAAGGTGACGGCCGAGACCGGGGTGCTCAATACCGATGACAACGTGATCCTGCGGGACAAGGTGCATCTGGATGGCCTGTTGCCGGCCTCCTTCATCTCCACCCTGGACACCCAGTACCTGGAGATGGACATGGTGACCCAGGACGTGAGAAGCAACCAGCACATCCGCATTCAGGGTCAGGAATTCCAGACCGAGGGCGTAGGCCTCAAGGGTCATCTGGAACGTAAATATTTCGAATTACTGGATAAAGGCCATGCCATTTATTTCAATGAAAAACGCTAATCTGGCCCTCGCCGCCTTGTTGCTGTGCGGCGCGGCAAATGCCAAAGAGTCCGACTTCACCGAGAAGGTCTATGTGGACGCGGTCAAGCAGGTGGCCGAGATGCAGGACAACCGCGTCACCTTCAGCGAAGACGTCATCATCACCCAGGGCACCATCAAGATTAAGGCCGACAAGGTCGTGGTGATCCGCTCCGGGGAGAAAGGCGCCGAAGTGATGACCGCCTACGGCAGCCCGGCCACCTTCTTCCAGATCCTGGACAACGGCAAGCCGGTCAACGCCCACGGCAACAGCATCCGCTACGAGCTGAAGAACCGCCTGGTGACCATCACGGGCAACGGCCAGCTCAAGCAGGAGGACAGCCAGGTCAATGGCGATCTCATTCGCTACGACATCGTCAAACAGAAGATGATCGCCGAGAGCAAGGGGCCAACCCAGCGCGTCAAGACGGTGTTCCTGCCGGATCAGGTCGAGAATTTCGACAAGCCCGCCGATCAGAAGAAGTAGGAAACAACAGCCATGGCAGTGTTAAAAGCAGTGGGCTTGCAGAAGAGTTACAAGCGTCGCATGGTGGTCAGTGACGTGAGCCTGGAAGTGGGCACCGGCCAGATCGTTGGGCTGCTTGGCCCGAATGGGGCTGGCAAGACCACCTCCTTCTACATGATAGTGGGGTTGGTGCAGCGAGATGCCGGGCTCATCACCATAGACGATCAGGACATCAGCCTGCAGCCCATGCATATCCGGGCGCGCAACGGCATCGGCTACCTGCCCCAGGAGGCCTCCATCTTCCGCCGCCTGTCGGTGTTCGACAACCTGATGGGGGTCATGCAGACCCGTAAGGGGTTGAGCAGCGAGGAGCGGGAAGACAAGGTCGAGCAACTGCTGGAAGAGTTCAACATTACCCATATCCGTGACAGCCTGGGTCAGAGCCTGTCAGGGGGGGAGCGTCGCCGGGTCGAGATCGCCCGGGCGTTGGCGGCAGAGCCGAGATTTATTCTGCTGGATGAGCCTTTCGCAGGGGTGGATCCCATTTCTGTCATAGATATCAAGAAAATCATCCAGCACCTGAAAGAGCGTGGCCTGGGGGTCTTGATCACCGACCACAACGTTCGCGAGACGCTGGATGTGTGCGAGAAGGCCTATATCGTCAGCCACGGCAAGATGATTGCCGAGGGGGCTCCGGCGGACATCCTCGCCGATGAGCAGGTCAAGCGCGTCTATTTGGGCGATCAATTCAGTCTATAGTAAGGGGGCATTCCCTCATTTTTGTTAGGTGACTGCCTCGCTGAACATAAGGATATCCCGACGTAGATGAAGCCGACATTACAGTTGCGTCTCGGTCAGTCCCTGACCATGACGCCACAATTACAACAAGCGATTCGTCTGCTCCAGCTCTCCACGCTGGAACTCCAGCAGGAAATTCAGCAAGCGCTCGATAACAACCCCTTGCTGGAGCAAGAGGAGAGCGAGGCGCAGGAAACCAATCCGACCGAGGTGGCCGACGCCAGTCAGCTGGATTCTAGCGACGCCATGGCGCAGGACAAGATGCCGGACGAGTTGCCCGTCGATACGACCTGGGACGAGGTCTACTCGGCCGGGACGGCCCAGAGCGCCGGCCCCATCCATGATGGGGAGGAGAGCGTCTATCAGGGGGAAACCACCGAGAACCTGCAGGATTATCTGTTGTGGCAGATGCGGCTGACGCCGTTCAGCGATCTGGATGCCGCCATCGCCCTCGCCATCATCGATGCCATCGACGAATCCGGATATTTGACGGTGTCTCTCGAGGATATTCAGGCTGCAGTCAGCAGTGAAGAGGTAGAAGTTGAACTGGATGAGGTCGAAGCCGTGCTCAAGCGGGTGCAGCATTTCGATCCGCTCGGCATCGCCGCCCGCTCCGTGCAGGAGTGCCTGTTGATCCAGTTGGGCCAGTACCCGTCCGATCTGCCCTGGCTCAACGAGGCGAGGGAGGTGATCAGCGAGCACATGGATTTGCTCGGCAACCGTGACTATCGCACCCTGGCGCGCAAGACCCGGCTCAAGGAGAGCGACCTCAAGGAGGTACTGGACCTTATCCAGCAGCTGGAGCCCAGACCCGGCAACGGCGTCATCCAGAGTGAATCCCAATACGTGATCCCGGATGTTTCCGTGGTCAAGAAAGGCAGCAAGTGGGTGGTGGAGCTCAACCCGGATTCGGCGCCGCGCATTCGCGTCAACGAGACCTATGCGGCCATGGCCCGCAATGCGCGCAGCAGCACGGATACCCAGTTCATCCGCTCCCACCTGCAGGAGGCCAAGTGGTTTATCAAGAGCCTGGAGAGTCGGAACGACACCCTGCTCAAGGTGGCCAGCTGCATCGTCGAGCAGCAGCAGGGCTTCTTCGAGTATGGGGAAGAGGCCATGAAACCCATGGTGCTCAACGACATCGCCGAGGCGGTGGAGATGCACGAGTCGACCATCTCGCGGGTGACGACCCAGAAGTACATGCATACGCCTCGCGGCATCTTTGAACTGAAGTTTTTTTTCTCCAGTCACGTGAATACGGAAGGAGGAGGAGAGTGCTCATCGACCGCTATTCGCGCCTTGATCAAGAAGCTGGTAACGGCGGAAAACCCCGCCAAGCCGCTTAGTGATAGCAAGATCGCGGATTTGCTGGCCGAACAGGGTATTATGGTGGCGAGACGCACGATCGCAAAGTACCGTGAATCCTTGTTGATCCCGCCATCCAATCAGCGCAAACGCCTGGTTTAGGCAAACAAAAGGAAGACGTTATGCAAATTAACCTGACCGGACACCATGTCGAGATTACCGAAGCTCTGCGTGATTATGTGAACAACAAATTTGCCAAACTCGAGCGTCACTTTGACCATATCAACAACGTGCATGTGGTGTTGAGCGTCGAAAAACTGAACCAGATTGCCGAAGCCAAGCTGCATGTCAGCGGAGGCGAGGTGTTCGCCAACTCGGAGCATGCCGACATGTATGCTGCGATTGATACCCTGCTGGATAAGCTGGACAGACAGATTATCAAGCATAAAGATAAGTTAAATCAAAAATAACTATGCAACTTGAACACATACTGAGTCGGGACTGCACCAAGAGTGCGGTCCCCTGTACCAGCAAGAAACGCGCTCTCGAGATCATCAGTGAACTGGCCGCAGAGCGCCTCGGCACCTCCCGTCAGGTGTTGTTTGAAAGCCTGCTGGCGCGGGAAAAAATGGGCAGTACCGGGATCGGTGCCGGTATCGCCATTCCTCACGGCCGGATCGACGATGCCTTCGCGCCGACGGCTGTGTTGATGACCTTCTCCGAACCCATCCCTTTCGACTCGATCGACAATCAACCGGTTGACCTGCTCTTTGCATTGCTGGTGCCGGAAAGCGAGTGCAAGCAGCATCTCAAGACCCTTTCCCTGATGGCATCCAAGCTGGGTGACAAGGCCGTCTGCCGCCAGTTGCGCCAGGCGACCAGTGACGAAGAACTCTATCAGATCATGACCTCGGCCTGATGCCGGAGACGGCACGGCCAGGTCGGCGTGAGGGGACAAGATGCAATTAATAGTGGTAAGCGGTCGTTCGGGCTCCGGCAAGACGGTCGCCCTGCGGGTGCTGGAAGATCTGGGGTACTACTGCGTAGACAACCTGCCGGTCAATCTGCTGCCCCAGCTGATCGTCTCGGTGGAGAGCCAGTACGACAAGTTGGCGGTCAGCATAGACGTGCGCAACCTGCCCACCGAACCGGATCGGCTGGATAACCTGCTGGCCCAGGTTCGCAACGAAGGGCGGGTGGAGTTTTCCAGCTTCTTCTTCGATGCCGATAACACTACCCTGCTCAAGCGTTATGGCGAGAGTCGCCGGCTGCACCCCCTGTCTCGCAACAAGCTGTCGCTGGACGAGGCCATCCGGGAGGAGACCCACCTGCTGGCGCCGCTCTCCTCCACCGCCGATCTGCGTATCGACACCACCAACCTCAGCATTCATGACCTGAGCGAGCTCATCAAGACCCGGGTGCTCGGCAAGAAAGAGAACGAGCTGGTGCTGGTGTTCGAGTCCTTCGGTTTCAAATACGGCATCCCCAAGGATGCGGACTTCGTGTTCGACGCCCGCTTCCTGCCGAACCCCCACTGGATCCCCGAGCTCAAGCCCTTTACCGGCAAGGACGAGCCTGTGGCCAACTATCTCTCCAGCCAGGCTGACGTCATGCTGTTTATCCAGCAGATCGAGAACATGCTGGGCACCTGGTTGCCCCATCTGGAGCGTAACAACCGCAGCTATGTAACGGTGGGCATCGGCTGTACCGGCGGCCAGCACAGATCCGTGTTCATCGCCGAACGGCTGGCGAGTGCGTTCCGCCTGCTCGGCAAGAACGTGCAGATCCGCCACCGCACCCTGGACAAACGCTCGGCGCAAGCCTGACAGAAGGATGCACAGATGACTGTTTCCGCCTCGGTAGAAGTCAAAAACAAGCTGGGTATCCATGCCAGACCGGCCATGATGCTGTTCGAACTGGTGCAGGGATTCGATGCCCACGTCTTGCTGCGCAATGAGGACGGGGTCGAGGCCGATGCGGACAGCGTGATCGGTCTGCTGATGCTGGACTCCGCCCAGGGCAAGCAGGTGGAGGTGCAGGTGGAGGGGCCGGAGGAAGCGGAAGCCCTGGCTGCCGTGGTGGCGCTGTTCACCTCGGGCTTCAACGAGGAGTAGGCGCCTCTCTGACTAGGAACCGGTGCGCGCCAGCGCCTTGAAACCGGCGAAACTGCGACAGGCCAGCAAATTCTTGCTGGCTTTTTCGTTCATCAGGGTCAGGAAGAGGTCGTAGAGGCCCATTGCCTCCTCGTAGTCCGCCTTGGCGATGGCCAGCAGGAAGATGAGGGTGGCGGTCTCGCCATTGCCCCAGTCGATGCCCTGGGGCGCCAGCACCGTGTACACCAGGGTGCGGCGGGCCAAGAGGCCGAGGGAGTGGGGCAGGGCTATGCCATCTCCCAGCATGGTGGAGACGATGCGCTCTCGCTCCTGCAAGGATCCCCTGAACCCCATTTCCACCAGGCCTTCCGCTTCCAGCCGATCGCAGACTCGCGCGAACAGGGCCGACTGGCTGATGGGCTCATCGATCACCATGAAGTGGTCGGCGTCGAAGTACTTGTCGAGCAGGTAGGGGCGGGTGCGATCCACCAGCACCAGCTTGCCGAGCAGCTCCAGCTGATACTGGGCCGGGAAGGGGGTCACCTGTACCACGGGGACGTTCTTCTCGCTCACCTTGACCGTGCTGATGACGAAATCCTGCTCGATCCGTGCCAGCCCCTCGTAGTCCCGCACCGATTCCAGGCTGGTCAGCTGCAACTGGGGATATTCCCGCCTGATCCTCGCCTCCAGCACCCGGAAGGTGGCATTGCCTGCATCGCACAGCAGCAGCGCCTGGGATGGGCGGCTGTAGCCGATGTCATAGTGGCGCTCCAGCCCGACCCCGATATGGATCACCAGGTAGCCTATCTCGTGATGGGTGAGGTGATAGGGGGTCTGCTTGATCCACTCGGAGATGGCGGCCAGGGTGATGTCATAGGCGAGGGGATAGTACTGCTTGATGTGATCCGCCAGCGGGTTGTGGCTGCCTATCTGATATTTGATCCGCAGCAGCATGGCACTGATATGGGCCAGCAGATCGCTGTGCAACTGGCTGTCGTGGCGCAGATCATAGGGATAATGCTGGTGGATGTAGTCCAGCAGGTGTTCCACCAGCTGGGCGCTCTCGGCGGCCATGGCCGGGCTGAGCTGCGGGGTGTCGGTAATGAGCCGGGCCTGGATCTGGATGGCGAGGCCATTGACCTCGGGCTCGCCGGGTCGGGTGAGGGTGGGCAGTTCCCCATAGATGTCGCGGGCCACGGCGGTGAGGGGGGCGGTCAGATCCTCGCTGCTAAAGGTCAGCAGCTCATGGCCAGCCGCCTGGCGCAGCAGGGCCACGGCGCAGTAGATGGTGAGCTGCTGCAGGCTCTCATCGGCCAGCCTGAGTTGATGGCGACCCAGCTGGGCGTGGATCCGGTTGCCGATGATTTCCAGAGTCTTGCTGGGGCAGAGGTTCGGCAACAAGCCCTGCAAGGGGCTGTTGCGGGTCTGCTCCCGGTAGAGCAACTGGGTGAGGCAGGCCCGGATGGCCGTCTCCTCCCCCTGGATACGCATGCCGAGGCGCGGCTTGCTGTCGATACTGAGCCCGAAATGGGTCAGCCGCTCCCTCACTTCCGCCATATCCCCCTGCAGCGCCGCCCGGCTCAGATACCAGGTATCCGCCAGCTCATCGAGCTTGATCCCCTGCTCGGCGGTGAGCAGCAGCAGTTGCAGATGCAGCACCCGCTCCCGACTGGTGCGAGGCAGGCTGGTCTCCTGCTCCTGCGCCGCCAGCAGCTCGTCAAACAGCCCCTGATTGTAAATCTTGAGTTGATAGCCACTGCCGCGCTGGTGGATGAGGTGGGCGCCGTGGGTGGCGATCAGCTCGTTGAGGGTTGCCACGTCGGTGCGCACCGTGCGGGTGGAGACATTGAGGCGACGGGCCAGCTCCTCCTGCGGCAAGGCCTCGGCGTGGAGTTGGGTCAGCAACTGATGGAGTCTGGGGTGGGGCAGCTTGGTCATGGAAAGAGGAGACTCCTGTCGCGGGGGGAAGAAGAATGTTAACAGACTGAATCATCAACAAGCCAGGCACCGGCCAGAGGTTGGACCGGTGCCGTGGTCATCGTCACGCCAGCAGCTGTTTCACCATGGTGAGCAGGGTACGCACATCCTCGGGACGGGTCTGGCCCTCGCCATCGATGATGGAGCTGTAGACATGGGGGATCACCTTCTCGACCCCGGCGTCCAGGGCGATCTGAACTATCTCCTCGAAGTTGTCGAGATCGATACCGCCGGTGGGTTCCAGCCAGAAGCCGTGGCGAGCACAGGCCTCGGCCACCGCCTGATACTCGTCACGGCACGCCAGACCCCCCATGGGGAAGAACTTGACCGAGCTGCCGCCCATGTCCTTGAGCATGGCGATGGCGGTATCGACGGGCACTAGGCCGTCGGCCTGGCCGGCGCTGAGGGGGCCGGTGGAGATCTTCACCATGCCGGGGGTGCCGGTGGGGGAGACGAGACCGTTGACCAGGCTCTTGGACTGACCGAGCCGCGCCCGGCTGGCTCCGACCCCGGTGAAGACCTGGTTGACGTGCTGGGGCTGCAGCAGGCCGGCCAGCTCGGCCACCATGGCGGACTGACGGGGATCCCCCGCCCCCAGGCCGATGGAGAGGGCATTGTCGATGAGCGCGGCATACTCGCGCATGTCGGCGACGGCGGCAGGGACATCCGGGTAGTTCTTGGAAAGCACGCCGACCAGCACATGGCCCTCGGCCGCCTCATAGACGTCGACGGCATTCTGTTTGGATCCGGCCAGCACGTTGAGGCAGACGCGGTCGTGGTAGTAGTTCGGAATGAGAGACATCAGTGGTTCTCCTGGGTGAGTTGGGCTATGGCCGCGTGGATCTGGTCGAGTTGGGCCGGGCTGACGCTGCGCACATCGATCTCGATATGGCCCTCGTTGGCCTTGTAGCCGCGGCAGTAGATGGCGGGGCTGCCCTGCTGCAGGCGAGCCACCACCTGGACCGTGGTCATGCCGAGGCGCTCATGGTCGAAGGCGATGTCGGTGCGGGCTATGTCGCGCCCCGCGCTGTCCCACACCACTCTGGCGGTGACGCCGGGTAATTGGTTGAGGCGATCGATGAAGGGGGTCATCTTGCTCACCATGGCGGCGCCGCTCTCTCTTTCCTTCTCCAGATAGCGCTCGATGGCGTGGGTCAGGCCGAGGATCCCCTCCTTGCCCACCTTCATGGCACGACCTATGCCGTTCGCCTGCTGCTTGACCCACTCCACATACTGGGCCTTGCCGAGCACCAGGCCGCTGGTGGGCCCCTCGATGGCCTTGGCGCCGCTGTAGATGACCAGATCGGCCCCCTGTTGGTAGTAAAGACGCAGGTCCTCTTCCGCTGCCGCATCGACGATGAGCGGCAACTGATGGGCCTTGGCGACCTCGGCGGCTTCGGCTACCGAAAGAATGCTCTTCTGCACGCAGTGGTGAGACTTGATGTAGAGGATGGCGGCGGTGTTGGGGTTGATGGCGGCGGCCAGTTGGGCGGGGGAGCATTCGTTGGCATAGCCGGCTTCCACCACCTTGCCGCCCCCCAGGTTGACCATGGTGCCGACTGGGGCGCCGAAGTTCACGTTGTGACCCTTGGGTAGCACTATCTCGCTCGGTACATGGTGGGCATGGGCGTGCAGCTGCTCGAGGCGATAGGCGTCACCGCGCACTATCACGGCCGCCACCGATTGGGCGATACCGGCGCTGGCGCAGGAGACCACGACCGCATCTTCCACCCCCAGCAAGCTGGCGAGATAGGCTCCTGTCTTGTTGACCAGATCCTTCACCTCGAAGTAGTGACCCAGGCCGAAGTTGACCGCCTCGACCACCTCCTGCTCCGGGGTGGATACGCCGAGTATGGTCATGCGCCCGGAGGCATTGATAACGGGTTTGAGCCGATATTTCTCATAAACAGAAGGCATGGTGTGATTTCCCATAGTGAGTCAGAACCAGATCGCCACCCACCAGGGTGGCGAGGGGAAGCAGTTGCAGGTCGCCGCTGCGCGATTGTGCCTCGGTATCCGTGAACAGGGTCTGGCCTTTGGCCAGATCGAACAGGGTTAGGTCGGCATCGGCCCCCACCTCGAGTCGCCCCTTGCCGGGCAGGCGCAGGGCATCGGCGGCCTGATGGGTGACGCAGGCGAGCACCTGCTCCAGGCTCATGCCGATGACGAAAAACTTCGACATCACGTGGGCCAGGCTGTAGACGGGGCCCTTGATGCGGTTCTTGCAGTAGATGTCCGAGCTGATGGTGTGGGGCAAAATCCCCTGGCGGATGGCGTGCTCCGCCACCTCGAAGCTGAAGCTGGCGCCGCCATGGCCGATGTCGAGGCGCAGGCCCCGCTGCATGGCGTCACGCACCGCCTGACGCAGCTCACCGGCCGGTGTCAGGATGCGGTTCGGCTTGCCGTTGAAGCAGTGGGTCAGCAGGTCTCCCTGTCCCAGCAGGGCGACGATCTCGTCCAGATCCGGCGGCGTGTTGCCCACGTGCACCATCAGCGGCAGGTCGCCGTTGTCGCGCTGGATCTGCTTGGCGATGCGCAGGGGCTGCAAGCCATTCTCCCCCACCACGCTGCCACTCATGCGGGCCTTGATGCCGACGATGAAGCCAGGGTGGCGGCGGATGGCCGCCTGGGCCAGGGCCGGGTCTATGTCGGCCGGGTTGGCCAGCTCGTTCTGGCGCAGCAGGCCGATGCGGGAGATGTTGAGCAGGGCGTGAACCCGGGTCTTGCAGTCCGCGGCCAGCCGCTGGAACGCATCCACGTCGTCGGCCCCCGTGCTGCCCGCGTCGATGACGGTCGTGATCCCTGATTCGACTCCCACCTTGTCCGGTTCGTCGTGATAGATGGGGGAGGCGGGATAGCAGTGGGTGTGGCCATCGATCCAGCCTGCGCTCACATAGGTCTGTCCCGCCAGATCCAGGGTCTGTCTTGCCTCGGCCGTGGCGGGGAGAGCGCCCATGGCCGCTATCTTGCCGTCCAGAATGGCGATGTCGATGAGCTCGCCATTTCCCTGGCGTCCCGCTCTGATGATGAAGTCATACATGGTGCTGGCCTCTAGAAGACCGCCCCGCGGGGCGGCCGGTGTTTATGCAAGGGCTATCGGGAAGAAGGTGCCTAGCAGCATGGCACCCAGGATGGCGCCGCCTGTGATGGGCTTGTTCCAGATGTAGAACAGCAGCGCCCCCAGCAGGGAACCCAGACCGATGGGGATGGAAGCCCCCATGGCGGAGAGGATGATCAGGGGGCCGAGGAAGCGTCCCGAGCTGTTGCCAGCCCCCATCATCACATCCGCCCCATAGGTGGAGTTGCTCTGGTTGATGGTGAACTTGCGCGCCAGGATGATCACGTAGCCGATGGCCAGGCCAATGCCCATGCCGGTGACCAGGGAGGCGGTGAAGTTCTCCACCGGGTAGACGATGCCGGCGCCCAGCAGCAGGGCGGGAACCCCCAGGCCGACACCGGTCTGGATGGCGCCGCCGATATCCAGGATCCCCACCAGGGAGCCTTCGATGATGCGGGCGAACAGGAAGCTGGCGCCGAAGGCGGCGACCGCGCCATAGGCACCGGTGTCCATGCCGGCTTTCAGCATGGCGACGAAGGCTACCTCGTTGAAGGCGCCGACCCCGTACAGGTAGAACATGTGGGTTCCGGCAAAGACACCGGCCGACAGCAGGCCGACGAAGATAGGGAAGGACCAGTCCGCATACCAGAAGTTGTTTCTCAGTTTCTCATCCATGGGATAGCCCTTATTTGCCGCTCATCAGGTTGTGGACATTCTCCAGCCACAGGGGGATCCCCATGTGGAAGGACTCGATCAGTTTCATGTCGAAGCCACGGAAGAATCCGCTCAGCACGAACAGCAGCGCTATGGCCGCCATCATCACGCGGGTGACATGGTTCCAGCCGCTCTCTTCGACGCCCTTGCCGATCAGGATGCCGAGCACCAGGCCGGGAACGGCGTTGCCCATGATGAGCTGAGCCATGCCGCCGAAGATGGTGGCCCAGAAGCCGGACTTCTTGCCCGCCTCGATGGCGGCCAGCCAGAAGATCACCGGCATGACGGTGTTGACCAGGAGGTTGGCGGCCGGCACCAGCACCTTGACGGCGGTGACCTGCAGGGCGGCGGGGACTGCGGCGGCCGTGCTGTTGAGGAAGGCGACGACGATGGCACCTATGATGCCGCAGGCGATGGCCATCTTCCTGGGATCGTGCAGGGTGGTGGCGAGATCCCGGTTCTTGATCATCAAGGCCGCGGCACCCCAGTTTGGCAGGATGCGGTGATCCACGTCCTGGGTGAAGGCCCCTGCCGCCACCGTGGAGGCCCAGGCGTTGAAGAAGAAGCCAAGACCGAAGGAGAAGTGTGACGCCGGGTCCCCCTCACAGGAGTTGAGCTCGCCCAGGGTACGGAAGGCCCCCATGCCCTGCACCGTCGGTGCGTGGAACATCCGCGCCGCGCCGGCCCCGACACCGACGCCCACCAGGCCGCCGATGATCAACGATTTGAAAAGAATGATTAGAAACATCCAACGTGTCCTTTTTGTGGGTTAAACCAGGCTGAAATCCACCTTGTCCACGTCCAGGCTGGTGACCTTGACGGCGATCTCCAGCTGGACGCGGAACTCACGGCGCTGGCGCGGCAGGAAGAAGAACAGAAACTTCTCCACCCGGACCGACTCCTCGGCCTTGAGGACCTGAACCTCGACCGGTTCGAGCCGCAGCATGACGTGCTGGCTGCCCTTGAGCAGCGTGGGTTGCACCTGGCTGAGGGCGGCGGCGAACGCCTGCTGGCGAGTCGCCCCCTTGCCGTTGACGATGACCTGGGTGGTGAAGTGTTCTTTCATCAGGCGCGACCGTGCTTCTTGGCGAAGGCTTCGATCAGCTTCTGGCCCAGCTCTTCCTTGTCCATGAAGCCGAAGCCCAGCACCACGCAGCCTTCGTTGATGGCGGTGACGCCCTCCTCGATGGATCGCATGCCGTAGCGGCACTTGTAGCCGTACTTGGTCTGGGCCGTGATGGCGCCGGCCCCGCCGCTGCCGCAGAAGGAGATGCCGAGATCCGCCTGCTCCTTGTTCATCACATCACCGAGCTTCATGTCGGCGGCCATGCCGGGGATGACGGTGACGCTGGCACCGGCGGCTTCGGCGCCTGCCCCCACTTTCTGGCCCTTGCCGAGACGATCTCCAATCACGAGTTTGATGGCTGACATACAGGTATCTCCTTGATTAAGGGTTCAGTACTGAACTGAGTTCATTTTCTTTGGCGACTTCGAAATGGACGGACAACAGATGGGCCTCTTCGTAGGCCAGCTTATCCAGCCAGGCGACGACCTGTTCGGCCAGTCGCAGGGAGAGGGGGGAGATCTCGTCAAACAGGCTGAGATCGACTTCCGGCAGGGCTTCCCCGCTGTAGGAGCGCCACACCATGGCTTTGACGTGGGAGGCCAGCATCTGCCGCTGCACCTCGTTCGGGAATATGCCCTGCTCGGCCAGCAGGGGATAAATGCGGGCCAGGGTCAAGTCTGTCTTGCGCAACAGGTCCGGGCTGTCCGGAGTCAGGGGGCTGTCGGGGTTGGTCTTCAAGGTCTGCTCTCCAAGGCTGGCAGAAGGAATGACCCTACCCTAAGGGGGCAAAGCAGTATGGAGGAGGCAGCTTTTTTCCGATTCGAACTGGAAATCCCCCCGGGAAGCAGACCCAAAGCGGGCGTTTTTGTGGTTCAGAGGGGCAAAAAGGGGGGCCTGGCGCCGGGCGAGCGTGATCGGCGCCGCACTTTGGGGCCTGGATCCTGATGACGGGCGGGATGTGGAATTGTGAGTCGCCTCACGCAAAGGGAGAGAGGCGGAAATGAAAACAGGGCCATAGGGGCCCTGTTTTCAGTAGAAGCGCGGGCTTAGCTGGTCGAGGCCGCACCGCTGGCGGGCAGGTTCTGGTAGCGCACGTCTTCCTCGATGATGACGTCCACGTCCAGGGGTTTGCCATTGCGGATGACGGAGATGCGCAGCTTGGTGCCGGGACGGCTCTCGACGATCTTGTCCATGACGGCGCGTACCCCGCTGATGGCCTCGCCGTTGACCTTGAGTAGCACGTCACCGCGCTTGAGGCCTGCCTTGCTGGCCGGCCCTGTCGGATCCAGGCTCTCCACCACCAGGCCCTGCAGGTCACCGAGGTTCATCATGCGCGCGACTATGGGGTTGATCTCGACGCTGGAGATGCCGAGGTAGCCGCGGATGACCCGGCCGTTGGCGATCAGCTCGTCCATGATGCGCTTGGCCAGCTTGTAGGGGATGGCGAAGCTGATGCCGTAGCTCTCCTGGTTGCCGTTGAGGTGATAGGCGGCGGTGTTGATGCCCACCAGATCCCCGCGGCCATTGACCAGGGCCCCACCCGAGTTGCCCTCATTGATGGCGGCATCGGTCTGCAGCAGATCCTGCCGGCCATTGCTGTCCGGTCCCATGCTGGAGAGGCCGATGCGGCCGGTGGCGCTGATGATGCCCTGGGTGATGGTCTGGCCGACGTTGTAGGGGTTGCCGATGGCGAGCACCACGTCCCCCACGTCCGGCAGGCGGTCGGGATCCTGGGGGATCACCGGCAGGTTGTCCGACTCGATGTAGAGCACCGCGAGGTCGGTCAGCTTGTCGGAGCCGACCAGCTCGGCACTGAAGACCCGGCCATCCTGCAGCGCGACGATGATCTGGTCCGCATCGGCGATGACGTGGTAGTTGGTCAGCACGTGGCCACGGGAGCTCATGATGACCCCGGATCCCAGGCCCTGGGGCCTCAGCTCGGCCTTCTCGCCGCGATTGCCGGCGAAGCTGCGGGTGTAGATGTTGACGACGGCGGGGCCGGCGCGATGGGCTGCGTAGGAGAAACTCAGCTCGCGGGCATTGGTGATGAGGCCAGGTAACTGGGCACCACCGCGGAAATTGGGGAACAGCAGCAACAGGAGTGCCGCGACGGTGAGACCGAAGGCGACAGACTTGCCCAAGTAGCTGATCAAAGGTGGGATTTTCATGTCATTCTCATCCGTACATGCTGCGCGCAGAGAATAACATCATCGGTGGATAAAAATCACCCGCGGCGGTTGCCGCGGGTGTGAGAGGCTTAACGGATCACCAAATAGAGGGAGGAATCGCCGCGCTGGATGTTCAGCGCCAGCACTTCCGGCTTGTCCTTCAACGCCTTGGTCAATTCACCCAGAGTGTTGATGCGCAGGCGGTTGACCCCGATGATGATGTCGCCCTTCTGCAGGCCGGAGGCGGCGGCAGGGGAGCGCGGATCGATATCGGCGACGGCCACGCCACTGACGGGGTCGCTGGTGGTGCTGAGCTTGGCCCCTTCCAGTGCCGGGTGCAGGGCGCTGGCGAGGATCTCGCTGTCATCCGCCTTCTTCAGGGTGACCTTGACGGTCTGCTCCTTGCCGTCGCGGATGAGGCCGAGGGCGACCTGCTTGTCGGCACCCATGGTGGCGATCTTGGCGCGCAGCTCACCGAAGGAGCGGATGGCCTTGCCATCGATGCTGACGATGATGTCGCCCGCCTTGATGCCGGCCTTGGCGGCGGCGGAGTCGGGCATGACCTGGTTGACGAAGGCACCGTCCTTCTTGTTGTAACCGAAGGACTTGGCGATGTCCGTGGTCAGTTCGGTGCCGGTGATCCCCAGCTGGCCGCGGCGTACTTCACCGTATTTGACGATCTGCTCGGACAGGTCGCGCACCATGTTGGACGGGATGGCGAAGCCGATGCCGATGTTGCCGCCGTTCGGGCCCAGGATGGCGGTGTTGATGCCGATCAGCTCGCCGCGCAGGTTGAGCAGGGCGCCACCTGAGTTGCCGGAGTTGATGGCCGCATCGGTCTGGATGAAGTTCTCCAGGTTTTCGATGTTGAGGCCGCTGCGACCCAGGGCACTGACGATGCCGGAGGTGACGGTCTGGCCCAGGCCGAACGGGTTGCCGATGGCGAGCGCATAGTCACCCACCCGCAGGTCGTCGGAATCGGCGAACTTGATTTGTACCAGGTCGTCGGCCTTGATCTGCAGCAGGGCGATGTCGGACTGCTTGTCCTCGCCTATCTTCTTGGCGGCGTATTCACGGCCGTCCTTCAGATTGACCTTGATCTCGTCCGCCTCGTGAACCACGTGGGCGTTGGTGATCACATAGCCCTTCTTCGCATCTATGATGACGCCGGAGCCCAGTGCCTGGAAGGGCTGCTCGCTCACCTGCTCGTCAGGCATGTTGGGGCCGAAGAAGAAGCGGAATTGTTCGGGCAGGCGCTGGCGGGTGATCTTCTTGCCAGAGACGGAGATGTTGATCACGGCAGGGGTGACCTGCTCGAGGACGGGGGCCAGGCTCGGCATCTCCTGGTTGTTCGCCAGCAGGGGCAGGGCAGCTTGCGCTGGCGCCGCAGACAGGGCGATACCGACACTGAGGGCTAAGACACTGAATACAGAAAGAGATTTACGCATATGAGAAACAGCTCCCAGAAAAAGTTGCAGTGCAATCGTCAAGGTCTGACCACGATAAGGCGTAATAAGTTCCACCAGGAACTAGCTGGATTGCTTGAGCAGGCCGGAGGCTCCCGCGTAGTCACGGGGGGGCAGACCCGGTTCCTCGTTGGCTGACTCGTCCTTCACCTCTTCGGCCTGGGGCTCGCGGAACAGCGGCTCCTGTACCTTGGCCAGGAACTTGCTCTGCTCGGCCATATGGCGATAGAGGGTCTGGTATTGATCGGCCAGCTGCTCCATCAGGGCGGCGCTGTCGGCGAAGTGGGTGTTGATCTGGCCCTGATAGCTTTCCAGCTCCTTGTGGGCTTTTTTCAGCTCCTGCTCCAGGCGCCCGGCATCCCGGCTGCGGACAGTGAAGCGACCGACCAGAACGCCGATGATGAGAGCGGCTACCGCCAGCAGGATCCCGTTTAACAGAGTCATAGATGCTCCTTGTTACAGCTAAATCGATGAGTGTTGAGACGGCCGGAGTGGCCGCTATGCCTCGATGGCACTATACCGTGCGCCCCGAGGGCGTGATACTATTTTGTCCTTCATTCAGGGACTTGGAGGCGGTTTACAGGATGACCCCGCAGCAAAAATACCAGCAGGATTTGCAGCGTCCCGGCTTTTTGGCCGACCCGGCCCAGGCGATGGCCGTGGCCAGGCTGGAACGACTCTATCAGGATTTGTGCGCCAGCCCGACTCCGACCAGATCCCGTGGCCTGTTCGGCTGGCTGCAAAAAACCAGGCCGTCGGCCCCCATCCTTGGACTCTATATGTGGGGCGGAGTGGGCCGAGGCAAGACCTGGTTGATGGATACTTTCTTCGAGAGCCTGCCGGGGACGCGCAAACTGCGCATTCACTTCCACCGCTTCATGCACCGGATCCATGATGAACTCAAGGGGCTGACCGGCCAGGCCGATCCCCTCAAGCTCATCGCCAGCAAGCTGGCGGATGAGACGGATGTCATCTGCTTCGACGAGTTCTTCGTCTCCGACATCACGGACGCCATGCTGCTGGGCACCCTGTTCCAGGAACTCTTTGGCCACGGGGTGGTGCTGGTGGCGACCTCCAACATCCCGCCCAAGGATCTCTATCGCAACGGCCTGCAGCGGGCCCGCTTCTTGCCCGCCATCGAGCTCATCGAGCGCCATTGCGAGATCCTCAATGTGGATGGGGGGGTGGACTATCGGCTGCGCACCCTGGAGCAGGCCGAGATCTATCACTTCCCTCTGGATGCGCAGGCCAAGTGCAACCTGGACCGCTACTTCGGCCAGCTGACCGGTCTGGGGCAGGCGAGCCCGGCCATGCTGGAGGTCAATCATCGCCAACTGAGTGCGCTCGGGCAGGGGGAGGGGGTGCTCTACATGGAATTCGAGCAGCTCTGCTGCACCCCCCGCTCCCAGGGGGACTACATAGAGCTGGCCCGGGAGTTTCACACCGTTTTGCTGGCGAATGTACAGCCAATGGGGATGGGGACGGATGATGCAGCCCGTCGTTTCATCGCCATGGTGGATGAGTTCTACGAGCGGCACGTGAAACTCATCCTGTCGGCGGCCGTACCCATGGCCGAGCTCTATGGAGAGGGTCTGCTGAATTTCGAATTCAAGCGCTGCCTTTCCCGGCTTCAGGAGATGCAATCGCACGAATACCTTGCCAGAGTGCACCTTCCTTAGTCACAATACCGCGCCTGCCAGTCGGATGGGCATCTGCGGCAGGTAGGGCCGGGCGACATTTGCTAGCTTCATGGCAGTGAAATTAGCAGGTGATATTTAAGGCAACTTCACTTATAATCGCCCGGCCCACGTTACAGCTGTCGATAAGACAGCAACACTTTAAGCTTTACTTGTATTCGAAGGGGTACAGGTAGGCCATCGTTTGTTGTTTGTGGGAGAGCCCCCATAAGCAATTGGGTCTGTAACAGGTAATTGGGTTTAACTTAATGAAAACTTTCGTTGCCAAGCCAGAAACCGTAAAACGTGACTGGTACATTGTGGACGCAGAAGGTAAAACTCTGGGTCGTATCGC
>NZ_JBOFLJ010000045.1:0-1301 GCF_051657805.1 Aeromonas sp. | reverse complement strand
GGACGCTGCCAGGGGGGCAGGTGAGCAGGGTAAGACCACGTCCTCTTTGTCATCGATGTGGAGATTAAAGGTGGGGTATCCCAAAATGACTTCCTCATTAGAAGCAAGGAAGAAAGCATCAGGGTGAAGACGGCAGTGCATCCGGACGGACTTGAGGCGCATGGCGATACCAGGAAGGTGGAGCCAGCCATGTTCTTCCACGATCTTGTCCCCAAGGAGGAGTCGCACAGTACCTTGACCGGCAACGGGCATGGATTCTCCATTGGCCGCGGTGATGAAGGTGTCGGAGACAGTGGTATAGGACACAAAGTCAGCCAGGGAGGGAGTCATGGAGTAAGTGGCCCCGGAGTCGATACAGATACTGGATTCCGGAGAGAAGGCCAAGGTGGTCGCATAGGAGGATCCCAGAAACCGGATGGGGAGAGGCTGAAGGGAATTCCCATAGGCGTAGGCGTGGAGGGCGACGGGAGTCCGGGGAGATCCAGGCGACAAGGCAGGAGGCAACAAGGGAGGAGGTGGAGCGGCCACGGCAGGAACCGGAACGGGCGCGATAGGTGCAACAGGAGAGGCCGGTGGCAACTGGACATCACTACTAGTTGTTACGCTACTGACCGGTGACAGAGGTGGACTGTCGGTTAAGCTGGAAGGATGGTCAGCAACGCAAACAGGTGAGTCACGGCCGGCAGCAGACAGGGAGGGGCACCAACTGACATGCTTACATTGACCGGGGACCGGGGGAGCAGTAGCGGAATCACGCAGAGCCGAGGCCGGGGTCGGAGCCGGGGTCACAGCACCGCCACCAGGGGCAGGCCCAGGAGTGGGGGTGCGGGCGGCGAGGGCAGCACCGGGAGTACGGGCTGGAGTGCGACCACGGGGTGTGCGGTTCCCAGGGTTGTGGGTGATGGTGTACCAAGAGGGAACTTTGGGACAATCGTTCAGGAAGTGCCATCCGGGAATGTTGCGGTCCTTGTCGGCCTTCAAGTGGAGGCAGTAAGGGCAGGCGAAGGTGCGCTGAGTGGCCAATATATCATCAGCAGAGGGGGCGCCGTGAGTAGCCACAAAGCGGGAGAGGGTTTCCTGCATGGTGCCGGGGAGAGAGCTGCCAGGGGAGCCGGTGGCTGCGGTGGCTGCTTGAGCACGTCCGGCGGGGGTAGGGCGAGGCTGCTGTGGTGGTGTACCGGAGCCAGGAACCGGAGGATACTTCAGGTTAGGGCCACAAGGAACGGGGGCGGAGACGGCGATGCCATCAACAAGGCCTCCATTCTTGTAGACCGTTTCCTCCTCCTTGAGGCGGGCATCCA
>NZ_JBOFLJ010000044.1:0-1174 GCF_051657805.1 Aeromonas sp. | reverse complement strand
CGGCAGAGACACGGGACCAAATGGCGTCAGTGGCGTCATAGGTGACGACGGTGCGATGAAGGGCGGTGCTTTGAAGAATCGTGAACAGAGGTCCGTTGTTGCGAAGCTCCTCCAGCGGGGAAGGGTGGTCGTTGGCGCTGAGCCAGTCGCGGGGGGAAGCCGACGCGGACACCATGGTCGGATGCATGTGCCCGGGTAGGGGAATGTCGCCGTGGATGCAGAGAGGAGGAGAGTCCTCCTTGAGCTGGAACAAGTTGGGCGTGGGGAGAGAGTATCCCAAAAAGGGGGTGGTCATCGGACCCGTCACGAGCAGAAAAGGTTCGGAAAAGGCAGTGAGGGAAGTGGGGACGCGAATGACCATGAGAGAGCAACCGGTGGGGCGGCGTTGGTGAGAGGCGTAGACGTCTTCCGCTGTCCAGATGCGATGATTCGGAGAGTAGCGGATGGCGCTCGCGTTGGCCGAGATAAACGCGGAGCGGCGAGCACCAGGGGCTGGGGCGGATAATGGGTTCTCTTTGACGGCTGTAGAAGCCACCGGGTAACCGAAGGAATAGCCACGAAGACGCTGCTGTTCTTCAACGGAGAGGTCGGGGAATTGATTCCAGGTAGAGTCGGCAGGGAACAAGTCCGCTGGGAGACGCAGGGCCTGGATCGCTTCGTGTCCGACGACGCCTTCTTCGAAGAGCGCGGCCGTGGCAGCAGCATCGAACTTCATGGTGAGGATCGGAAACAAGAACCACAAGGAGAGAAGAGAAAGGGCAAAGGGCGAAGAACACAACAGTGCTGATGGCCGAGGAGATCGATCACGGGCGCTGACTGCGAAACAGACAGCGACAAGATAATCGACTACGACGGCGAAAAGCACCTCTTTGGACAGCAACAGGTGTTGGTGTTCAAAGAGAAAAGAGGAATGGCTGCAAGCAGCCAAGGCTCATGCTTTTAGCCTCTCAGCTGCAGGAAGAAGGCTGGCTGGCATTGGAGTGAGGTGGCTACTGAACTCCTACTGGGACGAGTGTGCAAGCGAGCTGGCGAAACGACTGGCTCGCATGCGCCGCGGTCTGTCAGCCTGTCCTGTGAGCCGGTCTCTGCTGGAGAATCAATCATACAGTACAAATGCTACAAGCGAGTGAGTATCGTACTTTACTCGCTCTCTAGTGTGGGTACTAGTACATAC
>NZ_JBOFLJ010000043.1:0-1551 GCF_051657805.1 Aeromonas sp. | reverse complement strand
CCCAATGCCGCAAGCGACCCCGCATCCGGACGCGATTGGACCAGGCCCTTCACCGGCAGTCTAGGTACCACCACCGGCACACGCTCCGGAGCTCACTTCCGCGGACACGCCCGGCACGTCTCAGCTAGGAACCTCACTGCCCCCTGTCCCCGCTTTCTTTGGCAGGCCCTCAAGGACCGGGATCACCCAGACTACCCCATCTGGCTGGAGTCATATGACGAAGAACGCAATGGCCTCATTTCCTTGGACACCTACGAGGTTATCCTTGAGGCGGAATATCAACGATTGAAAGCCAAGCACAACATTACCGCCATTCCCACCATGTGCATCCACACCGTCAAAACTGATGGAGCCGGGAACCCAGTTCGTGCCAAGTCTCGAACCGTGGTGATGGGCAATGCGGAAGAGCGGTACTGGACCAAGAACGATCTGTTCGCCCCTGTGCTCATGAAACACACCATTCGCACTCTCACCGGACTGGCAGTCTCCAAGGGACGCCGCGTCAAACAATGTGATGCTAAGAATGCTTTCTGCCATCCCACTCTCCCTGAGGACGAAATCTGCGTGTGCATTCCACCCCGTGGGTGCCCTTATTCGGCCCCTGGAACGTACTGGCGCCTCAAGAAGACCCTCTATGGCCTCCGACGTAGCCCCCGCCACTGGTACCAAACCTTCAAGGCCGTCCTCCTGGATATCGGCCTCACCATGTGCACTCATGAACCCTGCGCCTTCATCGGACAATCTCCCACTGGTGGCACCATCTACTTTGGTACCTACGTGGACGACTGCATGTATTTTGGGACCGATGACGCCACTGAATTGTGGTTCGAACAGGAACTGGGAAAACGGCTAGTCATTGACTTCATGGGGGATCTCTCGTATTACCTTGGGGTCTTCTATGAGTGGGGACGCACCGCTGATGGTCGCCTCACAGTCCACTGCTCCCAAGAAGGCCACATCCACCGCATGTTGGAACAATTCAACCTCTCCACCGCTCACGCTGTCAGGACACCCTTCCGCAGTGGACACATCATTGACCGCAACCTTCATGATGGCCAACCCCCGGAGTCCAAGCCAACTCTGGTGAAGGATTACCAGTCACTGGTAGGGGGGTTGAACTGGATCAGCCTTAGTACCCGCCCTGATATCACTGGTTCGGTGTGTCTCCTTGCAACTTACCTCCACAACCCGTCACAGGGTCACTTGGATAGCGCCAAACACGTCCTCAAGTACCTCAAGGGGACCATGGATTGGGGGATCCGCTTCACTCAACCTCCAGCCGAGCCATCGTATGACTCCTTCGACCCGGCCGACTGCCTCAACGCCATTGTGGCCTGGCCCACCGATGACCAACCTCGTGTGGCTACCGTTGACCGCCTGGACACCTACACAGACAGCAATTGGGGGCCACAGGATGCCTCCCGTCCCAAGCCCGATGAGACGCGTACCGACGCTGAAATGTATTCCCTCCTCGGATCCGTCATCACCTACATGGGGGTCCCCTTGACTGCCGCAGTGTCCGTGAGAAGTCCGCCAGCCGCAGTGTGTGCG
>NZ_JBOFLJ010000042.1:0-1115 GCF_051657805.1 Aeromonas sp. | reverse complement strand
ACATGGCGGCGATATCGGGGCTGCCGCGTTTGGCCTCCGGGATCAGCTCTTCGGCCACCACGAAGATCATGGCGCCCGCCGCGAAGGCGAGGGCGTAGGGCAGTATGGGCTGGGCCATAAGCACCACGGAGGCCCCGATGACCGCCGCCACGGGCTCGACCACGCCCGAGAGCTGGCCGTAGAAGAAGCTCCTGCCCCGGCTCATTCCCTCGCGCCTGAGGGGCATCGAGACCGCCGTGCCCTCAGGGAAGTTCTGGAGCCCGATGCCTATGGCGAGCGCTATGGCCCCGCCGAGGGTGGCGCCCGGTATGCCCTGCGTGAGACCCAGCCCCACGGCCCCGAAGCTCACCCCGACGGCCAGTCCTTCGGGGATGTTGTGGAGCGTTATGGCCGAGACGAGCAACACGCTGCGGCGCCAGCTCGTGTGCGGCCCCTCGGCCTCGGAGATCTTCATCCCAGGATGCAGATGCGGCAGCGCCTTGTCCAACAGCCGCAGGAAGACACCGCCTGCCAGAAACCCGATTATGGGCGGTACCCACACGGGCAACTCACCACCCTCGGAGAGCTCTATGGAAGGCGCCAGAAGCGACCAGAAACTGGCCGCGATCATTACGCCAGCCGCGAACCCGAGCATGGCGTCCAGTAGCTTGCGCGGCACGTTCTTGGCCCCGAAGACGAGCGCCGCCCCAGCCGCCGTCATCCCCCACGTAAACAACGTCGCGAGCAACGCCTGCACGACCGGCGGCAACCCCGCGAAAGCATCCATCACGGGCCGTCCCCCATCTCTTCCCAACCGGACGAAACACACCCGGCTCTATTTCTGTAACTGTAATCGGCCGTCATATCTCCCTTGTTATTTAGCTTTGGTTAAAAGGAAACTCTATCCCGGCTAAACCAGGGTTTCAATGGAGCGGTCAGCTTTCAGGCCGCTCCAGCCTTCGGCTTCCGCTCTCAGCGATCAGCCTTTTATTCGTGGCTGAAGGCTGATCGCTGAAAGCTGACCGCTGTTTCTCACACGCTGACCAGGAGGGCTGTTGCGTACATGATGGCGACGCCCGCCGTGAGCCCGCCGAGGTTGGACGCGGAGAGAGCGGGCTCTTTGGATCCCTCGGAGT
>NZ_JBOFLJ010000041.1:0-26109 GCF_051657805.1 Aeromonas sp. | reverse complement strand
CCCAGGCATTACTCACCCGTCCGCCGCTCGCCGGCAAAAGTAGCAAGCTACTTTCCCGCTGCCGCTCGACTTGCATGTGTTAGGCCTGCCGCCAGCGTTCAATCTGAGCCATGATCAAACTCTTCAATTTAAGTTTGGTTGCCTGTTAAGGCGGCTCAATGAATTGCTGAATTAACTGCTGCAACTTTCGTTGCGTTGGTCACTTCATCAGACATTGAAAATCAAAAATTGTTTTTGATGCTCGATGCTGTGAGTGCCCACACAGATTGCTTGATTCAAATTGTTAAAGAGCAGGGTCGATAACTATAACCCTCACTGGTTTGCTTTGCAAGCCAGACCAGACGCGCACTGCGCCGTGCTGATGGAGGCGCATTATAGGGATCTGATTCTGTCTGGCAAGCACAAACCCTGTGTTTTTTTGAGAAAACCGTTCAAGCGTTTAACTAACAACCAGTTCGAACAAACATCCAGCAAAAACACCTCGAAGAGAGCCATCTCCTCAGTCACGCCAGCACGATTGGGTCTTGTATATGTGCAGGATCCGGGGCGGAAAACAGAAAAGGGCCCGATGGGCCCTTTCAATCTGACCATCAAGGCAGATTAGATGGAGAAGCTGGAACCACAGCCACAGGTCGTCGTGGCGTTGGGGTTGGTCACGATAAAGCGGGAACCCTCCAGACCTTCGGTGTAGTCCACGCTGCCGCCGACCAGATACTGCAGGCTCATGGGATCGATCACCATGGTCACGCCGCTCTTCTCGACGACGGTATCACCGTCGTTGATCTTCTCGTCAAAGGTGAAACCGTACTGGAAACCGGAGCAGCCCCCCCCGGTGATATAGACCCGCAGCTTGAGCTCGGGATTTTCTTCTTCGGTGATCAAGGTCTTCACCTTGTTTGCCGCCGAATCCGTCATCTGAATTGGCAACGGGGCTTCTGTTACTGCACTCATCACTGACCTCACAACCGTTAAATCCACTAAGGTGGAAACTGCGAAATTATCCAATACCCGACCATTCAGTTCAAGTATTCACCATGCATCTTACTGAACGACGGGCAAAGGGGCAGGCTGAGCCACCAGCGGCTTGAGCACGTCGCTCCATTCCGTCAGCAGCTCCTGGGCCGGTTGGCGCCCCTCTTTGGCGATGGTCACCCGCACCCTGTCCGGGATGAAGCCTTCCGGTAGCTGCCAGTTTCCCTCCAATAGCTGAAAGTAACGCAAGGCATAACGCCCCTCCCCCACCTTCATGCCGAGATCCCGGCTGCTCAAGGTCTTGGGCTTGTCGGCCAGACTCCCCTCTACCCTGATCTGGACCTGGCCGCGAAACAGCTCGCGCTTCTTGGCGGGCTGGGTCAGGGCCAGCCGATAGTGATAGCGCCCCGGCACGCTGGTCTCCTGCAGGCTGAGGTTGTCGATGACCACCCCGACCTGATCGCCGGTGGGCCTCATGATCCGCTCGAAGAAGGCGAGCTGGCGTTTCTGTTCCTGCACCTGCGCCTCCTGATCCTTGAGGGTCTGCTGCAGCTGCTCGAAGGCCGCCTTCTGGGTCGCCAGCAGGGTATCCTTGATGCCCAGGTCCGTCTTGAGCTGGCCAATCGCCTTGCTCTGCCGCTCCAGGGTCTCCTGCTGCACCGTCAGCAGACCGCTCTGGGCCAGCTCCTGCCGGTTTCCGATGACATAACCGATGAGTCCCCCCACCATCAAGACAACCAACACCTTCCAGATTTGGGACATAGGGCCTCTTCTATTACTGCGCCACACTGCGGCCTCTTCCCTTCACTATATGCGACATCATCTGGTTGATGTGAACAAACAAGGAGTTAACCGGCAGTCACACTGCTCTCTCCCCGCTTTTGACGCGCGGCCAGCCGTAAAGTTCGCTCCAGGATCTGGGAATAGATGGGACGTCCCCCCAGCCACTGTGCCACCAGGGTGGCCCCTATGGTGGTGATCATCATGGGCAGGATCAGCTGGTAGTTGTCCGTCATCTCGGTCACCAGCACTATGCCGGTGATGGGGGCACGCACCGTGGCGGCAAACAGGGCCCCCATGCCGGCGATGGCGAAGGCGCCGGGCTCGATGCCAAGATCCGGGAAGGCCGCGTGGAAGATATGGCCGAACACCACACCGAACAGGGTGCCGAGGGCCAGGGTCGGCGCAAAGACGCCGCCGGGGGCGCCTGAGCAGAAGCAGATGAGTGTGGCGATGAGGCGCACCGAGAAGATGAGGAACAGGGTGGCCATCGCATATTCATCCCCCATCAGGTGCGGGATGAGCTCGGTGCCGCCACCGGTCACCGAGGGCACGAACAGCGACAGCACGCCGAAGGTGCCCGCCACCAGAGTGCCGATGGCGACGAAGCGATGGCGTTTGTTCTGATGCAGCGCCAGGTAGCCGTCCTGACAGGCGAGCACCAGCTTGTTGAACACGAAGCCCAGCACGCCGAAGCAGGCCCCCATGAAGAGGAAAAGCCAGAGCGCCTTCAGCTCGGGGGCATCGTAGTGGGGCAGGCTTATCACCGCCGCCTGTCCCTTCATGTTCTGCAGCATCAGGGTCGCCATGACGGCGGAGATCCCCACCGCCTTGATGGCGAGGAAGGAGTAACGGAACTGGGGACGCATCTCCTCCATCACGAACAATATGCCCGCCAGCGGGGCATTGAAGGCGGCCGCCAGACCACCCGCCGCCCCCGCCGCCAGCAGGGCGTGGCCGTGCTCCCTGGGCAGGCGGAAGATGTCCGCCACCATCTTGCCGAGGTTGCCGCCGATCTGCACCGATGGGCCTTCCCGTCCCAGCACCATGCCGGAGCTCAGGGTGCAGATGCCGCCGAAGAACTTGACCGGCAACACCCGCCACCAGCGCACCGGCCTCAGCTCATCCATGGCTCCTTCAATTTCGGGGATGCCGGATCCCCCCGCCTCGGGGGCGAAGGTATGGGTGAGGAAGTAGCCGACCATCCCCAGCAGGGCGCTGAAACCAAATCCCAGGGCGACGAGCTGCCACCAGGGCCGGTCCGCCAGCAGGTTGACTCGCTGGGAGATCACCCAGTGCACGCCGGATTCGAACAATCCGCACACGAAACCAGCCAGGAGACCCACCAGGGCGGCCAGCAGCAGCACCAGCAGCGGCATCTTGTCCTGCAGGATTAGACGCTGAAAGACGGGCCTGTGCCCGGGTAATGCATTTTCAGAAGAAGAGGGAGCTTGTTGCGCCATGAGAAACCATATTCATCTAGCAAGGTTTGAAAACACCCGGCCTCGGCTCGGCTGCCCAGCACAGGGCCTTTCTGCTATAGTCGGCCCGTTTCATGTGCCACGGGGCAGGCCAGCGGCCCGGGTAACGAGAGCGCAAAGCATACTCCACCACCCGCAGGCTGCCGAGCCGCATTCGGCCATCTTCCCCGGTACGACCACCAAAATCCCATTAAGGATGATCCATGTCAAAATCAGATCAGCTGTTTGAACAGGCCCGCCAGACCATTCCGGGTGGCGTCAACTCCCCGGTCCGCGCCTTCAACGGGGTCGGTGGCACGCCCCGCTTCATCGATCACGCCGACGGAGCCTATCTCTATGATGTGGATGGTCAGGCTTATGTGGACTATATCGGCTCCTGGGGTCCCATGCTGCTGGGTCACAACCACCCGGCCATCAAGGCCGCCGTCATCCAGGCGGTGGAGAAGGGACTGAGCTACGGCGCCCCCACCGAGATCGAGGTGCGCATGGCGGAGAAGGTGCGCCAGATCGTGCCTTCCATGGAGCAGGTACGGATGGTGAACTCGGGCACGGAGGCGACCATGAGCGCCATACGCCTGGCCCGCGGTTATACCGGCCGTGACAAGATCGTCAAATTCGAGGGTTGCTACCACGGCCACGCCGACTCCCTGCTGGTGAAGGCCGGCTCCGGCGCCCTGACCCTGGGCCAGCCGAACAGCCCGGGCGTGCCAGCGGACTTCGCCAAGCACACTCTCACTTGTGTCTATAACGATCTGGATTCGGTGCGGGAAGCCTTCGCCCAGTACGGCAGCGAGATCGCCTGCATCATCGTCGAGCCGGTGGCCGGCAACATGAACTGCATCCCGCCGGTCCCCGGCTTCCTGGAAGGGCTGCGCACCATCTGTGACGAGTCCGGCGCTTTGCTGATCCTGGACGAGGTCATGACCGGCTTTAGGGTCTCCCTGCGCGGCGCTCAGGGTCACTACAACATAGATCCGGATCTCACCACCCTCGGCAAGATCATCGGGGCCGGCATGCCGGTGGGCGCCTTCGGGGGCAAGAAGAAGGTGATGCAGCACATAGCCCCGACCGGCCCCGTCTATCAGGCGGGCACCCTGTCCGGCAACCCGGTGGCCATGGCCGCGGGTCTGGCCATGCTGGATCTGCTGCAAGAGCCGGGCCTGTATGAGCAACTGAACGCCAAGACCGCCCAGGTGGCGGAAGGGCTGAAGGCGGCCGCCGCCAAACACGGCATCCCGCTGGCCGTCACCCAGGTCGGCGGCATGTTCGGCTTCTTCTTCACCGAAGAGCCCGAGATCACCCGCTACGAGCAGGTGACCCGCTGCGACATGGAACGTTTCAAGCGTTTCTACCATCTCATGCTGGAAGAGGGCGTCTACCTGGCGCCGAGCGCCTACGAGGCGGGCTTCCTCTCCCTGGCCCACGGTGACAAGGAGATAGCGCACACCCTGGCCGCCGCCGAGCGCAGCTTCGCCAAGCTGGCTGGCTGATCCAAAATCCAATAGAGAAGGGCCCCGCGGGGCCCTTTTTCATGCTTGTGCTGTATTCCTTCTCTGGGCACGCAGGATCCTGCCCCCGCGCCCCCTTCTGGTGCACTCCTCTCCCTTCCCTTCGGAATTTGCCACCCCTTGGTGCAGTAAACGCCGCAGCGACTGTCATAAAACGGGCCCACTATTTGCACCGGCTCAGACAGGAGCCCACTTGACCGAGGTGTGTATGGCAGAGATGAGCCCCATCGATGTGCTGCGGCGCTATCAGGAGTACGAAACCGAGCTGGCCCCCCTGTTGCTGGGGCTGCTCAGCCTCCCTCAGGATGCCCTCAAGGCCTACCCCTTCGTGCAGAGCGTACAGAGCACGGACCTGCCCCAGGCAAGACCCGCCATACTGGCGCCCGTGCCGGCCCCGCAAGGGCAGCTCAGACTGCGGGTGCAGGGCAATGGCCGCGAGCTTGCCATCAACCTGCATCAGCTGATCGCCTGGCTGATGGGAGACAGGGAGCGGCGCCGCGCCATCCCCTGGTTCAGGGCCGTCTACGTGGTGCTGAGTCTGGCGCTGTTTCTCATCGTCGCCACCCTGATCTGGCACGGGCTGGAGCAGCTCTACCTGCTGCTGTGCGGCACCCAGCAGAACCGGCTCGGCGCCTTCAGCGCCATCATCTTCCTGACCCTGGCGCTGGCGGTGTTCGATCTCGGCAAGACCATATTGGAGGAGGAAGTGCTGCTGCATAAGGACATCTTCCGCCACAGCGCCATTCGCCGCACCATCACCCGCTTCATCGCCGCCATCCTGATCGCGGTCTCCATCGAGGGGCTATTGCTGCTGTTCAAGGGATCCCTGGGTCAGACTGAGTTGCTCTGGCCGGCGGTGGGGGTCATGGCCTGCGCCGTGGGCTTGCTGCTGGCGCTCGGGCTCTATGTCTTCCTCGGCGCCAAGGCCGAGGCAGCCCTGGTCGCGTCCAGTCAGCGGCCCCTGCTCAGTGGCGGCGCGCCGGGAATGGCAGCCCAGAGACGCCTAGGTGGCTTCAGACGAGCGAGATAATCTCCCGCCCGGTCAGACTTTCTGTGAAGGAAAAACGGCTAGCGGGGAGCCTCACTCAACTGAACCTGTGCTTGTGCCGAGATGTCTGGCTGACGACGCCCCGCCCGCCAGGAGGCGTACATGGTCCAAGAGGTGTAGATCACCACGAAGGCCACCAGCCATTTCAGCATCTCCATGTCCATGGATTGCACCAGCATGGCCGCCAGCACCACGCCGATGGGACCGAAGATGGCCACCGCCAGCACGGCTCTGGCATCGAAGGCGCCACGGCGGATGAAGGTGCCCGCCGAGAAGACGCTAAGCACCGCGGTGGAGCCCATCATGATGGGGAAGGCCGCCATGGGGTTCATCCCCAGCAGATAGACCAGCGTCATGCAGGGGGCGAACAGGCCGATGCCGACGTTCATCAAGACCCCGAAGATGAAGTTGCCGACCAGGGCTATCCCCAGCTTGTAGCCGCTCAGCCCCATGGCCTCGCCGCCGAGGGGGAAGAGCCCCAGCAGGCCGGCGAAGATGAGACCGGCCACCACCAGCAATGAGACCGCCATCACCAGCCGGATCGTCTGCCGATCGAAACCGGCGACCCGGCTCGCCCCCCAGGCGGCACCCGCCGCGGCCGCGGCCATCATGCTGATGAGGGTGAGGGGATCCACCTTGACCGCGCCGATGAAGATGAGGGACTGGGTCACGGTCGGCAGCACACACTGGCCGTTGAGGGTCCCCGGCAGCAGGCGATCGTCGATGAGCTTGAACTGCTTGTAGCAGGCGGTCTTCACCGCGAAGCTGCCTACCCCCAGGGTATCGAGGAAGTTGGCGACGAAGCCGATGCCTGCCACCGGCCAGAAGGGGGTGGACTCCAGCTCGCCATTGCGCCGCTTGTGCCACCAGGCGTGGATCAACATGAAGATAAAGACCAGGGCGCAGCCGATGAACAGCAGGCGCAGCAGATTGATTAGCATTGAGGTTCTCCAGCAAGGGCGGCGATTCTAAAGAAGGCCCGTGGAAAATGCTTGAGCGAACGCAGGCATTTCACAAAAATTCAGGCAAGAATGACCTCATGGTGAGCGTGCGAACTCGAACGGCGCTGTTCATACTCTTTCATGAGGGCGCGAGCCCGGGGTCATCGGTCGCCATTATGGTCATTTCGCGACGACCACAGTCGCCGATGGTGCATAACCAAAAGAAGGCAGGTTTCCCTGCCTTCTTTTTTATTGCCGGCCATGGGGATGGCGAGCCGTCAGCCCAGCCAGCCGGGCAGTCTGGGGGCGATGCGTGCGATCAGCCGATCCGACAAGGGGGTGAGCAGCAGCAACGGCAGGCAGAGCAGGGCCAGGCAGAGGGCGCCCACATAGACGTCCGTGAGCCAGTGGGCACCGGCCAGGATGCGGGGGGCCGAGAACAGGGGCACCATCAGCACGGAGATCACGCCCGCCCAGCGCGGCAGATAGCGCAGGGCGAAGCCAGCGAAGATCATCAGGAAGAGGGCGTGATCGCCGGGGAAGCTGTCGCTGGAGGAGTCCTTGGTCGGGATGGCGCTGATCTCGGTCACGCGCAGTGCCCCTTCCACCATCAGGGTGGGGCTGGGGCGGCTGACCGGCAACAGGTGACCGAACTGGTTGATGGCCAGGGCCCCCAGCAGCATGACGATCCCCATGGCCACCAGCCGATGGCGCTCCTGCCCCTCGGCACGGAAGAAGCAGATGGCCAGGATCAGCCCCATGCAGGCCAGGGCGGCCAGATCGAACAGACGGTTGTTCGTGATGGCCACGAGATCGGCCCAGCGTGGGGAGTCGGCGAGCCAGCCGTTGACCCGCAGGAAGGTGGCGAGATCCCAGTGATCCCAGGGGCCGTGGCCCGGCAGGACGCCCCAACTGAGGGCAATCAGACCCCCGACCAGATAGAAAGGTATGAACTTGCTCATGCCGAGCCTTCCCTCAAAAAAACCGCCATGTTAAAGCAGATTATTCGAGATCTGAATCACAAAAATGTAAAAGGTAGTGTCAGGGAGATATTCCATCGAATCTTGCTCTGCCTCACCCCACCCTTTGTCTGGCTGACTGGCGCAGGCCGACTTGGCGCGCCAACCGCTTGCGGCTAGTATGTGAGTCCCTTCATTCAGGATGATGATGATGCGCAGCTACCTTCGCATGATGTTGTTTGCACTGGGATTATTGGCAGGTGTGCAGATCCCCGGGCTGGTCGATCTCTACTTCCAGCGGCTGGATGCCCGGCTGCAACAGGCGAGCCTCAGCCTGGCCCCCTTCCAGGGCACGGCGGATCAGCACTTCGGCGGGGATCTCGATGCCCTGATCGCCCACTACGGCGCCAGCCAGGATCCCGTCTTCACCCGGGATGCCGACAGCCTGAAGCTGCTGGTGAACCAGCAGCGCCACCTGCAGCAGGAGCTCGCCGTCCAGCGCCAGCCCTGGTTGCGGCAGCTCTCCCACCTGCTGATGCAGCCGGATCCCCAGCTCTGGCAGGATACCCTGCACAACTACAGCTATGTGGTGCCCCTCAAGCAGGCCGCCATCGGCTGTGGCCTCGGCGTCGGCCTGCTCGCCGCCCTGCTCGGGGATCTGCTGCTGGGGTTGGTGTTGCTGCCGTTTCGCTCGCGTCAGCCGGCCCCCCGCTACCGCTGACTTCCCCGACTCCTGGCCTACTCGAAGAGTTCGAGATAGGCCTGGATCGCCTTCTTCAGCCAGGCAAGCACCTTGCCGTGGTGAGCATTTTCCGACAGATAGACCCCGTAGTCCCGCCACTGCAGGCTGAATTTGTGCTTCAGGGTCAGCAGCTCCCCCTGCCGCAGCTGGCCCTGGATCAGCGGCGAGGGGAGCACGGCCCACCCTAGCCCATCCAGCACGGCGTCCCGCATCAGCTCGAAACTCGACAGGCCGATGTGCTGGCCGCCGATGGGCAGCAGGCTCTTGACCGAGAACTCGTCGACGTAGGAGAGGGTGACCTGGGTGTGGCCGCTCAGATCCTGCTGCAGCACCCGTTTCAGCCCGGCCAGGGGGTGGCTCGGGGCCACCACCATCAGGGTGCGGATGGGGTTCAGCACATCGATGCACAGGCCGCTGCGCTCCTGCTCCTCGGTGATGAGGCCGAAGGCCGCGTCCACGAACCCCTCTTCCACCAGGGCTGGCAGCTCGGGGGGCGAGGCCAGCACCAGGGAGATGCTGGTGCCGGGGAACTGGTGGCGCAGGGTGCCCAGCAGGTCGCGCCAGACAGACTCCGGGATAGCGTCGTCCCGCGCCACCCGCAGCGCCACCTCGGCGCCGGAGGCGTGATGCTCGCACTTGAGCTGCAGGCTGTTGGCCGCCTGCAGCAGCCGTTTGCAGTCATCCAGCACCTGCTCCCCGATCTCCGTCAGCCGGCTCCGATTCGCACCGCGTTCAAAAAGGTCGACGCCAAGCTCCAACTCCAGCGCCGCTATCGCCGTGCTGACCGCACTGCGACTCTTGCCAAGACGGCGAGCCGCATTGGCAATGGAGCCGCTTTCCGCAGATTCCACAAAGAGTTCTATCTGATTGAGCTTCATAAAGGCGCTGGCATGCAGAGGATCCGAGCTTTACCTTAGCCCGCACCCGTCGCACAAGGCAAACCCTTGGCGTCTGGTTAATCGACGCTGAGCGATTCCCGACAAGGCCGGGGCCCCGGCTATCCTTGCCGGGTCGAAGCCACAAAAGGACGTTTTATGTTAATCAGTCGCATGTTATTGGCCCGGATGTTTTTGACCGGCGCCATCCTGACCGAGGTCGCTGGCACCTCCTCCATGACCCTCATCGCGGACAATAGCGCGGGTTGGCTCAACTACCTGCCCATGTGGGTGCTCATCGCCCTCTCCTACCTGATGTTGGCCAAAGCCGCCAAAACAATCTCCATTGGTATCGCGTTCGCCCTCTGGGAAGGCCTGGGGATCGCCTTGATCACCCTGGTCTCGGTGTTGTTCCTGGATTACAGCATCAGCACCCAGGAGCTGTTCGGGCTGGCGCTGGCCATAGTGGGGATTGTTATGGTGACCCTGGGTGAGACCCATGATGAGCCGACCCCCGCCTCCCGTCCGATGAAGGAGGCCGTATGCACCCGTTGATCATCGTACTGGGCGCGGCGCTGCTGGACATAGGCGCCAACATGGCCATCAACCGCTCCGTGGGGTTTCGCTACAAGGGCTGGGGCTTCCTCGGCATCCTGCTGGTACTCTGCGCCTTCACCCTGCTGTCGGAGGCGGTGAGCACGGGCAAGATAGATCTCGCCATCGCCTACGCCACCTGGGGCGCCATAGGTATCCTGGGTACGGCCCTCGGCGGCCTCTTGCTGTTCGGCGAGCGCCTCAAGCCCATCGGCTGGGTCGGGATCCTGGTGATGGCGGTGGCGGTGGCCCTGCTGACCACCGCATGACCCACTCGCCACCCCCATGAAAAAAGCCGCCCTGTTCGCAGGGCGGCTTTTTAACAGTCAAAACGATCACTCGGATTGCAGCAGGCAGCCTAACTCTCCGCCTCATACAGCTCCAGCGGCAGGTCGTCAGGGTCTGCGAAGAAGGTGAAGCGCCGACCCGTCAGCTCGTCCACCCTTATCTCCTCCACCTCTATCCCATGCCGTTGCAAGTGAGCGATGACCCCATCCAGATCCGCCACCCGAAACGCCAGGTGGCGCAGGCCGCAGGCCTCCGGCCTCGAGGGGCGCGGTGGCGGCGCGGGGAAGCTGAACAGCTCGAGCTGACTGCCGTCAGGCAGGGCCAGATCCAGCTTCCAGGATTGGCGGGCTTCCCGCAGGGTCTCGGCGATGATGGGCAGCCCCAGCACCTCGTGATAGAAGCGGCGGGAGCGCGCATAGTCGCTGGCGATGATGGCCACATGGTGGATGCCGCCGAGCAGGGGTACTGTCATATCCACTCCATGAGCACGGGCGGCCAGGCCGCCCGCTCTCGGTTGCAAAGAGGGTCAGTTGAAGAAGCCGTTGAACCAGTTGTCCAGGGCATTGACCGGGTTAGGGTTCGCCACCGGGGCGGCGCAGCTCATGGGCTCTCCCAGCCCCGCCAGCTTGGCCGGCACCTGCAGGCTGCCGGGGCAGTCCGTGGTGACCCGGGCACCGCTGGTGCGGGAGAAGCTGGCCCAGCTCACCCCTTCCGGCATGTTCAGGCTCAGGCTGTTGACCCCGCGCTGGCTCATATAGCCGCTGAACAGCTGCAGGGCACCGCTGGCACCGGTCAGCCCGGCCGGGGTGTTGTCGTCACGACCGACCCAGATGCTCACCAGCTCGTTGTTGTCCAGCCCGGTGAACCAGGAATCTCTCAGCTCGTTGGTGGTACCCGTCTTGGCGGCCATGGTCGCGCCGGGGAACTTGGCCCCGAGCGCACGGGCCGTACCCTGGCTCACCGTCTTGGTCATAGCGAACAGGGTCAGCCAGCTGGCCTGGGGATCCGTGACCCGCTTGGCCGCCTCGTCATGCTGGTAGAGCTGGCTGCCATCGCCGTTCACCACGGCGCGAATGGCCGACAGCGGCTGGGTCAGCCCCTGGTTCGCGATGGGCAGGTACATCTGGTTCACCTCCATGGGCGAGAGCGCCACGGCCCCCAGCACCAGGGACGGATAGGGCTGGATCTCCTGGCTGACGCCGAGCTTGTGCAGGGTATCCACCACCTTGTCGAGCCCTACCTGCATGCCCAGGTTGACGGTCGGCACGTTCAGGGAGCTCGCCAGCGCCTCCATCATGGGCACGCTCTGACGGAACTTGCGATCGTAGTTCTGGGGCGTCCAGATCTGGCCATCCTGGCCGCGGATGCGGATCGGCTGATCTTTGAGCGGTGTGCCCAGGGTCAGGCCATTGGAGAGGCCGGTCAGGTAGACGGCGGGTTTCACCAGGGAGCCTATCTGGCGACGGGCATCCAGGGCACGGTTGAAGCCGGCGTAGCGCGGATCCCGGCCCCCCACCATGGCGACCACTTCCCCCTTGTGCCAGTCGGAGACCACCATGGCCGCCTCCAGCTTCTTCTTGCCCCGCTGCTTCTCTATGGTGGCCAGACCCGATTCGACCGCCTGCTCGGCGGCGTGCTGGGCGATGGGATCCAGGCTGGTGAAGATCTTGAGGCCGGACTGCTTGAGCAGATCCGGGCCGAAGCGGCTCTGGATCTCCCGCTTGAGCAGGCCCATGAAGGCCGGGGTGCGCCCATAGCTCATCTGGCCACGGGTGATGATGCCGAGCGGCTGCTTGCTGGCCAGCTCATATTCGGCCTGGGTCAGGCTGCCGTGATCCATCAGGAGTTTCAGCACCAGATCCCGCCGCGCCTTGGCCCGCTCCGGGAATCGCCAGGGATCGTAATAGGAAGGGCCCTTCACCATGCCCACTAGCAGGGCCACCTGATCGATGTCCAGCTCGTTGACCGGGATGCCGAAGTAGAAGTAGGAGGCGAGCCCGAAGCCGTAGACCCCCTGGGAGAAGTTCTGGCCCAGGTAGACCTCGTTGAGGTAGGCCTCCAGGATCTCGTCCTTGCTGTAGCGGTAGTCGATCAGCACCGCCATATAGGCTTCCTGCACCTTACGCCACAGGCTGCGCTCCCGGGTCAGGAAGAAGTTCTTGGCGAGCTGCTGGGTGAGGGTGCTGCCCCCCTGCACGGTGCGCCCCGCCAGCACGTTGGCCGCCATGGCGCGCATGATGGCCACGGGGGAGACACCACCGTGCTGGTAGAAGTCTCTGTCCTCGGTCGTCAACAGGGTGACCAGCAGGCTGTCCGGCACCTCGGCGATGCGCACCAGCAGGCGATCCTCCCGATCCTCGGTGTTGAGTCTGTCCAGCAGCACGGGGTCCATCTGGGCGTAGCCGAGCTGGCGCTGGTTCTCGAGGGACTGGATCCCGTCCAGCCGCGCGCCGTTGAAGGTGAGGCGCAGGCCGCGGGCGGCGTCGGCGCCGTCGTGGAAGGCGAACGGGCGGCGGATCAGGTCGATCTTGTTGCCGTTGACCGCATACTCACCCGGGGTGTGAGGCTGGCGCACCTGCTTGTAGCTCAACATGTTGAGCTCGCGCAGCATCTGGGTCTGGGAGAGTCGCTGGCTGGGGTAGAGCTCCAGCGGGCGGCTGTAGACCATCACCGGCAGTTGCCATTTCTCACCGTCGAAGCGCTCGCGCACCTTGGTATCGAGATAGATACCGAACACCACCATGAAGGCGCCCACCACCAGTGAAAGTTTGAAGCCAAGCCAGAACAGCCTGCGCCAGATGGTGTTGTTGGGCGCCGCCTTCTTGGGCGCGCGCTTGCGTTTTTGGGTTGCCATAAATCCTCTTTGCTTTCCTTCCTGCTTATGTGGTCGCCTTCGCGAACGTCCGATTGCGTCTGGTCAATCGGCTCTACAATCCCATCTTCTTCTTGGTCACCCGGGTCGGCATCGCCTCGAGGGGGTTGTCCGGCCAGTAGTGACGGGGGTAACGCCCCTTCATCTCTTTCTTCACCTGCTCGTAGGAGCCCACCCAGAAGGCGGCAAGATCCGCGGTGATCTGCAGCGGCCGCTGGGCCGGGGAGAGCAGCTCCACCACCAGGGCCACCCGGCCATCGGCCACGCAGGGCGTGCTGGCCTGGCCGAACATCTCCTGGATGCGCACCGGGATCACCGGCGCCTGCCCCGGCTGATAGCGGATACGCACCCGACTGCCGGTGGGGGCGGTGAAGTGGCTCGGCAGCGCCTCGTCCAAGCGCCTGGGCAGGGGCCAGGGCAGGGACTGGCGCAGCAGATCCACCAGGTCGAGCCGCCTGAGCTGCTCCAGCCTCGTCATGCCGCTCACCGCCGGCAGCAGCCACTCTTCCAGGCGGGCCAGCAGGCTCTCCTCGTCCGCCGCGGGCCAGCCTTCGTCCGGCAGCCAGTCGGTGGCGCAGCGCAGCCGGGCCAGCAGCCCCTCGCTCGCCTCATCCCAGGGCAGCACGTGCAGCCCCTTGCGCCGGATCCCCTGCAGCAGGCAGCGCCCCTTCTGTTCGTCCGACAGCTCGGTCAGGGGTCGCTGGCTCAGCACCAGCTCGCCGACCACCTGCTGGCGTTCGGCCCGCACCCGCTCCTCCCGCTCGTCCCAGTCGAACCACTGGCGCTCCCTCACCAGCTCCGGCAGCTGGCGTACCAACTCGTCCAGCTCCACCGGCTCGGCGATGAAGATGCGGCTGCCGCGCTCATTCTGACCCATCTCGATGGCCACCAAGGCAGCTTGTCCCTGACAGGGATGACCTTCTACCAGATCGCAGCTCACCCCACCACTGAGTTGATAGCGGCTGCCGCTGCGCAGCTTGCCGATCCTGTCTGGCCAGGCGAGGGCGCTGAGCAGCCCGAGCCACTCTCCTCTCGCCGTGGCAGGGCGCACGCCGAGGCGCTCGAACCAGCGGGCCGCCCCCTGGCGCAGGGTCCCTTGCCTGCGATGAAACAGCACAGACAGGCGTTCGGATCCTCGCAGATCCTCTTCCAGCAGCGCCACCAGGAAAGCGGCATCGGCGACAATCCCTGTCAGACCCTCGGCCTCCAGCTCGCGAGCCCGCAGCAACATGCGCGCCAGGCGGGGATGGGTACCGAGCGCCGCCATGGTCCGACCGGCCGGGGTCAGCAGTTGATCCCCGTCCGGCTTCATCGCCCCCAGGGCCACCAGCAGCCGATGGGCGCTGGCCACCGCCGCCGCGGGGGGCCTGTCCAGCAGCGGCAGGCTCTCCACCCTGGCACCCCACTGGGCGGCGTCCAGCAGCAGACCGGTGAGCTCCTGGGTCAGGATGTCCGGCGGACTCTGCTCGGCGAGGCGTTCCTGCCCCTCCGCGCTCCAGAGCCGATAGCAGACCCCGGGGCCGAGGCGGCCGGCGCGGCCCGCCCGCTGGGTGGCGGAGGCCCTGGCGATCTGTCGGGTCTCCAGCCGGGTGACGCCGCTCTTCAGATCGAAGCTGGCGCGCCGCTCCAGGCCGCTGTCGATGACCATCGACACCCCTTCTATGGTGAGGGAGGTCTCCGCCACATTGGTGGTGAGCACCAGCTTGCGGCGACCCGCAGGTGCCGGATCGATGGCGGCCTGCTGGGCAGCCATGTCGAGGCGACCGTAGAGGGGGGCAAGGCGCACATCGTCCGGCAGCCTGCCTTCCAGCCATTGCGCCAGCCGCTCTATCTCCCCCTGCCCCGGCAGGAACACCAGGGCGCTGCCGGGGTGCGTAACCAGCGCCTCCAGCACCACGGCGCCCACTTGCGGCTCCAGCCACTGCTGGCGGTTTGCCGGGCGATAGTGGTAGTCGATGGGGAAGCCGCGCCCCTCGGAGCGGATGACGGGGGCATCCGGCAGCAGCGCCTCCAGCGCCATACCCTCCAGGGTGGCGGACATGATGAGCAGCTTGAGATCCTCTCGCAGCCCCTGCTGGCTCTCGATGGCGAAGGCCAGCGCCGTGTCCGCGTGCAGGCTACGCTCGTGAAACTCGTCGAAGATGACGAGCGACACCCCGGCGAGCTCCGGATCCTGCTGCAGCATCCGGGTCAGCACCCCTTCCGTCACTATCTCGAACCGGGTCGCGGCGCTGGTGCGGCTCTCCCCGCGCACCCGCAGGCCGATACGCTCCCCCACCTTCTCCCCCAGCTGGCGAGCCAAGAAGCTCGCGATGTTGCGCGCCGCCAGCCGGCGGGGTTCCAGCATGATGATGCGACCGGGCAGCCGGCGCTGGCGTACCAGCTCCAGGGGCAGCAGGGTCGACTTGCCCGCCCCCGGGGGGGCCTGCAGGATCACGCTGGCATGGGTGTCGATGGCATCAAACAGCTCGGGGAGCACCGAAACGATGGGGAGTTGGGACAAAACGGCAAGCACCTTCTGTGGCGACCTTGAAAACGGGCTCCATTCTGCCATAGCCAGGAGGCGGCTGTAAGCGCAGACACCACAGAGGCCCTGCCCCTCCCCCTTGCTTGCGGCGCACGACGGCCAGTGGCGGCAAGACATCCCCCCATGTGCTGCCATAGAATGGGTCCCTTCCATGCGCATCCAGAGGACAGATCCCCCCCATGCCCAAACTCTTCTTCGCCCTGCCCCTGCCCGGCCTGGCTCCCGAGCTGGTCGCCTGGCGCGCAGAGCAGCCCTGGCCCGGCCTGCCGGTGCCGGAGGCGAACCTGCACCTCACCCTGGCCTTTCTCGGGGAAACCGACGAGGCGACCCAGGAGCGCCTGATCGCCGCCGCCGAGCTGCAACACTGCCCGCCCTTCACCGTTCGACTGGATCAGACCGGCTGGTTCGCCCGCGCCAGGGCCGCCTGGGTGGGGCCGAGGGAGTGGCCGAATGAGCTGAACGTGCTGGCCAGGGCCCTGCGCCGTCACGGCGAGAAGCTGGGGCTCGGCAATGGGGAACAGGGCTATCGCCCCCACGTCACCCTGTCCCGCAAGGCGGGCGAGGCACCGAGCGAGCTGCCGGCTCCGGATTTCGAGGTGCAGGCCGATCGCTTCTGCCTCTATCGCTCCGTCAGCACCCCGGACGGGGTCAGCTATGAACCCATCGCCTGCTGGCCCCTGCGGGCGCGCGCCAAGACACAGAAGAGTGAGGAACCGGCCCGATGATCTTCGATCCCCCCCTGCAATGCGGGCAGCTCATCAGCCGCTACAAACGCTTCCTGACCGACGTTCAACTCGAGAGTGGCGAGACCATCACCATCCACTGCGCCAACACCGGGGCCATGACTGGCTGCGCCGATCCCGGCACCCGGGTCTGGTACTCCACCTCTGACAATCCCAAGCGCAAGCTGGCCCACAGCTGGGAGATTGCCGAGAGCCCGGCGGGACACTTCATCTGCGTCAACACCGCCCGTGCCAACCAGATAGCCCGCGAATTGATCGAGCAGGATGCCATCGCCCCGCTGCGCGGCTATGCCAGGCTGCGCACCGAGGTGAAATACGGGGAGGAGAACAGCCGCATCGATCTGCTGCTGGAAGACGATGACAAGCCGAACTGCTACATAGAGGTGAAGTCGGTGACCCTGCTCGACGAGCGGGAGCAGGCCGGCATGGGTTACTTCCCCGATGCGGTGACGACCCGGGGTGCCAAGCACCTGCGTGAGTTGATGGCCATGAAGGCGGCTGGCCACAGAGCCGTATTGTTATTCATGGTGCTGCATTCGGGGATAGAACGGATGCGTCCGGCAACGCACATAGATCCGCACTATAGTCTGCTAATTGAACAGGCGATGGCGGCGGGGGTTGAAATTTTATGCTATCGCCCCCATGTTGGGGGGCGAGGCATGGTGGCTCAAGGCTTTATTCCGTTTGAATCTGACCACCTGCAACCCGAGGGCAGCAAATAAATGCTGGAATGGGTAACATTATTGGTAAGGCTTGTTTGCCTACAGGTTACCCTTCTGCTATAGATACCGCCCTCAATTTATGGATGGCACGAGTCGCGTGCTGAATTAGGAGACAGGGCATGCCAACAGGCGAAAACAGGAAATCTCTGGGCCCCCTGGCCATTGCGGGTGTCGAGCCTTACCAGATGAAAGCTGGCGAGGAGTACATGAATGACCAACAGAAGGTTCATTTCCGCAAGATCCTGGGAGCCTGGCGTAACCAACTGATGCAGGAAGTTGACCGCACCGTTGACCATATGAAGGATGAGGCTGCCAATTTCCCGGATCCCGTCGATCGCGCCGCGCAGGAAGAAGAGTTCGCGCTCGAGCTGCGCACCCGCGACCGTGAACGCAAACTGATCAAGAAGATCGAGAAGACCTTGCTGCTGCTCGAAGACGACGACTTTGGATACTGCGAGCATTGCGGTATCGAGATCGGCATTCGTCGCCTTGAAGCCCGTCCCACCGCCGACCTCTGTGTCGACTGCAAGACGCTGGCCGAGATCAAGGAAAAACAGATGGCTGGCTGAGGCCGACCGTCGACGTGAACAAAGGAAGGGAGCTTGCGAGCTCCCTTTTTTATTGAGATTTTGTCGGGTGCGGCCCAGAATGCAGCCTCAATGCACCGTTTTCCCCGATGATCATGCCCATCACAGCCACCCCAGCCTCCCCGACCCGCCCTTATATAGGCCGTTTCGCCCCCTCTCCGTCCGGCCCGCTCCACTTTGGCTCCCTGGTGGCGGCCCTTGGCAGCTTTTTGCAGGCGAGATCCCGGCAAGGGACATGGCTGGTGCGCATCGAGGACATAGACCCGCCGCGGGAGATGGCGGGGGCTACCCCACTCATTTTGCAGACGCTGGAGGCCCATGGCCTCGAGTGGGATGGGGAGGTGATCTATCAGAGCCAGCGCCATGCCCGCTATGACGAGATCATCGAGGGGCTCTATCGAGCCGATCACCTCTACTGGTGTCGCTGTACCCGGCGCGAGATCATGGCCGCCGGCGGCTTCTATGGCGGCCATTGCCGGGAACTGGGCTTACCGGCTTCCGGCTGCGCCGCCCGCCTGCGCCAGCGCCAGCCCGTCTATCACTTCGAGGATGCGCTGCAGGGCCGGATCTCGGTACCGGCGGCCCTGGCGGAGGAGGACTTTATCATCCGTCGCCGGGACGGGCTCTACGCCTACAACCTGGCGGTGGTGGTGGATGACATGGATAGCGGCATCACAGAGATCGTCAGGGGCGCCGATCTGCTGGAGCCCACGGTGCGCCAGATCGCGCTCTACCAGATGCTGGGGGCACCGGTGCCCACCTGGGTGCATCTGCCCCTGGCGGTGCTGGCCGATGGCCACAAGCTCTCCAAGCAGAATCACGCCCCGGCCCTGGATCTCGATGAGGTGAGACCCGCCCTCTGGCAGGCCCTCGCATTCCTCGGCCAAAACCCGCCCCCCGAGCTGGCCGAGGGAACCGTTGCGCAGATGATCACCTGGGGAATAGCCCACTGGCAGTTGGCACTCGTCCCCCATCAGCAGAAGATTGAGCTGGGGGAACCCGGTGCGGGGAGCACAACCCGCTCGCATTTATAACTAGCCAGCCCAACGCCACCTGAGCAGACCACACAGTTTCTCATTTGGCCGGGCCTGAGCTATGATAGGCCGCTATTTTTTGGCCTCCCGTCAATTTGAAGTCATGAAGAGGTGTACCATTTTTTCCCAGATCGCAAACTTTTGCCGCAAGGTGCTCGGCAAGGAAGACGGCGAGCAGTCGATGGAATCCAGCCTGCCGACCCATGTCGCCGGCCAGCGCCGCATCCTGAGCCGTGACCAGCACCCCATCTCGCGCAAAGAGATCAGCGAGAATGCGCTCAAGGTGCTCTACCGCCTGAACAAGGGGGGCTATGACGCCTACCTGGTGGGTGGCGGCGTCCGTGACCTGCTGCTCGGGAAGACGCCAAAGGATTTTGACATCGCCACCAACGCGACGCCGGAACAGATCAAGGCGCTGTTCAGCAACTGCCGCCTCATCGGCCGTCGCTTCCGTCTGGCTCACATCGTCTTTGGTCGTGACGTGATCGAAGTGGCCACCTTCCGGGGTCACCACCATCAGGTCAATACCAGCAAGCACGTGTCGGCCCAGTCTGATGAAGGCATGCTGCTGCGGGACAACGTCTACGGCACCATCGAAGAGGATGCCGAGCGTCGCGACTTCACCGTCAACGCCCTCTACTACAGTGCCAGGGACTTTACCCTGCACGACTTCGAGGGGGGCATCGAGGATCTGGCCGAGCGCAAGCTGGAGCTGATCGGCGATCCCGAGACCCGCTACCGGGAAGATCCGGTGCGCATGCTGCGTGCCGTGCGCTTCGCCGCCAAGCTGGACATGCACATCAGCCCGCGCACCGCCGCCCCCATCAAGGAGCTGGCGCCCCTGCTGCAGGATATCCCGGCGGCCCGCCTGTTCGAGGAGACCCTCAAGCTGTTCCTCGCCGGCGACGGCCTCGCCACCTACAAGCTGCTGCGTGAATACGGTCTGTTCCAGCCCCTGTTCCCCCAGGTCGCCGCCCTGTTCACCCCCCATGGCAACTCTCCCTACGAGCAGTTCATCGAGCAGGCCTTGATAGACACAGACAACCGGGTCCGTGAGGAGAAGCGGGTCAGCCCGGCCTTCCTCTACGCCACCCTGCTGTGGGGCGCCGTCGAGGCCCGTGGTCGTGTGCTGGAGAACGAGAGTGGCCTGCCCTGGTACGATGCCTTCATGCTGGCCATCAACGAGGTGCTGGACGCCCAGGTGCGGATCATCGCCGTGCCGCGCCGCTTCACCACGGATGTGCGCGACATCTGGGCGCTGCAGCAGCGACTGACCCGTCGTCAGGGCCGTCACCCCGAGCGCGCCATGGAGCATCCCAAGTTCCGCGCGGCCTTCGACTTCCTGTTGCTGCGCAACCGGGTCGAGCGGGGCCTCGGCGAGCTCGCCAGCTGGTGGGAGCGCTACGTGGCCTCCAACCCGGACGTGCGCCCGCAGCTGCAACGGGAAGCGGGCCGCGGTGAGCGCGCACCGGCCGGGGAACGCAGCGGTGAGAAACGCAGCAGCAACAGCCGCAATCGCCGCCGCCCCCGTCGCCGCAAGCCGAAAGCCGCCGAGTAAGCCCATCCCATGATCGAGGTCTTCGTCGCCATCGGCTCCAACCTGGGGGAGCCCCTCGCCCAGGCCAGACGCGCCATCATGGCACTGATGGCGTTGCCGGAGTCTAACCTGGTACAGGCCTCGCACCTCTACGGCAGTCGCCCCATGGGCCCGGCGGATCAGCCGGACTACGTCAATGCCGTGGTGCGACTCCAGACCCGGCTCGGCCCCCTGGCCTTGCTGGACCAATTACAGAAGATCGAGCTGGAACAAGGACGTGTGCGCAAGGACGAGCGTTGGGGTCCGCGGACCCTGGATCTGGATCTGCTGCTCTATGGGGAGCAGATCATTCAGCATGAACGCCTGACCGTCCCCCACTACGGCATGAAGGAGCGGGAGTTCGTCCTGCTGCCCCTTGCCGAACTGGCGCCCGACCTGGTGCTGCCCTGCGGCACCCCGCTCGCCGAACTGGTTGCCCGCTGCCCGCGCAATGGTCTGTCGATCCTTGCCGAAGCCACGGACGAGTAGAGAAGTAGGAGCAACGTTATGAGCAAGATAACCACCAGCAGCCTGTTGAAGATGAAGCAAGACGGGCAGAAGATCACCGCCATCACCGCCTATGATGCCAGCTTCGCCAAGTTGTTCGACGACGAAGGGGCCCAGGTGCTGCTCATCGGCGACTCTCTCGGCATGGTGCTGCAGGGGGGCGAAGACACCCTTGGCGTCAACATGGACGAGATGGTCTACCACACCCGCTGCGTGGTGCGCGGCACCAGCAAGGCGCTGGTGGTGAGCGACATGCCGTTCATGAGCTATGCCACCCCGGAGCAGACCTACCAGAACGCCGCCCGCCTGATGGCCGCCGGCGCTCGCATGGTGAAGATGGAAGGGGGCGACTGGCTGTGTGACAGCATCCGCCACCTGACCCGCAACGGCGTGCCGGTGTGTGGCCACCTGGGGCTGACCCCCCAATCCGTGCACGTGTTTGGCGGCTTCAAGGTACAGGGGCGCGACGAGTTCCATGCCCAGGAGATGTACCGCCAGGCCCTGGAGCTGCAAGCCGCCGGCATCCAGCTGCTGGTGCTCGAATGCGTGCCGGTCGCCCTGGCCGAGCGCATCACCAAGGCGCTGCGCATCCCGGTGATCGGCATAGGGGCGGGCCCCGCCACCGACGGCCAGATCCTGGTGATGCACGACGCCTTCGGCATCACCTCGGGCTATGTGCCCAAGTTCACCAAGAACTTCCTGGCCGAGACCGGCGACATGCATGCCGCCATCCGCCTCTATGTGAAAGAGGTCAGCGAGGGCACCTTCCCGGGCCCGGAGCACTGCTTCAACTGACTGCCGGCCTCAGGGATGCGAGCGGGGGCCTGAGCCCCCGTTTCGCCATCTGCCGATGACCTATTCCCCATCTCACTTGGATGTACCCGAAGGTAACTATCGATGCTCGTCGTTAATAATCCCGCCGCCCTGCGCGAACAGATCGGTCAATGGCGCCGTGAAGGTCGCGCCATCGCATTCGTGCCCACCATGGGCAATCTGCATCAGGGCCACCTGACCCTGGTCAACGAGGCTCGCAGCCACGGCGAGAAGGTGGTGGTCAGCATCTTCGTTAATCCCTTGCAGTTCGACAAGGCCGAAGATCTCGCCAACTACCCCCGCACCCTGGAACAGGACTGCGCCGCCCTGCAGGCCGCCGGTGTGGATCTGGTGTTCACCCCGACCCCGGAGCTCATGTATCCCCATGGCCTGGCCAGCCAGACCTTCGTCGAGGTACCCGGCCTCTCCAGCCTGCTGGAAGGGGCGCTGCGCCCCGGCCACTTCCGCGGGGTGAGCACCGTCGTCACCAAGCTGTTCAACCTGGTGCAGCCGGATGTGGCCTGCTTCGGCCAGAAGGACTACCAGCAGCTGGCGCTTATCCGCAAGATGGTGGACGACATGGCCATGCCCATCGAGATCGTCGGCGTGCCGACCGTGCGCGCCGACGATGGTCTGGCGCTCTCATCACGCAACGGCTATCTCAGTGCCGCCGAGCGCGCCCTGGCCCCGGAACTCGCCCGCACCATGAACTGGATCGCCGAGCAGATTGAGGGAGGGGCTCATCACCTGCCCTCCCTGGTAGCCCAGGCCAGTCAGCGCCTGGACAAGGCCGGTTTCCGGACCGATGCCATCGACATCGTCGATGCGGCGACCCTGGAAGCGGCCACCGCCGACAGCGAGCAACTGGTGATCCTGATGGCCGCTTACCTCGGCAAGGCCCGCCTCATCGACAACCGGGTCGTCACGCTTAACGCCTGATCCCAAGGAGAGACCATGTCCAAGAAGGTTTATTGCATCGCCCAGTTCCAGCCCAAGCCGGGCAAGGAGCAGGCCCTGTTCCAGGTGTTGCAGAGCCTGGAACCCAACACCCTGCGGGAAGATGGCTGCCAGCAGTACATAGTGACTCGTCACATTCCCAGCCCCTTCGCCGAGGGGGAGAGCTTCCCCATCGTCTTCAACGAGATCTGGCGAGACATGGCGAGCTTCGAGGCGCACTGCCAGCGGGCCGAGATCAAGGCCTTCTTCGAGCGCTACTGCCTCGCCGACGATGGCTTGGCGGCCAAGTGGAACGTCTGCGTCTACAGCGATGAGCCACAGCACTACGACGCCCCCGTGCTCTGAAACCGTCGCATCCGAAGAAGCAAAAGGCGCCCGCAGGCGCCTTTTTTCATGGTTCAAACACTCAGTGCCGCAGGCCGGTGCCGCGGGAGATGAGCCACCAGGCCAGGCCGTAGAGGGCCACAATGAAGCCGATGATGATGAGGTAGGCGGTGCCGAGCGGCACGTCGGAGATCCCGAGGAAGCCGTAACGGAACGCGTTCACCATGTAGATGATGGGGTTCACCTGGGAGACCCCCTGCCAGAAGGGCGGCAGCAGGCTGATGGAGTAGAAGACCCCGCCGAGGTAGGTGAGCGGTGTCAGCACGAAGGTCGGGATGATGCTGATGTCGTCGAAGGTCTTGGCGAACACGGCGTTGATGAGGCCCCCCAGGGAGAAGAGGATGGCGGTCAGCAGCACAGTGATGAAGACGCTGAACAGATGGTGGATCTGCAGCGGCACGAAGAACAGGGACACCAGGGTGACGATGAGGCCGACGCAGAGGCCACGGGCCACCCCGCCCCCCACGTAGCCAGCGATGATGATGTAGTTCGGCACCGGCGCCACCAGCAGCTCCTCCACGTTGCGCTGGAACTTGGCGCTGAAAAACGACGAGGCGACGTTGGAGTAGGCGTTGGTGATGACCGACATCATGATGAGGCCGGGCACGATGAACTCCATGTAGCTGAAGCCCCCCATCTCCCCGATGCGGCTGCCGATGAGGTTGCCGAAGATGACGAAGTAGAGGCTCATGGTGATGGCCGGCGGCACCAGCGTCTGCAACCAGATCCGGGTGAAGCGGACCACTTCCTTGGTCAAGATGCTCTTGAAGGCGATGTAATAGGTGTTGGTATTCATGCTTTACGCCCCTCTTCCACCAGGTTGACGAACAACTCTTCCAGCCGGTTGGCCTTGTTGCGCATGCTCTGCACCTGCACCCCCTGGGCGGAGAGCTGCTCGAACAGGCTGTTGAGGGACTGGCTCTTGTCCAGCTCCACCTCCAGGGTGCGCTCATCCTGCATGCGGCCCTGGAACTCGGGCACATTGGGCAAAGCGGAGCCCGGCGCCAGATCCAGCATGAAGGTCTCCCGTCCCAGCTTGCCGAGCAGGTTCTTCATGCTGGTGTTCTCGATCAACCGACCTTTGTCGATGATGCCGATGTTGCGGCACAGCATCTCCGCCTCTTCCAGGTAGTGGGTGGTGAGTATGATGGTGACCCCTTGCTCGTTGAGATCCTTGAGGAAGTTCCACATGGATCGGCGGATCTCGATGTCCACCCCGGCGGTCGGCTCATCCAGGATCAGCAGCTTGGGCTCGTGCATCAGGGCGCGGGCTATCATCAGGCGGCGCTTCATGCCGCCGGACAGGGTACGGGCCGCCATGTCCCGCTTGTCCCAGAGATCGAGCTGACGCAGATACTTCTCGGCACGGACCTTGGCCTCGGCACTGGGGACGCCGTAGAAGCCGGCCTGATGAATGACTATCTGGCTCACCTTCTCGAACTGGCTGAAGTTGAACTCCTGGGGCACCAGGCCGAGCTGGGCCTTGGCCAGTTCCAGCTCCCCATCGATGTCATGGCCGAACACCTTTACCTTGCCGGCGCTCTTGTTCACCAGGGAGCTGATGATGCCGATGGTGGTGGACTTGCCCGCCCCGTTCGGGCCGAGCAGGGCGAAGAAATCCCCCTGCTTGACGCAGAGATCTATGCCCTTGAGGGCCTCGACGCCCCCCTGATAGGTCTTCTTCAGACCGCTGATTTCCAATGCGTTCATTGCAACCCCTGTGATGGATGGGCCCATCTCGAGACAGAAAAGGCGGCCAAGGCCGCCTGCAGGCAGGGGTGATGAAGTCACCCTGCCGTCGCCACTGTTGAGCCTTGCTTATTCTTGCGGAACTACCTTGCCGATGAACGGCAGATTACGATACTTCTGGGCGTAATCGATACCACAGCCCACCACGAATTCGTCCGGGATGGAGAAACCGATCCAGTCCACCGGGACCTGCACCTCCCGACGGGACGGCTTGTCCAGCAGGGTGCAGATGGCCAGGGACCTGGGTTCACGCAGGGAGAGGATCTCGCGCACCTTGTTGAGGGTGTAGCCGGTGTCGATGATGTCCTCGACGATCACCACGTCCTTGCCCTTGATGTCATCATCCAGATCTTTGAGGATGCGTACGTCACGGGTGCTGTGCATGCCGGAGCCATAGCTGGAGGCGGTCATAAAATCCAGAGTGATGGGCAGTTGGGTCTGACGGCACAGGTCGGCCAGGAAGACGCAGGAACCGCGCAGCAGGCCAATCATGACCACCTCATCGGAACCCTGATAGCGCGCGGTGATCTCTTCACCCAGCTTGGCGATCCGGGCGGCAACCTCGGCCTCGGAGATCATCACCTCGACGATATGTTTCATCACATACTCCAATAATGGCCAAAGGGTTATTGGCCGTTCATGTACATCAAAGCCGAGGATTCTACCATTCCAGCCCCGAGGCGTCAGGCATACGTGATGCTTTTATCGGCTTATTTTAATTGATAGAGTTAGCAAGCCTTTCGGCATTATCGGTGACAATACTATAAACACCATAATCAATAACTATTAGATGAAAAAACTATGGAACCACGCGCAGAAATAAGACGTCGAACCCGGCTCTCGCCGGAGGCTCGTCGTGATCAATTGATGGAATGTGCCATCGAGGTATTTTCCCGTCGCGGCATCGGCCGTGCGGGGCATGCCGAGATCGCGGAACAGGCCAAGGTATCGGTCGCGACCGTGTTCAACTACTTCAACACCCGTGAAGATCTGGTCGATGAAGTCCTGGCAGAGATCGAGCGTTTTGTGCAACAAATCCTCGAGCAGGCCTATACCGGTCAGGGGCCGGTCAAGGAGAGCATCCACCGCCACGTCAAACTCTTTGTCGATGCCGCCTATGACAGCCCGGACCATGCCAGTATCTGGCTGGAGTGGAGCTCGTCGGTACGCGAAGAGGTCTGGCCCCGCTACACCCGTCTGCTGGACAAGGCACTGGAGCGCATCGCGCCCCACCTGCAGGCAGCCATGGACAATGGCGAGATCCAGAGCGTGCTGTCGGCGCAGGATCTGGCCCGCTCCCTGACCGGGTTTGGCTACGTCATGATGCAGATGATCAATCAGCCCCAGCGCCCGTCCCGGGAAGAGGTAACTGATTTCCTGTTCAAATATGTGACGGCCCCCCTTCAGGTCGCCTAACCGCCTCGCCAATGAAAAGCGGCGCCGGACGATG
>NZ_JBOFLJ010000040.1:0-1205 GCF_051657805.1 Aeromonas sp. | reverse complement strand
GTGCCCCCCCGCCCCGGCGCCCTGCCCGACCGCTGGCCGGGCGTGATCGTGGTGATGCTGGCGCTGACGGTCGGCATGTTGGGACGGCTGGCCAACATCTCGGACATCGTGGCCTATGCGACGATCATCTGGGTCGGCGGCATCCTGCAGGGACAGTGGCGCGCCCTGATCGTATAGTGGTTAGTACTCTGCGTTGTGGCCGCAGCAATCCGGGTCACGGCAGCCTTTTGCCGTCGAGCACCGGGGACGTCGGGCTCCTTTTCGCCACCTCATCCGTCAGCTGGATTTTGAGTCTGACGCTCGGTGGCGTCCGGTGCTGCCCTCCTGCAGCCAAGGGAGCTGGAGGACAGCAACCAAGCGTAGTCGTGGCCGAGAGGTTAAGGCGATGGACTCGAAATCCATTGGGGCCTCCCCGCGCAGGTTCGAACCCTGCCGACTACGGGTAGCATTTGCTCTTTCGCCTTAGTTTTCTGTGCCGATAATTGTGCCTTCCAAGGCCTTTGCTCTCGCTGCTGTAATTTCTTGTAGTCTTCTGCTCGGCGGTTGGTGGGGACATTGCCGTTGTATAAAACGTAACCGGACTGTGCAGCGCAAGAGCCCGGATAGCTCAGTCGGTAGAGCATCAGACTTTTAATCTGAGGGTCCAGGGTTCAAGTCCCTGTTCGGGCGAACGGCTGTCCTATTGTTGGCGGCCTCAGCTTGCCGTCACGCTGGTCCAGCTCTACCGCTGACTCTCTACTAGAGCGGTGTTCGTTCCTCCTCGGGGGAGCACACAGCGCCTCGCGTTTTTGTGCATCTCCCTTGCTTGGCACACCTGAGTAGAGGCTGCACGGGTCCCCGTAGTCGTGGCCGAGTGTTTAAGGCGATGGACTAGAAATCCATTGGGGTCTCCCCGCGCAGGTTCGAATCCTGCCGACTACGTTGTTCGCCTGCCCGCCGAGGAGAAGCGGCAGTGCCTGTTTTTTGCACGTCCCTCGCACGCTTGTGCGCTCCCCCTCTGCAACGGACAAACACGCCGTTGAACCTTTTTGCAGCCGTGGGCCAGTGGCACGCCGTGATCGTATAGTGGTTAGTACTCTGCGTTGTGGCCGCAGCAACCCCGGTTCGAATCCGGGTCACGGCAGCCGTTTGCGTCGAGCGACGGGGACACCGGGCTCCTTTTAGCCACCTCATCCTTCAGATGGATTTTGTGTCTGAAGCTTGGC
>NZ_JBOFLJ010000039.1:0-2514 GCF_051657805.1 Aeromonas sp. | reverse complement strand
CAATATCACCGAAGAAACCGTTGCCACCGCCGCCACCAAACTCTCCGGTGCATGTGGTCCCAGTGGCACTGATGGATACACCCTGAAAACATGGCTCCTTTACCACCGCAAATCAAGTACTGCCCTCCGTGACGCCTTTGCCCGCTTTGCCAACTGGCAAGCCAACAACAATGTCCCTTGGGCTGCCATCCGTGCTCTCCTCTCCAACCGCGGCCTCGCTCTGGATAAATTTCCCGGTGTTCGCCCCATTGGAATTGGAAACATTGAACGGCGCTTGATTGCCAAATGCATCCTAGCTGAAGCCGGTCCTGCCGCCACCGAAGCTGCAGGCACCACTCAACTAGCTGTTGGCCTCCCTGCGGGCATCGAAGGTGCCATCCATGCAGCGCGTCATATGTGGGACACTCAATCTTCTCACGAACAGTTCGGCTTCCTCCAAATAGATGCCAAAAATGCTTTCAATGAGCTGGACCGCACCATGATGCTCTATGTTGTCCGATACCTCTGGCCCCAGGGAGCCCGCTATGCCTTCAACTGCTACAAACACTGGTCTCCTGTTTTGTACCTGGATCCCTGCAATGGGACGGCGACCACAGTCCTCAGTGCCACCGGTGTCGTCCAAGGTTGCCCCGCTTCCATGATCCTCTATTCTCTCACCCTTGTCCCCCTTATCAAGCGCCTGCAACTCGAATTCCCTAAACTCCTCCACCTCTGGTATTCAGATGATGGCAATGCCGCCGGCCTCTTTCCTGACCTCAAAATCTTTCTCACCCGACTCACCACCCTTGGCAAACCCTACGGATATCACGTTCAGCCTACCAAATGCCAACTCATCACCCGTCACCTCGACAAAGCCAACACTGCCTTTCCCTCCACCCGTCATGGTTCCGTCATCATCACCTCTGGTAACCGCTTTCTTGGCGGCCACATCGGCAGTGACACCCATTTCACCAGCTGGCTCACCGCCAAAATCCAAACCTGGGCCACCGCCATCGCCTCCCTCTCCACAGCTGCACCCCGCTTTCCCCAATCCGCCTATACTGGGCTCCAGAAATCCCTCCAGCAAGAATGGCAACATGTCCAGCGAACCTGCCCATGCCCGCCCCACCTTTTTGCTCCCCTTGAACATGCCATTGCTGATACCTTCATCCCCGCCCTTTTCCAACTCCCTGTCTTTCACCCCAGCCTCCCCCCCCGCCACATCACCGCTTTGCCCATCAAACGTGCTGGCCTCGCCCTCCCCAATCCTATTCACGAGGCTCCCTCCTGCCACACCGCCAGCAAAGACATCACCTTCGAAATCTCCCGCTCCCTTGTTGCCCCCACCGGCTGCCAACCTCATTTGACACGACCAACTAACCCCACTGTGTCAGAAACAGGACCCTTCCGTATTGCCGCCCATCGTGACAACCTCGCCACCGGTCGCATTCTCGCCCACCACGCCAAAGACACCGCCCACCAAACCATCTTTGACAACCACCTTGCCACCCTACCTCCACCCCTCCAACTCCGCCTCCAGCGCTGCTGCCACACCGGCTCTTGGCTTTCTGCCCGTCCCGGCCTCCTCGAACGAACCGTTCTCTCCGCTCAAGAATGGCGTGATGGCCTCTACATCCGCTTTGGCATCACCCCCAGCCACATCCCCGCCACCTGTGATGGCTGCAACTGCCCCAACGACATCAATCATGCTCTCAACTGTCTGCATGGTGGCCTGGTCCATCTTCGCCACAATGAGATCCGACAAGAACTTGCCGCCATTGCCTGTGAAGTTTTTGAAGCCTCTGCTATTACCATCGAACCCTCCCTTGCCCTTACCGCCGCCCCCTCTGTTCCCCTCGGCCAGCCCATCTACGTCGACCCCCTTCCCGCTCCCCCCCACCCCACCGACCCCCCAGCCACCACCCCTGCCCCCACACCTGCCACTCACGACCGCGGTGACATCGCCATCCGTGGTCTCTTTGAACGCGGCACCAATGCCATCATTGACGTCAGGATCACCAACCTCGACAGTCTCACCAGTCGCACCCGCGATGCTGCCACCATCCTCCAACGTCACGAGACCGAGAAGCGCCGACGCTACCAAGACATCTGTGCCTCCCGCCGCGAATCCTTCCACCCATTTGTCGCCTCCACCGACGGTATGCTTGCCCCTGAAGCAACCCGCATCCTCCAACACCTTGCGGAAATCATGGCCCGCAAACAACAGCGGCCCTACTCTGCCATCATGAAGCACCTCCGCCTCCGCCTTGCCATTACACTCGTCAAGGCTGTCCATCACTGCCTACGAGGTTCCCGCAAAAAGCGCCACCTTGCCCCCAACACCCCTTTCATCCCCCTCTCCCCCCTTGAACCCAGCCCTGACTTTCGCATGTTACACGGCTAAGCCCCCTGTTAGCCCCCTTTACACATAGGTCCCTAATCCTCCTCTAAGTCCCTGTTTATCATTACTGTATGTAATATTATACTACAGCACTCCTACACTGCTCACAATAGAAATTTGTACTATTGCCTTTA
>NZ_JBOFLJ010000038.1:0-2212 GCF_051657805.1 Aeromonas sp. | reverse complement strand
CGTCCGACCTGGGTATAGGGGCGAAAGACTAATCGAACCATCTAGTAGCTGGTTCCCTCCGAAGTTGCCATGTACGCCGGAGATGGTAGGGCCAGTGCAAATCACCACGGGTCCCAGCACTTTGGGTGAGGTGCTGGGTGATTGACGGTCCGAAGGGCAACGTTGTGTAGTGTGTCTCTGAATATGGATGCGTGTGTCGAGTGTTGGCAAGTCGGTTCAGGACGTCAGGATACGGGCTATTCTTGGTCTTGCCAACCCACCATCTTAAGCTCAGAACCGACACCGGCGATCAGGGAAAGGTGGGTAAAACTCATGGTCCCCAAGACAGGGGAAGGACGGCGATGGCTTGGGAATACTGTGTGATTTGGCCTACTGGCCTGTAGCCGACAGCGGGCTGGGGCTGGGTAAGGCGCGCTCCTAGATCCTGTGATGGGACTCTGGCTGCCACCTCGCCTGGACCAGTTTCGCAACTCCTCACCCTCCATTGAAAACGCGACAGGTGACCTGCCAGCGCCGAGAATCGAAAACCCCGGAGGGGGTCAAGCCTCAAATCGGAATAATGAAAGAAAGCAGAAACAGGAAAATCATACTGGCTGGCGGGTCGCCCAGGATAAAAAGTCGCCTTAGGGGCGCCAGGGATCGGGCGTCTTCTAATATGGTAAGATCCCCCCGCGGTTCTGTGGCCGAGGACTGTGGGTCGGACGGTGGCCAACCCTCCGGTTCTGGACCCTTGCCTGTCCCCAGACTCCGAGAATGCTCGGTGGTTTTGACGCGCCTGCGGGTGGGGCCGTCAGACGAGGAAAGACCACCGGGTGTTGTATGTAGCGATACCGAGCCCTTCGGCGCAAGAGGCTCTGCTGAAGAAGCCCCGAGTTCGGGTCAACCCGACGCTTTCCCAGGGGAAGGTCTCACCGTGGCCAACCCCACTCCGGAAGAGCCGTGCGTGGACCCCGGTGTGGTAGTGCCACTGCCATTGGAGGACTATGCATGCGCTCTCTGTGGCGTATCGGCGGGCACTTTGATGTGGGTTGTGAATCACTTCGCAATTCGCCATGGGGGGGTGCCCGTTAGATACAGCTGTCGCTTATGTGGAAAGGTCTCGAACGCGTGGCGGACCATCGTTTGTCACGCTCCACACTGTAATGGCGGTACCGTACGTAGGCAACGCTCAGGCGCTTTTGTCTGCGAGGAGTGTGGCCGTGGTTTCGTCTCCAACAGGGCACGGAGTACGCATGAGCGGCACGTCCACCCCGACCTCCGGAACAGGAAGAGGGCGCGTTCAGTCCCCGCGCCCTCCGAGGAAAGTCCTGCGTTAACACAGGCGGAGGTGGAGGTAGAAGTCTCGCGGGCCCTAGGGGAGGGCGTGATTGGTACCCCCAAACGCCCCAGACTCTCTGAGGAAACGAACAGCCCGACGCTCGACAAAGCAAATCCGTCAGTTTCTCATGAAACGCTTATCCTGCCAGACGGTGGCCTTTCGGCAGGACTACGGGAGGTGGCCAGACAAATGGTGGGTGGGGCAGAGAATGGCGAGGAGGGCTACGTCCGAGTACTCTCTGCCTGGTTGGAAGGTGATGACCAAGTTCCTGCCTTGGTCGAAAGCCTGGCATCACAGATGCTTCAGGAACTGCGTGAAGTCGAAGGTCAACAACTACCAGCCCCGAGGACCAACCGCGAGCTGGGGGAAGCGGTTGGACCTCGCTGGCAGACCACTGGGAAAGCAAGGCGGCTTGCCTACCACGCCTGTCAGCTGAAATTCCAAAGGGACCAGGTCCGACTCGCCGCCGAGCTCCTCGATGGTACGTGCCCTTCCAACTGCCCGCTAACGACGGAGGAAATCTATGGCGAATTCCGCGGCGTTTGGGAGAGAGTAACGGCCTTCGAGGGCCTGGGCCCCTTTGTGCCCTTTGGCCTGGCAAGCAATGGGCACATGGCTGGACCGATCTCAGCGAATGAGGTGGAAAGATGTCTCAAGCAGGTCGCGAACGCATCCGCACCCGGGCCCGACAGGATCAGGAAGCAGGATATTCTTGCATGGGACCCCGAGTGCGAGGAACTTTCACGCATGTTCAACGTGTGGTGGATCACTGGAGTCATCCCAAAATGCTTCAAACAATGTCGCACGGTACTAATCCCCAAGACCTCGGACCAGGGTGCGTTGAAGGAGATCGGTAATTGGAGGCCGATCACCATCGGTTCGATGGTCTTAAGG
>NZ_JBOFLJ010000037.1:0-1238 GCF_051657805.1 Aeromonas sp. | reverse complement strand
CTACACTCCTGTGACTGACACCTTCATCACTGCGGCCAACGGGGAGGCCATGCCAGTTGCCGGTCAAGGCACCGTCCGTCTCCTCCTCGGTGATAAGATTGTTGAGGAACACGGCTGGCTCCATCTCCCTGGTCTCGCTATGCGGCTCAAATCCGTTCGTATGCATCGTCGCCTCCACCCAGATGCTTTCTTTCTTGCGTCCAACGAGGAGGTGATCCTCGGATATCCCACCTTCAACCTCCATATTGACGACAAAGAGGATGTGGTCCTCCCCTGCTCTCCAGCCCCCCCTGGTAGCAACCCGGACTTCATTTCATCCCTCCTTGTTGGCCCTACCGACGAGCTCACTTTCCAGGGGGCCCCAGCCACCAACACACCTGGCTTTGGGTACTCCTTCCAAGGTACAGGCGGCGGCCCCCGCCGCTTCCTCCCTTTCTCCCAGAATCATGACACGTCCTCCACCCGAGATGTCCCCTCCCAGTACGTTCCGGACTCTGGGTCACCTTCCAAACGCTTCACTGACAACGAACTCCACAAGTTATTTGGCAATCGCACCTTCTGTGATTGGTCCGTCCTCACCAAGGCTTGCGAGGGGGGTAGCGTTGTCAACCTTAAGGAGAAGCCAATCTCCATTGGGGACCTGGTCAATATCCGGCGCAACCGTCGCGGTAAGAAGGCGCAAATTCCCCCACCTGGACACACCATCTGTGTGGATATGGGTTATGGCGATGGTGTTTCCCCTGGTGGTCACCAATATGCCTTAGTCATCATTGACGCTGGATCCCGCCAGTGTTGGAGCTATGGGCTCCGGGATAAGAGTGGCGCCACTCTTGCCGCGGCTTTCCAACAGTACTTCGCCGACATCGGTCCAGATCGAACCTCCCAGCTGGTACGCATGCTCACCGACTTTGACACCTCTCTCATCAGAGGGGACGTCAAGTGGTTGCTCCTTAGCAAGGGTATCAAGACCCTATCTTCTGTCCCCTACCGACACTCCCAAAACGGATTGGTGGAACGCCACTGGGTCACCGCCGTCCGCATGGCCCGCTCATACCTCCAAGAGGCAAACTTACCCCGCCGCTTTTGGTTCTGGGCGCTTAGGACGGCGTTTGAGCGTATGAACGTAATCCCGCTCGAAGTCGACCACCCTGACCATGACGGCCCGTTGTACATCACCCCGTTCGAGCTCTACTACGGCCAGATGCCAGACCTATGCACCCTCTTCCCATTCGGGTCTA
>NZ_JBOFLJ010000036.1:0-160327 GCF_051657805.1 Aeromonas sp. | reverse complement strand
TGTGGCTGAAATCTTCCTGGCCTTCCAGTTGGGTGGTGATGTCTGCCAGCGCCTTGGCTGTGGCGTCCAGCTTGCTGGTCAGCTCGGTGATGGTCTGGGCCTGTTCGGCAAATTTCTTCTGCATGCCAGCATCGAGGCTGGTGACCTCTTTTGCCACCGCTTCGACGGCTTGGTGTACATCGCTGAAATCGGCGTTGGATTTCTTCTTGTGGGTGGATAACAGCGCGGTGACCCGTTCCAGAATGCCGGGGCCTTTGTCGCCCTCTTCTGAGAGCTCAATTTCGGTCTCGATTGCCGAGCTGAACAAATTCGCCGGTTTTTGCTTGCGGGATGCCAGCGGGCTTTTGTCGCCAGCACCTGCGCAGAACTGCAGGTATTCGGTACCCAAACTGGCCGGACTGTCGGTGACGGCCAGACCGACCAGGTAGGCTTCGCCGGTGCCAGCAAAGTCGAGATCCAGCTCGATGGAGGTGTAAACCTTCTGGCGGGCTTTGGTCAGTTTGATCAGGTCGTCGGTGGGGTCTATTTCGGCAAACAGGGCCATTTTCTTTTCGCCGTCGATCTCGACTTCTTCGGCGTAGACGCTGCGCACGTCGCCATAGGCACGAAATGCGCTGTCGGGATAGAGACTGCGGAAGTGTTCGAGGTTGACGCGTGCGCCGTACTTTTCCTGGTTGTAGTTCTTGGCGGCCTGGGTGAGCCATTCCGGCGCGATAGTGCGGCCGTCGGTGGTTTGGCCTGCCACCGCGACGCGCTTGAATTTTGCTTTCTTCGCCATGAGCTGGGATCCCTTTGGTGATTAGGTGGTGATGTCGCGTTATGGTCTGGGTGACAGGCGGGATCGTGCAATCAACCGCCATTGTGTAATGGAGTTACACAATGGCGGCGGGGCGTTTGGTGTTGCCTGAGCTTGGTAGACTGGCGCCATGACGACAGCACCCTTAGTTTTTCCCCATATCGAGCCCCGCAGGCAGGCCATGCACCTGTTCTTCCAGGGCTACCTGCTCCGCACCATTGCTGAATTGCTGCAGACGCCGGAGGGGACAGTTTCGACCTGGAAGAAGCGCGATGGCTGGGATGACATCAAACCGATTGACCGGGTCGATTTCGCGCTGGAGGCGCGGTTGTGCCAGCTGATCGCCAAGGAGATGAAAACCGGCGGCGATTTCAAGGAGATTGACCTGCTTGGCCGCCAGTTGGAGCGGGTTGCCCGGGTCAACAAGTACAGCAACGGCGGCAACGAGGCCGACCTCAATCCGAAGGTGGCGAACCGCAACAAGGGGCCGAAGAAGGCCCCCGATCGGAATGTGGTGGATCCCGAGCAGCAAGAACGGCTGATCGAGCGGTTCGAGTCGACTATGTTCGGTTACCAGCGCACCTGGTACGAGGCCGGCAAGCATCACCGGATCCGCGACCTGCTCAAGTCGCGCCAGATAGGCGCCACCTACTTCTTCGCCTTCGAGGCCTTCATCGACGCCCTGGTCACCGGGCGCAACCAGATCTTCCTGTCGGCCAGTAAGGCGCAGGCCCATGTGTTCAAGCAGTACATCATCCAGTTTGCCAAGGATGAGGGAGTCGAGCTCAAGGGCGACCCCATGGTGCTGCCGAATGGGGCGCACCTCTACTTCCTCGGTACCAACGCCCGCACCGCCCAGAGCTACCACGGCAACATCTACATGGATGAGTACTTCTGGATCCACGGCTTCCTGGAGTTCCGCAAGGTGGCTTCCGGCATGGCGATGCACAAGAAATGGCGCCAGACCTACATCTCCACCCCGTCCAGCCTCTCCCATCCCGCCTATGCGTTTTGGTCCGGTGCCAACTTCAACCGCGGCAAGCCCAAGGCAGAGCGGGTCGAGATTGATCTGAGCCACACAAACCTGGCCAGCGGCAAGCTGTGCGCCGATGGCCAGTGGCGGCAGATCGTCACGGTCGAGGATGCGGTACTCGGTGGCTGCGACCTGTTCGACCTGGCCCAGTTGCGCGGCGAGTACTCCGAGGAGGAGTACCGCAACCTGCTGATGTGCGAGTTCATGGATGACACGTCGAGCGTGTTCCCGCTCGCCACCCTGCAGCGCTGCATGGTCGACAGTTGGGAGTTGTGGGACGACTACAAGCCCTTTGCCCTGCGCCCGTTGGGCAACCGGTCTGTGTGGATCGGCTATGACCCGGCCAAGGGCGGTCAGGGTGATAGCGCTGGCTGCGCCGTGCTGGCTCCGCCGGCGGTGCCGGGCGGCAAGTTCCGGGTGCTCGAGCGCCACCGCTGGAACGGGATGGACTTCGATGCCCAGGCGCGGGCCATCAAGGCCATGTGCGAGCGCTACAACGTGGGCTACATCGGCATCGACACGACCGGGATCGGGGAGGGGGTTTACCAGCTGGTGAAGCAGTTTTACCCGGCAGTGACCGCCATCCAGTACAACCCGAGCGTGAAGATTCAGATGGTGATGAAGGCCCAGGACGTGATGAACAAGGGGCGGCTGGAATTTGACAGCGGGATGACCGACCTGGCACAGGCCTTTATGAGTATCCGCCGCGCAGTGACTGCGGGCGGCAAGATGCCGACCTTTGAGGCCAGCCGGTCAGAAGAGACAAGCCACGCCGATATTGCCTGGGCAACGATGCAGGCCCTATTACATGAGCCGCTGGCAGGTGCCACCGGTGCCAATACCAGTTCTATGGAGTTTTTCTAATGAGCAAACGCCGCACTCGTCGACCCTCTTCATCCCCCACGCCACCGGTAATGGCCACCCAACAACCCGGAGGATCCATTGAGGCATTCACCTTTGGTGAAGCTGTGCCAGTGCTATCGCAACGGGAGGTATTCGACTATCTGGAGGCGATGCACAACGGCCGCTGGTATGAGCCGCCGCTCTCACTCAACGGGCTGTCGCGGATCTATCGGGCCGGGGTGCACCATGCCTCGGCCATCCAGGTGAAGCGCAACATCTTGCGCTCTTGCTTCATCCCGCACCCGAAACTGACCCTTGCCGCCTTCACCGGGTTGGCGCTGGACTACCTGATCTTCGGCAACGGCTACCTGCAGGTTGTGCAGAACCGGATCGGCGGGGTGCTGCGTTATGACCACCTGCGTGCCAAGTACACCCGGCGTGGGCTGAACCTGGATGCCTATTGGTGGATTGCCCAGCCAGGGCAGGAGCAGGCGCTGCCCGCGGGACGGGTGGGACATGTGCTGGAGGCCGACATCAACCAGGAGATCTACGGCATCCCCGACTATGTTGGTGGGTTGAACTCGACCCTGCTCAACGAGTCGGCCACCCTGTTCCGCCGCCGCTACTACGAGAACGGCAGCCACGCTGGCTTCATCATGCATATCACCGACCCAACACAGAACGAGCAGGACATCAAGGATCTTAAGGAGGCGCTACGCCAGAGCAAGGGCCCCGGCAACTTCCGCAACCTGCTGCTCTATACCCCAGGTGGCAGCAAGGACGGGGTGAAGCTGATCCCCGTCGCCGAGGTGGCAGCCAAGGATGACTTCCTCAGCATCAAGAACGTGAGCCGGGATGACCAGTTGGCGAGCCACCGGGTACCGCCCCAGCTGATGGGAGTCATGCCGAACAGCACCGGCGGATTCGGTGATGTGACCAAGGCCGCCCAGGTGTTCGACATCAACGAGATCGACAGTATCAAGGCCAGCCTGCTGGCGCTCAACGACTGGGCGGGGGAGGAGATCATCCGCTTCAACCCCTACCGACTGTCAGATCTGACAGTACAGGCGGAATAGGCGAGGCTAGAGTTACACGGAGCGCCTGGAGTTTGTGTGTGTTCATACGGCATAAGAAAAGCCCCCTCATCGAGGGGGCTTTGTTTTGTCTCTCATCTGGCGGCCTGAGCGCTCCGACACTGCATCGACTCGCTCACTGCGCCCGACATCTCCCCTGATCCTAGAACATCAACCTAGAGCGGCAGGCGTAGCCTGCAGCCCCCTGCCAGCACCGCTGGCGCGCAATCGGGACCCCGCCTCGCCTGCCCGCTTCATGTGTCGATTCCCATGCAGGTGAACGACTGGGGGGAGGGGACGGTGTCCCGCGCCAGCACTGGCCGCGCGGGGGAGACGGGATCCTCTTTGCGATCCTTCATTTTCCGTCAGATCCTTTCACGATTGAAGGGGAGAACACTGTCAGGTGTGGTAATAGCTGGGTGGCCGTCTTGTCGTTCGTCCACACACTGAGCAGTCAGCCAAGACGGCGAACCAACTGGTGCTAAAATCACTGACGGCGCAATGGGTGTCCCAGTATTCTTTCAGGCGTGAAGCGTTTGTTAACAGTATGCTTTCACCTTACTCTTCGACAATCACATGAATATCTATAGAGGAGCTAAGTGTAGACTTTTTGCGGCGATATTCGTTGATAGCATGATTGCTATTGATTTTATCTTTCGGAGGTACTGGTATCTCTGGTAATTCTTGAACCAAACATTTGCACTCTTTAGCGACTAAGCTGCGATCATTTAAGTCACAGATATTGTCCATTAACTTTAATAGTTCATCTTGAACATCATCAATTTTTTCAACAATCTCGGAAGCAAGCATAGTGCCGTTTGCGCCACTTTTAATTCTTTCTAGCTGATTCAATACCTTATGAATAGAGCCAATGATTCCAGTCCTAGCTTCAACCCGAATTACATCATGGTGTTTTGCTTTGGTTTGATACAAAGACTCCGATATGATTGCATCTGACAGCCACTTTGAATCCGAATAGAGCAGTTGAAGACCTTCTCTAAAATCTTTGTATGAGCTAATGCCTTGTAGTAGAAACATTAATGTACCGATAACAGTTACTCGTGTTTTAATCGATCCTTCTTCAAACTCAATATTTACATCAAGCCCTTCAGATAAGAAAAACTCTGTACGACTTAACGCAAAAGCTCTTATGCGTTCTTTGAACGCTTCAAGCTGTTCTTCAGTTTCAATTCCCGCTGGCTCAACGTGAATATACGCCTGACTAAGAATGTTTTTATTTATGTAATCAGCCACGAAATTTCCTCAATACTGTTAACGCCCGCTTAAGGGGCAGCCAACGCTACTACCAACTTACCGCATAACACCGTAATCACAAAAACCAACGCATAATAAAAATACCACGCGTTGGCTGTCCCTCTTGAAGCATTTGTTAGATTTATTGTGTCGAAAGTGGTCTGTTTTTAATGTAAACCCATCCTTCACGACCATCTTTTAAAGTGAAACCTCGAGCCTGAATTTCAATAAGCAAGCGACGGCATTCTTCAGGTTCTGCACCTGTAACTTTCGACAATGTTTCTAACGAGCGCCCCTCGCTGAATTTCTTGTCACTTAACATTTTATTAAGTAATGCTTTTCTCGCATCATCAATTGTTTTTTGCTGTTTATTCTGCATTTTAAAAATAATCACGTTACCTATGATTGCAATTAAAGCTCCTACAATGACACCGCCTAATCCGATCAAAGCAGTTAATATACTGATGTCCATTGTTATCTTGTCAGCAATAACAGCTATAGTTTTTTCGTCCAACTCTAATATTCTCCGTATAAAATCTAACGCCGCATTAAGGTGTGAGCAACGCTGCCACAAAACTTAATCATGCCACCGTAAACACAAAACCCACCGATGGAGTGAAAAATGCCAAGCATTGGGAATTACTCTTAAATGCTTTATTATGTTTCTGGCTCGAAAATGTGCATTTCAATATTTATTGGATTTTTGTCTTCTAACTGTTTAATTAATGAAATAACTCTCGGCTTAGAGATGCCAATAATTCGATTGTCTTTTTTATACTCTACACCAATGCCAATAAACCGAAATGAATCATCTAAAGAATCTTTCAATTTTTTACTCTTAGCAAATTGATACATAGCACCACCACTCATACCTTCTGGGCTTGGACCTGTTGCAAGCGTTCCTTTATATTTAAGTTCTGCATTTTTTCGGTCATATACGCCTGTTATATTTAAGGCATTCCGACCTTTAAATTTAGAGTCAATGGTAAAGTACTTAGCTGACTTGAAGTATATCTGACCATCTTCCTCCGTAACGTATTGTTGTTTTAAGCCTTCCGAAGATTTAGAACTATGGACTTTTTTAGTCTTGCACATACTGGATGGAAAACCAGTCCAAGAAAAATAATTTTTTTCAAACCCAATAAGTTTATCTTCATTTAGATTGAAATAATTTTTCCCGTCCAAAACTACGTTAAAACAGTCAATGACTATTAAGTCATCATCTTTATAGACTGCGTATGATGAGGCTATTTCAGTTAGTTGAAAAAACTGACCATCAGTTTGAAAAAAGTAGAACTGATCTAAACTAGCACCGCCATCAAGTGCGTGAGCAGCCATGAGAATATAGTGGCTTCCATTGTATCGAGCTAGCGTTGCAGTAGACGAGAATTGATACCCACCTAATTCATCTTGAATATACAAAGGAATTACAAACCTTTGAGCCTGACGCTCAAACTCATTTGATTGATATGTAAAATCATTACTCATTACTACCTCTTAATTTGAGCAAAAAAACTTTGAAACATAACAGTAATTAGATGGAAGGCGGTACTAATCCGTTAATCGAGCCTTCCATATAACTCCGAACCGCCCCGATAAAACTCGTTTTAAAGCATGACCTTCTCAGCCTGCCTCTGGTGCTGAACGTATCCGCAGCAGCTCCTCTTTTGGCTCCTATTTTTTTCGCGGCGCAACAATACACTCAAAGAGCTGCAATGGAAAGCGCTACCAAGCCTCGTCTTCGTGAACAAGTTCGGACTGTGATCGAGGCCACCTATCACATGGTGTAGCCGGCAAGATGTAGGGCGGCGGAGCGAGAGAGAAGGTAAAGGGAAGGGCCTGCTGGTACTCATACCTGCAGGCCCTGACCGGGCACATTACCGATTTTTGCGGGTTAGCTGTGCAGGTGGGGGAGCAGGCGCTGCCAGTCTCGGTCACCGTGGGTGGCGCTCTGAATATGGCGGGTCTTATTGGCCAGGATCTGCTGGGCGGCGGCCAGGGTCATCGGGTATTCGTGGATGATGGAGTAGTAGGTGCCGGCCTCGCGGTGTTCGGCCACCTCGAGCAAGGGATAGATGCGGCGGGCGGCCCCCATCATGTAATCGGCAGCGCGCCAGAGCCACGCCAGCGAATGCAGCTCGTCGTCGGTCAGCACGGTGAGGGGCTGCGGATGGGCAGCGGTCTCCCGGTCCAGCACATCGAGCACCCAGCGGCGGAACTCTTTGGCCAGTGCAGTGCGGGAGAACATGGCGATCAGATGAGCACCGCGCAGGGAGAATATGCGGTTTTCCATCTGCACTGAGCCGGTTTGCCTAACGACGGTCAAATTGACCGTCGTTGTCATATTAGGGGTAAATTCGTCTGCATTACGGCGGTAGATACGGCTCACGGCATCGTCGCTGGCATAGCCAAGGGCTTGGGCGATCTGGGCGGCGGTCAGCCAGGGTTGGCCGTGGTGGGGGATAACGCTGAAGTGGGTGTCATGGAAGCTGATGCTGTTCATGGTTTGGATTCCTTTGCTGTGAAGGTAATCGCCACCATCGACGCCAATCAACTGGTGACGAACTGAGCAAGGTTGGCGTACCGGCAGCAAAGACCCGGCGCCCCGAAGGGCCCCTGCCCAGCCCGCCATAACTGAGATTGCGGGTACAACTGGGCCGCACAAAAAAACACGCAGGCGCGTGTTGTGCGCTTCACTGATCGGGACGCCAATCCCGGCAACGGATTTTGCCGTTGCCCGTGCAGTATCGCGCAACAAAGCACGACCAGCAACACTCAATCAGCCCCAATAAGGCGGGATAAACCACAATTACCCCGCCCAGCAGCACAACACCGCCGGCAGGGTAACGGTTCTACACAGGAAGGGGGACGTCTGTTTTCTTGGAAGATAAACGTGAAGAATGGAGTCTGGAAGACTGATTAAAGTGCATTGGGTTGAAGGCTGATCTCGCCAACAATCCCCAGTGAAACAGTGATAACGGTCGCCTTGGCCCAACGCAAAATCGTGGTTTTAAGACTATTTATCATAGGCTTCTCCTTCTCATTTGGTGTTTTCAGGTCAGTTGTTTTGCTTTTTTTCATTGTTTCAGAGGGATTCGAACCCTCGCTATATAGACAGGCTTCTACGCTTACGTTTTCATTGCTGTACGTCAGGCAAACGCCGCTATCACCTTCATGCCAATGCACTCTAACTTCTCGACGCAACGCCGAGTGAGGCCCGTATGATGCCCTATGTCCGGCTTCATTTCAACCCTAGGTGTTAGGGGTAATTCAACCTGCTGTACATTACTCACACGGCACTCATGTCATTTTATCCTTAACATGCAGGTGGTAGTTGGGGTTGATTCCAGATAGAAAAATGGGCCCGAGAGGGCCCATTCAGGGTCAGCCGATCAGTTTCAAATCGGCCTTGCGACGCTCTTTGAGGGCGTCATAGAAGTTTTCATGGGGGCCAATGCTCAGCAGATATAGCTGCAGTTCTGCGTCTTTCCAAGCGTAGCCCAGCAGTACCAACTGTCCATTAAGCTTGAACTTGTGTACCCGTAGGTACGACAGGTCCCCCTTCTTCAGTTCTCCGATCTCGGGGTTGTTAATGACCCGTTCGATCTCGTCTTCCACTACTTTCAGGTCTTTCGTCGGGAGCTTATTGAGCTGCCTGGTAAACAGGTTTGACTCAAAAACCTCAATCTCGTTTTGTTCTTCTGACATAGCGGGTTACTTGCCCTTCTTTGACTTGCTCTGCGGCGAGCATCACGTCTTTGATAAAGCTAAAAGGCAGGTCCGGGTTGTCCTCGACCATACGGCCGATCTTGGACCAGTACTCAATCTGCTTCGGCAAAGAGCGATGTGCGGCAGACGCGTGGATCTTCACGTCGGCGATGAAGTCATCGTCTAAGCGTACTGTTTGAGCCATGTTCGGTATCCTAATTTTCGTCGGTTCGTCGGTTCGTCGGTTCGTCGGTTCGTCGGTTCGTTGATTCGTCGGTTCGTTGATTCGTCGGTTCGTTGATTCGTCGGTTCGTTGATTTGTCGGTTCGTTGATTCGTCGGTTCGTTGATTCGTCGGTTCGTTGATTTGTCGGTTCGTTGATTTGTCGGTTCGTTGATTTGTCGGTTCGTTGATTTGTCGGTTCGTTGATTTGTCGGTTCGTTGATTCGTCGGTTCGTTGATTTGTCGGTTCGTTGATTTGTCGGTTCGTTGATTCGTCGGCTTGTAGGCTCGTCGTGAGTATAACTTTTACTCAAAAATGAGCAACAAATTGTTGCGTGTAAAGACATGTTGTCTCACCTCTTCCTGAGGCCCAGCAGCTTTGTGACCGGTCACAGCGCCAAGGTTTTGGCTTCAGTGGTGTGCCAGCAGGCCGCCTCGTCCTTGAAAGTGCCGGCGCAGCCGCTCGGGAGCTGGTTGCCGCAGTGCTGGCAGGCTTGTGCGGCCAACTCCGCTTGTTGTTGCTGCCAACGTTCCCAGTCACGGCGCAGCAGGGTGCTGATGTACTCGTCGGCGCTGTAGGGTTCACCGGATCCGGCTCTGGCCTGGCGTAGGGTTTCCAGTTGCTCGCGCTCACGGGTGGAGAGCGCTACCTCCACCCGCTTGATGCCGAGGGCTGCCTGGCGCTTACGCTGGGCCTCCTTGCGAGCCCTGGCATCCTTGGCGAGTTTCATAATGGTCTCCTTGCATAGATGCCTCGGCGTGCCCGGGTGTCTTTGCCGATCTGGCGGTAATCGGTCACTGGTTCAATTGGTCGTCGTGCCTTCTTCGGTGGCGTGATGGTATCGACTTCGCCCTGGTAGAACGGGAACCATTCATCCTCGAACCGGATGACCCGCTCCAATCTGTCGAGCAATCGATCGCAGAGGTGGCGTTCGGCTGCTGGCAGCCCATCGAGCTCTCGGGTGATGGCGGCACGACCTGCCGATCCCGGCGGGTGCTGCTGGATAATGGGCCAAAGCCGCAGGCAGTACGGCTGCAAGCGTTCGATGGCGACACGGGTAATGGAGTCCTGCACGTTATTCTCCCTCTACATAGGGTGACCAAGTCGGTTTTGGTGGCACGTCGCTCGGGAACTCGTACTCATCCCGCTTGAACGTTGGGTTGAGCCAGTCACGGGCACCGGGATTTGCTTTGTCAAAGTGGCAGCCCTCGGCTATCCACAAGATCTTGCCGGTGGTGCCGCACAAAATGGTGCCGCCGTAGGCGACGACGACAGATTTTTTCTTCATGTCAAAGCGTCCTCTTCTTGCTGATAGGCCAGCGCAATGGTCAGTGCCCTTTGCTCTGTGTTCAGCTCCTCCAGACGGGTCAGCCGCTGGGCATAGTTGTGATTGCGCAGATCGGCAGCTTGCGACTTAAACGCCTCTTCGCTGAGCTGGCCTGCGCGGTGGGCACTTTCTAGTAGCGCCACGGCTCGTTCGACGGCGCGCAGAACGGTGTTCTCGTCGTGGCCATCGCCAATCTGTTTGAACTCGTCGCCCAAGCGGTTGTTGAGGTGGAGCAGTGCATCAGGCCAGAGTGCCAACGGCACAGGAGCCAGCCAGTCAGTGACTCGCAGAGTGGTGTCGGGGGTGAACAGGGGGGACAGATCCTGATAACAAACCGCGCGTTTCTTGGCATTGGCCTTTGCCAGCGCAGCCTCAACCTCAGCCTCCACTGGTGTCAGCATTCCCTTGCTGCAGTGTCCCGGCGCACTGGTTGCCCCTGGCCAGTTGCGACTCAAAATCAGCCGATCGCCGACCAGGCGCACATACTGACCTCCGGCGTTGATGATGCTGCCGTGTTGCAACAGGGCGGCATTGCTCTCATCAAGCCCCATTCGGACCAGCTCCTTAGCCAGAGCGGATCCTTTAACCCCCGATTTGGATCCTTCCGTACAGTTATTGACAGAACTCCGAGGGGGGCGGCTGCCGCCGCCTGACTGCAACTCGCTGCGCTCGCCCACTGCAGACTCGCGCTGCTCGCCCAAACCCGACCCGGTGACGCCCTTGCGCACTATCTGCCAGCCCTCGGTGCGGGTGACGGCTGTGGTCATGCCGATGTCTGTGATCAGCTCCATCAGCTTGAGGACGTCCTCGCCGTATTTGTTGGCGGCTTCATCGAGGCGCTTGGAGAGGCGGATCAGGTGCTCCTTGCGGGGCAGGTCGATGCCGCCCATGGCGTCGATGAAGTCGCCCCAGCGGTTGTTGTCGGCGGCGGTGCGGGCGGCTTCGAGGATGCAATCCCACTCGATCACCTCGTCCCCCAGGCGGCGCAGCTCGCGCCACACGCTCACGGCTGGGCCGCCGATCTGCTGAAACTGACGGATGCGCCAGCAGCTGGCCCAGGCGGCTACGGCGATGGTGGTGTGGTCGACGTGGGCTTCTGCCTCGTAGTCCATCCCGACCTTGTGGCCGTCGATGTTCTTGGCGATGTATTTGGCGATGTAGCCGGTGGCGCTGCCCTTGGTCGGGTCGATCACCTTCCAGTTCACTCTGGGGTTAAGCGCTTTTATGGTGTCCTTGTCGGTGATGTCGAGCAGATCAAAAACATCCTCGCCTTTGTTGCGCTTGGCTGTTTTGGCCAACTCATCCAACTTTGCTCCGTTTGGTAACTTCAGCTCTGCTCTATCAACGGCCGTAAAGTGGTATGCCAACTGGGTAAGCAGAACCTGCTCATGTGCTGGGTTGATAAATAAGAGGCAGTGCCAGTGCGGGGTGCCGTCGTGGTGCGGTTCCACCACCCGAAACCCGAAAGGGCGAATGTCCTCTCTGGCTAGTGCGGCGCGGACCCGCGCCCACTGCTTGCACAGCAGGCGGTTGGTTTCGGTCGGGGTGGCGCCGATGAACTTGTCGTTCTGGTAAGTCTTCGACTTGTCTTTGCTGCCCTGGCGCCACGCGTGATAGCTGGATGGTGCGGTCAGGGTCAGGAACAGGCCCAGCTTGCCCTGCTCCTGCGCCATGTCTTCAAACCCTCGCATGCGCACCATCAGCTCGTGGCGACGGATCTCCGGGTTGGCGACGGATGCCATGATGGCGTCAGCTAGGTCAATCTCTTGCCCCAGCTCCTCGTTGACGGCGCTCATGCCAGCCATCCATGCCTGTTGGGCAGCCTTGCGCTGGGTGAACTCGCGCACGGCGTGGAGGCTGGCGTAGGGGCTGACCCCCTTGCGCACCTGGCCGGTGAGGATGGCGATCAACTCGCAGTAGATGGCCCAGGCGCGGTTTATCTTGCGCAGCCACCAAGATTCGTCGAGCAGGCGCACCAGCAGGCTGGCCGCCGCCCCTTCGAACTTCTCCACCTCGTCGGCCAGATCGTCCCGCTCTTCCTGACTCAGGTGACGGCCCAGCAGGCGTTCTACCTTGGTGCGTGGGTGAACCGGCAGGGTGGGGCAGAAGTGCCACGCCCTGGCCTGGGCCCCAATATCCGCCAGCAACTCGGCGGCGGTGCACTCGTTACCGGCCCGCGCCAGCAACTGCTGGCAACGGCGAGCCCACTCGGCGGCGACCAACTCGCGGCGCATGTCGTTGCGTAGATCGATCACCGGCACCGGGAACCGGCTTTGGGCGGCGGCGCAAGCATCCACCATGCGGCGCAGCCAGATGTTGGCGGTCTTATGGTTGGCCGGGTAGCGGTGCAGGTAGTGCTTGGCCAGCGGCTTGGCGACGTGCCACTCTATGCGGGCCAGCTGTTCCGCCGCGCCGGCCATGTTGATGGCGTGGTGCCCGACCAGGTAGTGCTGGGGGAGCTGGATGCCGTGCAGGTTGGTGATGGCGTCGATCATGCCGCCACCTCTTTCGCTTCAAAGTGACGCCCTTGCTTCCCACAGGACCATGGCGCCCAACTGGCGCGCTCGTTATAGGTGGTCTGGCACAAGATCAAGTTGGCCGTGGTGATGCCGGTTGAATGGTCTGTGTGATGAAGAACCCCACGACGAGTGCAAACTAATTCCCCCCTGCTATTTGTTGCTTGGTGCTGGCAGTTAGCGCAGATCTTGGGATGACTCGGTTTTTTCATTTGCACACCCCGCATTTACGATCTGCATACTCGTTCGGCTGTAGATAGCGGCCGCAGCAGGTGCAAGCCGGTACCAGGTCCATGGACTCAAGCCGTTCAGACCAGCAGGTGGGTTCGCAGAAAGAGAGGCTGGTGAGGCGATTGCCGGCCAGGATGACCGGGCGAACATGGCCGAACTCACCGCAGCAGCTGCAGCGCATCGAGATGCGGGCAGTTTCAGCTTTCACCACGGTTTCGCTGGCGGCGCGGGCCAGTGGCCAGCAGGTTTCGACGCAGTAGGGATAGGCGCGGCGACCATGGCGGCCGGTGACTGGCAAGCAAACGGCCATCTGGCGGCACTTGGTGCAGGGCTCCAGGGTGACCATTTGCGATGGTGCTGGGCTGTTTGCAGGGCGCACGACGCCTAAAGCCGGGGCAAGCCCGGCTGGTTTTTGATGGGTCATTAGATGGCGCCCTCTTTAGATTTGCGGGCTTTGGCTAAGATCTCGCGGCAGCATTCGTTCCATCCATCCACGCGGCCTCTTAAGTAAGGCTCGTCGTCAAAGTCGTAATCGCCGTTCTCAAACTCGACATCGAAGTCAAGCTCATCAGGAGCGGGCGGAAGGTCCTGCACTATCGAATCAGCCACATCAATAACAAGGTTCTGCGCGTACATCAGCTTGATACGCATTTCCGGTGTGAGCTGGATAGTCATTTTCATACCGAGCCTCCGGTATAGAGGGACTGGATTTTGCGGGAGGCCTGGAGGGCGGCGGTACGGGCTTGGCGGCAAAGGGTCAGATGGGTTTTTGCCGGAGTGCGCTGACCGTGGGGGCCATCTTGGCGTAGCTCGAGCAAGTCAAGCTGCAGGCCGTGCAGGCGCGACTCGGCGTTCAGCATCTTGGTGACCCATTGGTCGATCAGTTGTTGATGGCTCATTTGATGGTCTCCCCCAGCCTGTGCAGCGGCTCGCACTCTGTCCACCACCCGGCAATCTCCTTGGCCAGTGCAACCTCGGCGGCGCCCAGAGCCAGCCAGTACACGGCGCGGATGGCGCCCAGGGCCAGCAGCTCTTGGGTGATGTTGCGGTTTCTCGTGGCGTCGCTGCCGGAGCTGTTGAATTCTTCTTGGGCTGCTTCCCAGTGCTTGGTCAGCGGGCTAACCGGTGCCGGCGGCTGCATATGGGCGGGGCCCGCCTCTGTGGTGCCCTGGTCATCCTGCGGGACTTCTAGCTCAAACAGGTGCTCAGTCATACTCGGGCCCCCTTGGCATTCATGTTCAGCCACAGCGAGCGCCAGGCATGGGCGTTGATGGCATTCGCCAGCGCAGCTTTATCGTCGGGCCGTTTGATGTGGCGGCGACCAGCGGCGTGGGCCAGCTGGCGGTTTAGAGCCTTCACATTGCGTAGTGCGGTGGGAATCGCTACAGTTCGCATGTCAGTCACCTCAAGTTGCTGATGGAAACCCCGCTGGTGCGTCAACACCGATAGCGGGGTTTTTTATTGGCCGTTTCCGGCCACCTTTCTCACTACCGCCAAGCGGCTTTCCAAAATGCCGGCCTGCTCGTTGAGCTCGGCCCGGCGCATGTTCTCGTGTTCTGCCTGTTCCAGCTTGTTGCGGCTCGGCCCCTCGATTCGGGTGGTGCGGTGCCACTCTCGGCGGTGCAGCACGTCGCCATCAAACTGGTGCAGAGTCGCCAGCAGTTCACCCAGGGCGAGGCGGATGACTTCCTGCTGCTCAAAGTCGAACTCCCTCAGCTCCATGCCCTTGTAGCGTTCGGGTGACAAGCCGGCGGCGTAGCAGATGACGGCGCGAGCCTTGATTGACAGACGTGACCAGCGGCTGGCCGCCCCATTGCGGCCGAACTGGGCGCGCATCTCTGCCAGCGCCACATCGGCGGCGCTGGGTTGTTGAACGAGCTCGATAACTTGTGCGGTGCTCATGGGGTGGCCCTCCGGTTATGCCTGCAGCAACTGGCTCAGCCAGTGTGGGCGGGGTTGCTGGCGTGGCTGGAAGCGCAGGGCGCCGCGGCGGCCCTGGCTGTCCTCCAGATAGCTGCCATCGAATCGAGTGGTGTTGCGCAGTACAGAATCCGCTGGCTCACACACCACCACGGAGCGGGTAAACAGCAGGGCAGGCAGCGGGATCAGCCCCGGCTGCTCGGCGCGAAGTTTGTTCATTGGGCCACCTCCTTCACCCGGCGGGGGACAAAGGGCAGCACTATGGCCGGGTTGGGCATTGCGCTGGGGCTGATGGTCGCGATGATCTCGAACCCCGCCTTGAAGGTATGGCCGCACTCGACATTGCTGCATTGATAGGTAGCGATACCACTTAGGGGGCTCATTCGGGTGGAAGTACGGGTACTGGCGCGGGCGCCGCAGTGTGGGCAAATCAATCTCATGGTCTGGTCTCCTATGCGCCGAGGGCTGCGCGGGCCATGTCGGCAGCACACGCAAGACCAGGGACGGCTTGAAATTTGTTCTCGACCTCGGTGGCGATCAGCACCAGGTGCTCGACGGTCGCCATCAGCGAGCCGACCAGCGCATTGCGCTGACCCTTGGTGACGCGGCCAGACTCGAGGACGTGCACGGCTTGTGCACCGACGCCCGCCACTTTGGCGGTGGCGTCGATCACACGATGGGAAATGGGGATATTGTCGCGAGAGGGGGTAATGGCAACCGCCGTCAGTTCACAATCAAACAGCAGACCATCAAACAGGGTATCATCACCGGTGGCGTGATAGATGGCGATAAGGTCCGTGGCGGTCAGCTTGTGCCGCTCCTGCGCCGGGTTGAACTTGTTGCGCAGCACATCCGCACTCATGCCAATTTGGGCGGCAATCTGGGCCAAGTTGTGCGCGGCAGCAAAGCGATCGCAGGCGCTGACAAATCCGGTGTGTAGGTTTGACTGATGGTTAGACACTCTGATTTCCCTCCAAAGGCCGCTATGGTTAGCTCGCGAGTGTGAATCGGGGGGCCAACACTGACCCCGCCATCTGCTTGGCGATGAACACATGTACCTTGACCATCACCAGCTCGTTGCCGCGTGTCTTTTCCATCACATCGAGGCGGCCGGTCTTGACCCAGTGGCGAGCGGTATCGACAGAGACACCTACCCACTCGGCAAACTTGGCGATGGGCATCAGCGGCGGAGTGTCGGGGGAGATCACGAGATTGATCGCACTGACGGCAGTCACTGGGATCGGCGAAACTGCAGGGTTGATATGACGAGGTGGCATAGGGTCGACCCTTATTGTGCAGAGCGAGGCTGGGAGGGCACGGCTTTCAGCTTGCCGCCAGTCAGTACTTCGATCTGATAGGCGCGGCCTTGGGGGACGTTATCGCCCCACTGGGATACAGCGCACTTGTGAATACCCAAGGCTCTTGCAAGAGCCACTTTTGAGCCGAAATATTCGACGGCATGGTTTGTTTTCATAGTCACACCCCGATGTACAGATTACTTAACCCGTTGTGATTTCCAAACAGGTCGAAGGTTAAGCTTTCACAACTATGGGTGTCAAGCATTCACAACTTCATATGGTTTATATTCCTTAACCATGAAAAGCGAACGCATCAAAGAACTTCGGAAAAAACATGGCCTTACCCAACAAAAGTTGGGTGAGTTAGTTGGCGTCAATAAGGCATCTATTTCGCAGTGGGAGCAGGGGGAGTACGCACCAAGTGGCGATAATCTCGTGGCTCTTGCGAAAGCCTTAGGCGTCTCTGCGCACTGGCTTGCAACTGGGAAAGGCTCTCCTGAGCTTTCAAACGTCGAGCCAGCCGCGATCCCCCAGGGGAATCGGGTGCCGATTCTGAGTTATGTTCAGGCTGGTAATTGGCGGGAGGTGTGCGAGCAGGCCACCACCTTCGATGGCAATGTCGAGTACGTGTCTGCCAGCGTCGATATCGGCCCTTGTGGGTTTGGCCTTTGGCTACGTGGCAACTCCATGACTCCATTTTTCAACGAAGGGGATCTAGTCATCGTCGACCCCGATGAGTCACCTCGCCCTGGTGACTATGTCGTGGCCAAGAACGGTGGTGAAGAGGCCACCTTCAAGAAGTACCGACCTCGTGGTATCGACGAGAACGGACAAGAGGTGTTTGAGCTGGTCCCCCTCAACGACGACTTCCCCACCATGCACTCCGACCGGCAGCACATAGAGATCATCGGCGTGATGGTCGAGCACCGGATCTTTAGAAAACGATAATGGCACTGTGGTGCTTTTTATGTTGAAACTAATGAGGAAATATGCCAATTCATATGGAGTTTGATTGGAGCGATGAACAAAGAGTTGATGACGTTTTATATGGTCCTGATTGTTTAGATAGAGCTAGATATGCCAGTTTTTTGACTAGGTTTTTAGTTGATCAAAAGAAAGAGAAATCATACGTCTTAAACCTTAACTCTGAATGGGGTACTGGTAAATCATATTTTCTCAAACGCTGGAAACATGAGTTACGCAATAAGCACCCCGTGATATATATTGACGCCTGGAAGGATGATCATTCTAACGACCCATTAATATCCGTAGTATCTAGCATTATTATTCAGTTACGAGACTTTACAGATAAAAAGGAAGGCAGTGCTCTAGATAAAGCACAACGACTAGGGGAAAAGCTAATTAAGGAAATTACACCGATCATCGTTGGTGGTGTCGTAAAGAAGCTAACCGGTATACCTCTAGACAAAATAATATTGACTGGACATGATGGAACAGAGCAGCCTAATGAAAGTAAAGATGTTGATCCATCCAAAGATAATAAAATGGATTTGGTAGCACAAAAAATAACAAGCGGACTGATTGATGAATATAAAAACAAATCATCATCAATTAACTCGATGAAAAAAGCAATGAGGGAATGGATCTCAGCAGTCATTGGGCAAAATAATGCTGAGGAAAAAAAATTTGATCATCCTACATTCATAATCATTGATGAGTTAGATCGCTGTCGACCAAATCATGCTGTAGAAATATTAGAGGTCGTTAAACACATATTCGATATACCGAGTGTTGTTTTTGTTGTCGCGACAGATACAGAGCAGCTTCAACATGCGATAAAGGCTGTATATGGACAAGAGTTCGATGCAAAGACATATCTCTCTAGATTCTTTGATGCTCGGTTTACCCTTCCTGCAAGCCCAATCGGAGAGAAAATATTTTCACATTGTGATACTGACATGTTTTCAGTTAGTTATCTGGAAGATAATCAAATTAAGTTGTGGCCTATTAGTGACTCAAATATAGAGAATATTGCTGCTGTAATCGATGCTTTTTGTATACCAGCAAGGAATGCCATTCAAATATTTGAGCGGATTTCTGCTGTGGTGAAATTCTTAAGAAAAGAAGAACGCCGTATAGATCTGATATGTCTAGCTACTTTATTTTGCCTCCAATTTAAAGATGATGATCTATATGACACCATCATCAATACGAAAGATAAACAGAATTATCAAAATTTGTCAGCCAGATGCCCTGCATTTAAATCTATCAATAGAATAAGCTTGCGATTATATGATGACCAGCATAATGGGTCCCATATAAATGAGAACGCAAGTCTAGCATCTTATTATGAAAATAAATTTATAGATTTTTGTAATGTTCTGGGTAATGGATTGTTTTATGCGCTCATTGCTAATGACCACAACTATACTAGAGATGAGTTGTATAGAAATACTATAGATACATACGATTATATTAGAAATGATAAGAGTGGCGATGAAAGAGATAAGAGTATTATATCAATATCTTATAGATTTTATGAGATGCAAGTAATGGACAAGATTATGTATAGAAATTTAGTAGAACTGGCAGTTTCATTCGATTAATAGGGTTGTCAATTAAGCTTGGTAAAGGTCATATACATGTCTTGGCTAATTTAACCAATATTTAGATGAGACGGCACATTACATGCGCAGTCAGTTTGTCACTAGGAGCAAAGTATTGATGTAGGAAAGCACATACCAGGGGGTGTTTTATAAAGCATAGAAGTAATTATCAGCAGCGTAATTGTAGTTAAATGTTTCAATTGCTTGTTCTTTAAGGGGGGGGGGGATGAAAGAAGAATGCAGGGGTTTTTGTAATGAACACCGTAGTCCTACTGTGAAGAATAATTCAAAAAAAAGCTCTAGATGGAGTTTCTCTCCAATAGGAATATTTAAATTTGCAATTATATTTGTGGTGGTGTTTTGGGTAGCTTACCCGAGCCTAGTTTGGTTTTTACAAGGCGTCAGTCCGGTCACAGAATATTCCGGGTTAGGCGAATTTGGTGATATGTATGGCTCATTAAATACGTTGTTCTCTGGGCTTGCGTTCTCAGCTGTGATTGCCACTCTCGCGCTTCAGAGAGAGCAATTGGTCACATCGCAGGAAGAGCTTAGATTGACTCGCGCAGAAATGGTATCTCAGAGCTCTCTATTTGCAGCGCAAACGGAAGTTATGAACCAGCAATTATTTGAGGGAACATTCTTTCAACTAGTTAAACTCTATCTTGAGAAATCATCGCTATTACTTGAAAGCAGCAATAAATTGAATGAAAGGTCTCCTGATAAATGGAACGCAATATATAGAATTTTTGAGCGCGGACTTAATTTTAATCCAAAGAAGGAACTGGATTATTCTGAATTTGATAAGGCTGTGCAATTTTCAGTCGTGCTCTCAGCGAAAAGTGCGATATCACTTTTCTTACAAACATTAAAATACATAGATGATTCAACGTTAATATCGAGTGATAGAAAGGCATTTTACGTGGAGCTTTTGAAGGGCAATACATCCAATGTGGAAATGTATGTCATAGCGATTTTTGTTGTCTATGACGAGAAGTTTAATAAATATCAATCCTATATAGAGAAATACTCCTTGTTGGATATGCTGGATACCACATACTTACTCCCCATCAATGTGTTCTGTGACTACAAGATGGCAGCATATAAATCATTGCGAAATGAAATATTTGATGTTTATGTGAACTTGATTGTTTCGTCTGGTATTTATAATGGACTGTACTCTTATGACCAAAACGAAAAAATATGCGATCTTAAACCACTATTAATGGCTGACTATCGCTATAATTATTTTGGTGACTACAACTGTATAATTAGTTAATTAAAGTTATGAATGGTTTGATATTATAGTAAGCTGTTGATGGGAAATGAAATTAGTAAGAGAGTGACTACTTATGACCGTCCGCAAACTTGGTGATGGCAAACTCAAGCTCTGGCTTGCCGAAGTCTATCCCCAGGGTCGGGATGGCCCGCGCAAGCGTAGGCGCTTTGCCACCAAGGGCGAGGCGTTAGCATGGGAAAAGCACATGCTAGCGCAGCCCTGGCAACAGCCAGAGGCGGGGAATGGGGATGAACGTCAACTGAGTGACTTGGTGGCACTCTGGTATGGCCGGCATGGCCAGACCCTGACTGATGGTGACCGGCGCCGCGACAAGCTGATCTGGTTGGCGGAGGCGCTAGGCAATCCCCTGGCGACCGAGTTCACCGCCCAGCAATTTGCGGCCTACCGTGAACGACGACTGGCGGGTGAGTTATATGTGCCCGGTCAACGCAAACAGGTTTCCCCGACCACCATCAATCGCGAACTGCTTTACTTACAGGCGGTGTTCAACGAACTCGGACGTCTGGGTGAGTGGAGCCATGGCAACCCGCTGGAAGTGCTGCGCCAGTACAAGGTGCAGGAATCCGAGCTGGCGTTCCTCAATCAGGATGAAATCGAGCGGTTGCTGGCGGCGTGTGCAGGGCTGAAAGACTTGTGGCTGATCGTGATGCTGTGCCTTTCCACAGGGGCTCGCTGGTCTGAGATAGAGAAACTGAGCCGTTCACAAATCGGTATCGGTCGGCTTACCTTCACCCGCACCAAGGGCAAGAAGAATCGCACCGTGCCGGTGGCTGGCTGGTTGCTGGCACTGCTGCCCAAGAGTACCGGTCGCCTGTTCGGTGACTGCTACGCGGAATTCGAGAAGGCGCTGCGCCGCGCTGGGATCACCTTGCCGGCCGGCCAACGCACCCATGTGCTGCGCCATACTTTCGCCAGCCACTTCATGATGGGCGGCGGCAACATCCTGGTGCTGCAACGCATCCTCGGTCATACCGACATCAAGATGACCATGCGCTATGCCCACTTCGCCCCGGACCACCTTGAAGACGCCGTCAAACTCAACCCGATCACCGCGCTGAAAGATGGCGGCAAAATGGCGGCAGCGCTCGCCAGCGACACCCAATGAGCCTCAGTCATCCACAAGCAAACCCCTGAAAATACTGCAAGTTATTGATTCAGAATGGCCCTCGATGGTTTCAAAATCCGCCGTTGCAAGACGTGTCGGTTCGAGTCCGACCCCGGGCACCATCCAATTTCATGACAAAAGGCCATCCTCAGGGATGGCCTTTTGCTTTTCTGCGCCCGCCACTCAGTCGATGTTCTGGGCGATGCGCCACAGCACGCCGGACGGGTCATACAGGCAGAACTCTTTCATCCGCCATGGCTGGATGACGAGTTCGGTGACCTTGACGCCGTAGCGGGCGGCGACGCCGCTCTCATTCACATGGGTCCACCAGGTCGCCACGTCTTCCACCAGGATGTGCATCATGAAGTGCTCGGCTAGGTTCTCGTGGCAGTGGTCCTGCAGCAGGAAGCTCACCTCCCCGAAGTGGAAGTAGGCGACACCACCGCCGTCCGAGGCCAGGGTGAAGCCGAGATCCTGATAGAACTGCCTGGACAGGGCGTAGTCGCGAGCAGGCACGAAGGCCTTGATTTCGGTGATGTTGAGATTGGTCATGGAGGCCTCTGGCGATGACGGATAGGGGATGGCGGATCCTAGCCAGTATCACCCGGATCATCCTATGCTCGCCAGCCTCTCCCTGCCCGTATGGGGGCCGGGGCCAACATCGCTGCAGTGCATCAGGCATCAGTACATTGGCAACACCTACCGTCAGCTCTATTTATCTCCGTATTCTGTGATCCCGTCCCATCTTGGTGCGACCCCCGGCGGCTGCACAGCGGGAGTGCGATCCCGTTCCTGTTTGTGGCCAGGCTGCGCCATCATGGTGCATTGCTCATCAACTTTCATTTCAAAACATTGAAATATAACGATTATATTTTCTGGCCTGCTTTATGCTTTGAAGCAATCATGTCGCCATGATGATCCCGCCGGGATCGGCAGAGGGGCAATACCGGTTTGACGATGTGAGTAAATAGCCAGTTTGACATTCATATCAGGAAATGGACCCGGACAGGTGCCGGGACGACAAGGAGAGGGCTGTATGTTCAAGAGACTCGTAATGACTGGCCTGCTGGCGCTGAGCGCCACCATGGCCGCCCCCGGTTGGGCCGAAGAGGTGGCCGCGCAGGCCGATGTGGTGCAGGCGGCGGCCGTCACCATCAACAAGGGCGACAACACCTGGCTGATGGTGGCCGCGACCCTGGTGATCCTGATGTCCATCCCCGGGCTGGCCCTGTTCTACGGTGGCCTGGTGCGGGCCAAGAATATGCTGAGCGTGCTGATGCAGGTGTTCACCCTGTTCTGCCTCATCACGGTGCTCTGGGTCGTCTATGGCTACTCCCTGGCCTTCACCGAGGGGGGGGCCTTCTACGGCTCCTTCGACAAGGTGCTGCTGATGGGGATCACTCCAGAGTCCATCGGTGCCACCTTCAGCAAGGGGGTGGGGATCAGCGAATTCATCTTCGTGGTGTTCCAGGGGGCCTTCGCGGCCATCACCTGCGGCCTCATCGTCGGTGGTTTCGCCGAGCGGATGAAGTTCTCGGCGGTGCTGCTGTTCGCGGTGATCTGGTTTACCTTCGCCTACATCCCGATGGCGCATATGGTGTGGTACTGGGCCGGCCCGGATGCCTATACGGATGCGGCCGCGGCCGAAGCGGCCGGTGCCACCGCAGGTTACCTGTTCCAGCACGGCGCCCTCGACTTTGCCGGCGGCACAGTAGTGCACATCAACGCGGCGGTCGCCGGTCTGGTGGGGGCCTTCATGGCTGGCAAGCGGGTGGGCTACGGTCGTGATCCCATGACCCCCCACAGCCTGACCATGACCATGATAGGCGCGGCCCTGCTCTGGTTCGGCTGGTTCGGCTTCAACGCAGGCTCCGCGCTGGAAGCGAACGGTACCGCCGGCCTGGCCCTGATCAACACCTGGGTGGTACCGGCCGCGGCCGCGCTGTCCTGGACCTTCGCCGAATGGCTGATGAAGGGTCGTCCCTCCCTGCTGGGTGCCGTCTCCGGTGCGGTCGCGGGCCTGGTGGCCATCACCCCGGCGGCCGGTTTCGTCGGTGTCGGTGGTGCCCTCATCATAGGGCTCTTGAGCGGCGTTGCCGGTCTGTGGGGGGTGCATGGTCTCAAGCGCCTGCTGGGGGCCGATGACAGCCTGGACGTGTTCGGCCTGCACGGAGTGTGCGGCATCCTCGGCGCCGTGCTGACCGGGGTGTTCGCCAGCCCGGATCTGGGCGGTACCGGGGTCTGGGACTATGTGACCAACCAGGTGGCTGAGGGCTACTCCATCCTGACCCAGGTGAAGATCCAGGTGATCGGCGTGCTGGTGACGGTGGCCTGGACTGCCCTGGTCTCCGCCGTGGCCTACAAGGCGGTGGATCTGCTGGTGGGCCTGCGGGTGAAGGAAGATGCCGAGCGCGAAGGACTGGATGTGACCAGCCACGGCGAGAAGGCCTACAGCTTGTAACAGAAGCTCCCATTGAGAAGCTTGCCGCCGGGCGCTGCCCGGCGGCTTTTTTATTCCCGGCGTTTCGTATCCCGTTGTCGTCTCTTCGGTTCTTCCAAGTCTCGCCTCGGCGGCTGCCCGGGGGCGGCCCGAAGCGCTCCTCCCCTCTCATCGCGAACGTCTCTTCATCTGCGCAACGACGCGTTTTTATGCCTGCATTTTGGGCGGATCTCCGCTAAACTCTGCCACCCTTTATTCGGGGTAGCCGGGTTAGCCCTGTTTCCATCCTTTATCTATGCCTTCGGAGCCGCTCATGCCGTTAGTGGGACACCAACATCAGATCGATATTCTGGAACTGACCGACAAAGGGGATGGCAAGGGACGCCTGTTCGATCGCCCCCTGTTTGTCGAGGGGCTGCTGCCCGGTGAGCAGGCCCTGGTGGAGCTGACCGAAGTCAAGCCGAACTACCTGCACGGCAAGCTGGTGGAGCTGACCCAGCCCTCCGCCGACCGGGTGCCCGATTTCTGCCCCAACACCGAGTGCGGTGGCTGCCAGGTGCGGCCGCTGGCCTATCCGGCTCAGCTCAAGCTCAAGCAATCCCTGGTGCAGGGCGCGCTGGAGCAGGCCGGGCTCATGACCCAGGTCAATCCCATCCTCGGCATGGACAGCCCGTTTGCCTATCGCAACAAGGCGCAATACGCGGTGCGTGGCACAAACGCCGGCGCCGAGATCGGCTTCTATCGCAAGCACTCCCACGACCTCATCACCGCAGATGACTGCGCCGTGCAGGACTCCCTGCACGTTGAGCTCAACGCCCGGGTACGCAATTGGATGCGCGAGCACGAGATTGCTGCCTATGACGAGGTGAACCACAGCGGCTGCGTGCGCAACCTGATGACCCGCAAGGGCTTCAAGAGCGGCGAGCTGATGGTGGTGCTGGTGACCCTGGGCGAAGAGCTGCCGTTTGAAGCCGAGCTGCTGGCCGCCCTGGCGGATCTGCCCATCACCACCCTGGTGCAGAACATCAACGACGAGCGCACCAACCGCATCCTGGGTGCGAACAACCGGGTGCTGCTGGGGGAGGGGGTGATCCGCGACAAGATCCATGATCTCGCGTTCGAGATCTCCCCGCTCTCCTTCTTCCAGAACAACCCGAGCCAGACCGATGTGCTCTACTCCAAGGCCCTCGACTACGCCGAGCTGACCGGCAGCGAGACGGTGTTCGACATCTACTGCGGCATCGGCACCATCTCCCTGTTCCTCGCGAACAAGGCGGCCAAGGTGGTCGGTATCGAATCGGTGGAGAGCGCCATCCAGGATGCCCGTCGCAACGCGGCCCTGAACGGCATCGAACACACCGAATTCCACGTGGGTAAGGCCGAGCAGCTGATGCCGGAGCTGCACGCCCAGGGGGTGAGCGCCGATGTGGTGGTGATGGATCCGCCCCGCAAGGGTTGTGACAAGGCGGTGCTGCAGACCCTGGTGGCCATGGCGCCGCGCCGGCTGGTCTATGTCTCCTGTAACCCCCAGACTCTGGCTCGCGACCTGGCCTGGCTGGTCAAGCAGGGCTTCGTGCTGGACGAGGTGCAGCCGGTGGACATGTTCCCGCACTCTATGCACGTAGAAGCCGTCGCCCGTCTGAGCCTGCCTGCCAAGGCCGATTGAGGCATGGTGCCGGTGGACCTGTTCCACCGGCACCATGCAGGTAGAAGCCGTCGCTCGTCTGAGCCTGCCTGCCAAGGCCTGAATTGAATTAGCCAGATGGCTCTGATAAAAAAGACTCCAAATGGAGTCGTTTTTTTATGGCCGTCACCGGGTGGCGGGGAAGGATCAATCAGGGATGAGCATTCGTTTGGCCGCCGTGGAAGACGCCGCCGCGCTGGACAGCTTCTTTCAGCAGTTGGACAAGGAGACCCGCTTCATGCTCTATGAGGCGGGGGAGCGGCCATCGGATGTCGAGGGACAACGCCAGCGCCTGACAGCCATGGTGGCCAGCCCCAACCAGCGCATCTGGCTGCTGGAACTGGCCGGGGAGATACAGGGCTTCGCCGTCATGATAGGGGGCGGCCTGCGGCGCAACCGGCACTGTGCTTTGGTGGTGATGGGCCTGCGTCAGAGCGCACGAGGTCAGGGCTGGGGTGAGCGCTTGCTGACAACCCTGATTGCGGCCGCGCCGGGGTGCGGCATCAGCCGGTTGGAGCTGGGCGTGATGGCGCACAATGAGGTAGCCCATGGCCTCTATCGCAAATGCGGCTTCGTTGACGAGGGGCTGCGGCGGCGAGCCTATCGGCTGGCAGACAGGGAGGTGGACGAGATCAGCATGGGCCTGTTGTTGCCATCGGGTCGTACATAATCTACCCGTAACGGCGTGACGACGGGCTAGTCAGGGGCAGACAGGCTGCCTGCGTTGGCAATAAGGAGCAGAAGATGAAAAGCGTGTTGCTGAATTGGCTGGCCCGCTACGATGCCTGGTGCCAGGAGTGGGGACTTGTCCCGGAGAACCGGCGCTGCTGCGTGCCGGTACGCCGGGATGAGGAGGAGGTCGGGGGACCAGTCACGACGGATGACCCTCATCCCTCATCGAAAGTTGCGAGTCACGGCGCCGGTGACGCTGTTGTAATCGAAGCCGAGCCCGTCCGGATAGGCGGGGAAGCGGCCGATGGAATCTCGCAGGATATAGCGGCAGTTGTCGTGGCGCAGGTTGCCAGCGGTTTGATGGTCAGCCGGGATAAGCCGGGAGATATAGTCGCTGTCCGAGTCGGTGTGGAGCTCATCGGCGACGGTCTGGTCGGTATTGAGCAGGCCGGTAAACAGGCTCTCGCAATCGTCCCGGCTGCTGACGGAAATCTGATCGCTGTCTCCCCCCGGGAATATGGTGTCCGGCCCCTGGCCCCCCTGATCCTCCTTGGTCCCCACCGGCCAGCCCAGGCTGTTGATGTCGAGATCCTGCCTGCCCATGCCGCTAAAGTTATAGAGTGCCAGTGGCTCTCCCTTCACCTTGACGGCCCAGCCCGCATGAGCCAGTTGCACGGCGCTGGAGAAGCTGCCCGCGGTCGCCGCCACGCTGCTCTTGAGCGCATCGTCCTGCACATTGATGAAGCGGGGGAGGGCGGTGACCGCCAGGATCCCCAGTACTATGATGACCAGCACCAGTTCTATCAGGGTAAAGCCCCGGGAAGCGCGTTTTGACATTGAATCAACCCATTAAATACGACAAACAGGTAAGCGTGACATGCATCTGATCGACACCCATTGCCACCTCGATTTTCCGGTCTTCGATGGGGATCGGGAGGCGCGGCTGGTGGCGTGGCGCCAGCTGGGGGTGGGGGAGTATATCATCCCCGCCGTGGGGGAGGAAAACTGGGACAGGGTGATGGGGCTGGCCGGGCGCCATGCCGGCATAGCCTATGGCCTCGGTATCCACCCCTGGTATGTGGGGGCCCAGACCGAGGGCGTGCTGGCGCGACTGCACGCCCTGCTGGCGACTGAGCCCCGCGGCCTGGTGGCCATCGGCGAGTGCGGGCTGGACCTGCGCAGCCAGGTGCCGCAGGTGGGGCAGATCGAATCGTTCGAGGCGCAGATAAGGCTGGCCATGGAGTTCGATCTGCCGCTCATCGTTCACTCGGTGCGGGCCAACGACACTGTCGCCAAGATCCTGCGGCGCTTCAAGCCGGCCCGTGGCGGCGTGATCCACGCCTTCGGCGGCTCCTTGCAGCAGGCGGAAGTCTTCTGGCGGCTCGGCTTCAGGTTGGGGATCGGGGGGGTCATCAGCTATGAGCGGGCCAACAAGACCCGGGAGGCGGTGCGGGAGATGCCGCTGGAGGCGCTGCTGCTGGAGACGGATGCCCCCGACATGCCGCTGCAGGGGCAGCAGGGGGAGCCGAACACCCCGGCCAGCCTGCTGACCATCATCCAGGAGCTGGCGCAATTGCGGCAACAACCGCTGGCGGATGTTGCTTCGGTGTTACGTGAATCCACCTTGCAGGCTTTCCCGCGGCTCAATATGGCAATTAACACCTGATTAACTATTGATAGCGCTGTGATGAAAAATAGGGCCCATAAAAATCGTTTGCGCTCTAATTAAACGATGTCCGGCCCATTTCGGGCTTATAAAATGTGACCAGCATTCTACTTTGTCGCACCGTAATTAGTATAATGCGCACCCTTGATTAACGGCTGCAAGACACAAAACGTTAACAAGCTGGAAGGTGCTACTTAAGAGGAAGTGTTAATAATGAATCTGATTATGGGTCTGGTAGGGATGGTCACGCTCATCCTTATCGCGGTGCTGTTCTCCAGCAATCGCAAGGCAATCAAAGTTCGTACCGTGGCGGGTGCCTTTGCCATTCAGGCTGGCCTGGGTGCATTCGTGCTCTACGTCCCGGTGGGCCGCGACATTCTGGTGGGCGTCTCCGATGCCGTCTCCAGCGTCATCGGTTATGGCCAGAACGGCATCGAATTCCTGTTCGGTGGTCTGGTCAGCAACAAGATGTTTGAAGTGTTCGGCGGCGGCGGCTTCATCTTCGCCTTCCGGGTTCTGCCGGTCATCATCTTCTTCTCCTCCCTGATCGCGGTTCTCTACTACCTCGGCATCATGCAGTGGGTGATCAAGCTGCTGGGTGGTGGCCTGCAGAAGGTGCTGGGTACCTCCCGGACCGAATCCCTGTCTGCGACCGCCAACATCTTCGTGGGTCAGACCGAAGCCCCGCTGGTGGTGCGCCCCTTCATCTCCAAGATGACCGACTCCGAGCTGTTCGCCGTCATGTGTGGTGGCCTGGCCTCCGTTGCCGGCTCCGTGCTGGCCGGCTACGCCTCCATGGGCGTCAAGATGGAATACCTGATCGCCGCCTCCTTCATGGCTGCACCGGGTGGCCTGCTGTTCGCCAAGCTGATCGTGCCGGAAACCGAGACCCCCAACTACGACGAGAACGCCGCCGATGGCGAGCTGGACGACAAGCCGGCCAACGTGATCGATGCTGCTGCCGCGGGTGCCTCCGCCGGTCTGCAACTGGCCCTGAACGTGGGTGCCATGCTGCTGGCCTTCATCGGCCTCATCGCCATGATCAACGGCATCTTCTCCGGTGTGGGTGGCTGGTTCGGCATGCCTGAACTGTCCCTGGAACTGCTGCTGGGTTGGCTGTTCTCCCCGCTGGCCTTCCTGATCGGGGTACCCTGGAACGAAGCCATCGTTGCCGGTTCCTTCATCGGTCAGAAGCTGGTGGTGAACGAGTTCGTGGCCTACCTGAACTTCGCTCCTTATCTGAAGGATGAGATGCTGATCAACGGCGTGGCCATGTCTGACCACACCAAGGCCATCATCTCCTTCGCCCTGTGCGGCTTCGCCAACCTGTCCTCCGTCGCCATCCTGCTGGGTGGTCTGGGCTCCATGGCACCGAACCGCCGCGGCACCATCGCCAAATTCGGTCTGAAGGCCGTACTGGCTGGCTCTCTGTCCAACCTGATGTCTGCCACCATCGCAGGCTTCTTCCTGGCACTGACCGCCATGTAAGATTTACCTGATACAAGGGTAAAGACGAACGCCACAGCGAAAAGCTGTGGCGTTCGCGTTTGGAGCGGTGACAACCGTTTTCCTGCTTAAACTAATAAAAAAATGAGTCAAATCGGAGGTTATATGAATGAAGTGCTACTGGCGATGGCAGCCGGCTTTCTCGTCGGCGTGTTGTTTTCTTTCCTCAAATTGCCTATCCCGGCACCACCGGTTCTGTCCGGTGTGATGGGCATAGTCGGGGTCTATCTGGGGGGGATTGCCTACTCCTGGATCCTGACCAAGTTCTTCTCTTAAGCACTTTCCAGACCCGGTTTTGCCAGATGTGAGGTACCTCTGAAATTGGCAAATCCGGCTTGCAAACACGGGGTATCTCGGCTGAAATAGGCGATGCCAGCAGGGTGCTGGCATTGACTAATACCCGCTCAAGTCGGGTGTTGGCGGTCAAATGGAATTGATTGGGAACTCGGGTCAGCGGTTGTCGGCCTTTCTCAAGTCTTCATGGAACCAAGTCCGCACTTTTGTAAGAAAGTGACAGGGCTCTTGCCTTATTTGCAGCCGTATTGCCTGTGCATTTTGCGCTGCAATTCCATATCCCCTTTACCCGGGATCTTCACTTGCCGATCCCGCTGGTTCGGCGGATGCTGATCGCTGGTATTGGGAATCATCGAGACTTTGGAGACATAGCATGACCGATCTGAAAGTGGCCGCCCAACGCGCCCTGAACCTGATGGACCTGACCACCCTGAACGATGACGACACCGATCAGAAGGTGATCGACCTGTGCCGCAAGGCAAAGTCTCCGGCCGGCCTCACCGCCGCCGTCTGCATCTATCCCCGTTTCATCCCCATCGCGCGCAAGACCCTGCGTGAGATCGGTGCCGCCGACGTGCGCATCGCCACCGTGACCAACTTCCCCCACGGCAACGACGACATCGAGATCGCCGTGGCCGAGACCCGCGCCGCCGTCGCCTACGGTGCCGATGAGGTGGACGTGGTCTTCCCTTACCGCGCCTTCATGGCCGGCAATGAACAGGTTGGCTTCGATCTGGTCAAAGCTTGTAAGGAAGCCTGCGGTACTCAAGCCCTGCTGAAGGTGATCATCGAGACCGGCGAGCTGAAGGAAGAGGCCCTGATCCGTCGCGCCTCCGAGATCTCCATCGATGCCGGTGCCGACTTCATCAAGACCTCCACCGGCAAGGTGCCGGTAAACGCGACCCCGGAAGCGGCCCGCATCATGATGGAAGTGATCAAGGCCAAGAACCCGAAAGTGGGCTTCAAGCCTGCCGGTGGCGTGAAGGACGCGGCCGTGGCCGGTCAGTACCTGGCCATGGCCGAAGAGATCCTGGGCAAGGACTGGGTCTCCCCGCGCACCTTCCGTTTCGGCGCTTCCAGCCTGCTGGCCAGTCTGCTGGCGACCCTGGGCCACGGCGACAAGCCGGCCAATACCAGCGGTTACTAAGCGATGGCAGGGGACGGCATGCCGTCCCCTATTTCGGTCTGTGTTCGTGCACGGCGCACGGAGGGAATGAAAGATGTTTTTGCCTCAAGAAATTATTCGCAAGAAGCGCAACGGTGAAGCGCTCAGTACCCAAGAGATTCAATTTTTCGTCCAGGGCATTACCAACAACACCATCGGTGAAGGGCAGATCGCGGCGCTCGCCATGGCGGTCTACTTCAAAGACATGACCATGGATGAGCGGGTCGCCCTGACCTGTGCCATGCGCGACTCCGGCATGGTGCTGAACTGGGATCACCTGAACCTAGGCGGCCCCATCGTCGACAAGCACTCCACCGGTGGTGTGGGTGACGTGGTCTCCCTGATGCTGGGCCCCATGGTCGCCGCCTGCGGTGGCTTCGTACCCATGATCTCCGGCCGTGGTCTCGGCCACACCGGCGGTACCCTGGACAAGCTGGATGCCATCCCAGGCTATCAGACCTCGGTCGACAACGATCGCTTCCTGAAGGTGGTGAAAGAGGCTGGGGTGGCCATCATAGGCCAGACCGGCGATCTCGCCCCGGCGGACAAGCGTATCTACGCGGTGCGCGACATCACGGCTACCGTCGAATCCATCGCCATGATCACCGGCTCCATCCTCTCCAAGAAACTGGCCTCCGGCCTCGAAGCCCTGGTGATGGACGTGAAAGTGGGCTCGGGCGCCTTTATGCCGACCTTCGAGGCCTCGGAAGAGCTGGCCAAGAGCATAGTCGCCGTGGCGAACGGCGCCGGCTGCCGTACCTCGGCGCTGCTGACCGACATGAACCAGGTGCTGGCCTCCAGCGCCGGCAACGCCGTGGAAGTGCGTGAAGCCGTGCGCTACCTGACCGGCGAGTACCGCAACCCGCGCATCCACGAAGTGACCCAGGCTCTGTGCGCCGAGATGCTGATCTCCGCCGGCCTCGCCAGCGATGACGCCGACGCCCGCGCCAAGCTGCAGGCGGTGCTGGACAACGGCAAGGCGGCCGAGATCTTCGGCCGCATGGTCACCGGCCTCGGCGGCCCCGCCGACTTCATGGAGCGCTACGACGCATACCTGCCCAAGGCCACCATAGTGCGCCCCGTGTATGCGACCCAACGGGGTTTCGTGACCGCCATGGATACCCGCGAGCTGGGTCTGGCCGTGGTCGCCATGGGTGGTGGTCGCCGCGCCGCCGGCGACAAACTCGATTATGCGGTCGGTCTGACCGACTTTATCCGCCTGGGTCAGAGCGTCGATGCTGACAAGCCGCTCGCGCTGATCCACGCTCAAACCGAAGAGCAATTCGCTCAGGCTGCCGGCATGGTGCAGGCGGCTGTCAGGATCGGCGATACCCGACCAGAGGCTCTGCCCGAGGTCTATCGTCGCATCGGCCTGGCTGATTTGTAACAAGGGGAAGTCCCATGAAACGTACCTTTATTCTGATGATGGACTCTTTCGGTATTGGCGCCGCCGCCGATGCCGAGAAGTTCGGAGATGTGGGCGCCAACACCCTTGGCCATATCGCCAAGGCCTGTGCCGCCGGTGAGTTCGAGGGCCGCGGCCCGCTGAACCTGCCGAACCTGAACAAGCTGGGCCTGGGCCATGCGGGGGAGCTTGCCTCCGGCATCTTCCCGGCTGGCCTGAAGAAGGACATCGAGGTGATCGGCGCCTACGGCTTCGCCCAAGAGCTCTCTTCCGGCAAGGACACCCCGTCCGGCCACTGGGAGATCGCCGGCGTGCCCGTGCTGTTCGACTGGGGTTATTTCCACGATCATCACAACAGCTTCCCGCAGGAGCTGCTGGATGCCATCGTCGAGAAGGCGGGCCTGCCGGGCTACCTCGGCAACTGCCACGCCTCCGGTACCCAGGTGCTGGACGATCTCGGTGAAGAGCACATGCGCACCGGCAAGCCGATCCTCTACACCTCCGCCGACTCGGTGTTCCAGATCGCCTGCCACGAAGAGACCTACGGTCTCGAGAAGCTCTATGAGCTGTGCCACATCGTGCGTGAGCTGCTGGAACCCTACAACATAGGTCGCGTCATAGCCCGTCCGTTCGTGGGCACCGGCAAGGGCAACTTCAAGCGCACCGGCAACCGTCACGACTACTCCGTGCTGCCGCCGGCGCCGACCGTGCTGGACTTCATGAAGGATGCGGGTGGCCAGGTGGTCTCCATCGGCAAGATCGCCGACATCTACGCCCAGCAGGGCATCACCAAGCAGGTGAAGGGCACAGGCCTGACCGAGCTGTGGGACAGAACCCTGGAAGAGGTAAAGGCCGCCGGTGACAACACCATCGTCTTCACCAACTTCGTGGACTTCGACTCCTCCTACGGTCACCGCCGTGACGTCAAGGGCTATGCGGATGCGCTGGAGTACTTCGACTCCCGTCTGCCGGAGCTGTTCGAGCTGCTGGAAGATGGCGATGTGGTGGTGCTGACCGCCGACCACGGTTGCGATCCGACCTGGAGCGGCACCGACCACACCCGCGAGTACATCCCTGTGCTGTTCTACGGCAAGCCGGTCAAGGCGGGCTCCCTCGGTCGTCGCGAGACCTTCGCCGACATCGGCCAGAGCATCGCCGCCTACCACGGTCTGCCGAAGCTGCAGTACGGTACCAGCTTCCTGTGAGGCAGGCTCCGGGCGGCGCCGCACGGACCGCCCGGGTTGCACGGCAGGGCCCGGGTCCTGTAAGTTACCCGCCCGCCGCCGCGAGGTGGCGGGCAACCCAATAAAGACAATAAAACTCAACCTAGTGTGAAGGAATTAAGAGAATGGCAACTCCTCATATCAATGCGAAAGATGGCGCCTTTGCTGACACCGTACTGATGCCGGGCGACCCCCTGCGTGCCAAGTACATCGCCGAGACCTTCCTGGAGAACGTGGAGCAGGTGTGCGACGTGCGCAGCATGCTCGGCTTCACCGGTACCTACAAGGGCCGTCGCATCTCCGTCATGGGTCACGGCATGGGCATCCCGTCCTGCTCCATCTACGCCAAGGAACTGATCACCGACTACGGTGTGAAGACCCTGATCCGCGTGGGCTCCTGCGGCGCCGTCCGTGAAGACGTGAAACTGCGTGACGTGGTGATCGGCATGGGTGCCTGCACCGACTCCAAGGTCAACCGTCTGCGCTTCAAGGATCACGACTTCGCCGCCATCGCCGACTTCGATCTGGTTGCCAATGCCGTGCAAGCCGCCAAGAACAAGGGCGTTGCCGTGCGCGTTGGCAACATCTTCTCCGCCGACCTCTTCTACACCCCGGATCCCTCCATGTTCGACGTCATGGAAAAATACGGCATCCTGGGGGTCGAGATGGAAGCCGCCGGTATCTACGGCGTGGCCGCCGAGTACGGCGCCAAGGCGCTGACCATCTGCACCGTTTCCGATCACATCCGTACCGGTGAGCAGACCACCTCCGAAGAGCGTCAGCTGACCTTCAACGACATGATCGAAGTGGCGCTGGACTCCGTGTTGCTGGGCGACTGATCCCAAGCCTCGGCTCCACGCAAGAACGGCGACCTCAGGGTCGCCGTTTTTTTTGTCTCATTTAGTAGGGGGGAAGCCCAGAGGGGAGATAGGGAGACCTAATCACCCTCCTTGCTAACTACCAGCGACCAGCTTTTGTCGGGATCGAACAGCTGGATCGCCTCAACGGCCGTTGCCGTGTCGGTGCCCAGATCCTTTTGATAAACCCGCCCCTCGTGATTCACCATGAAGGTCATCACCCCACTGGCGGCATAATCGGCCGGCCAGGCGATCAGGGCGACACCGTCTCGTAATTGCCCGTCGACAAAGTACTCTTTCGCCCCCCCATCGGCAGCGGCTCCCTGGGCATACAGGATGCGGTAGTAGTAGCCATGATAGGGGGTGCGTTGACCGACCACTGCCTTGTAGCCCTCTGCCGCGGCACTGACGACCTCCTCTCCGGCCGGGCTTGCTGGTTCCCCCTTGCCCACGGGCCAATAGAGTCCATTTTGTTGCCCGGCATCACTGCGCAGCTTTGCCGCAAAGAGCCCCGCCGTTTGGCCATCATGTCCCACGGCGGCGTACTCTAGCTGTGCGTCGATGAAGCCACGGCACACCGCGATCGCCCCCAACTCATTTCGACCGATGCGGCGATAGACGATCTCTTTGGCACCTGCGGCGCCATCGAGATACCACTTGCCATCTGCGGCCACGAGAGGGATTGGCAGTGGCCAATCAGACTCCCCCACGACCAGTATCATTTTATCCTTACCTTCGGCCACTAGCTGGTGCTTGCTCTTGAAGCTTGCGACGAAGGCTGCGCGATCATTGGCATCGGCCACCTCATCCCCCGAGCTGATGGCCTCCTCACTCTTTTCGCCGAGCAACTGCGTCAGTGCGCTGACATCGTTCTTCTCCAGGGCCGTGATCAGGGCTTGCACTGCCTCATCCGGGGTGGCGAAGGTGCGCGGTGCCATGGCGCTCGCACCGCTGGCGCAGACCAGGGCCAGCAGGGCCAAACCCCATGAGGGGGCCCAACTCCATTTCAACAAACGCTTCATTATCGCGTACTCCGTCTGGGTTGAGTGTTGCGCCCGGTATGCGCTCTATTAGCCATACTTTCGCGCCCACGTTGGCTGGCGGCACGCTCGGTTCTGCCCGTGTTATGTACCCCCTGGAAGGCACTCCTCGAAGTTGGGGCAGAGGCCACAGGTGCCCTGCGGGTTGCAGTCTGTGCCGTGATCTTGTTGTGAGTGGCACGTGGTTGGACATAGCCGCGGTCACGGGCTCCTGCGGTCTGTGGCGTGATTTGCTGCCGCTTGACCCTGTCTCCTGCGTAGTTGCCCTGGCGTGGCGTGCGTTGGGCCACATTCGCCTCCCTGTTCGCCTGTCTAGCATCGCGCGTCACCTTGGCACTTTCGCTGTTGAGTTGGCGGTTGGCCCCCGCATAGGTTCCCTTCGGCGCGGTGACGCGAGCCTCCCTGTTCGCCTCATTGACGGCGCGCGGTGCGCCAGCGTATTCGCCTTTAGGCTGGCGATTGATCCCCGCATAACTCCCCTTCGGTGTGACACCTCGCTGTCCCACCTCCACCTCGTTATTGCGCGAGCGTTGTCCCAGGGTCGCCAGCTCGGAGCGGTTGGGACGGGCCGCCGTGATGGGGCTGTTGGCTTGGCGCAGGTAGTTATTGGGGCCGCGTTCAAACTTGTTGAAGTAATCGTTCCCCTGGGCGTTGATATAAATATTGTTGTTAGAGCCCCGCTGATAGTTGACCGGACGGTTGTACCCGCTGGTGGGACGAAAACCATTGCCATAGTTGGGGTGGTAAGGATAGGGAGCGTAACCGCTGGGATAACCCGCTCCCCACCTTGGGTAGTAATAATCGTCATCATCATCGTCGTTGAAGACCTCGTTGACCAACATGCCCGCGCCAAAGGCGAGCAAGCCCGTCACGACCATATCACCGCGGTCGTATTCGTCATCGTCGTCGTGATCGTCATGTTCCACCACTGTCGTGGTCGTTGTCGCAGGCACGGTCGTTGTGGTGGTTGCTGTGGTCACCGGTGCCGAGGCCGGCCCGGCAGCGGGCGGGCTATAGACGGCGCTCGGGTCGTATTGCGGGACATAAACGACGTCAGGGTTGGCAGGCGCAATGGTGACGATCTGCTGATTGTTCTGCTCATCCTTGGCCACTTTCATCTGCTCCGAGTCTTTCAGGTTGCCCACCTCCATCGCCTGTTGGCGCAGGCGTTGAACGGCGGCCAGTACGCCCGGTTCATCGGCCAGGAAGGCACTGCCCAGCTCAGTCGTCCAATCCATCTTCAAGCACATCATGTCCATGACGGTCGGGAAGTGCATCAGCGACATGGTCGGCGGCGTAAAGCCCAGTGGCGCAATGGCGGCGGTCAGCTCTTTCCCTTTGAGATTGGGGTGGGCGACCAGCCAGTTGCCGGCATCGAGCACCTCTTGCGGATTGGTGGCGCTGGCCAACACCTGAGACAATACCGCATCCGGGTAAAGCGCTACGGGCGCGAGCAGGGTCTCGAGCGCCTCCGGGGTATATTTCGATGCGGGTGCGCTAACGGGCTGCCCTTGCGGTGCGATCGCCGGGCTGGCAGCGCTGGTTGGGCTGGCGGCAGAGGCCGCGCTGGGTTGAGCATTTTGCGTGACGGCAGGCGGCTCCTCTTTGCAGGCAGCCAATACCGTGCTGAGGGCGATCACGGCCGCCAACACGCCATGGCGAAATCTGGGTTGCTTCATGATCTTGCTTCCTTCTGCTGGAGTGGCTGATGCACCTCTTGCCCGATGATTTCCACAAATGTTGTATCTCATCGCATTCAATGCGGGGGTTGCATACCGAAAACATAAACCACGAATCGGGATCACACCCAAAACCGGCTGGAAAGGCGTGAAAAATGCGTTTGTTTCTGTCTCAAGCCAAGCCAGAACAACTTGTCGTGGCACACTGACGGCGGTGCGGGAGGGGACCCGCAGCAACGGCCGTTACTGCCGCGAGTTCCGGCAGACCATCACGGTGGGGGGCAGGAAGGAGGATGCTTTCGGCACCGCTTGCCAGAAGCCAGACAGTTCCTGGGAGATCGTCTCGGATTGAGTTCTTGAGGCACCGCTGAGACAGGTCAGTTCGTGCAGTCTGAGGATAATGCTGGGTAACAAAACAGGGAGGCATGATGCCTCCCTGTCTATTTGAGGCCTTATGCCCGGCCGAGGTCGAGGGCGAAGCGCCCCTTGCCAGCCTGCTTGGCCCTGTACATGGCGGCGTCGGCCCGGTGCAGCAGATCGTCGATATGGCAGAACTGCCCCGACGGGCAGAGTGCGCCCCCTATGCTGCCAGCGAGGGGCAGCGCGTGGCCGGCCACGTCGGCGGGGACGGCCATGGCCGCCAGCAGCCGCTCGCAGAGGGCGGGCAACTCCTGCTCCGGCTGGCGCAGGGCCGGCAATATGATGGTGAACTCGTCGCCGGCGAGGCGGGCCACCATGTCACCGGGGCGCACCTCGGCATTCAATACGCTGGCGAAGCGCTGCAGCAGGGCGTCGCCGACATGGTGACCCAGCCTGTCGTTGATCCCCTTGAAACCGTCGAGATCGAGAAACAGTAGGCCCAGGGGGGCGCCGTTCTGGTGGACGCGTTCCAGCTCCCGGGAGAGGCGCAGGGTAAAGGCGCGCCGATTGGGCAGGGCGGTGAGGGGATCGTGGGCCGCTTCGTGCTCCAGCTGGTTCTGCAACGCCCTGAACTCCGTGATGTCGCTGCCGAGGATGTAGACGCCGGGCTCGTCACTGCGGCTCGGGATCAGGGTGATCCTGAGGTCGCGGGTGCCGATGGGCAGGGTGAACCTGTGCTCGAAGCTCACCTGCTCGCCGGCCAGGGCCCGCGCCACATGGGCCATAGCCATGTCATGGCTCTCCGGGCCTATCACCTCCCTGATGCTCATCTCCCGCATCGAATCGGCATCCAGTCCGAAGTAGTGGCAATAGGCCTGATTGGCAAACAGGTAGCGCCCCTCGGGCGAGATCATGCTGATGGTCACCGGCAGGCCGTCGGTGATGGCCCGTAGCCTGGCCCGGCCACGCTCTATCTCGGCCAGCACCCGGCGGCGCGCCGTGATGTCATGCAGGAACAGGGCGAGTCGCACCTTGCCGTCGAACTGGTAGCGTTCGGCGATCACCTCGACCGGGATCCGCTGGCCGCTGCGCGTGCCCAGATCGCACTCCAGGCGCCGTGGCGGGCTTTGCGGGGTCTCCAGCAGGGCGAGCAGGGGGTGCCTGGCCTCAAGCAAGCGGGGCAGATGCTGGCCCAGCACCTCCTCCGCATGCCAGCCGAGCAGGGTGGTGGAGGCGGGATTCCAGCCGGTGACGACGAGGGATTCGTCGAGTTCCAGGAAGGCGTTGCTGGTGTGTTCCAGCATGTATTGCAGGCGGCGCTGCTCCTGCCACAGGCGCTGCTGGACGGCGCCGCGCTCCTGCATCTCGAGGTGCAACTGTTCCACCGTGTTCGATAGCTCGCGGGTGCGCTCGCGCACCTGCTGCTCGAGGCCGAGCTGAAGTCGCAGCAACTCGGCCTCGGCCTGCTTGCGTTCGGTGAGATCGGCAAACACGGCGATCATGTGGGGAGCCGCGGTGCGGCCCTGGCACAGGGTCACGCTGAGCTGTACCCAGCACAGGCTGCCGTCGGCCCGGATCATCCGCTTTTCCAGCCGGTAGTCCTGGCTCTCCCCCGCGACCAGCGCATTGAACAGCGACTGTTCCCGCGGCAGATCCTCGGGGTGGGTCATGGTGTGCCAGGTACGTCCCAGCATCTCCTGCTCGCTGTAACCGAGCAGTCGCTCCAGCCCCGGATTGGTCCTCAGCCACCTGCCTTCGAGGGAGGAGTGGGCCATGCCCACCGACGACTGGTTGAAGGTGAGGGTGAAGAGGTGCTCCTTGTCCTCCAGTGCCTGGTTCAGGCTGCGAACCTGATGGCGTCGCTCCAGATCGTGCAGGGTGTTTTCCACCAGGTGGCCGAAGTCATCGAGATCGCGGCAGGCGTCGTCGTCGAGGCGATGGGACTCATGGCCCACCAGGCAGAGGGTGCCGAGGACCACCCCATCGAGGGCGCGTAGGGGGCGGCCGGCATAGAAGACGACCCTGGGATCCCCTGTCACCAGCGGGTTGTCGGCGAAGCGGGGATCGAGGCGGGCATCCGGCACCTGCATGATGTCGGGTTGCAGGATGGCGTGGCCGCAGAAGGATTGTTCCCGGCTGATCTCGCACAGGCTGATCCCGGTACGGGCGAGGAACCACTGCCGGTTCACGTCGGTCAGGGAGACCATGGCGATGGGTTGCGAGAAATGGCGGGTAATGAGCCGGGTGAGGCGATCCAGCTGATCGATGGGCTCTCGGTCGAGCAGGCCGAGGAGACGCAGTCGTTCCAGTCGACTGTGCTCGTCCAGCGGCAAGGGGGGGGCAATCATGTGGCTCTCCTGCCAGTCATCCTGTCAGAGTTATATACAAGGTGGCTGGTGCGATCTACCCCCCTTTATTGTGGCGCTGCAGGTTTGCTCTGCTTCTTGTGCTTGCGCACCCGCATGTAGTTGCGGCGCACGCCGTAGGAGATGAGCAGGCCGGCCAGCAGCATCACCAGCAGCATCAGCCGCTGCTTTTCCTGGTTCACCTTGAGGTGGGTATCCTGCCTGGCCAGCAGCTTCTGCTCCTCCAGGGTGATCCTCAGGTAGCCCAGGGTCAGGTTGCCATCCTGCACCTCCTGCACGAACTGGATGCGCCCCTTGCCCTGCTCCGGCAGGGACTTGTTGTCCGCGCCTATGGGCAGCAGGCTCTCCAGAGGGACGGCCTGATCCGACTGGGCGAGGGGGATACCGCGGGCATCGTAGAGGGTGACGTCCAGGATCTCTGGCTCGGCGGCCAGATCCTGGGCCAGCCGCTCCAGCTCGCTCTCATTGTCTTCCTTGATCCAGCGCCCCATGTCGCGGGCGGCATAGGAGACCAGGGCCTGGGCGCGGTCACGGGCCTCGCTGTGCAGGGCGGCTTGGCTCTCTCCCTGCATGTGGATGAGCAGCACCAGCACCCAGAGGCCGAGCAGGGTGCCGGCCGCCAGACTGATGACGCGTTTGATGGGAAGATGACGCAAAGCCCGAACCTCTTGCGATGGGTGATGCCAGGAGCGTGCCGGTGGCAAACCACCAGCGACCCGATCTGACACTGTTCACCCTGGCGGATCAATGGCGGGATCTTGGCGCTTGCCTGTACAAAAAGCAATACGCTACTCTGGGCCAGCATTTTGAACCCCAAGGAAGGCGTCTCTCTTATGTTGTTGTCCCAGCTCCCCCCCACGCTGTCTGCCTGGCCGGCGGCCCTGTGCTCCGCGCCCCACTGGCTGCTGACTCCCGAAGCCTTGCTCCCCGTGGACGAGCCGCTGGATGCCGCCTGGCTGGTCCTGTTTGGCAAAGGACTGGAGGCTCACCATCTGGATCGGCTGGCCGCCCTGCTGGCCCGTCATGGGGTCAGTGCCGGCCTCTACCCTCCGGGAGAGCAGGCGGGCGTTCCGCTGTTGCTGCTCGGCACCAGTCACTTCTCCTCCGAACTGGTGCAGGGGATCAAGGCCGAGCCATGGGATATCGATCTCTGCCATCTGCCCGTCCTGCCGAGCCTGAACGAACCCGGCCTGCTGGTGATGGACATGGACTCCACCGCCATCCAGATCGAGTGCATCGACGAGATCGCCCGTCTGGCCGGGGTGGGAGAGCAGGTGGCCGCCGTGACGGCGGCGGCCATGCAGGGCAAGCTGGAGTTTGCCGACAGCCTGCGCAATCGGGTCGCCCTGCTGGCGGGGGCGCCGGTGGCCATTCTCGACGAGGTGGCGGGGAACATGCCCTGGATGCCGGGGTTGCGATTGATGGTCGATACCCTGAAGGGTGCGGGTTGGAAGGTGGCGATCGCCTCCGGCGGTTTCACCCGCTTCGCCGGTGAGCTGCAGCGGGCCCTGGGGCTGGATGCCATCTTCGCCAACGAGCTGGCTCTGGACGGCGACAACCTGAGTGGCAAGGTGAGCGGCCGCATCGTCGATGCCACCGTCAAGGCTGAGGTGTTGCAGCAACTGGCGGCAGAATACGGCATCTCCCCAACCCAGACGGTGGCGGTGGGGGATGGGGCCAACGATCTCAAGATGATGGGGGCGGCGGGGCTCGGCATCGCCATCCATGCCAAGCCCCTGGTGCGGGCGCAGGCAGCCGCCACCCTCAACCACCACGACCTCGAGGGGGTGATCTGCCTGCTCGGGGCCCTGGCCTGCCGCGATTTGCGCTGGTGCTGACATCGGTCAAGGAGGACCGGAACTCAAGATGGAACTGTTGCAACAATCCCTGTTTATCCCCTGCGGCGAGCATCAACTGCATGTGCGCCACATTCACCCCGGCGTGGCGGTTCATGCGGACCCCATCCTGATGGTGCACGGGGCCATCGAGAATGGCCGCATCTTCTACACCGAGTCGGGCAAGGGGCTGGCCTGCTACCTGGCACGGCACGGCTATCAAGTCTATGTGGCGGACCTGCGCGGTCGGGGGCTCAGCACCCCCGCCATCGCCGAGCGGGCCGGTCATGGCCAGCATGAACTCATCACCGAAGACATCCCCGCCCTGCAACAGTGGGTGGCGGCGCGCCACCCGGGCGCCAGAGTGCACTGGATGGCGCACTCCTGGGGCGGGGTCATCATGGCCTCGACCCTGGCTCGCTTCCCCGAGATGGCGGATGGGATCGCCAGCATGGTGTTCTTCGGCACCAAGCGGGGGGTCTCGGTGCAGAACCCGGAGCGCTGGCTGAAGGTCGATCTCATCTGGAATCGGCTCGCTCCCTGGCTGGCCCGCAACAGAGGTTTCCTGGCGGCGCGCAGGCTGAAGATGGGCGCCGATGACGAACCGCTGCGCTACCTGCAGGAGACCATTCCCTGGGTGAAGTGCGGCCCCTGGCAGGATCCCCACGACGGCTTCGCCTACGGGGAGGCGGCGGGGCGGGTGTCCTGGCCGCCGCTATGGATGATCTCGGCAAGGGCCGACAAGGTGCTGGGCCACCCCATAGACGTGCGTCGGTTCAGTGGCGAGATGGGCTCGGCGACCCGTCATACCCGGCTCGGACGGGACAATGGCAACCGGCTTGACTACGACCATATCAACATGCTGACCGCCCCCCAGGCCCAAGAGGATCACTTCCCCCAGATCCTCACCTGGCTCGACAACCCGCAGGCGACCTGAGGCGGCATTGACATGAAGAGGGCGGCCCTGTGGCCGCCCTCTCTCCTGATGATGTATCGCCCTTGTGCTGCCTAACCCGCCGGTGGCCTGATGCCGAGGCGGAACAGGGTGGCCTGGCTGGTGTCCGTCAGCTCACCCACCCCCACCACGCTCCACAGCTCCTCTTCCAATTTCTTGGCCTTGTGAATGGCAAACTTGGCGATGTAATCCAGCTCGTTGGCGATGAAGCTGGTGTCCGGTCGGCCGGTGCGGGAGATGCCGACCAGCACGGAGTAGAACTGCCCCTGTTGCAGGGCGAGCTCCACGAAGCGGCGCTTGTCCACCAGGGTCGGGAAGCTGCTCGCCAGTCGGCTGAGGAACAGGGGCGTTCCCCCCTGGGAGTGGAGGCTGGCGATATAGACCTCCTCCTGGGCGGGCTTGTCTTCCCGCTCTATGGTGCGCAGGGGATTGAGCAGCAGGGTCTTGAGCAGTCCCCCCTGGAACAGGGGGTAGAGGTTGACCTGCCCCTCCTGTTCGGCGCAGGAGTGCAGCAGCTTGCTGAGGCTGCGGGGCCGGGGGGAGAGGCCCGCCGCCGCCAGCTGGGGCGCCGCCTTCTGCTTGTTGACGTAGACGGGGGTGTCGAACAGGTGGTGGGTGAAGATGTTGCGCAGCGCCCGCGCCATGCCGCGGTAGCGCCTGTGCTCCCGGGTGGCCTTGAGCTTGTTCTGGTTGCTCTCGATCAGCAGGCTGAAGAACTGATGGCCGGTGTGACGCTCGGGTGCCCCCTCGATGCACAGGTGAAGCACGGTGCGGCTGAGGTTCTGGCTGACCAGCCGGTAGGGCAGGCGCTGCAGATCCATGCTCTTGGAGAGCTCCTGCAGCCGGGGCAGGGCGACTTGGACTATATCCCCCTTCTCCCCGTCGAGGGGCTCCTCCAGTTCGACCTGCATGCCGTGGGCCGAGATGTCCCGGGTCCAGCCGAGCCAGGCCCTCTCCTTGTGGCGGATGACGATGGCGGTCTTGTGGACGTAGCGGGCCTCCTTGCGCAGTTGCACATAGTGCAGCGTCTCGATCTCGAAGGGGGCGGCCTCCAGCCCGTGGCCGAAGCGCTGCAACTCGTTGGCGTTGTGATGTTGGCTGGCGTCGTAGCCGAACTCCTCGCGCTGGCTGTCGAGGCCGATCTCCTGCAACACCCCCACATAACCTATCTGTTTCAGCCTCTCCCGCAGCAGCATATCCTGCAACTGATGAGGTTCTCCCTGCTGGCTGTCGAGATCGGCCTCGGGGAGTGAACAAGCCTCCAGGCTGAACTTGTAGACCCGCCAGCTGGGACGGCGGGCCCCGACCTGGAAGAAGAGGGCGGTCAGGCCGCTCTGCTGCAGCTCTTCCCGGGTGGCGGAGAAGAAGTAGAGGTGGCTGCGTACCGAGTGGGTGAAGCTGTAGATCAGGGTCTCTTTCAATCCGCCGCTCCGGGGCAGCAGATCGCGCATCCGGGCCGGCGAGAAGAGGCTGGCGAGCATGTCCCGGTTCTTGGCGTCCCGCCAGTACTCGAGCAGGTGCTGATTGTTCTCGGTACGCAGGGCTATCTCCAGGCCTGGACTCTCCCCGGTGCCGAAAAAGAGCGGCATGCCGGTCATGCGCGGCAGGTAGAACTGCTCATAACCCTTGATGATGGCCGCCGACAGCAGGTAGTCGACGCTGACCCTATAACGACTGCGATTGTGCTCGATGAATTCGCCGAGAAAGCGCTCGAAGGCGGGGTGATCGCCGCTCTTGACCAGGCGTAGCCAGAATTTTCCCTCTTTCTGCTCTTCCCCCAGGATCTGGTAATCGATGGGCTGGCGCAGCAGGGGGTTGGCGGACTCCCGCTCCAGACCGGTGAAGATGACCTCGATCTGTTCCCCGGTCTGGTAGTCGGGCAGGTAGGGTACCGAGACCCGGATCCCGCCGAGGGAGAGATCCGAACTCTTGGCAAAGACCTTCTCCCCGCTGGCCAGCCTGAGCACCATGGGGGAGCTGAAGTGCATCCGCTCCTCCTGGCGGCCATAGTGGCTGGCGAAGGGGATGGCGTTGACGTCGAAGGGATGAAACGGGCTGCTGGGCAGGGAGAGGCGATCCATGCGCCCCTGATTGAGCTTGTACCAGGTCTGCAATGCCTCGTAGACCCCCAGCGTGTAGCCGTCCCGGTAGAGGTAGCACTGGGACTGGAACAGGGCGATGGCCTCTGCCGGCATGAAGTGCGTAATGCCCTCCGACTCGTACACCTGACAGAGCTCGCCCAGTTCGCTGCGCATGTCCACGACCCGTCGGCAGGGGGTGCACTTGCGCTTGAGCTCCATCTTGAGCAGGAAGCGGCTGTTGGTATTTTCGTTCTGGGTCAGACGGTTGAAGATCTCGTCGAAGTCCTTTTCCCGAAGCAGGGGGACAAGCTGTTCTATCAGGTGTAGGGGCTGTTCTGAATCCATGTAATCCTGCCGCGGAGAGTCACTTTTCCGAATCTGGGTTTGATCTGTCGGTCGCAAACAAGTATATCAAGCAGGAATTCATCCTGTCCCCGAGTTATCCATGGCCAAAAACAAAACCGCCTATGTTTGCACCGAATGTGGCGCCGACTTCACCCGCTGGCAAGGTCAGTGCAGCGAGTGCAAGGAGTGGAACACCATCAGCGAGGTCCGGCTGGGGGTGAACACCCCGGGTCGCAGCACGGCCCGCTACAGCGGCTATGCCGGTGCCGTCGGCAGTCAGGTACAGACCCTGGCGGAGATCGCCACCACCGAGATCCCCCGCTTCGGCTCGGGCTTCAAGGAGCTGGATCGGGTGCTCGGCGGCGGCGTGGTACCAGGCTCGGCCATCCTCATCGGCGGTAACCCGGGGGCGGGCAAGTCGACCCTGCTGCTGCAGACCATGTGCGGGCTGGCAGAGCGGATGAAGACTTTGTACGTGACCGGGGAAGAGTCCCTGCAGCAGGTGGCGATGCGGGCCAGCCGACTGGGGCTGCCCACCGACAAGCTGCGCATGCTGTCCGAGACCTCCGTCGAGCAGATCTGCCTCATCGCCCAGCAGGAGCAGCCGCAGATCATGGTCATCGACTCCATCCAGGTGATGCACGTGGCGGATGTACAGTCCGCGCCGGGATCCGTCTCCCAGGTGCGCGAGTCCGCCGCCCTGCTCACCCGCTACGCCAAGCAGAACCACGTCGCCATCTTCATGGTGGGCCACGTCACCAAGGACGGCACCCTGGCGGGCCCCAAGGTGCTGGAGCACTGCATCGACTGCTCCGTGCTGCTGGACGGGGGTCACGACTCCCGCTTCCGTACCCTGCGCTCCCACAAGAACCGCTTCGGGGCGGTCAACGAGCTTGGCGTCTTCGCCATGACGGGGCAGGGGATGAAGGAGGTGAGCAACCCCTCCGCCATCTTCCTGAGTCGGGGGGAGGAGCAGGCACCTGGCTCCATCGTCATGGTGATCTGGGAGGGGACCCGACCGCTGCTGGTGGAGCTGCAGGCGCTGGTGGATTACTCCCAGCTCTCCAACCCGCGCAGGGTGGCGGTGGGGATGGATCACAACCGTCTCGCCATGCTGCTGGCGGTGCTGCATCGCCACGGCGGGCTGCAGATGGCAGATCAGGACGTCTTCATCAACGTGGTGGGCGGGGTCAAGGTCGAGGAGACCAGCGCGGATCTGGCGCTCCTGCTGGCCATGGTCTCCAGCTTCCGGGATCAGGCCCTGCCCAAGGATCTGGTGGTGTTCGGCGAGGTGGGCCTCTCCGGCGAGATCCGGCCCGTCCCCTCCGGTCAGGAGCGGCTGCAGGAGGCGGCCAAGCATGGCTTCCGCCGTGCCATCGTCCCCCACGCCAACGCGCCCAAGCATCCCATCGAGGGGATGGAGGTGGTGCCGGTGAAGAAGCTGTCCGATGCCCTCGAGGCCTTGTAGCGACAACTGAATCACGGCAAGGAAAAAGGAGCGCATGGCGCTCCTTTTTCTTTTGAACTCTGTGGCAGGGCTGCTCAGGGCTGGGCGTGATCCTGATGCTCCTGCAGCAACTGCTCGAGCTCGCGATAGAGCAGCTGCTCTTCCCCCACGTTCAGCTGGATCATCCGCTTGAGGTGGCTGGCGCTGTCGATGTCGATGTGATGGCAGTAGAACCCCAGCTTCTTGCTGGCCTCGTGAGTCAGTTCAACCTGCATCTTGATTTCGATGTCGCTGCCGCCGAGCACGAAGCAGATCTCGTACTCCTTGTCGTCGCTGGGGGACCAATCTTCCGGCCTGAGCAGCAGGGCCCCCTGCAGGGAGACATCGACCAGCTGGGTGCGCCACTGGCGCGCCCCCTGGCTCAGCCTGGCGGCGGTCAAATAGAAGATCCGGGTAAAATGACGGCGCTCTGGCATGTTCGTCTCCGGTAGGAAGGCAGATACGGGGCTGAAAAGGTTGCCTCAGATTGTAATCCAGCTTGAGCCGCAGGATCTTGAACTGGCTCCGGTATTGACCATCACCCTTGCTGGTGACTGAGGGATTCCACCACCTGCAACGCCTTCACCAGACGATCCTCCTGCTTGAATCTGTCTTCCAGCACGGGGCCCAGGTGATTCAGGTCATCATCGAGCAGCAGCAGCTGAGCCTCGTCGGCGTTGCTGTACTTGTCGTTGAACTCCAGGGCGAACTCGGTACAGGCCCGGATGTGGGGATAGATGCGCTTGGCCAGCTCCAGCTTGTCGCCGCTGGCCTGCTCGAAGGCGGTCACCACGTGGTTGTAGATCTCGAAATGACCGGCGCTGACGTAATCGACCAGCTGTTCGCAGAAGCGCTGCAACTCAATGTGGCTGGGGAGGGAGCGCTGCTTGGCCCTGGCGGGTTTGAGGCCGGCCAGCCGGATATATTCGACCAGCAAGGCCTGGCGCGCATCGAGCCAGTCGTCAATGGCCCTGTGCTTGCCTGCCAATGCGCGCTTGGTGTTTTCCAGTTCAGTTAACATAGACCCTCCATGGGCATGGCCTGTGACGCTATGGCGACAGGCCTGCGGTCATTCCATCGACTGACGACACTCCCTATAACTAGGGAAAATCCTGTTGACCGTCAATAGGAGTGTGGGGATATTGTTACATCAGATGGGGGTTTGCGTACAAGTCCCCATCGGTTGTGCGCCGCCGTGTCGTCGCTAAAGACGATGAAGGGGCGAGATATGTGACTATTTCCGCAGATCTTGATGAAAACCCCAGCATTCAAGCCAACGGGGCTGATAAAGCCTTTGCCTGAGTGTTTTTTTTTGAATAGAGTGGCCCGGTGCTAAATGCCCGATCATAAAGGAAATGTTATGAACAAAGCTCAACTTGTCGATGCAATTGCCGCCAAAGCAGACCTGAGCAAAGCTCAGGCCAAAGTTGCTCTGGAAGAGATCATCAATGGTATTACCCAGAGCCTGAAAGAGGGCGATGCCGTTCAGTTGGTGGGTTTTGGTACCTTCAAGGTCAACCATCGTGCGGGCCGTACCGGTCGCAACCCGCAAACTGGTAAAGAGATCCAGATTGCAGCCGCCAATGTGCCGTCCTTTGTGGCAGGCAAGGCGTTGAAAGACGCCGTCAAGTAATAGCGTCAAGTAATCCTGTGAACCCGGCATCTGCCGGGTTTTTTCTTGCCATCGCCGGCGAAATTTGTTTCAGATACACTCAGGATATGGCAGTCGCTGTAGCGAGGTGGATATGGAACAGAAGAATGCCATTCGGCAGGTGGCCGTGCCCTGGGCACCTTCCCGCCAACTTCCCCCCGGCCTGGTCGTGGCCGAACTGCATCAGGATATCTGGAGCGACACCCTGACCGTGGTGCTCGGCCGCGCGCGCAGCATAGATCTGCCGCCTCAGCCGCTGTGCAGAGTCAGCTTTCGTCACATCTTCGCCGTGCGGGTCATGGAGGACTGCGATCTGGCGGAGGGACGCGACAGCCACACCCTGGAGGAGCAGATCCAGCTGATCACCCCCTCCCGTTTCGCCAGCTGGTTCCATCAGGAGTCCGATGGCCTTCATCTGGACGAGGATCTGCAGCACTACCGCATCTCGACCTGGGACTATTGCGCCGACGTGCTGACCTCCCTGCCTCCCGAGCTGCAGTTCGTCGAGGCGACCGAGTAGCCGCAGCCCCAATGAAAAAGCCGGAACGACAAGGTTCCGGCTTTTTTGTGCCTGCTGGCGGAGTCTGCCTCAGCCCAGCAGCTGATCCCTGTGCAGCCCGATCACCACCAGCAGCCCCAGCAGATAGAAGGGGCTGATCTTGATGCCTAGGATGGCGAGCAGGCCGGCGCACAGGCGCACCAGGGCCTTGTGCAGCCAGGAGCCGGTGAAGCGATACATGCTTATTCCACCGACTCGGTCTGGGGGAACTCCGGCACCTTGGCCATGGCGTCCAGAACCACCTGGATGCCGGCACCCTGCTTGCAGGCGTTCTCGCTCAGGTGGCGGCGCCAGGCGCGGGCCCCCTGCATGTTCTGGAACAGGCCCAGCATGTGGCGCGTCATGTGGGAGAGGTAGTTGCCCTTGGCGAGCTCCTGCTCCATGTAGGGCAGCATCATGCGTACCACCTCGTGGCGGCTCGGCACCGCCTTGTTCAGGCCGAACAGCAGGTTGTCCACCTGGGCCAGCAGGTAGGGATTCTGATAGGCCTCGCGTCCCATCATGACGCCATCGACATAGTGCAGATGTTCGAGGGTCTGCTCCAGGTTGGTGACGCCGCCGTTGAGGGCTATGGTGAGGTTGGCGTAGTCCTGCTTGACCTGGTAGACACGCGGGTAGTCCAGGGGCGGGATCTCGCGGTTCTCCCGGGGGCTCAGGCCGCTCAGCCAGGCCTTGCGGGCATGGACGATGAAGGTGTCGCAGCCAGCATCGCGGACCTGCTCGATGAAGGCCTGCAGGAATTCGTAGGAATCCTGATCGTCGATGCCGATCCGGGTCTTCACCGTCACCGGAATAGCCACCACATCCCGCATCGCCTTGACGCAGTCGGCGACCAGGGCGGGTTCCCCCATCAGGCAGGCGCCGAAGCGGCCGTTCTGCACCCGATCCGAGGGGCAACCTACGTTCAGGTTGATCTCGTCATAGCCGCGTTCCTCGGCGAGCTTGGCGCAGCGGGCCAGATCCGCCGGGTTGCTGCCCCCCAGCTGCAAGGAGATGGGGTGCTCCTGCTCGCTGTAGCCCAGATAGTCCCCCTTGCCGTGGATGATGGCGCCCGTGGTGACCATCTCGGTATAGAGCAGCGTCTGGCTGGTCATCAACCGGTGGAAATAGCGGCAATGCCGATCGGTCCAGTCCAGCATGGGGGCGATGGAGAATCGTTGGGCGCTCGGGGTACCCGGGGATGGCGGGGTGAGCCGAGCGTCGTCTTGTGTATCGGAGATCTGTGCGTGAGCCATGCTTAACCGTTTTCAACCTGTTTCAGACTAGCGATATCAGTACCCGGCGAGCCGATCGTGGGGCTGGCCGGGTTGCACCCTGAGGTGCGTAAAAATAGGGGGGATGGCCACCGCGCCTGACGCGTCGACCCTGCCCGCAGAGCGCGACAGTTTAGCCTGAATCGCCGGTTTTTGGCAGGAAAACCGGCGATTGAGTAGAGGAAGCGCCCGATCCGGCCCGGGTCCGCATTGCCAAGTGCCCGGAAAGGGAACCTGGGAAGGGGGCCGAGATCGGCGCCGGTCCGGTCGGTTGTCAGCTCACCCCCTTGGCCTGATATCGCAGCTAATTGAGTGTCGGGCCACCTTGTCACAGCTTCGGACTCGAAAGGTTGGGTCTGAGCCTGGGCTGCCCAGCCTTGGGTGGCCATATGCCCGGCTCAGGGCTGACGTAACTCAGCCAGCAGAAAGTCCACGAAGACCCGCACGCAGAAGGGCATGAAGCTGGCCTGGGGATAGACGAGGTAGAAGGGGCGGGTGGCGCCGTTGCAGGAGGGCAGCACTTCCTGCAGTTCACCGCGAAGCAAGGCATCCGCCACCACGAAGCGATACATCTGGTAGATGCCGGCGCCCCCCCTGGCCAGGGAGAGGCCGCCGAGATAATCCTCGGAACAGAGGGCGCCGCCGCCGACGGCAATGTCTCGTGCCTCGCCGTCTACCTTGAGCAGCCAGGGGGCGGGGCGCCCGCTGCCCGGCAGGATGAAACCGAGGCACTGATGGTCGGCGAGCCCCTGCCAGCTCTTGATGGGGGGATGCCGGGCGAGGTAATCCGGCGAGGCCACCATCACCAGCTCGGCGTCCTCCAGCTTGCGGGCAATCAGGGTCGAGTCCGCCAGCTCGCTGCCGCGAATGGCCAGATCGTAGTCGTCGCGGGAGACGTTGACGCTGTGGGTGCTGATGTGAAACTCCAGCTCGACCAGGGGATAGCGCTGCTGGAAGCGGGCGATGCGGGGGAAGAGCCGCCAGTGGGCATAAGGGGCGGGCAGGCTGATGCGCACCTTGCCGGCGGGGATCTGCCGGGCCCCCATGGCCTGCAGCTCGGCCTCGTGCAGCAGCGCCAGGGCCGCGCGGCACTGGGCGGCATACTGGCGTCCCGCATCGGTCAGGCGCACCTGGCGGGTGGTGCGGATAAACAGGGGAATACCGAGCCGCTCCTCCAGCCGCATCATGGTCCGGCTCACCGCCGCCGGCGAGATGCCGGCCTCCTGGGCGGCCACCGTGAAGCTCTGATGCTCGGCGGCGAGGCAGAACAGGTCGATGCTGCTCAGCATGATGTCGCTCAAGTTGTGTTGCATACGGCGTCGGCTCCCCTGTGATAACGCGCCCATTCTATCAGGGGTGAGGGCCCTGTCCCTTCAAACTCGCCCCTTTCGCCCTATTTTCCCTGCCGGCGGCGCAGGGCTGAGACGGTCTCGCCGCCCACTCCCCAGTTGTCGGTCGCGACCTCGTCGATGACCACGAAGGTGGTGGCCGGGGGCTTGCTCAGCACCCGCTCCAGCAGGCTGGTGACCCCCTCTATCAGCGCCTGCTTCTGCTTTGCCGTCACCTGCTCGTCGGTGATCCTGATGTTGACGTAGGGCATGGCGTTCCCCTTACCACTTGCCGGCGGTGGAGCCGCCATCCACCACCATGATGCTGCCGGTGACGAAGCGGGCGTCGGTCAGATACATCACCGCCTGAACGATGTCTTGCACCTCTCCCACGCGATGGGTCGGCGCCATCGACTTCAGGGCTTCCAGCACTTTCGGATCCTGGCCGTGCATCGGGGTGGCTATGATGCCGGGGGCGACGGCGTTGACCATGATGTTGGACTCCGCGAGCTCCAGCGCCAGTCCGCGCACGGCCTGGTTCAGCCCCCCCTTGGCCATGATGGGCAGCAGGGCCGGGACATTCACATTGGGCTGCATGGCGAGGGCTGCCGTGATGGCGATGATCTGCCCGCCACCATGGGCCCGCATGTGGGCGGCGGCGGCCTGGGAGGGGTAGATGAACCCCTTGAGGTTGGTGCCCAGCATGGTCTCGATATCGGCCTCGTCGTACTCGGCGATCGGCTTGGAGATGAAGACCCCCGCATTGTTCACCAGCAGATCCACTCGGCCGAAGCGCTGCTCCGCCCGGTCGAACAGGGTGCTCGCCGTCTCGGGCCTGGCGATGTCGCCGGCCACCAGCAGCAAGTTATCCGGTGCGCCGAGGCGCTCGGCGGCCTCTGCCAGATCCGCATCGGTGCGGGCATTGGCCACCACGTTGTAGCCCCGCGCCAGGTAGGCCTCGGCAAGGGCAAAGCCGATACCGCTCGAGGCGCCGGTCACTATCACTGTCTTGCTCTTCATCTTTACTCTCCTTCCAACGATTATTACATTGCGTGCAGTGTAAGCCGGTATGGATGAGGGTTGGATGGCGTCGAGGTTGCATCTTTTATTACTTGAAGGAACAAATAGGGCATGCCGTTTGGCATTGTCGGGAGAGGGCCGGGCAGGCGCTGTTCCCGTTGTGGTGTGGGGATAAACCAGGAGCCCCTCTCCCCGCTGCCCTGGCTCGCAGGGCGAGAGATGGGGATCAGTAGGGGTGTGATGGTGGCGCGAGCGTGTGGGATACACGCCCGCTCGCGAGGCTGTGAGGGGGGCCGGGAAAATGAATTTTGTCCCCGCGCGGGCGAGGCCCTGTGATAGTATCCGGCTAATTGACAGGGTAGCTGCGTGATGATGAATCAAGACCAACTCTTACTAAGGGCGGAACGCCTCTGCGAACAGCGCGGGATCCGCTTCACCCCCACCCGGCGCCAGGTGTTTCGCCTGCTGGCGGCTCACGGCAATGCCATCAGCGCCTACGATCTGCTCGCCCAGCTGCAGCAGACCGAGGCCCATGCCAAGCCGCCGACCGTCTACCGGGCCCTCGATTTCCTGCTGGAGCAGGGGTTTGCCCACAAGGTGGAATCCCTCAACGCCTTCATCTTCTGCTGTCACTTCGACCACGCTCACCCGATGCAGCTGCTGATCTGCGATCGCTGCGGCGACGTGGTGGAGCTGCACGACGACGCCATCGACGGCGCCTTTTCCGAGCAGGCTCGCCAGCATGGCTTTACTATTACCAACAAGACCATAGAGGCTCACGGCCAATGCGCCCGTTGCGCCGAGACCCCGGGGAGTCACGATGAAGGCTGATTTTGTAAACCCGTTCCTGCTCTCCCTGCTCAACGTGATCTCCACCATGGCGCAGCTGGAGCTCAAGCCCGGTGCTCCCAAGCGCAAGACGGACGAGCTGGCGCGCGGGGATGTCTCCGGCCTCATCGGCATGGTGGGCCCCCAGACCCGCGGCTCCCTCTCCATCAGCTTCGAGAAGGGGCTGGCGCTGGAGATCATGCGCCGCATGCTGGGGGAGGCGCCGACCAGCCTCAACGAGGAGGTGACCGACATGGTGGGAGAGATCACCAACATGGTGACCGGCGGGGCCAAGCGGATGCTGGGGGAGAAGGGCTACGAGTTCGACATGGCGACCCCCATCATCGTCTCGGGTCCGAACCATACCATCACCCACAGGGCGGACGGCGCCAAGATCATGATGCCGTTCGATTCCGACTACGGTCGTGCCACCATCGAAATCTGCTTTGAGTAACCCATCATGTGGAAAGCGTTGAAATGGAGTTTCATCGCGGCAGTCCTGCTGCTGATCCTGTCGGACATCCAGCTCAAGACCTCCATCTACAAGTATGAGGACAACAGCGTCCTGATCAGCTTCCCGCGCTGGCAGCCCAAGCAGCCCTGGGGCACCCTCAGCTGGCATGCGGGCCGGATAGAGCATCACTGGTACGGCCTGGCCGGCAAACCCAAGCCGGCATCCGTGCTCTAGCGCTACGGATTTTCCTCGGCAGTCAAAACGAAAGGGGCCAGCAGATGCTGGCCCCTTTCTTGTTGTGCGTGTGCGGTGGACTATCAGGCGGCTTCGGCAGCCAGCTTGTCACCGGAGCGGATCATCACACCCAGGCCACAGGCCAGCAGGGTCGGCAACAACCAGGCCAGTCCCTTGTCGAACAGCGGCAGGAAGGCGAATGCATCCATCTTCATGCCGGCGGCACCCAGACCATCCAGGCAGCCGAACAGGAAGGCGACCAGCAGCACGGAGCGGAACACCAGGCGCGGACGACCGAAGTAGCCCTTCAGGAAGGTGACCAGCACCAGGGCCACGGCCACCGGGTAGATGGCGACCAGCACCGGGATGGAGAGGCTGATGAGCTGGCTCAGGCCGACGTTGGCGACCACGGCGCAGATGACCCCCAGCAACACCACCAGCTTCTTGTAGCTCATGCCGGTCAGGTTGTGGAAGAAGTCGGAGCAGGCGGAGATCAGGCCCACGGCGGTGGTGAAGCAGGCCAGGGTGATGATGGCCGCCAAGATATATTGACCCGGTTGACCGAACAGGCTCAGCACGTAGGCGTTGACGATGGCGCCGCCGTTGCTGACGTCGCTGGCCACACCGGCTGCGGTGTTGCCGAGCTGGAACAGGGAGACGTAGACCACGGACAGGCCGATGGCGGAGATGATGCCGGCGATGGCCAGGTACTTGAACTGGCTCTGGTAGTCGGTGATGCCCTTCTGGCGCAGCAGATCGACGATGAGGGCGCCGAACATCAGGGACGCCAGGGTGTCCATGGTGTTGTAGCCTTCCAGGATCCCTTTCACGAAGGGACCGTTCTGGTAGTCACCGGCGGCGGCAGGCATGGTGCCTTGCGGCGCGATGAAGACGCCGACGGCCAGGGTCAGCAGCAGGATCATCAGCACCGGGGTCAGGTACTTGCCGATGGCGTCCATCAGCTTGCCCTGGTTCATGGAGACCAGGATGGCGATGCCGAAGAAGATGACGGTATAGGCGGCGAGACCGGCCTGACCCATGTCACCGATGAAGGGCTTGAGACCCATCTCGTAGGCCACCAGGCCGGTACGGGGGGCGGCGAAGGCCGGGCCTATGATGATGTAGATGGCGACCGCCAGGGCGGTGGCGATGCCGGCGGGCAGCAACTTGGTCATGCCGGCCCAGCCGTTGCCGGCCTTGGCGACGGCGATGATGGTGATGAGGGGCAGGCCCACGGCGGTGACCAGGAAGCCCAGCATGGCGAGGGAGAGGTGTTCACCCGCCAGATAGCCGGCCAGGGGCGGGAAGATGATGTTGCCGGCGCCCAGATAGAAGGCGAAGGTCATAAAGCCCAATCCGAGTACGTCGGACGTCGTGAGTGATTTCGTCAAGTTCAACCTCGTCTGTCTTGTAAACTATTGCTTGTTATAGTTTTTTATTGGTCAGTGACCCAGGCCCCTCGGGGATAAAAAAAAGGAGCCCCGCTGATTTTTTCATCGCGACCAGTGGTTTTGGCTGGTCTGGAGCGGGTGCTCGTTTAAGAGTCAGCATAATGATGTGGAAAAATTCTTCAAGGCAAAATTTACATCTTAAAATAGAAGGGGTGGGTTAGTTGGATATATCTGTCGGAATAGCCTCCGGTAGCAGAATGGATCACAATTTCACCCCGTTCACACCTGTTTAATCCTCTGCCAAGTAGCAATAAAACGCGATTTGCCTCTTTCCCTTCCCTGGTGATAACAGCTGTATAACAACTGGCCTGCAGCTCATAATTCGCCGAAATGCATAAAATTTCATCGGCCATGGGAGTGGGCAGCACCAGAGCGACCCGGCCACTCGGAGCCAGCAGGCGCTGACAGGCGGCCAGCAGCGCCCGGGGATCCAGGGCGCCGGTGTGCCGGGCGAGGGCCCTGGCCGGGTCGCTGAAAACCTGGCCTGCCACGAAGTAGGGGGGGTTGGAGACGATGAGATCATAGGGGGCCGCCCGGTGATCCTGGATGGCCGCTTCCACTATGTTGACCCTGTGGGCCCAGGGGGAGGCAGCGACATTCTCTTTGGCCTGACCGGCTGCATCTTTATCCAGCTCCACCCCGTCGATCCGGCAGTCGTTTGTGCTGCGCTGAGCCAGCATCAGGGCGATGAGGCCGCTGCCGCAGCCGATGTCCAGCACCCGGCGGGCCCCAGCCAGGGGCGCCCAGGCGCCGAGCAGTATGCCGTCCGTGCCCACCTTCATGGCACAGCGGTCATGGGCGACGTGAAATTGTTTGAAGGTAAAGCCGTTGCTGCGCCCCATCTGGCCCTCTATCCCGTCTGCTATACAAAAAATGGTCGGCGATTATAGCGGCTAAGGTGCCAGCGCCATAGGAGCCGGCGGCATAATCGCCTATAATCTGCCGCTTCCTAAATGACCGAGTATTGCCATGAGCCAGTCCTTTGATGATTTCGACCTGAATCCCGCCCTCAACCGGGCCTTGGCCGAGATGGGTTTCACCCGCCCCACGACCATCCAACAGATGGTGCTGGAGCCAGCCCTGGACGGCCGCGATATCCTGGCCTCCGCGCCGACCGGTACCGGCAAGACCGCCGCCTTCCTGTTGCCCGCCATGCAGCACCTGCTGGACTTCCCGCGCCGCAAGCCGGGCCCCTGCCGTATGCTGATCCTGACCCCGACCCGGGAGCTGGCGCTGCAGGTCAGTGCCCACGCCAAGGCGCTGGCGGTGCACACCCACCTCAGCATCGAGACCATCATCGGCGGCGTCAGCCATGAGGAGCAGCTGCCGGCGCTCACCAAGACCACCGATATCGTCGTGGCCACCCCGGGTCGCCTGCTCGAGTACATCGAGAAGGAAGAGTTCGAGAGCCACGACATCGAGGTGCTGGTACTGGATGAGGCTGATCGCATGCTGGACATGGGCTTCATCAAGGACGTGAACCGCATCGTCGAAGAGGCGCGCTACCGCAAGCACACCATGCTCTTCTCCGCCACCCTGGAAGGGGCCGGTCTCACCAAGTTTGCCAACGAGATCCTCAAAGATCCGGTGGAACTGCACGCCGAGCCCCCCCGCAGCGAGCGCCGCCCCATTACCCAGTGGGTGCATCTGGCCGACGACGCCGCCCACAAGCTGGCGCTGCTGGTGCACATCCTGAAGGATCCGCAGACCCAGAAGGCCATCGTCTTCGTCAAGACCCGTGAGCGGCTGGCCGAGCTCTCCGGCCAGTTGCAAGCGGCGGGCGTTCCCTGTGCCTGGATCCGCGGCGAGATGGAGCAGGCCAAGCGTATCGAGTCCATTCGCAAGTTCCACGAAGGGGAGGTGCCCTTCCTCATCGCCACCGACGTCGCCGCCCGTGGCATCGACCTGCCGAACGTCAGCCATGTCATCAACTACGACATGCCCTACGGCACCGATGTCTATGTGCACCGCATCGGCCGCACCGGCCGCGCCGGTAACCGGGGCTGTGCCATCAGCCTGGTGGAGGCTCACGACATGGCCATGGTGGCCAAGATCGAGCGCTACACCGAGGAGCGCCTCAAGCGCCGGGTGATCGACGAGCTGCGTCCCAAGCACAAGGAAGCCCGGGTGCCGGTGAAGAAGAAGAAGCCGAAAGACGGCAAGAAGAAGTCTGCCAAGAAGAAAAAGAAATAATCGCTGACACAAAGGCCACCCCGGGGTGGCCTTTGTGTTGATGGGGATCCTGACAGGATCCCGCCGGATCGCGGACAGAAAAAAGCCGACGCATAAACGTCGGCTAACAAAAAAGTGCTTACAACAGAGGATTCATAGGTTCAGACCCGAGGATCCCGTGGTTGGTTCACTTTTTTTGTAATTAATTTTCAGCGCGCTTGAACATCAGGGTGTGCTGGTCCGACTCTTCGGGCACGAAACGGTAGCCGCCGTCGTTGAAACCGGTCAGCTGTTCCACCTCGGTAAGGCGGTGCTTGATGATGTGGCGGGCCATCATGCCGCGAGCCTTCTTGGCGTAGAAGCTGATGATCTTGTACTGGCCGTTCTTTTCGTCCTTGAACACCGGGGTGATGATCCGCCCCTTCAGTGCCTTGGGTCTTACCGACTTGAAATACTCGTCGGAGGCCAGGTTGATCAGCACCTCGTCCCCCTGAGCCGCCAGCGCCTTGTTCAGGTGCTCAGTGATGACATCTCCCCAGAATTGATAGAGATCCTTGCCGCGCTCGTTGTCGAGGCGGATCCCCATCTCCAGCCGGTAGGGCATCATCAGATCCAGCGGGCGCAGCACCCCGTAGAGACCGGACAGCATGCGAAGATGTGCCTGGGCGAAGTCGAAGTCCCCCTCGCTGAAGTCCTCCACCGCCAGACCCGTATAGACATCTCCCTTGAAGGCCAGCAGCGCCTGGCGGGCGTTGGCCGGGTTGAAGTCCGGCAGCCACTCGCTGAAACGGGCGGCATTGAGTCCCGCCAGCTTGTCGCTGATCTTCATCAGGCTGGCGATCTGGGCCGGCGTCAGCTGGCGGGCGCGGGTGATGAGCCGGGCGGAGTGATCCAGCAGCTCGGGCTGGGTGAAACGGGAGGTCACCAGCGGCGACTCGTAATCCAGCGTCTTGGCCGGGGAAACCACAATCAGCATAACTTTCCTTCATTCGCGGCGGCGACGCCCCCTCATTCGTCCAGGGTGGCGTTGTCCAGTGAACCTGTGCCCAGCTGCTCGCGACCGGAGAGTTTGATCTGCAGCCTCAGGTCGTTGGCGGAGTCCGCATGGGCGAGGGCCTCACTGTAGCCAATTTGGCCGGCGCAGAACAGGGCGAACAGCGCCTGATCGAAGGTTTGCATGCCGAGCTCGGTGGATTTGGTCATCACCTCCTTGAGTCGATGGACCTCCCCCTTGCGGACGATGTCGGTGATGAGGGGGGTGTTGAGCAGGATCTCGAAGGCGGCGATGCGGCGCTGGCCGTGCAGGCTGGGCAGCAGTTGCTGCGCGACGATGGCACGCAGGTTGAAGGAGAGATCGAACAGGAACTGGCGGTGCTTCTCCTGAGGCACCAGGTGGAGGATGCGATCCAGCGCCTGGTTGGCGTTGTTGGCGTGCAGGGTGGCGAGGCAGAGGTGGCCGGTCTCGGCGAACTGGATGGCCAGCTCCATGGTCTCCTGAGTGCGGATCTCGCCGATCAGGATCACATCCGGCGCCTGGCGCATGGAGTTTCTGAGGGCTACATCGAAGGAGTCGGTGTCTATGCCCACCTCCCGCTGGGTGACCAGGCAGCGGCCATGGCTGTGTACGAACTCCACCGGATCCTCCACCGTCAGGATATGGCCGTCACCATGCTGATTGCGAAAGCCGATCATGGCGGCCTGGGTGGTGGACTTGCCGGCACCTGTGGCCCCCACGAACAGCACCAAGCCGCGCTTGGCCATGGCGACATCCTGCAGTATGGGGGGCAGCAGCAGCTCCTCGAAGCCGGGGATCCGGGTCTCGATGCGGCGCAGCACCATGGCTGGTTGATCCTGCTGCCAGAAGGCGCTGACCCGGAAACGCCCTATCCCCTCGCGCGCGATGGCGTAGTTCGCCTCTCGGGTGCGCAGGTAGCGATCGAAGTGCTCCGTATCCAGGCTATCCCTGACCAGGGCCAGGGCCGCCTGCTTGTCCAGCGACGCCTCGCCGAGGGGCACCAGGCGGCCGTTGACCTTGAGGGTGGGGGGGGCACCGACCGTGATAAAGAGATCCGAGCCCTTTCGTTCAACCAGTGCAGCCAGCAGAACATCCATGTTCATAGCGTCTCCTTGGGTTTGAGGTCGTATTAAATGCTGTTGGGGTCGGTCGCCTTGGCCTTGGCGTCCAGGGCGGCCACGACTCCGCGGTTGACCAGCTGCTTGAGGCTCTGGTCCATGGTCTGCATGCCGTGGGTCATCCCGGTCTGGATGACGGAGTAGAGCTGGGCCACCTTGTCCTCCCGGATGAGGTTACGCACCGCCGGGATCCCCAGCATGATCTCGTGAGCCGCCACCCGGCCGCCGCCGATCCGCTTGAGCAGGGTCTGGGAGATGACGGCCCGCAGGGATTCGGACAGCATGGAGCGCACCATGTCCTTCTCCGAGCCCGGGAAGACGTCGATGATACGGTCTATGGTCTTGGCCGCCGACGAGGTGTGCAGGGTACCGAATACCAGGTGGCCGGTCTCGGCGGCAGTCAAGGCGAGGCGTATGGTCTCGAGGTCGCGCATCTCCCCCACCAGTATGATATCCGGGTCTTCCCGAAGGGCCGAGCGCAAGGCGTTGGTGAAGCTCTTGGTGTCGCGATGCACCTCGCGCTGGTTCACCAGGCAGCGTTTGTTCTCGTGCACGAATTCGATGGGATCCTCGATGGTGAGGATGTGCTGGTGGAAGTTGTCGTTGATGTAGTCAACCATGGCCGCCAGGGTGGTGGACTTGCCGGAGCCCGTCGGTCCGGTCACCAGCACCAGGCCGCGGGGGAACTCGGCAATCTTGCGGAACATCTCCGGCGCCCCCAGCTCTTCGAGGCTCATGACCTGGCTGGGAATGGTACGAAACACGGCGCCCGAGCCGCGGGATTGCTGGAAGGCGTTGACCCGGAAGCGCGCCATGCCGGGTACCTCGAAGGAGAAGTCCACCTCGAAATGCTCCTCCAGCTCCTTGCGCTGGTGGTCATTCATGATGTCGTAGATGAGGGCGTGCACTTCCCTGTGGTCCAGGGCGGGCAAATTGATCTTGCGAACCTCCCCATCAACCCTGATCATCGGAGGAACCCCGGCCGAGAGGTGTAGATCCGAGGCCTTATGCTTTACACTGAAAGCCAATAACTCTGTGATATCCATAGATTTGTTATTCTCCCATCACAAGATCACGAACGAAATATGAGCCAGATTGCCCAGCACCTGCTTCAGGTAAAGGAACGTATTGTACAGGCGGCCCGACGGGTTGGCCGCGGTGCCGATCCTATCTTGCTGCTCGCGGTCAGCAAGACCAAACCCCTCGAGGATATTCAGGCCGCCTATGCCGCCGGCCAGCGCCGCTTCGGCGAATCCTATGCCCAGGAGGCGGCCACCAAGATCGACACCCTGCGCGCCCAGACCGAACAGACGGCGGGCGCAGACTACGCAGACATAGAGTGGCACTTTATCGGGCCGCTGCAATCCAACAAATCCAGATTGGTGGCGGAGCGATTCGACTGGGTTCAAAGTGTCGATCGCGACAAGCTGATCGAGCGCCTGAACCATCAGCGTCCGGCCGGGATGGCGCCGCTAAATGTCTGTCTGCAAATCAATATTAGCGGAGAGAGCAGCAAATCCGGTACGTCGGAGCAAGAGATTTTCCGGCTGGCTGCCCTGGTGGCCAACTGCGAGCGGCTGCGGCTGCGTGGCCTGATGGCCATCCCCGAGCACACCAGCGACGAGGCGGTACTGGCCGGACAGATGCGGCGCATGCAGGCTCTGTTCACCGAGCTTGCGCGACAATACCCGAGTGTCGATACCCTCTCCATGGGCATGACCGAGGATCTGGAGCCGGCGATCGCCCATGGCAGCACCATGGTGCGGGTCGGCACCGCCATCTTCGGCGCCCGCGACTACTCATAGCGAGCATGACAGGCTGGTACTCCCGGCGGACAAGACGGGCGCCATCACCTCGTGCCGCAGATCCTGGTTGCCGAAAGGACTCTGCCCGTCATGGGCCGGCCGCCGGGGATACCATCAGTTTCAGGAGTCTGTGATGCCCCATGGGGCGCCCGACGGGTCGGCGCCGGCATGACAGAGTTTCCCAATCACATCGACCACAGGAGTGCGTGATGCAACACAGAATTCTTGCCTTCATCGGCGCAGGCAACATGAGCCGCAGTATCATTGCCGGCCTCATCCAGGCGGGTTATCCCGCCGACTGCATCCTGGCCGCCAACCCGAGCCGCCCCAAGCTGGATGAGCTGGCCAACCAGTTTGGCATTCGCGTCACCCAGGACAACGCCGAGGCGGCCAGGGCGGCGGACGCCATAGTGCTGGCGGTCAAACCCCAGCTGATGGGGGCCATGCTGGCGGCGCTGGTCGCGGAGCTCGGGTCGCTGGAGGGCAAGCTGCTCATCTCCATCGCCGCCGGTATCCGGGTAGAGCGCCTCAAGGAGATGGCCGGCGGTCATGGCCGCATCGTGCGCACCATGCCGAACACGCCATCCCTGCTGGGGCTCGGCATGACGGGCCTCTACGCACCGGCCGGGATAGATCAGGCCGACCGCGACTTCGCCGAACAGATGATGCAGTCCGTGGGCAAGACCCTCTGGACCGAGCAAGAGGCGGGGATCAACGGCGTCATCGCCGCGGCGGGCAGCGCGCCGGCCTACTTCTTCCTGTTCATGCAGGCCATCGCCGAGGAGGCCGAGGCCATGGGCTTTACCCCGGAACAGGCCCGCCTGCTGGTGCAGCAGACCGCCCTCGGCGCCGCCGCCATGGTGGAGCGCAATCCCGGGCTCTCCCTGCAGACCCTGCGGGAGCAGGTGACCAGCAAGGGGGGCACCACGGCCGAGGCGGTCAAGACCTTCCAGGAGCAGGGGCTGATGCCGCTCACCGCTCGCGCCATGCAGGCGGCCGTGACCCGCGCCGCCGAGATGGAAACCCTTTTTTGAACACAGTCCTTAACCGGGAGCCCAGATGAATACCGCTTACTTTCTGATTAACACGATTTTTGATCTCTACCTCATGGTGGTGCTGCTGCGCGTCTGGCTGCAGTGGGCCCGTGCCGATTTCTACAACCCCATGAGCCAGATGGTGGTCAAGCTGACCAACCCGCTGGTGGTGCCCCTGCGCCGCATCATTCCGGGCTTTGGCGGGCTGGACATGGCCTCGGTGCTGCTGGCGCTGCTCATCGCCTTCGCCAAGCTGGCGCTGCTCAAGAGCATGAACGTGCTGCTGGCTGACTGGCTCACCCTCAGCCTGTTTGCCTTCCTCACTGTGTTGAAGAAGGCGGGCTCCATGATCTTCTGGATCCTGCTGATCCGCGCCATCCTGAGCTGGGTCAGCCAGGGTCGCAACCCCATCGAATACGTGATGCACCAGCTGACCGAGCCCTTCCTGGCCCCCATCCGCCGCATACTGCCGGCCCTGGGCGGACTGGATCTCTCCGTGCTGGTCGCCTTTATCGCGCTGCAGGCCATAAACTATCTGTTGGGGGATCTGTTCGGCCAGCTGTGGTGGATGATCTGATGCCGGCCGTCCTGCGTGAAGGGGACGACCTGATACTGCATCTGATGATCCAGCCCAAGGCGAGCCGGGATCAGATCGTCGGCTTGCACGGCGATGAATTGAAGGTAGCCATCACGGCGCCGCCGGTGGATGGCCAGGCCAACGGCCATCTGATCAAGTATCTGGCCAAGCAGTTCAAGGTGGCCAAGGGGCAGGTCAGGATAGTGCGGGGGGAACTCGGCCGGCACAAGACGGTGGCCATAGAGGCGCCGAGGCAGATCCCCGCCGAGATAGATGCCCTGCTGGAAAGCTGAACACGAGAAGGATGACATCATGAAAACGGTCTGGATGAGCTGCCTGCTGGCGCTGCTGATGGTGCTGCCACTGCGGGCCGAACAGATGAAGGAGCTGGGACCCTGGCAGGTGCACTACAGCGCCTTCAATTCCAGCTTCCTCACTCCCGAGGTGGCCAAGGCCTACGGCCTGGAGCGCAGCCGCTACAACGGCATCGTCAATATCGCGGTGCAGAACAAGCAGGGGGTGGCCCAGGCGGTCGGCATCAGCGGGGAGGCCAAGAACCTCACCGGTACCATCCGCACCCTGAGCTTCCAGGAGGTGAAGGAAGGAGAGTCCATCTACTACCTGGCTGTGCTGCCCTATCGCAATGAGGACACCTACCAGTTCACCCTGACGATCATGGGGGAGGGGCAGCAACAGACGCTGACTTTCCAGCAGACCTTCTACGTCGACTGAGCCCGCCCTTCGCAAAAAAAGCCCCGAACTGGTTCGGGGCTTTTTTTATCTGCGATGTACTGACGTGCCCGACGTTTAGCGGCTGGCTAGCGGGTAGGTGAAGAAGGCGAGGTGGGCGAAGTTGAACAGGAAGTGCAACAGGATGGCGACGCCGAGCCGTCCGCTCAGCTGGAACGCCAGCCCGTAGCAGGCCCCTGCCAGGGCGGCGAACAACACCAGCAGCGGCCCGCCGGCCAGGTGCGCCACCCCGAACAGCAGGCTGGCGACCAGGATCCCCAGCCAGACCCGACTGCGCCGTGCAACGGCCTGCTGGATGAAGCCCCGAAACAGCGCTTCCTCCGCCACGCAGGTGAACAGCAGGTTGTTGAACGCAAACAGCCACCACCAGTGGGGCAGCCCCACCTCGGGCCTGAGGGCGCCGAGTTGCCAGGCGACCAGCAGCAGGGCCGCCAGCGGCAGCACCAGCAGGGCTAGGGGGCGCCAGCGCAGGGGGCCACCCTGACCGAGCAGGGGGGGCCAGGCCAGCAGCAGGCCGAAGAAGATCAGCGGCTTGTCCAGATTGAGGTAGAGGGTGAAGGGGACGCTGGCGGGGCCGGCCTGTACCTTGTCCAGCACCCGCAGATTGTCAAAGCCCGGGACCAGGTGCAGGGTGAGGGCCAGGGCCCAGAGCAGCACCAGGGCGAGGGCCGCTGGGCGCCAGGGTTGGGGCAGGCTGGGGGTACGCCAGGCCAGCAGCAGGCCGGCGAGGCTGATGAGCAGGGCCAGGGGCGTGATGTGGCCGAGGACGAGGGCCGCACTCAGGGAGACCCCGAGCAGGAAGAGGCCGGGTGTGCGTTGGCGGGCCAGGCAGAGCAACACGGCCAGGGCCAGTGCCCCCCAGATCAGGGCATCAGGAAGCGGTAACATGGAGTCTCCTTATGGGTCTAGGGGAGGCACCTTACCGGCTCCCCCCGCCGTGACACAAGGGTCAATAGACTGGTCGGATCCCGGGGAAGCCGGCTTCTTTGCTGCCGGCGGGCCATAAAAAAACCGGAGCAGAGGCTCCGGCTTCTTGTTCGATATGGCGCAGAGGCGCTGGCTTATCGGCCGGATTCGGCGATCACCCGGGCGATGATGTCGGCGCGTTTGGTGGCTTCCAGCTCACCCAGGGCGATCAGGCCGGCCTTGAAGATGACGTTCTTCGGCAGGCTGACGTCGTCCAGGGTGGTGATGGCCTCCACGTGCATGCCGTTCAGACGGCTGGCATCGCGCGGGCTCAGGTTGACCTGGGTGTTCAGCACCTGCTTGCCCTTCTTCTTGGCCGGGGCGGCTTTCTTCGGTTGATCCTGCTCGTCTTCCGGCAGTTCGTCATCAAAATCGTAAATAGACATAGTCAATCCTGTTGGGTTGTGGCGGGCGCATTCGCCCGGCCTATAAGGTTCCTAGCCAATATCCTCGTTACGGATAAAGGCGCGCCAGGAGGCGAGCACCTGGGCAAAATCTTCCAGCCCGCACATGGCCAGCTGTTCATCATCGTAGTAGGCGAGATCGTCGAGATCCTCGCCCAGCTCGATATTGAGGACGTTGGCCTTCACCTCTGCCTCCTCGTGGGTGAGCAGCAGGGAGTAGTCGCCCCCGGCCAGCTGATACTCGACGCGGGCACGGCTGGAGAGCTCGTCGATGATGGAAAACAGCAGATCGAGCTTCTCCTCATCCTTGCCCACCTCGTCGATCAGCCACTGACCGATGGCTTCGTGGCCCATGGAAAACCGGGCGCGATAGCCACCGAACGGGTCGCGGCGAAATTCATAGTCCATAGCGGCGTCCATCAGATAACGGCAGGCTCATCATCAGGAGATCCCGTCAAATCCGTGATCCCTGGTGGGGCACACCTGAGGTAAAGTGGCCTATTCTAGCGATCCCCCCCTCGCTTGTCTTGATGATGTGGCATCTTTGCGCTGCCACCCGGCGTTTACACGGAGACCCCATGGCATTCCTATCCCGTTCCCCCTCACTCGACTGGAGTCCCCATGCAGCTTGATGAGAGCCTGGCGCGGCAGATCGTCAGCCGGGCCATGAAGATATTGTCCTTCTCGGTCAACGTCATGGATGAACACGGCCTCATCATAGCGTCCGGCAACCCGGAGCGGCTGCACCAGCGTCACGAGGGGGCCGTGCTGGCCCTGACCGAGAACCGGGTGGTGGAGATCAGCGAGGCGACTGCCCAGCAGCTCAAGGGGGTGCGCCCCGGCATCAACCTGCCCATCGCCTATCAGGGGGAGCTGCTCGGGGTCATCGGCATCTCGGGGGATCCGGACGAAGTGCGTGCTTACGCCGAACTGGTGCGCATGACCGCCGAGCTCATCCTGGAGCAGGCGGCCCTCACCGAGCAGTTGCAGTGGGACAAGCGCCACAAGGAGGAGCTGGTGCTGCAGCTCATCCGCGGCGAGGGGCGGGTGGATCAGCTGCAGCAAGCGGCCCGCTTCCTCGACCTGGATCTGGCCCAGCCCCGGGTGGTGGCCGTGCTGGCACTGGAGGAGGCGGATCCCGCCCGCCTGCGGGAGCTGGTGCACCTGCTGGAAAACCCGGAGCGGGACAACCTGGTGGCCATCAACGGCCTGGACGAGATAGTGGTGCTCAAGCCGGCCCAGCTCAGCGACGGGATCTGGCAATCGGATCAGGAGCGCAGCCGCATCAAGCAGCTGCTGGCCCGCATTCCCCACTTCAGGATGCGCATCGGGGTGGGTGATTACTTCGCCGGCACCGACGGGCTGGCGCGCTCCTACCAGACGGCGCGGGATACCCTGCGCCGCGGCATGCGTCAGGCACCGCGCAAGCAGGTCTACTTCTTCGAGGATTACCGGCTGCCGGTGCTGCTCGGCAGCCTGGCGGACTCCTGGCAGGCGGATCAGCTGCGGGCCCCCCTGCAGAAACTGGCGAGGGAGGACGCCAAGGGGGTGCTGCAGAAGACGCTGCGCCAATATTTCTTGCAGGACTGTGATCTGCATCCCTGTGCCGATTCACTCTTCATTCATCCCAATACCCTACGCTACCGCCTGACCCGGATAGAGCAGATAACAGGGTTAAGTTTCAACAAGTTAGATGACAAGTTCCTGCTCTATCTCGGCCTGAATTTCGAGAGCTGATTTGTTCTATTGAATAAAAATCCTTGCTTTCAATCGGCAAGTTTTGGCTTTTCTACCAAAGCTTTCCCGACGGGGATCCCCATAATGGCGGCCACTAACGACAACAAAAGGTGCCCGTCATGATCCCTGTATCCGCGCTCGGCGCTCTCGCCGCGCTCTCTATCGCCATCTTCCTCATCCTGAAGAAGGTGCCGCCTGCCTACGGCATGATCGTCGGCGCCCTGGCCGGTGGCCTGATCGGCGGTGCCGACCTGACCCAGACCGTCGCCCTGATGATCGGCGGCGCCCAGGGGATCACCACAGCCGTGATGCGGATCCTGGCGGCCGGCGTGCTGGCGGGTGTCTTGATCGAATCGGGCGCGGCCACCACCATCGCCGAGACCATAGTCAAGAAGCTCGGCGAGACCCGGGCCCTGCTGGCCCTGGCGCTGGCCACCCTGATCCTGACCGCGGTCGGCGTCTTCGTGGACGTGGCCGTCATCACGGTCGCCCCCATAGCGCTCGCCATTGCGCGCCGCGCCGATCTCTCCAAGGCGGCCATACTGCTGGCCATGATAGGGGGCGGCAAGGCGGGCAACGTCATGTCTCCGAACCCGAACGCCATCGCGGCGGCAGACGCCTTCCATCTGCCCCTCACCTCCGTCATGGCGGCGGGCATCATCCCGGGTCTGTTCGGTCTGGTGATGGCCTACTGGCTGGCCAAGCGCCTGAACAACAAGGGCTGCAAGGTCGCGGCCGATGAGGTGGTGAGTGTCGATGACACCAAGCTGCCCGGCTTCCTGGCCGCCATCAGTGCGCCCCTGGTCGCCATCCTGCTGCTGGCCCTGCGCCCGGTCGCCGGCATCGTCGTGGATCCCCTCATCGCCCTGCCCCTCGGTGGCCTGGTGGGTGCCCTGATGATGGGCAAGTTCGGCAAGGTGAACCAGTTTGCCGTCTCCGGTCTGGCGCGCATGGCGCCGGTCGCCATCATGCTGCTGGGGACGGGTACCCTGGCGGGCATCATAGCCAACTCCGGTCTGAAGGACGTGCTGATTAGCGGCCTGACCGCCTCCGGCCTGCCTTCCTACCTGCTGGCCCCCATCTCGGGTGCCCTGATGTCCCTGGCGACCGCCTCGACCACGGCCGGTACCGTGGTCGCCTCCAACGTGTTCAGCTCCACCCTGATCGAGCTCGGCATCAGCAGCCTGGCGGGGGCCGCCATGATCCACGCCGGGGCCACCGTGTTCGACCACATGCCCCACGGCTCCTTCTTCCATGCCACCGGGGGCAGTGTCCACATGGGTGTGAGCGAGCGTCTCAAGCTCATCCCCTACGAAACTGCCGTCGGTCTGACCATAGCTGCCGTCTCCACCCTGATGTTTGGCGTGTTCGGTCTCGCCTAAGGAATCGATATGAAAATTGTGATCGCCCCGGATTCATTCAAGGAGAGCCTGAGCGCCATGGCGGTGGCTGACGCCATCGAGGCAGGTTTCAAGCAAGTGCTGCCCGACGCCACCTACGTCAAGCTGCCCATGGCAGACGGCGGCGAAGGGACTGTGCAGTCCCTGGTGGATGCTACCGGCGGCCGCATCCTGCCGGTGGAGGTGACTGCACCCCTCGGCAACAAGGTGCAGGGCTTCGTCGGTCTGCTGGGTGACGGCGAGCGCGCCGTCATCGAGATGGCGGCCGCCTCCGGCCTGCATCTGGTGGTGCCGGAGCAGCGCAACCCCCTGCTCACCTCGAGCTGGGGCACGGGGGAGCTGATCCTGGCCGCCCTGGAGATGGGAGTGACTCACCTCATCCTCGGCATTGGTGGCAGCGCCACCAACGACGGCGGCGCCGGCATGATCCAGGCGCTGGGCGGCAAACTGCTCAAAGCGGACGGTACTCCCATAGCGCCGGGGGGCGGCGGCCTGAGCGAGCTGGCGAGCATCGACCTCAGCGGGCTGGATCCCCGCCTGACCGGGATCCACATCGAGGTGGCCTGTGACGTGAACAACCCGCTGTGCGGCCCCAAGGGCGCCTCAGCCGTGTTCGGTCCCCAGAAGGGGGCGACCCCAGAGATGGTGGCGCAGCTCGATGCCAACCTGGTCCACTACGCCCACTGCATCGAGCAGGCGCTCGGCAAGCAGGTGAAAGAGATCCCGGGGGCCGGCGCCGCCGGTGGCATGGGAGCCGCCCTGGTGGGGCTGCTCGGCGCCGAGCTGAAACCCGGCATCCGGATCGTCATCGAGGCGCTGAAACTGGCGGATGCGGTGGCGGATGCGGATCTCGTCATCACCGGCGAGGGGCGGATCGACAGCCAGAGCATCCACGGCAAGACACCTATCGGGGTGGCCCGCTGCGCCAAGCAGTTCGGCAAACCGGTGATCGGCATCGCCGGCTGCCTCACCGATGATTGCGGCGTGGTGCACGAGCACGGTCTGGATGCGGTCTTCGCCGTGGTCAACCGCGCCATGTCCCTGCCGGAGGCGCTGGCCACCGCCACCACCAATCTGGAGCTCACGGCCCGCAACGTGGCCGCCCTCTACCTGCTGCGCAAATAAACCTCATTCGGCCGGTGCCTGGCACCGGCCAACCCCGCCCCGTGTAGCGGATGTGGCTGGTTGCCTGGCTCCAGACCCTCTGACGCACCTTGCCGATCCCTGATCGGCTTTTTTCATTATCCCGCTGTCTTCTCTATGGTTTTTCTATTCTCGCCCCAGCCTTTGCGGCATAGTGATCCCCCATGAAGGGCAAGGTGCGAGGAGACGCCCATGATCCTGCTGACCCTGGGGGTAGCGCTGTTTACCCTGATTCACCTCTACCCCTGCTTCGCCCCGGCCCACCGTGCTCGCCTGCGCGAACGGCTGGGAGAGAACCGCTACAAGGGGCTCTTCTCCTTGGTGGTGTTCGTGGCCATCGGCTGCATCATCGCCGGCTGGCGCATGTCCAGCCCCATGCCGCTCTATTTCCTGCCCGCCTGGGGCCCCATGCTGGCCATGGGGAGCATGCCGGTCGCGCTGATCCTGCTGTGCGCCGGTCAGGGGGCCAATCACTTCAGACGCTATCTGGTGCATCCCCAGCTCATCGGCGCCCTGCTGTGGTCGGGCGGCCATCTGGCGGTGAACAGCGAGGCCCGCTCCCTGGTGCTGTTCGGTGGCCTGGGTCTGTGGGCACTCATCAGCATCGTCTGGATTTCGGTGCGGGACTGGCGGCAGAAGCCGCGTCCCGCGGCGACCTGGCAGGGGACGGGGATCAGCCTGGGGGCGGGACTGGCCGCCACGGCCCTGCTCATCTTCTGGGGGCACGGCTGGCTCACCGGCATACCGCTGCACTGAAGCCCGGGCTGAACCAAACTTCAGTTCTGCGCGTATGACCCTCATCTAGCCGGAAGGAGCCCTGCGATGAAATGGATGCTGCTGCTGCTATTGTTCGGTGCGGGCGCAGTTTTTGCCGCCTGCCCCGACTATTTCAACCTGGAGCAGCGGGAGCTTAACGGCACTCAGCGCCACAACCTCTGCCAGCTCACCGAGGGCAAGGTGGTGCTGGTGGTCAACACCGCCTCCTATTGCGGCTATCGCGGTCAGTTCGCGGATCTGGAGCGGCTCTACCAGAGCTACAAGGATAAGGGTCTGATCGTGCTGGGTTTTCCCTCCAACGACTTCTGGCAGGAGTCCGCGGACGAGGGCAAGACAGCCACTGTCTGTCGCCGTGACTACGGGGTCACCTTCCCCATGTTCAACCGCATCGCCGTGCGCGGCTCGGATGCCAGCCCGATTTACCGGGGACTGGCGGCCGCCGCCGGTGGCGACGCCCCCGGCTGGAACTTCCACAAGTACCTGATCGGGCGTGATGGCAAGCTGATCGGCAGCTATGGCGCCAACCAGGCGCCGGGAGAGGATCCCTTGCTGGGCGAGCTGAAACAGGCGCTCGGGCGCTAGGCTCAGGCGGGCCGCTCTGGAATAATGGCGGCCTCTCCCTTCATCTGGACATCCCGTGCTGCAACGTCTGCCCCAAATGGTGATCTTCGATGCCCTGGTCCGTGAGCAGGGCATCTCCGCGGCCGCGCGCCGGCTCGGGGTCTCCAAGTCCCACATCAGCAAGCAGCTGGCCCTGCTGGAGACCGAACTCGGTGCCCAGCTGGTGCAGCGCACCACCCGCCGCTTCGCCCTGACCGACCTCGGCCAGGAGTATGCCCGCCACTGCCGCGCCCTGGTGGCGGTGGCGCTGGAGGCCGACTCCATGGTGGCGGAGCGGCGCGGCAAGGTGAGCGGGGTGTTGCACCTCGGGGTCGGCCAGTCCTTCGGCCGGCTGCACGTGATCCCGCGGCTCAAGGCGTTCCAGGATCGTTACCCCGAGCTGGAGCTGGAGGTCTCACTGTTCGATCACCGCACCAACCTGGTGGACGAGGGGCTGGATCTCTGGATCACCACCTATGAGGACAAGCCGGAAGCCCTGGTGGGGCAGCGGCTGGCGGACATCGGTTTCGTGCTGGTAGCCTCGCCGGATTATCTGCTGAGCCACGGTACCCCGCTGCAACCCAAGGATCTCGCCCAGCATAACTGCATCACCTACCAGAGCCGAGAGCGGCGCTACCACGAGTGGTCGTTTCGCCAGGGCAAGGAGCGTCAGACGGTGCAGGTGGCGGGCAACTATCGGGTGGATCTGGCGGAGGCGGTGCGGGACGCGGCCCTGGCCGGGCTCGGCATCGCCTATGTGGCCAACTACTTGTTGGACAAGGAGTTGCAGACCGGCCAGCTGATCCCCCTGCTGCCCCAGTGGCGGCCGAACCAGAAGATGGCGGTGCACGCCGTCTATGCGAGGCGGGAACACCTGGATCCCAAGATCCGCCTGTTCATCGACTTCCTCAAGGAGAGCTTCGGCCCCCACCCCTACTGGGAGCAGCATCTCGCCCCCTGGCTCGGGGGCAAATTGTCCGGCAGGGAGGAATAATCGTTTCCATATAAGAACACTGGCTTTCGCGTGATATCAAATATCAGCGAAATCAGCAGCTTGCCGCAACCGGTATCGTGCAAACGTTTTTGCTAACAAGGCTGTAACCAAGCGGGCTTGCAGTGACGGAGGAGGGGGCGCAGAATCCGCGCCCATCTTTCAGCTCACCCGATGGACCCCCTATGATCGCCCTGCTCGGCATACTGAGTATCCTGGCCCTGGCCGCACTCTGTTCTGATAATCGTCGTCGTATCCCGTTGAGAACAGTGGGCCTCGCCCTCTGCCTGCAAGTGCTCTTCGCCGCCCTGGTGCTCTGGCTGCCCGCCGGCCAGCACGTGCTGAACGGCGTCAGCGAGAGCGTCAGCAGCGTGATCGGCTACGGTCAGGAGGGGATCGCCTTCCTGTTCGGGGATCTCGCCAAGTTCAAGCTGGGCTTCATCTTCGCCTTCAACGTGCTGCCGGTGATCATCTTCTTCTCCGCCCTCATCGCCATCCTCTATCACATCGGCCTGATGCCCAAGGTGATCGCCCTGCTGGGCGGCGGCCTGCAGAAGCTGCTGGGTACCGGCCGGGCCGAGAGCCTCTCCGCCACCGCCAACATCTTCGTCGGCATGGTGGAGGCGCCCCTGGTGGTCAAGCCCTACCTCTCCAAGATGTCCGACTCCCAGTTCTTCGCGGTGATGAGCTGCGGCCTGGCCTCCGTGGCCGGTGGCACCCTGGTGGGTTATGCCAGCATAGGGGTCGAGCTCAAGTACCTGATCGCGGCGGCCTTCATGTCCGCCCCCGCCGGTCTGGCCATGGCCAAGATCCTGGTGCCGCCCACCGAAGAGGAGGTGGATCATCATCAGGACGTGGAGATCCCGCGCTCGACCAACGTCATCGAGGCGGCGGCCGATGGGGCCATGGCTGGCCTGAACATCGCCGTGGCGGTGGGGGCGACCCTGCTGGCCTTCGTTGGCGTCATCGCCCTGCTCAACGGCCTGCTGGGCTGGGCCGGGGATCTGGTGGGGCTGGACTTGAGCTTCCAGATCATCCTTGGCTGGCTGTTTGCCCCCGTCTCCTGGCTCATCGGTGTGCCTTGGGGTGAGGCTCAGGCGGCAGGGGCCCTTATCGGTACCAAGATCGTCATCAACGAGTTCGTCGCCTTCATCGCCCTGGTGCAGGATCAGACCCTGAGCGAGTCGAGCAAGGCCATCGTCACCTTCGCCCTGTGCGGCTTCGCCAACATCTCCTCCATGGCGATCCTCATCGGCGGCCTGGGGGCCATGGTGCCGGAGCGCAAGGCCTTCATCGCCCGTTACGGCATGCGAGCCATCCTGGCGGGGGTGCTGGCGAATCTGATGAGCGCCTCCCTGGCGGGTCTCTTCCTGGCCCTCTGATTGACCCCGAAGCTAGCACCTTCCGGTCAGAGCCCGCTTCGGCGGGCTTTTTTGTGGGCAAACGACGGCCAGAAAAAAAGCGCCTCTGGGGAGGCGCGGGGAAAAAGACAGATTGGAAGCGTCACATGGGTGCTACCTGGATGAGGGATGAGCCATGCCACCCAGGTACAGGGCCATCATGCCTGCCACTCTCTGAAGCCCTTCTGAGGCGATTCTTCATACTGTGTTCATTTTGATAAACGCTGCCGCCAGCCCATGCGGCATGCGTCTGATGCTGTGTTTATTTAAATAATCAGCGTTTTATTTTGAATGGCCCCAATTTCACGGCGCGACCAAGAGATCCCGCCTCCCTGAGACAGGGAGGGCTATGCCCCCGAATCCCTGCGGTTGTAGTGGGGGCCATCCCTGCCCAGTCATTGGGTCAGTCAGGGGGTGAGGGTGAAGTCACGGCCTTCCAGCGCCAGCAGCCATTGCTTGATGGGCAGGCCGCCGCCGTAGCCGACCAGCTTACCGCTGCGCCCTATGACGCGATGGCAGGGCACTATGATGCTGAGGGGGTTCTGGCCGTTGGCGGCCCCCACGGCGCGCACCGCCTTGGGATTGCCGATGGCGTTGGCGATATCGAGGTAGCTGACGGTCTCGCCATAGGGAATGTCGCACAGGGCCTGCCAGACCGCTTGCTGGAAGGCCGTGCCTCGGGCGGCCAGAGGCAGGTCGAAGCACTGCAGGCGGCCGGCGAAATAGGCCTCGAACTGGGCGACAAAGGGGGCCAATGCCTGGTCATCCCTCAGCCACTCCGGTGCCGGCTGGATGGGGCGCTCCCCCTGCACAAATTCCACGTGGCGTAAGCCATCCTTGTCGATGGCGACGAGCAGGGGCCCGATGGCACTGTCACAAAAACCGTATCGTATCTGCACTGTTTCCCTCTGATGGGTAAAGGGGCTAGTCCAGCCCGGGTTTGCCGCGGGTGGATTTTATCTCCCCCTTGCGCTTCTTGGCGTCGACCCGCTTGCGCTGGGAGCTGCGGGTCGGCTTGGTGGCGTGACGCGCCTTGGGTCGCCAGGCGGCCTTCTTCAGCAGCTCCACCAGACGGTTCATGGCCTCCTTGCGGTTCATGTCCTGGCTGCGGTGGGTCTCGACCCTGATCTGGATGAAACCATCGTGAACCCGGCTGTCGGCGAGCCGCTCCAGCCCCTCCTTGTAGAGGGGGGTCAGGCTGGGGGAGTCCCGGTAATCGAAGCGCAACCAGACGGCGGAGTCGGTCTTGTTGACGTGCTGGCCGCCGTTGCCCTGAGCGCGCATGGTCTGGAACTGCAGCTCATGCCAGGGAATGGTCACGCTGTTGGAGATGACTAACATGGGGTGATGCTCTCATTTGGTGCATCAAGGGAGTCTGGTGCAGCTTGGTGCCTCATTATGGGGCGAGTTGCGCTTCCTTGGTGATACCGGGCCCTAATGGCCCAAGGGTTAAAGCCTATCTTTATGAAAATAAAAAATAAAAATACTTGGCACAAGAATTGATGACTCTTGCAAGACATACCATGGATTGGGAGCAACCAGATGAAGCTGATTACTGCGATTATCAAACCCTTCAAGTTGGACGACGTACGCGAGGCCATCGCCAACCTGGGGGTCGAGGGCCTGACCGTGTCCGAGGTCAAGGGTTTCGGCCGCCAGAAGGGTCACACCGAATTATACCGGGGAGCCGAGTATCAGGTCGACTTCCTGCCCAAGGTGAAGCTGGAGATCGCCACCGCCGATGACAACGTGGAAGGGGTGATCGAGGCCATCTGCAAGGCGGCCTACACAGGCAAGATCGGTGACGGCAAGATCTTCGTCTACGATCTGCTGCAGGCGGTGCGGATCCGTACCGGCGAGAGCGACGACGAGGCTCTGTGATCCCGACAGCCGGATCCCCCGTTTCACGGGTCTGAATGGGGATGGGCAGCAGGACGTGTCAGGCAAGCCAAAATATCGAGTGAATTATCATCGAGAGGCCGGATGGGACACCATCCGGTCTCTTTTGTTTGGTCGATGTTTGAATATGTGATCCTGCCTCCCTGAATCGCCTTGATCCCTGGGTTGCGCCTCGGGCAGAATGCAAAAAAAAATAATTATCAATGACACGCAACACAAGGAACGGACGATGAAAATGAAGATGCTGGCGCTGGCCTTCTCCACCCTGGTCGCCCAGTCGGCCTTTGCCGCCGGGGAAGTAAATGTCTACTCCAACCGCCAGGATGAGCTGATCAAGCCCATCATCCAGCAGTTCGAGAAGGAGACGGGGATCAAGGTCAACGTGGTGTTCGCCAAAGAGGGGCTGAACGAGCGTCTGGAGCGGGAAGGCAAGCTCTCCCCGGCCGACCTGATGCTGACCGTCGACATCAGCCGCCTGACCGATCTGGTGGACAAGGATCTGGTGCAGGCCGTCGACAGCAAGACCCTGCAGCAGAACATCCCCGCCATCTATCGGGATCCGGACAACAAGTGGTTCGCCCTGACCACCCGGGTGCGCGCCATCTACTCCAGCAAGGACCGCCTCGGCAAGCTCGACACCATCCGCTACGAAGATCTGGTGAAGCCTGAGTTCAAAGGGAAGATTTGTACCCGCAGCGGCAAGCACGAGTACAATGTGGCCCTGGTCTCCTCCATGATCGTCCACCACGGCATGGCCGACACCAAGACCTGGCTGGAAGGGGTCAAGGCCAACCTGGCGCGCAAGCCCCAGGGCAACGATCGGGATCAGGTCAAGGCGATCAAGGACGGCATCTGTGACCTGTCGCTGGGCAACAGCTACTACCTCGGCGCCATGCTGAAGGATCCGGCGCAGAAGTCCTGGGCCGATGCGGTGGAGATCAACTTCCCGAACCAGGCCGATCGCGGTGCCCACGTCAACGTAAGCGGAGTGGCCATGACCAAGTACGCCAAGAACAAGGAGGCGGCCCAGAAGCTGATGGAGTTCCTCTCCAGCGACACCGCCCAGCACATGTACGCGGACGTGAACGCCGAGTACCCGGTTAAGGCCGGTGTGGAGCCGTCCGCCATGGTCAAGTCCTGGGGCAGCTTCAAGTCTGACGCCCTGCCGGTCAGTGACTACGCCAAGCACCGCAAGGATGCCTTGCAGCTGCTGGATGAAGTGAAGTTCGACCTCTAATCGGATGGGGCCGCCGGCCCCATCAACTTCTGTGATCTCATGAAACATCCTGGTTGGATTGCCGGCAGTTGGGCGAGCGCCCTGCTGCTGGGTTTACCCGTACTCGCCCTCGTCTTCTCCGCCTTCTCGGCGGACGGGGAGCTGTTCTCCCATCTCGCCGATACCGTCTTGCCGGACTACCTCGCCAACACTGCCTGCCTGGTGCTGGGGGTGGTGGGGCTCAGCCTGCTGTTCGGCGTACCCACCGCCTGGCTGGTGGCCATGTGCCAGGTGCCAGGGCGCCGTGCCCTGCAGTGGGCGCTGATGCTGCCCATGGCCATGCCCTCCTATATCGTCGCCTACGTCTATACCGACTTGCTCGACTACTCGGGCCCCTTGCAGGGGGGGCTGCGCACCCTGTTCGGCTGGCAGAGCCCGGCGGATTACTGGTTCCCGGCCATTCGTACCCTGGGGGGCGCCGCCTGGGTGCTGGCCCTGGTGCTCTTCCCTTATGTCTATCTGCTGGCACGTGCCTCCTTTCTAGAGCAGTCCGTCAGCCTCATTCACTCCAGCAGACTGCTCGGCTGCAGCCCCTGGCAGAGCTTTCGCCGCCTTAGCCTGCCTTTGGCTCGCCCCGCCATCATGGTGGCCGCCTCCCTGGTGGCGATGGAGACACTGGCGGACTTTGCCACCGTCCACTTCTTCGCCCTCAATACCCTCACCACGGCCATCTACGATACCTGGCTCGGCTACGGCAGCCTGGCCACCGCCGCCAAGCTCTCCTGTCTGATGCTGCTGGCCGTGGTGCTGCTGATCGCGCTGGAGCGCCGCTCCCGCCGGCGCCAGCAGGTGTTCCAGAAGTCCATGGGTCATGAGGCGCCCCTGAGCTACCCCCTCAAGGGCTTGCCTCGCCTGCTCGCCGGCCTCTGGTGCTGGGGCCTGGTGCTGGCGGGCTTCGCCCTGCCGTTCGCTATCCTGCTCGACTACGGGGTGCGCTACTTCGCCCTCTCCTGGACGCCGGAGTTTGTGCGCTTCGCCGGCAACAGCCTGCTGATCTCGGCCCTGACCGCCCTGCTGGCCATGGCCGTTGCCCTGCTGCTCGGCTTCTGTCGCCGCCTCGATGGCAGTACCCGCAGCCTGCTGCCCCTGCGCATCGCCGCCATGGGTTACGCCATGCCGGGTACCGTGCTCGCCATCGGGGTGCTGGTGCCGTTGACGGCGCTGGATTTTGGCATCAACGATCTGGCCGACTGGCTCGGGATGCAGGGGCCGGGCTTGCTGCTGACCGGCACCCTCACCGCCATCGTCTTCGGCTATCTGGTGCGCTTCGTGGCCATCGCCATCGGCTCGGTGGAGAGCAGCATGGGCAAGATCTCCCCGAGCCTGGATGCGGCGGCCCGCTCCCTGGGGCAGGGGAGCGGGGGCATGTTGCGGCGGGTGCACCTGCCCCTGGTGCGGCGTGGCTTGTTCGCCGGTGCCCTGCTGGTGTTTATCGAATCCATGAAGGAGCTGCCCGCCGCCCTGTTGCTGAGGCCGTTCAACTTCGAGACCCTGGCGACCCACGTCTATCAGTTCGTCTCGGACGAGATGCTGGAGCGGGGGGCGCTCGGCGCCATCGTCATCGTGCTGGTGGGCCTGGTGCCCCTCATCTGGATCAACCGCAGCCTGGACAGCCAGGGCCACTGAGCCCATGTCCGGTCTGGCGTCAAAGAACAAAGGAGACGAGCCTTGTCTTGCCTGAATATCGAGAAGGTCAGCTGCCACTACAACGGTCGCCCCGTGCTGGAGCAACTCTCCCTGCGAGTGGCCGACAACGAGATCGTCTGCCTGCTGGGTGCGAGCGGTTGTGGCAAGACCACCTTGCTCAAGGCGGTAGCCGGCCTGCTGCCGCTGGCACAAGGAGAGATCCGGCTCGGCGAGACCCTGCTGGACGGGCCGGGGACTAGCCTGGCGCCGGAGGCGCGCAACATCGGTATGATCTTCCAGGATTACGCCCTGTTTCCGCATCTGACGGTGGCCGATAATGTCGGCTTCGGCCTGACTCGACTCGACCGTAGTACCCGCCAGCAGCAGGTGGAGGAGGCGCTGGCCCTGGTCAACCTGCAGGGGCTGGGGGAGCGCTATCCCCATCAGCTCTCCGGTGGTCAGCAGCAGCGGGTCGCCATCGCCCGCGCCCTGGTGTGCAAGCCGCGGCTGATGCTGCTGGACGAGCCCTTCTCCAACATCGATACCCAGGTACGGATGAAGCTCATCCTAGAGATCCGCGCCCTGCTCAAGCGCCAGGGCATAGGGGCCATCTTCGTCAGCCACAGCAAGGAGGAGGCGTTCGCCTTCGCCGATCGGCTAGCGCTGTTTCGGGCCGGCCATATCGAGCAGGTGGGGGAGCCGGAACGGCTCTACCGCCGTCCAGAGAATCGCTTCGTGGCGGAGTTTCTCGGCGGGGTCAACTACCTGGCCGCCGAGGTGGTGGACGAGCGCTGTGTCGAAACGGCCCTGGGGCGGATCTGCGGTCAGGAGCCCCACGGCCGCGCCGTCGGCGAGCGGCTGCAGCTGATGCTCAGGCCCCAGCAGCTGGCGCTGACGGCGGCAGTCGAAGGGGGGCTGGTGATACGGGAACAGCAGTTCCTCGGTCACCACTGCCGGGTGCTGCTGGCGTGCGGGGAACAACTGCTGGAGGCCAGCACGGGGGAACCCGTCGAAGGGGAGAGGGTGAGGGTGACGGTCGCCCCCCATGCCTTGGTGCTGTTCGACTCTTTGCCCTAGGGTCTGTTGCCGTCTCGGCGTAAACTGCGTTGTCGCGTCAAATGGCGCCAGGCTAGGCGCTGGAAACCGGCAATGGCCATTCCCTTGCCAAGTCCAGCAACGAGGCATGGCATCATTTGCCGCACAACCCGCAGGGACGGGGGTGTTTTTACGCATGACGTCGATGCTTGATGGCTTGTTTGGACGACCAGGCTGGCTCCTTAAGGTCGGGTGCAGCGTAAAAACAAACCCAGTCGCGGTCGTGTCGAGATGGGAATAGACCCTATATAGCGATGTGAAATCAAGGAATTGACCCGGTTCCGGTTTATAATCCCGCCACGCCCTTAGCCAATGTCTTTGGAGAGATAAATGAAAGCCCAAGCCGGGATCTGCGCAGAGCCGAATCTGCACGCCCTCTATCTGATGTTCAATCGCACCGGTGATGGCGCTGAGCTGGCGGCCCGTCTGGCCAAGCTGCCGCTGCTGTGGGATGCGGTGAGTGCCGACTTCCCCGATGCCGGTTTCAGCGGCCTGGTGGCCGTGGGCGCCGAAGGCTGGGATGCCATCTATCCGGCCGCCCGTCCGCCCCAGTTCCGTGGCTTTATGGCCCAGTCCGCCAACGGTCAGGAGGCGCCGAGCACCCCCTTCGATCTCTTCGTGCAACTGCGCGCCGACCGGGTGGATGTGCTGCATCACGCCGGTCACCGCGTCATGGCGCTGCTGGCGGGTCTGGTGGAGTTGGCCGAAGAGGTGCGGGGCTTCCGCAACCTGGATTACCGGGATCTCACCGGCTTCGTCGATGGCACCGAGAACCCGCAGGACGGGCACAGGGCCGAGGTGGCACTGCTGGAGGGTGGCGAGTTCGCCGGTGGCTCTTACATCCACGTGCAGCGCTGGGTCCACGCCCTGACCGACTGGCAGAAGCTGGCGACCAAGGAGCAGGAAGACATCATTGGTCGTACCAAGGTGGACAACATCGAGTATGAGTCCGCCGACAAGCCGCTGACCTCCCACATCAAGCGGGTCAACCTCAAGACTCCCAAGGGGGAGTCCATGGAGATACTGCGCCAGAGCATGCCCTGGGGCACCATGCAGGAGCAGGGGCTCTACTTCATCTCCTGCTGCCGCACCCCGCTGCACTTCAACGCCATGCTGGCGAGCATGTACAAGGGGGAGGGCAGCCACTACGATCACCTGCTGCGCTTCACCAAGGCGGTGACCGGGGTGGCGCTGTTCGCACCCTCGCAAGATTTCCTGCTGTCGCAGGGTAAATAAGGGCGCGAACACGTTGAAGGAATGCGCCGAACTGGGCGGCCCGTGACGGGCTCCGACCTGTCGACCCATCTCTGGCGCCGGGCAACCGAGCCCGGCTATTCGTCAGGTGGCCAGCAGGCCGCCCAGATAACAAAAATCCCGGCCTAGGCCGGGATTTTTCGTTCAGGTCACGGGCCGGGAGGCCAGCCTGATCAGGGGGTCTGTTCGAACAGCTCGAGGGCCGAGAGGTAGAGTTCCTCGATATCGGTGTCGCTGGTCGGGGTGATGAAGATGGTATCGTCACCGGCTATGGTGCCGAGGATCCCTTCGGCCTTGCCGAGGGAGTCGAGCAGGCGGGCGATCAGCTGGGCGGCACCTGGGCTGGTGTGGATCACTACCAGGGCGCCGTTGTGGTCGACGTCCAGCACCAGGTTCTTGAGGGGGCTGGAGGTGGTCGGCACACCCAGTTCCACCGGCAGGCAGTAGACCATCTCCATCTTGGCGTTGCGGGTGCGGACGGCGCCGAAGCGGCTCAGCATGCGCGAGACCTTGGATTGGTTGATGTTCTCGAAGCCCATCTCTTGCAAGGCGGTGACTATCTCTGCCTGGGAGCCAAAACGCTCCTCTTTTAGCAGGGCTTTAAAGGCCTTGGCCAGTTTTTCTTGCTTGTCGTTATGTTTCATCTTGGACTCACGAATGAGGGGTGTGGCCGCCTGTCACGCTCAGGCGGCAGATACGAACAGCGCTGCTATTTTGCATTCATATGCCGGTTTTGGCAAGGAAGCGGCGCTTCTTCTGCATATTGATTCAAATATAGCTTGCATCCACTTATGCCGGCGCTAGAATCAGGACGAAATTTTGAAAACTTATTCAATTAGGTCGTATGGGTATTGAATTAATCGGCATCGAGAAATCCTGGCACAAGGTGCAGGTACTGCAGCAGGTCAGCTTCAAGACCGCTCCCGGCGAGACCTTGGTATTACTGGGCCCGAGCGGTGCGGGCAAGAGTTCGCTGCTGCGCATGATGAACCTGCTGGATACCCCGGATGCCGGTGTGCTGCGCATCGCTGACAGTGAATTTTCTTTCCCGAGCGACCTCTCCCCGGCGGAATTCAATCGCCAGGCCCAGGCCCTGCGTCGCAAGGTGGGCATGGTGTTCCAGCAGTACAACCTCTGGCCCCATCTCACCGTGATGGAGAACCTCATCGAGGCGCCGGTCAAGGTGCTCGGTATGAGCCGTGAGGCCGCCATCGAGAAGGGCAGTTATCTGCTGACCCAGTTGCAGCTTGCAGACAAGCGCGACGCCTGGCCGGCGCGTCTGTCCGGCGGCCAGCAGCAGCGGGTGGCCATCGCCCGCACCCTGATGATGGATCCCCAGGTGCTGCTGTTTGACGAGCCCACCGCGGCGCTCGATCCTGAAATTACCAAAGAGGTGGCGGAGATCATCCGCACCCTGAGCCAGACCGGCATCACCCAGGTGGTGGTGACCCACGAGGTGGAGTTCGCCCGCAAGGTGGCCAGTCAGGTGATCTATCTGGAGAAGGGGCGGATCATCGAGTCCGGTAGCGCCGCCATCTTCCAGGCCCCGCAAACCAGCCGGTTTGCCGAATTCTTGATGCATTGATATTGAATCGATAAGGAAGCTGTCATGAAAAAGAGTCTGTTGCTGGTTGCGGCCATGGGCCTGCTGAGCACCTCGGTGCTGGCCAAGGAGATCAAGTTCGCCACCGAGGCGACCTACGCACCGTTCGAATACCTGGACGACAAGAACGAGTTCCAGGGCTTCGACATCGACCTGGCCCGCGCCATCTGCGCCCAGGCCAAGCTGGAGTGCAGCTTCCACAACCAGGCCTTCGACAGCCTGATCCCGAGCCTCAAGTTCCGTCGCTATGACGCCGCCATCGCCGCCATGGACGTGACCCCGGAGCGGGCCGCCCAGGTCGACTTCTCCGACATCTATTACCAGAACTCCGCCGTGTTCGTGGCCAAGAAGGGCGCCTTCAAGGGGCCGGAAGAGATGGTCGACAAGACGGTCGGCGTGCAGAACGGCTCCTCTCACCAGTCCTATCTGGTGGATAACTGGATCGGCAAGGGTCTGCTGACCGTGCCGTACGCCAGCTACCAGAGCGCCTTCCTCGACATGATGAACGGCCGCACCGACGGCGTCTTCGCCGACACCGCCGTCGCCGCCGACTGGCTGAAGCAGCACAAGGATTACGGTGTGATAGGTTCCCCGGTGACCGACACCAAGTACTTCGGTACCGGCTTTGGCATCGCGGTGGCCAAGGACAACAAAGAGCTGCTGGCCCAGCTGAACAAGGGGCTGGCCGAGATCAAGGCCAACGGCACCTATCAGAAGATCTATGACAAATACTTCGCGCAGCAATAAGCCATGTTGAGTCTGTTGTTGGATGCGGCCTGGATGACGCTGGGGCTGGCCCTGGCGTCTCTGGTGGGCGGCATGGTGCTGGCGCTGGGATTCAGCGCCGCCGAGCTCAGCAAGCGGAATTGGTTGGTGTGGCCAGTGGCCACCCTGACCACCCTGATCCGTGGCCTGCCCGAGCTGCTGGTGGTGCTGTTCATCTACTTCGGCTCGACCCAGGTGCTGTTCCTCATCACCGGCGAGTACGTGGAGTTCAGCCCCTTCGCCTGCGGCGTGCTGGCGCTCTCCCTGCTGTTTGCCAGCTATGCCACCCAGACCCTGCGGGCGGCCCTCAATGCGGTGCCGGCCGGTCAGCGGCTGGCGGCCATGGCCCTCGGGCTTGGCAAGGGACACATCTTCTTTCGCATCGTGCTGCCCCAGGCCTGGCGCCACGCCCTGCCCGGGCTCGGCAACCAGTGGCTGGTGCTGCTCAAAGACACGGCCTTGGTCTCCCTGATCGGGGTGAACGAGATGATGCGCCAGGCGCAGATGGCCTCGGCCAGCACCTATGAACCCTTCACCTGGTATGCCGCCGCGGCCCTCATCTACCTGGCCATCAGCCTGGTGAGTGAATTCGGCCTCAAGCAGGCTGCCCGCTATACCCGCCGCTACGGAGGTTGACCATGCAGGATTACCTCATGACCCTGCTGGGGGGGCTGGCCATCACCCTGCAGCTCACCGCGTTCAGCCTGCTGCTTGGCGTGCTGCTGGCCGCCGCCATGACCTGGGTGCTGGAGCGCCGCATTCCGGTCGCCACCCAGCTGGTGCAGCTCTGGGTGCTGGTCTTCACCGGCACGCCGCTGCTCATCCAGATCTTCCTCATCTACTACGGCCCCGGCCAGTTCGAGTGGCTCAAAGCAAGTCCGCTCTGGCCGCTGCTCAAGCAGCCCTGGTTCTGCGCCGTGCTGGCGCTGGGCTTCAATACCGCGGCTTATTCCACCCGGCTGTTCAAGGGGGCGCTCGATGCCATCCCCGCCGGCGAGGTGGAAGCCTGCCGGGCGCTCGGCTTCTCCGCCGGCCAGACCCTGTGGATGAAGGTGCGTCATGCCGCCCGCCGGCTGGTGCCTGCCTACTCCAATGAGGTGATCCTGGTACTCAAGGGCAGCTCGCTCGCCAGTACCATCACCATCATGGATATCATGGGGCTGGCCCAGCGTCTCAACGCCCAGACCTATGACACTTTGGCTGTGTTCACCGTGGCCGGTGCCCTCTACCTGACCTTGAATGGATTGTTAACAATTGGTTTCCGCTGGTGCGAGCGCAGGGCACTGGCATTCCAGGCATAGGGCAGTCGTTTTTACCTCTTAATGGTGAGGTGAGCACAGAAAATCTGTGCTTTTCCTCCCATTAATCGCATATTCCTCTCTGTTTTCCTCGTCGCTGCTCCCTGGCTCACAGAACCTGTGATTACAACTGTTATCAGATTGTTTTTTACCAGGGGATCCTTTAAGGTGATGCCCACAATAAGAAGCCGTCTTAATCCCAACAAGAAACAACCTTAAACCTACGCTTGAACATGGAGTTGATCATGAAAGTTGCCGTTCTGGGTGCCGCCGGTGGCATCGGCCAAGCCCTCGCTCTGCTGTTGAAAAATCGCCTGCCTGCCGGTTCCGAATTGAGCCTGTATGACATTGCCCCGGTCACCCCGGGTGTTGCAGCCGATCTGAGCCACATCCCGACTGACGTGAAAGTAAAAGGTTTCTGCGGTGAAGATCCGAGCCCGGCTCTGGTCGGCGCCGATGTTGTGCTGATCTCCGCCGGCGTGGCTCGCAAGCCCGGCATGGATCGTTCCGACCTGTTCAACATCAACGCCGGTATCGTCAAGAATCTGGTGGAGAAGTGTGCGGCCAGCTGCCCGAAGGCGCTGATCGGCATCATCACCAACCCGGTCAACACCACGGTCGCCATCGCCGCCGAAGTGCTGAAGAAGGCCGGTGTCTATGACAAGCGTCGCCTGTTCGGCGTCACCACCCTGGACGTCATCCGTGGCGAGACCTTCGTGGCCGAGGCCAAGGGCCTGAACGTCGACAAGGTTCGCATCAACGTGATCGGTGGCCACAGTGGCGTGACCATTCTGCCGCTGCTGTCCCAGATCGAAGGGGCCAGCTTCAGCGCCGAAGAAGCGGCTGCCATGACCAAGCGCATCCAGAATGCCGGTACCGAAGTGGTGGAAGCCAAGGCCGGTGGCGGTTCTGCCACCCTGTCCATGGGTCAGGCGGCCTGCCGCTTCGGTCTGTCCCTGATCAAGGGTCTGCAGGGCGAAGCCAACGTCATCGAGTGCGCCTATGTGGAAGGCAACGGCGAGCACGCCACCTTCTTCGCGCAGCCTGTGCTGCTCGGCAAGAACGGTGTCGAGTCCGTGCTGGACTATGGCAAGCTGAGCGCCTTCGAGCAAGAAGCCATGAACAGCATGCTGGCCACCCTGAAGGCCGACATCCAGCTGGGTATCGACTTCGTCAAATAAGCCGTTTGAGTCGTCACAAGGGGAGCCTCGGCTCCCCTTTGCCATTTCTGGTGAGGGGCTAACGAAACGGGGGAGGCGGCCGATAACAGGAGGCAGCAGGAGATCCCTATGATAAAACCCAGTTCCCTCGTCGGCCTTATCTGTCTATGCAGCCTCCCCTTGCAGGGGGCAGAGAGTGTCTCGGCTGCCCCGGCCACCCTGAGTCCGGCATCCTCCGCAGCGCCCTCCCTGGCCGCGACACCGGCCTCGTCTGCCGTCTCGACGGCCTTGTCTTCCACTAATGCTGCGCCAGCCCCCGTTGCCCCCAGCACGGACAATCTCGCCGCCCCCATTTCATCGCCCATCATGGCCCCCGGGGTGGCAGGAGCCATGGCGGTGCCTCCGGCCCAGGCCGCGCCGATCTCGGCCCAGGCTTCGGCGCCACAGCCCAAGCCCGTCGTTCCCGCTCCCATCGCCACGGGTGAGCTGAAGGCGGTGCCGCTCTATCGGCAGGATGAGCTGCTCAACTGGATAGAGCAGGGACGCCATCTGACCCAGGTGAAGCAGGACAGGTGCCAGCTGACCCAGGATATCGAGGCACGTGCCTCGGTGATGAAGATCCCGGCCTATCAGTTCCTGTGGGGGGACATGCTGGCCTGGGGAGTCTGCATCAAACCCGATGCCGAGATAGGGGTGCAATATATGTGGGAGGCGGCCAATCAGGGGTTGGCTCCCGCGTTGGAGCAGCTCGGCCGCTATTACTGGAAGGGCATACTGGTGCAAAAGGATCTGGTGCGCGCCGAGACCCTGATGCGGGAGGCGGCGAGCCTGGGTTTCTTGCGGGCACAGATCGAATGGGTCGAGATGCTGCTGCAGGGGATGGGGAGTCCGCTGGATTATGAGGAGGCCTATCACTGGCTGCACGGCGCCGTCATCGGCGACAAGGCGACGCACCAGAAGGCGGCCAGCCTGCTGAGCAGGCTCGGCAATCGTATGCCGGCCAATGCCATCGCCCGCGCCAAGGCGATGCGCTGAGCCCGCTTTGATGTGACAAGGCCCACGCAGTGCGTGGGCCTTGTTGTATGCGGGGGTTGCTTGGCCGGTATCAGAGATCCTGATGGGGGCCGAACACCTCGTAATGCATCTTGTCGGCAGGTACGCCGAGGCAGCTCAGCTGTCCCTTCACCGATTTCATGAAGCCGAGGGGACCGCAGAAGTAGAAGTGGGCATTGGCCGGGATGAGGGCGCTGACCTGTTCAATATCCAGGGTGCCGGCGAAGTCATAGTCCTTCCCTTGCTCGTCCTGCACCGCCGGCTCCCGATACCAGACCCGGCTCTCCAGCCTGGCATGCTGCCGGCTCTTCTCGCGTATCTCCTCCTTGAAGGCGTGCAGGGCGCCGTGATCGCAGGCGTGCAGCCAGCGGATCTCGGCGTCATGGCCGTTGGCCAGCAGCTGGTTCAGCATGCTCAGCATGGGGGTCAGACCCACACCGGCGGAGAGCAACACCACGGGCGTGCGGGTATCGGCCTGCAGGAAGAAGTCACCTGTGGGTGGCATCAGCGACACCTCGTCACCGACTTGCAGCACGTCGTGCAGCAGGTTGGAGACCTGGCCTTCTGGCTCGCGCTTGACGCTGATCCGGTAGTCACGGCCGTTGGGCGCATCCGAGAGGGAGTACTGGCGGATCTCCTGATACTCGAGTTCGGAGTGATTGAGCTGGATGCTGAGGTATTGGCCAGGTTTGAAGGTGAGCACAGGTTTGCCATCGGCGGGAACCATCACGAAGGAGGTGATGAGCTCGCTCTCCTTGCGCTTCTCCCGAATGATGAAGGGGCGGGCACCTTGCCAGCCGCCTTGCTGCGCCGCCTTCTCCCGATAGATCTCGCTCTCGCGGCCGATGAAGATGCTGGCCAGCACCCCATAAGCCTTGCCCCAGGCGTCCAGCACCTCGTCGGTGACCGCTTCGCCACCCAATTCTTTGAGCGTGGCCAAGAGATGACTACCCACAATGTGATATTGTTCCGGTTGAATCAGGAAACCCGTGTGCTTGTGGGCGATGCGTTCCACCGCGCCGGACAGGGCACCCAGGTTGTCGATATTCTTGGCGTAGGCCGCGACGGCGTTGAACAGGGCCAGGGGTTGGCCACCGCTGCGCTGGTGCGCCAGGTTGAAAATATCCTTCAGCTCGGGGTTGTGGCTGAACATGCGCTGATAGAAGTGCTGGGTGAGGGCGGGGCCCGCCGATTCGAGCAAGGGAATGGTACTTTTGATGACGGCGATGGTGGCTTGATCTAACATAGGGATCCTTTCTAATTGAACATCTAGAATGTCATTTAATAAGTGGCATCCTAGATGTTTAATTGATCTGAATCAATAACCAATTTTTCTGCGCTATGCGCCACAGGCATTATGAGACTGACTAGCTATACCGATTTTGGATTGAGAGCCCTGCTCTATCTGGCCACACTGCCGGAAGGGGAGCTGTCGAGCGTGGCCAAGGTGTCCGCCTTGTACGACGTGTCCCGCAACCACATGGTGAAGGTGGTGAACCAGCTGGTGAAGCTGGGCTATCTGCAGTCCCAGCGTGGCAAGAATGGCGGGATCCGCATGGCCTGTGCACCGGAGGAGGTGAACATAGGCCAGGTGATCCGGGCGCTGGAGGGCAACCTGGACGGCATCGACTGCAACTCGCCCGTCTGCCACATCGTCTCGGTCTGCCTGTTGAAGAGCGCCCTGAAGGAGGCGATGAACGCCTTCCTGGCGGTGATGGATGGCTACACCCTGAAAGACTTGCTGGCCAATCGCGACGAGCTGCAGCGAGTGTTCGGGGAGATGATCCCGACCCTGGTGCTGGAACCGGACGACGAAAACGAATGAGACGAAAAAGGCTGCCATCGGCAGCCTTTTTTCAATCCTCGTAACCCGACTCGTTACGGTATAGATGCGGCATGATCCGCGCCATCTTCACCATGTTGTTCTCCACTTCGAGGATCTCGATGGGATAGCCCGCGAGGCGGACGCTGATGTTGGGCTGGGGGATCTCCTCCAGGTATTCCAAGATGGCCCCGTTGAGGGTGCGCGGACCGTCCATGGGCAGATGCCAGTTCATCTCCTTGTTCAGCTCGCGGATATTGGCAGAGCCTTCCACCAGGAAGGAGCCGTCGGGCTGGGGGTGGATCTCGTCGCTCGGTGCCGGCGCCATGGAGGTGGTGAAGTCCCCGACTATCTCTTCGAGAATGTCGTCCAGGGTGATCAGCCCCTGAATATCCCCGTACTCGTCGACGATCAGCCCGATCCGCTCCTTGTTGCGCTGGAACTTGGCCAACTGCACGTTGAGGGGGGTCCCTTCAGGAATGAAGTAGATGGGATCCACTTCCCGGAGCAGGCTGGACTTGCTGAACTGATCCCTGGCCACCAGTCTGAGTGCATCTCTGACGTGAAAAAAACCGACAACATCGTCGATGTTGTCGCGATAGAGCAGGATCTTGGTGTGAGCACAGTGGGCCAGCTGGCGTAGTATGGTCTTCCAGTCATCGTTGATGTCGATGGCGGAGATCTCGTTGCGCGGCACCATGATGTTCTCCACCGTCATCTTGTCCAGATCCAGGATGCTGATCAGCATCTCCTGATGACGCTGAGGAATGAGGCTACCCGCCTCGTTCACTATGGTGCGCAGCTCCTCGGTGTTGAGGGAGTCATCCTTGCGGTGATCCAGCCGCATCAGCTTGAGCAAGAGATTGGTGATGCCGTTGATTAGCCAGACGAAGGGGGAGAGGGGAACCATCAACCCCTTGAGCACCCAGGAGGCGGGATAGGCGATGCGCTCTGGGAACATGGCCGCCAGGGTCTTGGGGGTCACCTCCCCGAACACCAGCACCACCAGGGTCAGGCCGAAGGTGGCGATGGCGACGCCGAGATCCCCGAACAGCCGGATGCAGACTATGGTGGCGATGGCGGAGGCCAGAATGTTGACCAGGTTGTTGCCGATGAGGATGAGACCGAGCAGGCGATCCGGCCTCGCCAGCAGTTTTTCAACCCGGCGGGCGGCCTTGTGCTTGGTCTGGGCCAGATGCCGCAACTTGTAGCGGTTGAGGGACATCAGACCGGTTTCGGAACTGGAGAAGAAGGCTGACAAGAGGATCAAGATAACGAGCACAATCAGTAATGTACTCGTTGAGATACTGTCCAAGAAGGGCTCCTGTTGAGTAATGAGGGGAGGGCTGAGCCGTCAGCTCAGCAAGACTTCCTTGACGAAGCGGCTACCAAAGTAGGCCAGAGTCAGGATGACGCTGCCGATGAGGCTCAGCGTGATGACCTTGCGACCGCGCCAGCCGCGGGTATGGTGGCCCCACAGCAGCAGTACATAGACGCACCAGGCCAGGATCGAGAGCACCGCCTTGTGGGACTTGCCCTGAGCGAACATGTCCTCGAGGAAGAAGAGGCCGGAGGCGATGGAGAGGGTCAGCAGGAAGAGGCCGGCCGAGATGAGCTGGAACAGCCGCCGTTCCACCGTCATCAGCGGAGGCATGGCAGGCAGGCTGCTGATTTTTCTGGATTTAAGCTGTCTGTCCAGGCAGGCGAGCTGAAGGGCAAACAGGCAGGCGATCATCAGCACCGAGTAGGCCATCAGGGCCAGGCCTATGTGCAGCAGCAGCTGGGGATGGGCTTCCAGATGGGTGATGTAGCGACCCGGGATGAGGGCGCTCGCCGCCAGCAGCAAGGCGGAGAAGCTGTAGACCACGGGGAGCAGGATCCAGCCGTTGAAGCGGCGGGTGACGCAGGTCATGAAGCAGCTGATGATGAGGCTGACCAGGGAGGCGACGTTCAGCATGCTGAGGTTCTGACCCGACTGGGTGGCCAGGACTTCGCTGCCGACCGCGACGCCATGGGCTGTCAGGGCCAGGCCGACACAGGCGAACAGCGAGACTTGCCCGACGGGCTTGGCGCTGAGCAGCAGGTGCAGCGAGGCGATGATGGCCAGCAGATAAAACGCCAGGGCCAGGATAGAGATCACGATCATAACCAGGTCGTTGTTAGGCAAGCTTTATGGAATAAGAGAGGCAGTATACCTTGCACAAGATATGCTCGCCAGTTGTGCTGCCGCCGATCTGCCCATATATAGGCAGGATTCGGGGGCAATCGCGGAGGGCTGACCACAGCCGTGCGGTGAATAATCGTCCTTACTGGACTGTGTTAGGTATGAGGTATAATGCCCCCCCCGATTTATTACTTGCTGCGCTTGCTTGTAAGCCGGTCGCCATCGCTCCTTGCGGTGAATAATCGTCCCACAGGGCTGACTGGGGTATAATGCCCCCCAATTGTTACGCCAAGAACCGGAATGCGTCATGTTTGAGAATTTGACTGAACGACTCTCGCGCACCCTGCGCAATGTCAGTGGCCGTGGTCGACTGACCGAAGAGAACATCAAGGATACCTTGCGTGAAGTGCGCATGGCGCTGCTCGAGGCGGACGTCGCCCTGCCGGTCGTACGTGATTTCGTGGCGCGGGTCAAGGAGCGAGCGGTCGGCCAGGAAGTGGCCAAGTCCCTGAGTCCGGGCCAGGCCTTCATCAAGATAGTCCACGGCGAGCTGGTCTCCGTGATGGGGGAGGCGAACGAGCAGCTCAATCTCGCCGCCCAGCCGCCGGCCATCATACTGATGGCGGGTTTGCAGGGGGCCGGTAAGACGACCACTGTGGGCAAGCTGGCCAAGCTGCTCAAGGAGCGCAGCAAGAAGAAGGTGCTGGTGGTCAGTGCGGACGTCTACCGTCCGGCGGCCATCAAGCAGCTGGAAACCCTGGCGGGCGACATCGGCGTCGACTTCTTCCCGAGCGACGTGACCCAAAAGCCGGTGGCCATCGCCACCGCCGCCATCGATCAGGCGCGCAAGAAATTCTATGACGTGGTGATCGTCGATACCGCCGGTCGTCTGCACGTTGACGGGGAGATGATGGCGGAGATCCAGGATCTGCACGCCACCATCAAGCCGGTCGAGACCCTGTTCGTGGTGGACGCCATGACCGGTCAGGATGCCGCCAACACCGCCAAGGCGTTCAACGAGGCGCTGCCGCTCACCGGTGTCATTCTCACCAAGGCGGACGGCGATGCCCGCGGCGGTGCCGCCCTGTCCGTGCGCCACATCACCGGCAAGCCGGTCAAGTTCATCGGTATGGGGGAGAAGACAGACGCGCTGGAGCCCTTCCACCCGGACCGTCTCGCCTCCCGTATCCTCGGCATGGGAGACGTGCTCTCCCTCATCGAGGAGGTGGAGCGCACCGTCGATAAAGAGAAGGCCGCCAAGCTGGCCAGCAAGGTCAAGAGCGGCAAGGGCTTCGATCTGGAAGACTTCCGCGAGCAGCTGGCCCAGATGCGCAACATGGGCGGCATGATGGGTATGCTCGACAAGCTGCCCGGCATGTCCGGCCTGCCGGACAGCGTGAAGGATCAGATGGATGACAAGCTCACCGTGCGCATGGAGGCCATCATCAGCTCCATGACCCCGAAGGAGCGCGCCCATCCCGATCTCATCAAGGGCTCTCGCAAGCGTCGCATCGCCGCCGGCTCCGGCATGCAGGTACAGGACGTGAACAAGCTGCTCAAGCAGTTCACCGAGATGCAGCGCATGATGAAGAAGATGTCCGGCAAGGGTGGCATGCGCAAGATGATGGGGCAGATGAAGAACATGTTGCCGCCGGGCTTCGGTGGCGGTCGCGGCCCCTTCTAATCCCAGGGGAACAGCCGACTATGCAAGGGCTCACCAGAGGTGAGCCCTTTTCATTCCCATCCTTGTGCAAAAAGTGGCTGGCTTGGTTGCAATTATTACGAATCCAAGTAGAATTACGCGGCTTATTTTAAGCTAGGGTCCGCGTATTTGCGGGCCTTGTTCATTAGATGTTTATGAGGACGATATGGTAACCATTCGTTTACAACGTGGTGGCGCGAAAAAGCGTCCGTTCTACCAGGTAGTAGTTGCTGACAGCCGTAACGCCCGCGACGGTCGTTTCATCGAGCGCGTTGGTTTCTTCAACCCGGTTGCTGCTGGTAACGCTGAAAAGCTGAACCTGGACCTGGCTCGCATCGAGCATTGGGTTGCTACTGGTGCCGCTGTTTCTGACCGCGTTGCCAAGCTGATCAAAGACGCTGCTAAAGCTGCTTAATCAGCCAAACGGTAGGGAGTTAAGGTGGAAAAACCTGTAGTTCTGGGCACCCTGGGCACCGTTTACGGTATCAAGGGCTGGCTTAAAGTGAACTCCTTCACCGATGTTGCCGAAGCGATTTTCGATTACAACCCCTGGCTGATCAATCAGAACGGGGCGTGGCGTGAGATCCGGGTTTCGGCCTGGAAGCGTCACAACAAGGGTCTGATCTGCAAGCTCGATGGTATCGATGTGCGCGAGGATGCCCTGGCATTGACCAACGTCGAGATTGGCGTTAACGCCGATCTGTTGCCCGCGTTGCCCGAAGGTGAATTCTACTGGCGTGACCTCATCGGTTGCACCGTGAAGACCACCAAGGGATACGACCTGGGCAAGGTGACCGAATTGATGGAAACCGGCTCCAACGATGTGTTGGTGGTTGAGGCCAATGTAAAAGATGCCTTCGGTGCGAAGGAGCGGTTGATTCCGTTCCTGGAAGAGCAGGTGATCAAGCATATTGATCTGACTGCTCGCACAATCGAAGTTGATTGGGATCCTGGTTTCTAGTTTCCCGCGCTAACACGGGTGCCGGAGGTTTCTTATGTGGATTGGGGTGATTAGCCTCTTCCCGGAAATGTTCCGAGCCATTACCGAGCACGGGGTAACGGGTCGGGCCGTCAAGAGTGGCCTGCTGCAGATTGAGTGCTGGAACCCTCGGGACTTTACCCACGACAAACACCGTACGGTCGATGATCGTCCTTATGGTGGTGGGCCCGGCATGTTGATGATGGTTCAGCCGCTGCGTGATGCGATTCATGCGGCCAAGCAAGCGGCGGGAGACGGGGCGAAAGTCATCTATCTCTCCCCTCAGGGACGCAAGCTGACTCAAGCGGGCGTAACCGAGTTGGCGACGAATCAGAAATTGATTCTGGTAGCCGGTCGATACGAAGGTATCGATGAACGCGTGATACAAACCGAAGTCGACGAAGAGTGGTCTATCGGGGATTACGTGTTGAGTGGTGGCGAACTGCCTGCCATGACCCTGATCGACGCGGTTTCGCGTCTGGTCCCCGGGGTCTTGGGCGATCAGGCCAGTGCCGAGCAGGACTCCTTCACGGATGGCCTGCTGGATCATCCCCACTACACTCGGCCGGAGTTGTTGGATGGATTGGCGGTGCCCGAGGCGCTGACAAGCGGCAATCACGAAGTGATTCGGCGCTGGCGACTCAAGCAATCGCTCGGACGAACCTGGCAGAGAAGGCCGGAACTTATTAACAACCTAGCTCTGACTGACGAGCAAGAAGTACTTCTTGCCGAGTATGTCCGCGAAGTGCGTGACAGCGTTTAGTAGAGTTTTCAGTTTATCCTAGGTAAGGAAAGACAATGAGCAAGATTATTCAGCAGCTTGAACAAGAGCAACTGCGTACCGACATCCCGGCTTTTGCCCAGGGCGACACCGTACGTGTTCAAGTTCGTGTTAAAGAAGGTGGTAAAGAGCGTCTGCAGGCTTTCGAAGGCATCGTGATTGCCAAGCGTAACCGCGGTCTGCACTCTGCTTTCACCGTTCGCAAGATCTCCAACGGCGAAGGTGTTGAGCGTGTATTCCAGACTCACTCTCCGCTGATCCACAGTGTAGAACTGAAGCGTCGTGGTGATGTTCGCCGCGCCAAACTGTACTACCTGCGCAACCTGTCCGGCAAAGCTGCTCGTATCAAAGAGAAGCTCAACTAATTCGATTCGAATTGGTGTCGGTATGTCGACGAATAGCTCGACAGGTAGTGAAAAGGCTCGCCATTGGCGAGCCTTTTTTGTCTCTGCGGTGTGGCAACCCGGGCTTCAACTCGGCTGGCTGACCCGCACCACCGAGTTGTCCCGCCCGAAGGGGCCGGGCACATAGTCATCTGCCGCCCAGTCGTTGTCGTAATGGGTTTCCCCATCCGGCTGCACCAGCTGATAGCAGAATTCGAAATGGCTGGGGCCATCGGTGGGCAGGTTGAGGGTGGTCTTGAACTCCCCACTCTTCATCCGCTTGAGTTCGATGGGGTGCCACTGGCTGAACTCCCCCAGCAGCCAGATCTGCTCCGCCTCACCGGCGGCCTCTTTTTCCACTGCAAAGGTCACCTTGACCTCGGGACGGGACTTGAGAAACTGCTTGTTGATCGGCATAACGCCTCCTTGTCATTGACTGCGAAGAAAGTACTTCTGGTTGTTTTTATACCAGCTTATGACAGGAATGTTGATAGCTAGGGTCAAATGGGCAGGGCGAAGTGGCGTTGCAGCAGGCCGTGGGTGAAGCCTATCTTGAGGTAGAAGCCCCGTGGCAGGGTCTGGATCGGTTGGCCGTTGCGGCCGATGGCGCGGGTCAGGGCCTTGTTGTTGGCCGCCTTGGGACGCAGTTGCATGACCTGGCCATGGCGAGCGCTGATCTGCTCCACCTCCCCAAGCACTATCATGTCCATCAGCTCTTCCCAGTCCTGGCGTAGCAGGTCGTCTTCCTCCTTGCTCGGACTCCACAGCAGCGGCATGCCGATCCGGCGCTCGCCGATGGGGATCTCGCGGCTGCCTTCCACCGGGATCCAGAGCACCCGTGACAGCTTGTTGCGCACGTTCGACTCCTCCCAGCGCTGGCCGCTGACACCGATGAGGGGGGCCACACAGACGAAGGTGGTCTCGAGCGGCTTGCCCGCCGGATCCACCGGGATCGTCTTGAGCTCTATGCCGAGATCCGGGAAGTCCTGCTCCGGCTTGCTGCCCGCGCTGGCCCCCAGCTGCCATTCGATCAGCTGGCCGACCCAACCCTTGTCGCGGCGCAGATCCCGCGGCACCGGGATCCCGGCGCTGGCCGCGAGCTGGGCCAGCGGCAGGCCCGCCATGGCATAGGCGCGGGTCAGCAACTCTTGCTCTGACTGGGGATTGCTGGGCATCTGGGGCTCCTGATCCGGGGCGCTCACTCCAATTCCTGGGATCCGTCGCGAGGATCGCTGTTTTTGTAACCGATCCTCGCCCGGCTATGCACAGGGGGGGAATGAATGCCGATAATGATTTATCTGGATGATTTTAAAGGGAATTGATGATTTTTTCCAGTTCTGGAAAGTGCAGGATCCCGCTGGAAATGAGTTGTCCAAGGGTTTGGCCTGGCTGTTGCACATAGTTATCCACAGAAATCTTGGATAACTGACATAAAGGGATCAATCCTGGGCCATGGATAGAAATAAATGTGAGAACCCACCGATTTTACCCGCCATATCGGTGCAGATAATGCACCGAGCTTGTGGATAAACTAGCCTTGGTGGATCTTTGAGCAGCGGAACTTGTTCACAAATACCGATGAGGATCCTTGCCCCCAAAAGACATGGATCTTGATCCAGCACTTAAATATTAACTATATGTATTTAAATGAATATTTTGTTTTTTCATAGTTGGGGTATGATAGCGGCTGATTTGGCACCCTGAGAGAAAAGTACTGTATATACCTGTTTGATCACAGGTTTATGCACAACCTGGGTGGGCAACTTGGCGAACTCGCGTCGTGAATTTGTTTATAACTTGGCTTGAAATGGCAAGTTATTCATGAATGTAAGATGACAGTCCCTGTTTGCTGCCACGGGGTGAATGTGGAACAATCCCTTTATAGATTCAGCCTTTATATGGTGATCACGTGATAGATGGCGACGGATTTCGTCCCAATGTCGGCATCGTGATCTGTAACCGTGACGGACAAGTTTTGTGGGCTAAGCGCTATGGGCAGCACTCCTGGCAGTTCCCGCAGGGGGGAGTTGATGATGGTGAATCGCCGGAACAGGCCATGTATCGTGAGCTGTATGAGGAGATAGGCCTCAAGCCCGACGATGTGACCATCTTGGCGACCAGCCGCAACTGGCTGAAGTACCGCTTACCCAAACGACTCGTTCGCTGGGACAGTTCACCGGTCTGTATTGGCCAAAAGCAGAAGTGGTTTTTGTTGCAGTTGAACTCGGGCAAGGAGTCCAGGATCCAGTTTGGCTGTCATGGCCATCCGGAATTTGACGACTGGCGCTGGGTCAGCTTCTGGTACCCGGTGCGTCAGGTCGTCTCCTTCAAGCGGGAAGTCTACCGCCGGGTGATGAAAGAGTTTGCCCCGCTGGCGATGCCGGTGCCGGTGGTGCAGGTTAATCGAAAGGATGGGCGGCGTAACCGCTCTCGCTAAGGAGCACAGCTAGTTGCTGACGGAACTCAGACGCATCGTCGAAAGCATGGCCGAGGCCAATACCCTCGAGCAGGCCTTGCAGGCATTGGTGAGCCAGACCCGGCTCGCCATGACGGTGCACTGCTGCTCCGTGTACGTCGCCGAGCCCGAGATGCGGCGCTATCGTCTGGCGGCGACCGACGGTCTGGCCGAGTCGGCGGTGGGCAAGGCCACCCTGCCGTTCGAGCAGGGCATCGTCGGCCTAGTGGGTCAGCGCGAGGAGCTGATCAACCTGGCGGATGCCCCCTCCCACCCGAGTTTCAAGTTCCTGCCCGACGTGGCCGAGGAGGCGTTTCGTTCCTTCCTCGGCGCGCCCATCATGCATCAGCGCCAGGTGGTGGGGGTGCTGGTCGTCCAGCAAAAAGAGAGCCGGCTGTTCGATGAGGGGGAAGAGTCCTTCATGGTCACTCTGGCGGCCCAGCTGGCGGCGCGCATCGCCCAGGCACAGGCCAAGGGTTGGTTGCAGAAGACCGACTGGAGCAAGCCTCTGCGCGGCATCGCCGGGGCCAGCGGCATCGCCATCGCCAAGGCCTGGGTGTGGCGCCCGCGCAAGGCGCTGAACTCCATCACCCCCCGTAAGGACGAGGATCACGGCAAGCAGCTCGCTCGCCTCGAACTCGCTATCGAGGAGGTGCGCCACGATCTGGAGAGCCTGGCCCTGCGCTTTCGCGAGAGCTACAGCCAGGATTCGGTCGCCATCTTCGACATCTACCTGCACCTGCTGGACGATCCCGGCTACATCAAACCTATTCGCAACAAGGTCGGCAAGGAGCATTGGACGGCCATCTCAGCGGTCAAGCTCATCAGCGACCGTTTGATCGAACAGTTCAAGGGGATGAAGGATCCCTACCTGCGCGAGCGGGCCGCCGATGTGAAGGACATCGCCCTGCGCCTCATCAGCCGGCTGGTGCAGGATGAGCCGGAGCAGCTCACCATAGGGGAGCCCGTGGTGCTGGTCGCCGACGAGGTGACCGCCACCATACTCGCCGAGATCCCGCGGGAATTCCTGAGCGGGGTGGTGTCGCTCAAGGGGGGGACCAACTCCCACGCCGCCATCCTGGCCCGTGCCATGGGGGTCGCCGCCATCATGGGGGTGGATCTGCCCCTCGGCGACATAGGCGGTCGCACCCTGGTGGTGGATGGCTACAGCGGCGATCTCTTCATCGAACCCAATCAGGTGATCCTGACCGAGTACCGGCAGCTGCTGAGCGAGGAGCAAGCCCTCGATACCCTGGTGCGCAGCGTCGACAACCTGCCTTCCGAGACCGCAGACGGCACCCCTGTCTCCCTGCTGCTCAACGCCGGCCTCAGCGCCGATACCGAGATAGCCCTCAACGCGCTGGCGGACGGGGTGGGGCTCTATCGCACCGAGATCCCCTTCATGCTGCAGGAGAGTTTCCCCTCGGAGTGGGAGCAGACGGCGCGCTATCGCGGCATCCTGGAGACCTACAGAGACAGACCTGTGTGCATGCGCACCCTGGACGTGGGGGGGGACAAGCAGCTGCCCTACTTCCCCATCGTGGAGGAAAATCCCTTCCTTGGCTGGCGGGGGATCCGGCTCACCCTGGATCACCCCGAGCTGTTCCTGGTCCAGCTCAAGGCCATGCTGAGGGCGAGCGAGGGGCTGGACAACCTGGCCATCATGCTGCCGATGATCAGCAGTGTCGGCGAGATCCGCGCCTCCCGCCGGTTGCTGGATCAGGCCTGGCGCGAGGTCTCCGAGGAGGCGGCCAGCCGCAATGCCGAGATCAAGTATCCAAGCCTGGGGGTCATGATAGAGGTGCCCTCGGCCCTCTATATCCTGCCGGAGATGGCCCCCCTCATCGACTTCTGGTCCGTGGGCAGCAACGACCTGACCCAGTACCTGCTGGCGGTGGATCGCAACAACGCCCGGGTCGCCAGCATCTACGACGCCTTCCACCCCGCGGTGATCCGCGCCCTGCAACTGCTGGTCGATGCTTCCCATCGCTACCAGAAGCCGGTGTCGGTGTGCGGCGAGCTGGCCGGGGATCCGGTGGGGGTGCTGCTGCTGCTGGCCATGGGCTATCGCCGTTTCAGCATGAACACCCACAACATCTCCCGCATCAAATACGTGCTGCGCCAATCCCATCTCGACGAGCTGACGGCCCTGATGGCCGACGGTCTCAAACACGACAATCCCCACGTGCTGCGCGGCCTGTTTGCCCGCTATCTGGAAGAGCACGGCCTGGGCGGTCTGCTGCGGGCCGGCCACAAGACGAAGTAAGGCGATTGATAATCATGCCTTGTTCCTGCTGACAAATGATCGGAGAATGCGGCTTTTCTCATGATTGAGGCCGCGCCATGCAGCACGACGGATATTGGGTTTTCTCGCAGATCGATCCCGTAGCATTCAGTTTGGGACCATTGTCGGTACGCTGGTATGGGCTCATGTACCTGTTCGGCTTCGCCTTCGCCATGTGGCTGGCGGGTCGCCGCGCCGATGCCCCCAACAGCGGCTGGACCCGCAACGAGGTCTCCGATCTGCTGTTCTACGGCTTCCTCGGGGTGATCCTGGGTGGCCGCATCGGTTACGTGCTGTTCTACAACTTCGATCTCTTCCTGGCGGATCCCACTTACCTCTTCAAGATCTGGACCGGTGGCATGTCCTTCCACGGCGGCCTCATCGGGGTCATCACCGCCATGATCTGGTTCGCCCACAAGACCCAGCGTCACTTCTTCACCGTCGCCGACTTCGTGGCGCCCCTGATCCCGTTCGGGCTGGGGGTGGGCCGCATCGGCAACTTCATGAATGGCGAGCTCTGGGGTCGGGTCACCGATGTGCCTTGGGCCATCATCTTCCCGGAGGCGGGCCCGGAGCCGCGCCATCCGTCCCAGCTCTACCAGTTCGCCCTGGAAGGGGTGGTGCTCTTCATCATCCTGAACCTGTTCTGGCGCAAGAACCCGCCGCGGGGCGCCATCTCCGGCATGTTCCTGCTGTTCTACGGCCTGTTCCGCTTCCTGGTGGAGTTCGTACGCCAGCCGGACAGCCAGCTCGGCCTCTACTTCCACGAGATCAGCATGGGCCAGATCCTCTCCACCCCGATGATCATCATCGGTGCCCTGATGATCTGGGTCGCCTACAAGCGGCCACAGCTGTTCGGTAACGGCGTCAAGGAGGCAAAGCAATGAGGTCCTGTCTCGGTCTGGTACAGAAGATCCTGCCGCAACCTGCCTGTGTGGCCGTGAACCCGTTTGGTGAGACCCTGAAGGAGGCAAAGCAATGAGAGCCTATCTCGACCTGATGCAGAAGATCCTGGACGAGGGGACGGTCAAGTCCGACCGCACCGGCACCGGTACCGTCTCCCTGTTCGGTCACCAGATGCGCTTCAACCTGGCCGAGGGCTTCCCCCTGGTCACCACCAAGAAGTGCCACCTGAGATCCATCATCCACGAGCTGCTCTGGTTCCTGAACGGCGACACCAATACCGCCTACCTGAAGGAGCACGGTGTCAGCATCTGGGACGAGTGGGCCGACGAGCACGGCGATCTGGGCCCTGTCTACGGCGCCCAGTGGCGCTCCTGGCCGGCGGCCGATGGCAGCGTCATCGATCAGATCCAGAAGGCGGTGAACGACATCAAGCACAACCCGGATTCCCGCCGGATCATAGTCTCCGCCTGGAATGTGGGGGAGCTGGACAAGATGGCCCTGGCCCCCTGCCACGCCTTCTTCCAGTTCTACGTGGCGGACGGCAAGCTCTCCTGCCAGCTCTACCAGCGCAGCTGCGACGTCTTCCTCGGCCTGCCGTTCAATATCGCGAGCTACGCCCTGCTGACCCACATGATGGCCCAGCAGTGTGATCTCGAGGTAGGGGACTTCGTCTGGACCGGTGGCGACGTGCATCTTTATTCCAACCACATGGAACAGACCGCACTGCAGCTCAGCCGCGAGCCGCGCCCGCTGCCGACCCTGGTGATCAAGCGCAAGCCGGATTCGATCTTCGACTACAGATTCGAGGACTTCGAGATCCAGGGCTACGATCCCCATCCCGGCATCAAGGCCCCCGTGGCCATCTGACGACGCCTGATTGGTATCATGGATAAGAGAGGCGCCTGATGGCGCCTTTTTTCATGCCGTTATCTGTGTATTTATGCGAAAAATTGAATGGTGACCTGGGCGGAGAAAGGGAGTAAAACGGTGCTTATAGCAGGTCTTAGCCGGTTTGCCTTCGGTTTTCCCGTTGTTAATGGCAATTAGAAACGATTTTTCATCGACTCACTCCGACTCTAGACTGAAAAAAATGCAATGTTATGGATAGTCAGACCATGAGTGATGTATTCAAGCGCTTTCTCAAGCTGGAGTCCGCCTCCGGCATCATCCTGATCCTGGCCGCCCTGCTGGCCATCGCCCTGGCGAACTCGGCGCTGGCGGAGTATTACCAGAGTTTCCTCAATACGCCGGTGCAGGTGCGCATCGCGGCCCTCGACATTGACAAGCCGCTGCTGCTCTGGATCAACGACGGCTTCATGGCGATCTTCTTCCTGCTGGTCGGCCTCGAGGTGAAGCGCGAGCTACTGGAGGGGGCGCTCTCCTCCCGGGTGCAGGCCACCTTCCCGGCCATCGCCGCCGTGGGGGGCATGCTGGCCCCCGCGCTCATCTATGCCTTCTTCAACTACGACGATGAAGTAACCCGGGCCGGCTGGGCCATTCCGGCGGCGACCGACATCGCCTTCGCCCTCGGGGTGATGGCGCTGCTCGGCAAGCGGGTGCCGACCAGCCTCAAGGTGTTCCTGCTGGCCCTGGCCATCATGGACGACCTCGGCGTCATCATCATCATCGCCCTCTTCTATACCCAGCAGCTCTCCCTGGGGGCGCTGGCGGTCGGTGTCCTGGCGACCCTGACACTGCTGTGGATGAATCGGCGCGGGGAAGACAGGATCGGCCTCTACATGCTGGTCGGCCTGGTGCTCTGGGTGGCGGTGCTCAAGTCCGGCGTCCACGCGACGTTGGCCGGTGTCATCGTGGGCTTCATGATCCCGCTGAACGGCAGGCGCTACGCCTCGCCCCTCAAGCACCTGGAGCATGCGCTGCACCCCTGGAGTGCCTACCTTATCTTGCCGCTGTTCGCCTTCGCGAACGCCGGCGTCTCCCTGGACGGGATCGGGCTCTCCTCCCTGCTGAGCCCGGTGCCACTCGGCATCATGCTGGGGCTCTTCGTCGGCAAGCCCCTCGGGATCTTCACCATCAGCTGGCTGTCGGTGAAGCTGGGGGTCGCCCAGTTGCCGAGCGGGGTCAACTTCAAGCAGATCTTTGCCGTCAGCATCCTGTGTGGCATTGGCTTCACCATGTCGATGTTTATCGCATCGCTGGCGTTCGAGCATGGCGGATTGGACTACGGTAGCTACTCGCGCCTCGGGATCCTGGTGGGGTCCACTCTGGCGGCCGTGGTCGGCTATCTCGCCCTGCGGATATCCCTTCCCAACCGGGAGGCGGATCAGAGCACGGAGGGGTTATGAAAAAACTAGGATGGCTGGCCCTGCTGGTGAGCCCGGCGATATGGGCGAACAACCTGGCGGATTGTCAGCAGGATGCGACCTCGCCCGGCTGTTCCGCCTACCTGAACGGGGTGGTCGACAGTGCCATCATGCTGGGGGACAAGCAGGCCAAGGCCCAGTTCGGTGAGACCTTCAGCGAGCGAGCCCTCAGCAGCCGGGCGGGGGAGCGGGTCAAGAAGTCCAACAAGCGCTACTGCGGTGAGCGGATGCCGGATCCGGCCAGCCTGAAACTGGTGCTGCAAAAGCAGTTCAGCGCAAACAAGGTTGACTCGATCAGCGACATGTATGACATTCTGGCAGTTGAACTCAGCTGCTACCGGAGCCCGCCTGCCGCGGGAACCCCATCGGATGTCACACCTTAATTACAATCACCTCTATTATTTTTGGATGACACAGAAGAAGGGCTCCGTCACACAAGCGGCGGAAGCCCTTTTTCTTACCCCCCAGACGGTCACCGGCCAGATCAAGCTGCTGGAGCAGCGTTTGGGCGGCAAGCTGTTGATCCGCAAGGGCCGCTCCCTCGAGGCCACCGAACTCGGCCAGCTGGTGTTTCGCTACGCCGACAAGATGTTCAGCCTCTCCTACGAGATGCTGGATATCGTCAACTACCGCAAGGAGAGCCAGATCCTGTTCGACGTCGGCATCGCCGATGCGCTCTCCAAGCGCCTCGCGAGCCGGGTGCTGCTCTCCGTCATCCCGAACGATGGTTCCATCCACCTGCGCTGCTTCGAATCGACCCACGAACTGCTGCTCGAGCAGTTGAGCGAGCACAAGCTCGACATGATCCTCTCCGACTGTCCGGTGGACTCCAGCCAGCATGCTGGCCTGCTCTCCAAGCGCCTTGGTGGCTGTGGGGTCAGCTTCTTCTGCAAGGCCCCCCTGCCGGAGAAAGGCTTCCCTGCCTGCCTGGAGGAGCGCAAGTTGCTCATCCCGGGCCGGCGCACCGCCATGGGCCGCCAACTGACCCAGTGGTTCGAGCAGCAGGGGATCTCCCCCAGCATCCTCGGTGAGTTCGACGATGCGGCCCTGATGAAGGCGTTCGGCTTCTTCAACCAGGGCATCTTCATGGCACCCACCATCTACCGGGAGGAGATCCTGGAGGGGGAGGAGGTGATGCTGCTGGGAGAAACCCAGGATCTGATGGAGGAGTATTACGTCATCTTCGCCGAGCGGATGATCCAGCATCCGGCGGTGAAGCGGGTCTGCGAGAGTGACTTCTCCTTCCTGTTTGCCGGAGAGGAGAACCTCTCCACCATCCAGCCCGCCAGCCTGTCGTTTTAACAGGGTGGGGGACGACATGAAAACCGGGCAGGGAGAGGGGATGCGACTGGAGGAGATGGCGGTGAATGCCGGGCGTGCGGTCACTCTGCTCAAGGCCCTGGCCAATGAACGGCGTCTGTTTATCCTGTGTCAGCTGCTGGAGCGGGAACTGTCGGTGGGAGAGCTGAACGAACGGCTCGGTCTGAGTCAGTCGGCCCTGTCACAGCATCTGGCGGTGCTGAGGCGAGATGAACTGGTGGCGACACGAAAGGCGGCCCAGACGGTCTACTATTCCCTGCGAAGCGTCGAGGTGCGGGAGATGATTGGCCTGCTGCACCGGCTCTATTGCAGCGAACCCAAATAAAAAACCGGCCAAGAGGCCGGTTTTTTTAGCTTTATGCAGCCGAAGCTGATTAAGCCATAGCTTTGATCTGGGCAGACAGGCGGCTCTTGTGACGAGCAGCTTTGTTCTTGTGGATCAGGCCTTTGGTCGCCATACGATCCATGATCGGCTGAGCAACAGCGAAAGCGGCAGTGGCAGCAGCCTTGTCGCCAGAGGCGATGGCAGCGATCACTTTCTTCAGGTAGGTACGGGTCATGGAACGACGGCTGGCGTTGTGCTGACGACGTTTCTCTGACTGAAGAGCACGCTTCTTAGCAGATTTGATGTTAGCCAAGGTAAAACTCCTAAAACTGTCTTAGCGAGTGTATTGAAAAGGCCCGGAAATATGCCTTCCCAACCACATATTGTCAAATGATTTGTGCAAATAAACACCGCCCCCCGGTGGTGTGTCAGATGGGAGACGGTTAAACTGTCGGCCGATTCTACCAGCATTCTTTTCTTTCTGACAGTTCCAGAGGCCTCGTCTTGAGTAAGAAATTGATCAAATCCGGCATGATAGTGTCCGGAATGACGCTGGCGTCCCGTGTGATGGGCTTGGTGCGTGACGTGGTCATCGCCAATCTGCTCGGTGCCGGGGTTGCCGCAGACGTCTTCTTCTTCGCCAATCGCATTCCCAACTTCTTGCGTCGCCTGTTCGCCGAAGGGGCTTTCAACCAGGCCTTTGTGCCCGTGATGACGGAGTACAAGAAAAACGGTGATGAGCAGGCGGTGCGCGAGCTGCTGGCCGCGGTCGCGGGGACCCTGGGGGGCATAGTCACCATAGTGACCCTGCTCGGGGTGCTGGGCTCGGGGGTCTTGACCGCCCTGTTCGGCTGGGGCTGGTTCTGGGACTGGCTGCACGGCGGACCGGCGGCGGAGAAGTTCGAGCTGGCCAGCCTGATGCTCAAGATAACCTTCCCTTACCTCTGGTTCATCACCTTCACCGCCATGGCGGGGGCCATCCTCAACACCTTCGGCCGCTTCGCCGTCTCCTCCTTCACGCCGGTGTTTCTCAACATCACCATGATAGCGGCGGCCTGGTGGATTGCCCCTCTGATGGAGCGCCCGGAGATCTCCCTGGCCATCGGCGTCTTCCTCGGCGGCCTGGTGCAGTTTTTGTTCCAGTACCCCTTCCTGCGCCAGATCAACATGCTGGTGTGGCCCAAATGGGGTTGGCATCACCCCGGGGTGGTGAAGATCCGCACCCTGATGATCCCGGCCCTGTTCGGTGTCTCGGTCAGCCAGATCAACCTGCTGATCAACACCATGCTCGCCTCCTTCCTGGCCACCGGCGCCATCAGCTACCTCTATTATTCGGACCGGCTGCTGGAGTTTCCCCTCGGCCTGTTTGCGGTGGCCATCAGCACGGTGATCCTGCCGGCGCTCGCCAAGAAGCATGTGGACGCGGATCCGGTGGACTTCTCCCGCACCATGGACTGGGGGGTACGCATGGTGATTCTGCTCGGCCTGCCCGCCATGGTGGGGATCGCCGTGCTGCGCGAACCCATCTTGCGGGTGCTGTTCATGCGCGGGGAGTTCGGTCTGCACGAGGTGAGCATGTCGAGCGCCAGCCTGCTGGCCTCTACTACCGGGCTGCTCTCCCTGATGCTGATCAAGGTGCTGGCCCCCGGCTACTACGCCCGCCAGGACACCAAGACCCCGGTGCGGATCGGCATCATTGCCATGGTGGCGAACATGGTGTGCAACCTCATCTTCATCTATCCCCTGGGCTACGTGGGACTGGCGCTCGCCACCGCCTGCTCCGGTACCCTGAATGCGGCCCTGCTGTTCAAGGGGCTCTATGTGCAGAACGTCTATCGCCCCTCCCGCCAGACCGGGGTGTTCTGCCTCAAGCTGCTGGCGGCGACCCTGCTGATGGGCGGCCTGCTCGCCTACCTGTCGCCGGATCTCGCCCAGTGGGGTGCCTGGAGCATGGGCAAGGCCAGCCTGGAGCTGACCCTGCTGCTCTGTGCAGGAGGCGCCGTGTACGGCGTAGTGCTGCTGGCGCTCGGCGTTCGACCAAGACACTTGAAATCGGGTCAGCAGTAAGGCTCTTCGGGTGGCTCTGCATCGGGCAGGGCCATGTCGAGGGTGGGGGGAACGGACCCCTGGCCGCTGAAATCGGGCCAGGAGGGCTGATCCTGCTGGCCGCCTGATATATAATCCGCCGATTTCCATGGCAGCAACGCACAAGGCACTGATGGAGCTTATTCGCGGTATTCACAATATCAAGCCCCGTCACCGGGGCTGTGTATTGACCATAGGCAACTTCGATGGGGTTCATCAGGGACACCATGCGGTGTTGGCCAGGTTGCAGGAGAAAGCCGCCCAGCTGGGCTTGCCCGCCTGCGTCATGCTGTTCGAACCCCAGCCCCTCGAGCTGTTTGCGGGCAGTGCCGCGCCGGCGCGCCTCAGCCGCTGGCGGGAGAAGTACGAAGCCCTCAAGGCCATGCGGATCGACCGCATGCTCTGCGTGCGTTTCACCCACCGCTTCGCCGAGCAGGCGGCCTGCACCTTCATCGAGCAACTGCTGGTGGAAAAACTCGGCGTGCACTACCTGGTGGTGGGGGATGATTTTCGCTTCGGCCGCGGGCGGGAGGGGGACTTCCACCTGCTGGAGGCGGCGGGGCGACGCTTCGGGTTCGAGGTGATCAGCACCCAGAGCTTCCAGCTGTCCCGTCAGCGGGTCAGCAGCACCCTGGTGCGCGAGGCCCTCGCGGCCGGCCGCATGGCGGAGGTGGAGCTGATGCTGGGACGTCCCTACGCCATCAGCGGCCGGGTGGCCCACGGTGACAAGCTGGGGCGCACCATAGGATTTCCCACTGCCAATCTCGCCCTGAAACGGCAGGTGATCCCGGTCGGTGGCGTGTTCGCGGTGGAAGTGTTATGTTCCGGCAAGACCTTCCCCGGTGTCGCCAATGTGGGTGTACGGCCGACCTTGAGCGGTACACAAGCCAGATTGGAAGTACATCTATTTGATTTTTCTGGTGATCTATATGGTCAGCAGGTCAAGGTGCTGCTTCGCCACAAGCTGCGCGAAGAGCAGAAATTTGACTCTTTCACCGCCTTGAAAGAGCAGATCGAACGAGATGCCCTGGCGGCCCGAGCCTGGTTCGGGCTGCCATCATTCAATTTACCCAGCACTCTTTTAGAAAAGAAGGGAACCCAGGACTGATGAGCGACTATAAACACACCCTGAATCTGCCGGAAACCGAGTTTCCGATGCGTGGCGATCTGGCCAAGCGTGAACCCAACATGCTCAAGCGTTGGTACGATCAGGATCTTTACGGCGCCATTCGCCGCGCCAAAGCGGGCAAGCCTTCTTTCATTCTGCATGACGGCCCCCCCTATGCGAACGGCAGCATTCACATCGGTCACTCGGTCAACAAGATCCTCAAAGACATCATCATCAAGTCCAAGGGCATGTCGGGCTTCGACTCCCCCTATGTGCCGGGTTGGGATTGCCACGGTCTGCCCATCGAGCTGAAGGTAGAAGGCATGGTCGGCAAGCCGGGGGAGAAGGTCTCCGCCGCCGAGTTCCGCGCCGAGTGCCGCAAATACGCCAAGACCCAGATCGAGGCGCAGAAGACCGACTTCATCCGCCTGGGTGTGCTGGGTGACTGGGAACACCCCTACCTGACCATGGACTTTGGCACCGAAGCCAACATCATCCGCTCCATGGCCAAGATCGTCGAGAACGGCCATCTGCACAAGGGCTCCAAGCCGGTACACTGGTGTACCGACTGTGGCTCCGCCCTGGCCGAGGCCGAGGTGGAGTACTACGACAAGAACTCCCCCTCCATCGACGTACGCTTCAAGGCCGTCGATGAGGCTGTGGTCGCTGCCAAGTTCGACTGCCCGGAGGGTCACACCGGCCGTGGTCCGCTCTCTGCCGTGATCTGGACCACCACTCCCTGGACCCTGCCGGCCAACCGCGCCATCGCCATGCATGCGGACCTGGACTATGCCTTGGTACAGGTGGAAGGTGACAACCCCGAGCGCCTGATCCTGGCCGCCGAGCTGGTCAAGGACGTGATGGACCGCGCCGGTATCGAGCAGTATCACAACCTGGGTTATGCCAAGGGGCACTCCCTGGATCTGCTGCGCTTCAACCACCCCTTCTATCACTACGATGTGCCCGTGGTGCTGGGTGATCACGTCACCCTGGACGCCGGTACCGGTATCGTCCACACCGCCCCTGGCCACGGTCAGGAAGACTTCGTGGTTGGTCAGAAATACGGTCTGGAAGTGGCAAACCCGGTTGGCAGCAACGGCGTCTACCTGCCGGATACCGAGCTGTTCGCCGGCCAGCATGTATTCAAGGCCAACACCGCCGTGGTGGACGTGCTGACCGAGCGCGGCGCCCTGCTGCATCATCAGGTGTTCAACCACTCCTACCCGCACTGCTGGCGTCACAAGACCCCGATCATCTTCCGTGCCACTCCCCAGTGGTTCATCAGCATGGAGCAGAACGGTCTGCGCAAGCGCGCCCTGGAAGAGATCGAGCGCATCGAGACCCAGGGCATTGCCGAGCACGGCCAGAGCGGCTGGGTGCCGGCATGGGGCAAGAATCGCATCCAGGCCATGGTCGAGAACCGTCCGGACTGGTGCATCTCCCGTCAGCGGACCTGGGGCGTGCCCATCTCCCTGTTCGTCCATAAAGAGACCCAGCAACTGCACCCGGAATCCGTCCGCCTGATGGAAGAAGTGGCCAAGCTGGTTGAACAGAAAGGCATTCAGGCCTGGTGGGATCTGGACAAGGCCGATCTGCTGGGTGCCGACGCCGACACCTACGACAAGGTGCCGGACACCCTGGACGTCTGGTTCGACTCCGGCTCCACCCACTCCTCCGTGGTGGATGCCCGTCCCGAGTTCAACGGCAACCCGGCCGACATGTATCTGGAAGGTTCTGACCAGCACCGTGGCTGGTTCATGTCGTCGCTCATGATCGGCGTCGCGATGAAGGACAAGGCTCCGTACAACCAGGTACTGACCCACGGCTTCACCGTGGATGGCCAGGGCCGCAAGATGTCCAAGTCCATCGGCAACGTGGTCAGCCCCCAGGATGTGATGAACAAGCTGGGTGCCGACATCCTGCGCCTCTGGGTCGCGAGCACCGACTACACCGGCGAGATGACGGTCTCCGACGAGATCCTCAAGCGCTCTGCCGATGCCTATCGCCGGATCCGCAACACCGCCCGCTTCCTGCTGGCGAACCTGAACGGTTTCAACCCGGCCACCGACATGGTCGCCCCCGCTGACATGGTGGTGGTGGATCGCTGGGCCGTGGGTCGTGCCAAGGCCGTACAGGCCGAGATCGTGACCGCGTTCGACGAGTACAACTTCCACGGCGTGACCCAGAAGCTGATGCAGTTCTGCTCCATCGAGATGGGCTCCTTCTATCTGGACGTCATCAAGGACCGTCAGTACACCGCCAAGGCCGACAGCCTGGCCCGTCGCTCCTGCCAGACCGCCCTGTACCACATCGCCGAGGCCATGGTGCGCTGGATGGCGCCCATCATGAGCTTCACCGCGGACGAGATCTGGGCCCTGCTGCCGGGCGATCGCACCGAGTTCGTGTTCACCGAGGAGTGGTATGACGGCCTGTTCGGGCTGGAAGCGGGCGAGCAGATGAGCGATGCCTTCTGGGCCGAGATCCTGACCGTTCGTGGGGAAGTGAACAAGGCGCTGGAAGCGGCTCGCGGCGAGAAGCGCATCGGCGGCTCCCTGCAGGCCGAACTGACCCTGTTCGCCAAGCCGGAACTGGCTGCCCGCCTGAACGCCCTGGCCGATGAGCTGCGCTTCGTGCTGCTCACCTCCAAGGCCAAGGTGGTGGTGGCCGACGCCGCACCGGCAGGCGCCGTCGCGACCGAGCGCGACGACCTCTGGCTAAGCGTGGCCCAGTCTGCCGCCGCCAAGTGCGACCGCTGCTGGCACCATGTGGAAGACGTGGGCACCATCGCTGGTCACGAAGAGATCTGTGGCCGTTGCGTCACCAACGTCGAGGGTGACGGCGAAACGCGTCAATTTGCCTGATGAACATGACTCAAGACACTCAAAAAACCGGCCTGCGTTGGCTGTGGCTGGCGGTGCTGGCCTTCGTACTGGACCAGGGGAGCAAGCTCGCCGTGGTCAAGTTGTTGCCGTTTGGTTATCCGGGGGTGGAGATCACCCCCTTCTTCAACCTGGTACACGTCTACAACAAGGGGGCGGCGTTCAGCTTCCTGGCGGATCAGGGGGGCTGGCAGCGCTGGTTCTTCGCGGTGCTGGCGTTTGCCATCTGCGGCCTGCTGATCCACTGGCTGCGCAAGCAGTCGGTGACCCAGCGCTGGAGCGGCATAGCCTACTCCCTCATCATCGGCGGGGCGCTCGGCAACGTGTTCGATCGCCTGGTGCTGGGCCATGTGGTCGATTTTCTCGACTTCTACTGGCAGCGTGCCCACTGGCCGGCATTCAACCTGGCGGACAGCTTCATCTTCATCGGCGCCGCCATGATAGTGTTGGACGGTTTTCGCAGTGAGAAGAAAAAGGAAGAGGCCGCATGAGCCAACCCATCGGCGTTGACAGCAGCGTGCTGTTCCACTTCTCCATCAAGCTGGAAGACGGCTCGGTGGCCGACAGCACTGCGCTGCACGGCAAACCGGCCCGCCTGCGGATGGGGGATGGCAGCCTGACCGACAGCTTCGAGCAGTGCCTGCTCGGGTTGCAGCAGGGGGAGGCCAAGAGCTTCACTTTGGCACCGGAGCAGGCGTTTGGCCTCTCCAACCCCGACAACATCTACCATCTGGACAGGGCCAAATTCGGCGCCGATATGGAGCCCAAGGTCGGCACCATCATGATCTTCGATCAGCCCAACGGCGGCGAGCTGCCTGGCATCATCCGGGCGGTGGAAGGCATGTCGGTGACCGTCGATTTCAACCATCCCCTGGCGGGTCACACCGTGACCTTCGAGGTGGAGATCCTGGGTGTGGATGATGAGGAGAAAGTTCACTGATGGACATTCTGCTGGCTAACCCACGCGGTTTCTGCGCCGGTGTCGATCGCGCGATCAGCATCGTCGAGAGCGCCCTGGAGAAGTTCGGTGCCCCCATCTATGTGCGTCACGAGGTGGTGCACAACCGCTACGTGGTGAACAAGCTGAAAGAGGCGGGGGCCGTCTTCGTCGAGGAGCTGGACGAGGTGCCGGACGACAGCATCGTCATCTTCTCCGCCCACGGCGTCGCCAAGACGGTGCGCGAGATGGCCAAGTCCCGCGCCCTCAAGGTGTTCGATGCAACCTGCCCCCTGGTGACCAAGGTGCACATGGAGGTCCATCGCGCCAGTCGCAAGGGCTCCGAGGCCGTGCTCATCGGCCACGCCGGTCACCCCGAGGTGATCGGCACCATGGGTCAGTACGAGAACCCCGAGGGGGGCATGTATCTGGTGGAGACGCCGGAAGACGTGGCCAAACTTCGGGTGAAGAACCCGGACGACCTCTGCTTCGTCACCCAGACCACCCTCAGCGTGGATGAGACCTCGGACGTCATCGACGCCTTGCGCCAGCACTTCCCCAAGATCCAGGGGCCGCGCAAGGATGACATCTGCTACGCCACCCAGAACCGCCAGGACGCGGTGCGGGAGATGGCGGGGCTGGTGGACGCCATGCTGGTGGTGGGTTCGCGCAACTCCTCCAACTCCAATCGCCTGCGGGAGCTGGCCGAGAAGGTGGGGGCTCGCGCCTATCTGATCGACGACGCCACTATGATCGAATCGGACTGGCTGGACGGCGTGGAACGCATCGGGGTAACGGCCGGGGCGTCAGCCCCCGACATCCTGGTGCAGAACGTCATCACCCGTCTGCGGGAGCTGGGGGGCAAGATAGTGACCGAACACCCCGGCCGCGAAGAGAACGTGGTGTTCGAGGTGCCGCCCGAGCTGAGGATTCTCTGATTGACATGCCGGCCCAGCGCCGGCATTTTTGTGACTGACGTCTCGTTTTAGAGATATAAAGACAGTAAATATTCTCATTTGGATGCCTTGCTGACATTAACAATACCAGCAACTCTGATTAAACTTTCTTCATCATCTCACCAATACCGCCCCCAACCATGGATGGAATCGAAGGAGGGTTTGGCTGGTGCACAACAGGATGTTTGCGCCTCTCGGCTTCACGCTCATCGAGCTGATGGTCACCGTAGCACTCTTGTCTATCCTGCTCATGCTGGGAGTCCCTTCCTTTAACTCCTTGATCAAAAGCATGAACCTGACGACCCAGGCGAATCAGTTCGTGGCATCAGTCCAACTGGCGCGCAGCGAGGCGGTTCGACGCAACCGGAATGTGCTGCTGTCGGCTCAGGCCGGAAATGCCGCTCTCCACTGGGAGAGGGGATGGCAGGTGTGGATCGACAGTAATGGCAACGGCAGCCTGGATGCAGGGGAGCTGATCCGCCAGTTTGACTCGCTCGATGGGAATACCCTGAGCAGCGACACGGCAGTGTTGCGCTTTACCAACACTGGCTTTCTCGACGGTCGTACCCCTCAGGGACATATCTTCAGCCTGACGCCAACCTCCTGCTCGGGGGAGATGGCGCGGGATATAAGCATCAATGGAACCGGCCATCCGTCGGTTGAGGAGTCTGCATGCCTGTGAGGCGCGAGACCGGTTTTTCGTTGCTGGAGGTGATGATCGCCGTGCTGGTGCTGTCGGTCGGCATCCTCGGCATGGCAACACTCCAGTTGCAGGCTCTCAAGAGCAACCAGTCCGCCCTGAGCAGTACCGAAGCCACCCAGTATGCAAACCTGATCGGCGATCTGATGCGGGCCAATCGCAGCGCCGCCCTGGCTGGCCAGTACGATATTGCACTGGGCGAGCGGGCATCGGGGGCGACGGCCGCCGTGGCGGATCTTCAATACTGGAAACAGACGCTCGGCTCCCTGCCGCAGGGGGATGGCGCCGTGGTCGTCAGCCAGGGGCGGGCCACCATCAGCGTGCAATGGCAGGGAGGGCGTCAGGCGGGCGAACCCGCACGGCGTGTCCTCGTCGTGAGGACTGAGCTGTGAACGGCCCCTCAAGACGCTATCAGGCCGGGGTCGGCCTGGTCGAGGTGATGATAGCCCTGCTGCTCTCCCTGTTCACCGTGGGAGTGATCATCCAGGTATTCCTCGGCAATCACCGTACCTTCCTGATCACCGAAGCGGTTGCCAGGGCACAGGAGGAGAGCCGCTTTGCCCTCAACCTGTTGCAAAAAGAGCTGCGCCAGGCCGGGTATCTGGGGTGTATCAGCAAGCAGGGGGTCACCATCACCAGCACCCTGAGCGCCACGACGACCCCCTACGACTTCAGTATCCGGATCCGTGGCTATGACAATCTGGGCAGTACCCTGCCTTCCGCCATTTCGGGTCTGTTCGGGGCGAGCGAACCCAAACCGCGCAGCGGCAGCGATCTGCTGCTGATCCAGAGCCCGGTCGGCAACGGTGTTCCCGTGATACGCAACAACAGCGCCGCCCAGTTGTTTGCCCAGCTCCTGTCGACCAAGGCCAACTACTGCGCCCCCAACAAGCCGGCTTACAGCGATTTTTGTGAGGGGGACATCGTCATGGTATCCGACTGCCAGAAGGCAAGGGTCTTCCAGATCACCAATGTGCAGGCCGCCGGGGGGGAGCTCAACGTCAACCACTCCAACAGCAACAGCTATGTGCCCGGGAATTCGGTGAGCTCCTGGGGGGGAAGCAGTGCACCGGCCGAGGAGCGGTTCGGACCGGGTTCGCTGCTTCACCGCCTGGAAACGCGACTCTACTACATAGCGCGCCCAGCGGCCGATAGCCCCTGGACCCTCTATCGCAAGAATGGCAGCGCAGCAGGCGTTCCCGTCGTGGACGGGATCACCGATCTACAGCTCACCTACGGCGAGGATCGCAATCGGGATCGTGCTGCCGACACCTATGTCGCCGCAGGTTCCGTGAACAACTGGGACAATGTGATGAGTATCGGGATCGCGTTATTGCTGCGCAGCAGCCAGGGCGGAGTGCTCTCCTCACCCCAGTCGGTCAGCTTCGCCGGTGGAACCTTCCAGAGCCCGGACAACCACTGGTATTGGGCCACCGAGACCACGGTGGCGTTGCGCAACCGGATCCCCTAGGAGGCATGATGAGGCAAAGAGGCATGGTGCTCATTCTGAGCCTCATTTTCCTGGCGGTGGTGAGCCTGTTGGCGATGGCCGCCATGCGTGGCGGCGTGCTGCAGGAGAAAATGGCAGGGAATTATCAGGAGAGCCTGCAGGCATTCCAGGCCGCCGAGGCGGCATTGCGGGGGGCCGAGCGCTATATCGAAGGAGGGACGGCAGGGCCCTTCAACAACAGCGGCGGGCTCTATGAGTTGGTGGATTCGGCCGTGGATCCGCTGGCATCGGCCACCTCGTGGCGCAGCCACAACATCGGTGGTCAGGGGCACTCGCCCGAGTACTTTATCGAACGCCTGCCATATACCCAGAGCAGAACTGAAAATCTGGCTGCGGACGAGCCCCAGGGCGAACGCCGCCTCTATCGCATTACGGCCAGGGGATTCGGCCTGTCCAATGAGAGTTTCGTGCTGTTGCAGTCAACCTACAGTCGTTAGGAGGGGGAGCAAGGATGCGTACATCATCGTGGATGCTGCTGGGGTTGCTGCCGCTCACGGCGCAGGGGGCGCTCGATATCGCCCAGACTCCTCTCTATCTGGGCACCCGTGCCGAGCCCAATATCATGTTCACGCTGGACAACTCGAGTTCGATGCTCTCCGAGGTCATGCCGGAAGAGCTGGTCCCCTCCAGCCTCAGTATTTTCTTCATCTATCCCAGAGCCGACGAGGTTTATGGCACTTATGACTGGAGCAACAGCACGGTCACGTTCACCGCCACGAATGATCTCAACGCCTACAGCCGTTCGAGTCAGAACAACAAGCTCTACTACAACCCCCTGTTGACCTATCGTCCCTGGGCCAATGCGGATGGCACTCTGATGGCGAATGCCAGCACCAGCTGCGCGCCGCACAATCCGACCAACACCACGGCGGGCTGTCGCGACCTGACCAAAAATAACAAGCAGCGGGCCGACTACTACACGAATTTTTCCTCCGGTTACAACAGGAACGCCGAGGAGACATTCTGGCCGGCCGTCTATTTCTCCTACAAGGGAAGCGGTGACCTGAAGAAGGCGGGCAGCTATACCCGGGTCGAGATCAAGTCTGGCAGTACCTATGACAGCCGGCCGAATCGCAGCGATTGCAAGACCGCCCCCGTCTGTACCTATGCGGAGGAGATCCAGAATTTCGCAAACTGGTATACCTATTACCGCTCCAGAATACTGGCTGCCCGGGCCGGGGTAGGGCGGGCCTTCGCCAGTCAGGGGAATACCCTCAGGGTGGGGTTCACCACCATCAATAGTGGCAGCACCATGCTGCGCAGCGTGGCGCCATTTAGCGGCACTCAGCGTACCGGGTTCTTCACGGATCTCTATAATGGCAAATTCAACGGCATAAATTACACCCCGCTGCGAACCAGTCTCCAGGATGTGGGCAACTACTTCTCCCGAACAGACAACAACGGCCCTTGGGCAACCAGCGCAGGCAGCACGGCGGCGCACCTGACCTGTCGCCAGAGTTACAACATCCTGATGACGGACGGGTACTGGAGTGAGGGCCGCTCTTACAACCCGAGTCCGGCGGTCGGCGATGTGGACAAGGATGGGACCGCCGACACCTTGGCCGACGTGGCCCTCAATTACTGGAAGACGGATCTGCGCACGGATCTGGCCAACAAGGTGCCGACCAGCACGGCGGATCCTGCGAATTGGCAGCACCTGGTCAACTTCACGGTAGGACTGGGCGTCAATGGCACGCTCAACCCTGCCAACGGGGTACCGAGCACTTGGCCTGATCCCTATGATTCCGATGCGAAGAAGGTGGATGATCTGTGGCATGCGGCAGTCAACAGCAAGGGGGGCTTCTTCAGTGCCGCAGACCCAGATACCTTTGCCACCGCCCTCAGCAACACCCTGGCCCAGATCGCCTCACGCACCAGCTCGGCCAGTTCGGTGACGGCCAACGCGAGCCGCCTTGACAGCAATACCCACATCTATCAGGCCCGTTACAACAGTGGGGACTGGTCCGGTCAGCTCATCGCCATCCCGCTCGATGATAGCGGGGCTCTGGAGAGTCAGACTTGGGATGCCGCCGCCGTCATGCCGGCTCCTGCTGCTCGCCGGATCTTCACCTTGCAGGGGGGGGCCGGTATCAACTTCACCTGGAGCGACTTCAATGCAACGAACAAGGCATTGTTCGCCATCAGTGGAGACACCCTGGGTGAGGCCAGGGTGAACTACCTGCGTGGCGATCGCAGTCGTGAACAGGGGCGCGGAGGGACCTTCAGGGATCGCAGCTCGGTATTGGGAGACATCATCAACTCGGATCCCGTTTATGTGGGACGCCAGGATTACGGCTATGGTTCAGCAGGTGGTTTGACCCAGACCGAACGGGAGCGTTATGCCGCCTTCCTGAGCTCGACTCTGGTGACCGGACGTCCACCCATGCTCTATGTCGGGGCGAATGACGGCATGTTGCATGGATTCAGGGCCAGCGACGGTGTCGAGACCATGGCTTATGTGCCCGCATCCCTGCTCGGGGATTTGGCACCCTTGACCCAGCTGGGTTATGCCCATCGCTACTATGTGGATGGTTCACCCAGAGTAGGTGATGCCTATCTGAATGGCGGCTGGAAGACGGTGCTGCTGGGCAGCACGGGGGCCGGCGGCAAGACCGTGTTTGCCCTCAACGTGACCAACCCCGCGGATATGGCAGCCAGCAATGTGATGTGGGAGTTCAACAGCAGTAGCAATGCCGAGATGGGAGTAGCCCTCTCTGTGCCGACTCTGGGGAGGGTCAAGGCCGGTGACAAGTGGGTTGCTCTGGTGGCCAACGGCTACAACAGCCAGAGTCAGGTCGCCAGGCTGTTTGTTATCGACTTGGCGGATGGCAGTCTCATCAAGGAGCTGAGTACCGGTGTCGGTTCGAGTTCGGCTCCAAATGGCCTGTCTAGCCCACTGCCGGTAGATGTGGATGGAGACAAGCTGATCGACTACGTCTATGCGGGGGATCTGCAGGGCAACCTGTGGAAATTTGATCTGACCGCCACTAACAGCAATCAATGGAAGTCGGCGCTTACTACTGGGAATGGCAATAACCTGACCGCGGCACCCTTGTATCAGGCTTGTGATGGCACCTGCTCCGCCACGACTCGCCAGCCCATCACGATCCGGCCACTGGCGCTGCGTCACCCCAATGGGGGGGTCATGATCCTGTTTGGCACGGGGAGCTATTTTACCAACGATGACAAGAGCCTGCCGAGCACGCCTCGGGTTGATGCCGTATACGGGATCTGGGATGCCAATGGCCAGACCACGACCATCACGGCCAATCAGCTGCAGAGTCAGTCGATCACCAGTGAGTTGGCGGCCAATGGTACCACTCGAAAGTTCAATGTGCGGGTGGTCTCCAACAGCACTGTGGATTACAGCGCACGCAAGGGGTGGTCTCTTCGGTTGATCTCGCCGGGCATTGCCAAGGGGGTGGGGGAGCGTCAGGTGGCGGAGATGTTGTATCGCCACAAGCGATTGATCTTCAACACCCTCATCCCATCATCCGATGCCTGTGACTTTGGTGGGCGCTCCTGGTTGATGGAGATCGATCCCTTCTCGGGGGCCCGTCTCAGTTATTCGGTATTCGATGTCAACGGCGATAATGCCATCAACGATGACGATTATGTCGATGTGCCCGATGGCAATGGGGGGACCACCAAGGTGCCCGCCAGTGGCAAGCAGTTTGATGAGCTGACGACGACCCCGAGCGTGGTGGAGGATGGTGAGGTGGAGCGCAAGTACATGAGTGGCTCCAGTGGCAATGTGTCGGTGACCCTTGAGGAAGGGGCTGGTGATCAAGGGGGAAGACAATCTTGGATTCAGCTGGACTGAGTAAGGAAGGGGGTTTTTCCCTGCTTGAACTGATGATAGTGGTGGTGGTGGTGGCGATCCTCTCTGCGGTCGCGTATCCCAGCTACCAGAGTCATATCACGGCGTCACGCCGGGCCGAGGCGAAAGCCGCTTTAGTTGAAGCGGCCCAATACATGGAGCGGGAATTCACGCTGACGGGGGGCTATGGCTCGGCCAATCTTGTGTCGGCTGGACTGAGTACCTTGCCGCGAGACGGTGGCTCGACCTATTACCAGTTGGCCGTGAATGCCAGTGGCGCGGCCTTCACCCTGACGGCCACCCCTACTGGGGGCATGGGGGGTGATGAGTGTGGCATCCTGATGCTGGATCAGTTCGGGCGACAAAGTGTTTCAGGAGCCTCTGATACTGCTGCGGACTGTTGGTAATTTATTTCCAGCATTCGGAGGGCGTTTTTTCATCAGCCTTGTTGATGGTCAGAACGGTACAGCCGGTATCACCACCCTGCCCCCCTTTGGCGGTAGCGATCAGGGTGTAAACGGTGGCGCTGGCTCCTGAGATGGTGAAATTGTAGTAATCGCTGCTGGGGCTGCCGACTTGGGATAGCGTGTTGCTGTAACTGGCGTTGGATACCCGAAACTCTTCTTGTTTGAGCTGCATACTGAGCAATCCCTTGAATGCCTCGGCGCGGCGGGATTTATGCAATCCATCGGTAAAGCTTGGATAGGCGATAGCCGCCAGGATGGCGACAACGGCTACCACGATCATCAGTTCTAGGAGAGTAATACCAGATTGTTTGGTTCTCATGGGCTGCAAGCCTCTGGAAACGGGTTGATACTATAGGATAGTACCGACAATGTGCCTTACCGACACGAGCAAAAAGAAAGGAGTCTTGAGCCAAATGGTGCGCACAGATGGACATTATTCCGGTTTCACATTGATCGAGTTGCTCATCGCGCTGACGGTGATCGCCTTGTTGCTGGCCGTGGCTGTCCCCAGCTACCACTCACTGCGGCAGGAGCAGATGGTCAGGGCTGCGACTCAAGCTATCTATACGGATGTCATGCTGCTCAAGTCAGAGGCGGTCAAGCGCAACAGGTCGCTGGATCTTCTCCTCTTCAACAGCGGGACGAGCAACTGGTGCTATCGTGTTCATATCGATGGTAGCTGCGCTAGCTGTGCTGACACCTGTTCCAGCATCGAGGGGAGAAAGGGTGCCGACGCCAGCGATTATCCCGGCATCAGCTTGGTGGTGAGCTACAGCGAGTCGGCAACCAATATCAGACCCCTCAATATATCTCCCCGCCGAGGTTCTCTGACGGCAGGCAATATCGCCATCTCATCAGGAAACTACGCCATGCAGGTTGTGACCAATAGTGTCGGTCGAGTGCGGACCTGTGCCGTCAGCAATGTGAGCGGGGTGCCGACATGTTGAAGAAACATGCGGGCTTCAGCCTGGTGGAGCTGATGGTCGCCATGGTAGCGGGTTTGCTGTTGGTTGCAGCGGTGACGACGCTTTTTGCGACCATTCTCAGAGCAAATAGTACGGCCATGAAGGTGAGTCGGCTCAATCAGGAGATGCAAGCCATCACCGACATGATGGCTCGTGATATAGAACGTGCCGGCTATGATGCCAGTGCGGCCACCGCCACCCGACTGGTTTCGGGGGCAGCGCCTTCCCCTTTCTATTTCGACGCAAGCAGCGATTTGCTGGATGAGACTGCGACGGGCTCCAAGATTTATCGCTGCATCAGAATCCGTTATGACGACAATGCAAATGGGGTGCTCAACAACAGTGCCTCCAGCGGTCTTGAAACTCGCCTGTATAGTTACAGCACTGCCAGCAAAGGGGTCAAGTTGGCGACTGATGCGAGTGCGGTTTGCGATAGCGGAAGCCTCATTTCTACCGACAACACCATAGAGATTACTCAGCTTACCTATAGCTTGCTCGCGAGTAGCCAGGTGAGTGGCGCCAGGGCCATCCAGCTCAATATATCAGGGCAATACAAGGACAATACTGCGCTGACCTTGAATCTGCAGCGCGACATCAAGCTGCGCAACAATGGGTACTGACATGAGAACCCAGACTGGTTTCACTACCTTCACGGTTACCCTGATCCTGGTGCTGATCCTGCTGGCGGTTTCCCTGCTGGTCGGCAAACTGCTGGTGGCCGATCGACGGGTCACTCTGAACGAAACGCTCTATCGGCAGGTGATGGCCCTGGCAGAGCAGGGCCTTTCCTATGGTTTTGGCCGAGTATCCGGTGAGGGCTCTTCTTGCCCTTCATCTCCTGCTTGGTCAGGGAGTTCATGGTCTCCATCAGGGGCTGGTGGGTCCTATACCCTGACGGTGGAATGTGTTACCCCATTCCCTGTGGTGGTCGGGGGGACAGCACTCATCGCCCCGGTGCGTATCCGCTCTGTGGCCAATCTGGATAACAGTCAGGCCCAAGCCGTGGTGGAGGCGCAATATGTTCAGGGCAGTGTCCTGGCTGGAACTCCCGCCGCCCCCCTGACCGTTGCCGGTGGCATGGCCGTCGGCGGGAATTTTACCGTGGTGGCTAATCCCAATGGGGGAGGGCTGGGAGTGCCGCTCTCCATCTGGACCAATGACTATGTAGATCTCAATAACGGCTCGGGCCAGACCTGTAATCAGGGGGATTACTCCGGCAGTTGCAGTGCCAACATCAGTCAGGCGGGCAATAAGCAATCGGATATCAAAGACAGTGATCCCGCTTTTCCGAGCGATCTGGTCTGGTATCTGTTCAATGAGAACAATGACGCAGCTGGCTGGTCGAACATAGAGTCCAAGGCCAATCAGATCGTCAATAACTGCAACGGGCTGGGGCCAACGACGACGGGGCTCATCATCGTCAAGGGTGATTGCAGCCCCGGGGCCAATATCGGCTCTCAAGCTGCCCCCGTCGTGCTTATCATCAAGGATGGCAGCCTGACCATCAATGGCAACCGCCAGCTATATGGGTTGGTATTTGCATACTCTTCCAACCCTGCTACCGCAACCACGGATATCAAGCTCACCGGTGGGGCTATTGTCAACGGGGCGCTGGCAGCGAACTTCAAGCTGGGTCAGTCCAATGGCACCTACGATGCTAAATATGATGAGGCAGTATTGAGCAACATCAAGACTGGTGCCGCCTTCCAGACCCTTAAGCAGGTGCCGGGTAGCTGGCGCGACTGGTAGAGGATGAAAAAGATGAAATGGCAAAAGGGATTTGGCCTGCTCGAGATTCTGGTGACTCTGGTCGTACTGGGGGTGGGTGTAGCCGGTCTGGTGATACTTTCCAAGTCGACGCTGACGGCTTCCCAGGATGGGCGGCGCTATGAAATAGCCATGCGCCTCGCCGAGTCCAAAATAGATGAGTTTCAAAATTTCAACGGCCTGGTAACGGCGACTGCGCCGCTCACGACTTATAACGCCATCGCTAGCGGCAATGCGACCAAGAGCCAATCTGGCGACAGTTATACCTTGGCTTGGACGGTGACCAATCAATATTGGAACGGGGCTACCTCTGCATGGCAGAACATGGCCCCGGCAGGGTATTTGCTCAACTATCCGGGGCGAAAACAGATCGATACGACGGTCAGCTGGACCAACAGTGAAGGTGGAACGGCTTCCGTGGCGCTCACTGGCTATGTTTCTCCCATGGAATCGCTGACGGCCAAGCAGTTGAATGGCGGGTTGGATACAACGCGTGAAGGGCCGAAGATAAGTTATACCCCAGGGGTGGCACCAGATGTCATCTCCATCGATCTTGGCAACGGGAGCAAGCAGGAGACCAGCAAGCCTTCTCCAACCGTGGTGGCCAAGAACAATGTGGTTGGTAAGGAGGTCCAATTTGAAACTGTGACCTACAAGCCGGCCGTACAGGGGAATACCCAGCAGATCCAGCAAGATATGACCTCGGTCAGTTGCGGCTGCAGTTATGGCTCAACTCTCAGTGCCTATCTGCCCGGTCAGGCATACAGCACCACCTCCAATCAGCTGTACTGGAACATTGGTGCACTGCAGAGCAAACAAACCGGGACCGTCAGTGGCAACAACCAGCCCGCGCTCTGTACCAGTTGTTGCAAGGATCATTTTGATGGATCTGGGGGGAGTTTCACCAGCTACTATGCGCCACTTAATACCGGCCGCCAGCGTTACAACAGTTCTCTCAGTCTGGCCGGCAGCGGGAGCTATATCGATGCCTGCCGTTTCGTTCGACTGGATGGATACTATCGCCCTCTGCCGGATTGGAATCTGGTAAAGGTCATCGTCACCACTTCGGATTTCCTGGCCAAGTCGGCGAATCAGGTCAGCTACCAGAATTACATCCAGTATGTGGTCAAGACCTATATTGACTGGCAGAAACAGACTCTGAACTGGACATCAAACCCGACGGCGACAGCGCCGACGATCAGCGATTTTCCGACCTGGCTTCAAACGCCTGCTAATGTCGCAGCTGGCGGGGATAACAGCACGGGGATCACGGTGAGCACGGGGACGCGCCAGCTGATTGCCCGCGGTATCTACATCGATATCCTGAACCCGACCTACCTGACCGGGATCGATACCAGCGTGACCGGTTATCTGGCCAGGGTACCATTTCAGGATATTAACCTGACCATGCTGGCGGAGTGGTCCATGACCCCGCTCAGCGGTCAGCTGACGGGGGCCGTGACTGACTACGCCACCGTCAGCAATGAACCGGTCGATACCATAGTCGATCTCAATAACTATTATTTCGGCAGCTACAGCCGAGGTTATCTGGCGACCAAAAAATCCACCAAGGATGCCAGCCAGAATCTGCAGGAGGTGAAAGTAAAGGCCACCGTCTATCAGGGCAACTCGGGGATCACCGCAACCCTTATCTCTCCGAGGGATCAGAGTCTGGCGCTTGGTACTGAACTGGTCGTCAAGATAGATACCGGCGCGGTGACACAGCCCCCGCTGACGGTGACGGGCAAGATCCAGTGCCTGGAGAAAACCAAGAACAATGACCCAACCCCCACCTCCTGCAAGAAGAATGTCTTCAATAACCTGTCGATGAGTACCTCGACTACTGGTGCAAGTTGCCAGATAGACAAGCCGAGCAGTGATAACCAGACGGCCATATACACCTGTACGGCGGCGCAGAACAGCACCCTGGTGGTGAGTTTCTCCTACTCGGGCAACACCACCTTCCTACTCAAGCCCAGCTCTTTGAGCATCCCCATGACGCCACCGGCCAGCGGTCAGGTCATCAGCGGCCCCTGCACCCTGCTGGTGGACAACGGTGTCACCAATGCAGCAAACCTGACCTGCTCTCCTTAGAGAAGGTCCGCGGGGTCAAGGCGCTGGCACAGCCAGCGCCTTTTCTTTATCATTCCCCATCATTTTCGAATTCAAGACGCATCGCCATGGCAAAAGCCCTCTCTCTGATGCTTGCCCAGTTAAATCTGACGGTAGGCGCCATCGAAGACAACTGTGACAAGGTGCTGGCCGCGGCCGCCGAGGCGGACGCCCAGGGGGCCGACCTGCTGGTCTGCTCCGAGCTGGCGCTGACCGGTTATCCGCCGGAGGACTTGCTGCTGCGGGCCGACCTGATGATCCGGGTCGAGGCTTCGCTGGCTCGCATCTCTGCCTGGGCTGGTCAGTGCGCGATCCTGGTGGGGCACCCCTGGCGTGAGGGGACGGCGCTCTACAATGCCGCCTCTCTCTTCGAGCAGGGCAGGCTGGCGGCCCGCTACTTCAAGCAGGATCTGCCGAACTACGGGGTGTTCGACGAGAAGCGCTACTTCACCGCAGGCTCAGAGACTTGCGTGGTCCCCTTCCGTGGTCATCGGCTGGGCTTGCTCATCTGTGAAGATCTGTGGCAACCGGGTCCGGCCATGGCAGCCAAGGCCGCCGGTGCCGAGCTGCTGCTTACCATCAACGCCTCCCCTTATGACAGGGAGAAGCCCTGGATCCGCCGCGAGCTGATAGAGGAGCGCTGCGACCAGACCGGTCTGCCGCTCGTCTACCTCAATCAGGTGTGCGGTCAGGATGAGCTGATCTTCGACGGCTGCTCCAAGGTGTTCAACGGCCAGGGCGAGTTGACCCACAAGCTGGCTCCCTTTGCCGAGGAGCTGGCGCTGGTACGCTTCGAGCAGGGTCAGCCGGTGAAGGAGAAAGAACCCGCCGCTTCCCTCGAGCCCCTTGCCGAGGTCTATCAGGCGCTGGTGCTGGCGGTGCGCGACTATGTCACCAAGAACGGTTTCCAGGGCGCCGTGCTGGGCCTCTCCGGCGGTATCGACTCCGCCCTGACCCTGGCCATCGCCGCCGATGCCATCGGCACCGACAAGGTGCAGGCGGTGATGATGCCGTTCCGCTACACCGCCCAGATGAGTGTGGAGGATGCCAAGGAGCAGGCCGAGCGGATGGGAGTGGAGTTCGACATCATCTCCATCGAACCCATGTTCGAGGGCTTCATGACCCAGCTTGCCCCCTTGTTCGAGGGTACGACCAGAGACACCACGGAAGAGAACCTGCAGGCCCGCTGCCGCGGCGTACTGCTGATGGCGCTCTCCAACAAGCGCCGCCGCATCGTGTTGACCACGGGCAACAAGAGCGAGATGGCGGTGGGTTATGCGACTCTGTACGGCGACATGGCTGGCGGTTTCGATGTGCTGAAAGACGTCCCCAAGACGCTCGTCTTCAAGCTGTGCGAATATCGCAACACGGTCGATTACGTGATCCCGCAGCGGGTCATCGACCGTCCCCCCTCGGCAGAGCTGGCACCAGATCAGGTGGATCAGGACAGCCTGCCTCCTTATGACATCCTGGATGCCATCCTCAAGCGTTATGTGGAGGAGGATGCCTCGGTCGCCGAGCTGGTGGCGGAAGGCTTCGAGGAGGCTGTGGTGCGCAAGGTGATCCGGCTGGTGGATCTCAACGAATACAAGCGCCGTCAGGCGGCCGTCGGGCCCCGCATCACGGCCCGCAACTTTGGTAAGGATCGCCGTTACCCCATCACATCCGGGTTTGGCAAACAGAACTGGTAAGGAGTCACCATGAAGAAGATTGAAGCCATCATCAAACCATTCAAGCTGGACGATGTGCGTGAAGCCCTGGCCGAGATCGGCATCAATGGCATGACGGTGTCCGAAGTCAAAGGCTTCGGCCGCCAGAAGGGTCACACCGAACTCTATCGTGGTGCCGAGTACATGGTGGATTTCCTGCCCAAGGTCAAAGTGGAACTGGTGGTGCAGGACGAGGATCTCGACGCCTGTCTGGAAGCCATCCAGAACACGGCCCGTACCGGCAAGATAGGTGATGGCAAGATCTTCGTCTGCGAAGTGGAACGTGTCATTCGTATTCGTACCGGTGAAGAGAACGAAGACGCTATTTGATGTTGGGTTTGTCTCAGAAGTTTGACATGCGCGAAGCGGCTCTCCCGTTGATGGGGAAGCGCTTCGTGGTGGCGATGGGCCTGCTGATGGGCTTGACCGCCTGCAGCACCACGCCGCCAGCCCAGCCGGAGAACCTGTGCCAGATCTTTCGGGAGAAGCCGGACTGGCACAAGGCGGCGCTCAGGATGAACGAGCGCTGGGGCACACCGGTGCAGGTGGTCATGGCCATGATGTATCAGGAGTCCTCCTTCGTACACGATGCCCAGCCGCCGATGCAGTATTTCCTCTTCATCCCGACGGGTCGCGCGAGCTCCGCCTACGGCTATGCCCAGGTGAAGGATGAGACCTGGGATGACTACCAGAGGGAGACCGGCAACGGCTGGAGCGATCGGGATGATTTCGCCGACGCCATCGATTTTATGGGCTGGTACACTAACAAGGCCCAGCGGCTGAACGGCACCTCCAAGTGGGATGCCTACGGCCAGTATCTCAATTACCATGAAGGCTGGGGTGGCTACCGGCGTGGCAGCTACCGCAGCAAGGGGTGGCTGATGAAGGTCTCCCGCAAGGTGGAGGCCCGCGCCCAGCGCTACGGCGCCCAGTATCGACAATGCAAGGATCAGCTTCCCAGCGGGGGCTGGTTCTCGTAACCAAATCAGGAGTCAGAAATGCCGTTATTGGACAGTTTTACCGTCGACCATACCCGCATGGAGGCCCCGGCAGTGCGGGTCGCCAAGACCATGCAGACCCCGCACAAGGACACCATCACGGTGTTCGACCTGCGTTTCTGCGTGCCGAACCAGGAGATCCTCTCCGAGCGCGGCATCCATACCCTCGAGCACCTGTTCGCTGGCTTTATGCGGGATCACCTCAATGGCAACGGCGTCGAGATCATCGACATCTCCCCCATGGGCTGCCGTACCGGCTTCTACATGAGCCTGATCGGTGCACCGGATGAGGCCCGGGTGGGCGCCGCCTGGAAAGCCGCCATGAGCGACGTGCTGACCGTGCAGGAACAGGGCAAGATCCCCGAACTGAACGAATACCAGTGCGGTACCTATGCCATGCACTCCCTGGAGGAGGCCCATGCCATCGCCCGCCAGGTGCTGGAGCGCGGCATCGGCGTCAACCACAACGACGAACTGGCCCTGCCGGAAGAGAAGCTCAAGAGCCTCTGAGATCGAATGTGCTTGTGAAATGAAGAAGGCCGGTCATCTTGACCGGCCTTCTTGCCATTGGGCGCTCAGGCGGGGAGCGGCATCACCCGGTTGCGGCCCAGCGCCTTGGCCTTGTAGAGCAGCTTGTCGGTGCGCTCGATCAGCGCATCCGCCGTCTCCTGGCCGCTGTGTTCGCCCACGCCGAAGGAGGCGGTGATGTGATCGATGCGCCTGCCGGACTTGCGATCCAGGATGGACATCTTCTCGATGGCCCGGCGCAGGCTCTCCGCCATCTGGCGGGTCAGCGCCAGGGAGCGGCGCGGTGCCAGCAGGGCAAACTCCTCGCCGCCGAGGCGGTAGGCGGTGATCCCTTCCTTGCTCGCCTCCTTCAGCCGCTTGCCGAAGATACGCAGCACCTGATCCCCCAGCAGATGGCCATATTCGTCGTTGAAGTTCTTGAAACGATCGATGTCGACCATGATCAAGGAGAAGGGCTGACGGCTGCGGATCAGACTGTCCACCTCCAGATCGAAGGCGCGTCGATTGAGCAGGCTGGTGAGGGCGTCTTCGGTGGCCAGCTTGCGGGTCTCGCTCAACGCCTCCTTCAGCTCCTTGATCTCCTTCTCGGCGCTGCTGAGCTGATTGCGAAAATGCAGGGTGGAGAGGCGTACGTCCCTGGACTCGCGCACCAGCTCCCGCAGTATGGCCATGGTGTCATCCAGGCTGATCCCCTCATCGTCGATGAGGCTGAGCTTGTCGAAACTCTTGTCCAGCATGGCCTGGAACTGGCCGGTGTCGACCAGGGCATCCTGCATGGAGTGGCTGAGCTCATTGGCCATGGCGGCCAGGTTGAGTTTCATGGTCTCCATCTGCTGCTCATCCTGGGTGGCGAGATGCTGATGGTAGAGGCGTTCACAGGTGGTGAGGGAGAAGGTGCCCTGCTGCTTGATCGCCTGATCGACGGCGCTGTTGAGCTCGGGCATGTCCCCTGAGACGTAGTTGTACCAGAGATGGTAATTATTCGGGGTGGTGGGAATTTGATACTTGATCATCAGGGGAACCGCCTGCTTCAAATAGGCGGCAGATTGGGCAAACGAATCCTTGCTCATGAGTTCCGAGTCTCACATACCTGCAAACTGCGGTCAGTATGACAGAGAGATTGGCCAAAAGGCAGTCGATGGATGCCATTAGCTCCCCCCTTCGATATAATGTCTGCGTTATTCCTTATTCAAAGGCCTGCTTATGTCTCAAAAAGATCCTTTCCTCCAACGCGAGGCCGAAAAATACGAAAACCCCATCGCCAGCCGCGAGATGCTGCTGGAGCTCATCAAGGGCCATGAGAAACCCATGTCCCGGGAAGAGCTGGCCAAGGTCCTCAAGCTGACCGACGAAGAGCCGTTGGAAGCCTTGCGCCGTCGTCTGCGCGCCATGGAGCGTGACGGACAGCTGGTCTTCACTCGCAACCAATGTTACGCCCTGCCGGATCGTCTGAATCTGGTGAAAGGTTATGTGCTCGGCCACAAGGACGGTTTCGGTTTTCTGCGCCCGGAAGGTGGTGGAGCGGATCTCTTCCTGAACAACCGCGAGATGCAGCGCCTGATGCACGGTGACTACGCCCTGGTGCAGCCCACCGAGATCGATCGCAAGGGCCGCCAGGAGGCGCGTCTGGTGCGTCTGCTCAAGTCCCGCGAGGCAGACATCGTCGGCCGCTACTTCGTCGAGAACGGCGTGGGTTTCGTGGTGCCGGATGACAGCCGGATCGGCCAGGACATCATCATCCCGGAAGGGGAGAACAAGGGGGCCCGCCAGAGCCAGGTCGTCGTCGTGCGCATCAACCAGCGCGCCAGCGCCCGCTTCAACGCGGTCGGCACCGTGCTGGAAGTGCTGGGGGAGAACATGGCCCCCGGCATGGAGATCGAGATAGCCCTGCGTACCCACGGCATTCCCCATACCTGGCCGGAAGAAGTGACCAAGGAGATCGCGGGGCTGGGCGAGCAGGTGCCGGAGAAGGCCAAAGAGGGCCGCATCGACCTGCGCGCCCTGCCGCTCATCACCATAGACGGTGAAGATGCCCGCGACTTCGATGACGCCGTGTTCTGTGAGGCCAAGCGTGGCGGCGGCTGGCGTCTCTGGGTGGCCATCGCCGACGTCTCCGCCTACGTGCGTCCCGGTACGGCGCTGGATGCCGAGGCCTATCAGCGCGGCAACTCAGTCTACTTCCCCGAGTTCGTGGTGCCCATGCTGCCTGAGGTGCTCTCCAACGGCCTCTGTTCCCTGAACCCGCAGGTGGATCGTCTGTGCATGGTGTGCGAGATGACCATCTCCGCCGCCGGCCGCATGTCCGGCTACAAGTTCTACGAGGCCGTGATGAACTCCCACGCCCGCATGACCTACACCAAGGTAGCGGGGATCCTGGATGGCGAGCCCAAGCTGCGTCAGCAGTACGAGCCGCTGATCGGCCACATCGAGGAGCTCAACAACCTCTACAAGGCCCTCAAGCACGCCCGTCACCAGCGCGGCGCCGTGGAGTTCGAGAGCGAGGAGACCCGCTTCATCTTCAACGCCCAGCGCAAGATCGACCGTATCGTGCCGCTGGTGCGCAACGATGCCCACAAGATCATCGAAGAGTGCATGATCCAGGCGAACGTGGCGGCCGCCCGCTACATCGAGAAGAACGAAGCCGCCGCCCTGTTCCGGACCCACGATCGTCCGGGTGAGGAGCGCCTGACTGGCTTCCGCGACTTCCTGGCCGAGCTGGGCCTGGAGCTCAAGGGGGGCCTCGAGCCCGAGCCGAAGGACTTCGCCGAGCTGGCCGCCAAGTTTGAAGGGCGCCCGGATGCGGAGCTGCTCTCCACCATGTTGCTGCGCTCCATGCGCCAGGCCGTCTATCAGGCCGACAACATAGGTCACTTCGGTCTGGCCCTGAAGTCTTACGCCCACTTCACCTCGCCGATCCGTCGCTATCCGGACCTCATCCTGCACCGCGCGATCAAATACCAGACCGCCAAGGAGCAGCAGGGCAACCTGCGCCACAAGTGGACGCCGAGCGGTGGTTATCACTACCAGCTGGACGAAGTGGATCCCATGGGCGAGCACTGCTCCATGACGGAGCGCCGTGCCGACGACGCCACCCGGGACGTGGCCGACTGGCTCAAATGTGAGTACATGCTGGATCACGTGGGTGACGAGTTCGACGGCGTCATCGCCAGCGTCACCGGTTTCGGCTTCTTCGTGCGCCTCGCCGAGATCCACATCGATGGCCTGGTGCACGTCAGCACCCTCACCAACGACTACTACCAGTTCGACCCGTTGCACCAGCAGCTGATCGGCGAGAACTTCCGCCGCCGCTACCGCCTGGGTGACAAGGTCCGGGTCAAGGTGATGGGCGTGAACCTGGACGATCGCAAGATCGACTTCGTGATGGTGGAAGAACCCCTCAAGGCCACCGGCAAGAACGCCAAGGAGATGGCGCACAAGCAGGCCGAGATCAAGAAAGAGAAGGCCAAGAGCGCCCAGCGTCACGAGAAACGCAAGGAGAGCAAGGATGGCGTCAAGGCCGACAAGGGCGGCCGCGCCAAACCCAGCAACAGACGACCGGGCAAGAAGGCCCGCGACAAGGCCAAGAGCACTAAATGAGTACTGAACTGATCTACGGCATCCACGCTGTCTCCGCACTGCTCGAGCGTACCCCGGAGCGTTTCATCGAGGTGTGGGCCCTCAAGGGCCGCGATGACGACCGGCTGCAGCCCTTGCTGGACGAGCTGGAAGCCCTCGGCCTCAAGGTGCAGAGCGTGAACCGCAAGACGCTCGACGACAAGGCGGAAGGCAACAATCATCAGGGCATCATGGCCAAGGTGATAGAGGCGCCCAAGCTGGCCGAGCACGACCTGGCCAGCCTGCTGGACGGTTTGGCCGAGCAAAAGGCCCAGCCCTTCCTGCTGGTACTGGACGGGGTGACCGACCCGCACAATCTCGGCGCCTGCCTGCGCAGCGCCGATGCGGCAGGGGTCCATGCAGTCATAGTGCCGCGGGACAAGGCCACCGGCCTCACGTCGGTGGTGCGCAAGGTCGCCTGTGGCGCCGCCGAGGTGGTGCCCCTCATCCAGGTCACCAACCTGGCCCGCAGCCTGCGGGAGCTGCAGGATCGCGGGGTCTGGATCGTCGGTACCGCTGGCGAGGCGGATCACGACGTGTTCCAGGCCAAACTCACCGGCCCCATGGCGCTGGTGATGGGGGCCGAGGGCAAGGGCATGCGCCGCCTCACTCGCGAGCATTGCGACGAGCTGGTGAGCATCCCCATGGCCGGGGCCGTCTCCAGCCTCAACGTCTCGGTGGCGACCGGCGTCTGCCTGTTCGAAGCCGTGCGTCAGCGCCGCGGCTGAGCCAGATGGACAGACCCCAGTTCAGTCTGGAGAGGGTCATGAATGAGCAGGAGGCCGAGCGCCTCCTCTCTTTTGCCCGCTCGCTGACGCTTGCCCCCAAATCCTGCCTCTGGCATGCGGGGGAGAGCCCGGATCTGCTGGTCAGGGTGGAGCAGGGATTGTTGCGGGCCAAGGTGGTGCTGGCGGACGGCCGCGAGTACATCAAGGAGTTCTATTGGGAGGGGGACGAGTTCATCGACTTCCACCATCAGCTCTCGGGGGAACCCGCCCGCTACAGCGTGGAGGCGCTGGAGCCCTGCCGCTTGCAGCTCTTCTCCCTGTCCTCCCTGCGCACGCTCTCCTGCTGGCCGGACTGGTATCACCACCTGCTGGCGGTGCAGTTGAGGATCAAAGAAGAAAAAGAGCTGTTGCTGCTGACCGAGAGCCCACAGGCCCGCTACCAGCACTTCTTGCAGAGCTTCCCAGCCCTGAATGCCAGGGTGCCGGATCACCAGATAGCCGCTTACCTCGGCATCAGCCCCATCAGCCTCAGCCGCATTCGCAAGCGGCTCAAGGATCTTAACCAAGGTTAATGCCGACGCTGGCCCGGCCGTTTATGCTGGCGAGCCGGATCGTTAAGGAGTTGTCGATGAACTGGAGTCTCAAGCCCTGGTGTGAACTCACCACGGACGAACTGTATGAACTGCTTGCCCTGCGCGCCGAGGTGTTCGTGGTAGAGCAGACTTGCCCCTTCCAGGATCTGGACGGGCTGGATCGCCGTGACGGCGTGCTGCACCTGCTTGGTTATGAGGAGGGGCATCTGGCGGCCTATGCCCGCATCATGGCCCCCGGCATAGGGGACGAGCAGGGCAGCGCCATCGGCCGGGTCGTCACCTCGCCGCGCTCTCGCGGGGATGGCCTGGGTCACCGCCTGCTGGCCGAGGCCGTCAGAGGCTGTGAGCACCACTGGCCGGCCCACTCCATCTGGCTAGGCGCCCAGGCTCATCTGCAGGGCTTCTATGGCCGACACGGCTTTGTGGCAGAAGGAGAGGGTTATATCGAAGACGACATTCCTCATATGGGGATGCGCAAAGCACCCTGAGCCGATATCAAGTACAGGGCGCCTTCATGAGATGGCTCCCACATCGGTGCGCCACAAACGGGTATGATGCCAGCCCCGAACCGACTGGAGCCCTGTCGTGACCCCTTTCATCTTCGCGGCCATACTGCTGGCCGCCCTGTTGCACGCGCTCTGGAACGCGCTGGCCAAGCGCCAGGCCGCGGGCCGGGTCAGCGTGCTGCTGGTCTCCCTCTGTTCCGGGTTGTTCTGTCTGCCCTTCCTGCCCCTGGTGGGGCTGCCCGCATCGGCCGAATATCTCTGGCTCGCACTCTCCATCTTGCTGCACAGCGGCTACTGCCTGTTCCTCGGCCGCGCCTATCGGTTGGGGGAATTTGGCCAGGTCTATCCGCTGGCCCGAGGCAGTGCGCCCCTGCTGACGCTGCTGCTAGGGGCTTTGCTGTTGGGGGAGTGGCCTGGGCCGTCTGCGACCATGGGGGCCCTGATGCTGGTAAGCGGGGTGCTACTGATGGCCTGGCGCGGTGGCATCAGGCTGGCGCCGGCGGCGCTGGTCGCCGTGCTGATCACGGCGATGTTCACCGCCGCCTATACCCTGTCCGATGGCATGGGGGCCCGCTCGGCCGGTGAGCCCATACGCTACACCCTCTGGCTGTTCACCCTGACGGCCCTGCTGATGCCGTTGCTGATGCGCTGGCAGAGCCGGACCTCCTTGCGCAGCCTGAGCCGGGCGGACTGGTACTCGGGGGCGATAGGCGGGGCTTTGTCACTGCTTGCCTACGGCATCGTCATCTGGGCCATGACTCAGGCCCCCATCGGATTGGTGGCGGCCCTGCGCGAGAGCAGCGTGCTGTTTGCGGTGCTGCTCTCCGGGCTCTGGTTGGGGGAGAGGTTGGGACGGATCAGGGTGGTGGCCGCTCTGGTGATCCTCGGCGGTATCCTGCTGATCCGCCTCGGCTGACCAGATAGGCCCGCGCTCTTTAAGGGGAAACCCGGCTCAGCAGGATAAAGCCTTCCTCACAGGGGCTGAGCTGCACGCTGACCCGGCCCAGCTCGCTTAGGCTGCCGACATGGGTGCCGCCACAGGGGATGGTCAGCTCTTGACCCTCCAGGGTGCAGTGCCAGTAGCGGGAGTCGATGATGGCCTCGCCGGTGCGGGAGCGGCGGATCTCGCCGCCGCTGGCGAGCCAGGCGGCCAGCTGGGCGTTGACCCTCTGCTCGATGAGGGGCAGCTCCGCCAGCAGGGCTTCGCCGTTCACTCCCTTCTTGCGCAGGCTCTTGCCGATGCGGTACTGCTCCCGGGAGCCCAGAGGCTCGACCCGGGAAGACTGGATGGCGAGGCGGTCGAAATCCGGTTGGCCCAGGGCATCCCGCTCACTCACCTCCTTGCGCCAGTAAGGCATCAGCACCCGGTTCAGGGCCAGGGCTATCAGGTGGCAGCCGCTGTGACCCAGGCTCAGGGTATGGCGGGCCTTCGCATCCACCCTCAGCTCGACCATGCTGCCGACGGCCAGCTCATGTCTGCCTGCCAGCGGATGCACCACCACGAAGGCCCAGCCTTCGGCGCCGCGTTTGACCGGGATATCGAGATCTACGAACAACTCTCCCTCCGGGCTGATGACCCCCATACGGCAGGGGTCCACATCAGCCTCACCGCCATCCCAGCAAACGGTGCCCGTGTCTCCCGGTTGATCGGGCCAGAGGTGGCTCTGGGGATGAAAGGGGGTGAGGTCGGTCACCAGCAGGGTCGGCTCGCCGGCCTGGCAATAGACCACCTTGGCCTGCTCCTGGTGATGGCCCAGCACGAAGCTGGTGCGGCTATGTTCCATGAATGGCTCCTGCGCACTGCATATGAAGAAAGCCGCAGCATACGCCAAAGTGCAGACGGGCTCATTAACCCGCGTTAATAAGCCCGTCTGGAAGTGCCATATTGGACGCTAGATCATGGAGACCAGCAGATAGGCGTTGAGGCCTATCACCAGGGCGACGATGAGCCGCCCCAGCGCCTGGGTCACCGGGTGGTTGCGATGCTGGCCCATCAGGGCGCGGTCCCCGGTCAGGATCAGCAGGGGGATGAGGGCCAGCGCGATGCCGAAGCTCAGGATCACCTGGCTCAGCACCAGGATCTCGGTGGTATTGAGCCCCATGGCGATCACCACGAAGGCGGGGGCCATGGTGATGGCCCGGCGCAGCCAGAGCGGGATGCTGAAGCGCACGAAGCCTTGCATCACCACCTGACCGGCGAGGGTCCCCACTACGGTGGAGGAGATGCCGGAGGCCACCAGGGAGAGGCCGAACAGGGTCGCCGCTGCAGGGCCGAGCAGAGGGGTCAGGGTCTGGTAGGCGGTCTCCAGCTCGGCCACCTGCTGGTTGCTGGTGCCGTGGAAGGCGGCCGCCGCCATGGCCATCATGGCCAGGTTGACGAAGCCGGCTATGGTCATGGCAATGGCCACATCCACCTTGGTGGTGTGCAGGCGCTGGGCGACCGTGCCCTGATCATGAGTGTGCTGGGTCAGCGCCGAGTGCAGGTAGATGACGTGGGGCATGACGGTCGCCCCCAGCACCCCGGCCACGAGGTAAACCGCGTCGCTGTTGGGCAGGCCCGGGAAGAGGGCTCCCTCCAGCAGGCTCGGCAGGTGAGGGCGGGAGAACACCAGCTCGACGATATAGGCGGCGGCCACGAACAGCAGCAGGCCGCCCACCGCGAACTCCAGCGGCTTCTGGCCGCGGCTCTGCAGCATGAGGATACCCCAGGTGACCACAGCTGTGATGCAGGCCCCCTCCAGCAGGGTGACCCCGAGCAGCAGCTTGAAGCCGACGGAGGCGCCGATGAACTCGGCGAGATCCGTGGCCATGGCGATGATCTCAGCCTGCACCCAGTAGGCCCAGACTGCGGGCTTGGGCAACTTGTCGCGGATGTGCTCCGCCAGGTTCTTGCCGGTGACGATGCCGAGCTTGGCGGACAGCGTCTGCACCAGCATGGCCATCAGGTTTGCCCAGACCACCACCCACAGCAGTTGATAGCCGAAGGTGGAGCCCGCCTGGATATTGGTGGCGAAGTTGCCCGGATCTATGTAGCCGATGGCGGCGATGAAGGCCGGCCCCAGCAGGGTCAGCTTGAATTTGCGGGCCGGGATGGCCGTACTCAGCGCGGGTTGCATGCATCACCCTCCAGAATGTCCTGAAGATAGTATGGATCTAAATGATAATTGTTATCAATTGAAGTTTTGCATCAGATCCATCGATAAAAACAAATGTCGACGCCGGTTGCAGTGGGAGAGGCGATTTCGTACAATACGCCGCCCTAGAAAGCAGCGTCAAAACACCACTATGTTCCTTGCCTCCGAGGTCTGGCTGCACCTGGGCAGAGGCTGAATTAATCCGTAAGGAGCTAAAATGCGTCATTACGAAATCGTCTTCATGGTTCACCCGGACCAGAGCGAGCAAGTACCTGGCATGATCGAGCGTTACACCGGCGCCATCACCACCTCCGGTGGTACCATTCATCGCCTGGAAGATTGGGGCCGTCGTCAACTGGCTTACCCGATCGACAAGCTGCACAAGGCTCACTATGTTCTGATGAACGTAGAAGCCGAGCAGGCCGTTATCGATGAGCTGGAAACCAACTTCCGCTTCAACGATGCCGTTATCCGCAACATGATCATGCGCACCAAGCACGCCGTGACTGAAGTTTCTCCGATGGCTAAGGCCAAGGAAGAGCGCTTCACCCGTCGTGACGACGAGCGCCGCGAAGATGCTGTTGAAGCGTCTTCCGAAGAGTAATTCTTAAGATCATTCCATAGAGGATAAAGGCCATGGCACGTTATTTCCGTCGTCGTAAGTTCTGCCGCTTCACCGCCGAGAACGTTACCGAGATCGACTACAAAGATATCGTTACTCTGAAAAACTACGTCACTGAATCTGGCAAGATCGTACCGAGCCGTATCACCGGTACCCGCGCCAAGTATCAGCGTCAGCTGGCACGCGCCATCAAGCGTGCTCGTTACCTGGCTCTGCTGCCGTACACCGATCTGCACAACAAGTAAGAATCGGTCCGGCGCTTACGCCTAACTCAACTTTCATAGAGGAAAGGTAATGCAAGTTATCCTGCTCGATAAGATCGCCAAACTGGGCGGTCTGGGTGACCAAGTTTCTGTTAAAGCTGGTTATGCCCGTAACTACCTGATCCCGCAAGGCAAAGCCGTTATGGCTACCAAGGCCAACATCGAGACCTTCGATGCTCGCCGTGCTGAACTGGAAGCCAAACTGGCTGCCGGTAAAGCTGCCGCTGAAGAGCGCGCTGCCAAGCTGGGTGAACTGGCTGCCGTTGTCATCGCCTCCAAGTCTGGCGACGAAGGCAAGCTGTTCGGTTCCATCGGTACCCGTGACGTGGCTGAAGCCATCACTGCTGCCGGCGTAGCCGTTGCCAAGAGCGAAGTCCGTATGGGCAACGTTCTGCGTAACACCGGCGAGTACGAAGTTGTTGTTCAGCTGCACGCTGACGTCAAGGCAACCGTACAGATCCAGGTTGTTGCTCTGTAATAGCGTCTCGCTTTGCAGAAAAAACCCGCGCAACTGCGCGGGTTTTTTTCTTTTTGAATCAAGAGGGGATCAAGGGGTAGAGTGGAGCTCTGTTCCTATGACGGAGATCCCTATGGCAGCCTGGGTCGAAGGTCGGGTCATCGAGCGCATCGAATGGACGCCTACCCTGTTTTCCCTGCGTGTAGCGGCAGAGCTTGCCCCTTACAAGGCAGGACAATTTACCAAGCTGGCCCTGCAACGGGGCGAGCAACGGGTCCAGCGGGCCTACTCTTTCGTCAATCCTCCCACGACTCCCTATCACGAATTCTATCTGGTGAAGATCCCGGACGGGGAGCTGACGCCCTCCCTCGGCGCCCTCCAGCCCGGCGATAGCCTGCTGGTGCAGTCCCAGGCCACCGGTTTCCTGACTCTGGACGAACTGCCCGCCGGACGGGATCTCTGGCTGCTCTCCACCGGCACCGCCATCGGCCCCTTCCTCGCCATGCTGGCGGAGGGTGAGGCCTTCCGGCGCTTCGAGAATCTGGTGCTGGTGCACGGGGTGCGTAAGGGGGAGGAGCTCACCTATCAGGCCCTGATCACCAGCCTGGTCGAGCAGCATGGGCCCCGTTTCCGCTATGTCCCCTTCGTCAGCCGTGAGGCCTGGCCGGGGGCCATGGAAGGGCGGATCCCGGCGGCCATCGATGCGGGCAGCCTGCAGGAGCGGGTGGGGATGGCGTTTTCGGCCGAGCACAGCCAGGTGATGATCTGCGGCAATCCCGCCATGGTCAAAGAGACCCAGCAATCCTTGCTGGCGCTGGGGCTGGCCAAGAATCTGCGGCGCGCTCCCGGCAACATCAGCATGGAGAATTACTGGTAGGGGAGGCGGCGTTCAGCGCTACTCCTTGACGGTTTGACGATCCCTCTCATCTGACAACGTCTTTTCAGATGGCGCTTTATTCTGCCGCTGGGCGCCCGATTGGGCGTCTTGCGAGGATGTCCCCGGCTTGTCGACATCGCCATGGGCATGAGGTGCATCAAAGGCCGCGCCACTGTTGAGCAAGCGGGAGAGCAGGTGGGAAACTGAGTTGCGCATGGTGACCTCTCTGGTAGCAGGGTGCCCAAGTGTATGGGCTTCAACCTGAACCAAAGCGGAACGATACCCGCCGATGGATCTCACCAACTTGGTAGCGAATTGGCGGCTATCCAGCGCGAATGGGTCGGCTTCTTCGAGAGTTATCAGGATCTCTCAAACAATTCAATGGATTGGCCGGTTTTTCCCAGGCGACTTTCGGCTGGCGCCCCGGCGCTGGAGTGCCCCAAGAACCGGGCAGGCCAAAGAGGAAAGGATCGTGTCCCTGTCGAGAGCGGAGAGCGAAGAGAGGGGGCCGCCATGCCAGATGGCAGGATGCGGCCCTCAGAGGATCACTTGTTCTTGCCCTTCCCGTTGCCGTTCCCCTTCTCCTTGTATTTGACGTTGTCATCGCCATCCCAGTTGTTCTTGTCGTGACCCTTGCCGGGGTTGTTGCCGCTGTGGATGCTGCGGTTGTAGTGGTCGCGGTATTTGCCGTCCATGTTGTCGCAGTTGAGCTGAATGCGGCTGTTGCGGGTGCTGACGCTCAGGCAGTTGTCCTGCCACCACTGATACTCTTTTTCGTCCCAGTCCAGGTTCACCTTGACGTTGTCCGTGGAGATCCTGATGCCGTCGTCGTTCTGGTGAGGGGGGGCCGCCGACGCGGCGCCATGGACAAACAACAGGCTGAGCAGCAGGGGAGTGAGAGTGCGCATGATGACCTCGATGACAGTGAAATGGGGATCAGTGTATCCGCTCCTAGCTTAATCACGGCGGAACGGTGGTGCCAGTGCCGCTCGGCCCGGGGGCTGAGGGGTGGCAATTTGTCCAATTCGGTCGGGTTCTGCCCATCCGAATGCGGATATGCAGGAAATCCGGGGATCCGCCTTCATTCTGCGGGCCGGCTGACTATAATCGGCAGCCAACTTTTCCTCTGCACCGCATCTTCCGCCATCATGACGACACAAGCCTCCGACGCGCTGCGCTACCCCAAGGGGTGGTTCGCGCTCAGCACCGTTTACTCCTTCACCGGCCTGGCCATCCTGGCCTCCATCGTCTTCTCCCTGCTGCTGTTTCTCTCCATCGATGACAACCCGCTGATGAAGTGGCTGTTTGGTGGGCTCGCCATCATCTTCGAGCTGGGCAAGTTCTACGTCTGGTATGAGTACGGGGAGTGCAAGGCGCGCCGGGATCTCGGCGGTGCCTTCTGGTCATTGCTGTTCTACAGCGTGCTGGCGGCCATCTCCATCGGCGGCAGTATTGGCGGCATCAACAGCGCCACCAACACCATATTGAGCCAGCAGGCGCGCCACGAGCGGGAGATAGCCCGTTTCGACGAGCAGATCGCCAGCATAGAGCGGCAGATCCAGCTCAACGAGGAGGCGGCCCGCAAGTACATCGAGATGGCGCGCATCTCCAGCGGCGTCAGCGGCCTGCAGCAGGCCAACACCAGGCTCAGGCTGAAGCAGGATGAGCTTCGCCAGGAGCGGGATGCCAAGCCCCTCAACGAGCAATCTTCCATGCTGGGGCTGATGAACAGCCTGGCGGACGGGGTGGGCATGAGTATCAGCCAGGTGCAGTTCCTGCTGGTCTGCTTCCTCTCCATCCTGCTCGATGCCTTTGGTGCCTACTTCGTCAGCCTGATCGGGGAGGAGAACCGCTTCCGCCGACTGTGGCAGCGGCAACAGCAACAGAGGGCGGCAGAGACGACCCCTATGGCCCCCGTGGAGCCCCAGGTGATCGCCAAGCCGGCCCCCGAGCCCGCCCTGGTCGCCAGGGTACGCAGCCTGCTGGAGAGCGGTGAGGCCAGGTGCAGCAAGCGCAAGGTGGCCGAGGCGCTGGCCCTGCCGCTGGAGGAGGTGGACAGGGTGTTCCAGCATCTGCTGGCAGAAGGGGTGCTGGGGCAGGGCAGCAATCGCCACTATCACCTCAACATGCAGGCGGGCTGAGTGCGTAGCCGGTGCCTTGTCGCCGGGAGGCCATCATCAATCTGGATAAACGGAGGCCACCTCAGGGTGGCTTCCTCGTTGCCGGGCTGGGCTAGTGCGTCAGCACCATCATCAGGCTGAGGAAGGCGGCCAGTCCGCCACCCAGGCCGATGATCCAGTAAAACCCCTTGGCCCCCTGCTTGAGCGGGATCCGGAAGTAGAGCAGGAAGGCCCACCACCCCAGTGCCAGCAACAGAGGAATAAGAAACATTCGAGCCATATGGTCCTCGCTGTTATTCTGTGAGTCCTTGATCAATCAACAGGATGGATTGTGCAATGACGCAGCTACAGATTACCGCATTCGGTGCCCCCTCGGTACTCAAGCTCAAGCCTTCGCAGGACAAGATCCCCGCCGAGGGAGAGGTGCGGGTGCGCATCTGTTACGCCGGTGTCAATCCCATCGATGCCAAGACCCGGGCCGGACTCGGCTGGGCGGCAGCCCAGAACAAGGACAAGCTGCCCTGGACCCCGGGCTATGACGTGGCGGGGGTGGTCGAGAAGCTGGGCCCCGGCGTCACCTCCCTCAAGGAAGGGGAGCCGGTGTGCGGCATGGTGGGTTTCCCGCTGGCGGGAGGCGCCTATGCCGAGAGCATGGTGGTGAGCGAGCGCGAGCTGGTGAAACTCGACGGAGTCAGCCTCAAGCAGGGGGCGGCGCTGCCGCTGGCGGGCCTCACCGCCTGGCAGGGGCTGTTCGAGCACGGTGGCCTCAAGCGTGGTCAGCGGGTGCTGATCCTGGCGGGCGCCGGTGGCGTGGGTCATCTGGCGGTGCAGTTCGCCAGCGCCTACGGCGCCGAGGTGGTGGTCACCGCCAGCAAGGACAATCACGGCTTCCTGCACGGCATCGGCGCCGATCTCATGGTGGATTACCATGACGTCGACTGGGTGGCCCAGGTCGGCCAGGTGGATCTGGTGCTGGATCTGATGGGAGGCGAGAGCGGCAAGGCGGCGCTCGCCTGCGTCAAGCCGGGTGGCCAGCTGGTGACGGTGCCAACCATCACGGCCCAGCTCATCAAGGATGCCGGTGTCGAGCAGGGGATCAAGGTGAGCGGCATGCTGGTGCATCCCGACAGCAAGCAACTGGCCCAGATGCTGATCCTGCTGCGTCAGGGGGATGCCCACATCACCCTGGCGGGCGAGTACGCGCTGGCGGAGGGGGCCCTGGCCCATCAGGCCATCGAGGCGGGTCATACCCGTGGCAAGCTGGTGCTGCGCATGCCCGCCGCCGCGCACTATCCCGCATAAGGAAGCCCGCATGATAGAGTCCCTGGAAACCGGGCTGGGCTGGCTGTTTCTGAGCGCTTTCACCTCGGCGACCCTGCTGCCCGGCAGCTCGGAAGTGCTGCTCGGGGTGATGGCCAATCAGGGCCAATGGAGCATGGCCAGCCTGTTGTTCTGGGCGACCTTCGGCAACACCCTGGGCTCCATGACCACCTGGTGGCTCGGCTGGCTCGCCACCTTCAAGAAGAAACCGGAAGATTTTCAAGGCCGTGGGGAACAAAAGGCGCTCGGTTGGCTCAAACTCCATGGTCACTGGTGTCTGCTGCTTGCCTGGACGCCGGTGATAGGCGATGGTCTCTGCCTGCTGGCCGGTTGGCTGCGCCTCTCGTTCTGGCGCTCTCTCGTTCTCATTGGGCTCGGCAAATTGTTTCGTTATGCCCTGGTGTTTCTGCTGGCCAAGCAGATCTTCTAGTCTTTTTCGTTCAGTCACGAGGTAACCGTGAAGCAACTCATCCCATTAAGCCTTCTCATGGGCTTCGTCCTGCCGGCGCTGGCCGCCCCGACCCTCATATCGGAGCAGGTCAAGCAGGAGGGCAAGCTCGGCATTCCCTACCAGATGTACAAGCTGGACAACGGCCTGACCGTGATCCTGGCACCGGACAAATCCGATCCCCTGGTACACCTCGACGTCACCTATCACGTGGGCTCGTCCCGCGAGACGGTGGGCAAGTCCGGCTTCGCCCACTTCTTCGAGCACATGATGTTCCAGGGTTCCAAGCACGTGGGTGACCAGGAACACATGCGGATCATCAACGAGGCCGGTGGTGACATGAACGGCACCACCAACAAGGACAGAACCAACTACTACGAAACCGTGCCGGCCAACCAGCTGGAGAAGGTGCTCTGGCTGGAGGCGGACCGCATGGGCTTCCTGCTCGATGCGGTGAGCCAGAAGAAGTTCGAGATCCAGCGGGCCACCGTCAAGAACGAGCGGGCCCAGCGCATCGACAACCAGCCCTATGGCCTGGTGAGCGAGAAGGTGGGGGAAGCCCTCTACCCGCGCACCCATCCCTACTCCTGGCAGCCCATCGGCTATGTGGAGGACCTGGACCGGGTCGGCGTGGATGATCTCAAGCAGTTCTTCCTGCGCTGGTACGGACCGAACAACGCGACCCTGACCCTGGGGGGGGATTTCGACAGCAAGCAGGCGCTGGCCTGGATAGAGCAGTATTTCGGCCCCATTCCCCGCGGCCCGGACGTGGCCGAGCCGACCCCCGAGCCTGCCACCCTGCCAGAGACCCGCTACGTCACCCTGGAAGACAAGGTGCACCTGCCGCTGCTCTACATCAGCTACCCGACCGTGGCCCTCGGCGACCCCAGGGAGCCGGCGCTGGACATCTTCGCCGACGTGCTCGGCGGCTCCGCCAGCTCCATGCTCTACCAGTCCCTGGTCAAGACCGGCAAGGCCATCGAGGTAGGGGCCGGTCACTCCTGTGAGGAGCTGGCCTGTACCCTGACGGTCTACGCCTACCCGAACCCGGCGGTGGATGGCAGCCTCAAGACCCTCAAGGGGGAGGTGGACAAGGTGATCGCCGACTTCGCCAGCCGGGGGGTCAAGCCTGCGGATCTGGAGAAGGCCATCAGCAGCTACCGCTCCGCCGCCATCTGGGGGCTGGACAGCATAGAGGGCAAGGTGAGCCAGCTCGCCATGGGTCAGGTGCTGGCTCAGGATCCCAACTATGTGTTCAAGAACCTGGATGCCATCGCCGAGGTCAAGGCGTCTGACGTCAAGGCTGCCTACGACAAGTTCATCGCGGGCAAACCCGCCGTGGTGCTGAGCGTGGTGCCCAAGGGCAAGACGGACTGGCAGGCCGCCGCCCCGAACTTCACCCCGGCCAAGCGGGAACTGCCGGATTACAGCCAGCACGGGGAGCCCCTGGCCCTGCGTCCGGTGAAGGACAACTTCGATCGGAGCGTGCAACCCAAGGCGGGGGACGCGGTCAGCGTCAAGGTGCCGGCCATCTGGCACGGCAAGCTGGACAAGGGCATCGAGATCATCGGCACCCAGAGTGACGAGATCCCGGCCGTCTCCATCATGATCGCCCTGCCGGGCGGCATCCGTGCCGAGGGCAAGGGGGAGCTGGGGCTCGCCAGCCTCACCGCCGCCATGCTGGAGCAGGGCACGGTGCGCCTCTCCGAGGCCGAGCTCAGCGACGAGTTGCAGAAACTCGGCGCCAGCATCAGCGTCTCTACCGCCCAGTACAACAACCTCATCACCATCAGCAGCCTGACGGACAAGCTGCCCCAGACCCTGGCGCTGGTGCGCGAGGTGTTCGAGCGTCCCGGCATGCGGGAGGCGGACTTCGAGCGACTCAAGGCCCAGATGCTGCAAGGCATGAAGCAGAGCGAACAGCAGCCGGAGTGGCTGGCAGGTCAGGCGTTTCGCGAGCTGGTGTACGGCAAGCAGAGCCGCCTCGGCCAACCGACCAACGGGGTGCTGGCCGATGTGGAGAAGCTGACCCTGGCGGACGTGAAGCGCTTCTATCAGACCTACTACAACCCGACCAATGCCAAGGTGGTGGTGACCGGCGATGTGACCCAGCCGCAGATCGAGTCCGAACTCGGCTTCCTGACCCAGTGGAAGGGGGCCGCGCCCAAGCTGGGGGATCTCAAGCCTCAGGGTGAGCAGGCCAAACCCGGCATCTATCTGGTGGACAAGCCGGGGGCGCCCCAATCGGTGATCCGCATCGGCCGCCGCGCCATGCCGTTCGACACCACGGGGGATTACTTCATCGCGAACCTGATGAACTTCAACCTGGGGGGCAACTTCAACAGCCGCATCAACCTCAACCTGAGGGAAGACAAGGGCTACACCTATGGGGCCAGCTCGGGCTTCTCCGCCAATCGCGAGGCTGGTGTCTTTGCCACCGGCGCCAACGTGCGCACCGATGCGACCGTGGATGCGATCCGCCAGTTCCTGAAGGAGATGGATGGCTATCGCAAGAGCGGCCCGACCCCGGTGGAGCTGGCCTACATGCGCAGCGCCGTCTCCCAGCAGGATGCCCTCTCCTACGAGACCCTGGGCCAGAAGGCGGGCTTCCTGCTGCAGATGATCATGTATGACCTGAAGCCGGACTATGTGCAGGCCCAGAACCAGCTGATCAAAACGGTGTCACCCGAGACGTTGAAGGCCAGTGCGGACCGTTGGCTGGACCCGGCCGACATGGTGATAGTGGTGGTGGGAGACAAGCAAAAGCTTGAAAAACCGCTTGCGGAGCTTCATCTTCCCATCTATCCACTGCAACTGCCCTGACAGGCAGTGCAAAATAATGAGCGCCGCCCCGGCGGGGCGGCCACACATGAGCCGTGAATATGACTACTACTAGCTTGTCGCTCACCGAGTTGTTGGCAGCCCTTGGCGCCCCGGAGCGGGTCACCGCCCTCAAGGGGATCCGCCGCGGGATAGAACGTGAATGCCTGCGCATCACCCCGGAAGGCACCCTGTCCCAGACCGATCACCCGAAGAGTCTGGGGTCGGCCCTGACCCATGGCAACATCACCACCGACTACTCGGAGAGCCTGCTGGAGTTCATCACCCCGGCCACCGACTCCATCGAGAGCCTGATCGAGCAGCTCGGCGACATCCATCGCCACACCATTCATCACCTCGGTGACGAGCGGATCTGGCCCCTCTCCATGCCCTGCTTCGTCGGGGACGAGGAGAGCATCCGGCTGGCCCAGTACGGCAGCTCCAACATCGGCCGGATGAAGACCCTCTACCGGCAGGGGCTGAAGAACCGCTACGGCAGCCTGATGCAGGTCATCGCCGGGGTGCACTTCAACTTCTCCATGCCGGACAGCTTCTGGTGCGAGTGGCAGGATCTGGTGGGGGAGGGTTGCTGCAGCCAGCGCTTCATCTCCGACAAATACATGGGGCTGATCCGCAACGTCTACCGCTTCGGCTGGCTGGTGCCCTATCTGTTCGGCGCCTCGCCGGCTATCTGCGACTCCTTCCTGAAGGGGCGCAAGAGCAGCCTGCCGTTCCAGAAGACCGGCAAGGGCACCCTCTACCTGCCCTATGCCACCGCCCTGCGCCTGTCCGATCTCGGTTACACCAACAGCGCACAGGCGGGGCTCAAGATCAGCCACGACAACCTGCCCGCCTATGTGAGCAGTCTGCGCCGCGCCATCCACACCCATGATCCCGAGTTCGCCAAGATAGGGGTCAAGGTGAATGGCGAGTACCGTCAGCTCAACGATAACGTGCTGCAGCTGGAGAACGAGTTGTATGCCCCTATTCGTCCCAAGCGCACCCCGCGCAGCGGCGAGAAGCCGTCAGACGCGCTGGAGCAGCGTGGCATCGAATACATAGAGCTGCGCACCGTGGACGTGAATCCCTTCACCCCGTTCGGCATCGAGGTGGATCAGATCCGCTTCTTCGACCTGTTCCTGGTCTGGTGCCTGCTGCGCCCGTCCCCCGTGCTGACCGACGAGGAGGTGGCGCGCAATCGCCGCAACCAGAACAAGGTGGTGCTGGAGGGGCGTCGTCCCGGCCTCGAGCTGGAAGACGAGCAGGGCAACCCCATCGGCCTCAAGGAGTTCGGGCTCAAGCTGTTCGGCGAACTGGAACAGGTGGCCGAGCTGCTGGATCGCTGCTGCGGTCGCAACCGCTACCGCGAGACCTTAGGCATGCACCGGGAGAAGCTGCTCGACCCCGAGCTCACCTACTCCGCCCGCCTGCTCAAGCAGCTGCTGGAGAGCGGTCAGGACAACGGCTGCTTCGGCGACGAGCTGGCGAGCCGTTATCGCGAGCAGATGCTGGCCGGTGAGCTGGAATACTGGGACGAGGCCTATTTCGCCGGAGAGGCGCGGGATTCCCTCGCCAAGCAGCGGGAGCGGGAGCGCGGTGACAGCCTGTCGTTCGACGACTTCCTTGCCGATTACTTCGGTACCCGTCAGGCCACGGTCTGACACTCAGCCTTGATGAAAGCCGCTCCCTTAAGCGGCTTTTTTTATGGTTTTTTGTTCAGTGCGGCGCGATGTGAGATCACCAGCCGTTCCAGCTGTGCCAGCAGGTAGTCGCGATAACCCTGGCCAAACAGTTTGCCGGGCTCCAGGGAGGCGATCAGCGTCTGCCGGCGCTGGCTCTGCAACAGGGGGAGGCGGCGCACATGGGTATCTATCCAGACGAGGGCGCCTGACGGGGCCTGCATCAGGTTGCCGAGGTGCAGATCCCGGTGGTAATAGCCCTGTCTGGCCAGCTGGAAGATGTCCCTGGCCAGCTGACGCAGCAGGGCGAGCCGGCTCGCCTCGTCGGCGCGCTGGAAATAGGCGTCACCAGCCTGGTGATCCTGCAGGTACTGTACGGCAAGGAAGGAGCCGAGGGGATTGAGGGGGTTGAGGGCGAGACCGGCCGCCTTGCAGGGTACCACGTTGAGACCGGCCTGGCGGATCAGGCGGTTGCTGCGCCACTCCCGGAAGGCATCGATATGGCCGACCAGCCGCTTGCTGAGCAGATCCCGGCACAGCCAGCGCAGGCTCCAGCGGGGATACTTATCGGCGACCAGCTTGCAGAGGCTGTTGCTGGAGTCGTGGTGCCAGAACAGGCTGCTGCCCTGCTGTTCGAAGCGCCGGGTCTGGCTGGTCTGGGCCAGGGTCCAGGTCGGTAGCTTGAGATCGTCGTTTACCAGCAGATAGTAGTGTTTTCTTCCGTTAAAATGCAGGGATGTCAGTGTCATAGCGCTGTTTTTAATATAGCTGACGGTGATTAATTGTCTCCCTCGAAAGCTGATGGAACCTGAATGGGGTGCCGGAAAAAGAAAACGGCCCCGCAGGGCCGTTGATGCATATGGGTCGACGACGGGATCAGAGGATTAGGCCGCCGAAGAAGAAGCCCAGGGCCACTGCCATGGCGATGGTAGCCACACCCGGGATGAAGAAGGGGTGGTTGAACACCGCCTTGCCGATGCGAGTGGAGCCGGTGTCATCCATCTCGACTGCCGCCAGCAGGGTCGGGTAGGTTGGCAGCACGAACAGGGCGCTTACCGCGGCGAAGGAGGCGATGGCGGCCAGCGGGCTGACGCCCAGGGCCAGGGCGGCAGGCATCAGTGCCTTGGTGGTGGCACCCTGGGAGTAGAGCAGCATGGAGGAGAAGAACAGCACCACGGCCAGCAGCCAGCTGTACTGGTTCAGCAGGTCGCCGGCGAAGGCCTGGATCTCGACCATGTTGCCCTTCACGAAGACGTTACCCAGCCAGGCCACACCCAGCACGCAGATACAGGCAGACATGCCGGACTTGAAGGTCGGCATGTTGGTGACCTGGGAGGCATCCAGCTTGCACAGCAGCACCATCAGGGTGGCGGCGGAGAGCATGATACCCATGATGGCGCCGTCGCGGGGGATGGGCGGGTTGGCGATCAGGCCCACGTTGCCGGAGATAGCGGTGGCATAGGCCATGACGGCGACGATGGCGGCGACGAAGATGCCGACGGAGAGCTTGGCGTAAGGCTTGAGCTCAATCTGGTTGGTGCCGCGCAACTTGATCAGACCCTTGGCCTTGCGCTCCAGATAAACTTCGTCCTGCTCCAGCGGCTTGCCCAGCATGTTGGCCACGAAGGCGCCCAGAATACAGGCGATGAAGCTGGACGGGATGCAGATGGCCAGCAGGGTCAGGTAGTCGACACCGAGCGGCTCAAGCATGCCGGAGAAGGCTACCACGGCCGCCGAGATGGGGGAGGCGGTGATGGCAATCTGGGAGGCGACGACCGCGATGGAGAGCGGACGGGACGGGCGAATGCCCTGCTCCTTGGCCACTTCGGCGATCACTGGCAGGGTAGAGAAGGCGGTGTGACCGGTACCGGCCAGCATGGTCATCAGGTAGGTGACGACCGGGGCGGCAAAGGTGATGTGCTTGGGGTTCTTGCGCAGGGCTTTCTCGGCCAGGGAGACTAGGTAATCCATGCCGCCGGCCAGCTGCATACAGGCGATGGCGCAGATCACGGACGCGATGATCATGATCACGTCCCAGGGCAGATAGGTCACCAGCTGATCACCCGGGATGGGCATGCCCAGACCCCAGGTCAGTACCAGCACCCCCAGACCACCGGCAAAGCCGATGCCGATGCTGCCGATCCGGGCCCCCAGATAGATAGCGGCGAGCACGACGAGTAACTCGATTCCAATCATAGCGAACACTCCAATTTCCAGTTTTTTTAGGTTTTTATATGGCAGGAAAGCCAATTCCCGATGGGGCTGTGGAAGACCAATCGGGAACTGACTCTATGGGCCGGGAATACCCCGGCCCATGGATCCGCTTATACGGCTTCGCGAGTGTAGCGCTTGGCCTTGTATTGCGGGTTCATCAGGTTCTCGATGGAAAGGATCTCATCCAGCTGCTCGGCGGTCAGCAGGCCGCGCTCCAGCACGACTTCACGGACGTTCTTGCCGGTCTGTGCACAGATCTTGCCGACGATGTCCCCTTCGTGGTGACCGATGAAGGGGTTCAGGTAGGTCACGATGCCGATGGAGTTCAGCACGTGGTTCATGCAGATTTCCGGGTTGGCGGTGATCCCTTCCACGCACTTGACGCGCAGGGCGACACAGGCTTTCTCCATCAGGCTCAGGGATTCGAACATGGCCTGACCAATCACAGGTTCCATGACGTTCAGCTGCAACTGACCCGCTTCGGCAGCGAAGGTGATGGTGACGTCGTTGCCGAATACCTTGAAGCAGGACTGGTTGACCACTTCCGGGATGACCGGGTTGACCTTGGCCGGCATGATGGAGGAGCCCGCCTGCATTTCCGGCAGGTTGATCTCCTTCAGGGCAGTGCGCGGACCGGAGGAGAGCAGACGCAGATCGTTACAGATCTTGGACAGCTTCATGGCCAGACGCTTGATGGCGCCGTGCAGCATCACATAGGCGCCGCAGTCGGAGGTCGCTTCGATGAGGTCCTCTGCCGGCACATAGGCGCGACCGGTGATCTCGGCCAGGCGCTTGATGGCCAGGGCGGAGTACTCGGGCGGGGTGTTCAGGCCGGTACCGATGGCGGTGGCGCCCAGGTTCACTTCCAGCAGCAGTTCCTGGCAGCGCTTGATGGACTTGATCTCTTCACGCAGGGTGACGGCGAAGGCGTGGAACTCCTGACCCAGGGTCATGGGCACCGCATCCTGCAACTGGGTACGACCCATTTTCAGGATGTTCTTGAACTCTTGAGCCTTGGCGTCGAAGGCGGCGATCAGACCTTCCAGGGCGAACAGGGTGGTGTCTGTGCTGTTGACCACGGCGACGCGGAAACCTGTGGGGTAGGCATCGTTGGTGGACTGGCACTTGTTGACGTGGTCATTGGGGTTGATGACGTCGTAGCGGCCCTTGGCCAGGCCCATGATCTCGAGGGCGATGTTGGCCAGCACCTCGTTGGTGTTCATGTTGACGGAGGTACCGGCGCCGCCCTGGTAAACGTCGACCGGGAACTGGTCGAAGCACTTGCCGGTGTTCAGCATGAGGTCGCAGGCTTCGACGATCTTGTCGGCGATTTCGGGACGAATGGTGCCGAGTTCACCGTTGGCCAGCGCGGCGGCCTTCTTGGTCAGCACCATGCCACGGACAAATTCGGGAACGTCAGAAATCTTCTGGGTGCTGATCTTGAAGTTCTCGACGGCGCGCAGGGTGTGCACACCGTAATAGAGATCGTTGGAAACTTCTTTGGTGCCCAGCAGGTCTTCTTCAATGCGGACGTTCTTGATGTCGCTCATTGTAATGCCTCAGAAATCAGATAAATGGAAAAATCCTCACCGAGTGGTCGCGACTTCCTTCACGCACGGTTCATCCTGAAGCACCACACATCGAGTGGGGCGGTTGGGAGCCAGATGCCCCCGGGTAAACATTGATGTAGATATTACCTCAATCGAGGTATCTGATATTAGACCTGGATCACTAAATTTGAGGCGACCCTAAATATCTTGTGGTCATTAAACAGATACTGCAATTGTGCGATTTACTGTGACAGAACAACCACTTCAATCCCAGTTATTCAATAAGATATTTGTCTGAATCCCGATCCCTATCACTCATCAGACTTGAAAAATGAACGGGAAGCCCCATTTTAGTTGTCAGAACCAACAGAGCCGTGGCCTGGCGCCGAGATCGCGCCCCAGATGGTGCCACCTCTGGTTCATCTATTTCACCCGCACCGAGGTTTTTATGGGCAAGTTGTTACTGTTATTGGTTGGCCTGGTCGTGCTGGAGCTCACCGTGATGATCGAGGTGGGGGCCGTGATCGGTGCCTTGCCGACCGTGGGCCTGCTGATCCTGACCGCCGTGCTGGGCTCCTCCCTGGTGCGCAGCGAGGGAATCAAGACCCTGTTCAGTGCCCAGCAGAAGATGCAACAAGGGGAGATGCCGGGCCGTGAGGTGATGGGCGGCATCATGCTGGCGCTGGCCGGTCTGCTGCTGATCATCCCGGGCTTCGTGACCGACTTCTTCGGGATCCTGCTGCTGCAACCCTGGCTTCGCAACAAGCTGGCCGACAAGCTGGTGGGCAGCAGTCAGTTCCGGATGCAGATGGGGGGCTTCCAAGCGCAGCAACCGCCGTTTGGAGCAGATTCGATCGATGGAAGGCGGGATAATCGCGGTGGCACCACCATCGAAGGTGAATTCGAACGCAAAGAGTAATAGCCAGACTGTGCCATCAGGGTTTGCCCTGATGGCACAGTCCTTCAAACCGGCGGTGGGCATAAACCCACGCCAATAGACCTGCCGCCAGGTTTGCCACCAGTATCCCCAGATAGACCCCCTGCTCCCCCCCCCATTTTGATCCCAGCCAGGCCCCTGGCAGCAAGAAGACAAACAACCTCAGCCCGTTGAACAGGAAGGAAACCGTGGAGGCCCGTACGCCGTTGAGGGCGGACGCCAGCAGCATCACTATGCCCTGGAAGCCGTAGCCGATGGGCACCAGGTGCAGGTAGAGCACTATGAGCCGCACCACCTGGGGTTGATCGCTGAACAGGGTGGCAATGAAGGGGGCCAGCCACCAGACGAGGCCATAGACGACCAGTTGGAACAGCAGGGCGAAGCGCATGCAGATGAGCAGCGCCGCCCTGGCTCGCGCCGGATTGCCGGCCCCGCAGTTTTGCGAGACGAAGGGGGCCAGCACCGAGGAGAGTGCCATCATCACGATCAGCAGCAGGGCCTCCACCCTCGACGCGGCGCCGTAGGCGGCCACCACCTCGGTGCCGAGGCTGGCGAAGATGATCATCAGCACGGCGTTGGCCAGGGGATTGAGCATGTTGGTGAAGGAGGCGGGCACCGCCACGTGCAGCAGGGCGCGCCAGTGGGCCAGCAGGCGCGGGCGCGGGGAGAGGCGCCATGACAGCAGCCGTTCCCGCTTGCGCAATATATGCAGGCTGACCAGGGTCGCCATCAGCCAGGAGAGAGAGGTGGCGATGGCGGCACCGCGGATGCCCCACTCGGGGAAGGGGCCTATGCCGAAGATGAGCAGGGGATCCAGCACCCCGTTGACCAGGCCGGCCACCGCCATCACCAGGCTCGGGGTCTTGGTGTCGCCGGTGGCCCGGATGGCGGCATTGCCCACCATAGGCAGGGCCAGCAGGGGCACGGTCAGATACCAGATGAGCATGTAGTCGTGGATCAGCGAGATGAGATTGGCACTGGCCCCCAGCAGGCTGAACAATGGGGTGATGGTCAGGGCGCCGAGTAGAGAGAGCAGGGTGACCAGCAGGACGGCGAGGAACAGGCAGTCCGTGGTGATGCGGGCCGCTTCGTCATGACGCCCCTGACCCAGGGTATGACCGAGCAGGGCGGACAGACCGGCCCCCAGCCCCATGGTCAACGAGGTGACCACGAAGGTGACCGGGAAGGTAAAGCTGATGGCGGCGAGCGCCTCCGTGCCCAGCAGACCGATGAAGAAGGTGTCGACCAGGTTGAAGGCCAGGATGGCGATGATGCCGAGTATCATGGGACCCGTCATGCGCAGCAGCACGGCAGGCATGGGGGCGGTCAGCATGGGATTGGGTCGGCTCAAGGGATCGTCTCTGTTGCTGCAGGGCCAGCACGCCGGCCGCGTCCATTCACCGTCCTGGTTCGGGTCGCTCGTCCATCAAAGATGTTCATAGTACGTGAAAAAATTTTTTTTGTATTTGCCCTTGAAGGGCTACCCAATTCGCCCCAGATCAGGGACATAACAAATTTGGCCGAGTGCGGCCATTCCTCAAGCAACACAGAGACTCATTTTGGGAGAGTTATCGATGAAAATTCGTCCACTGCACGACCGCGTCATCATCAAGCGCATCGAAGCTGAAGCCAAATCCGCTGGCGGCATCGTCTTGACTGGCACGGCGGCCCAGAAGTCCACCCGTGGTGAAGTTCTTGCCGTGGGGACTGGCCGAATTCTGGATAATGGCGATGTCAAAGCTCTGGCCGTCAAGGTCGGTGACAAGGTGATTTTCAACGAAGGCTACGGCGTCAAGACCGAGAAGCTGGATGGCCAGGACGTGCTGATCCTGTCCGAGACCGACATCCTGGCGATTGTCGAAGAGTAATACTCCCCTTTTCCCCGAATTGATTTAAGGACTCAAGAACATGGCAGCTAAAGAAGTTAAGTTTGGTAACGACGCTCGTATCAAGATGCTGGAAGGTGTGAACATTCTGGCTGATGCAGTAAAAGTCACCCTGGGCCCGAAAGGCCGCAACGTGGTACTGGACAAGTCCTTCGGTGCCCCGACCATCACCAAGGATGGCGTCTCCGTTGCGCGCGAAATCGAGCTGGAAGACAAGTTCCAGAACATGGGCGCCCAGATGGTCAAGGAAGTCGCTTCCAAGGCCAACGACGCCGCCGGTGACGGTACCACTACCGCAACCGTACTGGCACAAGCCATCGTCAACGAAGGCCTGAAGGCCGTTGCCGCCGGCATGAACCCGATGGACCTGAAGCGCGGTATCGACAAGGCCGTGGTGGCTGCCGTCGCCGAGCTGCAGGCCCTGTCCACTCCTTGCGCCGACAGCAATGCCATCGCCCAGGTGGGTACCATCTCCGCAAACTCCGACGAGAAAGTAGGCAAGCTGATTGCCGAGGCCATGGACAAGGTGGGCCGTGACGGCGTCATCACCGTCGAAGACGGTCAGGGCCTGGAAGACGAGCTGGCTGTCGTTGAAGGCATGCAGTTCGACCGTGGCTATCTGTCCCCCTACTTCGTCAACAAGCCGGAAACCGGCTCCGTCGAGCTGGATGATCCCTTCATCCTGCTGGTGGACAAGAAGGTCTCCAACATCCGCGAAATGCTGCCGGTGCTGGAAGGCGTGGCCAAGGCTGGCAAGCCGCTGATCATCGTCGCCGAAGACGTGGAAGGCGAAGCGCTGGCGACTCTGGTGGTCAACACCATGCGTGGCATCGTGAAGGTTGCCGCCGTCAAGGCACCGGGCTTCGGTGACCGTCGCAAGGCCATGCTGCAGGATATCGCCATCCTGACCGGCGGTACCGTGATCTCCGAAGAGGTGGGCATGGAGCTGGAGAAGGCGACCCTGGAAGATCTGGGCCGTGCCAAGCGCATCGTCATCACCAAAGAGAACACCACCATCATCGATGGCGTGGGTGATGCTGCCCTGATCGAGAGCCGTGTGGCTCAGATCCGTCAGCAGATCGAAGAGACCTCTTCCGATTACGACCGTGAGAAGCTGCAAGAGCGCGTGGCCAAGCTGGCCGGCGGTGTTGCCGTCATCAAGGTTGGCGCTGCCACCGAAGTGGAAATGAAAGAGAAGAAGGCCCGTGTCGACGATGCCCTGCACGCGACCCGCGCCGCCGTGGAAGAAGGCGTGGTTGCCGGTGGTGGTGTGGCGCTGGTACGCGCTGCCGCCAAGCTGGCCAACCTGCGTGGTGACAACGAAGACCAGAACGTGGGTATCAAGGTCGCCCTGCGCGCCATGGAAGCCCCGCTGCGTCAGATCGTCATCAACGCCGGCGAAGAAGCCTCCGTCATCGCCAACGCGGTGAAGAACGGTGAAGGTAACTTCGGTTACAACGCCTACACCGAACAGTACGGTGACATGCTGGCCATGGGTATCCTGGATCCGACCAAGGTAACCCGTTCTGCCCTGCAGTTCGCCTCTTCCATCGCCGGCCTGATGATCACCACTGAGTGCATGGTCACCGAGCTGCCGAAGAAAGATGCACCGGCCATGCCTGATATGGGTGGCATGGGCGGCATGGGTATGATGTAATCACTCCATTGTTATCAAACGGCTCGCATTTGCGAGCCGTTTTTTTTAGTACTACTAAACTGGATTTATTGATAGTGAAATCAGCTGAGGTGAAGATGCGTAATTTAGGTTTGATTCCATTACTGTTTTCCTTGTGCTTGCCAGCCATGGTGTTGGCGGCCCCGACCGGCCCCGTGATCCTCAAGGTAACGGGGGATGTGGAGCCCGTCGATCCGAGCAATGAGGAGGTGGCCTTCGATCTGGCCATGATCCAGGCCCTGCCGCAGCATGAAATCCTGACCAGCAACCCCTGGGTGGACAAGCCGCATAAATACGTGGGGCCCAAGCTGGCGGACGTGATGACGGCGGTGGGGGCCAAGGGCAAGAGCATCACGCTCACCGCCCTGAACAGTTTCCAGATCAGGGTCAACTGGGATAAGGTCAAGCAGTATGATCCCATCCTAGCTTGGCAGGACGATGGGATGACCATGCGGGTACGTGACAAGGGGCCCCTGTGGTTTATTCTGCCATTGGATCAGCACCCGGAGATCAGACGGTCAGAATTCACCGACATGATGATCTGGCAGTTGACTTCGATCGATATTCAGCAGTAATGACGGTGGCTTGCGGGAGTTCAGGGTGAAAGCGAAGACCAGGGCCTGGCCCTTACTCGGCGTTCTCTATCTATCCATCTTGCTGTTCACGGGAAGCACTCTGTACTGCCTGGTGCAGATACAGAATGCGACCCGGGTGATGGAAAAGTACACCTATGATGTCTCCTGGGCCCTGATGCAGCTGCAACTCGAGCTGGGTCGCTTCCTCAATGCGGTTGAGATTTACCACTATGGGGGCATAGATCACGATGCCCTGCTGCTGCGCTACGACATCCTCTGGAGCCGGACCCCCATATTGCTGAGCGGTCAGTTGCGCAAGAGTCTGGGAGACAATCAAAAGACCCTGCGCCTAGTCCAATTGACCGAGAGCAACATTCGGGAAATCGAGCCTAAACTGGTGGATTTGAAGCCGGGTACGCCGGATTATCAGCAGATCCTGATGCGGATCGCCCCCTTGCAGGAGCCTCTTTCTTACTCCCTCGCCTCCGTCATGCAGAACAACATCAATGTCTATTCGGGCAATGACAAGCGCTTCGGCCAGTTGCGCAATGCGCTGTTGTTCATGGTGTCCGGTCTGGTGATCTCGGTCATTCTGCTCAGTGGCTTGCTGATACGTGAAGCCAGGCGGCACTTCAGGATGGCCCGGATCGACCCGTTGACCGGCCTCGCCAACCGGCTGGCACTGCTGGAGAAGATGGAGTCCTACGTCAGCCGGGATACGCCATTCGGCCTGGTGCTGGTGGATATCAACGATTTCCGGGACATCAACAGCAAGTTCGGCTACAGCACTGGGGACATCCTGTTGCAGGAACTGGCGAAGCGTTTGAGCGCCCTGTGCGAGAACGGAGAGTGGATCGCCCGCCTCGGGGGGGATCAACTGGCCATGCTGCAGCGGGAGGGGAGCGATCTGCGGCAGGTGAGGGAACTGGTGGCGAGAATACTCTATGCCCTCAAGCAGGACATTCTCATCGACAACTACCCCTTCCGGCTGGAGGTTGGCATAGGCATCGCCTTCTTCCCCATGGACAGCAATCAGACCCAGGAGCTGCTCAGCCGGGCGGAGCAGGCGTTGTTCCACAGCCGCAAGACCCACGTGCCTTACGTCATCTACGATAACTCCCTGCTCAATGAGACCGCCAGGCGCAAGCACTTGGCCTCAGACATGGTGATGGCCCTTGAGCACAACGCCCTCGAGCTCTACTACCAGCCCATCGTCAATCTGGAGAGCGGTCGCTGCGAGGCGGTGGAGGCCCTGCTGCGCTGGCGTCATCCCGAGCTCGGCTTCATCCCGCCCAACGAGGTGATCCAGGTGGCGGAAGAGTTCCAGCTAGCGGAGAAACTCGGCAGCTGGATCCTCAATACCGCCTGCGAGCAGTTGCACAAGTGGCAGCACCTGGGGCTGGTCGACCTGCAGATGTGTGTCAACATCTCTCCCGGCATGTATCAGCGCAACCTGTTGAAACTGGTGGCCAAGGCTCTGATGGACCACCACATCCCCGCCGCCAGCCTGGTGCTTGAGGTGACCGAAGACACCACCATGCGGGAGGTGAAGAACTCCCTGCAACTGATGCAGGACCTCAATCAACAGGGGGTCCAGCTGGCGCTGGATGACTTCGGCACCGGTTACTCCTCCCTCAGCTATCTGCAGAAGCTGCCGGTGAGCAAGGTGAAGATAGACAGATCCTTCATACAGGGCATAGACACCTCGGTGGAGGCGGCCGAGCTGGTCGCCAATATCTGCCGGATGGGCTCCATGCTGGGCAAGAAGCTGGTGTGCGAGGGGATAGAGAGCCAGGGTCAGCTCGACGTGCTGCGCGCGCTGACCGACATCCACCTCTACGGGCAAGGCTATCTGTTCAGCCGGCCGGAGCAGGCGGCGAAGGCCTATCAGACCCTGCTAGAGATGGAGGAGCGCTGGTTGGCCAGACGGATACCGGACAAGGCATGTCTCATCTGATGGTCAATGCCTCATGTTTTGGGAATCGGGGCCGATAGTGCTTAGGCAGGAGGTACACAATGGACATTTCTAGCACTGCATCCTCGTCATATGGTTCTGCCTTGATGGTGGCCAGTCTGGCGAAAAAACAGCAACTTCAGGATGGGGAAACCGCCCTGAAACTGCTGCAGACGGCCGCCCAGCCAGCCCAGGCACCGACTCCGTCGGCGACGGGGTCACTGGGAAACAACATCAATATCCACGTCTGATCCTGATAAAAAAGCCCCCATCCATGGATGGGGGCTTTTCTTATTCAACATCGATCCGATTCAGCACGAGAAGGGGGCGGGGGCCTCGAAGCTCATGCGCTCACCGCTGCGGGGGTGGGTGATGGTCAGGCTGGCCGCATGCAGGTAAAGATGCGGCGCGGCAGCCAGCGCCTCGGGATGGGCATAGAGGTTGTCCCCGAGGATGGGGTGACCCAGTTCCAGCATGTGTACCCGCAGCTGATGGGAGCGGCCCGTGATGGGGGTCAGCTTGATCAGGCTGTTGCCGTTCTCCACCTTGAGTTTCTCCCACAGGGTCAGGGCGTGACGCCCCTCCTCGAAATCCACCTTCTGTCTGGGACGATTGGGCCAGTCCACGCACAGCGGCAGATCGACCTGACCCGAGTCCGCTTCAGGCTCCCCCCACACCCAGGCGAGGTAGTGCTTCTCGGTCTCCCGTTCGCGGAACTGGCGGCTCAGCTCCCGATGGGAATTCGGGGTGAGGGGGATGACGATCACGCCGGTGGTGGACATGTCGAGTCGATGGGCCGCCGCCGCCTTGGGGTGTTGCTGCTTGACCCTGTGCAGGACGCTGTCTTCATTCTCGGGGCCGCGCCCGGGCACGCTGAGCAGGCCGGTGGGCTTGTTGACCACCATGATGTCCCTGTCCTTGAACAGGATATCGAGCCAGGGTTCCAGAGGCGGTGAGTATTCAAATGTAGCGTCTTGCATCTTTCATCCAGGGGACAGACCCCATCAGTGACTGAGTTATGGGTGACCACGATAAATAAGGTGCATGGCAGCCGGCTATGCACCTTTACTACCTTGTCAGTTATGGGTGACCACGATAAAGCGGATGGCATCCAGCTTGAGTTGGGTCTGATCGATCAGGTGGTGCAATTCTGCCTGCAGATTGCGCAGATAATCCAGCTCGCTGTCGCGCACGTTCGGATTGACCGCCTTGAGCGCCTCCAGCCTGTCCAGATCCTGCTGCAGGGTCTGCGCCATTTGTGCCCGCGCCTTGTCGACTATGCCCGCCTTCAGCTCTTCGGCGATGACTTGCCCCTTGCCGATGAGACCGTGGATCACCGGCTGGGACGCCGTCACCAGCTTGCTGCCGAGGTGGCGATTGACCGGGGTCAGCTGGCGGTTGAAGGCATCGAACGCCACCTTCTCACCGAGGTTCTGACCATTCTTGTCCATCAACAAGCGGATCGGAGTCGGCGGCATGAAGCGATAGAGCTGGGGATGGGCGGCAGACTCGGCCACGAAGATCAGCTCAAGCAGGATGGAGCCGACCGGCAGCGCCTTGTTCTTGAGCAGGGCAACCGAGGTCGCGCCTATCTCCGACCCCAGGATCAGGTCTATCCCCCCCCGCATGATGGGATGCTCCCAGGAGAGCAGCGCCATGTCGTCCCGCGCCAGGGCGGTGGAACGATCGAAGGTGATGGTCATGCCATCCTGAGGCAGGCCCGGGAAGCTCGGCATCAGCATGTGATCCCCCGGTGTCAGCACCAGCGCATTCTCTCCCCTGTCGTCCTGATTGACGCCGATCTCGTCGAACATCTTGAGGGCGAAGGAGATCATGCCGGTATCGTCATCCTCGGCAGCCAGCTTGTCGACCAGCTGTTGGGCGGCGGCTCCTCCGCTGGAGTGGATCTCCAGCAGGCGATCGCGGCCCTGCTCCAGCCTGGCCTTGAGCGGCTCGTGCAGCTCTCGGGTCTTGGTCAGCAAGGCATCCAGGGTTTCCTGGTTCTCCTCGTTGGCGGCCAGCAGCTCGAACAGCTCGTCGCGCACCGTTTCGAAGATGGGACGGGCGGTGGGGCAGGTCTGCTCGAAGGCATCCAGGCCGTCGTGATACCAGCAGAGCAGTGCCCGCTGGGCGGTGCCGGTCAGGTAGGGGACGTGGATCTCGACGGTGTTCTGCTGGCCGATGCGGTCCAGGCGACCGATGCGCTGTTCCAGCAGGTCCGGGTTGAGGGGCAGATCGAACAGCACCAGGTGGCTGGCAAACTGGAAGTTGCGCCCCTCCGAGCCAATCTCGGAGCAGAGCAGTATCTGGGCGCCGCTCTCCTCTTGGGCGAAATAGGCGGAGGCCTTGTCCCGCTCCAGGATGGACATGCCCTCGTGGAATACGGTGCCACGTATCCCCTCGCGGGTGCGCAGCGCCTCCTCCAGCGCCAGGGCGGTGGCGGCCTCGGAGCAGATCACCAGCACCTTCTGCTGGCGGGCACCGAGCAGCAGCTCCAGCAGCCAGTCGACGCGCGGGTCAAACTGGGTCCAACTGGCGTTATCTCCCTCGAACTGCTGGAAGATCTTCTCCGGATAGAGGTAGCGCAAGGCGCGGGTCTGCAGATCGCCACCGTTGCCCCCCATCATGCCCATCACCTTGATGGCGGTCTTGTACTGCTCCGGCAGCGGCATGGGGTAGACGTTGAGGTGACGTTCGGGGAAGCCCTGAATGTTCGCGCGGCTGTTGCGGAACAGTACCCGGCCGGTGCCATGCTGATCCAGCAGCTTGCCGACCGCCTGCTGACGAGCGGCGGCATCGGCCAGATCCAGCCCATCGAGCTGGCTGGCGAGGATCTGCTTGGCCTCGTCGCTCAAGGCCTCGCCGGCCAGCAGCTCCTGGGCTGCGCTGGCAACCTGGCCATAGGCCTGCTCCTCGGCGAGGAAGGCCTCGTAGTCGTAGAAACGCTCGGGGTCGAGCAGGCGCAGACGGGCGAAGTGGCTCTGGTGACCGAGCTGATCCGGGGTCGCGGTCAGCAGCAGCACGCCGGGGACCTGTTCGGCCAGGGCCTCGACCATCTCGTAGGCGCGGCTCGGGGCCTCCTCGCTCCATTCCAGATGATGGGCCTCGTCGACGACCAGCAGATCCCACTCGGCTTCCAGCACCTGCTCGAAGCGGCGACGCTTCTTGCGCAGGAAGTCGAGGCTGCAGATGACCAGTTGCTCCGTCTCGAACGGATTCTCGGCATCGGCGAAGGCCTCGATGCAGCGCTCCTCGTCGAACAGGGAGAAGTGCAGGTTGAAGCGGCGCATCATCTCGACCAGCCACTGGTGCTGCAAGGTTTCCGGCAGCAGGATCAGCACGCGCTGGGCACGGCCGGACAGCAGCTGCTGATGGATGACCATGCCCGCTTCTATGGTCTTGCCCAGACCCACCTCGTCGGCCAGCAGCACACGGGGGGCGTAACGATGACCCACTTCATGGGCAATATAGAGCTGATGGGGGATCAGGCTGACCTTGCCGCCCGCCAGACCCCGGGTCGGGTTACGGCGGCGCTGATGCTGGTTGATCAGGGCTTCGTAGCGCAGGGTGAAGCGGGACATGCGGTCGATCTGACCGGCGAACAGACGATCCTGCGGCTTGTTGAATTTGATGAAGTTGCTGAGAAACACTTCCTTGAGGACGACGGGTTCTTCATTGTCGGTACGCACGCCGACATATATAAGCAGCCCGTCCTTCTCCTGCACCTCTTCGACCAACATGGTCCAGTCTTCATGACTGACTATCTGATCGCCCACATTGAAGCTGACCCGGGTGACCGGCGCTTCTTCTTTGGCATACATGCGGTTCTCACCGGTAGCCGGAAACATCAGGGTAACCATGCGTCCTTCTACAGCAACGACAGTTCCCAATCCCAGATCCGTCTCTGTATCACTAATCCAACGCTGGCCAAGTGCAAAAGGCATTAAACTCTCCAAAGCCCAAGAGTGTGAAATCGCAAAGGGGCGCTATGTTACCCGAAGGCGGGACCCCGATCATCATGGTTATGACATCGGGAAAAGCCAATTCGATGCAAGTTTGATCTGCCGACATCCGTCACTTGCCCAGAGCAATAAAAGACGCACATCTGAGGCCCATTCTGGGCACCAAGAGAGCAGTTTGTCTGATTAATGAGCGAACGAACTGCAGGTGTCATCTTTTTGCAATAATCCCCTTGCCAGAAAGTTTCAGCTCCCTATAATGCGCCTCCATCGACAGGGCAAGCGGCAACGCAATCAAGCCAGTCGGTGCCTCGAAAAGCCTTTTAAAATAAGGCTTGACTCGAGAAGGCGGTTGAGTAGAATGCCACTCCCGCAGCAGCCAAAAGCTGCGTCGCTCTTTAACAATTTGAATCAAGCAATCTGTGTGGGCACTCACAGCATCGAGCATCAAAAACAATTTTTG
>NZ_JBOFLJ010000035.1:0-1174 GCF_051657805.1 Aeromonas sp. | reverse complement strand
CCTTCTAGCTCTCCATCGGGACAACCTTCAGTGAGCCCATCCAATTCCCCTTCTGTGCTGCCCTCCAGTACTCCATCATCTGCACCATCCATGTCACCCTCTGGTGATCCATCGGCTGGTCCATCTGGGGGCCCATCGGTGGTGCCTTCAGTCAGTCCATCTGCACGCCCATCCAAGGGACCATCCTCTTCCCCTTCTGAAGCACCATCAGCTGGTCCTTCGAAGACCCCCTCAGCAACACCATCGGTTGGGCCTTCGGAATCCCCCTCAAGGTCCCCATCTGTTGGGCCCTCCACCAGTCCTTCCCTGAGTCCATCTTTGGCACCTTCAACTGGGCCTTCTCTGTCACCCTCGACCTCTCCCTCCTCGCGGCCTTCGTCATCCCCATCAACGAGTCCGTCCATGTCACCCTCTGAGGAGCCTTCATTTGGCCCTTCTTTGTCACCGTCCTCCGGGCCGTCCGCTATGCCATCCACTGGTCCCTCCACCAGCCCTTCAGGGCAGCCCTCAACGGGTCCCTCTGAAGGCCCCTCTGGCAGCCCTTCCATCAGCCCATCCAGGAATCCATCAACAATCCCATCCGAGAATCCAACCTTTTCATCATTTCAACCAAGTGCAGCTCCTACCAAAAGGCCCACCAACAAGCCATCAACAGCACCTTCAGCCTTGCCCTCGGATGGACCATCGGTTGCGCCCTCTAAGGTTCCCTCTGCTGGACCGTCTTTGCCCCCCTCAACATCCCCATCTGTGGACCCCTCCAATTCACCATCCTCTGGTCCCTCCACTGCCCCCTCCAATGTGCCATCATCTGGCCCCTCTGAGACACCATCAGCCTCTCCTTCAGCTGGGCCTTCTCTGTCACCTTCGTTGTCCCCGTCCAATGTCCCATCCAGGTCACCCTCAGAGGCTCCCTCTGTTGGTCCATCATTGTTGCCTTCTAGCTCTCCATCAGGACAACCTTCAGTGAGCCCATCCACTTCCCCTTCTGTGCTGCCGTCCAGTATTCCATCATCTGCACCATCCATGTCACCCTCTGGTGATCCATCGACGGGTCCATCTGGGGGGCCATCGGTGGTGCCTTCCGTCAGTCCATCTGCACGGCCATCCACGGGACCATCCTCTTCCCCTTCTGAAGCACCATCAGCTGGTCCTTCGAAGACCCCCTCAGCAAGAC
>NZ_JBOFLJ010000034.1:0-1215 GCF_051657805.1 Aeromonas sp. | reverse complement strand
CCCACCCCTGCCCTTTCTGTACGCCTCTCCACCCTCTACACACCCTCTCCCAGCTACAGGATCACTTACGACGCTCCCACCCCAACAAGTCCTTCGCCACCTATGACACCACCCCACTCACCAATGCAGGCCTCATCCTGTGCCCCACCTGTAACTCCACTAACGGTGTCTTCACCATGCCTCAATACCTCGCTGGCCACAACACTCGCCAGCATCGACCTCCCCCTCCCACACACACCACGAACTTAGCCATAATCACCAACACCCTCCGCAATGCTTCCCCCACCCATTGGACAAGCGCCCTCCACTGGCTGCTCCAGCTCACTCCCTCCCCACCCGCATACCGCACCAACCTTTGGCGCAAGCTTGACAGCAGCACCCGTGCTCTTTATCACTGCTCCCTTGGCCATGCCATCTCCTGGATCAACACGGCCTCCACCATCACCCGCGATCCCTCAATCTCATCTGAACTTCAGGACCCTGCCCCGTTATGGAAACTCATGATCATATTTGACATGCTGATCCTTCACCCCAGGCCTCCCTCCTGCCGCGACTCCGTCAACGCCATTGTTCGCCACCGCCTTCACCTGTTCAAGCAGGGCCACCTCTCAGTCCTGTATGATGCAGCCCTCTTGGCTCCTCCCCCCACCACCACTACCACACCCCCTGCCTATGATGTTGCCGCCCAACTTGCCGCTGATGAGGATAACTACCACACTGCTTATGCCCGCATCACTCAGGCTATGTCTGTTGCCAAGATGACTGAAGAAGCTCAAGCCATTTGCCAAAAGCTATACCCTCCACCCACCAGCTATCAGTCCCATCATCGTCCCACCCGCCACCATACCCCTGCAACACTACATGTCTGCAAGGAGACCCTTCACCGTGCTCTCATCCGCCTCCGCAAAGGCACAGCTGCCGGCCCATTTGGTGATCTTCCAGACACCCTCCGCGCATTTGCCCTCTACCAGCCACCACACTCCACCACCAAGCCTTACTTTGACCGGTTCGCCTCCTTCCTGTCCCTTGTCATCAACAACCAGGTTCCATCCTCCATTGTCCCACACATTGCTGCTAGTCACTTCATGGCCCTACACAAAGACCCCGCCGACCCCGCCAAGCTTCGTCCCATCTCCATTGGCTCTGCCATTTGACGTGTAGCTGGCAAATACATCATGGAAGAATCTGGCTCCTCCTTCGCCGACTTCCTCCTCC
>NZ_JBOFLJ010000033.1:0-2427 GCF_051657805.1 Aeromonas sp. | reverse complement strand
CCAGGAGCGGGTCGCCAAGCTCCGAGAAGTCATCCAAGGACGCCCAGATGAAGAGCAACTCTGGCTCGAAGGTTTAGACGCCCTCGACACCCACCGAAAGAACTACACGGACGAAGGCCCCAAGTATCTACAGCTGCTTTGGTGGGAATTCCCCGAACTCCACCGGGAGGCCATCCGAGTGGGTTCCAGTATGCGTTTCCTGGTGGACCCGGGAGATGAAATAGTAGACAACCCCCCGCTCACCCCCGAACAACTTGAAGTGGTCTGCACTTTCGTCGAAGAACTCAAAGCACTCGGGGTAGTCCGAAAAGCTACTCGCCCCTTGAGACGAGTGTGTCCTCTCTTTGTGGTGCCAAAACCCGGACAGCCCGGGCAATGGAGGTGTATTGCAGACATGAGAAGAGGCGGGCAAAACGGGTGCTGTGGTTTAGAACCCATCTTCCTCCCCTCCTCAAAAGACATCCTCCCACACCTCTACTCTGGGGGGTGGTCAGCCATTGCAGACGCCAGCAAACACTTCCACAACTTCATGACTCTACCGGAAGAGCGGGACCTCATCGGGATAATCCACCCCGTCACGGGCGAACACCTGTGGTACGTGGGCCTTCCCATGGGATCGGTAAATAGCCCATCCATCGCTTGCCGCTCCGGGGAGGGAGTAATGGATATGCTGCGGAAGGAGGCAGAGATCTTCAGGGCGGTCGCCTACCAGGAAAACACATGGAGGCGCGCCCTGGAGGACAACACCTACGACCCCAAACTAGGACACGGGCATGTCGGACTCCGAGAGAATGGGTCACCCGTCGCTCTACTCTTTGGTTTCGTGGACGACTTCAAAATTCACGCCCAAACCGCAGAGGATTGTTGTGAAGCACTCACGGCTTTCATGGACCTCACCGTCCGGCTGGGGTTGATCTGCCAGCCCGTGAAGACCTCCCACCCCAAACAGGTCCAGAAGTACTGCGGTTTCTGGTATGACACTAGAGGCACTCCTACGCTACACATACCCCCCAGCAAGATCTCCAGGTGTATCGCGAGTGTGGATTTCCTGCTAGCTCGACCCTGAGGGTCCAACCTATCCCGACTCAGCCTAGCCATAATCACCGGGGTCCTTCAGTCAGTGGTCGAAGCCACCCCCCAACACATCGGCCAATCACATCTGCGCTCTTTATATGATGACCTGCATCGGCTTGAGGGGGGAATGGCCACGCATGGGGCAGCAAAATACTACACCCATGCCCACCTCTCTCCAAGCAGTCTGACAGCCCTACACTGGTGGAGGGCCCATTTGTTAGAGGCCCCGGGGAGTACCACAGGACGAGCCACCTGTTCCGGGATCGTGATCAAATGGGGCGATGGGAGTGGCACGGGGACCGGAGGCACTACCGAGTTCTATGAACTCACTCCAGACCAACGAGCCTCCCCGGGAGTGGAGCTCTGGATGGGAGTCTGGGGTGCGCGAACTGCTCCCCACACCTCCAACTGGACAGAAGTCAGGACCATCCTTGAAGCCCTCCTCCTCGAGGAAGACACGGAACGCCTCCGGGACAAACTGGTTTTCTGTCTAAGCGACAACTTGGTGAGCTATTTTATAGTTAACCAAGGAAGCTCCAGAAGCCCCGCCCTCCATGCCCTGGTTACCCAGATCAAGGAGCTGTGCCAGAAGTTGGGGTGCCGGCTAGAGGTAGTCCACATCCCAGGACGGCTCATGATCGACCAAGGAACGGATGGACTCAGCCGCGGTCTCTGGCTGGCACCAGAGCGACGGGTGGCGGGGATCAACCAACGCTTGTTCGACTCGGTCCCGTACACCACCAACCTTGGAGAATGGGTCCGCCAGACCTTAGGCCTCGCCTCCCTCTCTCATCTCTCCTACAGTTCCCCTACTGCCTTGGATGAGATCTACGACCAGGCCACCCTGTGGACTCCCCCGCCCGAGTGCGGCCGTCAAGTCATATCGGCCTACCTCCAAAAATGGGTCCAGTCCCCCTACAACACCCACGGAGTCTTCCTCATCCCCCGCATCCTACAACGCCAGTGGGGCCGAGTGGCCCGATACGTCAAGGAAGTGGGCGTGTACCTCCCCTCCTCCTTGCCACTTTGCTGCCGCTATGAGTCTCACCTGCCGTTCGTGTTGCTCCATGTGCCCCCCCATGTGCTCACCCTGCGTAGGGACAGGATGGAGTTACCTCCCCGTGCCCAGCCATCGGGTTGGCACCGACATCAGGCGGAGGCGGTGCGCGGGCTGTCATAAGAGCGTCACCTCGGCCCACTCCCCCGACCTCCTCTGTGTGTTCGGGTCCGAAGGATTCCCACTTCAAGACAACGGGACAGTATGGGCTCTTCCCTGTGGGACCATCTATCATACTGAGTGCTTCCAGGCGGGGTACCCTTTCCTTACCCGCCTCAATGATGACAAAGGGCTCC
>NZ_JBOFLJ010000032.1:0-14198 GCF_051657805.1 Aeromonas sp. | reverse complement strand
TGGTGATACCACGCTCACGCTCTTCCGGCGCCTTGTCGATCTGGTCGAAGGCGAAAGCTTTACCACCGAAGTGCTTGGCCAGCACGTTGGTGATGGCGGCGGTCAGGGTGGTTTTACCGTGGTCAACGTGGCCGATGGTGCCGACGTTAACGTGCGGTTTATTACGCTCAAATTTTTCTTTAGACACGACGTAGTCCTTCTAGGTTAAACCCGCCTACCGTCGTAGGCGGGGAATCATAAATTACTTGGATTTGCGCTCTTCGATCACGGCCTGGGCGACGTTGGTCGGGGCATCGTGATACTTGGCGAATTCCATGGCGTAGGAAGCGCGACCTTGGGTAGCGGAACGCAGGGCGGTCGCATAACCGAACATCTCGGCCAGCGGCACCAGGGCACGTACGATCTTGCCGGACGGGCCGTCTTCCATACCTTCGATCAGGCCACGACGACGGTTCAGGTCACCGATCACGTCGCCCATGTAGTCTTCCGGAGTCTCAACTTCGACCTTCATGATCGGCTCGAGCAGAACCGGGCTTGCCTTCATGAAGCCAGCCTTGAACGCCATGGAAGCAGCGATCTTGAACGCCAGTTCGGAGGAGTCGACATCGTGGTAAGAACCGAAGTGCAGACGCACGCCCAGATCCATTACCGGATAACCTGCCAGCGGGCCGGATTTCAGCTGCTCACGGATACCCTTGTCCACGCCCGGGATGAATTCACCCGGAATGACGCCGCCCTTGATGTCGTTGACGAACTCGTAGGCTTTGCCTTCTTCCAGCGGGTACATGTCGATCACAACGTGACCGTACTGACCACGACCACCGGACTGCTTGGCGTGCTTGCCTTCGATATCCTTGACGGTATCGCGGATGGTTTCACGGTAGGCAACCTGCGGCTTACCTACGTTCGCTTCTACCTTGAACTCGCGACGCATACGGTCAACGATGATGTCCAGGTGCAGCTCGCCCATACCGGCGATGATGGTTTGGCCAGATTCTTCGTCGGTCCATACGCGGAAAGACGGATCTTCCTGCGCCAGACGGCCGAGTGCCAGACCCATCTTCTCTTGGTCAGCCTTGGTTTTCGGCTCAACCGCGATGGAGATTACCGGCTCCGGGAACTCCATACGCTCCAGGATGATCGGGGCCTTCTCGTCACACAGGGTGTCACCGGTGGTCACGTCTTTCAGACCGATGGCAGCAGCGATGTCACCTGCGCGAACTTCTTTGATCTCTTCACGCTTGTTGGCGTGCATCTGAACGATACGGCCAAAACGCTCGCGCTTCTCTTTGACAGAGTTCAGCACGGAGTCACCGGAGTTAACCACACCGGAGTAAACGCGGAAGAAGGTCAGGTTGCCTACGAACGGGTCGGTAGCAATCTTGAATGCCAGAGCAGCGAACGGTTCGTCATCGGAAGCGTGACGCTCGTCTTTGGTCTCGCCATCCAGCTTCAGACCGTCGATGGCTGCTACGTCGGTCGGTGCCGGCAGATAGTCAACCACGGCATCCAGCATGGCCTGTACGCCCTTGTTCTTGAACGCGGAGCCACAGGTAACCAGGATGATTTCGTTGTTCAGAACGCGCTGACGAAGAGCTTGCTTGATCTCTTCCTCGGTCAGTTCTTCACCACCCAGGTATTTTTCCATCAGGTCTTCAGACGCTTCGGCAGCGGCTTCAACCAGGTTCATGCGCATTTCTTGCGCCTGTTCCAGCAACTCGGCCGGGACGTCTTCGTAGTCGAAGGATACGCCCTGATCGGCTTCGCTCCAGTTGATGGCTTTCATCTTGACCAGGTCGATAACACCCTTGAAGTTCTCTTCTGCACCGATGTTCAGTTGCAGGGGAACCGGCACGCCTTTCAGACGGGTCTTGATGTGCTCAACGCAGCGCAGATAGTTGGCGCCGGTACGGTCCATCTTGTTGACGAACGCGATACGGGGAACCTTGTACTTGTTAGCCTGACGCCATACGGTCTCAGACTGTGGCTGTACGCCACCTACGGCACAGTACACCATCACGGCACCGTCCAGAACACGCATTGAACGCTCTACTTCGATAGTAAAGTCAACGTGGCCCGGGGTATCGATGATGTTGATACGGTGCGGTTGGAACTGTTTGCCCATACCGGACCAGAAAGCGGTGGTCGCGGCGGAGGTGATGGTGATACCACGCTCTTGTTCCTGTTCCATCCAGTCCATGGTGGCGGCGCCATCGTGAACTTCACCGATCTTGTGACTTACACCGGTGTAAAACAGAACGCGCTCGGTAGTTGTAGTCTTACCGGCGTCGATGTGAGCGGAGATACCGATATTACGATAACGCTCAATGGGGGTTGTACGAGCCATTGTCATCCTCTTACTAGGAGCGTACCCCTAGATAACTGAAGGTGCGCAGAGCCTGAAGGCCCTGCGCAGGCGGATTACCAGCGGAAGTGAGCGAAAGCCTTGTTCGCTTCAGCCATACGGTGAACGTCTTCACGTTTCTTGACAGACGAACCCTTATTGTCAGCGGCATCCAGCAGCTCGCCAGCCAAACGCTGAGCCATTGATTTTTCACCACGTTTACGAGCGGCATCAACCAACCAGCGCATTGCCAGGGCATTGCGACGTACCGGGCGAACTTCTACCGGCACCTGATAGGTTGCACCACCGACACGACGAGATTTAACCTCGACGGCCGGACGAATGTTGTCCAGAGCGACTTCGAACAGGGCCAGGTGCTCTTTGCCAGATTTGGTGGCAATGATGTCCAGGGCACCGTATACGATGGCTTCTGCAACAGATTTCTTACCGTCAACCATTACTACGTTGACGAATTTGGCCAGCAGCTCAGATCCGAACTTGGGATCCGGCAGGATTTTACGCTGACCAACAACACGACGTCTTGGCATTTCAAATTCTCCGTGAACTTCAGGGGTTACCCAAAACTAGAAAGTTATCTAACTAGAAACGAATTAACGTTTGGCCTTACTTAACGGAGAACCATTAAGCTTTCGGACGCTTCACGCCATACTTGGAGCGAGCCTGCTTACGGTCTTTAACACCGGCACAGTCCAACGCACCACGAACGGTGTGATAACGAACACCTGGCAAATCCTTGACACGACCGCCACGGATCAGAACAACAGAGTGCTCCTGCAGGTTGTGACCTTCACCGCCGATGTAGGAGGTGACTTCGAAGCCGTTGGTCAGACGTACACGGCACACTTTACGCAGTGCAGAGTTAGGCTTCTTCGGGGTGGTGGTGTATACACGGGTGCATACGCCACGCTTCTGAGGGCACGCTTCCAGCGCCGGCACGTTGCTTTTTACAACGAGCTTGACGCGCGGCTTGCGAACCAACTGGTTAATAGTTGCCATCAAAAGGCTCCTGATAATGACTTCATAAACGTGTGAAAAATCCTCCCCGCAGATACGGGGACGCGAAATTTTATGCCCTGTTGTCGGGGGAGTCAAGATTTATACAATTTGTGCGCCGGACGGGCAAATCACGGCAGTACAGGATTCTGTTAACCATCTGAGTTATCAGCTAAAAACCAAAACTAATCGGCCCAGGTCTGCGGCGATCCCTGCTCGGCGATCAGCGCGATCAGGCCGGCCATGTCGAGTTCCATCCCGATCCGTCCCTGCAATCCCCGCGCCTGCAGGTCTTCCCCCATCACATAGAGCGGGATCCCGGCCAGCCGTTCGCACCACATGGGGGCCGCTGCCGCCACTACCGCGTCCTGCATCAGCACCAGGGGATCCGAGGCATCGCGATAACGCAGGGCCTGCTCCAGCCCCTGGCCGAGGAAGGGAGAACTCAATACCAGCTGTATCATGGGCACCTCAGAAACTGATGTGGGTGCTGCAACGCCCCCACTCACGGCGGATCTCATCGGGGGACAAGGGCGTCACGGGGATCAGCAGATCCGAGGCCACTAGGCCCCGCTCCGCGAGCGAGGCCGCACAGACATAGACCTCCTCGATGTCATACAGTTCCAACATCTTGAAGGTGGGTGCATAGTGGCGCTGCAGTATGGCCTGCGGCTGCTGCGCGTTGAGCAGTTGCAGCACCCCGTCACCGATGAGGAACAGGGCCAGCGACTCGGTCAACGCCGAGGTTGCCAGCAGGGCGTCTAGCCCTTCCCGGCCGTGCGCCGTGCCGTGGGGACCCCGCCGGCAGATAAAGGCAATCTTGCTCATCTCTCCCCCTAGAACTGCACGAAGCGATCGGCGGTCAAACTGGCCTCGGCCAGTTGCCCCAGACCGCTCAGGCGAAACGGTGCCTGCAGGTTGAACTGCGCCTTGCCGACTCCTCTGGCCTCGGTCTCGTCGAGCACGCCACGCCGCATGGCGGCGGCGACACACACATCGATGGCGATGCCCTGAGCCAGGGCCAGCTCGCGCCAGAGCGCCACCAGGTCGGTCTCATCGGAGGCAGGGGCGTGCAGACCGCTGCCGTTATGGACACCGTCCTGATAGAAGAACAGGTGGGATAGGCGATGACCCTGTTCGATGAGGCCCAGCGCGAAGCGATAGGCGGTGCTGGCCGTCTGGGTGCCGTAGGCGGGCCCGGTGACCAGCAGGGCAAAACTCAGACTCATGTCCGGACTCCTGCAAGGATATGCAACCATTCTACCTCAAAGACGAAAAAGCCCCTCCTGGGAGGGGCTCTTCCTGACTACCAGGCTTAAATGTGGGCGATGGCTTCGACTTCGACCAGCACATCCTTGGGCAGACGCGCCACTTCCACGCAGGAGCGGGCGGGTGCGGACTCACCGAAGTAGCGGGCATAGACCTGGTTGAAGGCCACGAAGTTGTTCATGTCGCTCAGGAAGCAGGTGGTCTTCAAGACCTTGCCGGTATCCGAGCCTGCCGCCTTCAATACTGCAACCAGATTCTTCATCACCTGTTCGGCCTGGGCCTCGATGCCACCGGCGACGATATCCATGGTGGTGGGATCGAGCGGGATCTGCCCGGAGGTAAAGATCAACTCGCCCAGCTTGGTGCCCTGTACATAAGGTCCAATTGCGGCAGGTGCCTTCTCGGTTGCAATCACTTCTTTAGCCATTCTTGTCTGTCCCCTTCTATGGAACTCACTCGCTCTCTTCTTCACCCTGCTTGCGCTGTCGGATGTAGAGATACACGGTATGTTTGGAAATATTCAGCTTGTCCGCGACCAGGTTGATCGAGTCCTTGATGTCAAATATGCCCTTCTCGAACAACTGGGTCACGATAAAACGGTTCTTGGCATTGTTCGCCACGGTCGGATCGCGGTTGATCTCGTCGATGGTGTTGTCCACCGTCTGGGCGACCAGCTCCTCCACGCTGTTGGCGAAGGTCTCCGGTGACTGGCGCTCCACCTGTTGCGGGGTCGGGAAAAACTCGGCCACGAATTCGTGGAAAGGCGCATTGATATGCAGGTTGATGCAGATGAGGCCGATCACCTGCTTTTCGCCGTTGCGGATGGCGATGGTGCTCGACTTCATCAGCGCACCGGTCCGGCTGCGCGCGAAATAGCTCTGGGTGTGATCCTGGCCGGTGCTCTCGATGTCCTTGAGCATCCGCAGCGCCAGATCCGTGATGGGCGCCCCCAGGGTTCGCCCGGTGTTAAAGCCATTTGCAATCTTGATCACTGACTCATGCAGATTTTCCAGGGAATGGAGGACCACCTCGCAGTGCTTGCCGAACAGATCGGCCAGGCCCTCGATGAGGCCCTCATATGAACGCAACAACTCCCTGTCTTCGTCTGTAAAAGCGCGACCGCTCAGTTGATCTTCGGGAAGCAGCACTTCCTCGATACCGACAGCCATGTTCTACCCCTGTAATAACCATTCAACTTTCCCGAGTTTTCAATTGCGGGGAGTCAATGTCAACTTTTTTTGATTTTTTGCTCTATAACCTTGCACTGGATCATCCCCTGCCCCAGCCCAGTGCACGCCGGGCGCCGGATGGGAAATAAAAAAAGGGCCCCTTGAAGGGGCCCTCTCTCATCACTGCAGCGGAAGATTACTCTTCGTCAAAACTGCCGGCAGCGTTGAGCAGATCCGCCAGGTTTTGCTGAGCCTCATCGGCGGTCACCTGCGGTACACCGACAGCACGGGCTGCGGCGGCACGCTGGTTGATCCGGCTGTGGTGGTAGGCAAAGCCGGTACCAGCCGGGATCAGACGACCCACGATCACGTTCTCTTTCAGGCCACGCAGTTCGTCGCGCTTGCCGCCAACGGCCGCTTCGGTCAGAACCCGGGTGGTTTCCTGGAAGGACGCCGCGGAGATGAAGGACTCGGTGCTCAGAGAGGCCTTGGTAATACCCATCAGGATATGACGGTAGGTCGCCGGGGCCTTGCCCTCTGCAACCAACTTACGGTTGGCAATCTTCACACGAGCCACTTCAACCTGCTCGCCTTCGATCAGGTCGGTGTCGCCGGCGCTCAGGATCTCGCACTTACGCAGCATCTGGCGAACGATGACTTCGATGTGCTTGTCGTTGATCTTAACGCCCTGCAGACGGTAAACGTCCTGCACTTCGTTGGCGATATAGTTGGCGACCGGGCTGATACCGCGCAGACGCAGGATGTCGTGAGCAGACTCAGGACCGTCCGCCAGCACTTCACCCTTCTCAACTTTTTCACCTTCGAACACGTTGAGGTGACGCCACTTCGGAATCATCTCTTCGTAGATCTCGCCACCGTCGGTCGGGGTGATGACCAGACGGCGCTTGCCCTTGGTCTCTTTCCCGAAGGAGATGGTACCGGAGATCTCGGCCAGGATAGCCGGTTCCTTCGGTTGACGTGCTTCGAACAGATCCGCAACGCGCGGCAGACCACCGGTGATGTCCTTGGTACCGCTGGACTCTTGCGGGATACGCGCAACCGCGTCACCCACGCCCACGTTGGCACCATCTTCCAGGTTCACGATGGCCTTGCCCGGCAGGAAGTACTGGGCGGGAACATCGGTACCCGGGATCATGACATCCTTGCCGTTCAGGTCGACCAGTTTCACGGTCGGACGCATCTCTTTACCGGCACTCGGACGCTCGTTGACATCCAGCACGACGATGGAGGAGAGACCGGTCAGCTCGTCGGTCTGACGAGTGATGGTCACGCCATCGATCATGTGTTCGAAGTGCAGGCGACCCGCCACTTCGGTGATGATCGGGTGGGTATGCGGATCCCAGTTCGCGACGGTGTCACCGGCGTTCACGGCCTCGCCATCCTTCACTTCCAGGACGGAACCGTAAGGCAGCTTGTGGCTTTCCTTGGTACGGCCCATCTCGTCCATGATGGTCAGCTCGGTGGAACGAGAGGTGATAACCAGCTTGTCAGAGTTGTTGGTAACGAACTTGGCGTTCTGCAGCTTGATGCTACCGGTGTTCTTGACCTGGATGCTGCTCTCGGCAGCGGCTCGGGATGCGGCACCACCGATGTGGAAGGTACGCATCGTCAGCTGGGTACCCGGCTCACCGATGGACTGGGCGGCGATAACACCGACAGCCTCACCCTTGTTCACCAGATGACCACGGGCCAGATCACGGCCGTAGCAGTGGGCACAGTTACCGAAGTCGGTCTCACAGGTGATGGCAGAACGTACCTTCACGCGGTCGACGGAGTTGCGCTCGAGCTGGTCACACAGCTGCTCGTCGAGCAGGGTGTTACGGGCTACCAGCACTTCGTCTTCGGTACCCGGCTTGATCACGTCTTCGGCGACCACACGGCCCAGCACGCGCTCACGCAGCGGCTCGACCACGTCACCACCCTCGATCAGCGGAGTCATCCACAGACCGTCGGTTGTGCCGCAATCGTCCTCGGTGATCACCATGTCCTGTGCCACGTCAACCAGACGACGAGTCAGGTAACCGGAGTTCGCCGTCTTCAGTGCGGTATCCGCCAGACCCTTACGAGCACCGTGAGTGGAGATGAAGTACTGCAGTACGTTCAGACCTTCACGGAAGTTCGCCACGATCGGCGTTTCGATGATGGAGCCATCCGGTTTCGCCATCAGGCCACGCATACCGGCCAGCTGACGGATCTGGGCGGCGGAACCCCGCGCACCGGAGTCGGCCATCATGAAGATGCTGTTGAAGGAAGCTTGTTCTTCCTCTTCGCCAAGGGAGTTGACGTTACGCTCCTTGGACAGGTTATCCATCATGGCCTTGGAGACGCGATCGTTCGCGCTGGCCCAGATATCGATAACCTTGTTGTAGCGTTCGCCCGCAGTCACCAGACCGGACAGGAACTGGTCCTGGATCTCGGCAACTTCGGCCTCTGCTGCCGCGATGATGTCTTTCTTGGCATCCGGGATGACCATGTCATCGATACCAACGGAAGCACCGGACAGGGCCGCGTAGTGGAAACCGGTGTACATCAGCTGGTCAGCGAAGATGACGGTATCCTTCAGGCCCTGCTTGCGATAGCAGGTGTTCAGCAGACGAGAGATGAGCTTCTTGCCCAGCGCCTTGTTGGAGACGTACTTGATCCAGTTCTGCGGATTGGCAGCCAGATCGGCCTCTTCGGCGGCGGTCAGAACCTTCGGCTCGTCGATCAGGGCGTATTCCATGCCTTTTGGCAGGATCAGGCTCAGGATCGCACGACCGACTGTGGTGCTCTTCATCTCGGTGCGCGGCAGCAGGGAACCGTCTTCCTGACGCAGGTATTCGGTGATACGCACCTTCACACGAGCGTGCAGATCGGCCAGACCGGCGCGATAGACTTTCTCTGCTTCCTTCGGACCGGCCAGCACCATACCTTCGCCCTTGGCGTTGATACGGGCGCGGGTCATGTAGTACAGACCCAAGACCACGTCCTGGGACGGAACGATGATCGGCTCACCGGAGGCTGGCGACAGGATGTTGTTGGTAGACATCATCAGCGCGCGCGCTTCCAGCTGGGCTTCCAGGGTCAACGGTACGTGGACCGCCATCTGGTCACCATCGAAGTCCGCGTTATAGGCGGCACAGACCAGCGGGTGCAGCTGGATGGCCTTACCTTCGATCAGGGTCGGTTCAAACGCCTGGATACCCAGACGGTGCAGGGTCGGTGCACGGTTCAGCAGGACCGGGTGTTCGCGGATCACTTCGTCCAGGATGTCCCAAACGACGGCTTCTTCACGCTCCACCATCTTCTTGGCGGCCTTGATCGTGGTCGCCAGACCGCGAGTTTCCAGCTTGCCATAGATGAACGGCTTGAACAGTTCCAGGGCCATCTTCTTCGGCAGACCGCACTGATGCAGACGCAGAGTCGGGCCTACTGTGATAACGGAACGACCGGAGTAGTCGACCCGCTTACCCAGCAAGTTCTGACGGAAACGACCTTGCTTACCCTTGATCATATCGGCCAAGGATTTCAGCGGACGCTTGTTGGAACCTGTGATGGCACGACCACGACGGCCGTTGTCCAGCAGGGCATCCACGGACTCTTGCAGCATGCGCTTTTCGTTGCGCACGATGATGTCCGGGGCGGCCAGATCCAGCAGGCGCTTCAAACGGTTGTTACGGTTGATCACGCGACGGTAGAGATCGTTCAGATCGGAAGTCGCGAAACGGCCGCCGTCCAGCGGTACCAGCGGACGCAGGTCCGGCGGCAGCACGGGCAGCACTGTCATGATCATCCACTCCGGCTTGTTGCCGGACTGCAGGAAGGCTTCCATCAGCTTCAGACGCTTGGTGGTCTTCTTGCGCTTGGTCTCGGAGTTGGTCTGTTCCAGCTCCTCGCGCATGGTCTTGACTTCACCTTCCAGATCGATGGCGCGCAGCAATGCAAGTATTGCTTCGGCACCCATCTTGGCGTCGAATTCGTCGCCCCACTCTTCCAGTGCGTCCAGATAGTTCTCTTCGGACAGCATCTGGCTGCGCTCGAGGTTGGTCATGCCGGGTTCGATCACCACATAGGATTCGAAATACAGCACGCGCTCGATGTCACGCAGGGTCATGTCCAGCAGCAGACCGATACGGGACGGCAGGGACTTCAGGAACCAGATGTGGGCAGTCGGGCTGGCCAGCTCGATGTGGCCCATACGCTCACGACGGACCTTGGTCTGGGTCACTTCTACGCCGCACTTCTCGCAGATCACACCACGGTGTTTCAGGCGCTTGTACTTGCCGCACAGACACTCGTAGTCCTTCACCGGTCCGAAGATACGGGCGCAGAACAGACCATCACGTTCCGGCTTGAAAGTCCGGTAGTTGATGGTCTCAGGCTTTTTGACCTCACCGAATGACCAGGAGCGGATCATGTCAGGAGAGGCCAGACCGATCTTGATACTGTCAAACTCTTCGGTCTTGGTCTGAGCCTTCAAAAACTTGAGTAAGTCTTTCACGTGTTTCCCCTGTCAGGAGTCTAACCTCGGCGCCCCTCTCGGGGCGCCCACGTCAATTCTCGAACAATAAGAGCGGGCTCTTACTCTTCGTCCAGCTCGATGTTGATACCCAGAGAGCGGATTTCCTTCAGCAATACGTTGAAGGATTCGGGCATGCCCGGCTCCATACGGTGGTCGCCATCCACGATGTTCTTGTACATCTTGGTACGGCCGTTCACATCGTCAGACTTGACGGTCAGCATTTCCTGCAGGGTATATGCCGCACCGTAAGCCTCCAGGGCCCACACTTCCATCTCACCGAACCGCTGACCACCGAACTGTGCCTTACCACCCAGCGGCTGCTGGGTAACCAGGCTGTACGAACCGGTAGAACGCGCGTGCATCTTGTCGTCTACCAGGTGGTTCAGCTTGAGCATGTACATGTAACCCACGGTGACCTTACGCTCGAAGGCGTTACCGGTACGACCGTCGAACAGGGAGATCTGACCGGATTCCGGCAGATCGGCCAGCTTCAGCAAGGCCTTGATTTCGCGCTCTTTGGCACCATCAAAGACAGGTGTAGCGACCGGCAGACCCTTGCGCAGGTTACCCACCAGGGTACGTACGTCGTCGTCAGACAGCTCGGCGATGTTCACTTGCTGGGAGTCCTTATCGCCCAGGTCATAGACCTGTTGCAGGAACTCGCGCATCTCGTGCAGCTCGCGCTGCTCTTTGATCATGCGGTCGATCTTCTCGCCGATACCCTTGGCCGCGAGGCCCAGATGCACTTCGAGGATCTGACCGATGTTCATACGGGATGGTACGCCCAGCGGGTTCAGTACGATGTCGACCGGACGGCCGAACTCGTCATGTGGCATATCCTCGACCGGACAGATCTTGGAGATAACACCCTTGTTACCGTGACGGCCCGCCATCTTGTCACCCGGTTGGATGCGACGCTTCACTGCCAGGTAAACCTTGACGATTTTCAGTACGCCCGGCGCCAGATCATCACCCTGGATAATCTTGCGACGCTTGTTCTCGAACTTCTTGTCGAACTCGGCTTTGAGCTCGACATGCTGTTCGGCGATCTGTTCCAGTTCGATCTGCTTGGCTTCATCTTCGATGGCCAGTTCAAACCACTTGGAACGATCCAGCTTGTTCAGACGATCTTCGCTGTAACCGGCGGCCAGCAGCAGGTTGCGGGAGCGGCCAAAGATGCCGTCTTCCAGGATCTTGAACTCTTCGGTCAAGTCCTTCTTCGCTTCCTTCAACTGCATCTCTTCGATTTCTTTGGCGCGCTTGTCTTTTTCCACGCCATCGCGGGTAAAGACTTGCACGTCAACCACGGTACCGTACACACCGTTCGGCACACGCAGGGAGGAGTCCTTCACGTCGGAGGCCTTCTCACCGAAGATGGCGCGCAGCAGCTTCTCTTCCGGAGTCAGCTGGGTTTCACCCTTGGGTGTTACCTTGCCGACCAGGATGTCGCCGCCCTTCACTTCCGCACCCACGTAGACGATACCGGACTCGTCCAGCTTGGACAGAGCGGCTTCACCCACGTTCGGGATGTCGGCGGTGATCTCTTCCGGACCCAGCTTGGTGTCACGGGAGATACAGGCCAGTTCCTGGATATGAATGGTGGTCAGGCGATCTTCCTGAACAACACGCTCGTTCACCAGGATCGAGTCTTCGAAGTTGTAACCGTTCCACGGCATGAACGCGACGCGCAGGTTTTGGCCCAGCGCCAGTTCGCCCAGGTCGGTGGACGGGCCGTCAGCCAGCACGTCGCCCGCCATCACCGGCTCACCCAACATCACGCAGGGACGCTGGTTGATACAGGTGTTCTGGTTGGAACGGGTGTACTTGGTCAGGCTGTAGATGTCGATGCCGGCTTCGCCTGGCAGCAGCTCATCTTCATTGACCTTGATAACGATACGGGAGGCATCGACATAGTCGATCATGCCGCCACGCTTGGCCACTACGGTTACCCCGGAGTCGACGGCCACGGCGCGTTCCATACCGGTACCTACCAGCGGCTTGTCGGCACGCAGGGTCGGTACGGCCTGACGTTGCATGTTCGAACCCATCAGGGCTCGGTTCGCATCATCGTGTTCCAGGAACGGGATAAGAGCAGCAGCCACAGAGACGATCTGTTGCGGGCTCACATCCATGTACTGGATCTGGTCGGCGTTCATGAAGGTGGATTCACCCTTATGACGGCACGGGATCAGCTCATCTTTCAGACGGCCATCTTCAGAGGTCGCGGCGTTGGCCTGCGCGATCACGTACTTGCCTTCTTCAATCGCGGACAGGTAATCCACTTCGTCGGTGATCACACCGTCGATGACCTTGCGGTACGGGGTCTCGAGGAAACCGTACTCGTTGGTGCGGGAATACACGGACAGCGAGTTGATCAGACCGATGTTCGGACCTTCCGGAGTCTCGATGGGGCACAGACGACCGTAGTGAGTCGGGTGTACGTCTCGAACTTCAAAGCCGGCACGCTCACGAGTCAGACCGCCCGGGCCCAGCGCGGAAATACGACGCTTGTGGGTCACTTCAGACAGCGGGTTGTTCTGGTCCATGAACTGGGACAGCTGGCTGGAACCGAAGAACTCTTTGACCGCGGCGGAGATCGGCTTGGCGTTGATCAGATCCTGCGGCATCAGGGTGTCGAGGTCGCCCAGGGAGAGACGCTCTTTCACCGCGCGCTCGACACGGACCAGACCGACACGGAACTGGTTCTCGGCCATTTCACCGACAGAACGGATACGACGGTTACCCAAGTGGTCGATATCGTCCACCTCGTCATTGCCGTTACGGATGTCGATCAGGCGCTTCATGACTTCGACGATGTCGTCTTTAGTCAGCACACCGACGCCTGTCTCGTCTTCACGACCCAGACGGCGGTTGAACTTCATCCGACCCACGGTAGACAGGTCGTAACGCTCGGAAGAGAAGAACAGGTTCTCGAACAGCTGCTCTGCCGCTTCGCGGGTGGGCGGCTCGCCCGGACGCATCATGCGGTAGATCTCGACCAGGGCTTCCAAACGGCTGGAGCTGGAGTCGATGCGCAGGGTCTCGGACATGTAGGCACCGTGATCCAGTTCGTTGGTGAACAGAACCTCGAAGTGCTTGAAGCCGGCTTGGGACAGATTGGCGACCGCTTCCAGGCTAAGGGCCTGGTTGGCAGTCACGACCATCTCACCAGTTTGCGGGTGCGCGTAGTTCTTGGCTGCAACTTTGCCAACAACGTATTCGACCGGCACCTCAATCTGGGTGATGGCGTCTTTTTCCAACTGACGGATATGACGAGCGGTGACACGACGACCGGTCTCGACCACCACGGTGCCATTGGCAATGATGTCGAAGGTCGCAGTCTCACCACGCAGGCGCTCGGGCACCAGATCCATCATCAACTTGCCATCTTTGACCTCGAAACCTATGGTCTCGAAGAAGGTGGCCAGGATTTCTTCGGAACTGAAGTCCAGGGCGCGCAGAATAATGGAGGCCGGCAGTTTACGACGACGGTCGATACGGACAAACAGGTTGTCTTTCGCATCGAACTCGAAGTCCAGCCAGGAGCCACGGTAGGGGATAACGCGGGCGTTATACAGTACCTTACCGGATGAATGTGTTTTGCCTTTATCGTGGTCGAAGAAGACGCCCGGGCTGCGGTGCAGCTGGGAGACGATGACCCGCTCGGTACCATTGATGACAAAGGTGCCGTTTTCGGTCATGAGCGGAATTTCGCCCATGTAAACTTCTTGTTCCTTGATATCTTTGACGGTGCCGGCAGCTGCTTCACGGTCGTACAGAACCATACGAAGCTTGACACGCAGCGGCGCGGAGTAGGTCACTCCACGGATCTGGCATTCTTTTACGTCAAATACCGGCTCACCCAGGCGATAGCTGACAT
>NZ_JBOFLJ010000031.1:0-1143 GCF_051657805.1 Aeromonas sp. | reverse complement strand
GAGGGCTCACGGGGCTCGGACAAGGGAGGCGAGCCAGTGAGGGAGGCCAGCGTTTCGCGGTACTGATGGGAGTTTCGGTTTGGCATGGAGATGAAGGATGGGGGCAGGACCACAGCAGGAGCCTGCGCAGGCGCGTCAGCGGACGCTCAGGGCTGAGGGTTGGGCACCCCGCACTCGTTGAGGATAGTCCCGATGGCGCGGTTGATGGTGACGCTGTAACGGACGTGGTTGTCCGCGCGCTTGCAGCCGGAGTTGCAGCTTCCGCGGAGAGCCCACGTGAGGCAGATGTCCTTGCCGCCGCGCTTGGGCACCGTGACGGAGCGCCCCCCGAGGAGGGAGCCGATGGAGGTGTGGCCCGAGGCATCGTAGCGGCGCTTGAGGACCGGGTCGACCGCCGCGTTGACGACGGGGGCGCCGCGTCCAGAGCCGTTGGACCCACCGGCGCCACCAGAGCCGCCAGAGTCACCTCCGCCGGAGCCACCTCCGGCCTGGGCAGGGCCGCCACCGGCAGGAGGCCCGCCGGCAGGCGGGGCGGCACCTGCGGGCACGGGGGCGCCAGGCACCATGTACCAGGAGGAGGGCAATGCCGCGAGGCAGCTGGCGCGATGAGTGTCGACCAGGTTGATGAGGCGTTGGAAGTCGGGGACGGCTGCCGTGACGCCATTCGAGGTGCTGCGGACCCAGGACATGTAGTCCTGCTGCATGTTAAACATGACACGGCAGACGACGTCCATGCCCAAGTTGGCGTTGCTCATGGTCATCTCCAGGCGTAGCAAGGAGGGGCCCAAGAGGCAGACGGCGGAGCGCACGGAGATGGCAATGGGGTGGTGGACACCTATCAGAAGAAGACCATGGTCATTACACTCGAAAATGGTTTAATTATGAGAGTTTAATGACTACTAAAAAAGATATACCCCGTATCCCAATTTATCCCCCATACCCCTAATGGGCTTGGAGCGGTACTTCTAACATGTACATCCTGCAGGGATTGAGCCGGTGTCAACTGCCGACACCTCCTTCATCGAAAGTCAAGTCACCGTCAATGTGCTTGGTGCGAAGCGACGCTTCGTTGAATGTGTTGATGGCATGGCGCAGCTGGTAACACTTGTCGCCAGCAGTACCGGCAGACCGATCCTCCGGATG
>NZ_JBOFLJ010000030.1:0-1604 GCF_051657805.1 Aeromonas sp. | reverse complement strand
CCGGGAAGCCATCCGTATAGGCTCCAGTATGCGGTTCCTGATAGACCCAGGGGACGAGATAGTACCAAATCCTGCCCTCACACCCGAGCAAATAGAAGTGGTTTGCACCTTCGTGGAGGAACTCAAGGCCCTGGGGGTGGTCCGACCTGCCACTCGTAAATTGCGAAGAGTCTGCCCTTTGTTTGTGGTCCCGAAACCAGGACAACCGGGCCAGTGGCGGTGTATTGCAGACATGAAAAAAGGGGGACAAAATGGATGCTGCGGGTTAGACCCCATATTCCTCCCTTCCTCCAAGGACATCCTGCCCCACCTCTACTCCGGAGGATGGTCAGCCATCGCCGACGCCAGCAAGCACTTCCACAACTTCAGCACACTGCCTGAGGAACGCGACCTGATTGGAATTATCCACCCAGTTACGGGAGAACACCTTTGGTATGTGGGCCTACCTATGGGATCGGTGAACAGCCCCTCCATCGCCTGTCGCGCGGGCGAAGGTTTCATGGACATGCTCAGGCGGGAAAGCGAAGTCTTCAGAGCGGTCACGTACGTAGAAAACACCTGGAGACGGGCCTTGACGGAAGGCACCTACGACCAAAAACTGGGGCACGGCTATGTGGGCCTCCGAGCCAACGGGACCCCGGTAGCCCTCCTCTTTGGCTTCGTAGACGACTTCAAGATCCACGCCTCCACTGCGGCTGATTGTTGTGAAGCCCTCACCGCCTTCATGGACCTCACTATGCGCCTCGGTCTGATATGCCAACCGGTCAAGACCTCCCCTCCAAAGCAGGTCCAAAAGTATTGTGGTTTCTGGTACGACACCCGGGAGACTCCCACTCTACACATCCCACCAAACAAGATCTCCCGCTGCATCGCGAGCGTCGACTTCCTCCTGAGCCGTCCCCGCGATCAACAGCTCTCTCGGCTCAGTCTGGCAATCATCACCGGGGTACTTCAGTCTGTGGTGGAAGCCACCCCCCAACACACGGGTCAGACCCACCTCAGAGCGCTGTACGACGACCTGCATCGCCTGGAGGAGGGGGACCCCACCGCTGGCGCGGCCAAGTACTACACCCGGGCACATGTCTCTCCGGCAAGCCATGTCGACCTGCAATGGTGGCGCAACCACCTGCTACACGCCCCAGGTAGCACGGCGCAACGAGTGGCCCACCATGGTTTGGTACTCAAATGGGGAGATGGGAGTGGCACCGGCACAGGCGGGACCACCAAGTTCTATGAACTCACCCCGGAACAACAGCAGTCCCCAGGCATCGAACTCTGGATGGGAGTGTGGGGGGCCCGCTCTATAACCAAGACGTCCAACTGGAAGGAAGCCCGGACGATCCTGGAAGCCCTCCTCCGAGAGCGTCCCACGGGGCGACTACGCGGCCGCCTGGTCTTCTTCATGACCGACAACCTGGTGAGCTACTACATTGTGAACCAGGGAAGCTCCCGGAGTCCGTCCCTTCACCTGGTGGTCCTGGCCATCAAGGACGCCTGCATCGAACTAGGATGCCACCTTGAGGTGGTCCACGTCCCTGGAAGGCTCATGATTGAACAAGGAACGGACGGTCAGAGTCGGGGGATCTGGCTGGCCCCCGAACGCC
>NZ_JBOFLJ010000029.1:0-1461 GCF_051657805.1 Aeromonas sp. | reverse complement strand
CTCCCAGTCTTGGGTGATGGTGTACTTGGATTGAAGGGTTTCCACGAGGTGGTCAGCATGTTCTTTGCCCACATATTTGATGCAGAAATCATCGACAACTAGGCAGAAGGAGATGGGTCTGGATTCGTGGGTGAAGAGGCCTGGAATGATGGCCGATTGGTTGTAGCCATGGCTGGCCAAGTGCAGGACGAGGGCGTCGTTGGCGATGCGGCCGGCGTGCGGGAGTCCGTACATTCCTTTTCTGATTTCCACATAGACAAAGCCCTTGTGGGCCAGGGGCTCCAAGTTGTACTGGTCGATGATGGCCTGGGGAATGGCGGAGAGGGGAATCTTCATGTACTCGAAGCGATCCATGTCGTTGTTCAGGTAGAAGTTCTTGATGTCCACAATCAGACATTTGGCACCTGCTGTGCTGACCACACTGTTGAATATGATTTTTGCTGTGATGAGACTGGCTGTCTTGGTGCTCACTTCAAAGGGGTAGTCAATTTGGTCGCCGCCAACAGTGTGGCGGACTCGGCGGGACTCTGCCTTGTTGGGGCGGTCTGCACAGACTGGGCGGAAGTAGGTGGCCTTCCGGTCGGCTGGCATTTTGGAGACAGGGATGAAGTGGATTGTGTCTGTGCCTTCGGTGTCCTTGTAGCCCTGGGACAGGCGGCCGAATTCGTGGCAGTTGCCTTCGATCCAGTGCTCGCCGTCTGAGCTCTTGCTGAGGACCTTGTAGTCTGCCATCAGGCCCGTGTCGGGGTTGAGGGCTTTGAATGCCACTTGCTGGACGTCTTCTGGCAGGTTGCCATTGAGGAACCACATCATAGCTGCATCGTCGAGCTGAAAGCTGGGGTGGTCGGTCACTGAAGTGGGAGAGGAGGGGCAGACAATGTCGTCGGCGTATTTGATGGTCTTGGGGCGGGGTTGGTCTGCCACTGGAGTGGGGGAAGCTGGGACAGCTTCTGGAGTGGGGGGAGCTGGGCTGCGGGTGCCTTCGGCGAATTGGACCTTCCTGGTGGTGACGGGGACGCTGGTGTCTCTGTGGGTCTGGTAGGGTTCGTCAGGTGGTGGTGGCGTTGGCCAGGTGAAGGGCTCCAGCACAGCATTGGCTTGCTGAGAGAGGGGGTGGTGGCGGGGACTGCGGCGCAGGATTGGGGAAAGGAGCCTGGGCTCCTGCTGGCTGCGGGGCTTGCTCTTGTTGTGGTAGGTTTCCAGGGGCACCGGTGGGAGTTCTGTGGGCCCTTTGGGGACTCCTTTGGGCACCCTCATGACTGGCGCACAGTCTGGTGAGGTGATGGGGTTGGCATCGGCATGCTGTAGGAGCAGAAACGTTGTCTGGGCCAGGGCATTCAGATCACTGTCGGTGAGGGGCTCCAGGGTGCCGTGAAAGTCGCTGGTGAGGATTTTTGTCAAGTCATTGATGCCTGCCACGAGAAGGTCGGCTTTGGAAGCCACTGGCATCTTCAGGTGGGG
>NZ_JBOFLJ010000028.1:0-1527 GCF_051657805.1 Aeromonas sp. | reverse complement strand
TAATCCGCGCAGGGTGAGCCGGCCCCTAAGGCGAGGGCGAGAGCCGTAGCCGATGGGAAACGGGTGAATATTCCCGTGCCCGCCAGACGTGCCGGCCGTGAAGCGTTGTCATCCCTTATCGGATTGGGGTGGCGGCTGGATCGGTCCGGGAAACAGCGCTGGCATATGGACCGTACCCGAAACCGACACAGGTGGACTGGATGAGTATTCCAAGGCGCTTGAGAGAACCATACCGAAGGAACTAGGCAAATTGCCCGCGTAACTTCGGAAGAAGCGGGACCCCGTGTTGCGCAAGCAGGGCGGGGTGGCACAGACCAGGGGGTGGCGACTGTTTAGTAAAAACACAGGGCTCTGCGAAGTCGTGAGACGACGTATAGGGTCTGACGCCTGCCCGGTGCCGGAAGGTCAAGGGGAGGGGTGCAAGCCTCGAACCGAAGCCCCGGTAAACGGCGGCCGTAACTATAACGGTCCTAAGGTAGCGAAATTCCTTGTCGGGTAAGTTCCGACCTGCACGAATGGCGTAACGACCTCCCCACTGTCTCCGGTATGGGCTCAGCGAAATTGAATTCCCCGTGAAGATGCGGGGTACCCGCAGTCAGACGGAAAGACCCTATGAACCTTTACTGCAGCTTCGCAGTGGCGCCAGAAGAGGGCTGTGTAGGATAGGTGGGAGGCTTTGAAGCCGGGGCGCTAGCCTTGGTGGAGCCAAGCTTGAAATACCACCCTGCGCTCTTTTGGCGTCTAACCGCCTCCCGTGATCCGGGAGCGGGACCCTGCGTGGTGGGCAGTTTGACTGGGGCGGTCGCCTCCCAAAGTGTAACGGAGGCGCGCGATGGTGGGCTCAGGCCGGTCGGACATCGGCTGTTGAGTGCAAAGGCACAAGCCCGCCTGACTGCGAGCGCGACAGCGCGAGCAGGGACGAAAGTCGGCCTTAGTGATCCGGTGGTCCCGCGTGGAAGGGCCATCGCTCAACGGATAAAAGGTACTCTAGGGATAACAGGCTGATCTCCCCCAAGAGTCCACATCGACGGGGAGGTTTGGCACCTCGATGTCGGCTCATCGCATCCCGGGGCTGGAGCAGGTCCCAAGGGTTCGGCTGTTCGCCGATTAAAGCGGTACGTGAGCTGGGTTTAGAACGTCGTGAGACAGTTCGGTCCCTATCTGCTGTGGGTGTTGGAGACTTGAGAGGCGCTTTCCCTAGTACGAGAGGACCGGGAAGGACGCACCTCTGGTGCACCGGTTGTCGCGCCAGCGGCATCGCCGGGTAGCCAAGTGCGGCATGGATAACCGCTGAAGGCATCTAAGCGGGAAACCAGCCTCAAGACGAGGTCTCCCTAAGGGTCGTGGAAGACCACCACGTTGATAGGCCGCAGGTGGAAGCTCCGTAAGGAGTGCAGCCGAGCGGTCCTAATCACCCGATAGAACTCCATATCCCACACACCACCGCACGGGTTGGTCTCCAACCCACCGCGCACAGCGCCAATCCACGCAGCACACACAATCTCCTGATCATCCAAAACCATCATC
>NZ_JBOFLJ010000027.1:0-115462 GCF_051657805.1 Aeromonas sp. | reverse complement strand
TGAGCGTGGTCTTTACCGGTTAGTGTGCTGATATGGCTCAGTCGGTAGAGCGCATCCTTGGTAAGGATGAGGTCCCCAGTTCGATTCTGGGTATCAGCACCATTTTCAAGTAGTAACAGATTTTGCCTGACGGCAATAGCGCCGTGGAACCACCTGATCCCATGCCGAACTCAGAAGTGAAACGCGGTAGCGCCGATGGTAGTGTGGCATTCGCCATGCGAGAGTAGGACACTGTCAGGCACCCATTCAGAAGAGGCCTCCCATTCGGGAGGCCTTTTTGCTTTGGAATTTTGCCATTTATCACGGATTGTTTTAGTAAAAATGCTGGGCTGTCAGCGGCTTGCCCGTTACTCTGGAGGCATGGGCCGGGGTTATCGCCAGAGGAGTATGCATGGCCACGTTGAAGGAAATTGCGCAGGAGGCCGGGGTATCCCAGGCCACAGTGTCCAGGGTGCTCAATGAGGATCCGACGCTGAGCGTCAAGGAAGAGACCAAGCAGAAGATCTTCGAGATCGCCGAGCGGCTGGAGTACAAGACCAGCAGCGCCCGCAAGGGGCTGCACAAGAACAAGCTGCACTTCCTGGCGGTCTATGCCTATCCCCAGAGCACCGAGGTCAACGACCCCTACTATCTCGCCATCCGCTATGGCATAGAGACCCAGTGCGCCCGCCTGAACATCGAGCTGACCCACTTCTACAACGGCGCCGAGGGGCGGGATCTAGCAAGTGTCGATGGTATCCTGGTGATAGGTCACCTGCCCCCCGAGCGCCTGGCTGCGCTCCACTCCCTCAGTGCCCAGCTGGTGTTCATCGACTGCCGCTCCGAGGGGGAGTATGACTCGGTGGACGTGGATCTCGCCCTCATCAGCCAGCAGGTGGTGGATTTCTTCATCTCCCGTGGCCATGACCGCATCGGCTACATCGGCGGCCAGGACGAGCTGCCGGATCTGCGGGAGCTCGCCTTCCTCGACTACGGCCAGCGCCTCGGGGTGGTACGGCAGGGGGATCTCTATCGCGGTGATTTCTCCAGCGCTTCCGGCTATCGGCTGGCGAAGGAGATGCTGGCGGGTGACTGGCCGGCTGCGCTCTTCGTCGCCTCCGACTCCATTGCCATCGGCGTGCTGAGGGCCATTCACGAGAAGGGGCTGGCGATTCCCCAGCAGCTCGAGCTCATCAGTGTGAACGATATCCCGACCGCCAAGTTCACCTTCCCACCCCTCTCCACGGTGCGTATCCACTCCGAACTGATGGGCTCCCAGGGGGTCAATCTCCTAGTCGAACGGCTGAGGGACGAGCGGGAGGTGCCTCTGCGGGTGCTGGTGCCCAGTCGGCTGACCCTGCGTGGCACGACACGATAAATTTAGTAAACACCCCTATCTCTTAACCATGCCCTCTCTGCAGGGCATGGTCTATCCTCTCTCCTTTCTTGAATCTCTCTCCCTTCATGTTTGTCAGTAACATACTGTTATTAAACTGTATTGTTGCTTTTTATCCCTAAGCGTCAACATCCATGCCATCCAGACAGGCCCAGCCCGCTTTTATCTCGCGCTTCTGATCCCGCTCACAGATCGAGCGATAGGCTGTGATCAGGTTAAAACTTTACCAATGACGAGCTGATATTTAGTAAATATTTATCTATGGTTTACCCAGTCTAAGATGTCTTGTTCCGGGAGGACATGTGAATAACTGGGAAAACGTTCAACTCGTCGGTGAAAACCGGCTGGCACCCCGTGCCTACTTCTTCTCTTATGCCGACGAGGCCAGCGCGGCCACCCTGCAGCGGGAGCTGAGCCGCCGCTTCCTCTCCCTGAGCGGGCAGTGGCAGTTCCACTACTTCGAGCACCCCCTGGCGGTGCCCGAGGCCTTCTATCACAGCCCCATGAGTGATTGGGGCCGGATCACAGTCCCCAACATGTGGCAGATGGAAGGCCACGGCAAGCTGCAATACACGGACGAAGGCTTTCCCTTCCCCATAGACGTGCCCTTCGTGCCGAGCAACAACCCGACCGGCGCCTATCAGCGCAGCTTCACCTTGAGCCCTGCCTGGGACGGGGAGCAGGTGATCATCAAGTTCGACGGGGTGGAGACCTACTTCGAGGTCTATGTGAATGGCCACTATGTTGGCTTCAGCAAGGGGAGCCGCCTCACCGCCGAGTTCGACATCAGCGCCCATGCCCAGGTCGGCGAGAACCTGCTGTCGGTACGGGTGATGCAGTGGGCGGATTCCACCTACATCGAGGATCAGGACATGTGGTGGATGGCGGGGATCTTCCGCGACGTCTACCTGGTGGGCAAGACCCCCGTCCATGTGCAGGATTTCTTCATCCAGACCGCCCTGGCCGACGACAGCGCCACCCTGAGCTGCGATATCCGGCTGGAGAATCTGGGGAAATTGGCCCGGGATCATCGTCTGGTCTGGTCGCTGCTGGATCAGGGCAACGAGATAGCCAGCGGTTCGCTCGATAACCTCGCCATCGACGGCGAGCTGACCTGTGGCTTCAGTTTGGATCTGGCGAACCCGCGCCTGTGGAGTGCCGAAGACCCCTATCTCTATCAGCTGATGCTCTCCCTCCATGACGACAAGGGGGAGTTGCTGGAGGTGATCCCGCAGCGGGTCGGGGTGCGCGAGATCAAAGTCAAAGGTGGCCTCTTCTATGTCAACGGCCAGTATCTCAAGCTGCACGGGGTGAATCGTCACGACAACGATCACCTGAAGGGGCGCGCCGTCGGCATGGATCGTGTGGAGCGGGACCTGGTGCTGATGAAGCAGCACAACCTCAACTCGGTGCGCACCGCCCACTACCCGAACGACCCGCGCTTCTACGAGCTGTGCGACCAGTACGGCCTGTTCGTGATGGCGGAGACGGACGTGGAGACCCACGGCTTCGCCAACGTCGGCGATCTCAGCCGCATCACGGACGATCCCAGCTGGGAGCCGGTGTTCGTCGATCGCATCGAACGCCACGTCCACGCCCAGAAGAATCACCCCTCCATCATCATCTGGTCTCTCGGCAACGAGTCCGGCTACGGCTGCAACATCAGGGCCATGTATCGCCGCTGCAAGCAGATCGATCCAACCCGACTGGTGCACTACGAGGAGGATCGCGACGCCGAGGTGGTGGACGTGGTCAGCACCATGTACTCCCGGGTCTCCCAGATGAACTGCTTCGGCGAGTACCCCATGGACAAGCCACGCATCCTCTGCGAATACGCCCACGCCATGGGCAACGGCCCGGGAGGTCTCAGCGAATATCAGCAGGTGTTCGACCGCCATCCCCACATCCAGGGTCACTACATCTGGGAGTGGTGCGATCACGGCATCCTGGAAGAGGACGAGCAGGGCCGCCCCGTCTACAAGTACGGCGGCGACTACGGCGACTACCCCAACAACTACAACTTCTGCATGGATGGCCTCATCTACCCGGATCAGACCCCGGGGCCCGGCCTGCGCGAATACAAGCAGGTGATCTGCCCGGTCAAGATCCGCGCTATTGATACGGCCAGCGGCAAGCTGGAAGTGGAGAACCGTTTCTGGTTCTCGACCCTGGATGACGTTCGCCTGCTGATCGAGGTGAAGGCGGAGGGAGAGCTGCTGGCCAGCCAGCAGATCCGGCTGGAGGGCATGGCCCCCGGTGCCATTGCGCCGCTGCAGCTGGCGCTGCCGAGCCTGGATGAGCGGGAAACCTTCGTCCAGATCCGGGTCATCAAGGCCAGCGCCACCTCCTATAGTCCGGCTGATCACGAGCTCGGCCAGTATCAGTTCCAGCTCAAGGCATCGACTCGCCAACTGCGGCCCTTCGCCAGTCCCAACGCCACCGCGCTGCAGATTGCCGATGAGCGGCTCACCCTGACCCTGACCGGCAACGGCTTCGCCCTGCGCTTCTCCCGCCTCGACGGCAAGCTGGTGAGCTGGCAGCAGGATGGCAAGGAGCTGATCGAGCGCTCGCCGCGCCTCAACTTCTTCAAGCCGATGATCGACAACCACAAGCAGGAGTACGAGAGCCTCTGGCATCCGAACCACCTGCAGATCATGCAGGAGCACTTCCGCAGCCTGAGCTGGCGTCAGCTGGGTGAGGCGGTCGAGGTGACGGTGGAGAGCCTGATTGCTCCCCCCGTGTTCGATTTCGGCATGCGCTGCTGCTACGTCTACACCCTGAGCCCGAACGGTCAGTTGCACGTCCAGTTGTGTGGCCAGCCCTACGGCGGCTATGACGACATCATCCCCAAGATCGGTTTCGAACTGGGTATCCGCCAGGATCTCGATCGGGTGCACTACCTTGGCATGGGACCGGGCGAGAACTATCAGGACAGCCGCCAGAGCAACTGGATCGACAGCTTCCAGAGCACGGTCGCCGAGATGTGGGAACACTACCCCTTCCCACAGGACAACGGCAACCGCCAGCAGGTGCGCTGGGCGACCCTGACCGACCGCCACGGCGAGGGTCTCTATGTGCGGCCCGATGCCCCCATCAACCTGAGTGTCTGGCCCTATAGCTGGGAGCATATCCACGCCGCCCAGCACATCAACGAGCTGGAACCTTGCGGCTATCTGACCCTGAATCTGGATCACCAGGTGCTGGGGCTCGGCTCCAACTCCTGGGGCTCCGAGGTGCTGGACTCCTGGCGGGTACGTTTCGAGCCCTTCTGCTTCGGCCTGACCCTGCTGCCCATCGCCCGCGGCAACCTCAATCCGGCCGCCCTGGCCGGGCTCGACCTCAGCATCAACGGCGGGAGGAACCTCGCATGATCACCCTGGATAACCTGACCCTGTTCAAGAACATCTACCGGGAGGGCAAGAAGTGGGGCCGCTGCGTGGAGGCCATCGACAACCTGCCAAACCTCAAGCCCGGCATCTGTCACTCCATCGGTGACTCCCTCACCTATCGGCTGCAGGAGGGGGCCAGCCCGGCTGGCGCCCTGTTCGAGGGGCAACGCCGCTACTTTGACATCCACTACTACCTGGAGGGGTCAGAGACGGTGGAATGGGCCGACAAGCGTGACCTGCAAACTGACTCGGCCTATGACGACACCACGGACCGCGAGTGGCTGGCCGGCGAGGTGCGAGAGCGCCAGCAGATCGGCAAGGGTCAGCTGGTGATCTTCGAGAACCACGAGGCTTATCGCTTCGTCGGGGATGGCGCGGTGCGCAAGCTGATCATCAAGGTCACGGTGGAAGGCGGCTACTTCAAAAACAAATAATCCGCTGCCGCTTTCGTACTGACAAAAGCCGCAAGGGCGAGGCTCACCCTACAGCCAATGCCTCGCCCTTGCGCCGACAATACATACAGGTCTGGAGATGGAAATGTCTGATACCAAACGCAACACGATAGGCAGGTTTGGATTGCTGTCGCTCACCTTTGCCGCCGTATTCAGCTTCAACAACGTCATCAACAACAATATCGAGATCGGCCTGGCCTCGGCCCCCATGTTCTTCCTGGCCACCATTTTTTACTTCATTCCGTTCTGCCTCATCATTGCGGAGTTCGTGTCACTGAATAAGAACTCCGAGGCGGGGGTCTATGCCTGGGTAAAAAGCTCCCTCGGCGGCCGCTGGGCCTTCATCTCCGCCTACACCTACTGGTTCGTGAACCTGTTCTTCTTCACCTCCCTGCTGCCGCGGGTCATCGCCTACGCCTCCTATGCCTTCCTCGGCTATGAATACATACTCACCCCGCTCGCCACCACGGCCTTGAGCATGGTGCTGTTCGCCTTCGCTACTTATGTCTCCACCAACGGCGCCAAGATGCTGGGTCCCATCACCTCGGTGACCTCCTCCCTGATGCTGCTGCTGACCCTCTCCTACATACTGCTGGCGGGCGCGGCCCTGGTGGGGGGCGTGCAGCCGGCGGATCCCATCACGGTGGAGGCGATGATCCCCGACTTCAGCTGGGCCTTCTTGGGGATCACCACCTGGATCTTTATGGCGGCCGGCGGCGCGGAATCGGTGGCCGTCTACGTGAATGACGTCAAGGGCGGATCCAAGTCCTTCGTGAAGGTGATCATCGTCGCCGGCCTCTTCATCGGCGTGCTCTACTCCGTCGCCTCCCTGCTGATCAACGTGTTTGCCCCCAGCGACACCCTGAAGTTCACCGGCGGTTCCGTGCAGGTGTTCGAAGGGCTGGCGGCCCATTTCGGTTTGCCGGAGATCCTGATGAACCGCTTCGTGGGCCTGGTCTCCTTCACCGCCATGTTCGGTTCCCTGCTGATGTGGACCGCCACCCCGGTGAAGATCTTCTTCTCCGAGATCCCGGCGGGTATCTTCGGCAAGAAGACGGTGGAGCTGAACGAAAATGGAGTGCCCGCCCGCGCGGCCTGGATCCAGTACCTGATCGTGCTGCCCCTGATGGTGATACCGACCCTGGGCTCCAATACCGCCCAGGATCTGATGAATACCGTCATCAACATGACCGCCGCCGCCTCCATGCTGCCACCCCTGTGCATCATGCTGGCCTACCTGAATCTGCGCCTGAAGCTGGATCACCTGCCGCGGGAGTTCAGGATGGGCTCGCGCACCACGGGGATCGCCGTGGTCTCTGTGCTGATCGCCATCTTCTCGGTGGGCTTCCTGGCCTCCACCTTCCCGACCGGCGCCGACATCATGACCATCATCTTCTACAACGTCGGGGGGATAGTGATCTTCCTCGGCTTCGCCTGGTGGAAATACAACAGATATGAGGCCTCCCTGAGTGCCGAGGCCCGCGCGATAGAGGCGCAGCCTGCCGCTCAGGTCCCCGTCCAGGTGTCATGAGTGCCCTTTTTACCCCAGATCAAACCGGGTGGCCGCGGCCACCCGTTACCGGTTGCACAACAGAGAACGAGGAGAGTGGAATGAGCGAGCAGATCGAGTTTGCCGAATTCAAGCGGGTTGAGATGAGGGTGGGCAGGGTGCTGGAGGTGGTGCGCCACCCCGGGGCCGACAAGCTCTACATAGTCCAGATCGACGTGGGAGGCGAGCGGCCACTGCAGACGGTCACCAGCCTGGTGCCCCACTACAGCGAGGCGGAGCTGCTGGGCAGCCAGGTGGTGGTGCTGACCAACCTCAAACCCACCAGGATGCGCGGCGAGCGCTCCGAGTGCATGTTGCTGTGTGCCGAGACGCCGGACGAGAGCCAGAGCGTGCTGCTGCAGCCTCGCGTGCCCATGGCGCCGGGCACGCCCATCGTCTGAAGATGATGGCGTCATAGAGAGAGTCGCAGGCGAGCCGGGAGGGCCAGCCTGACCATAACAAGAAAACAGAGGGCGGGCCCAACGCCCCTGCCGAACACATTCAGAGTCAAAGCGCCGCCTCGCGAAGCGGCGAGGTCCCCGGGAGGACAATATGTCGGATTCAATACGCGGCACCATAGGCAAGTTTGCCCTGCTGTCGATGACCTTTGCCGCCGTGTTCAACGTGCGCAACATAGTCAACAACAACATAGAGCTGGGGCTGAGCTCGGCGCCCATCTTCCTGCTGGCTACGCTCGTTTACTTTATTCCTTTCGTCTTCATCATTTCCGAGTTCGTCTCCGCCAACAGGCAGTCGGAATCGGGCATGTATGACTGGCTCAAGAAGCCGCTCGGTACCCGCATGGCCTACCTCGGCTCCTTCCTCTACTGGTTCGTGAACCTGTTCTGGTTCGTCTCATTGCTGCCAAACGTCATCGCCTACGCCTCCTACGCCATGCTGGGGTATGAGTACAGCTTCTCCCCCATGGTGACCTCCATCATCTCCATCGCCCTGTTCGCGGCGGCGACCCACATCTCCACCAAGGGGGCGAGCTGGCTCGGCAAGATCGCCGAACTGGTGGCCTACGGGGTGTTCGCCCTGTTTGCCATCTATGTGCTGGGGGCCCTGATGGCCCTGAGCGGCGATCATGTGCCGGCCCAGCCCATCACGCTGGAGGCCATGACCCCCACGGTCAACTGGGCGACGCTGGGCATCATGTGCTGGATCTTCCAGGCGGCGGGGGGCGCCGAAACGGCGGCGGCCTACCTCAATGACGTCAAGGGGGGCCAGAAGTCCTTCATCCGGGTGATCATCACCGCCGGCATCGTCATCGGCGCCATGTATGCCCTGGGTTCCCTGCTGGTGAACGTGTTTGTGCCGCGCGAAAGCCTCACCTACGCCGGCGGCATGGTGGAGATCTTCACCGGCATGGCCCAGTACTTCCAGGTCTCCGAGGCGCTGGTGGGCCGCTTCGTCGGCGTGGTGCTCTTCATCGCCATGTTCGGCTCCATGATGATGTGGACCTCGGCGCCGGTGAAGATCCACTTCTCCGAGATCCCCAAGGGGGTCTACGGCGAGAAGACCACAGAGCTGAACCAGCACGGGGTGCCGGTGCGCGCCGCCTGGTGGCAATTTGTGTTCGTGTTCGTGATGCTGGTGGTGAACGGCTTCGGCTCCGAGTCGGTGCAGCAGATGATGAACACCGCCATCAACCTCACCGCCGGCACCGCCATGTTGCCGCCGATCTTCATCATGGTGGCCTACTTCGTGTTCCGCTGGAAACACGACGATACCCCGCGGGACTTCCGCATGGGCTCCCGCACCTTCGGCATGGCCGTGGTGTCCGTGCTCATCCTCATCTTCGTGGTCAGCATGAGCGCCTCCGCCTTCCCGGCCGGGGTGGATCTGGTGCGGGCCTTCTTCATCAACGTCTTCATGACGGCGGTGTTCTCGGCCATCGCCTACTGGTGGATCTCCCGCTTCGAGAAGCGCCAGGCCGCCAAGCTGGTTGGGCCAAGCAAGGGGAGCAAGCTGGTCAAGGAGAGCTGACGACATCGCGGCTCCAGGAACAACGGGTGGCTCAGGCCACCCGTTTTTTATGTTTTTTCGTCCCCACTGCCCGGTCTATCGTTCAGCGTCACACCTGCATGGTGGGTAAACGTTTAATTTTCTTGAACACCTGCGGCCATCGCTCAACTTTGCGCCACCCATTTCTCGGGGTAAGCTGGGGATTCGTTGCAACGGGAGCTGTCCAGCAGCTCCTGTTGTCTTTCCTGTCGTCCCGCGTCCGAGTGCCTCGGCGAAGCGGGGCGCGCCTTCGATGGAGACTCTCCGTGCGTCTGGATCCCTTTACCTCTGTGCTGATTGCCGTGGTGGCCCTGGCCTCCTTCTTCCCCTGCGAGGGAGAGGTCGCCGTCTGGTTCGGTTGGCTCACCAAGCTGGCGGTGGCCCTGCTCTTCTTCATGCACGGCGCCAAGCTGTCGCGCCAGAACCTGCTGGCGGGGCTCGGCCACTGGCGGCTGCATCTGGTGGTCATGTTCAGCACCTTCGTGCTCTTCCCCCTGTTGGGGCTGCTGCTCACCCCCTTCGTACCTCACTGGCTGAGCCCGGCCATCTACCTCGGTTTCCTGTATCTGTGCGCCCTGCCCGCCACCGTGCAGTCGGCCATCGCCTTCACCTCATTGGCCGGCGGCAATGTGTCGGCGGCGGTGTGCAGCGCCTCGGCCTCCAGCATTCTCGGTATCTTCCTCTCCCCCGTGCTGGTGGGGCTGATGATCAAGGTGCAGGGGGAGGGTGTAGACACCTGGCACTCCATCCAGTCCATCATGGTGCAGCTGATGCTGCCCTTCGTGGTGGGTCACCTCTCCCGCCCGCTCATCGGCCGCTGGGTAGACGCTCACAGGCCCCTCATCGGCAAGCTGGATCAGAGCTCCATCCTGCTGGTGGTCTATGTGGCCTTCAGCGAGGCCGTGGTGCAGGGGATCTGGCATCAGGTGGGCTGGTATGATCTGGCCAGTATCGTGCTGCTGAGCTGCGTGCTGTTGGCGCTGGTGCTGGGTTGGAACGTCTGGATCAGCCGACGCCTCGGCTTCAACCGGGCGGACGAGATCACCATCGTCTTCTGCGGCTCCAAGAAGAGCCTGGCGAACGGCGTGCCCATGGCCAACGTCATGTTCCCCGCCGCCAGCGTCGGGGTCATGGTGCTGCCGCTGATGATCTTCCACCAGATCCAGCTGATGGTGTGCGCCGTGCTGGCGCGCCGCTACCGTGAGCGGACTGCCGAGCTCGCCCATCAGGAGGGGTGAGGCGCCGGCGAGGCGACAAGCGCGCTGCGTGGACAAGAGATAGACGTGAACGAGAGAGAGGGAGGCCGGTGCCTCCCTCTCTTTTTGCTGCCTCAGCTTCAGCGTTTGCGCCAGACGGTGAGCTGGGCCAGGGTGTGCTGGTACTTGCGGGCGGTCTCGCGGATGACGAAGGGCACATCCCGTGGCGGGCACAGCTCCTCGAACTCCGCCGCCAGCAGGCGCTGCAGGGCCTGATAGGTGGAGAGTGCCTCGCCATTCTCGCGGATACCGCCGAGCCAGTTCGCCTTGGGGGTGTAATCCGTCAGCCAGGTATAGGGGCTGGTGAGCACCAGCAGGCCGCCGCTGCGCAGCCTGGGGGCAATGTCGCGCAGGAAACGGGCGGGTTCCCGCAGCCGGTCGATGAGGTTGGAGGCGAGCACCAGATCGTAGTCTGTATACTTGGGCTTGAGGTTGCAGGCATCCCCCTGGCTGAAGTGGATACGATCGGCCTGCGCACTACCCAGATCCTGGGTGGAGAGCCGCGCCTCGCAATATTCCACCAGCTCTCCTTCCACCGGCATGGCGTAGCGGAAGCTGTCCTGGCTCGCCAGGGCCAGGGCCACGTCGATGAAGCGGGCCGAGTAGTCCACGGCGTCCACATGCTGGAAGTGGCGGGCCAGCTCGAAGCTGGCGCGGCCGGTGGCGCAGCCGATGTCCAGCGCCCGCTGGTGGTTGCTGCACAGCTCGCCGGCGAGATTGGCCAGGGTTTGGGCGTAGTTCGGGATCCCGAAGTGGGTCGGGCCGTACTGGAAGTCGAGATATTGCGCGACCAGCGTGTCGGTTTCGTAAGGATTCACGGTGATGGGTTCCTGATAACGGGAGACCAGATAGCGGAAGCCCGCGTGCTGGAAGAAGTGGCGGCGAAAGGCGTAGCGGGACGACTTGAGCGCCTCGTTGCCCGTGCTTATCCAGCTGCCCCCCTTGATGAGGCTGTGCTTGCCGTCGAAGGTGGGGGTGGAGAAGTCGTCGTAGAGGGGATGCACCTTGAACCCCTCGAAGCCGTCGATGGCTGTGCTGGTCCACTGCCAGACGTTGCCCACCAGATCGAAGAAGCCGGCCTGGGGGCAGGCGTTGACCGGGCAGGGGGAGGCGAAGCGGGCCAGGTTGATATTGCCGGGGGCTTCCAGCCAGTCAGGCTGATCCCCCGTCAGTTGTTCCCGCAGCAGCGCCCATTCCCCCTCGCTCGGCAACTGAATGGGCAGCCCGGTCTGGGCCGATTTCCAGCGGCAGAAGGCGGCGGCCTCCAGCTGGTTCACCTCGGCAGGCCAGTCCCAGGGCATGTCGACCTGTTCCGTCATCAGCCGAAGTTGCAGTTGATCCGGCTCGGCCGGATCGCCCACCCAGAAGCTCGGCATCCGCGCCCCGGCGAACTGGCGCCAGCCCCAACCCTCGTCATCCCACCAGGTCTGCTGCTGATAGCCATCCCCTTGCACGAACTCGAGGTATTCGGAGTTGCTCACCAGCATGCGGCTCGCCTGGAAGGGGGCCAGCTCTATGTGACGCTCGCCGTATTCGTTGTCCCAGCCATAGGTGGCATCCTGCTTGCCGAGGCGCACCCGCCCGCCCGCCACCGGCAGCAGATCGTTGGCGGGCACCTCCTCTGGCTGGTGGCAGCGTACCTCGCAGGCGGGCCAGTGGCGCCGTGGCCGCACCCAGGCCAGGGGCAGCTGGCGGATCAGCACGCTGGAGGTCTCGAGGTGGATGCGCTCGTGCTCTATGCCCATCAGGATGACCCAGGCCGGGCTCTGCCACTGGATGGGCAGTGCGATCGGCATGCGTTCGATGAAGTCAACCACCAGGGCGCGCACCCGGCCGCGGTAACTGCGGAGCTCGGCGACGGCGGGCCAGTCGTAGTGGGTCTCGTCCAGATCGTCCCAGCTCATCTCGTCCACCCCGATGGCGACCATGGCCTCGATGCGCGGATCGAGCCGGCTATCGATGAGACGAGCCGCCAGCAACTTGTTGATGAAGAAGGCGGCGGTGTGGCCGTAGTAGAAGATGAGGGGATGGCGAAGGGAGATGGCCTTGTTGAACCAGGCGCGCTCGTCCGCCAGGCAGTCGAACAGGGAGTCGTAGAGATCGAAGGTCTGGCAGAAGTAGGCGAGCAGCTCGCGGCGCTTCTGCTCGGGATCCTCGCCGGTCAGCAGCGGGGTGCGGGTCGGGGCTGGCAGGCCGCCGAGAGCGGCAAAGGGATGGCTGGCTTGGGTCACGCTCTGACTCCTTGTGGGCAGTGAAGACGGACGGTGCAGCGGATGCACAAAGTATCACTATTGGCTCAACAGACCGGCGCCACAACAAAAAACTGTCGACGGCGGGTGTCGTGACGACAGGATGAATGGGGTCTTGCAGTGAACAACGTCTCCATACGGGTATGGTCAGTTTCACCACTATATCGTCAGAATGGCACCTTACAGCCTGATGACATGGGCAATAAAGATAGCAAAATCCATAAAAATCATACGATTGAACTTATGGCACAAGGATTGCCATCTAGATCCCCGGATGAGTACAAACAGTCCGGACAGGGCCATCAACAAGGAGAGTGCAATGAAATGGATGCTGGGATTGATATTGGTGCTGGGGCTGGGTGGCTGCAGCAAGCTGGATGATACCCTAGTGAGCGGCGACGGCGCCGTCATCGAGCAGCGCCATCCCCTGGGCGAATCTGTGACCCGGGTGCAGGCCGGGGTGCCCGCCAATATCCATCTGGTGGTCGGGGAAGAGAGGGGCATCTTGATCCGCGGGCAGGAGAATCTGCTGTCCTATGTGGAGCTCACCGAGCGAGACGACAAGCTGGAGCTGGAGGTCAAGGATGGCTACCGGTTCGAGCACTTCGAACCCATCGACATCACCATCACCCTGCCCAGGGTGACGGAGCTGGCGCTGGCGGGCCTGGCTCGCGGGGACCTGAGCGGTTTCTCGGGGAATGAGTTGGTGCTGTCTGTGGCTGGGCTGGGAGACATAGTCGCCAGCCAGCTGACGCTGGATCGGCTGGAGGGCAATGTCGCCGGTGCGGGTAACCTGGATCTGGGGGCAGGCTCCGCCAAAGAGGTTGAGCTGAACCTCGCCGGTGCCGGCGGCGTGTCCGGTGCCGACTTCAAGGGTGAGGAGGTCGAGGTCAATATCGCTGGCAGTGGCGACGTGGAAGTGAATGCCAGCGAGCTGCTGAAGGTGGGCATCGCCGGCTCCGGCTCGGTGAACTATCTGGGCAACCCCAGGCTGGAGAGCGAGATCGCCGGCTCCGGCTCCATCTCCCGGGTCGGAAGCTGAGAACCCAGTTCCAACACAGCTAAAAAAACAGGCCCTGCAGGGCCTGTTTCGTTATCCGTCGTCCTGGGGTTTTCTCTCAGGCCAGGGGCAGGGCTAGGCGCAGATCCGCATTCAGCCGCATCAGCAGCCACTGCATGCCGGCCAGATGCTGGTGGTCGTGGCTGACCAGCAGGCGCACCAGACCGTCCAGGGTCAGCTCCCCGTAGTTGCCGTAGCGGGCTCGCCGTCCCCAGGCCGAGGGAGGCTGAGCCTTAAGCCAGGCGAGAGTCTCGGCGCGGGCGGCGCGAAAACGGGCCAGCTGGGTGGCGGGATCCTGGCGGCGATAATCGTTGTCCAGCGCCAGCTGATAGCCATCGAGGGAGGCGAGCTCGGGCAGATCCTCCTCCAGGGTGCGCTGAAAACGGACCCGATAACCCAGCACCTCGATATCCACCAGGTGGCAGAGGTGGCCCTGGGCGCTGAAGCGCTCGGAGGGAATGCCGTCCCAGTTGGCGGGCTCCCAGTTCAGGTATTCGGTGGGTACCTGGGCCAGCAGCTGTTCGAACTGATCCGGCATGGCCTGCAGGCTGGTGAAGAGATGCATCCTTGTCTCCCTTTCCTTGGATGATGCGGGCCGCCATTTGCAGGTGGCGCCCCGGGTCGCCCCTGACCGCCGAGGATCAGGGGAGGTGGTTGGCTAGCCGCCGAGATGCCCGGCGTGGAAACGCAGGTGCGCCTCGATGAAGCTCGCCACGAAGTAGTAGCTGTGATCGTAACCGGGGTGGCGGTTGAGCGTCAGGGGCCAGCCCTTGATGCCGGCGACCTCGGCCAGGGTATCGATGCCGAGCTGTTCGCTCAGGAAGGGGTCGTCCAGCCCCACGTCTACCAGGGTCGGCAGGGATGGGCCGTCGTGGTGACGCAGCAGCTGGCAGGCATCCCACTCCTGCCACAACAAGGGGTTGTTGCCGAGATAGGCACCGAGCGCCTTCTGGCCCCAGGGGCAGCGGCTCGGGTGGCTGATGGGGCTGAAGGCGGAGACGGACTGGTAGCGCCCGGGTTCGCGCAGGGCGGCGATCAGGGCCCCGTGGCCTCCCATGGAGTGGCCGCTGATGGCGCGCCGGGTCGAGACCGGGAAGTGGGTCTCGATGAGATCGGGCAACTCCCGGGTGACGTAGTCATACATCTGATAGTGATCGCGCCAGGGACTCTGGGTGGCGTTGACGTAGAAACCTGCCCCCATGCCGAGATCGTAGCCAGGGTCGTCCGCTACCCCTTCCCCGCGGGGGCTGGTGTCCGGCGCCACCAGGGCGATGCCGAGCTCGGCGGCGATGCGCTGGGCACCGGCCTTTTGCATGAAGTTTTCATCGGTACAGGTGAGGCCGGAGAGCCAGTAGAGCACGGGCACCTTCTGGCCGGTGAGGGCCTGGGGGGGCAGGTAGATGGCGAAGCGCATCTCGCACCCGAGCACGCTGGAGGGGTGGCGATACTGCTTGTGCCAGCCGCCGAAGCTCTTGTTGCTGCTGATGATGTCCAGATTCATCGACGAACTCCCGGGCCCCGCACGGGCGGGGCCCTCATGGTATCAGTAGTGGATGACGCTGCGGATGCTCTTGCCTTCGTGCATCAGCTCGAACGCCTCGTTGATCTGCTCGAGGGCCATGGTGTGGGTGATGAAGTCGTCGAGACGGAACTCACCCTGCATGTAGCGCTGCACATAGCTCGGCAGCTCGCTGCGACCGCGCACGCCGCCGAAGGCGCTGCCGCGCCAGACCCGGCCGGTGACCAGTTGGAACGGACGGGTGCTGATCTCCTGGCCCGCGCCAGCGACCCCTATGATGACGGACTCGCCCCAGCCCTTGTGGCAGCACTCCAGTGCGGCGCGCATCACCTTGACGTTGCCGATGCACTCGAAGGAGAAGTCGACGCCGCCGTCGGTCATCTCGACGATCACCTCCTGGATGGGCTTGTCATAGTCGTTCGGGTTGATGCAGTCGGTGGCACCGAGCTTGCGGGCCAGTGCGAACTTGCTCTCGTTGATGTCGATGGCGATGATGCGGCCGGCCTTGGCCAGACGCGCGCCTATGATGGCGGAGAGGCCTATGCCACCCAGCCCGAAGATGGCGACGCTCTCACCCTCTTTGACCTTGGCGGTGTTCATCACGGCGCCTATGCCTGTGGTGACGCCGCAACCCAGCAGGCAGACCTCCTCCAGCGGGGCGGCAGGGTCCACCTTGGCGATGGAGATCTCCGGCAGTACCGTGTATTCGCTGAAGGTGGAGGTGCCCATGTAGTGATAGATGGGCTGACCGTCCTTGGAGAAGCGGGTGGTGCCGTCCGGCATCAGCCCCTTGCCCTGGGTGGCGCGGATCTTCTGGCACAGGTTGGTCTTGCCGGACTTGCAGAACTTGCACTCGCGGCACTCCGGGGTGTAGAGGGGGATCACGTGATCGCCGACCTTGACGCTGGTGACCCCTTCGCCGATGGACTCGACGATGCCGCCCCCCTCGTGGCCCAGGATGCAGGGGAAGACCCCTTCCGGATCTTCACCGGACAGGGTGAAGGCATCGGTGTGGCAGACGCCGGTGGCGACGATGCGGACCCGCACCTCGCCGGCCTGGGGTGGCATGACCTCGACCTCTTCGATGGAGAGGGGCTGACCCGGGCCCCAGGCGATGGCGGCCTTACACTTGATGCTTTGAACCTGTGCCATGGATGATGTCCTTATGGTGGAGAGTTGAACGAAATGGGTTCGGACAACCAGTGTAGTTTCCCGCCGATTTGGTGATAATAAGGCGAAATATCAAATCACTTTTACAGATAGGTAATAATGTTCGGCTGGGAAGGGATCTGCGAGTTTGTCAGCGTGGCGGAGCAGGGGGGCTTCACCCCGGCGGCGCGCAAGCTGGGGGTGTCGGTGGCTCAGGTCAGCCGCCAGGTGGCGCAGTTGGAAGACAGGCTGCAGGCCAAGCTGCTGCTGCGCACCACCCGCCAGGTGCGGCTCACCGAGCTCGGGGAGATCTACTATCGCCACTGCCGCCAGTTGCTGGACAACCTCTACGAGGCGGAGCTGGCCCTCGGCCAGCATCAGGCCGAACCCCAGGGGCTGCTGCGCATCACGGCCCCCGTCTCCTACGGCGAGAGCCGCATCGCCCCCCTGGTGAACGACTTCATGGTGCGCTTCCCCCAGCTGGAGGTGACCCTCAACCTCACCAACCAGCTGCTAGACCTGGTGCACGAGGGGTTCGATCTCGCCATCCGCCTCGGCCATCTGAAGGATTCGACCCTGGTGGCCCGCAGGCTGGCCAAGCGGGTACCTTATGTGTGCGCCTCACCGGCCTACACCGCACGCCACGGCATGCCCAACAGCCTCTCCGAGCTCTCCCGCCACACCTGTCTGGTGGGCAATGGGGACGAGTGGCACTTCACCCTGGCCGGCCGTCCCCACAGCGTGCGGGTGCGCGGCATCTTGCAGTGCAACAGCGGCCACGCCCTGCTGGACGCGGCGCTCAAGGGCATCGGCATCATCCAACTGCCGGACTACTACGTGAGCGACCATCTGGCCCGGGGGGATCTCATCGAGCTGTTGCCGGAGCTGAGGGCGCCGGAGGAGGGGATCTGGGCCCTCTATCCCCACAACCGCCACCTCTCCCCCAAGGTGCGGCTGCTGGTGGATTATCTCGCCGAACGGCTGAGCGACCCCAGTCAGCCGGCCCTGGTGCGCCCCATCGGCTGAAGGTTTCCACCCCGCCACGCGCCCATAAAAAAGGCCCACTTCCGTGGGCCTGTTTGCATTTTTTGCACGGAGGGAAGCTATTCCCGTTCCTTGACGTAGGGGGTGCCGAGGGCCTTGGGTGCCACTGCCTTGCCGATGAAGCCGGCCAGCAGGAACACCGTCAGTATGTAGGGCAGCGCCTCGATGGCCTGTACCGGGATCGGGAAGTCGCCGATGCTGACCCCCTGCAACCGGATGGCGACCGCGTCGAGGAAGCCGAACAGCAGGCAGGCCGCCATGGCGCTCCAGGGTTTCCACTTGCCGAACACCAGGGCCGCCAGCGCCATGAAGCCCTTGCCCGCACTCATGTTCGGGATGAACTGGGCGGTCTGGGCCACGGCCAGATAGGTGCCACCTATGCCGGCCAGCAGACCGCCGATGATGAGGGCCGTGTAGCGCATGCGCACCACGGAGATGCCGGCGGTATCGACCGCGGCCGGGGCCTCGCCCACGGCGCGCAGGCGCAGGCCGAAGCGGGTGCGGAACAGCACCCACCAGGCCAGGGGCACGGCGGCGAAGGCCACGTACTCCAGTAGGGAGTGACCGCTCAGCAGCTCGCTGTAGAGCTGGCCGATGACGGGCACGTCGTACAGCTCCTTGGCGTAGGGCAGATCGATGGGGGCGAAGCGGGCCGCACCGGACAGCGCCGGGGTCTGGCCACCCTGATCGAACCAGTAACGGCCCAGGGTGACGGTCAGGCCGGCCGCCAGTATGTTAATGGCCATGCCGCTCACCACCTGATCACCCCGGTGGGTGATGGTGGCGAAGCCGTGCAGCAGGGCGAACAGGACGGCGATACCCACTCCGGCACCCAGCCCAATCCAGGCGGAACCGGTGACGGCTGCCGCCGCCGCACTGGCGAAGGCGGACGCCAGCAGCTTGCCTTCCAGGGCGATGTTGACTACCCCGGAGCGTTCACAAAACATGCCGGCCATGGCCGCCAGGATGAGCGGTGGTGCGGTACGTATGGTCGCATCCAGCATCAAGATCAGCGTTTCGAACATGGTCAGGCTCCTTTGACTTGCGCGGCTGAACGGTTGGCAAAGGCCAGGTAGCACTGCTCGATGCGCGGACGCAGCATGTGCTCCAGCGCGCCGCAGAACAGGATCACCAGACCCTGCAGCACCACGACGATGTTGCGGTCCACCCCGAACTCGAAGCTGAGCTCGGCGCCCCCCTGATAGAGGAAGCCGAACAACAGGCTGGCGATGATGACGCCGACCGGGTGGTTGCGCCCCATCAGGGCCACCGCGATGCCGGTGAAGCCGAAGCCCTCCACGAAGTTCAGCTTGATCTGGTGCAGCTCGCCCTGCAGCACGTTGAGGGCGAAGAAGCCCGCCAGCATGCCGGAGATCACCATGGCCAGGATCACCACCTTGGGATAGGAGATGCCCGCGTAGGCGGAGGCACTCTGGCTGGCGCCCACCGAGCGGATCTCGTAACCCCAGCGGGTATGCCAGATGAAGACCCACACCAGCAGTGCGCAGATCAGCGCCCAGAAGAAGCTGATGTTCAGCGGGCTGTTCGGCATCTCCACGCCGAAACCGGCCGCCAGCTCGCTCATCTTCGGCAGCCAGCTCGCCATGGCGAACACCTTGCTCTCGGTGGCCATGGATCCTGGCGGCTTGAAGACGTCGACCAGCAGGTAGGCCATCAGGGAGGCGGCGATGAAGTTGAACATGATGGTGGTGATGACGATGTGGCTGCCGCGCTTGGCTTGCAGCCAGGCCGGGATGAAGGCCCAGGCCGCACCGAACAGACCACCGGCTATGATAGCGAGCGGCAACAAGAGCGCGAACGGCAGCACATCACCGAGCAGCAGACAGACCAGGCCGACGCCGAGACCGCCGATGTAGGCCTGGCCCTCACCGCCGATGTTGAACAGGCCGGCGTGGAAGGCCACCGCCACCGCCAGACCGGTGAAGATAAAGCCGGTCGCGTAGTAGAGGGTGAAGCCTATGCCCTCGCCGGTGCCAAAGGCGCCGTACCACATGATCTCGGCGGCATCGATCGGGTTGATGTCGAGGTAGTAGAACAGGATGGCCGACACCAGGAAGGCCAGCAGGATATTGATCGCGGGCAGCACGCCCACGGAGATCCAGGCAGGGATACGTGCTTGGCTCATGGGCGAGCCTCCTTGGCAATCTCGTCGGGGACTATGTTAGCCATCATCAAACCGATAGTGCGTTCATCCGCCTTGGCGCCGTCCAGCTCACCGACGATGCGACCATCGGCGATGACCAGAATGCGGTCGGACAGACTCATGATCTCGTCCAGCTCCACCGACACCAGCAACACGGCCTTGCCCTTGTCGCGCATGGCGATGATCTGCTGGTGGATGTACTCGATGGCGCCGATGTCGACCCCACGGGTCGGCTGGCCGACCAGCAGCACATCCGGGTCCTGCTCCACTTCACGGGCGATCACCAGCTTCTGCTGGTTGCCGCCGGAGAAGTTCGCCGTCTTGTGCTCGGGATGGGGCGGGCGCACGTCCCACTTGTCCATCTTCTCCTGGCAGTCCTGGCGGATGGCCGCCTTGTCCTGCAGCATCCCCTTGTTGTACTGGCCACGCCTGTGATAGCCGAGGATGAAGGCCTCTTTCGCCTCGAAGCGATTGATGAGACCCATCTTGTGCCTGTCTTCCGGGATGTGGCCGAGACCGAAGTTGCGCACCATCTCGGGGTTGGCGGGCTGGTCGTGGTTCACCTGATGCACGGCGCTGCTGCCCTTGATGGTGAAGCTGCCCTTGCTCGGCTTGAGGATGCCGCCGAGCAGGCTGAGCAGCTCGGACTGGCCGTTGCCGGAGACGCCGGCGATGCCGACCACTTCCCCGGCCCGCACCTCGAAGCTGACGGACTTGACCCGCTCCACCTTGGCGTCATCGAAGTAGCTGAGCCCCTCGACCTTGAGCTTGGCCTCGCCCGGCTGGGCGGCGCCCTTGTCGACCTTGAGGCGCACCTTGCGGCCCACCATCAGCTCGGCCAGCTGCTCCTTGTCGGTATCCTTGGTGGCAACGTGGGCCACCATCTCCCCCCGGCGCATGATGGAGACCTGATCCGTGATGGCCAGGATCTCCCGCAGCTTGTGGGTGATGAGGATGATGGTCGCCCCCTGATCCCGCAGCTTTTTCAGCACCTCGAACAGGTGATCCGCCTCTTGCGGGGTCAGCACCCCGGTCGGCTCGTCCAGGATCAGGATGCGGGCGCCGCGATAGAGCGCCTTGAGGATCTCGACCCGCTGTTGCAGGCCCACCGGCAGATCCTCGACCTTCTCGTGCAGCGGCACCTCGAGACCATAGTCCCGGGCCAGCTCGCCGAGCAGTTTCTCGGCCGCCGCCAGGCTCTTGCCCAGGTGCCAGCCGTTTTCCGCGCCGAGGATGACGTTTTCTAACACTGTAAAATTGTTAACCAGCATGAAGTGCTGGTGCACCATGCCCACGCCCGCGGTGATCGCGTCTTGTGAGCCATGGGGTTTGAAGGGTTTGCCGTCGATCAGCATCTCGCCCTTATCGGCGTGGTAGAAACCGTAGATGATGCTCATCAGGGTCGACTTGCCGGCGCCATTTTCGCCGACGATGCCGTGAATGCTGCCTTTACGAACCTGAAGGTCGATCTGCTTGTTGGCGTAAACTTCGCCAAAGCGCTTATCGATACCTCTTAATTCGATGGCATAGCGATCTGTCTGGTCCATGATGCAGTCCTTGCGGGTCATGAAGTAGAGACTAAAAACCGGCCCGTGCGGGCCGGTCATCATAGGTTGAGAGTCGTAGCAGAGACTCAGTACTTACAGGAGTTGTCGCTCATGTAGTCGTGCACCTTGATCTTGCCGGCGATGATGTCGGCCTTGATGGCGTCGACCTTGGCCTTCATCTCCGGTGTGATCAGCTTGGCATTGTTCTCGTCCAGTGCCCAATCCACACCGCCTTCCGCCAGACCCAGGGACTGGATGCCAGGCTTCCACTCGCCCTTGGCGGCGTCATCCCAGCTCTTGTAAGCGGCCAGGCCGACAGATTTGACCATGGAGGTCAGCATGGTGCCCGGCTGCAGGTGGTTCTGGTTGGAATCCACGCCGATGGCCAGCTTGCCTTCGTCCTTGGCGGCCTGATAGACACCGATGCCGGTGCCGCCGGCGGCGGCATAGACAACGTCGGCGCCCTTGGCGAACTGGGACTTGGCCAGCTCTGCACCCTTGGCCGGGTCAGCAAAGGCGGCCGGGGTGGAGCCGGTCATGTTCTGGTATACGTCGATCTTCGGATTGATGTACTTGGCGCCCTGCTCGTAGCCGCACTGGAACTTGCGGATCAGCGGGATGTCCATGCCGCCCACGAAGCCGACCTTGCCGGTCTTGGAGGCGATGGCCGCCAGTGCACCCACCAGGAAGGAACCTTCATGCTCCTTGAAGATGAGGGACTGTACGTTCGGCTTGTCGACCACCATGTCGATGATGGTGAACTGGGTTTTCGGGAACTCGGTGGCGACCTTCTCTACCGCAGAGCCCATGTTGAAGCCGACGGCGACGATGGGACCGTTGCCACGGCTGGCCAGACGGCGCAGGCCCTGCTCACGCTGGGCTTCGTTCTGGGGTTCGAACTCCTTGACCTTGACGCCTTTGTCCTTGTTGTAGACTTCGACGCCGTTGCGGAACACGGCTTCGTTGAAGGACTTGTCGAATTTGCCGGCGGTGTCATAGATGACGGCGGGCTCGGAGGCCGCCTGGGCAGACAGGGCAGCGAGGGTGAGGGCGGCCACGGTGGCCAGCTTGAGCACTTTAGTCACGATCGTATCCTTGATTGTTATGTTGAGGGTCCACAACCCGCCGTAGCAGCAGGCTATAAAGCACGCTGGCTAACTGTAAGTGAGCCAACTTGTGGGTCAAGGAGATCATAAAGGAAAAACGTTTGCGTTAACGGTTTGAAATATAAGCAAATTGCTTTATAAGTGTTTGTTTTTAACCTTGTTTTCAGAACTAAATGCTGCGATTAATAGGGTTCAAATGACATTTTTGTTTGTATTCATCGAGTTATGCGCAAGCGTTTTCGTTGTTTGATGAAAAAGGCGGCTTCCATTGACGCTATTTTGTGGCATGGAAACAGCATCTTCTCCTGCTGCGAACGGCCACGGCCCTATGTCACGCGGATTTGGTCTCTGGCCGCTCAGGCCGTATAATCGCCGCCTGTATAAATAAACAGGAGTGGTGATGGACGTTTCAACCCTGCTCGACGGGCTCAACGACAAGCAAAGAGACGCGGTGGCGGCCCCCCGTTGCAACCTGCTGGTGCTGGCGGGTGCCGGTTCGGGCAAGACCCGGGTACTGGTGCACCGCATCGCTTGGCTGATGCAGGTGGAGCGTTGTTCACCCTTCTCCATCATCGCCGTGACCTTTACCAACAAGGCCGCCGCCGAGATGCGTGGCCGGGTCGAGAAGGTGATAGGCGACGGCGTGCGCGGCATGTGGATAGGCACCTTCCACGGCATCGCCCACCGATTGCTGCGGGCCCACCATCTGGATGCGGGCCTGCCGCAAGACTTCCAGATCCTCGACTCCGACGATCAGTACCGTCTCATCCGTCGGGTGCTCAAGGCGCTGAACCTGGACGAGAAGCACTGGGCTCCCCGCGCTGTGATGGGCTACATCAACGGCAAGAAGGACGAAGGCCTGCGCCCCGGCGACATCGATCTCTACGGCGACCCCGTCACCCGTACCTATCAGCAGATCTACAAGACCTACCAGGAGACCTGCGATCGCTCAGGGCTGGTGGATTTTGCCGAGCTCCTGCTGCGCGCCCACGAGCTGTGGCTGAACAAGCCGCACATCCTCGAGCACTACCGGGATCGCTTCCAGAACATATTGGTGGACGAGTTCCAGGATACCAACGGCATCCAGTACGCCTGGCTGCGGATGCTGGCCGGCGACAGCGGCCGGGTGATGATCGTCGGTGACGATGACCAGTCCATCTACGGCTGGCGCGGCGCCAAGATAGAGAACATCCAGCGCTTCCTGACCGACTACCAGGGGGCGGAGACCATACGCCTCGAGCAGAACTACCGCTCCACCGCCAATATCCTGAAAGCCGCCAACAGCGTCATCGCCAACAACGCGGAGCGCCTCGGCAAGGAGCTATGGACCGAGGGGGCCGAGGGCGAGCCGATCTCTCTGTATGCAGCCTTCAACGAGGTGGACGAGGCCCGCTTCGTGGTCGGTCGCCTCAAGGACTGGAAGGAGAAGGGGGGCCTGCTCACCGACTGCGCCATCCTCTATCGCTCCAACGCCCAGTCACGGGTGCTGGAAGAGGCGCTGATGCAGGACGCCATGCCGTACCGCATCTACGGCGGTCTGCGCTTCTTCGAGCGCCAGGAGATCAAGGATGCCATGGCCTACCTGCGCCTCATCAACAACCGCGGCGACGACGCCAGCTTCGAGCGGGTCGTTAACACCCCGACCCGCGGCATCGGCGATCGCACCCTGGAGATCCTGCGTAACAACGCTCGGGATCAGGGCCAGAACCTGTGGCAGTCCGCCAAAACCCTGCTCAACGACAAGGTGCTGACCGGCCGCGCCGGCAACGCGGTGCGCGGCTTCGTCGATCTCATCGATGCACTGGAGGAGCAGGTCTCCCTGCTGCCCCTGCATCAGCAGGCGGATATTGCCATCCAGCACTCCGGCCTCAAGGCCATGTATCTGGCGGAGAAGGGCGAGAAGTCCCAGGCGCGGGTGGAAAACCTGGACGAGTTGGTCACCGCCTGCCGCCAGTACCAGCGGCCGGACGAGTTGGAGGACATGAGCGATCTCTCCGCCTTCCTCGCCCACGCGGCGCTGGAGGCGGGGGAGGGTCAGGCGGACGAATACGCCGATGCGGTACAGCTGATGACGCTGCACAGCGCCAAGGGCCTGGAGTTCCCCCTGGTGCTGCTGGTCGGCGTCGAGGAAGGGATGTTCCCGAGCCAGCAATCCACCGAGGAGTCGGGCCGTCTCGAGGAGGAGCGCCGCCTCTGTTACGTGGGCATGACCCGCGCCATGGAGAAGCTCTACATCTGTTATGCGGAGAGCCGCCGCATCTACGGCCGCGAAATGTTCCACAAGCCGAGCCGCTTTATCCGCGAGATGCCCGCCGACTGCCTGGAAGAGATCCGGCTGCGCACCCAGGTGAGCCGCCCTACCCAGTACGGTCGTTTCAGCCAGAACGAGGTGCAGCAGAGCTTCGACGCCAGCGGCATCAAGCTCGGTCAGCGGGTGCTACACCCGAAATTCGGGGAAGGCATAGTGCTGAACTTCGAAGGGGTCGGCCAGCAGAGCCGGGTGCAGATCCAGTTCGACGACGTCGGCGCCAAGTGGCTCGTCACTGCCTACGCCAGATTGGAAGCGCTCTAATTCCCTCACCCTGACCCTCTCCCAACGGGAGAGGGGATCATCCTAGCGATAGTCCTTGCCCCCTTATCCTCCCGTGGGAGACGTGCTTTTTCCAGAGATCATCTTTGCTCCCTTCTCCTCTTGCGGGAGAAGGGTTGGGGACGAGGGGGACGTTTGCAAATGGTGTCGTGGCCTGCCGTCGTGCAGAACGCGAAGGCATGGCCCTCGACAGGGTTTCGCCCGCCCTGTGGGCCAGGCTAGTTATTCCTCTTTGCATTGCCAAGAAAAGTCACTAATTGATTACTGCTAATTAGTGGCTTCGCAATCATTCTTGGCGTTGGCTTGGTAATTGGAGGCTAATCACTCTCCTTGCTCCGCTTTGCCCCAACTGTATTTAACCGGATTGGCGGCTCCTTTTTTTTGGAAGGCTTTCGGAACGGATCTACCTACGTACTGAGACCGGATATTTTCAGGCGCTTCATGACCAAAAAAACCCAATCTGCCGGTCATTGGCTCGCGGCCAGGGAAATGTTCTGGTGTGGCTGGTAGCCACTGTTCTGGGACAAATGCACCGACAATCATGCCTTGAATGGTGGCTAGGACTAGTTCGGCTTCCTCGACCTTCACTCTACTCAGTTTCCAGGCATACCTGGTAGCTTCGTAGATTGAGTGCTCAGCGGCACTGCGGTTAATTGTGATGAGGAGAGCTTTGTGTTTAATCACGGCTGGTTTGGCTGCATAGCGGCGAATGATCTCAGTTGCATGCATTACGCCGAATTCGCCATTACCCATCCCGCCAGCAATATTGGTTAGTCCTGGATAAGCTTCGATAAGAGCGGCTTCTACCTCAAATGCCGTATTATCATCCATTCCATGGCGGTGAATCACATGCCCAACCTCTAACCCAGCCAAGTGAATCTCACGAATTCGCTTAAGTTTATTGCTTGGATCTTCGGAGTCCCCTTCTTCTCGAATATGTGCAAATACTCGATCTCCTACACCTTTCCCAACATAGAAGGTTTCACCATTGCGAGGGTCAATTAGCCGATACACATAAGTTTTTAGCTTCTCGGCTACACCCTTCGGAAATCCGTCAGTCTTATTATTGTTCATTAGTAGTCCTGTAACGCCCGCATCAATCTAGGCGAGAGCATTGGCAATGCCAAACCAAATGAGTTTCAATCTGGAATGAAACTGTATTTTCACTCTATATATCAAAGAGTGAGGATATTTTTCTTGCCTCAATATACTCCTAGTAATATGCACCACCTGCTTTAAAGGCAGTCCATGCTACGGCATACTGCCTTAATATGTGATGGGAGTCATTAATGTCTCGATGGATACCGATGATTGATCTCCTGAGGCGATGGCTCTGGCGAAAAACGCTGTTGGCGCTGCTGACCAGCCTGCTGTTTCTGCTCTCGTTCACCCTGTTTCAATACGCATCCTGGTGGCCAGCGCTGGAGGTCGATTCCTTCCTCGAATGGAACTGTTTCTCTTCAGGGCGCACCTTTACCGAACTAGCCCTGCCCATGCTGGAGTTTGGTGCCTTGTTGGGAGCTTTCTTCTGGCCGCTGTTTTTGTTGACACCGCGTTCACTGCTACCAGTGCTCTTTGCCGGGCTCTGGTTGTGGCAGACCTATGATATCGCCTTTATGACGGCGACAGCCTCTACTTGGCTACCGCGAGAAGTCATTCATGCCTTTATCCTGCCCCACACCCACTGGCTGTTACTTTCCCTGCTGCCGCCTCTGCTGCTGATCCGTTATCTCGGCAGGCGGCTGCTGGCACCGGCGCCAGAAACCCAGTCAGGGGCGGTCATAGTTTCAGGCAAGCCATAGCCAGAGTGGGGAAACAAGGCGTGGTCAGGGCCTGATCCGCACGGTTCTATGAGGGCCAACCCAAGGGGCCATGGGCATAAACGGGGAGAAACGCGGGGGAGGGGGAACCAGAAACCCGACCGTCTGACGGGGCGCGGCGGCCGGGTGAATTGTAAAGAGTAGGGTGACAGCTAATGCCGGTATCAGCCTAGTCTAATCAACTCGATGGGCGCGTAACGCTCTCGGGTGTTGGCCAGCAGTACGCACTTCTCGTGCTCTGCCTCATAGGGGGTCATATTGTCGGTGTGGGCCTCCTTCAGGGTATCGACGGCGCCGGTGGCGGCGATCATCACGCGCTGACCCAGGTGCAGCGCGTTTCTGTTCCGGTCATAGATCTTCATGACATCCTCCTTATCTGTGTCCAGGAAACCGCTTCAGACTACGCCTCTGAAAAAGGGTGATGCATGTCACAGATCAAAAAAGAGGCGAAGAGGGACTCATTGTGGGGTTGGGCTCCGGAGCATCGGCAGCATGGGCTTGCCGGGTTTGTCATCCCTTGTCGTCTCGCACCGAGACCCTCTGTGCTTTTTGCCAGTCAGGGCTCGAACCGGGGAGGGGATGCGCTATAGTGATGCCGCTTGTTTCACTGCCTTCAACCAACCGAGAGTGCATTATGAATCGTGATATCGCCGCCCAGTTTATCAAGATGCTGACCAACCTCGACCACTGCCTGGCCAAGGCCGAGGCCCACGCCGAAGGGAAGAAGTTCAACGTGGACAACTTTGTGGGCGAGCGTCTTATCGTCGACATGCTGCCCTTCTCCAAGCAGGTGCTGATCTGCTGCGACAGCGCCCGCGCCGTGATCGCCACCGCCAGCCTGAGCGAGCCGCCTGTGCTGGGGGACGATCCCAAGACCATGGCGGATCTGCGCGCCCATATCGGCAAGACCATCGCCTATCTGCAGAGCAAGCTGGAGGCCGATTTCAGCCAGTATACGAGCGGTCACTACTATCCCTATTGGGCCGGTGGCAAGGGCATGGATGGCCATACCTGCGTCCACGAGTACGGCATCCCGAACTTCTACTTCCACCTGACCATGGCCTATGCCCTGCTGCGCCAGGCCGGGGTGAACCTCGGCAAGGGTGATTATCTGGGTGGCCTGAACCTGCAATAAGAACCCATCCCATCAGGCTAGTTAACTCGCCATGTTGAACCCAGGCAGTGCTCGACATCCTCACGTACTCCAGTACGCTCCGGTTTCTGCGCGCTGGCTGTGTCCAAACTGCCTTCGACAATGACGCCTATTGGGATAGGAGTCGCGGTCTGTCGAAATGAAGAGAGCCTGCCAGTTTGGCAGGCTCTCTGTTTTTTGGGCGCCGGGTTCGGTCTGCGTTGGGCCCCTGACGCAGGGCCGTTATTCGCTCGGGAGCTCCGGCTCCACCAGGGCGGCGAGCTGGGCCAGGGACTCCTGCCAGCCGAGGTAACACATCTCCACCGGGATGACCGCCGGGATCCCGGCCTGCTCGATGGCGAGCTCGGTGCCGCACAGCACCTCTGTCAGTCTGATGGTGACCTTCATCTCCCCCGGCAGGTTGGGATCATCGAAGCGGTCCGTGTAGCGGATGCGCTTGCCCGGCTCCAGCTCCTGATATTCGCCGCCAAAGGCGTGGCTATGGCCGGTGCCGAAATTGGTGAACGCCATGCGAAAGTGGCCGCCGACCCTGGCGTCCAGCTCTGCCACCTTGCAGGTAAAGCCATTAGGCGGCAGCCACTTGGCCAGCGCCTCCCCTTCGATAAAGGCGCGATAGACCCGCAGGGGCGGGGCCTTGAGGACGCGATGCAGCGTCACTGTTCCTGTGCTCATATTGGATTCCTTCTCTGTGGTGTCCGAGCAAGGATAGTCGCTCGGGGGAAGGACAACCGGGGGTCGGGAGTCGTGGCGCCCCCATGGAAGGGTCAGCTTGCAGTCAGGCGTAGTTCACCCTGGTCGCCATGAGTGGCCGCATTTGCCGCTGGCGGCTCCTCCTCTGTCAGGCACGCCTGCACGCACTCCATAAACACCCGCATGGCGGGGCTGACAAACTTGCCGGCGTGGTGGGCGCACAGGGCCGTGATGACGAGGGGGGTGGGGGAGAAGGGCAGCTCCTGCAGCTCACCCGAGCTAAGCTCCCGCTCGATGGCGAAGCGGGGCAGGAAGGAGACGCCGAGGTTGCTGGCCACGCAGCGCTTGATGCTCTCTATGCTCCACAGCTCTATGGTGCCATCCAGGGTGATGGCGCGCTGGCGAAGGGTGCTCTCGAACAGCTGACGGAAGATGCACTGAGGCTCGTTGATGATGAAGCTGACCGGCAGGTGCTGATCCGGGCGGGTGAAGTCGATGCCGCTGAGGGCAGGGGAGGCTACCAGCACCAGGGGTTGCTCGCCAAAGCTCTCCATCTGCAGGGCGGCGTCGTTGCCGACCCGGTAGAAGATGCCGAGATCGGCCTCGTCCGCCAGCAGCGCATCGCGAATAACGTAGCAGTTCAGGGACTGAAGCGACAGGCGCACTCCCGGGGCCAGCCGCTTGAAGCGCTCGAGCACCGCCGGCATCTTGTAGGCCAGCAGGGTTTCGCCGATGGCGACCCTGAGCTCGCCGCTCGGCTCGGCGTCCTGCTGCGCCGCCTGGCGCAGACCCGCCATCACCCGGATCATCTCGTGCACATGGGGCATGATGTTCTGCCCAGCCTTGGTCAGGCACATGCGACGCCCTATTTTTTCGAACAGTTGCAGCGAAAGTTCCTGCTCCAACTGCTGGATATGGAAGGTTATCGTCGACTGGGTGCAGCAGAGCTTGCGGGATGCCTTCACGAAGGAGCCCTCCTCGATCACCGTCTTGAGGGTAATGAGACGTCGCAGATCCATGGGGACTCCAATTCATCGAAATAGTTGAATTAAGCATGCTAAAACATTCGATTTTTTGATGCCAGTGGCCGCGTTAAGGTATCACTCCCATTCGGAGAAACACCATGACCTCGACCCTTGTCAGCGCATTTTTGACCTACACCCTGATCACGGCCATGACGCCGGGACCGAACAACATCCTGGCCCTGAGCGCCGCCAACCAGCATGGTCTGCGCCGCAGCGGCCGGGTGCTGGCGGGCATGAGTGCGGGCTTCCTGCTGATCATGCTGCTGTGTGCCCTGTTCACCTTCACCCTGATCAGCCTCTCCCCCGGGCTGGTTGGCTGGCTCGGCTGGGCCGGGGCGGCTTATGTGCTCTGGCTGGCCTGGCGCATTGCGACCAGCGGCTCCAACCTGTCGAGCACAGATGGGGCCTTGCCCGGCTTCTGGACCAGCTTCTGGCTGCAGTTCGTGAACGTGAAGATCATCCTCTACGGCATCACGGCGCTCTCCACCTTCGTGCTGCCCCACACCACAGAATTCGTCTGGGTGCTGGGCGTCAGTCTGCTGCTGGCGCTGATCGGCACCTTGGGGAACCTCTGTTGGGCTCTGGCGGGTCATCTGCTGCAGCCCCTGTTCCAGCGCCACGGCCGCATCCTGAACCTGACCCTGGCGGCCCTGCTGGTCTACTGTGCGGTTCGAATGCTGATCTGACGGGGCACAGGCCGGGGCTGCGTCGCAGTCGTTCGCTAACACAGTGATTTTTCATCGGATCTTCGAGGAGTTGATCAAGATAGAGGTTATTGCCGCCGTTCGCTCATATAATCGCCGCCATGCAAGCGACTCGGAAGGATTCGATGATAAAGCTGATGGTGGCCCTGCTCGGGCTCTGCTACGCCAGTCTCGGCGGGGCGGCGCCCACTCCCTTCGTGACGACCCCTGCCGAGCAGCCGGTCAGCGCCGGGGCCCGGCAACAAGTTCATGGACAGGGGGTTCAACCGGTCGGCGCGGATCTCTCCATGGAGCCCCTGCTCTCCTGGTTCTCCGGCGAGTTCTCCAGCCGGGAGCAGGCCGGTTACGACAAGCGTTTCACCAGCGCCGAGCTGCGGCTGGTGGAGATCTGGCCCGACTACCGGGGCTTTCGCTGGGTCTATGCCGAACAGTTCCTCACCGAACGGGCGGTGCGACCGTTTCGCCAGCGCATCTACCGCTTCTCGCCGGTGCCGGATGGCCGCATCCTGATGGCGGAATTCACCATGCCGAGGGCCACCGACTTCGCCGGTGCCTGGCGCAGACCCGAGCTGCTCGATACCCTGACCCCGCAACAACTCTCCCTGCGCCAGGGCTGCGAGATCTGGCTGAGCCGCCAACTCACGGGGGAGTACAGGGGTCACAGCAAGGTGGGCAGCTGCGCCACCGACTTCGGCGGCGCCAGCACCCTGGTGCAATACCTCTGGATCGGCCCCAACAGCATCAGGCTGCTGGACAGGGCCTATGACAACGAGGCGCACCAGCGCTGGGGCAGTCCGGGGGAGGGTTATGTCTATCTGCGGCGGGTGAAGCAGCGGGGGGAGTGAGGGGCCGATTTGGCCCCTTTTTGATCCGTCTGACCCGGGCTCAGGGGAGGGCGCTGCGTCTAGTCGATCAGGGTGCCTATGCCGGCACCGATGAGCATGCCCGAGGTGGTATTGCCGCTGAGGCTGCCGACACCGGCACCGACCATGCCGCCGGCGACGGTCGAGCAGCCCGCCAGGAGCCAGAGGGCGAATAGCAGGGCGGTGGGGGTCAGTTTCATCTCTTCCTCCAATGGGCTCAGTGGCCCTGCTGGTTCTGCAGCCTGGGTTTGGCCACTTCGTTCCACATCACGACGATGACTGGGGTATCGAGCTTGCCCGGGTTCGCGCCGTACCAGCGATCGATGCGATCGGACACCTCACCGAGGGATATATCGGCGAGCCCGATCTTGGCCCGACGTGAGAAGGTCTGCTGCCCGGCGGGCACATGGCGCTCGTCCCAGTCGACGGCCACAGAGAGCAGGTTGGCCACCCCGAACAGGAAGGCGTGCCGCATCTGGGGCGTGGCCCGCAGCCAGTCGTTGCCATTGGCGAAGTGCTGGGCAGTGACCGCAGTGGCGGGGGATGGGGGGGCCACCTTCTCCTGTGCCGCAAGGGGGGAGGCGAGGGCGAGCAGGATGGCGACCGATGCCGCCAGGGAGTGAAGACGCTTCATGGGAGCCCTCTTGAATGGGGGAAGCGTTCGGTGGCAAGCCTGAAGAGGCGCCGCCAGACGCCCCTCTAGTATGGGCTCCTGCCGGCAGCCTTGCCTCCCGACACGGCGACGGAAGGCAGGGCGGGAATGGATGCCCCGGCCCGGGGCATCCAGAGGATCAGCGTGCCAGCCCGAACAGCGGCCGCAGGCGGATGCCGATCAGGCTGCCGCCGAGCGCCATCAACATCCAGACCCAGCCGTGCAGGCTGCCGGAGGCCGTGCCGTCGAAGTAACCGCCGAGGTTGCAGGCACTGTACATGGCCCCCATCCCCATCAATAAGCCCCCCAGTACGGCCGCCAGGCTGTTGCCGAGGCGCGCGGGCGCGAAGCTGGCGCCGCCGCTCAGGCAGCGGGCCAGGGCCGCCCCCAGGATCCCGAGCCAGAACATGCCCACCATGGGGTTCTGGAAGAAGGGCTGGGCCAGCTTGGGATTCTCCTGATAGAGGCCGAACAGGGAGGCGCCGCGCAGGGCCATCTCGTGCACGGCCCCCGTGATGGTCCAGGCCGAGCCGTGCAGGGCGACCACGGCGGAGTTGAGCAGGGCGATGAGGATGCCGCCGGTCAGCACGGTGAAGCGCCCATCCCGCCAGAAGGGGTTGCCGCCGCCGAGCAGGGGTTGCACCTCACCGGTGCGTTGCCGCTCGCTCTTGCGAAACAGCCAGAACAGGGCGCCGACCAGCGCCAGGTTCAGCACCATGCCGCTCCAGTGGTTGCCGGTCAGATCCTTGAACAGCACCGTCTGGCTGCTGAAGGTGGCATCCAGGGCCGGGCGGAACTGGCTGCTGATGAGGGTGCCTATGCCGTAGCAGACCAGCACCAGCCAGAAGCGGGGCTGCCCCTCGCCGCAGCAATAGAGGGTGCCGGTGGCGCAGACCCCGGCCAGCTGCATGCCGATGCCGAACAGGAAGGCGCCGACGATGAAGGGCACGCCGATGGCCATGACGTTGCCCACCATGGCATCCCCGAACAGGGCGTGGCTGAAGGAGAGGAAGCTGGTAAACAGCAGGATCTCGATGGCGATGGTCAGCAGGTGAATGCGCACATAGTAGCTGTTGCGCCGGGTCAGCATCTCGCGCCAGCCGAAGACGATGCCGAAGCGGCTGAAGGAGAGGGTGAAGCCGAAGCCGAAACCGATGAGGGCCATCAGGGCCCACTTCATGCCGAAGTGCTGGCCCAGATAGAAGAGCGCTCCCCCCGCGAGAGCCACGATGGGGAGCGACCATTGTCGAGTCATGCCGATACATCCTTCACATTGTTGTGGTAAAGGCGTGCATCCTAATCCCGCAATGAGTCCAACGCCAGTCCGATCGGGCCCGGGCACCCGAGTGAGTGCCGGGGGCTGCGCCGGCCGGCTTATTTGTTGCCCGCCTCCACCGCCGAGGGAGCGGGCTGCGGGGGTGTCCGGGTCCGGGCGGCACCGGCCAGGGCGCGATAGAGCAGCAGATAACCCAGGGCGCTCACCAGACTCGCCACCAGGAAGATCTCCTGCACAGGTACCCAACTGCCGAACAGCGCCACGATGAGCCCGGCCAGGGGCAGGCTGAGCTGATTGAGCAGCACCATCAGGCTGATCACCCGGCCCCGCTGCTGCTCCGCTATCCAGTGCAGTCGCTCGGTGCGGATGAAAACGTTGAACAGGCCGCACAGGCCGTAGCTGAGGCCGCAGCCCAGTAGATACCAGCCGAAGCTGGGAGCCCTGGCCATGATGAGGCCCCCCGCCAGGATCAGCAGGAAGGCGAGCTGCCCTATCCAGTAGACGCTGAAGCGGCGCAGCAGCCAGGGCATCAGCAGGAAGGCGGCGATGGAGATGATCCCCATGGTGAGCTGGACGCTGGCCAGGGTCTGATCGCTCTGACCGAACAGCCCCAGGGTCATGGGGGCGGCGGTGGCGAGGGCCAGGCCGACGATCAGGTTGACCAGCATGGCGAGCCCGACCAGGCGCAGCAGGGTGGGCTGGGCCAGCAGGGCTCCCAGCCCCTCCCTCAGCTCGGGCAGCAGGGCGCGCCGCCCCGCCGCCGGCACCAGGGAGGCTCCCCGGGTCAGCCCCAGCACGCCGGTGGCGCTCAGGGCGAACCCCAGGGCGCACCCCCACAGCAACTGGGTCGCCGGCATCCAGATGAGCAGGGCCGCCGCCAGGGCGGGGCCGAGCACGCTGGCCCCGTTGTTGGTGAGCTGCAACCAGCTCTGGGCCTTGGCCATCTCGGACTGGGGCACCAGCTGGGGCAATGTGGTCTCGAGGGCGATGAAGGCCTGGGCGTAGCAGAAGGCGCAGAGCGCCATCATCAGCAGGATGGGGGCCAGACCGCTGCCGGGCCAGAGGGTCATGATGAGGGCTGTGACCACGCAGGCCGCCGCTCTCAGACCGTCCGCCAGTATGTAGACGCGCCGCCCCCCGACCCGGTCGGCGAACACGCCGGCCAGGGGCAGGGAGACGAGGCGGGGCAGCCACTCGATGAAGAAGGCCAGCCCGGACAGGGCGACGCTGCCGGTGCTGCGATAGACCAGCAGGGGCACGGCAAACTGGAGGATCTGATCGCCGAGCCCGGACAGCAGGCGAGAGCCCAGAAAGACGGAGAAACGCATTCCCTGCATGGTGATGCTCCTCAGTAACTGGCGACGGGGGCGTCGCAGGTGATGACGGTGGCGGCCTCGATGGCCTCGGCCAGCGCGTCGAGCCGGGTGCGCAGGGTGTGATAGTCCGCATGGTGCAGCACTATGTGGCCCATGAAGCCGGCATTATCGGTTACCCGGCTGCTGACCCTGTCCCCCCTGCTCCTGCTGTAGCTGCCCTGATGCAGCGTGATCCCGAGCCCCCTGGCCAGCTCGGCCATGTCCGGCAACTGGTGCAGCACCCCCGCCTGACGGGGACGCAGCATGCGGATCCCGCTGTAACCGCGCAGAGCCGGCTGGACTGGCTGGTTCTGGCCCGTCATGGCCCAGTGCAGCCAGGCCTGCCAGGGATCGAACCCGTCGAAGCTCAGGGCCGCGAGATCCCAGATGTGCATGCCGGCCGGCCTCATGTTGCTCTCGACGGCGCTGGCCCCGTCCGCTCGCAGGAACAGCTCGTTGTGATAGGCCCCCCAGTCCTCGGCCAGCAACTGGCGCATGAACTCCCCGGCCTGCAACAGCCAGTCTCCCTGCTCCGGCGGGAGGGGGGCCGGCACTATCTGCTGGTATTCCGCCCGGTATGCCCCCGTGGTGGTGTGCTTCTCGGTCAGCCAGCGGCAGCCGGCGACATAGTCCCAGCTGTACTCCTGCGCCGCCTCGATGAGGGGCTCCATGATGAGACCGGCGGCTCTATAGGGGGCCAACTCTTCCCAGATGGCGGCGCAGTCGCTGTGTTCGAGGACGGCGATGCAGCCGCGGCTGTTGCCCTCCGCCACCGGTTTGATGAAGCCCCTGCCCCCGAGGGCCTGACGGGTGGCGATCAGCGACGCCAGGCTGTCGATGGGCTGGGCCGTCAGCGGCAGGTAGTGGGCCGGAGCAGCCGCCTCGGCCTCCATGAGCCGGAAGCGCCGCTTGTCGAGACCCGCCAGCGCCGCCTGGGGTTGGCCGCCCGGCAACCGGTAGTGCCGGGCCAGTTCGGCGCCGAGAGGCACTCCCCGATCGGAGAAGGGGAGTATGCCCACCGGAGTCAACGCCGCCTCGGTGAGCGCCTGGCTGACAGGGGGCAGGTCGGGGGACTGGCCGAGTTCGGCCTCGATCACCAGGTCGGCGGCCTGCGTATCCTGAGGTCCTATGCGCTCCACGACCAGCACCAGCTTGCAGCCGAAGCTGCGATGGGCCAGCTGGCGCAGCTTGGCGACATCATAGATGCGCACATTGTTGTAACCGACGATCACGAAACAGGGGGTCATGCGGATGCCTCCATCAACGAGGGGGAAGGGATAATCGTCTCGACAGGGGTCTGTGCCAGCAGTTCGGCGAGGGCCAGCGGCAGGCGCTCCCCGCGCCCCTGCACTATGCCGGAGAGGGGGGTGGCACCGGTGGCATAGCTGATGTTGCCGAGACGCGCCGTCCTGGGGGCGGCCTGATGCCAGCTATGGAGCAGTGCCCCCCAGCGCAGGGGCTCGAAGCGGATGTGCTGGGCCCCCGCGGTGTGGTGGGCCGGATAGACGAACCAGCCGTAGTGGGTGTCGCAGGGTGGCTTCGCCTGCTGAGCGATGACCCCGTGCAACTGGTATTGCAGATCGATGTGATAGAGGTTGATCCCGGTGCGCAGCGCGAAGGTCTCCGCCACGCCGGCCCCGCCGACCCGGCAGGCTGTCTCGAGGAAACAGGGGTGACCGCGCTCATCCTTGATCAGCTCGAAGTGGAAGCAGCCCTGGCGCTGGCCGAGGGCCGCCAGGGTACGGCGCAGCAGCCTGGCCATCGGCTCGTCACCGGGTACCTGCACCGAGCCAAGGGGCGCGCCCCCGGCGTAGTCCAGGCAGTTGCCGACGTAGCGGCTGGCGATCGACTGGATGACGACGCCATCGCGCAGGAAGCCGTCCAGATGATAGATCTCCCCCGGGACGAAGGCCTCGACGAAGTAGGTCTCCGGGGTGTCCAGGCGCTGGATGGCCTCGAGCACTGTCCGTCTGTCTCCCGCCACTATGCCCGTGCTGGACGCCTCCAGCCGGGGCTTGAGCACGAAGAGGCCGGGGCCGTCCGGCTGGCGCACGAAGTCGCCCAGTGACCAGAAGTCGGGCTGGGGGATGCCGGCGGCACGGCACTGGGTACGCATGGCCCACTTGTCGCGCAGGGGTAGTATGGCGGCCGGGGGATCCCCCGGGATGGCGAACTGCTCGCGCAGCTCGGCGGCGACCAGCAGCTCGTACTCGGAGCGGGCGATCAGCCTGTCCGCCCTGGCGAGCAGGGCGGCGCACTGCTGGCTCAGGGTCTGGGTCTCGAAGTGGCTGACCTCCTGATAGTGGCTGCCGGGGGGAAGGTCCCCCTGCCCACCGGGCAGGCAGAGGTAGTCGACCCTGTGCTCTGCATGATCGATCACCAGGTCGTAGCGGATCTTGGCATAGGGCAGCCGGTGCAAGATGACGATGTTCATGCTCGATACTCCACCTGGAAGTGATGGGCCGTACTGGCCGCGAAGTCGGGGAACTTGTGCTCGGGCAGATCCGAGATGTCCCACAGGGCCTGGCCGATGAAGATCTCCCGCTCGGTGTCGGGCAGGCGATCCCCGTGCTGGACGAACAGCCGCTGATCCAGCAGGGGAGCCTGGTCGGTGGGCTGAGGCTGGATCCGGGCGACCGTCTGCCCGCCCTGGCCGAAGAAAACCCGGAAGAAGCTGCGTCGGTTGGTCGGAGAAGAAGGGGCGGCGGGCTGGGCGAGCAGGCTGTCCAGCCAGCGGGAAAGCAGGTCGACGCCGGCGTGGTGCCGGGTGCTCTCCAGTATGTAGGCGCCGCCCACCCGTGGGTTGATCTCCACTATCTCCCAGCCCGACGGGGCCGAGAACTTGGCCTCGATATGAAACAGGCCAGTCTCTATCTCCAGACAGGCGAGGCAGCGTGCGACAAAGGCCTTGCCCGCGGCCAGCTGGGCTTCCCGCAGGGAGACGGGGGGGCACACGCAGGCGTTTTCCAGCACGGTGAATCCCTGCTGGCACACTTCGATCTTCTCATGCACGGCCAGGATCTCGGCCTGACCCTGCTCCACTATCACCTCGAAGCAGAACTCGGATCCGGCGATCAGATCTTCGATGATGAACTCGGGCTCACCCTGAAAGACGCCGGCATAGGCCTTGTCTGCGCAGGCTTGCTGCCAGAGCCGTGTCAGCTGCGACAGCTGGTCGAGTTGACTGGCTCGAAACGCCCCGAAGGAGGCGAGCCCTGTCCTCGGCTTGATGAAGAAGGCGTCACGGTCGGCGATCTGCTGCCAGCGAGACTCGGTGAGGGGATGCGCCTCTATGCGTGAAAGGCCGTGGCGGTGCAGCCATTGGCGCATGGTCAGCTTGTCCCGCAGCCGGGCCACGCCGTTGACGTCGAGATCCGTCGCACCAAGCATGGCGTTGGTCTCCGCCATCAGCTCGCGATAGGCGTCCCAGACACTGATGCAGGCGATCAGTTTGACGTCGGCCGAGAGCCGGGCCAGGAAGTGCGTGATGTCCTGCATGGTCAAGGCGTGGTCCTGGGTTACCTCGAGCCGGGTCACCCGATCGACCCAGGGGGGATTCAGCTCGCGCACCGGCTGGGAAGAGAGCACATGGCTGTCGAGGCCCCTGGCGGCGAGCAGTTGCTGCAGGGGCGTGACCATGGAGAGCTGTTGATGGGACAGGATGAGGATGCCCGGGCGTGAATTCATGGGATGACTCCTTGGGGGCCTGCCAAGGCAGGCCCCACCGGCTTGCTATGCCGCTTGCTCTGTGGCGTTGGCGTGGGTCTGGTACAGCTCGACGAAGAACAGCTTGAGCAGCTCCTGGATCTCGCTGAAGTAGCGCTTGATGTCGACGATGTCCTGCTCCTGTTCGATGAGCAGGTGCAGGATGTCCCACATCTCCTGGGTATGGTCTTCCACCAGATCCGTATTCAGATGGGCAGCCTGCCCCGCAATCTTCTCCTGGCCGAGGGAGTCGGCCATGGCCGCGATCTGCTTGGGGGTGATCTTCTGGGTGGTGTATTCGACCAGATAGCTGTAGCAGACCACGCCGATGGGCTTCTCGTGCTCGGCCACGAAATAGAGGTAGCCTGCCAGCAGCCGGGTATAGAAGCTGGGCTCGGTGCGGTAGATCTCCTCCTGGCTGACCCCGATGCGGGCCGCATCCTGGATGAAGAGGGTGTCGTGCAGCATCTCCTCGTCCTGATAGGCGGCGTACAGCTGGGCGGCCTCGGCGTTGATGCGGCTTATCTTGTGCAGGTTGTTGCACTGGGCGCTGCGCATCAGGCGGATGCGCCAGGCGTGCTCGATGAGGGTCTGGCGATAGTAAGCCAGGTTGATCTCGCTGCCCTCCAGATGACGGGCGAAGGGAACGGTACGGTTCCACTCGTCTATCTTGGTGTCCAGAAACGCATCCAGCTCCCGTTTCACCTGGGCGCTCTCCTGAAGAGAGAGCAGAGGCTTGCGGCGTGCGATGGCCTGATCCGTGATGCGGTTTTTCAATTCCATTTGATTTCCCTTGAGTTGGCTTAACGAAGAGTGACATCCCCCAGCACCCGGCATTGGCAGGCCAGGCGCAGGTTGGCATCGGTTTGCCCCTTGAGTGCGAACAGACGCTCCTCTCTGGGGGTCAGGGCCGAGAGATGTTGCAACCCCTCGACCACATTGATGGTGCAGGTACCGCAATTGCCTGCGCGGCAGGCGAAAGTGATGTGATCGTCCATATCGAGCAGCCGGATTGGCTCGGGTGAGTCGATGACGATGCCGGTTTCCAGAAAGGTGATGCTTGGCATGCTTGAATCCCAACGAATGAAGGGAGGCCACCAGAGGCCACCCGCACTGACGCCAACTCTAATGAGTGGATGGACAGTAGGGCAGGGAAAGGGGGTATTCATTTGGCATTACTTTGCCGGTAGAGTGGCCGGTAAAGTGAGGAAGGAGTCTCGCAGTCATGATGATCCCCGACCTGGCATTCAAGCCGAGGGAACCCAAGGTAGTACAGATCACGGACCATCTCGGTCAGCTGATTAAGGAGGGGGCCTTGCCGGCCGGCGCGCGCCTGCCCTCCATCCACGCCCTGATGCGGCAGTTCGGGGTGAGCAAGTTCACCGTGGTGGACGCCCTGGACAGGTTGAAGGGCCAGCAGCTGGTGCAGGCCAGCCAGGGACGCGGCTACTTCGTGTCGCGCCACAGCCCGCAGCCGGATAGCGACTGCCTGGGGCAGCTGCTGCCCCAGGACTTTCTGAGCGTCTCCCGCCGTGCCCTGATCGGCGAACAGGTCGCGAGCAGGCCGGGCTGTGGCTTCCTGCCCGCCGACTGGCTCGACGATGACAGCTTGCGCCAGGCCCTGCGTCAGGTGAGCCGTCAGCCCCATCTCAGGCTGGCGGAGTACGGGGACGCCGCCGGCTATCGCCCCCTGCGCGAGACCCTGAGGGCCCGTCTGGCCGGCCTCGGCATGTCCCTCGGCACCAGCCAGATAGTGACCACGGCCAATACCATGCAGGCTCTGGATCTGCTGCTCCGGCTGCTGGTGCGGCCCGGGGATGCGGTGCTGGTGGACGATCCCTGCTACTTCAACTTTCACGGCATCCTCGGCCTGCACGGCGCCCGGGTCTTCTCCCTGCCCCGGGGCCCCAACGGGCCCGACATGGCGCTGCTGGAGCGCTGGCTGAAGGAGGAGCAGCCCAGGCTCTACCTGACCTCTGGCCTGCTGCACAACCCGACCAGCCAGTCCCTCTCCGCCGCCCAGGCCTTCACCCTGCTGCAACTGCTGTCGCGCTGGAATTGCCATCTCATCGAGGACGATCTCTACGGGGATCTGCTGGGGGAGGGCATGCCCCGTCTGGCGAGCCTGGGGGGCTCTGAGCGGGTGACCTATGTCTCCGGCTTCTCCAAGCTGCTCAGCGCCAACCTGCGGATAGGCTTCGTGGTGGCGAGCCCGGCCCTGGCGGCGAGCCTGGCCGGGTTGAAGCAGGTGTGTGGCGGGGTCACCGCCGAGATCGGGGAGCGGGTGCTGACCAGTCTGCTGCGCGATGGCGACTATGACAGGCAGGTGCGTCGCATCCGGCAGCGCCTGTACGACGCTGGGGAGCGGGTCGATGGCTGGCTGCTGGGGCTGGGATGCCGGCTGGAATTCAACGGCCGGTGCGGCTTGTTTCGCTGGGTGAGGCTGCCCGATGGTGTCGATGGCGAGGTGCTGACCCAGGCCGCCCTGGCGGATGGCATTGCGCTGGCCCCGGGGTCACTGTTCACCCGGGGCCTGCAGGGCCGCCACTATATGCGGCTCAACCTGGCCCACACAGATCACCCCGAGCTGATGGCCCGCCTGGGCCGGCTGATTGCAACCTGCCGGGAGCAGGCCAGCGCCTGAGTCAGAGATAAGCGCTCGCCTCGACGGCCAGCTCGGCCAGGATGGAGAGGCTGACGGCGCAAAACAGCAGGCCGGTCACCAGGTTGAGCGGTCGCTGGACCCGGCCGAGCAGCCCCTGGGCGCGCGGGGTGGAGAGGCTCCAGGCCAGCAGGCCGAACCAGGCCAATGACAGCAGGAACAGCTCCAGGATCAGCAGGCCACGGGTCAGGCCATCCACCTGTGGCGTCACCATGGCCGCTAGCAACCCCATGAAGAACAAGAGCGCCTTGGGGTTGAGCAGGTTGGTGGCGAGGCCACTTTTGATGCCCTTGCGCCAGCCCTGGCGATCCCCCCCCGCCCTGAAGGCCTGCCCCGCCGCCCCCTGCCAGGCGCCCTTGAGCGCCCCATAGCCGAGCCAGCCGAGATAGAGGGCCCCCACCACCTTGACCCCGAGGAACAGCCAGGGATGGCTCGCGATCAGCAGGCTGATGCCGGTGAGGCTCAGGGTGGCGTGCAGCAGGATGGCGAGCGCTATGCCGAGCGCCGCCCCGAGGGCGGTTGGCCTGTGCAGACTGGTGCGCAGGATAAGGGCGAAGTCCGGGCCCGGGCTCGCCAGGGCGACGAGATGGATGAGACCTATGGTCAGGAACAGGCTGGTAAACATGGGATACCTCGACGACAAGACGAGGGCACAGCATGGGGCATGGTCGGGGTGGCTGGCTTGTAAAAGATTGCACGGCGGTGGCGAGGGGCCCGGGAGTTAGGGGGGCCTGATCGCCGGGCTGGCGGCTCTAGGGTCGCATCTGCTGGCGGTACTCCGCCGGGGTGAGCCCGAAGGCCTGGCGAAAACCGTGGTGGAAGTGGCTCTGATCGAAGAAGCCGACCGCCAGCGCCACCTCGCTCACCGGCAGGCCGCTGCCGAGCAGGCGTTTGCCCTGCTCGAGGCGCAGCCGCTTGAGCCAGGCGTAGGGGGTCATGCCGGTCTTCTTCTTGAACTGGCGCAGGAAGGCGAAGCGATCCAGCCCGAACTGGGCGGCGAGATCCTCCAGGCTGTGATGCCCGTCCAGCCGGCCGAGCAGATAGTCCCGCAGGTACCGCAGCTGGGGATCCGCCAGGGCGTGGCGCTCGGGGGAGAGGTGCAGCAGTTCGCCGAGCAGGCCGAGCAGCTCGCTCTCCGCCAGCAGGCCGTCCGGCTCGGGATTGTCCAGATACATGTGCAAGCGGGCGAAGCCCTGATAGAGGTCGGGTCGGCTCTGCAAGCCCTTGTCGAAGAAAGGTTCCGGGCTGTTTGGCAGCCAGCGGGCCAGCTGTTCGGGGGCGATGGCGAACACCCGCACCTCATACCCCTCCGGCAGCAGGCTCAGGCCGTCGTGCATCTCGTCCGGGTTGACGGTGGAGAGCTCGCCGCGCACCAGGTTGTGGCTGCTGCCCTTGTGGATGAACTTCTGGCCGCCCCGCTGCACCAGACCGATGTGGTAGTCCAGGTGCACGTGGCGGCCGTAGCTGAACTCCCTGTGGTGGGAGTGGGAGAGCTCGACCCCCGGCAGCAGCCGGGATTGCCAGTAGTGGATGCGGGATTGGGGTGCGTTCATGGGTTATTGATACCCCAAAACCCGCGTCCTGGCTTGTAGATTATTGCGACCCCATCAGGAGGCCGCGGGCTTCTGCCTGCCGTTGCGCAGGCCATCCAGGGTGAACAGCACCAGGGCGCTCCAGATGCAGGCGAAGGTGATCATCTTGTCCAGCGCCAGCGCCTCCCCGTACAGGGTGACCGCCAGGATGAACATCAGGCTGGGCCCTATGTACTGGAAGAAGCCCAGGGTGGAGAGCTTGAGCCGGGTAGCGGCGGCGGTGAAGCAGAGCAATGGGGCCGTGGTGACGGCGCCGGCGGCGATGAGCAGCAGGTTCAGGTGCCAGTCGTTCTGGGTGAGATGGCTGGTGGGGCTGTCGGCGAATCCCCACAGATAGATGGCCGCCGGCGGCAGCATGATAAGGGTCTCGATCAGCAGGCCGGTCAGGGCATCCAGCGCCAGTTTCTTGCGGATGAGGCCGTAGATGGCAAAGCTCGAGGCCAGCACCAGGGCAATCCAGGGCAGGGAGCCGAACGCGATGAGCTGGATGGCGACCCCGATGACGGCGAGCCCCACCGCCCACCACTGCAGGCGGCGCAGCTTCTCGCTCAGAAACAGCATGCCGAGCAGTACGTTGAACAGGGGATTGATGTAGTAGCCGAGACTGGCATCCAGCATGTGGCCGTTATTGATGGCCCAGATGAACAGCAGCCAGTTGCCGCCGACGGTGACCGAGGTGAAGGCCAGGGTGAGCAGCACCCTGGGCTGGCGCAAGACCGCCTGCACCTTGTGCCACTGGCGGGCGAGCAGGGTCAGCACCATCAGCAGGGCGCAGGACCAGATCATGCGGTGGGTCAGGATCTCGGCGGCCGGCACGGCGGCTATGGTCTTGAAGTAGATGGGGGCCAGGCCCCAAAGGGTATAGGCGCACAGGGCATAGATGACGCCCTGGCGCTGGCTGTGTTGCTGCATGCGGATAACCTTCACTGGAGGGCGGATGTTAGACAACATCGCAAAAGTGCAGTGTAGCCATCCTTTTGGGGGGAAAGAAGTGAATAAATTGGTCGGAGGCTATTTTTACAGCATGACCCAGGGTCAGCGTCGGCCCCCGCGGCGGATCTTCTCCACATCCCGCAGCAGCCACAGCATGAGCACGATGGCGGAGATCCAGGGGCCCCAGGTCACATAGGCTTCACCCTGACCCATCACGAAGAACAACAGCGGCAATCCCACTACCAGAAACAGGACACTTCCCAGGAAGAACAGCATTTTTATCTTTAAATTTAACGGCTTGCTATTTGATGATTATATCGATTGAGGCTTGTGATGAAAGGATAAAAATGAAAAAGGGGGATTTCTCCCCCTTTATTGCCTGATCTCGTCATATTCGACGTTAATCGAGCTGGATCCAGGTACTTTTCAGCTCGGTGTATTTCTCCAGGGCGTGGAGCGACTTGTCGCGGCCGTTGCCGGACTGCTTGAAGCCGCCGAACGGCATCGTCATGTCGCCGCCGTCCCAGTTGTTGACGAACACGGTGCCGGCGCGCAGGGCGCGGGAGCCCTTGACCGCCTTGTTGAGATCCGCGGTCCAGATGGCGGCGGCCAGGCCGTAGTCGGTGTCATTGCCGAGCGCGATGGCCTCTTCCAGGGTGTCGAAGCCGGTCACCGCCAGCACGGGGCCGAAGATCTCCTCCCGGAAGATGCGCATCTGGGGTGTCACCTCGTCAAAGATGGTGGGCTCTATATAGTAGCCACCGCTCTCGGTATTGGTGCGCTGGCCGCCGAGCAGCAGCTTGGCCCCCTCCTGCTTGCCGATCTCGATGTAGTTCAGCACCTGATCCATCTGGATGCCGTCCACCATGGCACCGATGCGGGTGGCGGGATCCAGCGGGTTGGATGAGATCCACTCCCTGGCGTGGGCCAGCAGCCGCTCCATGAACTGCGGCTTGATGCTGTTCTGCACCAGCAGGCGGGAGGCCGCGGTGCACACCTCCCCCTGGTTGTAGAAGATGGCGCCCACGGCGCTTTTCGCGGCGGCGTCCAGGTCCGGTGCGTCCGCCAGCACTATATTGGGGCTCTTGCCGCCACACTCCATAAAGGCGCGCTTCAGATTGGATTTCCCGGAGCACTGCACCAGATGCTTGCCGATTCGGGTGGAGCCGGTGAAGGTGATGCAATCCACGTCCATGTGCATGGCCAGCGCCTCGCCCACGGTATGGCCAAAGCCCGGCAGCACGTTGAACACGCCGTCCGGGATGCCAGCTTCCTTGGCGATACCCGCGATGCGCAGGGCGGTGAGGGGGGACTTCTCGGAGGGCTTGAGGATCACCGAGTTGCCGGTGGCGAGTGCCGGGCCCAGCTTCCAGCAGGCCATCACCAGGGGGAAGTTCCAGGGGACGATGGCGGCCACCACCCCGAGTGCCTCCCGGGTCACCAGCGCCAGCGCGCTCTCTTCTACCGGGGCGACCTGATCGTAGATCTTGTCGATGGCCTCGGCGTTCCAGGCGATGCAGTTGGCGGCGGCGGGGGCGTCATAGCCCATGGCGTCGCCGATGGGTTTGCCCATGTCCAGCGACTCCAGCAGCGCCAGCTCCACCTTGTTCAGGCGCATCAGATCGGCGAAGCGCTGCATGATCTGCTTGCGCTGTTTCGGGGCCAGCCCGCTCCAGCGCTTGTCATCGAAGGCGGCGCGGGCGGCCTGCACCGCCAGCTCGGCGTCGGCGGCGTCGCAGGACGCGACCTTGGTCAGCAGCTGGCCGTTGGCCGGGTTGATGCAGTCGAAGGTGGCGCCGTTGACGGCGTCCCGGTAGCTGCCGTCGATGAAGGCTTGGGAGGGCAGGGTCAGGTGGGAGGCCTTGTGTTGCCACTGGGCCAGGGTCAGGTCACTCATGTTCACTCCTTGAACCGACAGATAAGGTCTCTGCGTATCAATATGCTAAACATGCCGCCGCTTGTAAATCCATCCTGTAACATTTTATTAAACATTCGCCCTCGCCAGCGGTGAAGCACTGACGAGGGCGCTGGCCCGGTTCGGCCCGGTCTGCGCGGGTCTGACCGCCGTTGCCGACGGTCAGGAGCAGATGGGGGATGAGCCGGGATCGGCCAGGTTTGTGCGGGTCTGACCGCCGTTATTGACGGTCAGAAGCTGGCCGGGGTGTTGGCGGAGATTAGCACGCATTCGTGCTCATCCACGTTGCGGAAACGGTGGGGGGTGCGGCTGTCGAAGTAGTAGCCATCCCCCGGCGCCAGCAGATAGACCTGCTCGCCGACCGTGACCTCGACCTGACCCTGGATGACGATGCCGCACTCCTCGCCCTCGTGGCTCAGCATGTCGTCGCCGGTATCGGCACCCGGGGGCAGGATCTCCTGCATCATGCCGATGGCGCGGTTCGCACGGCTGTGACCCACCAACCTGTAGCTGATGGGGTGAGTGCCGAGATCCGGCATGTCGTCCGCACGGAAGATCACCTCGGAATCCATCTCCGTCTCATCGGTGAAGAAGCTGGCCAGGGACATGGGAATGCCCTCCAGCACCTTGCGCAGCGAGGCCACCGAGGGGCTCACCTGATTTTTCTCGATCTGGGAGATAAAGCCGTTGGTCACACCGGAGCGCTTGGCCAGCTCGCGCTGGGAGAGGGCCGCCTTGGTGCGAACCGCCTTGAGGCGGTGACCGATATCCATCGATAGACACTCCTTGACTGTTTACTATTATTAAAATTGTGTTAAATATCTTATACCACCCATGGCGGGTGACACCAAGCAGGGCGACACAGAGCCCTTTTTTATGGATTCAGGTGTTTAATTTAATAGGCAATGGCCAAGCGTTACTAAACGCCTTAAGGATGAGGTGACCATGAAACCTGTCAGCGACATCAATACCCCCGACATGTCCGCCTTCTGGATGCCCTTCACCGCCAACCAGCAGTTCAAGGCGGCCCCGCGCATCCTGAAGTCGGCGCAGGGGATGTATTATCACTCAGAGGATGGCCGCAAGATACTGGATGGCACCGCCGGCCTCTGGTGTTGCAACGCGGGTCATGGTCGGCGGGAGATAGCCGAGGCGGTCTCCCAGCAGATCTCCCACCTCGACTTCGCCCCCACATTCCAGATGGGCCATCCCCTGCCGTTCGAGTTGGCGAACCGGCTGGTTGAAATCGCCCCCAAGGGGCTGGGCCACGTCTTCTATACCAACTCCGGCTCGGAGTCCGTGGACACGGCGCTGAAGATCGCCCTGGCCTGGCAGCGAGCCCGGGGTCAGGGTACCCGCACCCGGCTCATCGGCCGTGAGCGCGGCTATCACGGGGTGGGCTTCGGCGGCATCTCGGTGGGGGGCATCCCCGGCAACCGCAAGTGGTTCGGCTCCCTGCTCGGCGGGGTGGATCATCTGCCTCACACCCTCAACATAGGGAAAAATGCGTTCACCAAAGGGCTGCCGGCGGAAGACCTCACCCTGGCCGATGAACTGGAGAAGATCGTCTTCTTGCACGACGCCAGCAACATCGCCGCCGTCATCGTCGAACCCATTGCCGGCAGCACAGGGGTCATAGTGCCCCCCCAAGGCTACCTCAAGCGGCTGAGGGAGATCTGCACCAAACACGGTATCTTGCTCATCTTCGATGAGGTGATCACCGGTTTCGGCCGCCTCGGCTCTCCCTTCGCCGCCCAGGAGTTCGACGTCATCCCCGACATGATCACCTGTGCCAAGGGCCTCACCAACGGAGCCATCCCCATGGGGGCCGTGCTGGTGAGCGACGGCATCTATGACGACATGATGGCCGCGGGCAAGGGGGCCATCGAGTTGTTCCATGGCTACACCTACTCCGGCCACCCGGTGGCCGCCGCTGCAGGCCTGGCGACCCTGGAGATCTATCGCAACGAGAACCTGCTGAGCCGCGCCGCCGATCTGGCGGGTTACTGGGAGGAGGCGGCCCATTCGTTGAAGGGCTGCAAGCATGTCAAAGACGTGCGCAACTACGGCCTGGTGGCGGGTATAGAGCTGGAATCCATGCCGGATGCGCCGGGCAAGCGTGCCTACGAGGTGTTCGTGCGCTGCTTCGAGAAGGGGGCCCTGATCCGGGTTACCGGCGACATCATCGCCCTGTCGCCGCCCCTCATCATTGAGCGCAGCGAGATCGACGACCTCTTCACCCTGTTGCAGGACGCCCTGCAAGCCCAGGCCTGATCACCCCTCATTTGCGGGGCGCCCGCTTGGGTGCCCCCTCCTCGCGCCTGACGCTCATGGCCGCGCAGGAACCCCATTCCACGGAGGATTTATGACCTACAGGATCAACAACTTCATCGGCGGCGAGACCACGGAGAGCCGCAGCGAGCGCTTTGGCACCATCTTCAACCCGGCCACCGGCCAGCAGCAGGGCCAGGTGGTGCTGAGCACCGCCGCCGAGTGCCAGGAAGCCATCGCCAGCGCCGAGCGCGCCTTCGCCGACTGGTCCCAGACCCCGCCTCTGGTACGGGCCCGGGTGATGTTTCGCTTCAAGGAGCTGATGGAACAGCACAGGGACGAGCTGGCCCGGCTCATCAGCCGCGAGCACGGCAAGGTGTTCTCCGACGCCCAGGGTGAGCTGACCCGGGGCCTGGAAGTGGTGGAGTTCGCCTGCGGCATTCCCCATCTGCTCAAGGGGGAGCACTCCCTCAACGTGGGCCGTGGGGTGGACAGCCACTCCATGATGCAGCCCGTGGGGGTCTGCGCCGGCATCACGCCGTTCAACTTCCCAGCCATGGTGCCGCTCTGGATGTTCCCGGTGGCGCTGGCCTGCGGCAACAGCTTCATCCTCAAGCCCTCCGAGAAGGATCCGTCGCTCTCCCTGCGCATGGCCGAGCTGCTCAAGCAGGCGGGCCTGCCGGACGGGGTGCTGAACGTGGTCAACGGCGACAAGGAGGTGGTGGATGTGCTGCTGACCGACCCGCGGGTGGCGGCGGTTTCGTTTGTCGGCTCCACCCCCATCGCCCAGTACATCTATGCCACCGCCTCGGCCCACGGCAAGCGGGTACAGGCCCTGGGTGGCGCCAAGAACCACATGCTGGTGATGCCGGACGCGGATCTCGATCAGGCGGTCTCCGCCCTGATGGGGGCGGCCTATGGCGCCGCCGGTGAGCGCTGCATGGCGATCTCGGTGGCCCTGGTGGTGGGCGACGAGACCGCCGATGCCCTGGTGGCCAGACTCTCGCCCCTGGTGGCGGCGCTGCGGGTCGGCCCGGGTCTGGGTCAGAGCCCGGAGAACGAGATGGGGCCTCTCATCAGCCGGGAGCATCTGGCCAAGGTGCGCGGCTACGTGGATCAGGGGGTGGCCGAGGGGGCCGAGCTGGTGGTCGATGGCCGCGGCTTGAGCCACGAGGAGGGCTACTTTATCGGCGGCAGCCTGTTCGACAGGGTGAGCCCCGAGATGCGCATCTACCGGGAGGAGATCTTCGGCCCCGTGCTCGCCATAGTGCGGGCGCCGGACTACGAGACGGCCCTGCGGCTCATCAACGAACACGAGTACGGCAACGGCACCGCCATCTTTACCTGCGACGGCGACACCGCAAGGGACTTCACCACGCGGGTGCAGGTCGGTATGGTAGGGGTGAACGTACCCATCCCCGTGCCCATGGCATTTCACAGCTTCGGTGGCTGGAAGCGGTCCATCTTCGGGCCGCTCAACATGCACGGGCCGGATGGGGTGCGTTTCTACACCCGGATGAAGACGGTGACCGCCCGCTGGCCCCAGAGCCTGCGTGCCGGCGCCGAGTTCTCCATGCCGACCATGAAATGACAACCATGCAGCAGCTAGCCCTGGCATGGCCCGGCGGAAGGGATCCGCCGGCTTGTCCCGCTATCCCTGTGAAGGAGTGACTGATGAGACTGGGAATTCTCGATTGTGACCGGCTTGACCCTGATCTGGTGGGTGACTTTGGCCCCGTTTACTCCGAGATGTTTATCAAGGGATTCCGGGCGCTGGCTCCGGCGCTGGAGTACAGGGTCTGGTCGGCCCTCGACGGCGAGCTGCCCGGGGACTTGACCGAGTGCGATGCCTGGCTCATCACGGGATCCCGCCACGATGCCTACAGCGATCTGCCCTGGATCCTGGCGTTGCGGGAGTGGATCCGCCAGGCCCACGACGCCAACGTCAAGCTGGCCGGGGTCTGCTTCGGCCATCAGGTGATCGCCCAGGCCCTGGGGGGCGAGGTGATGAAGTCCACCAAGGGCTGGGGGCTCGGCGTCTCCGTCCACCCCATGCTGGAGTCGGAACCCTGGATGCAGCCGGGGCTCGAGACCATCCGGATCCTGGCGAGCCACCAGGATCAGGTGGAGCAGCTGCCGCCCGGGGCGACCCGGCTGGCGGGCAACGATTTCTGCCCGAACTTCATGTTCCTGCAGGGGGACAACATAGTTGCCATTCAGGGTCACCCCGAGTTTTCGGTGGAGTACAACCGGGCGCTGATCGAGCGGCGGCGGGACAGGTTGCCGGATGCCCATTACCAGCGCAGCCTTTCCTCCCTGGAGGGGGAGGTGGACTCGGCCACCATGATGCAGTGGCTGCTGCAGTTTCTCGGCATCTTGCCGGTCGAGTCTGTCTAACGCCGTCGCTGGTTTGTCATATCCCCCCCGCTGATGCTAGATTTTGTAGCAAAATGAAGGATCAAGCGGCGATATGCCAAGTTCGGATGATACACTGGCCGCCATTTGTGGCGGCCTTGTTTTCTGATGTTGGCAGCCGCGCCAGCCTGTGAGGGTGCAACCTTGAAACTACAGCAGTTGAAGTATCTGATCGCGGTGCGGGACCACAACCTCAACGTCTCCGTCGCTTCCGATGCGCTCTATACCAGCCAGCCCGGGGTGAGCAAGCAGATCGGCCTGCTGGAGAGCGAGCTGGGGGTGCGCATCTTCGAGCGCCGCGGCAAGCACCTGCACCGCATCACCCCGGTGGGGGAGGAGATCATCAAGTGCGCCGAGGCCATGCTCAACATCGAGAGCAAGATCAAGGCCATCTCCCGGGAGTACCTGGATCCGACCGTGGGGACCCTCAATATCCATACCACCCACACCATAGCGCGGCATCTGCTGCCCAAGAGCGTCACCTATTTCACCAAGAAGTACCCCAAGATCTCGTTCCACCTGCACCCCGTGATGTCGGCCACCAAGGATCAGATCAGCAAGGGTTACTCGGATTTCTCCATCGTGGCCCACGAGATAGGCTTCGACAAGGAGCTGATCGCGCTGCCCGCCTACCTCTGGACCCTCTCCCTGGTGGTGCCTCTGGATCACCCCTTGGCCAAGGTGAAGAAGCCGACCCTGGAGCAGCTCTGTCAGTACCCCATCCTCAGCTACGAGAGCGGCGCCACCGGGCGTCAGGCGCAGGATGCTGTGTTCCAGGCGGCGGGACTCACCCCCAATTACTACATGACGGTGATGGATGCCGGCGTCATCAAGCGTTACGTGGAGCTGGGATTCGGCATCGGCATCATCGCCTCCCTGGTGGCGAACGACCACGATGCCCCCGGCCTGGTGGCCATCAATCTGGAGCACCTGTTCGCCCCCTGTCCGGCCCAGCTCTGCTTCAGCAAGAGCATCTTGCTGCAGAACTACATGTACGACTTCATCAGCTCCTTCTCTCCCCACCTCACCAAGGAGGTGATCCAGAACGTCATGCAGCAGCCGACCCAGGCGCGCATCGATGAGCTGCTGGCCGGGGTGGAACTGCCCGTCTACTGATTTCGTCCCGCATCCTCAACCCCGGGTTGAGGATGCCGCCATCGCGGGCCCCAGGCCCTGTCTTCGAGGTTTCCATGTCCCGCATCCTGCTGCTCGCCAATCTCAACTGTGATCACGTGCTCTCCCTGGCCGAACCCCTGGTGGCGGGGGCACGGCTGCAGTATGTGGATCAGGGGCGCAGGCTCGGCGGCGGCGCCGCCAACACCGGCATCGGCCTGGTGTGGGCGGGGCACGAGGTGCGCATCGCCTCCCGGGTCGGGCTGGACGAGACCGGCGACTGGCTGCTGGAACAGGCTACCTCATACGGCCTGGATTGCAGCCATGTGGAGCGTTTCGGTGGCGAGACCGGGGAGCTGCTGATCCTGGTGGACTCCACCGGTGAGCGCACCATACTCAGGCGCCCCCGCCGGCCGGATCTGCCCGGGGACTTGCCGAGCGAGGGGGTGGATTGCCTCTACGTGAACTACCCCGGCACCGCCATCATCGGCTACATGCGCCAGATGCTCGGCAAGAGCTTCGTCGTGGCCCAGTACCCCAAGGGGGGTCAGGCCCGCCGTCCCTGCCACGTGCTGGTGGCCTCCCGCTCGGATCTCGCCGAGGTGAGCGACCCCTGGCAACACGCCCGCCAGCTCGCCGGTGATCAGCTCGAATGGCTGGTGCTGACCGAGGGCAAGGCGGGGGCCGTGGCGATCCATGGCGAGGAGCAGATCCGGGTGGCGGCGCGGCCTGTCTCGGTGGTGGACACCACGGGGGCGGGAGATGCCTTCGCCGGCGGCCTCATTCACGGTCTGGCCCGGGGCATGGCTATCAAGGATGCCCTGCAGTGCGCGGTGGACTGGGGGGCCTTCGCGGTCGCCTCCGAGAGCTCCATCCCCTCCCAGGCCCTGAAAAACTGGTTGAAGCAGCCCCACTGACGGGGGCGTGGGGGGCGCTTTCATGAGGGCGCCCAGCCTGGCCGGATGGCGGGACTTCGCCGCCAGAAAGGGCCGAAACCCTGGCTTCAGCCTGCAAGTTTGCGATCAATCAAAGAAAGTGTCGATTTATGTACATCTTCGTCGACACCCGTCCGGCCTGCTCTTAACCTTGTCATTCCACGACTCGGCCAACGACGCGGACCCCGGGCAGGCGCCCCTGTCATCTCCCTCTCTTGGCCCCCGGTTGTCGTCCTGATTTCTGGCTTGTAGTAAGAGGCAAGTGCGACCATGCAACTGACACGATTTACCGACTACGCCCTGCGTACCCTGACGTTTCTGGCGATCCAGCCGAGTGATCGCCTGTCGACCATCACAGAGGTGGCCGACACCTTCGCCATCTCCCGCAACCACGTGGTCAAGATAGTGCACCAGCTCGGCATCAAGGGGTACATAGAGACGGTGCGTGGCAAGCATGGGGGCATCCGCCTCGGCCGCGCCGCCGTCTCCATCAACCTGCGGGACGTGGTGATGGACATGGAGCACGTGCTCTGCCCGGTGGACTGCAAGCGCGAGAACTGCCGCCTCTCCGGTGGCTGCCGCATCCAGGGCATCTTGCGCCGCGCCATGAACGCCTTCCTGGAGGTGCTGGGGGAGTACACCCTGGCGGATGCGGTGCGCGATCCCACCCGTCTGTGCCACCTGCTCGGCATAGAGCAGGAGAATATTCTGACCATGGCCTGAGGGTCATGATGGTGAAAGGGCCCCTCGGGGCCCTTTTGCTGCCTGGGATCCATGTCGGGGGACGAGTGCGTCGGGATGCAGAGGCTCGTGGTGCGCGGCCGGCGCCGTCAGGGCTGGGGGATCAGGGTGATGGCCCCGTGCAGGCAGGCGAGGCCGCAGGCGCCGCAGCCGTCGCAGGCCGCCATGTTGACGCTGATGCCGTCGCTGCTGGCCTTGATCGCCTGCTGGGGGCAGGCATCCTCGCACAACAGGCAGTAGAAGCCCTGGCGGGCCTGACAGCTCGCCTCTATCCGCACCCGGGTCTGCACCTGGCGGCCGAGGCGCAGGTCCAGCGCCCCCGTGGGGCAGGCCCTGGCACAGCTGCCGCAGTAGCTGCACTGGCCACAGGCGAGATCCAGCACGGGGGTGCCGGCAATGGGGCTGCCGTCATACTCCGGGCGATCGGCGGGCTTGAGCAGGGCGTTCGGGCAGGCTTCGAAGCAGTCGCCACAGCGGCTGCACAGGGAGATAAACTGCGACTCCTCGATGGCCCAGGGCGGGCGCGCCTCCTGGCAGGCCACGGCCGGTTTGGCGGTGTCCCCCAGTGCTTGCCTCAACCAGCGACAGAAAAAATGCGTCATGCCTACCCCAACTACCCAATAGGGGTTAATTTTAGCCAGTTCTCCGCCGACAAGCCAGAGAATAGCGCGCCCCAGGATCGCAAGCCGGGTTGCCCTTGTGTAAGCTAGGCGAGTCTTTTTACGTGGTTGAACATACACATGTGGTTATTTCTCTGGCGTGCCTCCCTGCTCTATGTCTTCCCGCTGCTGATGTGGGCCTATTGCCACATCAAGGAGATCGAGTTCGCCGAGCTCGATACCGGGGTCAACAGCCACAAGTGGGTGGTGCTGGCCGCCTACCTCATCTATGTGCTGCTCTGGCTGCTGCTTAACCGCTACCTCGAACTCTTCCTGCGCCAGCGGGGGCGCCGGTGATCCCCTCGGCGCTCTGGTTGCCTGCCCTGCTGGCGGGGCTGTTGGCCCTCGGGCTCGGCTGGCTGGTGGGGCGTCGCGGCGCCCGCGAGCAGAGCCTGCTGCTGGAGGAGCGCCATCAGGTGCTGCAGGACAGGTTCGACGAGTTGCAGGACGAGAAGATGCTGGGCCAGCAGAAGCTGGAACAGCAACAGGCCCTGTTGCTCAAGCTCACCGCCCGCCTCAAGGATGCCGAGGCGACTCTGCGCAGCGAGCGTCTGGCCAGCGCCGAGAAGCTGCAACTGCAGCAGCAGGCGGAGGCCCGCCTCAGCCAGCAGTTCGAGAATCTCGCCAACCGTATCTTCGAGCAAAACTCCGGTAACTTCCGAGAACTGAACCAGAACAGCCTGGATCTGCTGCTGACGCCGCTCAAGGAGCAGCTCGAGGGCTTCCGGCGTCAGGTGGGGGAGACCCACGCCCAGGAGACGGCCCAGCGCCACAGCCTGAAGTTCGAGCTGGAGCGCCTCGCCGAGCTCAATGCCCGCATGACGGAAGAAGCCGCGGCCCTGACCCGCGCCCTCAAGGGGGACAGCAAGCAGCAGGGCAACTGGGGGGAGGTGGTGCTGGCCCGGATCCTCTCCGAGTGCGGCCTGCGGGAGGGTCACGAGTACCACACCCAGGTCAATATCGAGGTGGAGAAGAACAAGCGCTACCAGCCCGATGTGATCGTCCACCTGCCTCAGGAGAAGGACATCATCATAGACGCCAAGGTGTCCCTGACCGCCTACGAGCGCTGGTACAACAGCGATGACGAGCTGGAGAAGGCGGTGGCGCTCAAGGAGCACGTCGCCTCGGTGCGCAACCACATCCGCGAGCTGGGTCGCAAGGATTACCAGCAGTTGCCAGGGGTGCGCACCCTGGACTACGTGCTGATGTTCGTGGCGGTGGAGCCCGCGTTTCTGACCGCGGTGGAGGCGGACCCCTCCCTGGTGCGCTACGGGCTGGATCACAACATACTGCTGGTGAGCCCCACCAACCTGATGGTGGCCCTGCGCACCATAGAGAACCTGTGGCGCTACGAGCGGCAGAACCAGAACTCGCGCCAGATAGCGGAGCGGGCCGGGCGCCTCTACGAGAAGCTGCGGCTGTTCGTGGAGGAGATGCAGCAGATGGGGGGCAGCCTGCACAAGGCGCAGGAGAGCTACGACAAGGCCATGGGGCGGCTGGTGAACGGCCGCGGCAACCTGATCGCCCAGGCGGAGCGTTTTCGCGAGCTGGGGGTGGAGGTGACCAAGCCCCTGCCGGAATCTCTGATCGACCGGGCGCTGGAGCGGGAAGACCAAGCCGACTAGCGTCCTGTGATCCGCTCATCCCATGAAGAAGGGCAGCCCGTGGCTGCCCTTCTCGTTTTTTGTCCGGCGCAGGGGTTCCACGCCTTATTGCTTCCAGAAGGAGGGGAAGAAGAGCACGGCCACCGTCAGGATCTCGAGGCGCCCCAGCAACATGCCGAACGACAGTATCCACTTGGCCGAGTCAGGCAGGCTGGCGAAGTTGGTGCTGGGGCCGATGACGGGGCCCATGCCCGGCCCCACGTTGGCCACGGCGGTGATGGAGCCCGAGATGGACGTCAGGGGATCCAGCCCGATGGCGGCGAGCAGGGCGGCGATCAGCAGTATGATGGCGAAGTAGGCCAGCACGAAGGAGATCAGGGAACGGATGATGGCGTCGTTGACGGGCCGGCCGTTGTACTTCTGCGGGAAGACGGCGGAGGGGTGCATCAGCTGGCGCATCTGCTTCTTGAACAGGGCGAAGGCCACCTGTACCCGGAAGATCTTGAGGCCGCCGGCGGTGGAACCGGAGCAGGCGCCGAGGGCCAGCAAGATGATGAAGAGGATGCTGGTGAGCGGCCCCCAGGCGCCGAAGTCGCCGAGACCGAAGCCCGTGGTGGTGAGCACGGAGACGATGTTGAAGCTGCTGATGCGCAGGGCATCCATAAAGTCGTAAATATCTCTGACCCACAGATAGAAGGTAACCACGACCGTCACCCAGATCACCAGCCAGAAGAAGCCCTGCACCTGGGCGTCCTTGAACAGGCTGTTGTCGCGGCGGGCGAGGGCCTGCACGTAGAGCAGGAAGGGCAGGCCGCCGAGGAACATGAAGAGGGTACCTATCCAGTGCGCCTCGTGGGAGAAGTGGGACATGGATTGATCCGAGGTGGAGTAGCCCCCCGTGCTGAGCGTGGTCATAGCGTGGTTGACCGCCTCGAACAGCGTCATGCCGCTCACCCAGTAGGCGAGGAAGCAGAGCATGGAGAGCACCAGATAGACCAGCACTATGTTGTTGGCCACCGTCTTGGCGCGCGGTGCGCTCTTGTCGGACCAATCCGAGCTCTCGGTCTGGAACAGCTTCATGCCGCCGACGTTGAGGTAGGGCAGCACGGCCACCGCCATCACGATGAAGCCGACCCCGCCGAGCCACTGCAGGATGGAGCGCCACAGCAGTATGCTGTGGGCCATGCCGTCGAGGCCGGACAGCACGGTGGAGCCCGTGGTGGTGACCCCGGACATGGTCTCGAAGTAGGCGTCGGCGAAGTTGATGTGGGTGATGAAGACGAAGGGCAGGGCGCCGAAGATGCAGGCCACCACCCAGACCGAGGTGGTGAGCAGGAACATCTCCCGCACCCCGAGGTGGAACACCGCCTTGCGGCCGTAGTGCAGGCAGAGCAGGGCGGCGCCGTGGGTGATGAGCACGGATTTCAGGAACTCGACGAAACCCTCAGAGCCGGTCAGCAGGGCCAGCAGGGTGGGCAGCCACATGAAGAGGGCCAGCTTGGAGAGCACCAGGCCGAGGGTGAAGACGATGGGACGCAGCTTGATCATGCAGGATAACCTGGTCGTTGATTAACAAAAGACCCGGACGATTCTCTGTAGAAAGGTCCGGGTCTGGTTGTTGTTGCCTGTCGCATGGCAGATCAGAGGAAGAAGGGGCTTGGCTGGAACAGACGCTCCACTTCCGGGATGTACTTCTTGTCCACCAGGAACATGACCACGTGGTCATCCTGCTGGATCTGGGTGCGATCGTGGGCGATCAGCACCTCATCCCCCCGGACTACGGCGCCGATCGTGGTGCCCGGCGGCAGCTTCAGCTCGCCCACCGTCTTGCCGACCACCTTGGAGGTGTTCTCGTCCCCGTGGGCGATGGCTTCGATGGCTTCGGCCGCGCCCCGGCGCAGGCTGTAGACGTTGGCGATGTCGGCCCGGCGCACATGGGTCAGCAGGGCCGAGATGGTGGCCTGCTGCGGCGAGATGGCGATGTCGATGGAGCCGCCCTGCACCAGATCCACGTAGGCGCCGCGCTGGATCAGCACCATCGTCTTCTTGGCACCCATCTTCTTGGCGAGCAGGGCCGACATGATGTTGGCCTCGTCCTCGTTGGTCACCGCGATGAAGACGTCGATCTGATCGATATGCTCCTCCGCCAGCAGCTCCTGATCCGCCGCGTCGCCGCAGAAGACTATGGTGTTCTCCAGCACCTCGGAGAGCTGCTCCGCCCGCTTCTGGTTGCGCTCGATCAGCTTGACGCTGTAGCGCTTCTCCAACTGACGGGCGAGGCCGGCCCCTATGTTGCCGCCGCCGACTATCATGATGCGGCGATAGGGGCTCTCGAGGCGCTGCAGCTCCGACATCACGGCGCGGATGTGGCCGGCCGCCGCGACGAAGAACACCTCGTCATCCGCCTCTATGATGGTGGTGCCCTGAGGGCGGATGGAGCGCCCCTGGCGGAAGATGGCGGCGACCCGGGTCTCGATGTTCGGCATGTGATCCCGCAGGGTGGAGAGCGCATTGCCCACCAGGGGGCCGCCGTAGTAGGCCTTGACCGCCACCAGACCCACCTTGCCGCCAGCGAAGTCCACCACCTGCAGGGCACCTGGGTACTCGATGAGGCGGCGCACATAGTCGGTCACCAGCTGCTCGGGGGCGATCAGGTGATCCACCGGCACGGATTCCGGCAGGAACAGGCGATCCCGTTCCACTAGGTAGGCCGGGGAGCGGATCCGCGCCACCTTGTTCGGGGTGTTGAACAGGGAGTAGGCCACCTGGCAGGCGACCATGTTGGTCTCGTCGCTGTTGGTGACCGCGACCAGCATGTCCGCATCCTGGGCACCGGCTTCGCGCAGCACCCTGGGATGGGCACCGTGGCCGTTCACCACCCGCAGATCGAACTTGTCCTGCAGCTCCCGCAGCCGATCGCTGTCGGTGTCAACGATGGTGATGTCGTTGTTCTCGCCGGCGAGGTTCTCCGCCAGGGTGCCACCGACCTGGCCTGCGCCAAGAATGATGATTTTCATAGAGAAATCTTGCTCAAGGTTGCTTCGAAACGAGGGCGCCCGCAGGCGCCCCAACCCTTCATCTGCAGCTTACTGCTTGATCAGCTTGGCGTAGTAGAAGCCATCCATCTCGGCTTCCCCCGGCAGGAACTGACGGCCCGGATGGTCCGGGTTGTCCTGCTCGTGCAGGGGTACCAGGCGGGCATCCGGGGTGGCGGCCAGGAAGGCGCGGATCTGATCCCGGTTCTCCTCCGGCAGCACGGAGCAGGTGGCGTAGAGCAGGATGCCGCCGCTCTTGAGCTTGGCCCAGAGGGCGCCCAGAATTCGGCGCTGCAACTCGGCGAGTTCGCGGATGTCCTGATCCCGGCGCAGCCACTTGATGTCGGGATGACGGCGGATGACGCCGGTGGCGGAGCAGGGGGCGTCCAGCAGGATGCGATCGAACTGGCCTTCCGGCCACCACTGATCCGGGGTGCTGGCGTCACCGTGGATCACCTGGGCGTGCAGGCCGATGCGATCCAGGTTCTCCTGCACCCGCTTGAGGCGGTTCTCGTCGGCATCGACGGCGACCACGCCGGCGAGCCCAGGCTGGCGCTCCAGCAGGTGGGCCGTCTTGCCGCCGGGGGCGGCGCAGGCATCCAGCACCCACTCGCCCGGTTGCGGGTCGAGCAGGCGGGCGGCCTGCTGGGCGGCGCCATCCTGTACCGAGCAGTCACCCTGCTCGAAGCCGGGCAGCTTGGTCACGTCGCAGGGGCGCTCCAGCAGGATGCAATCCTCGCCCTCTTCACCGGCCGCCGCGTTGATGCCGGCCTCCGCCATGCGCGCCAACATCTGCTCGCGGCTCTGGTGCTGGCCGTTGTTGCGGATCCACATGGGAGGGCGCTGGTTGTTGGCCTCCATGATGAACTCCCAGTCATCGGGATAGGCCTGGCGCAGGCGCTTGGTGAGCCATTCCGGGTGGCCGAGGCGCACGCTGGGGACACGGTCGATGCGCAGCAGTATGACCTCGGCACTGCGCTGGAAGTTGCGCAGCACGCCGTTGATGAGGCCGCGCAAGGAGCTGCCCTTGAGCAGCTTGACGGCGTTGACCGTCTCCGCCACCGCGGCATGGGCCGGAATGCGGGTGTAAATCAGCTGATAGAGGCCAACGAGGATCAGGTAGTGGAAGATGCGGCTCTTGTTCTTGAGCGGCTTGTCCATCATCTCACCCACCGCCGCGTCGAGACGGGGCAGCCAGCGCAGGGTGCCGTAGCAGAGTTCTTGCAGGAGGGCGCGATCGCGAGGGGCCACCTTCTCCTGGGCAGCAGGCAGAACGGCGGAGAGGGACTGACCCTGATCCAGCACCTGTTGAATAACGAGAGCGGCCTGTGCACGTGTTTTCATAGCGTTACCTTAAATGCGCAAGTCGGGGCCCGGGCCCCGCTTGTTTCAATTCAATTGCGTGCCGGGGGCAAACCAGTCGCGGCGGGAGTTGAGCAGATCCGCGGCCGACATGGCCTTCTTGCCGGGGGGCTGCAGGGCCAGCAGGCGCAGCACGCCCTTGCCGGTGGCGATGTCGATGCCCTGCTTGTCGGCCTTGAGCAGGGTGCCGGCCGCCTGACCGTGATCCTGGTCGATGACCTCGGCCTGCCACACCTTGATGGTCTGCTCGGCCACCTCGAACCAGCTGATGGGCCAGGGGTTGAAGGCGCGGATGCAGCGCTCGATGGCGACGGCCTCCATGGACCAGTCGATGCGGGCCTCTTCTTTGGAGAGCTTCTGGGCGTAGTTGGCCAGGGCGTCGTCCTGCTGCTCGGCTTGGGCTTCGCCGGCGGCCATGGCGTTCAGGGTATCGACCAGCGCCTGGGGACCCAGCTCAGCCAGCTTGTCATACAGACTGGTGGAGGTCTCATCTGCGGCGATGGGGCAAGTAACCTTGCGGATCATGGCGCCGGTATCCAGCCCCACGTCCATCTGCATGATGGTGACGCCGGTCTCGGCATCGCCTGCCCAGATGGAACGCTGGATGGGGGCGGCACCGCGCCAGCGCGGCAGCAGGGAGCCGTGGACGTTGATGCAGCCCAGACGGGGGGTATCGAGCACAACCTTCGGCAGGATCAGGCCATAGGCCACCACCACCATGAGATCGGCACCCAGGGCGGCCAACTCGGCCTGGGCCTCTTCATTGCGCAATGAGGCGGGCTGATAGACCGGCAGATCGTGGGCGAGGGCCAGCTCCTTGACCGGGCTGGCGGTGAGCTTCTGGCCACGGCCGGCGGGCTTGTCGGGCTGGGTGTAGACGGCGACGACCTCGTGGTCGGAAGACAACAACGCCGCCAGGTGACGGGCGGCGAAGTCGGGAGTACCGGCAAAAATCAGTTTCAGTTTATTCAATGGGGCAGATCCTTAGAGGACTTTGCGATCTTCACGGGCCATCTTTTCCAGCTTCTGACGGATGCGCTGGCGCTTGAGCGGGGACAGGTAATCCACAAACAGCTTGCCGACCAGATGATCCATCTCATGCTGAATGCAGATGGCGAGCAGATCGTCCGCTTCCAGCTCGAACGGCTGGCCGTTGCGATCCAGCGCCCGCACCTTGACCCACTCGGCCCGCGGCACCAGGGCGCGACTGCCGGGAACGGAGAGGCAACCCTCTTCGATGCCGGTGCTGCCGGACTGTTCCAGGATCTCGGGGTTGATCAGCACCAGCTGATCCTCGCGGTCTTCGGAGACGTCGATCACTATGATGCGCTGATGAATGTCCACCTGAGTCGCGGCCAGGCCGATGCCTTCCTCCGCGTACATGGTTTCGAACATATCATCTACAATCTGTTGTAACTCGGGTGTAATGGTCTCGACAGGGGCTGCGATGGTACGCAGGCGCTCATCGGGGAAACGCAATACATCTAGAATGGCCATAGTTTTTTCTTTAGTTTCGTATAAATGCAGTCAATATTGACGTAATTCTAGTCATTTACGCCGACAAAAAACAGCAACACTTTGCGAGCAGAAATAACAGGGAGTGTTATGTATCTGAAGCAAACCATCCTCGCCTGCCTGACGGCGGCCATGACGAGCGGCGTCCTGGCGGCGCCACTGGCTTTGAAAGCCGGTCATCCCGACAACTATGTGGTGCAAAAGGGCGACACCCTCTGGGACATCTCGGGCCAGTTTCTGGCGGAGCCCTGGCTCTGGCCACGCCTCTGGAACATCAATCCCCAGATTGCCAATCCCCACTGGATCTACCCGGGGGATGTGCTGCAACTGAGCTGGGTCAATGGGGAGCCTCGCCTCGGCAAGGCCAGCCAGGGAGGCAAGCAGGTCATCCACCTCTCCCCCAAGAATCGCTACGAGAACAAGGCCAACCCGGTGCCGACCCTGCCGCTCAGCGAGATAGGTCCCTTCCTGCAGACCGATCACATCCTGGCGAACAGCCAGCAGGCCAAAGAGATGCCCTATGTGCTCGGCAACAACGAGAAGCATGTCGGCATGCTGGAGGGGGACGTCCTCTACGTCCAGGGCACGCTGATCCCGGGCCAGGACTACGGCGTCTATCATCCCGGGACCATCTACAAGGACAAGCAGACCGGTGAGCAACTCGGTCAGGAGGCTGTCTTCGTCGGTGTGGTGCGGGCCGAGGAACAGTTGCCCAACAACACCGCCAGGGTGACCCTGGCCCAGAGTCGGCGGGAAGTTTATCAGGGGGACAAGGTGATGCCACTGCCGCCCCAGGAGACCCTCGCCGCCGTCTTCATGCCCAAGGCGGCCCCCGTCATCAGCCCCGGCTATGTGATCGAGCTGCCGAGCAAGGCCAGGGGAGGCGGCAAGTTTGACGTGGTGCTCATCAACAAGGGGCTCAGAGACAGCGTTTCCCCCGGCGATGTGCTGGATATCCAGCGCCCGGGGGCCGAGATGGTGGACAAGAATGGCAAGGTCTCTTACCGCGAATATGCCTCCGTCTATGACAAGGCGTTCTACTCTGCCGGCAAGTCTTCCCTGCCGTCGGAATCCGTGGCCAGGGTCATGCTGTTCAAGGTATACGACAAGCTGAGCTATGGCCTGATCTTGCAGAGCCGGGAGCTGGTGAGCTCGGGTTATCAGGTCAGCAACTTCTGACGTGCGACTGCCTCCCGATCGCCTCGCCCTGTGGTTGACCCTGAATGCGGTAAGCGGCATTGGGCCGGTGACCGCCTCCCGCCTGCTGAGTCACTGTCAGGGCGACATTGAGGCCCTGTTTGCGCGCGATGACGGTCAGTTGCGCGCCATGGGGCTCAACGAGCAGCAGCTTCGGCAGCTCAGGTGGCCGGGTCCCGAGGTGGAACAGGGGCTGCGCTGGGCCAGTCAGCCCGGCCATCATCTGATCTGCCTGAATTCCCCCCAATATCCCTCCCTGTTGCAAGAGATCCCGGCGGCGCCTCTGCTGCTCTATTGCCGTGGCGATCTGGCCGCCCTGGCATTGCCGCAACTGGCCATGGTGGGCACCCGTCACCCCACCCATGCGGGTAAGGATAACGCCGCTCGCCTGTGTGCTGAATTAGTGGAATGCGGGCTTGCCATCACCTCAGGCCTGGCCCTCGGTATCGACGGTGTCTGCCATCAGCAGGCGCTGGCAACAGGGGGGACGACCCTGGCTGTGCTGGGCTCCGGGCTCGACTGCCTCTACCCCAAACGCCATCAGGGCCTGGCGGAGCAGGTTCTGGTACAGGGAGGCTTGCTCATCTCGGAGTTGGCGCCGGACAAGGGGGCCCTGGCCGAACATTTCCCGCGCCGCAATCGCATCATCAGCGGCTTGTCGCTTGGCACCCTGGTGGTGGAGGCTGCCGAGCAGAGCGGCTCCCTCATCACGGCCCGCTACGCCCTGGAGCAGGGGCGGGAGGTGTTTGCCGTGCCCGGTGCCCCGCAGAATCCCCAGGCGGCGGGCTGCAACCGGCTGATCCAGCAGGGGGCCAAGCTGGTGCTGACTGCGGCCGACATCCTGGAGGAGTTGCCGACGCTGGCGGCCGCGATGAGACCCGCCGAGCATTCCCCTGAGCCTTCGCATAATAGCGAATTGCCTTATGCCGATTTGTTGGATAACGTAGATTATGAAGCCACGAGCGTGGATACCGTTGCCGAACGGTCCCGGCTTCCTGTCGAACAAGTTCTCGGCAGGTTGGTAGAGCTGGAGCTGGCCGGTGCAGTGATGGCGGTAGCCGGTGGATACGTCAGAACGAGGAGGGCGAATCATGTTTGATGTATTGATGTACCTTTTCGAGACCTACATCCACAGCGATGCAGATGTGATGGTCGAGCAAGATGAACTCACCGACGAACTGAGCCGGGCCGGTTTCAACCCGGACGAGATCGAGAAGGCGCTCAACTGGCTGGAACGGCTGGCCAATCTGCACGACAGCGAGCGGGAGGTGTATGTCAGCGCCAGCGCGCAGGGGTCGATGCGGATCTATGCTCCGCAAGAGCTGGCCCGCCTCAGCACCGAGTGCCGCGGTTTCCTGCTGTTCCTGGAACAGGCGCAGGTACTGAACGCCGAGACCCGCGAGATCTGTATCGAACGCCTGCTCGAGCTGGATAAACCGGATATCGAGCTGGATGATCTCAAGTGGGTCGTCATGATGGTTCTTTTCAACGTGCCAGGCAGTGAAAACGCCTACCAGCAGATGGAAGAGCTGGTGTTTGATGAGTCAGACGGCGTCATCCACTGACAGTCCAGCGCCGCGCTGGTAGAATTCAGGCCATCTGGATTCCGAGGCGCGGCCCATGTCAAAGATCGATCACCACCTGTTTTCAGCCCACGAGCCTGCGTTCGAGCGAGAGCCCTGCCCGCAGTGTGGCGCCGAGCTGGTGATCCGCCAGGGCAAGCATGGCCCTTTCCTGGGTTGCTCCGCCTACCCCGCCTGTGACCATATTCGTTCCCTCACCCCCTCCGGCCGAGACATCGAGAAAGTGCTGGAAGGATCGGCCTGCCCGGATTGCGGACAGCCGCTGGCCATCAAGAAGGGGCGCTACGGCCTCTTCGTCGGCTGTACCCAGTATCCGGCCTGCCAACACATCGAATCCCTGCAGGAGCGTGACGACACCCAGATCCTCTGCCCGGAGTGCGGCAAGGGTCATCTAGTGAGCCGCACCTCCCGCTACGGCAAACAGTTTTACTCCTGCGACGGTTACCCCCACTGCAAATACGTGGTGAACGACAAGCCGATCCCCATGCCCTGCCCCCAGTGCGGCTGGGGCATCATGGTGGAGAAGAAGGTGAGGGGAACGCTGAGCTGGGTCTGCCCGCAAAAGAAATGCGGCCATCAGAGCGAGCGGGTATAATCTCGCCGCCGTAACCAAATTGAAACATCTCGGGGGAGCCGGATCCCGGCTGGCGCAGGCGCCCACGGGGCCGAGTCCATTTTGACCGCTTACCCCTCTCCCCGATGCAGTTCAACCCGAACCAGTGACGAGGTGGCAGCCAGCCTGCCCATTTCCTATGCAAAACGAATTTGAACAAGCCGTCGCCGCCCTTCGTGCGGATGGAGTGATCGCCTATGCGACCGAGGCCGTGTTCGGTCTGGGTTGCGATCCCGACTCCGAGCTGGCGGTACAGCGATTGCTGACCATCAAGCAGCGGCCGGTGGAGAAGGGCTTGATCCTGATCGCCGCCGATCTGGCGCAGTTGCAGGACTACATCGACCTGAGCCAGCTCAGTGCCGAGCAGCTTGAGAGAGTGGAGGCCAGCTGGCCCGGCCCCTTCACCTGGATCATGCCGGCCCGCCCCAGCACCCCGGCCTGGCTGACCGGTCGTTTCGATACCCTGGCGGTGCGGGTGAGTGGCCATCCCCAGGTGCAGGCCCTGTGCCGCGCCTATGGCAAGCCGCTGGTCTCCACCAGTGCGAACCTGACCGGTGAAGAACCCGCCCGCAGCACCGCCGAGATCGGCGCTCCGCTGGCGGACATGCTGGCTTATATATTGCCGGGGAACGTCGGCGGGCAAGCCAACCCGTCCGAGATCAAGGACGCCAGAACCGGCGCCGTCATCCGCCCCTCCTGAGGGACAGTACCCCGCGGCAGCGGGTTGGCCCGGGCATGACCCCATAATAAAACGGGCGGGACGGGATCCCCCCTGACTGGAGACGAGATGAGCAAACCGGACGTGGCCGGGATCAAGGCCTTCCTGCTGCAGTTGCAGGATCAGGTCTGTCGTGGCCTCGAGCAGGCCGATGGGACTGGGCGCTTCGTGGAGGATGCCTGGACCCGCGAGGGGGGTGGCGGTGGCCGCACCCGTGTGCTGCGCCATGGCGCCGTGATCGAGCAGGGGGGGGTCAACTTTTCTCACGTCCATGGGGATGCCATGCCTGCCTCGGCGACTGCTCACCGCCCCGAGCTGGCGGGCCGTCGCTTCGAGGCCATGGGTGTCTCCCTGGTGATCCACCCCCACAACCCCTATGTACCGACCAGCCATGCCAACGTCCGCTTCTTCATCGCCGAGAAGGAGGGGGAAGCGCCCATCTGGTGGTTCGGCGGCGGCTTCGATCTGACGCCTTTCTATCCCTTCGACGAGGATGTGCGGCACTGGCATCGGGTCTCCCACGATCTATGCCAGCCCTTCGGTGAAGGCGTTTACCCCGAGTTCAAGGGCTGGTGTGATCGCTACTTCTTCCTCAAACACAGGGGGGAGACCCGGGGGGTCGGCGGCCTCTTCTTCGACGATCTGAACCGCTGGCCGTTCGAGGAGTGCTTCGCCTTTATGCGGGCCGTGGGGGAGGGCTACCTCGCGGCCTATCTGCCCATCATAGAGCGCCGCAAGGCAATGCCCTTCGGCGAGCGGGAGCGGGAGTTCCAGCTCTATCGCCGCGGTCGTTATGTGGAGTTCAACCTGGTCTACGACAGGGGCACCCTGTTTGGCCTGCAGACCGGCGGCCGTACCGAGTCCATCCTGATGTCCATGCCCCCGCTGGCCCGTTGGGAGTATGACTGGCAACCCGAGTCGGGGAGCCCAGAGGCGGCGCTCTATCGTGACTACCTCACGCCAAGGGAATGGTTGTGACAAAAGGGGCCCATGGCCCCTTTTCGCTGCCGATTTTTGGCTTGTTCCCGGACAGGAAAACCCGTTAAATCGGGACATGACCCTCTGATGGAACTCCCCGATGGATCGTTATCTGGTTTTTGGCCACCCGGTGCGCCACAGCAAGTCCCCCTTCATCCATACCCTGTTTGCCAGGCAGACCCAGCAGGCGCTGGAGTATGGTCTGGCCGAGCCCGCCCCCGACGAGTTTGAGACAAGCCTGCGCGCCTTCTTCGCCGAGGGGGGCAAGGGCTGCAACGTGACCGTCCCCTTCAAGGAGCAGGCGTTCTCCTTGGTCGACAGATTGAGCCCGCGGGCCAGGCGGGCGGGGGCCGTCAACACCATCAAGCTGACCGATGACGGCGTGCTGCTGGGGGACAACACGGATGGCGCTGGCCTGGTGGCGGATCTCAAGGCGCATGGGGTGGCGTTGGCAGGGAGCCGGATCCTGCTGCTCGGTGCCGGTGGGGCAGCGAGAGGGAGCCTGGCCCCCCTGTTGGCCGAGTCGCCGCATGAGTTGGTGATCGCCAATCGCACCCAGGCCAAGGCGGCCCGGCTGGCCGAAGAGTTCCAGGATCTGGGAGCTATTCAGGCCGTGGCGTATGAGGCGTTGCAGGGACCGTTCGATCTCATCATCAACTCCACCTCCGCCAGCCTGCAGGGGGACTTGCCCCCCCTCTCCCCGGCGTTGATCCACGGCGACATCGCCATCTACGACATGATGTACGGCGCCACAGATACCCCCTTCATCGCCTGGGCCAAGTCCCACGGGGCCCGGCTGACCATGGATGGCCTGGGCATGCTGGTGGAACAGGCCGCCGAAGCCTTCACCGTGTGGCGCGGTCTTCGTCCCGGTACTAAACAGGTATTGAGAGAGCTGAAACGCAATCTGGGGATCCTGTGAACCAAGGCATACTATTTCCCGACCTGATGAGCTGGGAAGAACAGGCGCAGCGAGTGCATTTCCCGGCCCAGTGGCAGGGGGCTCGGATCGACTGCTATATCAGCCGGCGGCGACTGGAGAAACTGGCTGGCCTGAGCCTCGCGAGGGAGGAGGAGATCCTCAAGGCCTTCGAAGCCCTGCGCTTTGATATCGAGGAGTTGGCAGAAAAACTCATTGAAGAACAAGCATTTGGTGAGGACGGCGCCATCTACTTGTAGATTTTTCAAGTTTTTTTCCGATACAGCGGAACTTGAGTGAAAAACTGCTGACTAACTAGATAGTTGAGGAAGTGCTAGCTAGTCACCTTTATAACTCCCCGGTCTTCGTACTGGGGATTTTTTTATCTGCATGAAAAATAAAGAAATTTATGTCATTCATTTTTCATGAAACTAAATTACATAAATTACTTTCACTTTTTGCTGCTTTGCTGTACAGTTCTCTGCGTAGGGTACAGAGGTAAGATGTTCTATCTTTCAGACCTTTTATTTCACGTAATTGAATGTGGCTGAATAGCAGCCCCGATGAGTCATCGTCGGGGCGTTTTTTTATGGGATTCGTTTAGAGTAAATGCTTTAGTTCGTCCAATTTTTTGTTAGAATGGGGGCCTTTCTTGAGGAAAACCAATCGTCTTTGTTCTCGAGAATTAGCTTTTTCCCAATTTTTTGAATTGATTGCTTAGGGCCAGTCTTGCGGATCGCTGCACTGGCCTCATTTTTGTCCTTTCTTCATGCCTACCGCCTTTGTCCCGTAATAAACTTTCAGTTTGGTGTTTATCTTGTCCCGAAAAAGCCCCATATCCGGAAAATCATGAAAACGCTGTCAATGCAGTAATAAGTTAATTATTGCTACATTCTAAGTGTTTATCACATTGATTATTAAGGAATCGACTTCCTGGGCGACGGAGCGCAGCGAGGCTTCGGGGAGAGGGGGAAAGAGAAGAGGGAAACTGAAAGTCTTTCAATCAGCGGAGAACCAACTCCGCTCATTGCAGGGAGGCGAGGAGTGTTTACTCCCCGGCCTGATCTTCTTCGTCACCGTCTACCGGCGCTATGTCGGCACCGGACAGATACCAGCCCGTCAGGGTCTGGGCCAGCTTCTCGACACCTATGTTGGTGAGGGAAGAGAAGGCTTCCACCTGGATCTGCGGACCCAGTTCCGCCACGGCCTGACGCACCTTGATGACCTGATTGTTGCGGGGACCCGGGCTCAGCTTGTCCGCCTTGGTCAGCAGCAGCATGACCGGCAATTCGCGGTGGGCGCTCCACTCCAGCATGTTCATGTCGGTCTCCTTGAGCGGGTGGCGGATGTCCATCAGGATCACCAGCCCTTTCAAGGACTCACGGCGCTGCAGGTATTCAGCCAGCGACTTTTGCCACTTCAGCTTCATTTCCAGCGGGACCTGGGCATAACCATAGCCCGGCAGATCCACCAGGCGCTTGCCCGGTTCCAGCTCGAACAGGTTGATCAGCTGGGTACGGCCAGGGGTCTTACTGGTACGCGCCAGGTTCTTGTGCTTGGTCAGGGTATTCAATGCAGACGACTTGCCGGCGTTGGAGCGACCGGCAAACGCAATCTCGACACCCCCATCATTCGGCAGGTGGCGGATATCGGGTGCGCTGGTCACAAAATGCACCTTATTGAAATTCAGAGTTTGTGTATCCAACGTAAATTCCCTATAGAGAGAGAGGGTTATCAGTTACTTTATTGTAAAATCGTGTAAAATAGCGTCGCTTATACGCGTTTATTTTAACATGCCTTCGGCGGCATGGGATCTGGAAGCCTAATAACGAGAAAGTTGGAACGCCATGAAGAACCTAGTCATTACTCTTGCTCTGATGGTTGGCGTAACTGGGATGGCACAAGCCAAGGGCGATGCCGCTGCGGGACAAACCAAGGCGGCCGTCTGCGCAGCTTGCCATGGACCGGACGGCAACAGCCCAGTCGACATGTATCCCAAGATTGCTGGTCAGCACGCATCATATATCAAAAAACAATTAGTTGAACTGAAGGCTGCCGCTTCAGGCCAAACTGGCCGGGTGGCACCCATCATGGGACCCATGGCCTTGCCCCTGTCCGAACAGGACATGGATGACCTGGCCGCCTACTTCTCCACCCAGAAGGTCACGCCGCTGGCCGTGCCGGATGAGGTTGTTGCCGCCGGCAAGGCGCTCTACATGGGTGGCGACATGAGTCGGGGTCTGGCGGCTTGCACTGCCTGCCACGGGCCGCGGGGCTCGGGTGTCGAGCAGGCCAAGTATCCCAGCCTGTCTGGGCAGCATCCTGCCTATATCAAGGCGCAGCTCATCGCCTTCCGCAGCGCTGCCCGGGAGAATGACCCCAACGGTATGATGCGGGACGTGGCCAGGAAGCTGACGGATGAAGACATAGAGTCATTGTCCAAATACGTGGCCGGTCTGCACTGATAACAGCTGTAACCTATCTTGTTGAAAAGCACGGGGAACTCAATAGTTCCCCGTTTCTTTTTCACCTTTAGCCCCATTGGCCATAAATGGCCTGAGTTGTTGTAAGAGATCTCCCATTTTCTGGTTCGCCCGGGCTGAAACAGACATCAGCCTTCATTCTCGAAACCATAATTTTCAATATCTTAGGTATGAGCAGATAGTTTTATCTTCGTTTGAAAACATTCTGAGTGGATTGAGCCATTCTGCCAACTTGTTACAGTGAGCTCATGGAGTGACCCCTGGGCGCATGTCCCATCGGGTTGGACAGGAAGTCGGCTCAGCATGCACAGGTGATGAGCACGGGATAGCAAGACCAGGATGGTGATCGCCCGGGATGGGCGAGGCTGCGGGAGGCAACCACCCCGGATGGATGGCAGGATGTCGTCGAGACGGGTCAGGCAAGCACACGCACATTCAGGAACGACCTATAAGGGTCAGGAAGACCCCACAACACGATGCGCAGAAGTACGCCCAGGGACAAGGCGTTTTGCAACCAGGGAATGGGACTCGCATAAACATATAAAGGCAGCTTCGGCTGCCTTTTTTCCATTGGGTGATTAACCCGCTCAGGCATTCTGTGTCAAAATAGCAGCAACATGCCCAGAGGATGCCGATCCTGCGGTGTTCAGCGGTCAATATGGCCGAATTGGTGCAGGATCCTCCTCTTGTCCCAGATTTACTGTTCCCGCCCCAGCATCCTTCCCGCCCCAAGCAATCACGGGATCGGGCTTCAATCCAGCTATTTGTCGGAGTCATTCATGTCGGCCAAACAACCCACCCGCAAGCCCACCGGCAAGCGCAAAGAATCAGATGCCAGTGCCCAGGAAGGCCGCGAGCGCAAGCGCGCCGCCAAGCGAAAGGGTTTGAAAGCAGGCTCCCGCCAACAGGCAGGGTCTGAGCAGAAACAAGGCAGCGGTAAGCAGGCCAAGGATCCGCGCATCGGCTCTCGCAAGCCGGTCGTGCTGATCGTGGAAGAGAAGAAGAGCAAGCCGGTGGCCCCCAAGCCACTGAAAGAGAAGAAGCTGGTGATGACGCCGGAGCAGGAGCTCGCCTCCATCGAGAACGACGACCGTCTGAACGATCTGCTGGATCGCCTGGATAACGGCGAGACCCTGGCGGCGGGCGAACAGACCTGGGTCGATCAGCGCGTCGATCGCTATCAGGAGCTGATGGACGAGCTCGGCATCATAGACACCGATGAAGACGAAGACGGCGATTTCGATGACGCCGACTTCGACGAGCCGAGCCAGCCCGCCTCCGAAGAGGAGCTGTGGGAGCGCTTCAGCCAGGTTGACTATCAGCCTGAGCCCAAGCCCGAGCCGAAGAAGAAGTGATGAGTGGATGGATGCTGGCCGCCCTGCTGGGTGGCCTTGTCTTGCTGGGGCTGGCGGTCTATGTCGGCACCCTGCTGGCTCGCCTCAAGCGTCAGCACGACATGCAGCAACAGGCCATCGCGGCCCGCAATGAACGGATCCTCGAGAGCGTCAGGGTGATCGCCCATGCGGTACGGGACGGTCAGTGTGACTACTCGGAAGGGGCCATTCGCCTGACCAATCTGCTGGATGCCCTGCAGATCAAGGGGGGGCGCGCCTTCACCGAGGAGTTCCCCGGTCTGTACGGCCTCTACGAGAAGGTGAAGGAGATGCCGACTCACGAGGCGAGGCGGGCGCTCAAGCGCAATGAAGTGATGAGGATGGATCTCGAGCGCAGCGGCTATGAAGCCGAGCTGGAGGCGCAGATCCTCAAGGATGTCGCCCTGTTGAAGGACTTCCAGTTAAGCCGTCGATAAAAAGAGAGAGGAAGCAAGCGTGCAAGTAGAACAGATTGTGTGGGACCAGGCCCTGATCGAGAAATACAACTACAGCGGCCCGCGTTATACCTCCTATCCCACCGCGCTGGAGTTCAACGAAGGGTTCGGTTACCCGGATTTCGTCCACGCCGCCGGCCAGTACCCGGCCCGCAACCTGTCGCTCTACGTGCACATCCCCTTCTGCCACAAGCTCTGCTACTACTGCGGCTGCAACAAGGTGATCACCCGCCACCAGCACAAGGCCGATCAGTACCTCGACTTCCTCGAGCAGGAGATCAAGGCCCAGGCTCCCCTGTTCAAACACAGGCTGGTGACCCAGCTGCACTGGGGCGGTGGCACGCCGACCTATCTGAACGAAGCCCAGACCCGGCGCCTGATGGCCATGTTGCGGGAGCACTTCCAGTTTGCCGACGAAGGCGAGATCAGCATCGAAGTGGATCCGCGGGAGATAGAACTCTCCATGTTGGATGTGCTGCGGGAAGTGGGCTTCAACCGCATCAGCCTCGGGGTGCAGGACTTCAACAAGGCGGTCCAGGTCGCGGTCAACCGCGAGCAGGACAACGACTTCATCCGCGCCATGCTGGAGCGCGCCCGCGCGCTCGGTTTCCGCTCCACCAACCTCGATCTGATTTACGGCCTGCCCCACCAGAACCGCGACAGCTTCCACCACACCCTGGAAGAGGTGCTCAAGACGGATCCGGCCCGCCTCTCCATCTTCAACTATGCCCACCTGCCGAGCCGTTTCGCCGCCCAGCACAAGTTGAAGGAGGCGGACATGCCGGCCCCCCGCGAGAAGCTGGCCATGTTGCAGGACACCATCGCCTTCCTCACCGGCCAGGGTTACCAGTTCATCGGCATGGATCACTTCGCCAAGCCAGACGACGAGCTGGCGGTGGCCCAGCGAGAGGGCAAGCTGCACCGCAACTTTCAGGGCTACACCACCCAGGGGGACTGTGATCTGCTGGGCCTCGGCGTCTCCTCCATCAGCATGATCGGCGATGCCTACTCCCAGAACCAGAAGGATCTCAAGGCCTATTACGCCCAGGTGGACGAGCTGGGCCATGCCCAGTGGAAGGGGTGCTCCCTCAACCGGGATGACCTGATCCGCCGGGAGGTGATCAAGCGCCTCATCTGCGACTTCTCCCTGAACTTCGCCGCCGTCGAGCAGGCCCACGGCCTGGTGTTCAGGGAGTACTTCGCCGAGGATCTCAGGCTGCTGCAGACCTTCGTCGACGATGGCCTGGTGCGCATGAACGACGACGGCCTGGAGGTGGTCTCCACCGGCCAGCTGCTCATTCGCAACATCTGCATGTGCTTCGACGTTTACCTGCGCAACAAGGCGCGCCAGCAGCAGTTCTCCCGGGTGATCTGACCGATTGCCGGCTGGTAAGAATAAAAAAACCGCCTCTCGGCGGTTTTTTTATTGGGGGCGGGATGGGGATTATCCCTGGCGGTTGGCGGCGCGGGCGCTCAGTTCGGCCTTCTCAGCCTCGCTCAGGAAGGCCAGCGTCAGACCATTGCGCTGTGCGGTACGGATTTCATCCCCAGTCATGCCGGCGGCCGGGGCTGCGACCTCGTACTCGTAGGGCAGATCTATGCCTTCCACAGCTGGGTCGTCTGTGTTGAGGCAGGCCAGTACACCGGCGGCCAGGAACTGGCGGATCGGGTGCTGGGCCAGGCTTGCGACCGTGGTGGTCTGCAGGTTGGAGGTGAGGCAGGACTCGATGCCGATGCGATGCTCCGCCAAGTAGGCCATCAGGGCCGGATCCTGGATCGCCTTGACGCCGTGACCGATACGCTCGGCCCCCAGGTCGCGAATGGCCTGCCACATGCTCTCCGGGCCCGCCGCCTCGCCGGCGTGCACGGTCACGCGCATACCCGCATCCCGCACCCGGCGGAAGTGGTCGGTGAACAGCTCGCCCGGGAAGCCCAGCTCGTCCCCCGCCAGATCGATGGCGACCAGGCGATCCCGGTGAGCCAGGCAGGCATCCAGTTCGACCCGGCACTGCTCGGTGCCGAAGGTGCGGCTCATGATGCCGATGAGGTTGGTCTTGATGCCAAAATCACGGCTGCCGGCGGCGACGCCGTCTATGATGGCCTCCACCACGCCCTGCGGGTGCAGCTTGTGGGCCATGGCCATGTAGGCCGGGCTGAAGCGCAGCTCGGCGTAGTCGATACCGGCGCGCAGCAGATCTTCCACGTTCTCGTAGGCGACCCGGCGGCAGGCATCGTAATCGGCCAGCACGGCCACGCCCCAGTCCAACTTCTTCAGGAAGGCGACCAGGCTCGGCTCGTTCTCGACGATCTGCACGTGGGGGCGCAGCGCCTCCAGCTCATCGGCGGGCAGTTGGATGTTGTGTTGCCGACCCAGCTCGAGAATGGTCTGGGGACGGATGTTGCCGTCCAGATGGCGGTGCAGGTCGGTCAGGGGGAGGGATCTGTCAATCATGGTGGCGCCTTCTGCGAGTCGGGTTGGAAAGCCTGCCATTCTAGGCGGGACTCCTGAAAAAGATACCCCGTTTGCGCGCAAACGGGGTCTGATTGGCCAGGGATTCGTCAAGGCGTGATGGGAATCGTTTTTCCCAACGGCTCAGGGAATGTCGAGTTCCTTGAGCTTGCGGGTCAGGGTGTTGCGGCCCCAGCCGAGCAGGCGGGCGGCCTCCTGCTTGTGGCCACGGGTGTGCTCCAGCGCGGTTTCCAGCATGATCCGCTCGAACTGGGGCAGGGCATCGGCCAGGATGTCGGTCTCCCCCAGCGCCAGCTTGGCGGCTACCCAGTCCTGCAACTGCTGTTGCCAGCCACCGGTGAGGGCGGGCTGGCCCGGCTCCGCCGTGCTGGTGATGGGGGTCAGCAGCTCCGGCGGCAGATCGCTCACCAGCACCTCCTGGCCCGAGGCCATCACGGTCAGCCAGCGGCAGACGTTCTCCAGCTGGCGCACGTTGCCCGGCCAGGGCAGGCGGCTGACATAGGCCTGGGTGTCCGGGTGCAGGCTCTTGGCCTCCACGTTCAGCTCCTTGGCGGCGCGTAGCAGGAAGTGCTGGGCGAGCTGGGGGATATCTTCGCGGCGCTCCTTGAGGGCCGGGATGTGGATGCGGATGACGTTGAGGCGGTGGAACAAGTCCTCCCGAAACTCGCCGTCCGCGACCCGCTTCTCCAGGTTCTGGTGGGTGGCGGCGATGATCCGTACATCCACCTGTACCGGCTGATGGCCGCCGACCCGGTAGAACTGGCCATCCGCCAGCACCCGCAGCAGCCTAGTCTGCACCTCGAGGGGCATGTCCCCGATTTCGTCCAGAAACAGGGTGCCGCCGTCGGCCTGCTCGAAGCGGCCGTGGCGTATGTTGTTGGCACCGGTGAAGGCCCCCTTCTCATGGCCGAACAGCTCGGATTCGATGAGATCTTTCGGGATGGCCGCCATGTTGAGGGCGATGAAGTTCTTGTGGGAACGGGGGCTGTGCTTGTGCAGGGCGTGGGCGACCAGCTCCTTGCCGGTGCCGCTCTGGCCGTTGATGAGCACAGAGATGCTGGAGCGCGACAGCCGGCCGATGGCGCGAAACACCTCCTGCATGGCGGGGGCCTCGCCGATGATCTCCGGGCTGTTGCCGGGCTCCTGCTGGCGCCCTTTGCGCTTGGTACGCTGCTCTTTCAAGTGATTCTCGGCCCGGCGAACCAGACTGACCGCCTCGTCGATGTCGAACGGCTTGGGCAGGTATTCGAAGGCGCCACGCTGGTAGGCGTTGACCGCACTGTCCAGATCCGAGTGGGCCGTCATGATGATGATGGGCAGGTCTGCCTGACGGCGGTGAATTTGCTCCAGCAGGCTGAGGCCGTCGATACCTGGCATGCGGATATCGGACAGGATCACGTCCGGCGAGCGGATCTCCAGGGAGCTCAGCAGGGCCTCGCCGTCGGCAAAGCTCTCGCAGTCGAAACCTTCGCTGCCCAGGGTGCGCTCCAGGACCCACCGGATGGAGCTGTCGTCATCGACGATCCACACTTTTGCTGTCATGAGGTTCCCTTATTTGCGAAGCGGTAGATAGATGGTGAATTCGGTGTGGCCCGGCCAGCTGATGCAGTCGATGCGCCCCTTGTGCTGATTGATCAGGTTCTGGGCGATGGAGAGCCCCAGCCCTGTGCCCCCCTCCTTGCCGGTGATCATGGGGTAGAAGAGGGTGTCGCGGATGGCATCCGGAATACCAGGCCCGTTGTCGATGATCTTGATCTCGGCCGCCAGCCGGTAGCGCTGGCCGTGGATGGTGATCTGGAAGGCGGTGCGAGTCTTGATGCGGATGAGCCCGGTTTGTTCCCCCAGGGCCTCGGCGGCGTTGCGCACTATGTTGAGGAAGGCCTGCTGCAGCTGATCCGGCTCCATCTCGAATTCCGGAATACTGGGGTCGTAGTCCCGCTCGATCCGGATCTGGGGCAGCAGCTCCAGATCTACCAGGCGGCGCACCTGCTCAAGGACCGAGTGGACGTTGTGCATCTGATGGCGGCCGGGGCGCTGGGGACCGAGCAGGCGATCGACCAGCACTCTCAATCTATCTGCCTGCTCTATGATGATGCCCGTGTATTCGCGCAGCGCCGGGTCCGGCAGCTCCTTTTGCAGCAACTGGGCCGCGCCGCGCAGGCCGCCGAGGGGGTTCTTGATCTCGTGAGCCAGGCCGCGCACCAGCTCCTTGGCCGCCTGCTGCTGGGCGTGCTGCTGCAGCTCCTGGCTGATCTTCTTCTGCTGATCGATCTTGCGCAGCTCCACCACCATCAGCCGCTGCTCGCTGTTGGAGAGGGTATCGGCCATGGGGCTGACGCTGATCTCCACCAGCCTGGGCTCCCCTTCCACCACCAGGGTGACTTCGCTGTCGGTGAAGCCCTGCCCCGAAATGAGGCACTGCTTGAAACGCTGCAGATCGAGGGAGATGTGCTCGAGTAGATAGGGCAACTCGATGCCGATCAGGCGCCGTTCGCTGAGGGAGAGCAGCTGCTCGGCCGCCGGGTTGACGAATTGAATGCAGAGCCGCTCGTCCATCAGGATGACGGCGGTCAGCAGGTTGTCCAAGAGGGTCTTGGCGTTGTCCGAGCGGGTTGGCACAGGTTTCTCCCTAAAACGGTGCTGCTCACCGGTTATGCACCGATATGGTGCATTGAGTTTACCCGCATCGGTGCATCACATCACCCCTAATTGGCCTTGGGGGTGGCCTTGGGAGCCTGATCCACCGTGGTTCTGTGCAGGTAGAAGGTGGTTGGCTTGGATTTAGCAAGGATCGTACCGTCTTTGGCGAGCAGCTCGAGCTGTGCCTGATGGGCGCCGCGATCCAGGTTTTCTACCCGGATGGCCAGGCTGTTGTGGACCAGAGGGGCGGCCTTGCCGTTGAGCAGCAGGCGCAGATCGAACTGCACCGGCGGCTGGGGGCTGACCTCGGCCTGGAAGACGATGTTGCCGGTGTTGTCGCGCAGGGTGCTGCCCGGCTCGGGGGAGATCAGCTCGATCGCCAGCTTGGCGGCCTCTTTCGCCTTCTTCTCGTCCACCCCGGTCAGATGGTTGAAGTTGTCGACCTGGACCGAGTGGGGGGCGGTGCCGATGAGGGGGGAGACCCGCAGGTCTATCTCTTTCGCGCTCTTACCCGGGGGAGGGGCGTCCGTGTAGTGGGTCACGCCGTTGGCATCGACCCAGGAGTAGACTCTGGCGGCTTGGGCGGTGCAAGGCAGCATCAGCAAGAGGCTCAGTATCCATGGAACTCTGTTCATCCATCTCTCCTTGACGGGGTTCAGCTTAATCCTATCAGAGAAAAAAACGGTCAGACCGATTGTCGGCGATATGGTGCAGACATAGATCGATAAGTTAGATGCTTCCCCGACGGTAGCGCCTGCAGAGCCGGTCAGACGGGTATAAAAAAACCCGCCAGTCGGCGGGTTTTCATGATGATGACGCGAGGACACCCAATTAGACGGAGTAGTACAGCTCGAACTCCAGCGGGTGCGGGGTCATGCGTACGCGATCCACGTCCTGCTGCTTCAGCTCCAGGTAGGAGTTGATGAAGTCGTCGCTGAACACGCCGCCGCGGGTCAGGAACTCGCGATCCGCGTCCAGGGCGGACAGGGCTTCGTCCAGAGAGCCGGCAACGGTCGGCACTTCGGCGGCTTCTTCCGGCGGCAGGTCATACAAGTTCTTGTCCATGGCATCGCCCGGATGGATCTTGTTGATGATACCGTCCAGACCGGCCATCAGCTGGGCGGCGAAGGCCAGGTAGGGGTTGGCAGCCGGATCCGGGAAGCGAACCTCGATGCGACGGGCTTTCGGGCTCGGCACTACCGGGATGCGGATGGAGGCGGAGCGGTTGCGGGCGGAGTAGGCCAGCATGACCGGTGCTTCGTAGCCCGGCACCAGACGCTTGTAGGAGTTGGTGGTCGGGTTGGCGAAGGCGTTGATGGCCTTGGCGTGCTTGATGATGCCGCCGATGTAGTGCAGCGCCATCTCGGACAGACCGCCGTACAGGTCGCCGGCGAACAGGTTGACGCCGTTCTTGGCCAGGGACTGGTGGCAGTGCATGCCAGAGCCGTTGTCGCCGAACATGGGTTTCGGCATGAAGGTGACTGTCTTGTTGTAGGCGTGGGCCACGTTGTGGATCACGTACTTCAGCACCTGCACTTCATCAGCCTTCAAGGTCAGGGTGTTGAAGCGGGTCGCGATCTCGTTCTGACCAGCGGTCGCCACTTCGTGGTGGTGCGCTTCGACCACCTGACCCATCTCTTCCAGCACCAGACACATGGCGGCGCGGATGTCCTGGGAGGAGTCAACCGGCGCAACCGGGAAGTAGCCCCCCTTGACGAAGGGACGGTGCCCCTTGTTGCCATGCTCGTAGTCGGTACCCGAGTTCCAGGCCGCTTCTTCGGATTCGATCTTCACGAAGCTGTGGCCCATGGTGTTGGAGAAGGTGATGTTGTCGAACATGAAGAATTCCGGCTCCGGCCCGAACAGCACGGTGTCGGCGATGCCGCTGGACTTCAGGAAATCTTCGGCACGCTTGGCGATGGAGCGCGGATCGCGGTCGTAGCCTTGCATGGTGGCGGGCTCGAGTACGTCACAGACGATGTTCAGGGTGGTCTCTTCGGTGAAGGGATCCAGCTTGGCGGAGGCCGGGTCCGGCATCAGCACCATGTCAGACTCATTGATGCCCTTCCAGCCTCCGATGGAGGAACCATCGAACATCTTGCCATCTTCGAAGAAGTCTTCATCGACCTGATGGGAAGGAATGGATACGTGCTGTTCTTTACCCTTGGTGTCGGTAAAGCGCAGATCAACAAACTTGACTTCGTGTTCCTGGATCAGGGCCAAAACGTTCTGGGCTGACATGCTAAGTAACCTCCGGTGTTAAAACTCTTTGGGTGAATGCGTCGTCACATTCACATAAGCCAGTATCGTGCCAAGTTTGTGACAGCTTGATTTCAGGGCATTTGCACCGTTTCAGGCTGTCGGGTCACCCGCTCTCGTGCAGAGTTGCGCCTCATAGTGGTGCAACCTTGGATCGTTTTGGTGCACCAATGTGGTGCGCCAGCGTTCCAACGCCATCTAAGCAGGCTTTTCACCCGGGGTCTATGATCCTGATCCCCTGTTGTGCACGAATGGTCTGCAATTCTGCTAGGCAGATCACAAAGGCGAGAGTACAATTAGCGCCCAATTTTACCCGGTGATTTGAGGCGAGAATGTTAGAGAATTTACGCAATATTGCGATTATTGCGCACGTTGACCACGGCAAAACGACTCTGGTTGATAAGCTGCTGCAGCAATCCGGCACTCTGGATCGCACCAGCGAAGGTCAGGAACGGATCATGGACTCCAATGATCTGGAACGGGAACGTGGCATCACCATTCTCGCCAAGAACACTGCGATCCGCTGGAACGACTACCGCATCAACATCGTTGATACCCCGGGTCACGCCGACTTCGGTGGTGAGGTTGAGCGCGTACTGTCCATGGTTGACTCCGTGCTGCTGCTGGTCGACGCCGTCGACGGCCCGATGCCGCAGACCCGTTTTGTGACCCAGAAGGCGTTCGCCCAGGGTCTGAAGCCGATCGTGGTCATCAACAAGATCGACCGTCCGGGTGCTCGTCCTGACTGGGTAATGGATCAGGTATTCGACCTGTTTGACAACCTGGGTGCCACCGATGAGCAGCTGGACTTCAAGGTTGTTTACGCCTCTGCACTGAACGGCTGGGCCACCATGGATCAGGACGTGCCGTCCGAGAACATGGAACCCCTGTTCCAGGCCATCGTCGACAACGTGGAAGCCCCCAAGGCTGACGCCGACGGCGGTTTCCAGATGCAGATCTCCCAGCTGGACTACAACTCCTACGTCGGTGTTATCGGTATCGGCCGTATCACCCGTGGTCGCGTCAAGACCAACCAGCAGGTCACCATAGTCGGTGCCAACGGCAAGAGCCGTACCGGCAAGGTCGGTCAGGTGCTGGGTTACCTGGGTCTGTCCCGTACCGAAGTGGCCGACGCGCAAGCGGGCGACATCATCGCCATCACCGGCCTGGGCGAGCTGAAGATCTCCGACACCGTCTGTGACAACAACGCCGTCGAAGCCCTGCCGCCGCTCTCCGTTGACGAGCCGACCGTGAACATGACCTTCCAGGTCAACACCTCCCCGTTCGCCGGTAAAGAAGGCAAGTTCGTGACCTCCCGCAACATCCTGGAGCGTCTGAACCAGGAGCTGGTCCACAACGTGGCCCTGCGCGTGGAAGAGACCGAAGATCCGGACAAGTTCCGCGTCTCCGGCCGTGGTGAACTGCACCTGTCCATCCTGATCGAAAACATGCGTCGCGAAGGTTACGAGCTGGCCGTATCCCGTCCGGAAGTTATCCTGCGCACCGTTGACGGCGTTCTGCAAGAACCGTTCGAAACCGTTACCGTGGACGTGGAAGAGATCCACCAGGGTTCCGTGATGGAGCAACTCGGCCTGCGTAAGGGCGAGATGACCAACATGACCCCGGATGGCAAGGGCCGTGTCCGTCTGGACTTCATGATCCCGAGCCGTGGCCTGATCGGCTTCCAGACCGAGTTCCTGACCATGACTTCCGGCACCGGTCTGCTGTACCACACCTTCGACCACTACGGTCCGCACAAGGGTGGCAGCATCGGTGAGCGCCAGAACGGCGTGCTGATCTCCAACGCCACCGGCAAGGCGCTGACCTTCGCCCTGTTCGGCCTGCAAGATCGCGGTCGTCTGTTCATCGGTCACGCGACCGAAGTCTACGAAGGCCAGGTGATCGGTATCCACTCCCGCTCCAACGACCTGACCGTCAACTGCCTGAAGGGCAAACAGCTGACCAACATGCGTGCCTCCGGTACCGACGAAGCCCAGGTGCTGACTCCGCCGATCCGCATGACCCTGGAACAGGCCCTCGAGTTCATCGACAACGACGAGCTGGTCGAGATCACCCCCAAGGCGATCCGTATCCGCAAGAAGCTGCTGACCGAGATGGATCGCAAGCGCGCCGGTCGTGCTTGATATCTGTTCATCGACAGACCAAAGAGAGGCCTTATGGCCTCTTTTTTTATGGGCGTCAGATCCCTGCATCCACGGCTCTGACGGGTCAGGAGGGCAGGCAGGTGGCCAAATGGCCACCCTATCTGACACAATATCCCCATGATGAATTGTTCGAGAATTGCGATGTTGCAGAAAATCCGTGGCCGCCTCGGTCATGCTGTTTCCTTCTTGCGCCACGATGGTGGCCACTTCGCCCAGTTTGTCTGGGGCCGTTTCCAGCAGGACAGGCTGACCGTCACCGCCGGCTACCTGGCCTATGTGACCCTGCTCTCCCTGGTGCCCATGATCGCTGTGGTGTTCGGCATGATGTCCGCCTTCCCGGTGTTCCAGAGCCTGAAACAGGGGATGGAGCAGTTCGTCTACCACAACTTCGTGCCCACCGCCGGCGAGATGCTCAAGGAGTACATAGACGGCTTCGTGGCCAATGCCACCAACACCACGGCTGTGGGGATCGGCGCCCTCATCGTGGTGGCCCTGATGCTGATCTCGGCCATCGACAAGAACCTGAACTACATCTGGCGCTCCACCCAGAACCGTCCCCTGGCCCAGGCCTTCGCCATGTACTGGATGATCCTGACCCTGGGGCCCGTGCTCATCGGCGCCAGCCTCGCCATCTCCTCCTATATCCTGTCCCTCAAGCTGTTTGCCGCCGACAGCCTGTTCGGTGCCGGCTACCTGTTGCTGCGCAGCCTGCCGTTCCTGTTCTCCGTGCTCACCTTTTTGCTGATCTACACGGTCGTGCCGAACTGCAAGGTGCGGCTGACCCACGCCTTCATCGGCGCCCTGGTGGCGGCCACCCTGTTCGAGCTGGCCAAGCGCGGTTTCGCCATCTATATCACCAACTTCCCCTCCTATCAGGCCATCTACGGCGCCCTGGCGACCATTCCGATCCTGTTCGTCTGGGTCTATCTGAGCTGGCTGGTGATACTGCTCGGTGCCGAGACCACCGCCTGCCTCGGAGAGTACGAGAAGCCGGGCGCCGAGGAGCTGGGCTGAGCTCGCGGCCTGCCATCGCCATGTCCAAGTGGGCGCCGTGCCGAGACATTGGCCTGACCCCATCCCTTATTGCTAACATCAACGACCGCCTTCTGGCGGTCGTTTCTTTCCCACAGACAGAGGAGTCGCGGGTGATTGCATTGATCCAACGGGTTGCCGAGGCCAGCGTGACGGTGGACGGCGAGGTGGTGGGGGCCATAGACGGGGGCCTGCTGGTGCTGCTCGGGGTGGAGCAGGGGGATGATGAAGCCAAGGCCGACAAGCTGCTGCACAAGGTGAGCGGTTATCGCATCTTCTCCGACGAGAACGGCAAGATGAACCTCAACGTGAGCCAGGCCGGCGGCAGTCTGCTGGTCGTCTCCCAGTTCACCCTGGCGGCGGATACCGGCAAGGGGATGCGGCCGAGTTTCTCCGGCGGCGCCCACCCGGTGGAGGCCGAGCGGCTGTATGAGTACTTCGTCGCCAGGGCGCGGGCGGGCGGTCTGCCGACCGAGACCGGCCGCTTCGCCGCCGACATGAAGGTGAGACTGCTCAACGATGGCCCGGTGACCTTCTGGCTGCAGGCCTGAAAACCTGTCGAGGTGTCGACGGCCTCCCTCGGCGGATCGGCGGCCGACCTTATGGCTGCTGGCGGCGGCTGTGCAAAATCACATTGCGGTAACCGGGCACGGCATGGGCCTCGGTGGGCCCTATCCACTCCCGGGTCAGCCGCAGGGCCTGATCCTGCTCGAGACGGGTGCGCGGCAGCAGGTTGACGATGAGGGTTCCCTCTAGGCGCTGGGCCAGGGCCTGATAGAGGGGGGCTTGGAACAGCAGCAGCGGGTTGCCGTCCTGGCTGAACAGGTCCAGCAGCACCAGATCATAGCGCTCACGACTCTGGAGCAGGAAGTGGAGTGCGTCGGCCTGGTGCAGCCGCGGAGCCCGCAGGGTCGATGGTTGAAAGAACTGCTGGAACAGGGTGAGGATCTCGGCGTCCAGATCCACGCAATCGTGCCGTGCCTTGGGCCAGCGCATCGCCAGATGGCGGGTGAGATCCCCGCCGCCGAGCCCGAGCTCCAAGATCCGGTTCGCCCGCGCGGGCAGCCGTTCGGCGATGCTCTGCTGATGGGGCAGGCAGAGGCTGCCAGGCTCGGCCAGGCTCATGGCGGACTGCACCACGCCGTCCATCTCCAGCCAGCGGTGCTGCCGGTTTTCCAGGATACTGAGGCGACGTTCGGGTTTGACGCTGAGGTGCAATAAGTGATCGGCTTGGTACGCTTGCAGATTGAAGTCCATGAATTTGCACGGCAAGATGGATTTCGACCAGTGTAACTCAAGGATGTATCTATGTACCGGGTGGTCACCCCCCAAACGGCAGCCGAGCTGGATGCTTACTACCAATTGCGCTGGGAGCTGCTGCGCAAGCCCTTCAATCTACCCGTCGGCTCCGAGCGGGACGAATACGACACCGTCGCCATCCACCGCCTGATGCTGACCGAGGACGGTACCCCCATCGCCGTCGGTCGCCTGTTCGTCGGCGGTGACGAGGCCCAGATCCGCTTCATGGCACTGCGGCCCGAGTACCGGGGCCAGGGGCTGGGGGCGCGCATGGTGGAGGATCTCGAACAGCTGGCCCGGGACGAGAAGGTGAAGCGGCTGGTGATGAACGCCCGCCAGGAGGCGGTGGAGTTCTATCGCCGCTGCGGCTTTCTGGAGGTGGGGGAAGGTCCCGTCTCCTTCGGCCGCATCCCCCATCGCCAGATGATCAAGTCCCTGAGCCCGCTGCAGACCATCCAGTTCCGGCCGGAGTGGTGTCAGGATCTCACCACCCGCTGGTCTCGGGGCATCCCCATCAGCGAGAAGATGGGAGTCCACATCACCCATTACGACGGCCAGACCTTCCACCTCAAGGCCAACCTGGCGGCCAACCTCAACGTGCACGACACCATGTTCGCCGGCAGCATCTACAGCCAGTGTGTACTGGCGGGCTGGGGCCTCATCTGGCTGCAATTGAAAGAGGCCGGGCTCGGGGGGGACATAGTCCTCGCGGAGGGGAACATCAAATACTACAGGCCGGTGAGCGAGGAGCCGGAGGCCAGGGTGGCCCGTGAAGGCATGCCCGCCGTGCTGGATCCCCTCAAGAACAAGGAGTCCGCCAAGTTCAGCCTGCGGGTGCAGCTGTTCAGTGGTCGCAAGCTGGCGGTGGAGTTCGCCGGCCAGTACGTGGTGCAGCCCATCAAGCGCGGCTAATAGCGTCGCGAACCTGCATTACTCATAGCAACAAGGCCTCGTGATGAGGCCTTGTTCGTTTATTGCGTTGCCGCCTGTGGCGCCGGTTTGGGCTGCACCGGCCGCCAGAGGGGGCTGCTGCTGCCCTGGGCCGGGTAGCGCACGCCGGGATCCCAGCCGCACTCGCTCTGCCCGCTCGGGAAGCCCCACCCCAGAGTAGGGGTATCGAGGGGGCCGCGCCATTGGGCCAACAGCTCGGCGCAGCGCTGCTTGTTCAGCACCCCGAGGTCCAGCTGCCACTCTCCCTTGGCGAAATCCACCCCACCCCGCAGGGCGAGCAGGTGGGTGATGGTGGAGGCGCCGGCCTGCTCGATCTTGAGTTGGCCCTGCTCCGCCTTGGCCTGCAACTTGACGCGGTAGAAGGGGGTGTCTCCCTTCTGCAGCGCCTGCCACAGCGCCTCCGGCGTCAGGGTCGGCGGCTGGGCTCCCTTGAACCACTCGTCCAGCAGGGGATCGATGGCGACCTTGTCCCAGAAGGGGTCCTTGGCATCCAGGCTCAGGCTGCCCTGCAGGGTGCTGCGCCAGCTGTCCGGGGTCTCCCCCACGATGGCCTGCAGATCGGCGTTGATGTCCAGTTTGCCCGCCAGCGAAACCGGTGATGGAGAGCCGGGGTGCTGCAGCTTGTTCCACTGCTCCAAATCCAGCTGCTTGCCCTGCAACTGCAGGCTGCTGCTCTGGCCCGGCTCCTTGCCCCACTGGCCGCTCAGGCTGAGGGAGCCCTCGTCCGGCAGGGTGCTGGTCAGCTTGTTGAGCTGCCAGGCGCTGGGGGTGAGCTCGCCGTCCAGCTCGCCGTTGCGGGCGCTGAGACCGTCCCACACCAGCTCGAACCACTTGCTCTCCACCCGGGCACGGCCCAGCAGGGGGCCAGGCTGGCTGCCGCGCAGGCTGAGGTCGGTCAGGTAGAGTTGCCAGCCGGTCAGCGACAGCGGCAGGGCGTCGTCGAAGGAGAGCACCTTCAGCCGATCGAACGTCAGCTTGCGCACGTCGATCTGCCGGGGGCGCCAGCCTTGCCAATCCCGCCACCAACCGTCCGGCAGGCTGATGTCCATGCCGCTCAGACTCATCTCCTTGAGGGTCAGTCGTTGCAGATCCGGGTCCAGCGCCAGCTCCAGGTTGAACTCCCCCTCGTAGGCCTTGCCCTGCAGCTCGGCATCGTATTGCTGGGGGGAGAAGGCGAGCCGCCCCTTGATCTGCTCCAGCTGGAACAGGCCGCGGCCGAAGTCGGCCAGGGTGCCGCTGAGGTAGCCGCTTGGGCGGCTGCCGGCCTGCCAGTCGAAGCCGGTCAGCTGGCCGCTGAAGTTGTTGAGGGCGATCTCCTGGCCGATGGCGTTGACGCTGGTCTGCTCGAACTGGCCCCTGTTCAGGCTGATCTTGCGCAGGGGGAACTCACCCTCCGGTATGTCGCCGAGCTCGACCCGCAGGGCGCGGGCCTTGAGATCGTGCAACTGCAGGCTGCGTTCCGGCCAGTTGAGCACCATGCCGCTCTCCAGCAGACCGTCGAACAGATTGGTGGTCAGCTTGTCGGTGCTGAGCACCTGCCCCTCCAGCCTGCCCTTCAGGCTGAGGCGGGCCAGGGTGAGCTGGGGGATCTCCAGCTGATTGATGCCGAGGGTCAGGTTGGCCTGGGGCTGGCGCTTGGGATCGATCAGCTCCCAGTCGCTCAGGGTGGCGCTCAGGCCGCGCAGGGTCAGCGCCGGGCTCAGCAGGCTGAGGTTGTCTATGGAGCTGTCGCCGATGGTCAGCGAACGTACCGGCAGGGTGGGCAGCTGGTTGGGGAGCGGCAGCTTGATGATGGGGCGGATGAGGTCGAGATGGGCGATGCGCACGTCCCGGTTCAGCCAGTCGATCTTGTCTATCTCCAGGTAGATCTTGTCCAACTGCACCGCATCCCCGTAGTGCACCTGCTCCGCCAGCAATGTGTAGGGGTGAAGCGGATTGAACACCAGCCGGCCTATGGTGATGGGTACCCCGGTCTGCTGGCTCAGCCAGTCGGCGATGGGGCCTTTGGCGCGCTCGGCGTCGAACAGGCCGAGACCCACCCAGACGAACAGCAACAGGAAGGCAAAGAGATAGAGCAGGGCGCGTAGCCAGGAATTCATCGGTGCTTTTCCTCCCTCGGAGTGTCGTCAGGCGTTGGAATAGTGATCTCTCAGGCCGAGCCAGCGGCGGATCAGGGGGTCGACATGGCTGGGATGCCTGTCCATCAGGAAGCGAGCCATCTTCTGTACCTGAGGGATGAGCGGCTGGTCGCGCACCAGGTCAGCAATCTTGAGATCCGCGAGCCCGGTCTGGCGGGTGCCGAGCAGTTCCCCCGGGCCGCGCAGTTCGAGATCCCGCTGGGCGATGAGGAAGCCGTCATTGGTCTCTCTCAATACCCCGAGCCGGCTCTGGGCCGTCTTGGAGAGCGGCGCGTGGTAGAGCAACACACAGTGGGAGGCGACGGATCCCCGTCCGACCCGGCCGCGCAGCTGGTGCAACTGGGCCAGCCCGAGTCGCTCCGGGTTCTCGATGATCATCAGGCTGGCGTTCGGCACGTCCACCCCCACCTCGATGACTGTGGTGGCGACCAGCAGTTGCAGTATGCCGGCCTTGAACTCCTCCATCACCCGCTGCTTCTCGATGGGGCGCATGCGACCGTGCACCAGGCCGATGTGCAGGCCGGGCAACTTGGCCTGCAGCTCGGCGGCTGTGTCCTCGGCGGCCTGGCACTCCAGCACCTCGGACTCCTCGATCAGGGTGCAGACCCAGTAGGCCTGCTTGCCCTCCTCGCAGGCCAGCCTGACCCGCTCGATCACGTCGCCGCGACGGCTGTCCGGCAGAGCGACCGTGGTGATGGGGGTGCGCCCCGGCGGCAGCTCGTCGATGACGGAGGTGTCGAGATCCGCGTAGGCGGTCATGGCCAGGGTGCGGGGTATGGGGGTAGCGGTCATGATCAGCTGATGGGGATGAACCCCCTCCCGCTCCCCCTTCTCCCGCAGGGCGAGGCGCTGGTGCACCCCGAACCTGTGCTGTTCGTCGATGATCACCAGGGCGAGGCGCTGGAACACCACCTGCTCCTGGAAGATGGCGTGGGTGCCCACCACCATCTTGACGCTGCCATCGGCAATGGCGGCGAGCGCCTCTTCCCGCGCCTTGCCCTTCTGCTTGCCAGACAGCCAGCCGACCTGGATGCCGAGGGGCTCCAGCCAGTTCGCGAAGTTGATGGCATGTTGCTCGGCCAGCAGTTCGGTCGGGGCCATCAGCCCCACCTGGCAGCCGTTGCCGATGGCCTGCAGGGCCGCGAGCGCCGCCACCAGCGTCTTGCCGGAGCCCACGTCCCCCTGCACCAGCCGCATCATGGGATAGGTGCGCTGCAAGTCCTGGCTGATCTCCGCCACCACCCGGTTCTGGGCCCCGGTCGGCTTGAACGGCAGTGCGCCGAGCAGCTGCTTGACCAGGGTGGGGGCGGGCTTGAGGGCGCGGGCGAGCTGGGTCTGGGCCTGGGCTCGGACTTTGAGCACCGACAGGTTGTGGGCCAGCAGCTCTTCGAGCACTAGCCGCTGCTGGGCCGGATGCTGGCCGCTCTCGAGCAGCGCCAGCGCCACCGAGGGGGGCGGGCGATGCAGCAGGCGCAGGGCGGCGGCGAGTTCGATCTGGTGCGGATAGAGGCCGGCTGGCAGCAGCTCCTCCACCCCATAGAGATCGAGCTGGGCCAGGGCCTGGTCGGTGAGGCTGCGCAGGGTTAGCTGGCGCAAGCCCTCCGTGGTGGGGTAGACGGGGGTGAGGGCCTCCTCGGTCTGGCCGGCCTGTTCCTCGCCGAGCAGCTTGTACTCGGGGTGGGCCATCTCCAGCCCGTATTTGCCGGGGCGCACCTCGCCGAAGCAACGGAGCAATCGGCCCTGGGCCAGGCTGTTCTTCTGGGCGGCGGTGAAATTGAAGAAGCGCAGGGTCAGGGTGCCGGTGCCATCGCTGATGCGGCACACCAGCATGCGGCGGCGCCCCATGACCAGCTGGGTATCCTGGATCTCCCCCTCGACCGCGCCGTGCAGACCCGGCGGCAGATCGCCGATGGGCCACACCTGGGTGCGATCCTCGTAACGTAAGGGGAGGTGGAACAGCAGGTCCTGCACGGTGGCGAGTCCCAGCCGTTCGAGTTTCTCCAGCATCTTGCTGCCGACGCCCTTGAGGCTGTCGAGGGAGATTTTATCCAATTTCATCAATTAGATGCCCGGAAACACTGTAAATATGTCCAGATGATAGGGGTTATTGATGTTGCGATGCAAGCCGCGCCTTGCCCGGGTGTGACGATGGCGCGCCATGAATGACAAAGGCCTGCCGAGATTGGCAGGCCTTTGAAGGGGCGAGACGGGCCGCGCTTCGCACCCTGGATAATGCGCTCTGACCCGTCAGCGGTTGGTGTGCTGACCTAGATGATGCGCTTGAGCAGCAGATGGGCCTTGACCCTGTGGATCCGGGCCAGCAGCTTGCGCACCTGATCCGGGTAGTCCTGGATCTGCTCTATCTGATCGAAGCGGCTGATGCGACGGGTATGGGCCAGGATGTTCTCCCGCTCCTCGGCGAAGCGCGCCCGCAGGTGATGGTGCTGATCGTGTACCAGCAGGCCGTTCTCCAGATCCAGCGCCCAGGCGCGGGGGTTGAGGTTGTTGCCGGTGAGCAGTGCCCACTCCTCGTCCACGAAGATCCCCTTGAGGTGATAGGAGTTCTTCTCGCAGCACCAGAGCATCAGGTTGAGGCGGCCGCTGTCGATGTGACGCTGGTTGCGTTCGGCAAACTTGCGCAGGTTGGTCTCGTACAGATAGGGCAGGCCGCCTATGGTGGAGAACTTCTCATCCGGCGGGATGAAGAAGTCGTTCGCCGTCTTGTCGCCGACCACTATGGTCACCTTGCAGCCGCGCTTGAGCAGCGCCTCCACGTCCTTATTCAACTCCTTGGGGGGGTTGAAGTAGGGGGTGCAGATGAAGATCTCGCGATCTGTGGCCCGCACCAGGTTGCGGATCATCCGGTTCAGCTGGTTGCCGCGCTTGCCCAGGCCCGCCATGGGGGTGACGGCCACCTCCTGGCTGTTGGGCAGTATGGTCTCGAAGCGGTACTGACTGGTGCGCAGGGCCTGCTTGAAGCGGCGGATCTGCCCTTTCAGCTGCTTGGCACCCGGGATGCCGGTGCGATCCAGCCGCTGGACGGCGTCACTGCGCAGGAAGACGTCGTCCACGTAGTTGACCATGCTGCGGGTCAGCGCCTGGCTGCGGATCTGGTGATAACGGTCGAAGCGGTAGCGATCCTGTTGGTGCAGGTAGATGTCGTTCAGGCTGGCGCCCGAGTAGAGCAGGGTGTCGTCGAAGATGAAGCCCTTGAGGTGCAAGACCCCGAGCAGCTCGCGCCCCTTCACCGGCACGCCGTAGATCTCGATCGGGTGCTCGTGGCGGGCGGCCATCTCCTGATACATCAGGTGGTTGCCACCCTGCTTGCCCTTGCCGATGAGGCCGCGCTGGGCGCGATGGAAGTCGACGAAGACCTTGATGTCGAGGGCCGGGTTGCGTTGCTTGGCGGCATAGAGGGCGGAGAGGATCTCCCGCCCCGCCTCATCGTCTTGCAGGTAGAGGGCGATCAGATAGATGCGCTGAGTCGCGCCGGCGATGAGGGAGAGGATCCGGCTCTTGAATTCCTTGGCGCTGCTGAGTACCTGAAACTGATCGGCGGAGACCGCGATCTGGGGCAAACGTGTCAGCGACTGTCGATAATGTGCCGATGAATGCATAGAGAAACCTGAAATCACGGGGTTAAGCGTTCCACTCGGGGCAATGAATAGGCGATTCTAGCAACCTCACTCCCTCAGCCAAAGTAAAAGAATCATCAAGAAGTTGAAAAGGCCTCACATGGGAGGCCTTTTCGATGGGTCGCTGCCTTACAGGAAACTGTAGATGATCATCGCCATGACCCCACCCGTGGTGCCTATGATGGTCTCCATCACGGTCCAGGTCTGCAGGGTCTGCTTCTCGCTGAGGCCGAGGTAGCGGTTGGCCAGCCAGAAGCCGGAGTCGTTGACGTGGGACAAGACGATGGCCCCGCCGCCGATGGCGATGGTGATGGCGGCCAGCTGGGCGCCATTGAGACCAAGTGGCTCCAGCATGGGCAGTACCAGGCCGCAGGCGGTCAGCATGGCGACGGTGGCCGAGCCCTGGATGACCCGCACCGCGGCGGCCAGGATGAAGGCCAGCGCGACTATGGGCAGGCCGGAATCCGCCAGGGTGTTGCCGAGGGCGGCGCCGACGCCGGAATCCACCAGTACCTGCTTGAACACGCCGCCGGCACCCGTCACCAGGATGATGACGCCGGCAGGCTGGATGGCGCTGTTGCAGACGTTCATCACCTCGTCACGGGACATGCCGCGACGCACCCCCAGCAGATAGAAGGCGGCCAGGCAGGCGACCATGATGGCGGTGAAGGGGTGGCCGATGAACTCCAGCCAGTCGTGCAGGGTGGAGCCCGCCTCCACGAAGCGGCTGACGATGGTCTTGAGGCCGATCAGCAGCAGCGGCAGGCCGATGAGGCCCATGGCCAGCCCGAAGGAGGGCAGTGTCTTGCTGTCGTCGTGAATGCTGTTCTGGGCATCGGCGGGGAGCGGCACGTCCACGACCTTGCTGATCAGCTGGCCAAACAGCGGGCCCGCCAGGATCATGGCCGGAATGGCGGCGACCAGGCCGAACAGTATCATGTAGCCGAAGTCGGCACCCAGCTGGGAGGCCACCAGGATGGGGCCCGGGGCGGGAATGAGGAAGGCCTGGCAGGTGGCGATGCCCGCCAGCAGGGCGATACCTATCTTCACCACGCTACCGCCGCCGCGGCGGACGATGGCGAAGGCGACCCCGATCAGCAGCACCACGGCCACGTCGAAGAAGAGCGGCAGGGCGCACACAAAGCCGGTGAGGGTCATGGCCCAGTTGGCGCGCTTGACGCCGAAGGTGCCGAGCAGGGTGTGGGCTACCCGGTCGAGGGCGCCGGTCACTTCCATGACCTTGCCGAACATGGCGCCAAGCGCCACCACTACGGCCACGAAGCCGAGGGTGCCTCCCATCCCTTTCTGGATGGTGGCGGCGATCTCGGCCGGGTTCATGCCGGCGGCGAGGCCGGCGACCATGGAGACCAAGATGAGGGAGACGACGGCGTGCAGGCGGGCCTTCATCACCAGAAAGAGCAGCAGCACTATGGAGCCGGCTGCCGTCATGATCAGGGAGAGGTCTGACATTGTTATGCGTTCCTTATTCCAAGTTCGATAGCGATAGCCTGGTGCGCGGGCATCAAGCATATCTGCATGATTTATTTATATTTATTTTTCACTCGTCGACCCGTGATGGCGGGGATGACTGAGTGTGTCCAGTCTGTGGCAGACTTCACATTTCTAGTTGTTACCGGTAACATGTTACCGGTAACGTGCTAAGTTAGAACCCATCGACAGCACGTTTTTTGAAAAATGAGATAGAGGTCAAACAATGGCGGGTAAGAGCATTATCGTGATGGGTGTGTGTGGTAGCGGCAAGTCCAGCGTCGGCCTTCGGGTGGCCCAACTCCTCGGCGCCAAGTTCATCGACGGTGATGACTTGCACCCCCGTGCCAATATCCAGAAGATGGCGGGGGGCAACCCCCTCAACGACGAGGACCGCGCCCCCTGGCTCGAGCGGATCCGTGATGCGGCTTACAGCCTAGAGCAGAAGAACGAGCTGGGGGTGATCGTCTGCTCCGCCCTCAAGAAGCAGTACCGGGATCAGATCCGCGAGGGCAACAACTCGGTGCACTTCCTGTTCCTCGACGGCAGCCAGCCCCTGATCCTCGAGCGGATGCGCGCCCGCAAGGGCCACTTCATGCGTGAAGGCATGGTGCAGAGCCAGTTTGATACCCTGGAGCGGCCGGATGGCGAGGCCGGGGTATTCCATATCGATATAGACGGTACCTTCGAACAGGTGGTCGATCGCGCCGTCACAGCATTGGAGCAAGCCCAATGATCCATCAGGTAATTGCCAGCGTCACCGACCGCATCCGCGAGCGCAGTCGCGCCCGCCGCGCCGCCTTCATGGCCCGCATCCAGCGCCAGGCCGAGCAGGGCAAGACCCGCGCCGCCCTGGCCTGCGGCAACCTGGCCCACGCAGTGGCCGCCTCCAGCTGTGACGAGAAGGGGCGCATCCTCGACATGACCCGTGCCAACGTCGGCATAGTCACCGCCTACAACGACATGCTGAGCGCCCATCAGCCCTATCAGGGCTATCCGGACCAGATCAAGACGGTGCTGGCGGAGCTCGGCCACAGCGCCCAGGTGGCCGGCGGCGTGCCCGCCATGTGCGACGGCGTGACCCAGGGGCAGCCGGGGATGGACATGTCCCTGTTCTCCCGGGATCTCATCGCCCAGGCCACGGCGTTGTCGCTGTCCCACAACACCTTCGACGCCACCCTGCTGCTCGGCATCTGCGACAAGATAGCCCCGGGCCAGATCATGGGGGCGCTCTCCCATGCCCATCTGCCCACCGCCTTCGTCCCCGCCGGCCCCATGGCCAGCGGCATCAGCAACGACGAGAAGGTGAAGGTGCGCCAGCAGTACGCCGCCGGCGAGGTGGGTCGCGACGCCCTGCTCAAGATGGAGTGCGGCGCCTACCACTCGGCCGGCACCTGCACCTTCTACGGCACCGCCAACACTAACCAGCTGGTGTTCGAGGCCATGGGCCTGATGCTGCCGGGCTCCGCCTTCGTGCATCCCCACAGCGAGTTGCGCCAGGCCCTGACCGCCGAGGCGGCCCGCCGCATCAGCGCCATGATCCCGGGCTCTCCGGCCTATCGCCCCCTCTGTCAGGTGCTGGACGAGCGCGCCCTGGTGAACGGCCTGGTGGCCCTGCTCGCCTCAGGTGGCAGCACCAACCACAGCATCCACATGGTGGCGCTGGCCCGGGCCGCCGGCCTGGAGCTGACCTGGGATGACCTGAGCGATCTCTCCGATGTGGTGCCGCTGCTGGTGCGTATGTACCCGAACGGCCCGGCGGACGTGAACGCCTTCGAGCAGGCCGGCGCCGTGCCGGGCCTGATGCGCCGTTTGGCCCAGGAGGGACTGATCCACATGGATGCCACCCCGGCCTTCGGCGAGATGGAGGATTACCTCAGCCGTCCGCAACTGCGGGATGGGGAGCTGGTGTGGCAGCCGGTGGGGGAGAGCCAGGATCCGAGCGTCTTGTCCCCCTCAGGGTCAGTGTTCCAGGCCACCGGCGGCACCAAGCTGCTGGCGGGTAACCTGGGCCGCGCCGTGGTCAAGGTCTCCGCCGTGGCACCGGAATACCGCGTCATCGAGGCGCCTGCCCGGGTCTTCTCCTCCCAGCATGCCGTGGAGGCGGCCTACAAGGCCGGTGATCTCAATCAGGATGCCGTCATCGTCGTGCGTCACAACGGTCCGGCCGCCAACGGCATGCCGGAGCTGCACAAGCTGATGCCGGTGCTCGGCAACCTGCAGAAGGCGGGTCACAAGGTGGCCCTGGTCACCGACGGCCGCCTCTCCGGCGCCTCCGGCAAGATCCCGGCCGCCATCCACGTTACCCCGGAAGCCCTGCACGGCGGTGCCATCGGCCTGCTGCGAGACGGGGATCTGCTGCGGGTGGATGCCGAGACCGGCCGCCTCGATTGCCTGACCGACTTGAGTGGCCGCACTCAGGCCGAGATTGACCTGACCCTGGAGCAAGAGGGCTGGGGTCGTGAACTGTTCAGCGTGATGCGTCGCGCGGTATCGAGCGCCGAGTGTGGCGCCACCATCTTTGATTAAGGAAGAGCTATGCAAAACTGGAAAGTGACTCCCGCCGAGGTGTTTGCCGCCTCCCCCCTGGTACCCGTGATGGTCATCAGCGACCTGGAGCAGGCCCTGCCTATGGCCAAGGCTCTGCTGGCCGGCGGCATCTCGGTGTTCGAGATCACCCTGCGCACCCCGGTGGCGCTGGACGCCATCGCCCTCATCGCCCGCGAGATGCCGGAGGCCATGGTGGGCGCGGGGACTGTGCTCAACTGCGCCCAGTTTGACGCCGCCGTGGCCGCCGGTGCCCGCTTCGTCATCTCCCCGGGCATGACCCCGGCCCTGCTGGCCCATGCGGCCGGGAGCACGGCGCCGCTGATCCCCGGGGTGGCGACGCCGTCCGAGGTGATGCAGGCGCTGGAGGCAGGCTACGATCACCTGAAATTCTTCCCGGCCGAGGCGAACGGTGGCACCAAGGCGCTGTCCGCCATCGCCGCACCCCTGCCCCAGGTGAAATTCTGCCCCACCGGCGGCATAGGCCCGAAGAACGTGGCCGACTATCTGGCGCTGAAATGCGTGGCCACCGTCGGCGGCTCCTGGATGCTGCCGGCTGACGCGGTCAAGGCCGGCAACTGGGACGAGGTGACCCGCCTCTCCCGTGAAGCGGTTGAATTGGTTAAACGCTAAGCCTTCACAGTTTAGAAAAATCAAACAGGCCACCCCGGGGTGGCCTGTTTTTCATTCGAAGGGGAATGAGGGGCGCATGTCTCCCCCAGAGGGCGAGGCCCGGAGCCGTCTAGCCCAGGCTCTCCCCCTCATAGAGGGAGAAGCCCATGTCCCTGCGGCGCTCGGGCTGGGGTTGGCCGCTCAGCCGGGCTAGCAGCATGGCCGCCGCCTCGCGCCCTATCGCCTGGCGCGGGGTGACTATGCTGGCGAGCTTGGGGGTCATGGCGTGGCCGATGTCGAGGGCGTTGCTGCCGGCGATGGCGACCTGCTGGGGCACGGGGATCCACTTGGCCTGGCACTGCAGCAGGGCCCCCACCGCCAGGTCGTCGTTGGTGCAGAACAGGCCGTCCAGATCCGGATAGCGCGCCAGCGCCTGATCCAGCAACTGGCCCCCCAGGGTGAAGGTGGAGGATTGCTCGGTCAGCAGGTGCCGCCCCTCGAGACCGGCCTCGTTCATCGCCTGGTAGTAGCCCTCCATCCGCAACTGGGTGCGCACGTCGAGCCGGGCCCCCAGATAGACCACCTTGCGCCGCCCCCGGCGCAGCATCTCTGTTACCATGGCCCGGGCGGCGGCCCTGTGATCCATGCCGACCACCATGTCGATGGGATCCTGGGGCAGATCCATGGTCTCCACCACAGGGATGCCGGCGGTGGCGATCATCTTGCGGGTGCGCTCCGTGTGCTGGCTGTCCGAGAGGATGAGGCCATCCACGTTGTAGGAGAGCAGGGAGGCGACCTGCTCCTCCTCCCGCTGGGGGCTGTAGCCGTAGTGGGCCAGCAGGGTCTGGTAGCCGGCGGGCCGGGTCACCGACTCGATGCCGTGTACCACGGCGGAGAAGACCTGGTTGGAGAGGGAGGGGATCAGGATGCCGATGGCCTTGCTGGTGGCGTTGGAGAGGATCTCCGGCGCCCGGTTCGGAATGTAGCCGAGGGCCTCCACCGCGGCGGCGACCCGCTCGCGGGTGCCTTCGGCCACGGCCTGGGGATCCCGCAGATAGCGGCTGACGGTCATCTTGGTGACGCCGGTCAGGTCGGCGATGTCTTGCAGGGTGGGGCGGCGCTTGCGGGTGTCGTTCATCTCGGGATCCGGTGAAAATGTTACAGGTAACATTACCGGTTTTGCGCAACAAAGTCAGCATATGACACCATGGGAGGAGGATCCCGATGATCAAGGGCAAGCGCTTCGAGGGGAAGCGGTTCGAGCAGCGGGAGGTGGATGAGGAAGACTTCAGTGACTGCCGCTTTATCGACTGCAACTTCTCCTGGCTGGATCTGAGCGAGAGCCGCTTCGTCGACTGCAGCTTCTACGACAGGGAGCGCGAGCTGGGCTGCCAGTTGCAGGGCTGCGATCTGCGGGAGGCCAGCTTCCTGCGATGCGATCTCACCCTGGCGGACATGAGCCGCAGCCAGTGCCTGGGGCTGGAGCTGCGGGAGTGCCAGGCCATGGGCATCAACTTCGCCAACGCCAGCTTCGCGAACCAGATCACCCCGAGGAGCTACTTCTGCGAGGCGCACCTGACGGGCAACAACTTCAGCTACGGCAACTTCGAGGGCTGCCTGCTGGAGAAGTGTGAACTCGGCGGCAACCGCTGGCAGGGGGCCAACCTGCTGGGGGCTTCCCTGGCGGGGTCGGATCTCAGCGGTTCCGAATTCGGGCAAATAGACTGGACCAGCTTCAACCTGCAGGGCTGCGACCTGCGCCAGTGCGATCTGCCCGGGCTGGATCTGCGGCGGGTCAACCTGGAGGGGGTGCAGATCAGCGAAGAGCAGCAGCAGGGGCTGCTGGAGCAGATAGGGCTGATCGTCTTCCCCTGATGGGCAGGAGAGTGGGGCAGGGGGATAGGCCGAATATTCGGTAAGTTTTCATCATCCCTGGCCATCCGCCGGATCGAAAAAGCCTGCATCATGCAGGCTTTTTATCGGGGACGTGGGTCCTTGATGGAATGGGGACGGCTCAGCGCCTGGCCAGCCACTTGGTGGGGTTGATGGCCTCACCCTGATAGCGGATCTCGAAGTAGAGGCCGGATCGCTCCTGACCGCCGCTGTCGCCCACCAGGGCCACGGGTTCCCCCTGCTCCACCTTCTGGCCGACCTGGCGCAGCAGCGACTGATTGTGACCGTAGAGGCTCATATAGCCCTTACCATGATCGATGACCAGCAGCATGCCGAAGCCGTCCAGCCAGTCCGCGTAGACCACCTGACCCGGAGCGACCGCCTTGACCTGGGTGCCTTCACTGGCGCCGATCAGGGTGCCCTTCCACTTGAGCTCGGCGGTGCGCGGCGAGCCGTAGGCGATGAGGATGGGGCCCTGCACCGGCCAGCGCAGGCTGCCGTTGGTGCTGAGGCCACCGTAGCCATTGCTCGCCTTGGCGCTGTTGCGGGCGGCGGCTTGCTGCTGCTCCACCCTGTTCTGCTGTTCGCTGACTCTCTTCTGCTCGGCGGCGAGTCGTTGCTGCTCGCCGACTTGTCGCTGTTGGGCCGCGATCCGCTGTTGCTCCTCGATGCGTTTCTGCTCGGCGGCCAGGCGTTGTGCCTCCAGCCGGCGTTGGCGCTCCTGCTCGGCCTTCAGCTTGGCGAGGCGTTCCCGCTCCGCCCGCTCGCGCCGCTCCTTCTCTTCCTGCTGCCGGCGCAGCTCTTCCAGCCGGGCCTTGAGGGCCTTCTCCGCCTTCACCAGCTTGCTCAGCTTCTGCTCGTCATCCTGCACCGATTGCTGCAGCTGGTTGCGCACGGTGGCACGGCTCTGCTGGCTGGCCAGCAGGCTCTGATGGGTGGCCTGTTGATCGGCGAGCAGGCTCTGCAGCTTGCTCTCGGTCTCCCTGGTGGCCTGCTGGTTGTGGGCCAGCTTGGTGCGGGTCGCGCGCAGGGTTTCGATGGCCTCGATACGGGCCTTGTTGAGATAGTCGAAATAGTCGAGGGCGCGGCTCAGTTTGGCCGGATCCTGCTGATTGAGCAGCAGCTTGAGGTAGTCATGATTGCCCGCCTGGAAGGCGCTCTCCGCCTGTTTGGCCAGCAACTGTTTCTGATGGCTGGCCTGTCGTTCCAGCTCCAGCTTGTCCTGTTGCAGCTTCACCAGCTTCTGCTGGTTCTGTTTCAACTGCAGTTTGGTCTGATCGAGTTTGGCGGCGGCGGCCGAGATGGCCTGTTCATCCGCCTTGAGCTGGGTGTTGAGTTTGGCCAGCTCTTGCTTGCTCAGTCTGATGGTCTTCTGCTGCGCCTTGATCTCGCTCTGCATGGCCCCAAGCTGCTGATTGGCAGCCTGCGCCTTGCCGGCGCCGCCGAGCAGGCAAAAAAACAGCGCGCCGGCCAACAGGCCGACGCGACTGGTTTTGGTTGAAATAACTTCGCATCCCCGCATGGGGAAGGATTATTTCAGAATCATCAGGGGCTTGCCAGTCATTTCCGGCGGCACCGGCAGGCCCATCAGGGTCAGCATGGTGGGGGCCAGATCGGACAGTTTGCCGCCTTCAGCTACCTCGGCCTTGCGACCGAAGTAGATGAGGGGAACCGGCAGATTAGTGTGGGCGGTATGGGCCTGACCAGTCTCTTCGTCCATCATCTTCTCGGCGTTGCCGTGGTCGGCGGTGATGAGGCATTCGCCACCCACTTCGGCCAGGGCCTCGGTGACGCGACCGATGCAGTGGTCGACGGCTTCACAGGCCTTGACGGCCGCATCGAACACGCCGGTGTGGCCGACCATGTCGCCGTTCGGGTAGTTGCAGATGATGACGTCGTACTTGCCGCTCTTGATGGCGCCGACCAGCTTGTCGGTCAGCTCGCCAGAGCTCATCTCGGGCTGCAGGTCATAGGTGGCGACTTTCGGGCTGGCGACGATCTCGCGATCCTCACCGGTGAAGCAGGCCTCTTCGCCACCGTTGAAGAAGAAGGTGACGTGGGCGTACTTCTCGGTCTCGGAGATGCGCAGCTGGGTCTTGCCCTGCTTGGCCAGCCATTCACCCAGGGTGTTGACCAGGGCGGTGGGCGGGTAGGCGCAGGCGGTCTTGATGTCGGCCGCGTACTCGGTCAGCATCACGAAGTTCAGCTTGGGAGTGGCGGTGCGGGCGAAGCCGGTGAAGTCGCTGTCGACGAAGGCACGGGTGATCTCGCGGGCACGGTCGGCACGGAAGTTCATGAAGATCAGCGCATCGCCATCCTGCATGGGGGCGGCGGCACCGATACGGGTAGCCTTGACGAACTCGTCGTTCTCGTCGCGGGCATAGGCATTGGCCAGGGCCTCGGTGGCGCTGTCGGCAGTGAACTCGCCCTTGCCCTGGGTCATCAGGTCATAGGCCTGCTGCACGCGGTCCCAACGGTTGTCGCGGTCCATGGAGTAGTAACGACCGATCATGGAGGCGAAACGACCCTTGCCCAGCTTGGCGAACAGGGCGTCGAACAGCTCGATGGAGGACTGGGCGGAGCGCGGCGGCACGTCACGGCCATCCAGGAAGGCGTGGAAGTAGATCTGCTCGGCGCCACGCTTGGCGGCCATCTCGATCATGCCCATGATGTGCTCTTCGTGGCTGTGCACGCCACCCGGGGACATCAGGCCCATGATGTGCACGGCCTTGCCCTGGGTCACTGCGGAGTCAACAGCCTTGGCCAGCTCGACGTTCTGGAAGAAGTCGCCGTCCTGGATCTCCTTGGAGATGCGGGTCAGCTCCTGATAGACGATGCGACCGGCGCCGATGTTGACGTGACCCACTTCGGAGTTACCCATCTGGCCATCGGGCAGGCCCACGTCCAGGCCGGAGCCGGAGATCAGGGTGCTGGTGTAGTCACGGGCGAGACGGTCGAGGTTGGGGGTCTTGGCGGCAGCGACGGCGTTGTACTCTTGCTTGGTGCTGTAGCCCCAACCGTCCATGATGACCAGAACCAACGGTTTCTTAGCTGTTGACATAAGGCTATGTCCTCTCGGATAGGAATGAATTGCGGGAACTGAAACTAGCGTAATATTACTACATCTGCCGAAATAGTCACCTGATAGCCAAGTCCCTCTGTGGCCTGGGTTTTTAACTGTTACCCTGCTGTATTCGGCATGTTGCCGGCTTGTCTGCCCATCGGTTTTTTCGTCCCGTCGCGGGATTCACTTCGTGATTTTCATGGCCTGACGGCAGCCATTTTCTCCCCGCAAACGGCGGCCAATCCCCGATGGGAGCTTGCTCTCGCTTTACCGCCAAGGTGGCTGATCTTATCAAGGGCCCCATGTATACTCGGGCACTTGTCTTGGTCCCTGGATAGTAGAAGATGCAAGAGTATTTGGATTTTGCGACCCGCAACCCGCTGCTGACCGCAGCCTGGTTGGGTCTGGCAGGCACCCTGGTTTACACCACGGTGCGTGCTCGTTTGTCTCCGGTGAAGTCGGTGAACAACCACACGGCCACCCTGCTGATCAACCGTGAAAATGCCACAGTGGTGGATATTCGCAGTCAGGATGAGTTCGCCAAGGGTCATCTGGCCGGTGCTCACCATCTGCCCCTCACCCAGATCCAGGCCAACAATCTGGGCCCGGTTGAAAAGCACAAAGACGCCCCCATCATAGTGGTGTGCGAGTCGGGGATGACCGCTGGTGGTGCGGGTCGCCAACTGAGCAAGGCCGGCTTCAAGCAGGTATATACCCTCAGCGGTGGCATGGCCCAATGGCGGGCAGAGAATCTGCCGGCGACCAAAAAACGCTGATTTAAGGGCCCGCGCCCACTCATTTTCTTAAAAAGGAATCAAACGAAATGGCTGACGAAATCAACAACCAGGAAGTACAACCGGAATTCCACATCCAGCGCGTTTACACCAAGGATGTCTCTTTCGAAGCGCCGAATACCCCGCACATCTTCCAGAAAGAGTGGCAACCGGACGTCAAGCTGGACATGGACACCAAGACCAACGTCCTGGCCGACGGCGTGTACGAAGTGGTGTTGACCCTGACCGTGACCTGCAAGCTGGAAACCGAGACCGCCTTCCTGTGTGAAGTGCAGCAGGCCGGTATCTTCACCATCGGCAACCTGCCGGAAGCCCAGCTGGCTCACTGCCTGGCCGCCTTCTGCCCGAACATCCTGTTCCCGTACGCCCGTGAAGCCGTGGCCAACCTGGTGAGCAAGGGTTCCTTCCCGCAGCTGAACCTGGCACCGGTCAACTTCGATGCCCTGTTTGCCCAGCACATGGCGCAAGCACAGGCCCAGCAGGCGGCTGCGGAAGCCTGATAATGGCCGACCAGATCGCTATCTCGGTCCTGGGGGCGGGGTCTTACGGCTCCGCCCTTGCCATTTCTCTGGCGCGCAACGGTCATCCGACCCTGCTGTGGGGTCACGATGCCGCCCACGTCGCCGAGCTGGAGCGGGATCGCTGCAACAGGGCCTTCCTGCCGGACGTACCCTTCCCCGCGGATCTGCAGCTGACGTCGGATCTGCAGGCGGCGGTACAGGCGGCCCCCGTGCTGCTGCTGGTGGTGCCGAGCCATGTGTTCGGCCAGGTGCTGACCCGGGTCAAACCCTTCCTGCGCCCGGACACCCGCATCGCCTGGGCCACCAAGGGGCTGGAACCGGACAGCGGTCGTTTGCTGCAGGAGGTGGCCCGCGAGGTGCTGGGTGACGAGATACCGCTGGCGGTGATCTCCGGCCCGACCTTCGCCCGCGAGCTGGCCGCCGGTCTGCCGACCGCCATCTCGGTCGCCTCGACCCACGACGACTTTGCCGACGATCTCTCCCTGCTGCTCCACTGTGGCCGCTCGTTCCGGGTCTATACCAACCCGGACTTCATCGGTCTGCAGCTCGGTGGCGCGGTCAAGAACGTCATCGCCATCGGTGCCGGTCTCTCTGACGGGCTCGGCTTTGGCGCCAACGCCAGAACCGCGCTCATCACCCGGGGTCTGGTGGAGATGCAGCGTCTCGGCGCCGCCCTCGGTGCCGATGCCAAGACCTTCATGGGGATGGCGGGGCTCGGGGATCTGGTGCTGACCTGTACCGATAACCAGTCCCGCAACCGCCGCTTCGGTCTGGCACTGGGTGCCGGCAAGGACGTGAACACCGCCATGACCGAGATCGGTCAGGTGGTGGAAGGCTATCGCAACACCAAGGAGGTGCATCTGCTGGCGGCCCGCTGCGGCGTCGAGATGCCCATCTGCGAGCAGATCTTCAAGGTACTCTACGAGGGGAAGAACCCGAAAGAGGCCGCCATTGCCCTGCTCAGCCGGGACAAGAAGGACGAGTAGCCGTCATGGTGCTCGGTGCGCCGGATAGCAAAAGGCCCTGCCAATTGGCAGGGCCTTTTTCATGGGCAGGGCGGGGAGATCAATAGTAGGAGTGATCGCCGCGCTGGTGCTCGGTGGCATCTTTCACGCCATTGAGCTCGCCCGGGAATTTCTCCAGCAGCTGCTTCTCGATCCCCTCTTTCAGGGTGTAGTCGACCATGGAGCAGCCGTTGCAACCACCGCCGAACTGCAGGATGGCCAGCTTGTCCTCGGTCAGCTCGACCAGGGTCACCTTGCCGCCGTGACCGGCCAGCATGGGGTTCACCTCGGACATCAGCACGTATTCGATGCGATCGATCAGGGGGGCGTCGTCGGCCACCTTGCGCATTTTGGCGTTCGGTGCCTTTAGGGTGAGCTGGGAGCCCATCTGATCGGTGACGAAGTCGATGGTGGCGTCCACCAGGAAGGGGGCGCTCAGGGGATCGACCAGGCAGTCGAAGCCGCTGAAGGGCAGGTGTTGATCTTCCGGATCGACCGCGTCGGGTGGGCAGTAAGAGACGCCGCACTCGGCATTCTGGGTTCCCGGATTGACCACAAACACCCGGATGTTGGTGCCATCAGGCTGCTTCTCCAGCAACTTGCGGAAGTGGGCCTGGGCGGTGTCGGAAATGCTGATCATCACTATCCTCATAAACCTGAGTGTACGACTAAGGTATTCATGATAACTCTCTTGGCAGGGCTTGGGTAGCATGGCGGCGGCAGCTTGTGATGCGCGGCGAAAGATCACCGCCGACGCTGGCCGTGGAGTCCAGCAACTAAGCCGTATCTGGCCGCTATCCCCTTCGTATTCCTATTTGATGTGCCTCAGGGTGCGGCAGAGCGCCCACACCTCCACCCGTTCGACACCGCTCTCACGAAGCAACCGACTGAGTTGCCCCGCCGTGGCCCCCGTGGTGACCACATCGTCGAGCAGGGCCACATGGCGATAGGCGTGGGGGGCAATCCGGAAGGCGCCGCGCAGGTTGCGCCGACGCTGACCCGCGCTGAGGTGGGTCTGCTGCGGGGTGGCCTTGGCTCTGCGCAGCAGCCTGGTGTCACAGGGGATGCCGGTGATCTCGCCGAGCGCATGAGCAATCTCCTCCGCCTGATTGAAGCCGCGCCACCACAGGCGCCACCAGTGCAGGGGCACCGGCAGTATGACCTCGGGAGGCTGCGCCAGCTCCAGGTGATCCGCCAGCACGCGGGCGAGCGGCGGCGCCAGCAGGATCTGGCCCCCGTACTTCAGACCGGGGATGAGCAGGGGGTAGGGGGGCAGATAGTCCCCGATCACCTGTAGCCGCTGCCAGGGGGGCGGCCTGCGCTGGCAGCGACCGCAGACCCGCTCCGCTTCTTCTATATACTCCGGCAACGGGGCGGCGCAGAGTCGGCAACGGCACTGGGGTTGACGAAGTGCCGATCGGCACCAGTTACACAGCAGGGGATGCTCATCACAGGGTTGGCGGCAGAGCTGGCACAGCCCCAGCCAGTCGGAGGGGCGGCCGAGGATCGGGCTTGCTTTGCCGAGCAGCAGCTTTAACATGCGGGCATCCACGCAGATACACAGGATCTTGAGTCTAGATGAGCATATCGGTTGAACGGTTTGGCCAGGGCCCTGACCTGGCGTTGTTGCACGGCTGGGGGATGAACGGGGCCGTCTGGCACGGCATAGTCCCGGCGCTGTCTCAGCACTATCGTCTGCACCTGATCGATCTGCCGGGGTTTGGCAACAGTCCCCTGCAGGAAGGCAGTGACTACTCCTTGCCCTGGTTGGCGGAGCAGGTTGCCGCCGTCTTGCCGGCGCGCTGTCATCTGCTCGGCTGGTCCCTCGGTGGTCTGGTGGCGAGTCAGCTGGCCCTGACCCGGCCAGAGCGGTTGCAGTCCCTGATCACCGTGGCCAGCTCCCCCTGCTTCATGGCGCGGGAGGAGTGGCCCGGCATAGCCCCCAAGGTGCTGGCCGGTTTCAACCAGATGCTGGCGGGGGATTTCAAGCAGACCATAGAACGCTTCCTCGCGATCCAGGCCATGGGCAGCGAGCACGCCCGTGACGACATCCGCCAACTGCGCCACTGGCTGGCGGAACGCCCGGCCCCCCAGCTGGCTGCGCTGGAATCGGGTCTCGGTCTGCTGGCTGATATCGACCTGCGCGATGAGCTGGCGGCGTTGAGCCTGCCCTGGCTGCGGATCTATGGCCGGCTGGACTCGCTGGTGCCCAAGGCCAGCATACCGCTGCTGGACGAGCGCTATCCCCACAGCCAGAGCCGGGTGCTTGACAAGGCCTCCCACGCCCCCTTCATCTCCCATCCGGATCAGTTCATCACCCTGGTGCGACAATTCATCGGCTGAGCCTCATCTGGCTAAATAGTGAGCCGCAGGCTTCAATAACGCCTCGTTCTGGTTGATAATTGGCCAACAGCAGAGGAGTGATGCAATGCGTATCGATTCAGCCATGACCACGGGCGTACAGGGGTTCCAGCGGGCGGAGCAGCAGGCCGCCCAGGCCTCCAGCCAGATAGCCCGCCTCAATACCCCGGCGGGTGACCAGGTCCAGTTGCCGGATGAGCTGGTCAATCTCAAGGTCGCCGAGCTGCAGGCCGGCGCCTCCGCCAAGGTGATCCAGACCGCCAGCGACATGATGGGCACCCTGATCGACATCCGGGTCTGAGATGAACATCCACGTCAACCCGTCACCCATCATTGCCAATCCGCTGCATCCGCAGACGGCATGGATGGGTGTCTTGATCGACATCCTGGCCTGAGATGAACATCAACGTCAGCCTGCCGCCCATCATTCCGAACCAGCTGCATCCGCAGACGGAAGCGGCGCAGACTGACAATCGCCGTGCCGAGCTGGTCCCCCAGCTGCGGCAGGGGGAGGCCGCCAACGCCGAGTCCGGTGTCGCCTCCCAGAAAGACCGCACCAGATCTGCCCCCAACAATCCCAACCCGCAATCCCAGTCCAGAGACAATGCCCAGACCGGCAATCCGGCGGCCTTGCCCCATCGTTTCGTGGAAGCCACGGACGAGGAGGGGAGGCGCAGGCAGCAGCAGGAGTCCGGTCAGCAGGAACAACAGAAGCAGCAGCGGCAGATCGAGGTGCTGGCGGAGCGGGGTCTGGAGGTGCGCAAGCACGAGCAGGCTCATCAGGCGACCGGCGGCGAACATGCGGGCAGCCCGACCTATGAGTATGCCCAGGGGCCGGATGGCAAGCGCTATGCCACGGGGGGCGAGGTAGCCATCGATATCGGCGTCATCCACGGGGATCCCGCCGCGACCCTGGCCAAGATGCAGCAGGTGCGTGCCGCCGCCCTGGCACCGATAGAGCCCTCTTCACAAGATCTGAGCGTGGCCCGCAGCGCCACGGTCAAGGAGGCGCAGGCGCGCAAGGAGTTGATGGCGGCAGGATCAGAGGAGCCGTCGACCAGCCCCCTCGGCCTTTATATGGACAAACGCAATCGGGTCATCGCCCATCACTATCAGCAGGCGAGCCGGCCGGCGCCCCGCCAGAGCTTCGGCCTGGATATCTGAGTGACGCCGGGATGCAACATTCGCCGCTCGTGATGACATACACCACCAGGCAGTGAGTCAGGCACTGACAATAAAAAAGCCCCTCGCGGGGCTTTTTGTATATTGGGCTTCTTACTTCTTGGCCTTGGAGAGGGCGGCGGCGAAGGCGTTGCCCATGGCGCCATCCATTCCGGCCTGGGGGGCACTCTGACGAGGCTCGTTGCGCGGCTTGTCTCTGCCGGCGTGGCCCTGGCGTGGTTCCGCCGGCTTGCGCCCCGGCCCGCTCTTCTCGCCAGCCTTCTCCTGCAGGCGCATGGTGAGGCTGATCCGCTTGCGGGGGGCATCCACCTCAAGCACCTTGACTCGCACTATGTCACCGGCCTTGACCACCTCGCGGGGATCCTTGACGAAGCGATCGGTCAGGGAGCTGATATGCACCAGACCATCCTGATGGACCCCGATGTCGACGAAGGCGCCGAAGTTGGTGACGTTGGTGACCACCCCTTCCAGCACCATCTCGGGCACGAGATCGCTTATCTTCTCCACCCCTTCCTTGAAGGTGGCGGTCTTGAACTCGGGGCGCGGATCCCGGCCCGGCTTGTCCAGCTCGCCGATGATGTCAGTGACCGTGGGTACGCCGAAGCGCTCGTCGGTGTAATCGGCGGGTCTCAGGCTCTTGAGCAGGCTGGTGTTGCCGAGCAGGCTCTCCACCTGCTGCTGGAGCCGCGCCAGGATCCGCTCCACCACGGGGTAGGACTCCGGGTGCACCGCCGAGCCGTCCAGCGGGTTGCTGCCGCCACGGATGCGCAGGAAGCCGGCGCACTGCTCGAACGCCTTGGGGCCGAGCCGGCTCACCTTGAGCAACTGCTGGCGGTTGTGGAAGGCGCCGTTGTCGTCCCGGTAGGCGACGATGTTCTGGGCCAGGGTCTGGGAGAGGCCGGAGACCCGGTTCAGCAGGGCGACCGAGGCGGTGTTCACATCCACCCCGACCGCGTTTACGCAATCCTCGACCACGGCGTCCAGTCGGCGGGCCAGCTGGCTTTGACCCACATCGTGCTGATACTGGCCCACGCCGATGCTCTTGGGATCGATCTTGACCAGCTCGGCCAGGGGATCCTGCAGCCGGCGGGCGATGGAGACGGCACCGCGGATGGAGACGTCGAGATCCGGGAATTCCTGGGAGGCGAGCTCGGAGGCGGAGTAGACGGAGGCGCCCGCCTCGCTCACCACGATTTTCTGCGCCTTGGCGGCGGGGTAGCGCTCGAACAGATCGCTCACCAGGCGGTCGGTCTCCCGCGAGGCGGTGCCGTTGCCGATGCTGATGAGTTCGACCCTGTGCTTCTGGCACAGCTCGCTCAGGGTCTTGAGGCTCTGATCGATCTGGCGTTTCGGTTCGAACGGATAGATGGTGGCGTGATCCACCAGCTTGCCGGTGGCATCGACCACGGCGACCTTGACCCCGGTGCGGATGCCGGGGTCCAGACCCATGGTGCAGCGCATGCCGGCCGGCGCCGCCATCAGCAGATCCTTGAGGTTCATGGCGAATACCTTGATCGCCTCCTCCTCGGCGCTCTCGCGGATGCGGCCGACGAGCTCGGTCTCCATCTGCAGGGAGAGCTTGATCTTCCAGGTCCAGCTCACCACCCCCTGCAGCCACTTGTCCGCCGGGCGGTTCTGCAGGGCCAGCCTGAGGTGGTGGGCGATGATCCCCTCGCAGGGGCTGGCACTCTCGTCCTCGCCGGTCACCAGCGCCAGGTTGAGCACCCCCTCGTTGCGGCCGCGCAGCATGGCCAGTACCCGGTGGGAGGGGGCCTTGTGCAACGGTTCGTCGTGTTCGAAGTAGTCCTTGAACTTGGCCCCCTCCTGCTCCTTGCCCGCCACCACCCGGGCGCGCAGGGTGGCGTTGTGCCACAGGTAGTCCCGCAGCTTCTCCAGCAGGTCGGCCTGCTCGGCGAAGCGCTCCATCAGAATGTAGCGGGCGCCATCGAGGGCGGCCTTGGTATCGGTGATGCCCTGCTCGGGGTTGAGGAAAGCTGCCGCCGCCTGCTCGGGATCCTGCATGGGGTCGGTGAGCAGAAGATCCGCCAGGGGCTCGAGCCCGGCCTCGATGGCCATCTGCCCCTTGGTGCGGCGTTTGGGCTTGTAGGGCAGGTAGAGATCCTCGAGCCGGGTCTTGCTGTCCGCCTCGCGCAGATCGCGGGCGAGCTCCGGGGTGAGTTTTCCCTGCTCCTCGATGGAGCGGATGATCACCTGGCGGCGATCCTCCATCTCCCGCAGGTAGCCGAGCCGGCTCTCCAGGGTGCGCAGCTGGCTGTCGTCCAGACCGCCGGTCACCTCCTTGCGGTAACGGGCGATGAAGGGCACGGTCGAACCTTCATCCAGCAGGCGTACGGCAGCCTGTACCTGTTCGGGGCGAGCATTGAGCTCGGTGGCGATCTGTCTCTCTATGAGTTGGCTCTGCATCGGGGATCTCTAATGGTCGGTTCTATCTAACTGGCCTGAGGGGTGCCCTGGCTCAGGAAGAGGGCACAACTCGGCCGGTTTGCGCCCTGGGCACCGGGTGGGAGCACTATATGGGCTCGAGGCGGTGGATGCCAGCCCGGCCGGGGACGTGGCCGGCGGGTCGACCCGAATGGGGGCCGGGGAGGCCGACCCCTCGCCAGTTTATTTGGGGTAGCTTATCTCGTTCACATACCAGCAGGCGTCACCCACTGGCGTACGCACTATGGCCTCATCCCCCACTTCCTTCTTGAGCAGGGCGCGGGCCATGGGGGAGTCGATGGAGATGTAATCCTTGCGACTGAAGATCTCGTCATAGCCGACGATGCGAAAGCGCTTGGTCTCTCCCTCCTCGCTCTCCACCTCAACCCAGGCGCCGAAGAACACCTTGCCCTCCTGGGAGGGGGAGTAGTCGACTATGGTGAGCTCCTCCAGACACTTGCGCAGGTAACGCACCCGTCTGTCTATCTCCCGCAGCCGCTTCTTGTTGTACTGGTAGTCGGCATTCTCGCTGCGGTCCCCGAGGCTGGCCGCCCAGGCGACCTTCTTGGTGACCTCGGGCCGCTCCTCTCGCCACAGCATGTCGTGCTCTTGTCGCAGCCTGTTGTAGCCTTCTCGCGTGATGAGTTTGGTTTTCATGGCGTAATCAGCCCCTGTTACGACTGGGTAAGGGAGGTTGTACTGGCCGGGAGCTCTGTCATGGCGCCCCGGTGTGAGCGCAAAGGTATCAGAGAGCCCCGGCCCCTGACCATAGTCCGGGTCTCCGAGCGAGGTCGGGGTAATAACCGGTAACATATTTATGCTTTTCCCCCGGGAGGGGGCGCCCTAGTATTGGGATCAGACAGAGAGGAGTGGCAAGCATGAGTCAGCAATACAAGGTCCTGGTGGTCGACGACGACCTGAAATTACGTTCCCTGCTGGAGCGTTACCTCACCGAACAGGGGTTCATGGTGCGGGGCGTGGCCAACGGGGAGCAGGCCGACCGCCTGCTGACGCGCGAGAATTTCAGCCTGATGGTGCTGGATCTGATGCTGCCGGGGGAGGATGGCCTCTCCATCTGCCGCCGACTGCGGGAGGCGGGCAACCAGATCCCTGTGCTCATGCTCACCGCCAAGGGGGATGAGGTGGATCGCATCGTCGGCCTCGAGATGGGGGCCGACGACTACCTGCCCAAGCCGTTCAACCCCCGTGAACTGCTGGCCCGGATCCGCGCCGTCTTGCGCCGCCATACCGTCGAGCTGCCTGGTGCTCCCTCCGCCGCCGAGAAGATGGTGACCTTCGGTGCCTATCAGCTGAACCTGGCGACCCGGGAGCTGAGCCGGGGCGGTGAACCCGTCTCCCTGACCAGCGGCGAGTTTGCCGTGCTCAAGGTGCTGGTGAGCCATCCCCGCGAGCCACTCTCCCGGGACAAGCTGATGAACCTGGCCCGTGGCCGGGAATACACCGCCACCGAGCGCAGCATAGACGTGCAGGTTTCCCGCCTGCGCCGCCTGCTGGAGCAGGATCCGGCCCAGCCGCGCTACCTGCAGACCGTCTGGGGTCTGGGCTATGTGTTCGTGCCGGATGGTGAGGGCGCATGAAGAAAGTGAGCAGCATGTTCTCCCGCATGCTCTGGTTTCTGGCCGCCGTGCTGGTGGTCTATCAGTTTGTCTCCTACGTCACCTTCTACAACTACCTGCTGTCGCCCACAGTCAAGCAGATCAGCCACCTGCTGGCCAACCAGGTCAAACTCATCTTCCCCGTGGACAACAATCAGCTGGCCCTGAGCGACGATGCCGAGGCCCTGGTCTATGTGGCGACCGGCAGCGACATCTATACCCAGAGCGAGGCGGAGCAGCACGGGCTGAACGACTCCAAACCCTATCCCTTCCTCGAAGAGAACATCAGCAGCGAGCTGAAGGGCAAGACCCGGGTCAGGGTCGAGATCCAGGATCACTACATCATCTGGATCCAGCCGCCCCAGGCGAACCAGATGTGGGTGCGGATCCCCCTGACCGAGATCGAGGATGACGACATAGAGCCGCTGCTGCTCTACATGAGCGTGCTGCTGGTGGTGACCCTGTTCGCAGCCTGGCGCTTCGCCCGCCAGCTGGTGCGCCCGCTGGAGGATCTGGAGGCGGGGGCCGTGGCGGTGGCCCGGGGCAACTTCCCGGATGCACTGGGGGAGCTGGGCTCCCGGGAGGTGCGCCGGCTGACCCGCACCTTCAACCACATGTCGAGCTCCATCAAGAGCCTGATCGAGGAGCGCAACCTGATGATGGCGGGGGTGTCTCACGACTTGCGCACGCCGCTGACCCGCATCCGGCTGGCGACCGAGATGATGTCCTCCGGAGATGAGTACCTCAAGGAAAGCATCAACGCGGACATCGACGAATCCAACGCCATCATCGATCAGTTCATCGACTACATCCGGCCGGACGAGGGGCTGGATATCCAGCAGATCGATCTGACCCAGTTGATCCACGACGCCCTGCTGATGCAGACGGATCAGGGGCTGGAGGTGGAGCTGCTGCTGCCGGAGCAGGCGGTGCGGGTGGCCTGCAACCCCGTCAGCCTGAGGCGCATCCTCAACAATCTGTCGGGCAACTCCTTGCGCTATGGGGCGAGCCGGCTGCAGGCAGAGCTGAGGGACGATGGCCACTGGGTGCGGCTGCGGCTCTCAGACAACGGTCCCGGCATCGCCGAGCAGGACTATCAGCGGGTACTCAAGCCCTTCATGCAGGGCAATGTGGCGCGTACCGGTGGTGGCAGTGGGCTGGGGCTGGCCATAGTCGCCAAGATAGTGTCCCAGCATCACGGCACCATCCGGCTCGGCGGTTCGGCGCTCGGAGGCCTGCTGGTGGAGATACGGCTGCCGAAGCAGCAGCCGCTGGAGTGGATAGATTGAGAGAAGGGCGCATCGATGGATGCGCCCTTCTGCTTTCTCAGATTTCGGGTTCGACCTTGCTGCGATAGCGCTTGCCGTATTTCAGCTGCTGGATGAGCAGGGCCGCCACGATCAGCGCCAATCCGATGGGGGTCGCCGGGTGTATGGCCTCGCCGATGAGCAGGTTCAGCAGCACCAGAGAGGCGAACGGGGAGATGAAGATGAGGTTGCTGATGGGCGCCGTGTTGGTGGCGTGGCGCAGGGCCATCAGCCAGAGCACGAAGCCGAAGCCCATCTCGAACAGCCCCACATAGATGGCGCCGACCCAGCCCTGCCAGGCGGTCATGGCGAAGTCGGCCATCAGCCAGGTCACCGCGACGATGAAGGGCAGGCTGATGAGGAAGCCGAGCAGCAGGCTGACGATGGGATCCCCCTGATTGCGGGTGTTGAGGATCCAGTAACTGGCCCAGATGAGGGTCGATACCAGCGCCAGCGTCACCCCGAGCGGGCTGTCGAACTGCAGGCCGAACACGTCCCCCTTGGTGGCGATGACCAGGGCGCCGAAGTAACCCAGCACTATGGCGACTCCGTCACGGCGGCGCAGCTTCTGGCCGAGGAAGGGCACCGCCAGCAGGCTGAGGGTGATGGCCCAGGTGTAGTTTAGGGTCTGGGCCTGCTGGGCGGGCAGCAGATCATAGGCCTTGAACAGCAGCAGGTAATAGAGGAAGGGATTCAACACCCCCAGGGCCAGATAGTAGAGGGGGCGGGCCTTGATATAAGTCAGCAGCAGGGACAGCTTGCCCTGTTTGGCGACGATGGCAGTGAGGGTCAGGGTCGAGGTGAAGGCGGCGACGAGCAGCAACTGCACCGGCTCGAAATAGGTGAGAGAGATTTTGAAGGCGGTGGCCACAGTCGACCAGAGCGCCACGGCGCAGAGTCCATACTGGTAGGCTTTTTTCTGATCTTTGAGCATCGAGGTCGTTCCGTTGACAGAGGCGAGGGCGCAGTCTAGCAGCCGGATCGACCCCTTGTCGTCACTGCCGCATGGATGTCATGGAGGGCTGTTTTGACGAGATCCGTCCGCGACGGATGATTGTGCACAATCTGTTCACCATCCCTTGCATGAATTGAAAAAATCCGTATAATCCCCTCCGCTTACCCATGAGGTAAGCCAGACGATATGTCTGCTTGCTGAGCGTCTTGTTTACGGGGGCCAGCCATACAGTCCTCCCGATATGGGAGGAAACGTGAAAAATCACACCTCTGGCGGGAATATTCCCGGTCGGGCGGTGTTGATTTATGTTCTTTTATCTATTGGAGCTCTGTCAATGCAGAACCAAAGAATCCGTATCCGCCTGAAGGCTTTTGATCATCGCCTGATCGATCAATCCACTGCGGAAATCGTTGAAACTGCAAAGCGCACCGGCGCGCAGGTTCGCGGTCCTATTCCGCTGCCGACTCGCAAAGAGCGCTTCACCGTTCTGATCTCCCCGCACGTCAACAAAGACGCGCGTGATCAGTACGAGATCCGCACTCACAAGCGTCTGGTAGACATCGTTGAACCGACTGACAAGACCGTAGACGCTCTGATGCGTCTGGATCTGGCAGCTGGTGTAGACGTCCAGATCAGCCTGGGTTAATTACGGAAAGAGGTTGATAACAATGACAATCGGTCTTGTAGGTCGCAAAGTGGGTATGACTCGCATCTTCACCGAAGATGGCGTTTCTATCCCGGTGACTGTTATCGAAGTTGAAGCTAACCGTGTAACTCAGGTCAAATCTGTAGAAACCGACGGCTACAACGCTATTCAGGTTACCACTGGCGCCAAGAAAGCCAGCCGTGTGACCAAGCCGGAAGCTGGCCACTTCGCCAAAGCTGGTGTAGAAGCCGGTCGCGGTCTGTGGGAATTCCGCCTGAACAACGGTGAAACTTTCACTGTTGGTAGCGAGCTGAAAGTAGATCTTCTCGCTGACGTTAAGCTGGTAGACGTTACCGGCACATCCAAGGGTAAAGGTTTTGCCGGTACTGTTAAGCGCTGGAACTTCCGTACCCAGGATATGACCCACGGTAACTCTCTGTCCCACCGTGTACCTGGCTCCATCGGTCAAAACCAGACCCCGGGCCGTGTATTCAAGGGCAAAAAGATGGCTGGTCACATGGGTGCTGAGCGTGTAACGACTCAGAACCTGGAACTGGTTCGTGTTGACGCTGAACGCAACCTGCTGCTCATCAAAGGCGCAGTACCGGGTGCAACCAACGGCAACGTGATCGTTAAACCTGCCGTCAAAGCGTAACGTCTGAGGAGATAGTAATGGAATTGGTAATGAAAGACGCCAAGAGCGCTCTTGAAGTTTCCGAGACTACCTTCGGGCGCGAATTCAACGAAGCCCTGGTTCACCAGGTTGTCGTTGCTTATGCCGCTGGTGCCCGTCAGGGTACTCGTGCGCAGCTGACTCGCTCTGAAGTGTCTGGTGGCGGCAAAAAGCCGTGGCGTCAGAAGGGTACTGGTCGTGCCCGTGCTGGCTCCATCCGTTCGCCCATCTGGCGTTCCGGTGGTGTGACCTTTGCTGCTAAGCCGCAAGATCACAGCCAAAAAGTAAACAAGAAGATGTACCGCGGCGCTATCCGTAGCATCCTGTCCGAGCTGGTACGTCAAGAGCGTCTGATCGTTGTTGAGAAATTCGGCATCGAAGCTCCGAAGACCAAAGAACTGATCGCCAAGCTGAAAGAGATGGAACTGACTGACGTTCTGATCGTGACCGCTGAAGTCGATGAGAACCTGTTCCTGGCTGCTCGCAACCTGTACAAAGTTGACGTGCGTGACGTTGCCGGTATCGACCCGGTCAGCCTGATCGCCTTCGACAAGGTTCTGATGACTGCTGATGCAGTGAAGCAAATCGAGGAGATGCTGGCATGATCCGCGAAGAACGTCTGTTGAAAGTTCTGAAGGCTCCGCACATCTCTGAAAAGAGCACCATGGTTGCAGAAAAGCAGAACACTATCGTGTTCAAAGTTGCTGTTGATGCTACCAAGGCGGAAGTCAAAGCTGCAGTTGCGAAACTGTTCGAGGTCGAAGTTGAGACCGTCCGTACCCTGAACATGAAGGGTAAGACCAAGCGCGCAGGTGCACGCGTAGGCCGTCGTTCCGATTGGAAAAAGGCTTATGTCACCCTGAAAGCGGGTCAGGACATCGACTTCATGGGCGCAGCCGAGTAAGAGGAGTTCTCAAAAATGGCAATCGTTAAGTGCAAGCCTACTTCTCCGGGCCGCCGCCACGTCGTCAAGATCGTCAACCAAGAGCTGTACAAGGGCAAGCCCTTCGCCGCTCTGCTGGACAGCAAAAGCAAGTCCGGTGGTCGTAACAACAACGGCCGCATCACCACCCGTCATATCGGTGGTGGTCACAAGCAACACTACCGTCTGGTCGACTTCAAGCGCGACAAAGACGGCATTCCGGCCAAAGTAGAGCGTCTGGAATACGATCCTAACCGTACCGCAAACATCGCCCTGGTGCTGTATGCAGACGGTGAACGTCGTTACATCCTGGCTCCGAAAGGCCTGAAAGCAGGTGATGCTATCGCTTCTGGTGCTGATGCTGCGATCAAGGTAGGTAACACCCTGCCGATGCGTAACATCCCGGTCGGTTCTACCGTTCACGCCGTAGAGATGAAGCCTGGTAAAGGTGCCCAGCTGGCTCGTTCCGCTGGTACTTTCATCCAGATCCTGGCTCGCGAAGGTAACTATGTAACTCTGCGTCTGCGTTCCGGCGAAGTACGTAAAGTTCTGGCCGAGTGCCGCGCTACCATCGGTGAAGTGGGTAACTCCGAGCACATGCTGCGTCAACTGGGTAAAGCCGGTGCAAACCGCTGGCGTGGTATTCGTCCGACCGTTCGCGGTATGGCGATGAACCCGGTTGATCACCCGCACGGTGGTGGTGAGGGTCGTAACAAGGGCATGCAGCCTGTGTCCCCATGGGGCCAGAAGGCTAAGGGCTTCAAGACCCGTAAGAACAAGCGTACCGACAAGTACATCGTACGTCGTCGTAACAAGTAATTGTTAACATAGAGGAATCACCATGCCACGTTCTCTCAAGAAGGGTCCATTTATTGACCTGCACTTGCTGAAGAAGGTAGAGAAAGCGGTGGAAAGCGGGGATAAAAAGCCGGTTAAGACCTGGTCCCGTCGTTCAATGATCATCCCGAACATGATCGGTTTGACCATCGCTGTCCATAATGGTCGTCAGCACGTTCCGGTTTTCGTTACCGAAGAAATGATCGGTCACAAACTGGGTGAATTCGCACCGACTCGTACTTATCGCGGCCATGCTGCTGATAAGAAGGCTAAGAAGCGCTAAGGGATAAATGATGGAAGCTATCGCTAAACACCGTTATGCCCGTACTTCTGCCCAGAAAGCTCGTCTGGTAGCCGATCAAGTACGTGGTCTGTCCGTAGACAAGGCTCTGAACATCCTGACCTTCAGCCCGAAAAAGGCTGCTGTTCTGGTGAAGAAAGTGCTGGAATCTGCCATTGCCAACGCTGAGCACAACGAAGGCGCCGATATCGACGCCCTGCGTGTTGCCACCATCATGGTAGACGAAGGTCCCTCCATGAAGCGCATCCGCCCGCGTGCCAAAGGTCGCGCGGATCGTATCCTCAAGCGTACCGCTCACATCACTGTAGTGGTATCCGACGCTAAGGCTGGGAGATAAGCAATGGGTCAGAAAGTACATCCTAATGGCATTCGCCTGGGTATTACCAAGCCTTGGAATTCTACCTGGTTCGCGAACACCAAAGACTTCGCTGACAACCTGTACAGCGATTTCCAAGTACGCCAGTTCCTGACCAAGGAGCTGAAAAACGCTTCCTTGTCCAAGATCACCATCGAGCGTCCGGCCAAGAGCATCCGTGTGACCATTCACACCGCTCGTCCGGGTGTCGTGATCGGCAAGAAAGGCGAAGACGTTGAGAAACTGCGCAAAGCTGTAGCCACTATTGCTGGCGTGCCTGCTCAGATCAACATTTCCGAAGTCCGCAAGCCGGAGCTGGATGGCAAACTGGTTGCCGACAGCATCACTTCTCAGCTGGAACGTCGCGTAATGTTCCGTCGCGCCATGAAGCGCGCCGTACAGAACGCCATGCGCCTGGGTGCCAAGGGCATCAAAGTTGAAGTGTCCGGTCGTCTGGGCGGCGCTGAAATCGCGCGTACCGAATGGTACCGTGAAGGTCGTGTGCCGTTGCACACCCTGCGTGCCGACATCGACTACGCAACTTCTGAAGCCCACACCACTTACGGTGTGATCGGCGTTAAAG
>NZ_JBOFLJ010000026.1:0-1041 GCF_051657805.1 Aeromonas sp. | reverse complement strand
AGCGTTCGTTGTTCTTGAGTGTCTGGCGGCGGATGTAGTGGGCCGGCACCAGATGGCTGTTGGCGCGGCTGACCTCGATATAGAAGCCGTGCACCTTGTTGTAACCCACCTTGAGGGTGTTGATGCCGGTCAGCAGCTTCTCCCGCTCCTCGATGCGGGCGAGGCTGGCGGTGGCGCCGTTGGCGAGATCCCGCAGCTCGTCCAGCTCCTGATTGAAGCCGTCACGGATGACGCCGCCATCGCGGATCAGCACCGGCGGCACTTCCATCACGGCGCGCTCCAGCAGGTCGAGCAGCTCGGGGAAGGTGCTGGCCCGCTCGGCCAGCTGTTGCACCGCTTCGTGTTCATTGTCCGCCAGCAGGCGTTGCAACTCGGGCAGCTGGGCGAAAGCCTGACGCAGGCGGGTGAGATCGCGTGGCCGAGCCGAGCGCAGGGCGAGACGGGCCAGCACCCGCTCCACATCCCCCACCTGACGCAGCAGGTTGCCCAGTTCGTCGTAGAGGTTCTGCTCGATAAGCGTATGGATGGTGCTCTGGCGACCTTTCAGGATCACCCGATCGCGGATCGGCTGGTGGATCCAGCGCTTGAGCAGGCGGCTGCCCATGGGGGTGGCGGTGCGATCCAGCACCTCGGCCAGGGTATTTTCATAGCCACCGGCCAGATTCTGGGTCAGCTCCAGATTGCGGCGGGTTGCGGCATCCATGATGACGGCGTGATCCGGCTGCTCGAGGCGCACATTGCGGATGTGGGGCAGGGCGGTGCGCTGGGTATCTTTGACGTACTGCATCAGGCAACCGGCGGCGCACAGGGCTGTCTCGCTCTTGTCGACCCCGAAGCCTACCAGATCCTGGGTGCCGAACTGCTGGCACAAGAGGGTGCGGGCGGTGCCGAGCTCGAACTCCCACTCCGGGCGGCGACGCAGGCCGCGGCGCCCCTCGAGATGGTGCAGGAACTCGAACGATTCGGGATAGAGCAGCTCGGCCGGATTGGTGCGTTGCAGCTCAGCCAGCAAGGTCTCTTCTTTCTCGAACTGATTGATGA
>NZ_JBOFLJ010000025.1:0-1029 GCF_051657805.1 Aeromonas sp. | reverse complement strand
CCTTCGACGCCAGTGCAAGAGCCAACCGATCGACGAACACGCTTTGACAAGCCATCGACAAGCCATCGCGAACGGCCACTCGAACAGCCACTCGAAGCCACACAGGCACGCACCTCCTCGCCGTCATATCTCTCTCCACCAACCAACACAACGATCTGAAGACCTTCATTAGGACCCTGAGATCAACATGTCTAGCGACCAAGACCTCAACAACGCCCAAACCGGGCACCACAACAACAGTGGACCATCTGCCAGGCGCGCCACCGGCCCTGGACCTGGAGCTGGAGATACAGCTGGAGCCACAACTGGAGTTGGCGCCACCACTGTGGGTCCACAACTGGAAACACCCCCGGACATGGCCCTCACAGGGACACTGGAGCCCATGCTCCCCACAACCCCTACATCCACTTCAGGACGGCGAACAACACCTATATCACCCCAGCCCGTAGACCCAAACATCAAACAGACCAACTGAGTGCCCTTCGGGGCACCCAAAACACCCTCCCAGGTTACACTACCCCACGACTGGTTACCCAACAGCAACCAGCCACACCAGCAGCCACCGGCCACCACCAACCTGCCAATGGACCACCTCCTGGCATAGCAGCAGCAGGCACAGGAATAGCAGCAGCAGCAGCAGCAGCAACAGCAGCAGCAGAGCAAGAAGAATTCCAATATGACAATGGCATCCCAGATGAAGCCATTGTCAACATGGATGTGGAAGGGACCACGGAGGCAGACACCAACCAAGCCCCCGCCGCAGCAGCAGGAGCAGCCGCAGAAGAAGGAGCAGCCGATGATAACGCAGCCGCACCTGATCAGCAGCTTCCAGCCACAGCAGGAGCCCACATCCCCAACCTCACCACCTCTGCACCAACCATCACCATCCCTGGAGGCTACGCCTACAATAGACAAGCCAACACGGATGCAACTGAAGCTGACAAAGCCATCCTGGACCAGGAAAGAGATCTTGCCAAGGCTACAGAGATGCTCATTCCACAAGACACATTTCAAGACGCAATCAAAACA
>NZ_JBOFLJ010000024.1:0-853507 GCF_051657805.1 Aeromonas sp. | reverse complement strand
GCTCATCTGAGCGGGCTTCTTTATTGGTTGGGATTCGGCATTTGGCAGATATTTTGTCCATCTATAGACTGTTTATCAGACAACTGCATCGTAAAACCACTTTCACTCAGTCAAATAAACCGCCTTCTGCGCCTCCGATTACCTATCTCCTTGCTCTTCTCCGCTCCAAACTACCGGATCACTGGGCTATCGCATTACCACATCGACCCACTTCTACTGTCTGCATAGAGGGCGGCTATGCCCTGCATGATCATCATGATTGCTCAAAATGGGTGTGGCCAATCAGGTTATCAGCGTTATCTAAAACCGGCGTGGTCAGGTAGGTAATCACTCTTGCTCGAAGTAGGCGCGCACAGGTAGATGCTACCAAATCCCTCTGACTCGGAGTCCTTCTCTTGACCACTGTATTCCACCGCTGGTCATTTCTCCGTTCACCCTTGTTTTGAATATAAAAAGTACAGAATGTGATACCCCTACCTTTCTTGCCTGGCCCGCTCTGCTTTAATGCCTCTGCCCACATTCGATTGGGCCAAGGAATCACAATAATCTGAGGAATGGACACATGTTCAAGAGAATAGTAACGATGATGCTGGCGGCGGGAACCCTGGTATTAGGCGGTTGCGCATCTAGTGGTGGCGCTGAACAAGGGGCGGACAACAGCGATTTTGGCGGCAAGTCCATCTACCTGCGTGGGGAGATGAACGACTGGATGGCCAACGATGAGACCAAGGTGGTCAAGGTGGCCGACAAGCTCTACATGGCCAAGGGCACACTCAAAAAGGAGTGGGCACCCTACAAGTTCAAGTTCGGTGACTCCGGCTGGAGCTGCGGTACCAACTTCGGCTACAAGAGCCCGAGCGATGGCGTGGCCGTGCTGGGCGGTGAGCCGGTGCCGGTCAACCCCTGCTCCAAATACGAGGACATGAAGTTCTCGCCGGAGACGGATGGGGTGTATGAGTTCTATCTGAACCTGGCCGGTGAGACCCCGACCGTCTACGTCAAGAAGCCCTGATCCTGCTCCCTTGGGAGCCCATCCCCGGGAGATGAAACGGTGACATGCCCTGGCCCAGAGACCTTCTGGCCGGGGCATTTTTTTGGGCAGGCACTATGCTTCATCATAGGGCGGGTACTATATATAGTGTTTTTGTATTTCACATTCACCTATTGGTTGTGTTTTGATCCCTGCCATGACGCTGATGCATTCACATAAGGTGGCTTGAAAATGGCTAAATCCAATCCGGTGCTGGAGACAGATCTCGACACCGATCTCATTCCCCTGCAGGAAACCTCTCTCGAGATCTGGGACAGCAAGTATCGGCTCAAGCGCAAGGACGGCGCCCCCATCGACGGCTCGGTTGACGAGACCTATCAACGGGTGGCCCGTGCCCTGGCCGCACAGGAGCGCGAGCCTGATGCCTGGTATGAGCCCTTCCTGTGGGCGCTGCGAAACGGGGCCATCCCGGCGGGGCGCATCACCTCCAATGCGGGGGCCTTCGAGCACAAGCCCGCCACCTCCACCATCAACTGCACCGTCTCCGGCACCATCGAAGATTCCATGGACGACATCCTCGGCAAGGTGCACGAGGCGGGGCTGACCCTGAAGGCGGGTTGCGGCATCGGCTATGACTTCTCTACCCTGCGCCCCCGTGGCGCCTTCGTCTCCGGCGCTGGTGCCTACACCTCTGGGCCTCTCTCCTTCATGGATATCTACGACAAGATGTGTTTCACCGTCTCGTCCGCCGGCGGTCGCCGCGGCGCCCAGATGGGGACCATGGATATCCGCCACCCGGACGTGGTCGAGTTCATCCAGGCCAAGCGTGAAGATGGTCGCCTGCGCCAGTTCAACCTCTCCCTGCTCATCACCGAGGAGTTCGTCAACGCGGTGAAGGAGGATGTCCCCTGGACGCTCATCTTCCCCTACACGGCGAAAGAGGTGGAGCAGGACGGGATCGCGCTGGACGACCCCGAGCAGGTGATCTGGGCCGACTGGCCGAACAAGGAGGGGGTGGTCATCAATGCTCTGGGCCAGGTGGCCTGCAAGCGCTACAAGACGCTCCCTGCCCAGAAGCTCTGGAACGTCATCATGAGTTCCACCTACGACTACGCTGAGCCCGGTTTCATCCTGATCGACAAGGTCAATCAGATGAACAACAACTGGTTCTGCGAGGAGATCCGCGCCACCAACCCCTGCGGCGAGCAGCCGTTGCCCCCCTATGGCGCCTGCCTGCTGGGCTCGGTCAACCTGACCAAGTTTGTGCGCAACCCCTTCACCGAGCAGGCGAGCTTCGACTGGCCCACGTTTCGCAAGGTGGTGGCTATCTTCACCCGCATGCTGGACAACGTGGTGGAGATCAACCAGCTGCCTTTGCCCAGGCAGCGCGAAGAGATCATCAGCAAGCGTCGCCACGGCATGGGCTTCCTCGGCCTCGGCTCGACCCTCACCATGCTGCGGATCAAATATGGCTCCGCCACCTCGGTTGCCTTCACCGAGGAGGTCTCCCAGGAGCTGGCCATGACCGGTTGGCGCGAGTCTCTGGCCCTGGCGAAGGAGAAGGGCCCGGCTCCCATCATGGAGCAGGAGTTCGAGGTGACCGGCAAGATGTTGCGTCTGCGCCCGGAGATGGCGGCCGATGGCATCAAGCTCGGCGACAAGGTGAAGGGCCGGGTGCTGCACGCCCGTTACAGCCGCTACATGCAGCAGGTGGCCGAGGTGGATCCCGCTCTCGTGGCCGAGCTGGCCGAAGTGGGGGGCCGTTTCACCCACCACAGCAGCATAGCACCGACCGGTACTATCTCTCTGTCGCTCGCCAACAACGCCAGCAACGGTATAGAGCCGAGCTTTGCCCATCACTACTGCCGCAACGTCATCAAGCCCGGCAAGAAGAGCAAGGAGAGCGTGGACGTCTACTCCTTCGAGCTGCTGGCCTACCGCGCGCTGGTCAACCCGCTCGCCATGCCCTATGGGGAGGAAGACGAGACCCGGCTGCCTGACTACTTCATCACAGCCGACGACATCAGCCCGACCGAGCACGTGGACATCCAGGCCGCCGCCCAGCGCTGGATAGATTCGTCCATCTCCAAGACGGCGAACATCCCCACCGACTTCCCGTTCGATCGCTTCAAGGACATCTACCTCTATGCCTCGGATTCCGGGCTCAAGGGTTGCACCACCTTCCGCTTCAACCCCGAGGCCTTCCAGGGGGTGCTGGTGAAGGAGAAGGATCTGGAGAACACCAGCTACGAGTTCACCCTGGAGGATGGCTCCGTCATCACGGCCAGGGGCAACGAAGAGATCGAATACGATGGGGAGCTGCACACCGCCGCCAACCTATACGACGCCTTGAAAGAAGGCTATTACGGTAAATTCTGAGGACGACACATGGTCAAGAAGATCGACAGGAAAATCGTCGCTTACAAGGTGCAAACCCGGGACGAGCCACAAGAAGCGCCGGCGCCGCAGGATGACGTGGTGCAGATGCACGAGACGGTGCTGCGCCCGGAGAGGCTGATGGGCACCACCTACAAGTTGAAGACGCCGGAGCACGTCTCCGAGCACTCGCTGTTCATCACCATCAACGACATCATTCTCAACGAGGGCACGGTGCACGAGAGTCGCCGCCCGTTCGAGATCTTCATCAACTCCAAGAGCCTGGAGCACTACCAGTGGATAGTGGCGCTGACCCGCATCATCTCGGCGGTATTTCGCAAAGGCGGAGATGTCACCTTCCTAGTGGAGGAGCTGAGGTCGGTGTTTGATCCCAAGGGGGGTTACTGGAACAAGGGCAAGTACGTACCGTCGCTTATCGCCGAGATTGGCAACGTGATCGAGACCCATCTCACCGAGATCGGCATGCTCAAGGCCCCCGGGCTGGATGAGCATCAGCAGGCCTTCCTGGCGGAGAAGAAGGCCCAGTTGCAGAGCGAGCAGGAGGCGGTAGCACCTGCCGCGGATAACGGCTTCCCCGCCAATGCGGCGCTCTGCTACAAGTGCCACACCAAGGCGTTGGTGATGAAGGATGGTTGCATGACCTGCCTCAACTGCGGTGATTCCAAGTGTGGCTAACGGGTGTGGTTGAGGGGGTAAGGCAGTGAAAAAGACCGGCCAGCGTGCCGGTCTTTTTATCGGCTATTTTTTGTTCGCTCGAATGGGGGAGTCAAAGGGATGTGTTGCGCACTGGTTAAATCGGGCGTAGCGTTGGGAGGTAATAAAACTGTCACGGCCGTGTGGTTTCAATGACATCTGAGATTCACACACGTGGCACCTTCAGTGCCAAGGAGGATGCTTATGGACAATGCTGACCGAAAGCTGTTTATCCTGGATACCAACGTTCTGCTTCACGAACCCCTCGCCATCTACTCCTTCAAAGAGCACGACGTGCTCATCCCCATGACGGTGCTGGAAGAGCTCGACAACATCAAGGATCGCCAGAAAGACGTGAGCCGGGATGCGCGGGTCGCCATCCGTGCGCTGGAAGACGTGTTTCGTGAGTCTACCCCGGAGCAGATAGTGCAGGGGGTGCCCCTGGCCGGTGAGGCGAGCGGTCATATCTCCATCTTCAGCGACCACCACCTGCCCCAGGATGCCGAGGTATTCACCGACAAGGAGGCGGACAACCGCATCATCAACGCCGCCCTCTACCTGCAAAAGCATGAGATGAAGCGCCAGGTGGTGCTGGTGACCAAAGACATCAACATGCGCCTCAAGGCCAAGGGCGCCGGTCTCGCTCACGTCGAGGATTATCGCAGTGACCAGCTGATCGACGATATTCGCCTCTTGGCCAAGGGCTTCCAGGTGGTGCCCGGCAGCTTCTGGGAGCGGGTCGGCGAGTGCGACAGCGAGACCCACGGCCGGGATACCGTCCATGTGATCGACTCGAGCCTGCTGGAAGGGGTCCACGTCAACCAGTACCTGCTGGACGAGGAGAACTTCTTTGCAGCGAGGGTACTGAGCCACGATGGCAACAAGATCCGCCTGAAAGATCTGGGCCGGGAGCGACTGATGTCCCGTAAGGCCTGGGGTGTGCATCCCAAGAACATCTATCAGGGCATGGCCCTGGATGCCCTGCTGGATCCGCACATCGATCTGGTGATCCTGACCGGCCCGGCGGGTTGCGGCAAGACCCTGCTGGCCATGGCGGCGGCGCTGGAGCTGGTGATCGAGAAGGGGATCTACGAGAAGGTGATCGTCACCCGCAACACCCCGGAGATCGCCGAGAGTATCGGCTTCCTGCCCGGCACCGAAGAAGAGAAGATGATGCCCTGGCTGGCGGCGGTGACCGACACCCTGGAGGTGCTGCACAAGCAGGACGAGAACATGAGCGGGTCCCTGAGCTACATCATGGAGAAGGCCAACATCCAGTTCAAATCCGTCAACTTCATGCGCGGGCGCAGCATCCAGAACACCTTCGTGTTGCTGGACGAGTGCCAGAACCTGACCGCGTCCCAGATCAAGACCATCATCACCCGCTGCGGCGAGGGCACCAAGATCGTCTGCTCCGGCAACCTGGCGCAGATCGACTCCAACTACCTGAGTCCGGTCACCTCGGGCCTGACCTATATCGTCGAGCGCTTCAAGGACTTCGACGGCAGTGCCAACATCTTCCTGAACGGGGTGGTGCGCAGCAAGCTCGCCTCCTTCGCCGAGGAAAACCTCTGATTCAACGCAATATCTTCATATAAAAAGGGAGGCCATTGGCCTCCCTTTTTTGATCCCGATATCCTGCTTCAGGAAGTGTGGGAGTGACCCAGGTAGCGCTGCAGGCCCGGGTGATCGCTGTTTTGCAGGATGTCCGGCGTGCCCTGCAGGGCGATGCGCCCCTCATCCACGTACAGCACCCGATCGGCGATGAGCTGGGCGTCTTCCGGGTTATGAGACACCATCAGCACCGTGATGCCCTGCTCGCAGGCGAGCCGCGCGACCTCCGCCAGCATCTCCCGGCGCAGGGCGGGATCGAGCGCCGAGAAGGGCTCGTCCAGCAGCAGCAGCGGCTTGCCGCGTACCAGGGCACGGGCCAGGCCGACCCGCTGCTGCTGACCACCGGAGAGCTGCTCCGGCAGCCGATCCTGCATGTCGCCCAAGCCGACCCGGGTCGCCGCCTCCTTCACCTGGGCGCGCTGGGCCGGGTTCAGGCGCAGGCCCGGATGCAGGCCGATGGCGATGTTGTCGAACACCGACAGGTGCAGGAAGAGGTTGTGATCCTGGAACAGGGTGGTGACGGGGCGCTCGGCGGGGCCGAGCGGTAATAGATCTATGCCATCGAAGCTGAGACGGCCGGATTCCACCGGCACGAAGCCCGCTATCATGCCGAGCAGGGTCGATTTACCGGCGCCGCTCGGACCTATCAGCGCCGTGATCTCCCCCTTGGGCAGGGAGGCGTTGAAGCTGACGCTCCAATCAGGATAACTGGTTGTCAGGTCATCAATTAACAGCATCTTTGACTCCTGTGATATGGCTGGGTACGCAGACCGCATGTGAAACTGAGCCATGGCAGCAAACTCGACTATCCGGCATCCAGATTTTTTCCCCCCAGACCCCGCTCCACCAACCAGAACAGGGAGAAGCAGAGGGTGAGCAGCAGCAGGGCGGTGGCCGCCGCCTCGGTCAGCCGATAGCTGCCGAGCTGCTGATAGAGCAGCCAGGGCAGGGTGGTGAGGGCCTGACTGCCGAACATGGCGATGGCGCCGAGATCCCCTAAAGACAAGATCATGGAGAGCGCCATGGCCAGCGCCAGGGGCCGGCGCAGCAGGGGCCACTCCACCAGCCGCAGGCGTTGCAGGCCGTGTACCCCCAGGCTGTCCGCCAGCCTGTCGTACTGGCGTACCACCAACTGCATGGGGGCACTCAGGGTGCGCATCACATAGGGCAGCGCCATCAGGGCGTTGACCAGCACCACCAGCCAGGGGCCGAGGGCAAACACGTCGGTGAAGGGCATAAACAGGATGAAGAGGCCCGTGCTCAGCACCACGGCCGGGATCATCAGGATCATGGAGCCGCTGGCTTCCCACAGGGCCGCCGCTCGCCGCTTGCGATCCCGTACCCGCAAGTGGCGGCTGGTGAGCAGCAGGCCGGCGCCGAGCAGGGTGGCGAGGCTCCCCGCCGCCAGCGCGATGCCGAGGGACTGCGCCCCCGCCTGCCACAGCAGGGATGATCCCAATGCAGTCAGCAGGCCGGGATTGAAGCCCGCGACGACTATGGCCAGCAGGGGCGGCAGGAAGATGGCTAGGCCGAGGGTGAGGGCTGTCATGTCCATCAGCCGGGTGCCCGGCTGCTGCCTGTCCGGGCGCAGACAGGGGCGGCGGCTGGTGAGGCGGCTGGACGGGCTGGTCTGCAACTTGTGCTGCAGCAGCAACAGGCCTGCGGTCAGCAGCAGTTGCACCAGCGCCAGGCCGCCGGCGGTGGCGAGATCGAAGTCAAAGCGCAGGGCCTGATAGACCGCCACTTCCAAGGTGGTGGACTTGGGACCACCGCCGAGCGCCAGCACAGTGGTGAAGCTGGTGAAGCAGAGCATGAAGATGAGGCTCGCCAATCCCGGCAGCAGGCTACGTATGATGGGCCACTCCAGCAGCCGGAAGATGTGGGTGGAACGCATGCCGAGCTGGCTGGCGAGGCGCCAGGAGGACTCGGGGATGCTCTCTATGCCTTGCAGTATGAGGCGCGCCGCCAGGGGCATGTTGAAGAAGACGTGGGCCAACAGGATGCCGAACAGGCCATACAGGTAGTTGCCGGGATCCAGCCCCAGGCTGCGCAGGGCCTGGGGCAGCCAGCCTTGGGAGCCGTGCACCGCGACGATGCCGAAGATGGCGATGATGACCGGCAGCACTAGGGAGAGACCGAACAACTTGAGCAGCAGCCTTCGACCGCGAAAGCGGCGCCGCGCCAGGGCCCGCGCCACCGGGATAGCCAGCCCCAGGCTCAGCAGGGTGGAGAGCAGGGCCTGCCCCAGGCTGAAGCCCAGCACGTGGCGCAGGTAGGGGTCTGCCAGCAGGGTGCTCGGGAGCCCCCCTGCCTGCCACAAGAGGGCGGCGAGTGGCCCCAGGGAGAGCAGCAGGATAACGGCGGTGGCTGCGCTACCCGGCAGCCACCAGAGAGGACGAGACTGGGGTTTCACGAAGTGATGACTCACTGGGTGACGGCTTGCAGCCACTCCCGGATCCAGCCCTTGCGATTGGCAGCCACTTCGTCAGAGGTGAAGCTGAGCGGCTTGGCGACGGTGATCATCTGCTCGAAGCCCTTGGGCAACGGGGTGTCGATCACCGGATACATCCAGTTGCCGCCCGGGATCGCCTGCTGGAAGGCGGGGCTGACCATGAACTGCAGGAAGCGGTCGGCGAGCTTGTCTTGCGTCGCGCTCGCCAGCTTGGCGGCCACCTCCACCTGACGATAATGACCCTCCTCGAAGGCGGCGGCCTGGTACTGGGCCTTGTTCTCGGCGATCAGGTGATAGGCCGGGGAGGTGGTGTAGGAGAGCACCATGTCCGCCTCCCCATCGAGGAACATGCCATAGGCCTCGGACCAGCCCTTGGTGACGGTGACCGTTTTCTTGGCGAGCTGAGCCCAGGCGGCGGGGGCCTGGTCGCCATAGACGGACTTCATCCACAGCATCAGCCCCTGGCCCGGGGTGGAGGTACGGGGATCCTGATAGATCACCTTGAGATCCGGGCGCTCCACCAGCTCCTTCAGACTCTTGGGGGGAGTCTTGAGTTTGTCCTTGTTGTAGACGAAGGCGAAGTAGCCGTAGTCATAGGGAACGAAGGTATCGTCCTGCCAGCCACCCGGCACCTTGAGGGCGGCCAGATCCACATGATGGGGGGCGAACAGACCGCTCTGTTTGGCCTCGCTCACCAGGGCGTCGTCCAGTCCCAGCACCATGTCGGCCTTGCTGTGTTTGCCTTCCAGTCGCAGCCGGTTGAGGATGGCGACCCCGTCTTCCAGCGCCACCAGCTTGAGGGTGCAGCCGCACTCTTTCTCGAAGGCCTGCTTGATCTTGGGGCCCGGACCCCATTCGCTGGCGAAGGAGCCGTAGGTGTAGACGGTGAGGGTATCGGCGGCGAAGGCCTGGGCACTGAGCAGGCTGGTGGCGACCAGCAGTAGGGTTTTCATCGATGGCACTCCCTGTGGGTTGCGAGCTGCCAGCGGATGAGGGCGCAAAAAACGAGCGCCATGCCTCAAATTCCTCCGCCAGCATTATCTGGATCAGGTTCACGGGTATAATCTCAGCGGTAAACCGCACCCCGTTTGAGAAACGATTCGCATTGTATTGACCTTCTCCGGGGGAGGCCAGCACTATGTTCAGCGGGCCGCATCCTGCGCGCCCAACCCATGGAGGAAGCCCCGAGTGATCACCAGCACCAAGGAAAGACGCGCCTTTCAACGCATGGTCATCAATGCCCCCGTTACCCTGTATCAGCAGCATAGGGTGCTGGAAGGGGTCTGCCGGGATCTCAGCGCCAACGGCATGGGGGTCGAGATAAACCAGCATGACTTCGATGTCGCTCAACCCCTCAGGGTGAGCCTGGCCACCAGCAGCAACCTGTTGCCCCCCTTCGAGGCCCAGGCCCGCATCGTGCGGGTGCTGGAGGAGGATAAGGGCCTGCTGCTGGCGCTGGAGTTCCTGCCCCAAGCCTGATCCGGCGACATATTCCACTGATTCTTAATCGGCCGGCATTTGCTGGCCGATGTTTTTTGATGGCAGGCAGCATAGCTTGCGGCTGTAGTGTCCTCATCTTTCCATTTTCCATGTCCGGTCCATCTGATGGTGATGGATGGGCTGATCTACGCCTCATCTATGCAGCTTTGCCACAACTTATTGGCTGGCCAGCACGGGTTGCACGCTGAGCTGCCTGCTGTCGACCAGCGTCCTGCTGGTGGGGGCCAGCTGGCCCATGGGGAGCTGGGCCGGGCCGGTCGGCTCCATCAGCAGATAGGTCTGCCCTTCCCAGGTCAGCACGGCATCCCCCGATCTGGCGGGCAGGGCCACTCCCAGCAGGGCGTGCCCCGGCACGAACACCATGGCCTGGGGGAGTTCCGGAAAGAGCTGGGCCAGCATGGCCGCCATCAGGGTCACCTTGCTGTCGCAGTCCCCGGCATTCTGCTCCAGCACCTGGCGCGGGGTCAGGAACCCCTTGCCGGCCCGGCCGGACTGGCTGTCCAGCAGGCGGTAGGGGATGGCCTGCACGAAGTCGAGCATGAAGGCCACCGTCTGCTGGCGTGCCTCCACCTCTGTGGTGCCCTGCCGCTTGAGCTGATCCGCGAGCGGTGCCAGCTCGGCCCGGCTCTCCAGTGCGATACGCACGTGATCCTGCTTGATGGCGGGCACCCCGTCGTATGGGGTGAAGCGCTGGAAGTAGTGTTGCTTGAGCCACTCCTGTTCCAGTTTCGCCTGCTCGGGTTTGACCCAGGCCTGGGCCTCCCTCGCCTTGTCGGCGTTGCGGCTCTTGATATTGAGAGCTAGCTCGGGGCGGGAGAGGGAGAACTGCACCTCGGGGAAGTCGATGACGGCCTGTTGCAACAGCTGCTGCAGCATGTCCTCCTGCATCCTCTCCGGGCGATAGGCGATGAGGGGCGGCAACTGGCCCGCCTCCAGCCGGTAGCTGAGCTGCTGGGCCTTGCCGTCCTTGTCCTGCCAGCCGACGTTGAGCTGACCACCGTTGCTGTGAAAATAGCTCTGCCCGGCAGAGGCCGGCAGGGCGAACAGCAGGGCGCAGAGCAGGGGCAGGGAGCTTGCCTTGGTCATCATCCTCTCCAAGTTTGTCGACCGGGAAATAAAACAGGGAGCCTGGGCTCCCTGTGGATTCTACTCGTTTTATTGCCGTCGGGTCGTTTAGATCCAGTTGGGCTGCTTCGCCTCGAAGGCGCCTATGGCCGCCTCGTGTTGCAGGGTCAGGCCGATGGCATCCAGCCCGTTGAGCAGGCAGTAGCGGCGGAACTCGTCGATCTCGAAACCGAAGCTGAGCGTGCCTGCACGCACCTGGTTCGCCTCCAGATCCACCTCGATCTGCTGGCCCGGGTTGGCGGCGACCAGTTGGAACAGGGCCTCCACCTCTTCGTCCTTCAAACGCACCGGCACCAGGCCGTTGTTGATGGCGTTGCCGTAGAAGATGTCGGCGAAGCTCGGGGCGATTATGGTCTTGAAGCCGTAATCCGCCAGTGCCCAGGGGGCGTGCTCGCGGCTCGAGCCGCAGCCGAAGTTCTCCCGCGCCAGTAAGATGCTGGCCCCTGCGTAACGCGGCTGGTTCAGCACGAACTCCGGGTTCGGCTGCTGGCCCGCATCGTCCAGGAAGCGCCAGTCGTGGAACAGGTGCTTGCCAAAGCCGATGCGGTTCACCTTCTGCAGGAACTGCTTGGGAATGATGGCGTCGGTGTCGACGTTGACGCTGTCGAGGGGGACGGCGATCCCTTTATGTTGCTTGAAGCCTGTCATCTCGTTCTCCTCGTAATTACAGCGCACGAATATCGGCAAAGTGACCGGTGACGGCGGCGGCGGCGGCCATGGCCGGGCTCACCAGATGGGTGCGACCGGCACGGCCCTGGCGACCCTCGAAGTTGCGGTTGCTGGTGGAGGCGCAGCGCTCTCCCGGTTGCAGCCGGTCGTTGTTCATGGCCAGGCACATGGAGCAGCCGGGCAGACGCCACTCGAAGCCCGCCTCGATGAAGATCTTGTCCAGCCCCTCGGCCTCGGCCTGGGCCTTCACCTGCTCGGAACCCGGTACCACCAGGGCCTGTACCCCGGCGGCGACCTTGCGGCCACGGGCGATGGCGGCGGCGGCGCGCAGGTCCTCGATGCGGCTGTTGGTGCAGGAGCCGATGAACACCTTGTCGATGGCGACGTCGCTGAGTTTCTGGCCCGGTTGCAGATCCATGTAGGACAGGGCCTTGCGGGCAGACTGCTGCTCCATCAGATCGGCGAAGGATTCAGGCGCCGGGATGGGTTCGTTCACGGCGATCACCTGGCCCGGGTTGGTGCCCCAGGTGACCTGAGGGGCGATGTCGGCGGCGTCCAGCACCACTTCGGCATCGAACCTGGCATCGGCATCGCTCTTGAGGCTCTGCCAGTAGGCGATGGCCTGCTCCAGCGCTTCGCCCTTGGGGGCGAATACCTTGCCCTGGATGTAGTCGATTGTGGTCTGGTCCGGGGCTATCATGCCCGCCTTGGCGCCGAGCTCGATGGCCATGTTGCACACCGTCATGCGCCCTTCCATGGAGAGGCTCGCGATGGCGTCCCCCGCGAACTCCACCACGTAGCCGGTGCCGCCGGCGTGACCGACCTTGCCTATGATGGCGAGCACCACGTCTTTCGCGCTGATGCCGTCGGCCAGCTTGCCGTTGACGCTGATGCGCATGGTCTTGGCCCGGCCCTGTTTCAGGGTCTGGGTCGCCATCACGTGCTCCACCTCCGAGGTGCCGATGCCGAACGCCAGCGATCCGAAGGCGCCGTGGGTGGCGGTGTGGGAGTCGCCGCAGACTATGGTGGTGCCGGGCAAGGTGATGCCGAGTTCGGGGCCCATCACGTGGACTATGCCCTGATACTGGTGGTTCAGGTCATAGAGGCGAACCCCGAACTCCTTGCAGTTGGCGGCCAGAGTCTCCATCTGGATGCGGGCCATCTCGCCGGAGGCGGCGATGTCCTTGGTGGTGGTGGAGACGTTGTGATCCATGGTGGCCCAGGTGAGATCAGGGCGGCGCAGCTGGCGGTTCATAGCGCGCAGGCCGTCGAACGCCTGCGGGCTGGTCACTTCGTGCACCAGGTGGCGATCGATGTAGATGAGGGGGGTCTCCCCCTCCACTTCACGGACCACGTGGGCGTCGAACACTTTCTGATAGAGGGTCTTTGACATTGCTCTCTTCCTTAATTCTTGGATGTCTTCAGATGCGCGCGGCTATCTGATCGCCCATGGCGGCGGTGCTCTGCACCGGATACTGGGCACTCGCCTGATGCAGATCGGCGGTGAAGTAACCCTCGGCCAGGGTCTGGGCCACGGCCTGCTCGATGGCCTTGGCGGCGTCTTCTTGACCTAAGCTGTAGCGCAGCATCAGGGCGGCGGAGAGGATCTGGGCGATGGGGTTTGCAATGCCCTTGCCGGCGATGTCCGGCGCCGAACCACCGGCTGGTTCGAACAGGCCGAAGCCGGATTCGTTCAGACTGGCGGAGGGGAGCAGCCCCATGGAGCCGGTGATCATGGCGCACTCGTCGGAGAGGATGTCGCCGAACAGGTTGGAGCAGAGCAGCACGTCGAACTGGGACGGGTCCTTGATGAGCTGCATGGTGGCGTTGTCGATATACATGTGGTTCAGGGCAACGTCCGGGTAGGACTTGGCAACATGGGTCACCACCTCGCGCCACAGGATGGAGGAGGCGAGCACGTTGGCCTTGTCGATGGAGGTGACCTTGGCCTTGCGCACCCGGGCCGATTCGAACGCTATCTTGGCGATACGCTCGATCTCATAGCGGTGATAGACCTCGGTGTCGAACGCCTTCTCGGTCGGGCCTTCTCCCTCGCGTCCCTTGGGCTGGCCGAAGTAGATGCCGCCGGTCAGCTCCCGCACGCAGGCGATGTCGAAACCCCGATCCGAGATGTCGGCACGCAGGGGGGAGAACTGCTCGAGGCCGGTGTAGATGCGGGCCGGACGCAGGTTGCAGAACAGCTTGAAGTGGGCGCGCAGGGGCAGCAGGGCTCCACGTTCAGGCTGATCGTTCGGCGGCAGATGCTCCCACTTGGGGCCGCCCACCGAGCCGAACAGCACCGCATCGGCCGCTTCGCAGCCCGCTATGGTGCTCTGGGGCAGGGGGGTGCCGTGGTTGTCGATGGCGATGCCGCCCACGTCATGGCGGTCGTAGTCGAGGGAGAAACCAAACCTGGCCTGCACCTTTTCCAGCACCTTGACGGCCTCGGCCATCACTTCCGGGCCAATGCCGTCACCCGGCAATACTGCGATCCGATAACTGCTCATACTGTCTCCGTCCTGATGTTGTGTGTGAGCTCCAGCGGCTCAGTCTTTTTCCGTGTCGATATCGTTTTGGGGTCCATCCGCTCAGCAGTCTGCTCAGACGGTTTCCGTTTTGATGCTGTTTTTCTGCCCCATCTGCTCGGCCACCATGTCGGCGCGCCAGATGCTGTTGATCACGTGGACCAGGGCCTGGGCCGAGGATTCGATGATGTCGGTGGCGAGCCCCATGCCGTGGAACTTGCGGCCCTTGTACTCGGCGACTATGTCCACCTGGCCGAGGGCGTTCTTGCCTTCCCCCTTGCCCTTGAGTTCGTACTTGTCGATGCGGATCTCATAGCCTGTGATGCGGTTGATGCATTGGTAGACCGCATCTACGGGGCCATTGCCGGTGGCTGCCTCGCTGATGATCTCCTGCCCCACCTTCAGCTTCACCGAGGCGGTGGCCAGCACCGAGCTGCCGCTCTGCACCCCGAGGTATTCCAGCTTGAAGTGCTCGGGCTCTTCGTGGATCTGGCTGAAGAAGGCCAGCGCCTCGAGATCGTAATCGAACACCTGGCCCTTCTTGTCCGCCAGGGTGAGGAACTTGCCGTAGAGATCGTCGAGGTTGTAGCTGCTCTCGGCGTAGCCCATGGACTCCATGCGGTGCTTGATGACGTGGCGGCCGGAGCGAGAGGTCATGTTCAGGCTGTTCTGGGTGAGGCCTATGCTCTCCGGGGTGATGATCTCGTAGGTGTTCTTGGCCTTGAGCACGCCGTCCTGGTGGATGCCGGAGCTGTGGGAGAAGGCGTTGGCGCCGACGATAGCCTTGTTCGGCTGCACCGGCATGTTGCAGATCTGGCTCACCAAGGTGCTGGTGCGGTGGATCTCGTTGTGACGGATGTTGGTGTGCACCCCCAGCAGGTCGGCGCGGGTCTTCAGTATCATCGCCACCTCTTCCAGGGAGCAGTTGCCCGCCCGCTCGCCGATGCCGTTGATGGTGCACTCGATCTGGCGGGCCCCCATCTGCACGGCGCCGATGGAGTTCGCCACCGACAGGCCGAGATCGTCGTGGCAGTGCACGGATATGATGGCCTGATCGATGTTCGGCACCCGGTTGAACAGGGTCTGGATGATGCCGGAGAACTCGGTCGGTACCGTGTAGCCGACGGTGTCAGGGATGTTGATGGTGCGGGCGCCGGCCCTGATGGCGGCCTCCACCATCCGGCACAGGTTATCGATGGGGGTGCGGCCCGCGTCCTCGCAGGAGAACTCCACGTCGTCCGTGTAGCGGCGGGCATGCTTGACCGCGCTTATGCCCATCTCCAGCACGTCTTCGAAGCTCTTCTTCAGCTTGCTCTCGACGTGGATGGAGGAGGTGGAGATAAAGGTGTGAATACGGAAGGCTTCGGCGACTTTCAGCGCCTCGCCGGCTGCGTCTATGTCTTTGGGCAGGGCGCGGGCCAGGGCGCAGACCCGGCTGTTCTTGATGTGGCGGGCTATGGTCTGCACCGAGAGGAAATCACCGGGGGAGGAGACGGGGAAGCCCACTTCCATGACGTCGACGCCGAGGCGCTCCAGCGCCTGGGCAACCTGCAGCTTCTCCTTGACCGTCAAACTGGCCGACAGGGCCTGCTCACCATCACGCAAGGTGGTATCGAATATGATGACGCGATCTGACATGTGACTTCCCTCTTCCTAAGTTCGGTGCGTGCATCCCGCGTGGCATAAAAAAACCCGTGCGGGGTGCACGGGTTTTTGTAAATTCCGGCTATGCCTTAGCCCGGCTACAAGGATCCCGCGCGACGAGTCGCGATTAGGGAAAGCAGTAGTAGCTGAGCGGCAAAATGCATGATGACTCAATCCTTCCAGTCGATAACGCTTCTACCAATAACGAGATTTTTATGCTGTGTCAACTCGAACTCACAGGTTCAATTCACTGGGTTATTTAATCGGATTGTAAAGGAGTGCAAATTTCCTTGTCCCATATTCGGTCCATGCCTGATTATCTGGTCATTCCTGCTGTACTCGATCATCCACACGATTCAGATCGACTTATCAGCCTTCGCTGAATTATCTGAGGTATCCCATGGAAAAACGCAGACCTGGCCGTCCGGTTGGACGCTCCGACATTCGTGACAAGCTGCTTGCCGCCGCCCGTGAGCGTTTTCTCAACACTCCCTACAGCAAGGTGACGACCCGCGAGATCGCCGAGCTGGCCGGTTCCAATCTGGCGATGATCCACTACTACTTCGGCAGCAAAGAGGGCCTCTACAAGGCCGTGCTGGGAGATGTGGCGGAGCCGCTGGATCAGGCCTGGCACGACGAGACCAGCAGCCGCAGTCTCAACGATCTGCTCAACACCTACTATCAGGTGATGGCGCCAAACAGCGAGCTGACTTCCGCCATCTCCAGCGCCTTGTCCACCGAAAAGAGTCCTGGACGGGATTTTGTGCTGAGCCGTCTGCTGGAACGCCAGCTGCCCCAGTTCGACGCCCTGCTGGAATCCATGAAGTCCAATGGTCAGCTCGGTGACAACCTGGATCCCGAGATGCTGAAGATCTCCTTCCTCAGCATGATGTGGCAGCCCTTCGTGATGAAGGATCTCTACGAGCAGGTGTTCGGCCTGACCGTGGACGAGCGTTTCATGAGCCGACTGGCCGCCCACAACTGCCAGCTGATGGAAAACGGGCTGCGCGGTGCCCTGAACTGATCGCCGTCGGTTGCACATGAATCACAAGAAAGGGCCGCTCGGCCCTTTTTTCATCGCGTTTTTCACAAATCTGTTATCTGCCCTTCAACGAACTGTCATTGCGCCGCCCTAGCCTCTCTTGAAGACACAAGGGAAAGGGGGCGTGATGAACAAGATCCAGCAATGGGACCTGCAGGTGTGCCGTGTCTGTCTGCTCCATCCCTACAACCGTTCGCAAGCCAGGATCAGCCGGCTTATCTCCCGTACCGGTGACGGTCCGCTTTACGCCGTGCTGGCGGCCCTGCTCTGGTGGCAGGGAGAGGTCGAACGCGAGGCGGTGCTCATGGCACTGCTGGCGTTTGCCCTCGAACTGCCGCTCTATCTGCTGCTCAAGAATGCCCTGAGGCGCCAGCGCCCGGTGGGGCTGCCGGTCTTCATCACCCCGTCCGATCGCTACAGCCTGCCCTCCGGCCATACCGCCGCTGCCTTCCTGATGGCGACTGTGCTGGCCGCGAGCTTCCCGCTCTGGGCCCCCTTGCTGTTCACCTGGGCCATCTTGGTGGGGGCCTCTCGCCTGCTGCTCGGGGTGCATTATCTCAGCGATCTGGTGGCCGGCGCCCTGCTTGGCAGTGGCTGTGCCCTCTGGGCCCTTAACTGGAGTCAGGCATGAAGATACTGTTCGGGGTACAGGGGACCGGCAACGGTCACATCAGTCGCAGCCGCACCCTGGCCCGCGCCTTGGCCGCCCGCGGCATCGAGGTCGATTACCTGTTCAGCGGCCGCCCTGCCGACGGTTACTTCGAGATGGCCGAATTCGGAGACTATCGCACCTTCCCCGGTATCACCTTCGTCAGTCACGGGGGGTGCATCTCGGGCTGGCGGACGCTCAAGGGACTCTCGCCACTGCGCTTTTGGCGGGACATGCGGGCCCTGGACTGCCGGGATTACGATCTGGTGATCAGCGACTTCGAGCCCCTCAGCGCCCATGCCGCCCGCCGCTGGGGCAAACCCAGCCTCACCATCAGCCATCAGGCCAGCTTCGACTGGGCCATCCCGCGCTGGGGGGAGAGCGGCTTCAACCGCCAACTGATGAACCATTTCGCACCGGTCGGCCAGTCTCTGGGGCTCCACTGGTTTCACTTCGGTCAGCCTTTGCTGCCCCCCATCATAGATCCCATCCCGCTGGCTCAAGACAATCAGCAGATACTGGTGTATCTCCCCTTCGAGCTGACCGAGCAGATAGCCGCCTTGCTGTCGCGCTTCAACCAGCAGCGGTTCGTCTGCTTCCACCCGGCTATCCATACTCCCAGCCAGTGGCGCAACATCCAGTTCGAACCCCAGGCGCGGGAGGGTTTCAAGCAGGCGCTGGCCGGCTGTCGCGGCGTCATCACCAACGCCGGTTTCGAGCTGGCGTCCGAGGCGCTCTCCCTTGGCAAGAAGTTGCTGGTCAAACCCCTGGTGGGCCAGTTCGAACAGCTCACCAACGGCAAGACCCTGGAGCTGATGGGGCTGGCCCAGTTGATGGAGACGCTCGATGCCAACGGGGTGCGCAGCTGGCTGGAGGCGCCGTCCCCCGGGGCCATCCGCTATCCGGATGTGGCGGGGGAGCTGGCAGACTGGCTGGCGGCGGGGGCCGGGGAGGGGATCGACTCTCTCTCCCGCAGGCTCTGGGCCAGGACCCTCTTTCCGGAGGAGGTGTGCGATCGGCTGAGCGAGCTGACCGTCGGCCCGGCGCTGCCACGCCCCTGGTTATCGCAACTCAGTGCCTTTGACTAGACTGAGATGATCCCATCACGGAGAGGACGGACAACATGCGCTTTACCAATGAGAACGGCGATACCATGAATCTGGCGGACAATCTCACACTGCACGAACTGCTCGACATGGGGGTCAGTATCTCGGTGTGCGAGGAGACGGATCCGGATCAGCAGATCTGGCTGGTGGAGCCCGAGCAAGACCAGTGAATCTGCGCCAAGTTGACAGGCCCACCCGCTGCGGTGGGCCATTTATTTCTGGATACCGCTTTGTTTTCAGCATGTTCCACTGCCTTTCCCCCCACCATCATCGCTTTCTTCCCATCGCCATGGGCAAGTAACTGAATGTTAATGGCTGTTTGAAATTTATGACTGGTGCGGCCAGACAAAGCCGTGGACAAGCGTTCACAGGCGGGTTAAGTTGTTTTTTCACCCTATTTTCGGGTGGATGATGGAAAAAACCGATTTTTCTACTATCGACGACTCCGTACTCGCCTGGCCCGTATTCAGACAACCATAAACACACGGACCGGCGTTGCCGGGAAGCAGCGGACTGTCGATAGCTTTCGCTTAACGGAGCAAAGCCTGGAGGGCTTTATCATGGAGATGTTATCAGGCGCCCAGATGGTGGTTAGAGCGCTGGAAGATCAGGGGGTTGAACACGTATTCGGCTACCCCGGTGGCTCAGTGCTCGACATCTACGACGCTCTCTTCGAAAACGGCAAGATGGAGCATGTCCTGGTGCGGCACGAGCAAGCTGCCGTGCACATGGCTGACGGTTACGCCCGTTCCACCGGCAAGGTGGGAACCGTGCTGGTGACCTCGGGGCCCGGTGCCACCAACTGCATTACCGGTATCGCCACCGCCTACATGGACTCGATCCCCCTGGTGATCCTGTCCGGCCAGGTGCCGACCAGCATGATCGGGGAAGATGCCTTCCAGGAGACCGACATGATCGGCATCTCCCGTCCTGTGGTGAAGCACAGCTTCCTGTGCAAGAAGGCCAGCGAGATCCCGGAGGCCATCAAGAAGGCCTACTATATCGCCGCCAGTGGCCGCCCGGGGCCCGTGGTGGTGGATCTGCCCAAAGACGTGCAGAACCCGAAAGAGAAATTCCCCTACCAGTATCCGGAGTCCGTCTCCCTGCGCTCCTACAATCCGACCAAGGCCGGACACAAGGGCCAGATCAAGCGGGCCGCCAAGCTGCTGGTGGAGGCCAAGCGCCCCGTCATGTACGTGGGGGGCGGGGCCATCAATGCCAACGCGGATCACCTGGTGACCAAGCTGGCGGAGCTGCTGAACCTGCCGGTGACCACCACCCTGATGGGGCTGGGGGCCTTCCCCGGCACTCACCCGCAGTTCATCGGCATGCTCGGCATGCACGGCACCTTCGAAGCGAACAAGACCATGCACAATGCGGATCTCATCTTCGCCGTGGGTGCCCGCTTCGACGACCGCGTCACCAACAACGTGGCCAAGTTCTGTCCCAACGCGACCGTGGTGCACATCGACATCGATCCCACCTCCATCTCCAAGACGGTGCAGGCCCATGTGCCCATCGTCGGCTCGGTGGAAACCGTGCTGGAGCAGATGCTGGAAGTGATCCGCGAGTGTGGCTTCGACAACGACAAGCAGGAGCTGGCCGAATGGTGGGAGCAGATCGGCCAGTGGCGTTCCCGCCACTGTCTGGCCTACGAGACCTCCCCCAACCTGATCAAGCCCCAGCAGGTCATCGAGGCGCTCTACAGGGTGACCAAGGGGGAGGCCTTCGTCGCCTCCGACGTGGGTCAGCACCAGATGTTTGCGGCCCTCTACTATCCCTTTGCCAAGCCGCGCCAGTGGATCAACTCAGGGGGCCTCGGCACCATGGGCTTCGGCATACCGGCCGCCATGGGTGCCCAGTTTGCCAACCCGGACGCCGTGGTGTGCTGTGTGACCGGTGACGGCTCTGTGCAGATGAATATCCAGGAGCTCTCCACCTGCATGCAGTACGGGGTGCCCATCAAGATCATCTCCATCAACAACCGTGCCCTCGGCATGGTCAAGCAGTGGCAGAAGATGTTCTACGGCGGCCGCCACAGTCACTCCTACATGGAATCCCTGCCGGACTTCGTCAAGCTGGCGGAGGCCTATGGCCACGTCGGCATAGCGGTGAGCGATCCCGCCGAGCTGGAGAGTGCCATGGAGAAGGCGTTTGCCATGAAGGATAGGCTGGTGTTCATGGACATCTCGGTCGACCCGGACGAACACGTCTATCCCATGCAGATAAAGTTCGGTGCCATGGATGAGATGTGGCTGAGCAAAACGGAGAGAACCTGATGAGACACATCATTTCAGTACTGCTGGAGAACGAGTCCGGCGCCCTGAGCCGTGTGGTGGGTCTCTTCTCCCAGCGCGGCTACAACATCGAGACCCTGACGGTGGCCCCCACCGAGGATCCCACCCTGTCCCGCATGACCATCGTCACCATGGGTGACGAGCGGGTGCTTGAGCAGATCCAGAAGCAGCTGCACAAGCTGGTGGACGTGCTCAAGGTGTGCGACCTCAGTGAAGGGGAGCACATCGAGCGGGAGATCGCCCTGGTCAAGGCCCGCGCCGCCGGCGGAGGTCGTGACGAACTGAAACGGCTGGCGGATATCTTCCGTGGCCAGATCGTCGACGTCACCCCCGAGCTCTACACGGTGCAGCTGGTGGGCACCAGCGAGAAGCTGGACGCCTTCATCAAGACCGCGGCCCAGACCAACGAGATCGTCGAAGTGGTGCGCTCCGGTGTCTGCGGCATCTCCCGGGCGGACAAGTCATTGCGCCCCTGATGGTGCGGTGATTTAGATGACTATTGAAAAGGGCTCTTCGGAGCCCTTTTGTCATGCTCGCTCGGGAAGGGAGGGGGCTGACCGGAACTGTCATTTTCTTTCAAATGATCGGTAAACTATCCACAAAAGCTGTGGAAAACTCTGTAGATTAGCGGTGTGTCTGGCGTTAGTTAGCTGATCTTAAAGAGATATTTCAATTTGATCCTGGCTGGATCGCATTTGCACAATCCCCTGGTACGGGTGTGAGCGTTTGCTTATCGCCGGCCCCTTGTCCGCTGAGCCCTGGCGGGCTCAGGCGGGATCCCGGCGGGATCCGGATTTGATCTCGCGGATCAACATGCAGTTGCATGCCCATAAAAAACCCGCCAGCTGGCGGGTTTTTGAGGTCTCAGGGCTGAGATCGATTACTCGGCCTGGGCAGCCTGGATACCGGTCAGGGCGATGGTGTAGACGATGTCGTCCACCAGGGCACCACGGGACAGGTCGTTGACCGGCTTGCGCATGCCTTGCAGCATGGGGCCGATGGAGACCAGATCCGCGGAACGCTGGACCGCCTTGTAGGTGGTGTTGCCGGTGTTCAGGTCCGGGAACACGAACACGGTGGCCTTGCCCGCTACCGGGGAGTTCGGTGCCTTGGACTTGGCCACGTTCTCCATGATGGCCGCATCGTACTGCAGCGGGCCGTCGATGATGAGGTCGGGGCGCTTGGCCTTGGCCAGCTCGGTCGCCTCGCGCACCTTCTCTACGTCGGCACCGGCGCCAGAGGTCCCGGTGGAGTAGGAGATCATGGCCACGCGCGGCTCGATGCCGAAGGCGGCAGCGGAGTCGGCGGACTGGATGGCGATCTCGGCCAGCTGTTCGGCGCTCGGGTCCGGGTTGATGGCGCAGTCGCCATACACCAGCACCTGATCCGGCAGCAGCATAAAGAAGATCGACGAAATCAACGACGAACCCGGGGCAGTCTTGATGATCTGCATCGGCGGACGGATGGTGTTGGCGGTGGTGTGCACGGCGCCGGATACCAGACCGTCGACTTCGTTGCGTTCCAGCATCATGGTGCCCAGCACCACGTTGTCTTCCAGCTGCTCGCGGGCGACCACTTCGGTCATGCCCTTGTTTTTGCGCAGCTCGACCAGACGGGGCACGTAACGCTCGCGTACTTCAACCGGATCGATGATCTCGACGCGATCGGTCAGCACCACACCCTGCTGTTCGGCGACGCGGCGGATCTCTTCCGGGTTGCCCAGCAGTACCGGACGGGCGATGCCACGCTCGGCACAGATGGCGGCAGCCTTGATGGTACGCGGCTCTTCCCCTTCCGGCAGCACGACGCGCTTGTTGGCCTGACGGGCCAGCTCGGTCAGCTGATAACGGAAGGCGGGCGGGCTCAGACGACGGGAACGGGTGGACTTGGCAGTCAGGGACTCGATCCAGTGCTTGTCGATGTGGCCGGCCACGTAGTCCTGCACCAGCTCGATACGCTCGCGGTCATCTTCCGGGATATCGACGTTGAAGTTCTGCAGGCTGACGGCGGTCTGCCAGGTGTTGGTACCGGTGATCATGATCGGCAGGCCGGTGGCCATGGCCTGTTGGCACAGGGCGATGACTTGCGGCTCCGGGTGGTAGTTGCCGGTCAGCAGCAGGGCACCCAGCTTGACGCCGTTCATGGCGGACAGGCAGGCGGAGACGATGACGTCGGAACGGTCGCCTGAGGTCACCAGCAGGCTGCCCGGACGGAAGTGCTCGATCATGTTGTGGATGGAGCGGGCACAGAAAGTCACGGTCTGCAGGCGACGGCTGTCCAGCTCACCCTTGTGCAGGATCTTGGCGGCCAGGTGCTTGGCGAGATCCTTGGCGCGCGGGGCGATCAGCTGGGTGTTCCAGGGGATGCAGCCCAGGATGCGCAGGGGGCTCTTGCCAAATACCTGCAGCACTTCCAGGTTGTGGCCGGTGTCGGCGCCGTGGTGATGGGCTTCGAACATCTCGGTCAGGTCGGGACGGGTCACGCCGTGCTCGTCAACCGGTGCACCCACCTTGTTGATGACGCAGCCCACGATACGGGGGTTGCTGACGCCACCGAAGTTGGAGCAGGCCAGCTCGATGCGCTCTTTCAGCTTCTGGCTGGAGTCGTTGCCCGGATGGGTCACGAACACCATGTCGGCGTCCAGGGCCTTGGCCACGTCGTAGTTCAGCTTGTTGGCAAACGGCTGCTTGTCGGTCGGCACCAGGCCTTCGATCACGACCACTTCGGCGCCGCTGCTCTTCACGTGCTCTTCGAAACGCGCGACTATCTCTTCCAGCAGGATGTCGGTGTTGCTGGAGGTGATCATGTTCTCGGCGTAGGAGAGGGTGAACGGCTCGGGCGGGTTGATGTTGGCAGCGGCGCGGATCACGGCGGTGGAGCGCTCGGCACCGGTTTCACCCGGACGCGGCTGGGCCACCGGTTTGAAGAAGCTGACATTGACACCGTGACGTTCCATGGCGCGAACGACGCCGAGGCTCACGGAGGTTACGCCGACACCAGTGCCGACCGGGATGAGCATAATAGTGCGTGCCACTTATTACCCCTTGTTCATTTTTGGGATCAGGAAAAGGCCGCCCTGGGGCGGCCTTGCTCTACAGCTAAATTATGCGCCGACCAGTTCCAGCGCATCGTGGGCGATGACCCACTCTTCGTTGGTCGGGATGACCAGGGCCTTGGTGGAACCAGCCTTGGTGATCTCGCCACCCTTACCGAAGCGTGCCTTCAGGTTCGCGTCGTGGTCGACGTCGAAGCCCAGCAGGCCCAGCTTGTTCAGGGTGATCTCACGGATCGGGGCGGAGTTCTCGCCGATGCCGCCGGTGAAGACGACGGCGTCCAGGCGACCATCCATGGCTGCGGCGTAAGCGCCGATGTACTTGGCCAGGCGGTAGCAGTAAACGTCCATGGCGCGCTTGGCTTCTTCTTTGCTGTCGTAGTTGTCTTCAACGAAACGGCAGTCGGAGGTGACTTCGGTCAGACCCTGCAGGCCGGATTCCTTGGTCAGCATGGTGTTGATCTCGGCCACGCTCATGCCCAGCTTGTCGTGCAGGAAGAAGATGATGGCCGGATCGATGTCACCGGAACGGGTACCCATCACCAGGCCTTCCAGCGGGGTCAGACCCATGGAGGTGTCGACGGACTGGCCGTTCTTGATGGCGCAGACGGAACCGCCGTTGCCCAGGTGGCAGTTGATGATGTTCAGCTCGGACACCGGCTTGTTCAGCTGCTTGGCGGCTTCCAGGCTGATGTAGTAGTGGCTGGTGCCGTGGGCGCCGTAGCGACGGATGCCGTTCTCTTTGTAGAGCTTGTACGGCAGGGCGTACAGGAAGGCTTCTTCCGGCATGGTCTGGTGGAAGGCGGTGTCGAACACGGCTACGTTCTTCTCGGCCAGCTCCGGGAACACCTTCAGCGCGGCACGGATGCCGATCAGGTGAGCCGGGTTGTGCAGCGGCGCGTACGGAATGGCGGCTTCGATGCCGGCGATCACGTCGTCGGTGATGCGAACGGAAGAGGTGAACTGCTCACCGCCGTGAACCACGCGGTGGCCGATGGCGATCAGGTTCTTGGACAGCTCCGGGTTGAGCGGCAGGATCTTGTGGACGATGAAGTCCAGCGCTTCCTGGTGAGCGGCACCGGCACCCAGATCGGCATTGCCTTTCTCGCCGTTCAGCTTCCACTTGATGCGGGCGTCGTCGAGGTTGAAGCATTCGGCCAGGCCGGACAGCAGGTCATCACCGGTGGTTGCGTCAATGACAGCAAACTTCAGGGACGAGCTGCCACAGTTAAGAACAAGAACCAGCTTACTCATGAATAAATCCTATCGCAGATTGGGTTGGGTTGGAGGATGCGCCGGACGCGGTGCGTCCAAAAACTTTCAACTTATCCTTATGAGGGTTGGCAATCTGTTGCTTGCCCCTTGTATAGTGATACAAGACCCGAGATCCAGACGTCCCTGACAGGCCAGCAATGATAGTGTGCTGGCGTAAAAATTGGGCGTACAAAGGATAACCTGATTGTTGAAAAATAACAAAGTATCCTCAACCTTTGTTATTGCCCCTCAAAAAATGTCGAGGTTTTGCCGTTAATGCGTTCAAAAAGAGCTCGGAGGTAGCATGAGCATGAACATTTTTGGAACTAAATTACAGCAAGGCCGTCATTATATGACTCTTTGGCCGCGCCGTCCCGAGCTTAATTCCATGTTTCCGGAGAACAGGGTGATCAAGGCGACCGAGTTCGCCCTCAAGATCATTCCGGCCCTCGCCGTGCTCAGCGTCATGGTGCAATTCCAGTTCGGCGAGCAGCACTACTGGCCCTCCGTCATGGCGTCCGTGTTCTTCCTGCTCAGCTTGCCCCTGCAAGGCTACTACTGGCTCGGCCAGCGTGCCGGCACCCGGCTGCCACCCTCCCTCGCCAGCTGGTATCGGGAGATCAACGGCAAGATGAACGAGCAGGGGGGACGCCGTCAGCTGGTGGCGCAGCCTCGTTACGAGGAGCTGGCCGATACCCTGAGCGCCGCCTTCAAGCTGCTGGACAAATCCTTCCTCTACGAGTGAGGGCGTTAACCCGGTAAGGGGATAGACCCGGCCTCTGCGAATGAGGTTTCATCATTGCCAAAAGGCGCCCATGGGCGCCTCTGTCGTGTCTGGCCTCAGGCCGCCAGCACCTTGCCGATCTCCTGGATGGAGAGCTTGTACTGACGGGGGCACTGACGCCAGGCCGCCAGCATGCGCTGATATTTGTCGCGCATGGCGATGTCGCTGGAGAGCTCGTCGCAGGGGCAGGGCAGCTCGGGGAAGCGCTTGTCCACTTCCAGCAGGAAGCAGACATAGTCCGCCAGCTCCCGCTCCTGGCTGCGGCTGTAACCGTTGAAGGTCAGCCGGCTGGCGTTGATCTCGGCTTGGGCGGCGGTGTCCAGATTGCCCCAGGAGATGGCCAGGGCGTGATGCATCTCCAGGGTGTCGATCACCTCCTGACAGGTGGCCAGATCCAGGTGGCCGAAGCTCTTCTCCAGCTCGAGGATCTGCAGGCAGTAGCCCCGCTCGACTATGGTACTGGCCCGCTGGTAAAACGCGGCCTTTTCCGGATTGAGTTTGGCCAGGATCTCGTACTGATTGCTCAGGATCAGGCGTTCGGTATGGCTCATGTTCATGGGCTGTCTCACTGGAAAATGAATCTGGGGCCACGTTAACCCATATTCAGGATGAATTTTTTGATCTGGCAGGGGAGGTTGGCGAGAAAAGCGGGACAGAGGGCGCTGGCGTTAACCCGGGTTGGTTAATTAATTGTCGCCGGCACGGCTTGCATTTTGGGGCGGGTCGGCAAAAATGGAAGCGTCATTTGGCCCATGCCAGAGGACCCACCACCAAGGCACCTCACAGGGTGCAAACCATCGAAAATGATCCCGCCGCGGCCTCGGGCCAGCAGGTGAGACGGGGCAGCCATCCGCTCGCCCCCTGTCTGATAAAAGACGGCTTCTCGAAGACGAAGCGCACCAATCAAGAGGGCCTGCATCTGCAGGCCCTCTTTTCATCCGTCTCTACCCTGTGTGAGTGATTCAAGCCTCAGCGGATTGGCCTTTCACCAGGTTGAGCACCACCTGGTGGTGATCGCTGGTCTTGAACTTGTCGAAGCGATGGCTGACCTTGCCCTCCTCATCGATGAGGAAGCTCAGGCGGTGGATGCCGTCATACTCCTTGCCCATGAACTTCTTGGGGCCCCAGACGCCGAACGCATCGGCAACCGCGTGATCCTCGTCCGCCAGCAGGCGGAAGTTCAGGCTGTCGCGCTCCTCGAACTTCTTGAGGCGCTTGGCCGGATCCGGGCTGATGCCGAGCACCTCCACATTGAGGGCGGCCAGTTCGGCGTTGACGTCCCGCAGGCCGCCAGCCTGGGTGGTACAACCCGGGGTCATCGCCTTGGGGTAGAAATAGATGAGGACCTTCTTGCCGCGCAGGGAAGAGAGGCTGACCGGGTTGCCGTCCTGATCGGGCAGTGAAAAGTCGGGGGCCTGGGTACCGGCTTGTAAGGGTTGCATGGGATCTCCTCGGATAAGCGCCCTCAGGCGTATTTGTGGTTGACGAGAAATTCGAAGGACTCGGCCCCGAGCTCACGACAGAAGTCGGCGAAGGCCGTCTTGGAGCCTGCTTCTTCCCCCTGCTTGGCCAGATTCAGCTGAAAGCTCGCCTTGAGCAGGTTGAATGGCTGTTGTTCAAGGGTGATGGTCTGCATGGCCTGGATATCCCAGCCGTGATCGCTGAAGAACTGGGTGCACTGGCTGACGATGCCGGGCTGATCCCGGATCAGCACATCGGCGCTGGCGCTGATGTCGTATTGCAGGGAGTGGTGGCGCTCGGTGCGCTTCATCATGGTGATGAGATCCCACTCCTGGCTGCGCAGCGGCAGGCTGATCTCGAGTTGCATCAGGCTGTTCCAGTCACCGGACAGCAGCATGATGAAGGTAAATTCGTTACCAAAAATGCCAAGACGGCTGTCGACAATGTTGCAACCGCAGCCACTGACGTGGCGGGTAACCTCATTGACGATGCCAGGCCTGTCCGTGCCGATGGCCGTTACGACCAGGTAATGAGTCATAAATCGTCTCTCGTCCATTATTGCGAATGCGGTGGCAGCGAGCGTCCTGGGTGGGCATGGCCGTCGAATCCCTCGCCATGTCCTGCTCTCCTGCATCATTTTTAGGCCGGATGGTAACACGGCTTGTCCCTTGCCTCCCTTGTTTTTCAAAGGGGGCAGCTTTACCATAACGCCCCTGAAAATCGGGAGAAAAATCCATGTTACGCGGTAGTATTGTTGCGCTCGTTACCCCCATGCTGGCCTCGGGTGAAGTCGACTGGTCCAGTCTGGCGGCCCTGGTCGATTACCACGTCGGCGCCGGTACCACGGCCATCGTTGCGGTGGGCACCACGGGGGAATCGGTCACCCTGAGCGAGGCGGAACACATCGCCGTTGTGGAAAAAACCGTGGAATTCGCCGCCGGCCGCATTCCCGTCATCGCCGGTTGCGGCTCCAACAACACGGCCCACGCCATCGCGCTCTCCAAGCGCTTCGCCGACAGTGGCGTGGTGGCGGGTCTCTCGGTTACTCCCTATTACAACAAGCCCACCCAGGAAGGTCTCTATCGTCACTATTGTGCGATCGCCGAGGCTAGTGGTCTGCCCCAAATTCTCTATAATGTGCCCGGTCGCACCTGCTGCGATCTCAAACCGGAGACCGTGGCCAGGCTGGCCAGGGTGCCTGGGATCATCGGCCTGAAAGAGGCCACCGGTGATCTCGGCCGGACCCCGCTGCTGCGTGAACTGTGCGGGCCGGAGTTTGCGCTTTATAGTGGCGATGATGCCAGTGGTTGTGATTTTATGCTGCAAGGGGGCGATGGAGTCATCTCCGTCACTACCAACATTGCGGCGGCCCAGATGGCCGACATGTGTCGTGCTGCGCTGGCCGGTGATGCCGGGCGGGCTCATGACATCAACAATCGATTGATGCCGTTGCATCAGACTCTGTTCTGCGAACCGAGTCCCATCCCGGTGAAGTGGGCCTGTGTCCAGCTGGGATTGATGGCGACGGCGACCTTGCGTCTGCCGCTGACCGACCTCACCCCAGAGGGCGAACAGGCGATGGCGCGAGCACTGACGACTGCGGAGTTGATGGCGAGTGTTTAAAGCAAATGGAAAGGGAAATGCAGCACGTCTGGTGCTGAGTGTGGCGACCGTTGCCGTGTTGGCAGCCTGTAGCTCACCCCAGGATCGCAAGATGGCCAACCGTGGTTTCGAGTATGAAGAGAGCCGCCTCGAAGGGCGTGCCTTCCTCGTGCCTGCCGGTTTGAGTGCCCCCGCCTTTAACAGCAATTTCGACATCCCGGCCCTGCCCGAGAGCAGCCGTGAGGGAGCCATCGGCGCCAAGGTCGACGTGCGCCCGCCGGCCCAGCTGCTGACCGTGGTGCCCGGCAGCCAGATCGTGACTACCGCCAACCCCGGCGAGCCGACCCTGGCCTTCTATGCTCTCAGCACCAGCCAGAGCGTGGAGCGCGATACCTGGGCCTTCCTGATGAACTTCCTGGCGCAGCACAAGGTGACCACCGAGAAGCTGGATCAGCAGGCCGGCGTGCTGCAGACCGGCTGGTTTGACAACACCGCCGCCCTCGATGGCTGGGGCGAAGATGACGATGACTTCAGCATTCGCCAGCGCTACCAGTTCACCCTGCGCAACGACACCCAGCGCCATGCCGTCAACATGTCGGTACGGGTGCTTGATCACGAAGAGACCATAGACGGCGAGACCAGCAAGGAGCTGACCACCGCCGATGCCCAGCGCTACGCGACCCGGGCCCTGAACCAGTTCTCCCTCTACTACGACAAGCAGCTCAAGGCCCGCGAACAGCACAAGAGCAGCGATGGCATGGGCATGGAGCTGGGTCTGGACAACAACGATCTGAGCGCCTGGATCGTGGACGCCTCCTTCGAGCAGGTATGGCGTCGCCTGAACCAGGTGCTGCCGGGCTACGGCTTCACCATCAAGGACACCCAGCAGTCACTTGGCTGGATCGATGTCGAGTATGACGAGCCGGGCGCCGATTTCTGGAAGGCCAAGGGCGCCGAGCCGTTCAAGCTGGAGGAAGACAAGTACCGCTTCCAGCTCGGGGAAATGGCGGGGGGCAAGACCTCCATCACCCTGTTCGACAAGGACAAGAAACCGGTGGCATCCGGGGTCATCTCCCAGATGTACATCAGCCTGTCCGAGGCGTTCGCCAAGGGCCAGGCCGATCAGGCAGCCGCAAAAGCAGATTGAAAACAGGGGCCCAGTGCCCCTGTTTTGTTACATGGATCCCGCTAGTCAAGGGGCCTTGCGCCCCTGTGTTATTACGCCCACAACAGGAAGTGTTACCCATCATGAGTCTTGCAGATCAAGTATTGGCAGTGAACGACGATTTGCCGATCCGCACCGATAAACCCGTCCATTCCGGCAAAGTGCGCAGCGTCTACTGGCTGACCCAGGCCGACAGCGCCCGCCTCATCCGGGAGAAAGGCTATGATGTGCCGGCCGATGCGCCGCTCGCCATCATGGTGATCAGCGACCGCATCTCCGCCTTCGACTGCATCTGGCAAGGTGTGGACGGGCTGAACGGGGTGCCGGGCAAGGGCGCCGCCCTCAACGCCATCTCCAGCCACTGGTTCAAGCTGTTCAAGGAAAAAGGATTAGCCGACAGCCACATCCTGGACATCCCCCATCCCTTCGTCTGGATAGTGCAGAAGGCCCGTCCCGTGATGATCGAGGCCATCGCCCGTCAATACATCACAGGCTCCATGTGGCGTGCCTACCAGGATGGCGAACGCGACTTCTGCGGCATCCGCCTGCCGGAAGGGCTGAAGAAGGATCAGAAGCTGCCAGAGATCCTCATCACCCCCTCCACCAAGGGGATCCTCAAGGGGCTGGACGGGGTGCCGGAAGCCGACGACGTCAACGTCTCCCGCGCCGATCTGGAGCGTCACCATCAGGCCTTCGGTTTCCGCTCCCCGGCGGACATCGACCGCTACGAGGCGCTGCTCAAGGAAGGCTTTGCCGTGATAAGCGAAGCCTTGGCCGAGCGGGATCAGGTCTTCGTCGACACCAAGTTCGAGTTTGGCTACGTCCAGGACGCCGCCGGCAACGAGAAGCTCATCTACATGGATGAGGTGGGTACCCCCGACAGCTCCCGCATCTGGGACGGCGCCGCCCTGCGGGAGGGGCAGATCGTCGAGAAGTCCAAGGAAGGGTTCCGCCAGTGGCTGCTTAACCACTTCCCGGAGCCGGACATACTGCTCAACAAGAATCGCATGCCGGAGCGTTTCGCCCTGGCCCGGGACAACAAGCTGCCCACCGAGGTGATGATGGACATCTCCCACACCTATGTGGGGATCGCCGAGAAGGTCATCGGACACCAGCTGGCACGCAGCGCCAACCCGAAGCAGGAGATCATCGAAGTCCTGCGCGAGCAATACGGTCTGATCGACTGAGCGCTGTTTTCTTTATCGCCAAAAAACAAACGTTTGCCGGCGGCAGGCTGCGGCTCTCGTCCGTGACGCCAACACAAACGGGCCCCATCGCGGGGCCCGTTTTTATTGTCTGGCGCTGCTCTCGAGTCAGCCGTTGACCCTGAACACCTGGCCGCTCTGCACCCCCAGCACGGACTTCTTGTAGGCCTGGGCCACCCGGGCGGCGGGCACGGGCACGAAGCCCGGGAAGAAGTCGGCGTACTTGTCCATGGACTCCTCCAGCACGGTCGGGCTGACCACGTTGATGCGCAAGCCTCTTGGCAGCTCGCAGGCGGCGGCCCGCACGAAGTGCTCGATGGCGCCGTTGATGGTGCTGGCGCTGACCCCCCAGTTGATGGGCTCCTCGCTCAGTATGCCGCTGATGAGGGTGATGGAGCCGCCGTCGTTGAGGTGCGGGATGGCGGCGCGAACCAGCCGGATCTGGCCCATCAGCTTGCTCTCGAGCCCTGTCTGCCACTGTTCGTCCGTCATCTCGGGGAAGGGGGCGAAGGCGACGTTGCCGCTGGCCACCACCAGGGCATCGAACCGTCCTGTGCCCTCAAACAAGGCGGCGATGGAGGCGCCGTCCGTCATGTCGACCAGGGCGTCGCCCTGGCTGTGGCCGACCCGGATCACTTGATGATCCCGGGCGAGCAGTTCGCTGACGGCGGATCCGACGGTGCCGGAGGCACCCACAATTACGATTTTCATCTTGGAGACTCCTGTTTGGGATATTGATGATTCTAGTCGCCACAAACAGAAGAAAAAGCGCTTAATATGAACGTATTGTTTCCATATTGGAGCTAATAAATGGACATCACCCACCTGGCCAGCTTCTATGAGGTGGTCAAGCAGGGCAGCTTCTCCGCCGCTGCCGAGGCGCTCGAGGTGAGCAAGGGAATGCTGAGCCGCCATGTCAGTGCGCTGGAGGCGTCTCTCAACGCCCAACTGTTGCAGCGCACCACCCGCCGTCTCAGCCTGACGGAGGCGGGCAAGACCCTCTATCTGCAGGCGGGTCAGATCTTCGCCCTGGCCCAGCAGGCGGAGCAGGAGATCCAGGCCCTGACCGAGGAGGACAGTGGCCGGCTGCGCTTCACCTGCCCGGTCAGCACCGGCGATCGCATGGTGAGTGAGCTGCTTGCCCGCTTCGCCGCGCTCTGTCCCGGGGTGGAGGTGGAGCTCAACTTCACCAACGTTATGATCGACATGAGCCAGGGGGAGAACGACATCGCCCTGCGGGCCATGAGCCAGGTGCCGGACAACCTGGTGGCCCTGCCCCTCGGCCGCTTGAAGGATGTGGTGGTGGCCAGTCCCGCCCTGCTGGCGCGGGAGGGGGCGCCGGCCAGCCCCTATGAGCTGGTGGGTCGCACCTGCCTGCTGCAGGATCATAATCCCGCCTGGGAGCAGTGGCTGTTTCGCCGGGGCGGGGAGGAGGCGCTGATCCCGGTGCAGGGCAAGGTGCGGGCCAACCACTACAGCACATTGTTGCAGCTGGCCCGTGCCGGCATGGGCTTCGCCAAGTGCCCGCTGATGCTGGTGGAGGCCAGCCTGGCCCGGGGGGAGCTGGTGGCCGTGCTGGACGAGTGGCAGACCGGGTTGCACCCGCTGCACGTGCTGCACGCCCAGCAGCGGCGGGTGCCGCGCAAGATCCGCCTGTTCAAGCAGGTGCTGGCCCAGTGGTTTGCCGAGCGTCCCCACTATCTGCTCCGGTGAGCCGAGGCCGGGCCGTTATTTTTCTGTCATATCTGACTGCTACCCTGCGCCATCATAGCTATTCAAGAGAGGCAGGGAATGAAGCGTCATCAGGTGTGGGTTGGGATCATGCTGCTGTGCGGCGGCGCGGCGCAGGCCGAGGTCAGGGTCGAGGTACCGGAGAATTTCCAGATCCTGGCGGTGAGCGCCGGCAAGGTGCAGGACGAGCGCCGTGCGGTGCTGGCGGACGGCACACAGCAACTGCTGGTGCGTTTTGAGGGGGTGATCCCGAGCCGTACCAGCAGCGACAACGACAAGGTGATCCGCTCCGAGCCCCAGGTCATTCGCTACGAGGCCAGCGGTCAGTCCCTGCGACTGCTGGGCAGCGCCCCCGGGGATGAGGCGGGAATGGAACGCTACGCCAGGGAGCCCCAGGTACGCCTGCAAGGGGGCGATCAGGCCGTCGCCCTGGTGCAGGACCAGCTGGTGGTCAACGGGGTGCAGATCGGCATGGACTGGCCGGCCCGGCTGGCGGAGTACAACCGCGGTGGGGGCAAGGCGGTGCTGGCAAGCACGGTGGCAGCCACGGCCGCGGTGGCCCCGACCCAGACTGCGGCTCAGGCGCCGGCCGTGCCCGCCAGCGAGCTGGAGGGCCAGTTGCAGCGGCTCTTCCTGCAGGCGGACCCCGAGCTTCGCAAGCGTTTCATCGGTTGGGCCGTTCCCCGCCTTTAAGTTTGTCCCCGGTTGCAGTAACGTGGGCGGCTCATCCGATCTGCCCGCTTCGAGGTTCCGAATGTTCGAACTGCATCCCCGCCTGCTGGCGGATACCCAGTCCCTCGGGGATCTGCCCCTCTGCCGCGTCCTGCTCGCCAAAGACAGCCAGTATCCCTGGCTCATCCTGGTGCCGCGCATCGCCAACTTGCGGGAGATCCATCACCTGCCGCCGGCCCAGCAGCAACAGCTGATGCAGGAGTCCTGCGCCGTTGCCGCCTTGATGGAGCAGGCGCTCACTCCCGACAAGATCAACGTGGCGGCGCTCGGCAACCTGGTTCCCCAGTTGCACCTGCATCATGTGGCCCGTTTCGGAACGGATCCCGCCTGGCCTGGCCCCATCTGGGGAGCCCACCCCGCCGTGCCATATAGTGCGCAAGATTTGCAGCGGGAGGCCGATAACTGGCGAGCCCGCTTGGCCACCCTGAGTGGATTCGCTCCGCTTCAAGGCTGATAAACAGCTCAACTGAGAGGCGGCTCGCGATTTTGATGTCGGGATCATCTGATGTGCTAGGGCGATGCTCCGCCCTGTGCTGACATGGGTGATGAGAGCGACAACCCCATTTTTCGATTCAGCAGGAAGGTTCCATGATAGTGACAAGATCCGAGGATGACGCCGTATTGACCACAGAGGATGTGCTGCTGAGCCTGTGCAACTCGGTGACGAGCGTATTGAGTGCGGCGAGCCAGAGCCAGGTGCGCTTCTCCGGCATGGTGCAGCGGATCAGCAAGACCTGCCTCAAGCCCGACATCGGCTGCTTCGTGCTGTTCGATGGCGGCTTCTCCGGGCTGGTGGTGATCAACTTCTCCGCGGCGGCGGCCATGGAGCTGTACCAGAGCTATATGCTGAGCATGGGGCTATCGAAAGAAGATCTCGCCATCTCCCACACGGCCGACGAGGTGAGCAACGTCATGGGCGAGCTGATGAACCAGATCGTCGGTAGCTTCACCGGCAAGGTGGGCCGCGAGTTGCAGACCCACATCACCCAGAACCAGCCCAAGATGCTGGCCTTGAACAAGCAGGTGATGCTGAGTGTGGACACCAACCTCGACAACCCGGAGACCCGTCGGGTCACCTTCTTCACCGCCAGCAACAACATCTTCTATCTGGAGCTGGCCATGGACAAGACTGAGTTTATCCGGATCCATGATGGCGGGGTGCAGGAGGAGGTCGATCCGGACGAGTTGATCGCCCAGGCCAAGCAGGCGGCGGCCAAGCCGGCCCCGGCTGCCGTCCCCGCCAGCAACGATCACGATGATCTGCTGAACTCCCTCGGTCTGTAAGAGACCGGCGAAGACAACAAGGCCACCCTGGGGTGGCCTTGTTTTTAGCGTGGATACAGGCTTAGAAGTTGTAGAGCAGGCCCGTGCTGAGGGCGCTGGTTCGGGTGTCGTAGAAGTCGATGTCGGAGTCTGCCTGGTTGTAGGAGGCGGTGATGACGCCGGTGAGATCCTTGATCCCCAGCAGGCTGTGCCAGAAGAAGGTGCCAGTCAGAACCATCTCGTTGGCATCGGCGCGCTGGCCGAAGAGAGGGTTCACCTCGTCGTAGTCACGCTTGCCCAGATAGCCGTTGCTGACGAAGGACCACTGGGGACCGCGCTTGGCATAGGTCAGCTGCAGGCCGGTGTTCTTGAAGCTCTCGGCGCTGCCATCGAGCTTGGCCTGCTTGTAGAGGATGGCGGGCTCCAGCACCTGGCCATCGCCGAAATGCCACTGGTAGGAGAGCTCCATGTCGTGGATCTTGCCGTTGCGATTTAGCACGGGGGCATAGCTGGTGCCGTGGCGCTGATCGTACTGTTGACCGCTGTGCTCCTCGTCCAGTTCCACCTCGCGGGTGGTGATGCTGCCGTTGAAGTTGCTGCCCCAGATCTTGTCCCAGGCAAAACGCACCCCTTTCGACTTGGCATCGGTGGAGCTGCGATCCACCCCGGTGGCGTACGGGTCGCTCCACAGCTCGACCGGCATGACGTTGAACACCAGGGAGCCGGCCACTATGCCCTTGTCTCCCATCTCCTGACGGATCCCGAACTGCTGGGTGAAGTCGAAGCGCACGGCGTCCTGGATCAGGTTGCCGAGGAAGACCTGGGTACGGGTATCGGCGAAGGTGTAGCGGATGTCGGCATTGATCAGCGGCGCCAGCTCGCTCTCGCTCTCGGGGGAGCCCAGGTTGTCGATGCGGCTCTTGCTGTCTCCGCCGGCGTAGAAGTTGGATTCGTGGCTGCTGGCGGTGACGCCGCCGAGCAGGAAGCCGGACCAGCCGGACTCCTTGGGAATGGCGCCCAGATCGGCGTGCGCGGCATTGGCGACCAGCAGGCCCAGGCCCAGCAGGATGGGATTACGCATCGGTAGACTCCGTGGAATAGATGTAATGCGATGAGTCAGCCCCGTGTGTTAGCTGAACCAGAGCTGACTGAAATCAGGCGGCATGCTACAGCGCTTTGCTGAACTGGAGCTGACTAACTCATGGCCGGCATGCTACCCCAATGAGAGTGTGACGTTAATCAATAATTTAAACTGCGACCGACAAGAGTTCGGTGCGCCGTGCTGGTATCCTGTTTGCGCAATAGCGGGGAGCAAATAACGCGATGAAGCAAATCAAATCCTGGGCGCAATACTATGTCGACCTGATGACCAAGCTGGGGCTGGTCCGTTTCAGCATGTTGCTGGCGGCGGGCATCATAGTGCTGGCGGTCACCATCCAGATGGGGGTGACCCTGTTCCTGCGCGGGGCCGTGGATGTCGTCGACCTGGTGCGCTCCGTCTTCTTCGGCCTGCTGGTGACCCCCTGGGCCGTCTACTTCCTCTCCATCGTCGTGGATCAGCTGGAGGACTCCCGCCAGCGCCTGAGCCGCATGGTGGCGAAATTGCAGGACATGCGGGAGCGGGATCTCGAGCTCAACAGCCAGTTGCAGGAGAACATCCGCCGCCTCAACACCCAGATAGCCGAGACCAAGCGCGCCGAGACCCTGCGTCAGCAGGCGATCGAGGATCTCGAAAATGAGGTGTTCCAGCGGGAGAAGGCCCAGCTGCATCTGGGGGAGCGCACCGCCCTGCTGCGCTCCTTCATCGACTGCTCCCCGGATCTGGTCTACTACCGCAACGAGGAGGAGCAGTTCTCCGGTTGCAATCGCGCCATGGAGGAGCTGACCGGCCGGGTCGAGGCGGATCTCATCGGATTGACTCCCTTCGATGTCTACAAGCAGGACATCGCCAGCAAGGTGGTGGAGACCGACAAGCAGGTCTTCGCCCAGAACGAGCCCCTCACCTACGAGCAGTGGCTGGAGTACCCGGATGGCCGCAAGGCCTACTTCGAGCTGCGCAAGGTGCCCTTCTTCGACCGCTTCGGCAAGCGGCTCGGCCTGCTCGGCTTCGGCCGCGACATCACGGAGCGCAAGCAATATCAGGACAAGCTGGAGAAGGCGAGCCGGGACAAGACCACCTTCATCTCCACTATCAGCCACGAGCTGCGTACCCCCCTCAACGGCATAGTGGGCCTGAGCCGCATGCTGATGGACACGCCCCTGGACGCGAAACAGCACCAGCAGCTCAAGACCATTCACCTGAGCGCCGTGACCCTCGGCAATATCTTCAACGACATCATCGACCTGGACAAACTCGACCGCCGTCGGCTGGAGATAGCGCCGACCCGCATCGACCTGCCCGCCTTCCTCGACGAGCTGGAGACACTGTCACGTATCCAGGCGGAGCAGAAGGGGCTCTACCTGCACTTCGACCGGGACGGCGACATGCCCCAGTTCGTGATGGCGGACGGCACCCGGCTGCGCCAGGTGCTGTGGAATCTGGTGGGCAATGCGGTCAAGTTTACCGACGAGGGCGGGGTGACGGTGCGCTGCCTCTCCCACGCGTCCGACGTGCCGGGCAAGCTGGCGCTGCATTTCGAAGTGGAAGACACAGGCGTCGGCATCCCCCGTGGCCAGCAGGAGAAGATCTTCGCCATGTACTATCAGGTGCAGGGCAAGAAGCACGCCACCGGCACCGGCATCGGCCTCGCGGTTTCCCGCCAGCTGGTGCAGGCCATGGGTGGCCAGCTCTATGTGGACAGCGATCCCGGCGAGGGCTCCTGCTTCACCGCCGAACTGGAGGTGGAGTGCGTGGCGCCCCAGGCCATCGAGCCCGAGCTGGAGCTGCCTTCCCTCGACATCCTGCTGGTGGAGGACGTGGAGCTGAACGTCACAGTCGCCTGCGCCCTGCTCAGCAAGCTCGGCCACGAGGTCAAGGTGGCGCGGGACGGCGCCCAGGCCCTGGCCATGGCGAATCCGGACGACTTCGATCTCATCCTGCTCGACATCCAGCTGCCGGACATGACCGGCTTCGATGTGGCGGCCAAGCTGCTTGAACGCTACGGCGACAGCCTGCCCCCCATGGTGGCGCTCACCGCCAACTCCACCGGCGATCGCCAGTACTACCGGGACCGCGGCATGCAGGACGTGATCAACAAGCCGCTCGGCTCCAGGGCGGTGCGGGAGGTGATCGGCCACCTGTTCGCGGATCTGGCGGACGACGAGGCGGACGAGCTGGAAGATGCGGGTAATCAGGATGAACTGTTGGACTTGCCCTTCCTCACCGATTACGCCAGCACAGTCGGCAAGCCGATACTGCTCTCCAGCGTGGATCTGTTCGAGAAGATGATGCCCGACTACATGGCGGTGCTCGATTCCAACATGATTGCCAAGGATCAGGCCGGGGTGGTGGAGGAGGCGCACAAGATCAAGGGGGCGGCCGGCTCCATCGGCCTGCGCCGCCTGCAGCAGACGGCCCAGTTCATCCAGAGTCCGGATCACCCAGCCTGGTGGGAGAACGTGGAGGACTGGATTGAGACGCTGCGCCGGGAATACCCGGGCGACATAGCCCGCTTGCGCCGCTGGTTGCTCTCCTGAGCCGAACATCGATGCCATCAAAGCCAAGGAGGCAGACCCCATGTATCAGCGCCTGATCCCGTCCCTGCGAATTCACAGCTGGGGATACGAGCCCCTGCTGGAGGCGACCGAGCAGGATCGCGCCCGCATCGTGCAGGCCGCGCCGGTGCGCCGGTTGCAGCAGAAGACCCAGGTCTTCCCGCTGGATGTGAAGGCCTCGGTGCGCAGCCGCCTGACCCACTCCCTGGAGGTGCAGGAGACGGGCCGCCAGATCAGCCGCCGCATCCTGGCCCAGCTACCCACAGGAACCGTGTGCGAGGGGGCCTTCATCAATCTGGTGGAGATGTCCTGCCTGCTGCACGACGTCGGCAACCCGCCGTTCGGCCACTTCGGCGAGCAGGTGATGAGCCAGTGGCTGGCACAGTCGCTGGACGATCTCTTCGCCAGTGCTCACGAGCAGTTGCCAAGCCCCCAGTGGGCCGAGCTGCGCCAGGATCTGCTGGTGTTCGACGGCAATGCCCAGAGCCTGCGGTTGGTGCACAGCCTGCACGAGCTGAACCTGACCCTGGGCCAGCTGGCGGCTCTGTGCAAATACCCGCAGCAGCCAGCCCCCGGGCAGCATTTCGGCCAGCATCACGGCTGGGCCAGCAAGCGCGGCATCTTCTTCAGCGAACAACCCCTCTACCAGTCCCTGAGCCAGCAGCTCGGGCTGGCGCCGGGTTGCCGCCATCCGTTGGTGTACATCATGGAGGCGGCGGACGACATCTCCTACTGCATCGCAGATCTCGAGGACGCGGTGGACAGGCGGATCCTCGGTCTCGGGGATCTGCAGCAGGCGTTGCGCATGGCGGAAGGGGGGGACTACATGGCGACCCTGCTGGCCGAGGCCATGGCATCGGCCAGGGGCTTCTTCCCCCATTTCCGCCAGCAGTTGACCCGGGATCTGGCCACCCTGGCGGCCGAGACCTATATCAGCGAACACAGTGCCATTCTGAGCGGCGCCTATCCTCAGGCGCTGTTGCACGGTCAGGCACCGGCGGCACGGGTGCTGGATGTGCTCAAGCAAGTCGCGAGGGAGCAGGTGTTCATGCGCCCCGAGGTGGAGGCGCTCGAGCTCGAGGGTTATGCCGCCCTGCGCGGGGTACTCTCCACCTATGCCTGCCTGCTGGCGTTGCCGGCCACCCAGTTCGGGAAGCTGCTGGCGGGCAAGGGGGGGAGCGAGCTCTTCTTCGCGCGCAGGCTGTTTCACCGCCTGTCGGCGCGCCACCTCAAGGCGTACCGGCTGGCTGTGGCCACGGCGGATCCCCGCTTCCTGTCGGGGGCGGAGCAGGAGTGGTACTACAGGGTGCGGCTGCTCCTCGACTACGTCAGCGGCATGACGGATACCTATGCGCTGGAGGAGTTCCGGCTGCTGTCCGGGATCTGATGCCCGGTGCCCCCCCATATGGGTGGGTCAGATATTGCACGAAATCCGGTGTTTTTCTAGACTGTGGCACTTGTTCAACTTTCACTCGGTAAGGAGACGACCATGCAACATTCAATGCTCAACGTTGCGTTCGACCGCTGCATCGGCAGCGCGAAGACTCGTGCTCTTTATTTACCGCGTGGAGTGAACAGGTAACACCTGTCTTTTCATCACCCGCGGTTATCCCGCAGGGTGATGTCCTCTCTCCGGGAGAACCGCATGTTCAACTGGAGAATATTATGTCTATCGAACTCGTACTGCTGCGCACCGTCGAATCCCTGGTTCAGAAGCGGATCACCCGGCTGGAGCGTCGCGTCAGTCACCTACACCTCTCTCCCGCCCTGCTCAAAGACATCGGTCTGGAGGGGATGGATGTACAGGTTGCCCACGTGCGTGAGCGGGAGTTTCAAACCGGCTTCCGCCTCGGGAATCGAATAACCTGATGGCAGGGGGCCTGGCCCCCTTCTTGCAGAGAAAATGGCAGGCCCTGGGCCTGCCATTTTTCATTCCCTCCGGGAATGTTACAAATTTATTAGTCGCACATTGAGCCAAAGCCTTTATCATCTCCACCCGGTTTGTAAGGGGTCTCGTCATGCCATCTCGTTGTTACCGCCTCATTTTACTGTGCTGGCTTGCCTGCTGGAGCTGGGCGGCATCGGCCGTTTCCCCCCCGAACCCGCATGAACCAGCCCGCTCTGAGCAGAGCTGGCTGGCTACCCACGATGAGCTGGTGATCGGCATGGTCTCGGTGGATTGGCCCCCCTACATCTACACCAATGGGCGAGGGGGCTTCAGCGGCCCGCTGGATGACTTCGCCGCCCTGGTGGCCGCTCGGGTGGGGATGCCTCTCAAGTACAAGGGTTACCCCGACTATGCCCGTGCCCAGCAGGCCCTGCAGGATGGCGAGGTCGATCTGCTGCTGGGGGTGACCCCGGAGCGTGCCGCCCCCCGGCAGACGCTGGCCACCCTGGACATCATGGGGGTGCCGAGGGGGGTCTTGTTGTCGCGCACGCAGAGCAGTCCGAGCCTGGCGGTGGCCAGGGGGTGGCGTTGGGCGTGCATTCAGGGCTTCGGGGCCTGCGACGAGCTGATCAGGCTCGGGGTGAAGCAGATCGACGAGGCCGAGAGCGTCGACGAGGCCGCCTTCATGGTGAAGCGGGGGCTGGCGGACGCCTATCTGGCGGATCTGCCGACCCTGATCCGGCTGCAGCACCAGCGCCAGCATACCCAGCTGCAGGTGATCACCCCGTCCTGGGTGCCCGATACCCAGCTGGCCATGGTGGTGGCGAGCCGCAACCTGGGGCTGCATTCCCTGCTGCAGCGGGTGCTGGTGGCGATTCCGGAGGCCGAACGCTGGCGTCTGCTGGAGACAGGTGGGGGGATCGATTACGGCCAGATCCAGGGGCCGCGTCAGACCCTCTTCAATCAGGACGAGCTGAACTGGCTGGCCCAGCATCCAACCCTGAGATTCGGGGTGGCCCCCCACTGGCCAGCGGTGAGCGAGACCGACTCGCGCGGCCAGCTGACGGGCTTTGTGGCCGATCTGCTGAAACTCGTCAGCGCTCGCTCCGGCCTGCAGTTTTCCCTGATCCATACCCAGGACTGGGCCGATACCATAGCGCAGTTTGAAGCCGAGAAGCTGGACTTCATTCCCGCCATTACCCCCACCGACGAGCGTCGGGGCAGCATGCTGTTCACCCCGGATTACGCCTTCATCAACCGGGTGATCGCCGCCAGGCAGGGGGTCGACGAACTCTCCAGCCCGGCGCAGCTGAAGGGGCACAGGGTCGGTATGGTGGCCGGCTCGGTGGAGAAGGTGCTGCTGGATCAGGTGGGAGCCAAGATAGTCACCACAGGCAGCGACAGCATGTTGCTGCCGCTGCTCGACAGCGGTGAGGCCGACTATGTGCTGATGAGCATGACGACCCTGGAACTGGCCCTGAAGAAGGGGTTCAGCGATCGCTATCAGGTCGTGCTCTCCGGCAACGAGCTGCGGGTGCCGGTCGCCATGGCGGTGCACAAGCAGGATCCCATGCTGCAGCAGATCTTGACCAAGGCGCTGCTGTCGGTCCGGCCGGAAGAGCTGGCCAGGCTGGAACACAAGTGGATGTCCCTGACCATACAGACGGGCATAGATCCGGCGACCGTGCTGCTCTGGTCCTCCCTCGGTGCCGGTATCTTCCTGTTCTGCGTGCTGCTCTTCGTCGGCTGGAACCGCACCCTGCGCCGCCAGATCCGGCAGCGTCAGCAGGCCGAACGCCAGCTCAGCGAACAGCTGACCTTCGTGCAGACCCTGCTGGACTCCCTGCCCAACATGGTGGTGCTGAGGGACAAGGATCTGCGCATCACCCTGTGCAATCAGGCCTATAAAGATGCCTTCGTGCGCCAGGGGGAGGATGACAGGCTCCACCTCGGCAGCATACCCCCGTCCGAGCGGGATCGGGTGCTGCGGGAGGAGCGGGAGGTCTGGCTGCACGGCGAGATGCTGGAGGGGGCGGGCTACAGCCGCCGTCAGGATGGCTCATCCTTCCACGTGATCTATGCCAAGCAGCCGTATCGTTCGGGAAATGGCGACATGTTGGGGGTCCTGACGGTCCTGACCGATGTGAGCAGCATAAAAGAGGCCGAGGCGCGGGCGCGCAAGGCGGAGCTCCGCCTCACCCAGATCACCGACAGCATGCCGGGCATCGTCTATCAGTACCTCTGGATCGGGCCCGGCAAGGGGCGCTTCCTCTATGTCTCACAGGGGGCCGGCGAGATACTGGGTGTGAGCGACGAGCAGATGCTCATGATGGAGTCCGGTGGCGAGTTGTTCGGCTTCACCGAGGCGGCGCTGCAGGAGTTCGTCGGCAAGGTGGCCCACCATGCCGAGTCCCTGGCCCCTCTGGATCTCGAGGTCAAGGTGGATCGCCAGGAAGGGGCGCGCTATTTGCAGGTGCGCGGCAGCTTCGTGCGCCAGGAGGAGGGGCTGCTCCTCAACGGCGTCATCCACGACATCACGGCCCTCAAGCAGCAGGAGCTGGAGCTCAGGGATGCCAGGGCCGTGGCGGAGCAGGCGATGCAGGCTCGCAGCCGCTTCCTCGCCACCATGAGCCATGAGCTGCGCACCCCCATCTCGGGCATGCACGGCATGCTGGAGCTGCTGCAGATGAGCCAGCTCGACGACGATCAGCGCTATCTGCTGCGCAACATAGCGACCTCGGCCAACAGCCTGCTCTATCTGGTCAACGACATCCTGGACTTCTCCAAGATGGAGGCCGGCCAGTTGCAGCTGCACTATCACCCCTGCCGCCTCACGTCGGTCATCTGCGATGTCATCCGTGGTCATGCCACCCTGGCCCATGGCAAGGGGCTCAAGGTCACACTCGTCTGGGGACGGGAGGTGCCGGATCAGGCCAGCCTGGACGAGATCCGGGTCGGTCAGGTGCTCTCCAACCTGCTCAACAACGCGGTGAAGTTCACCGAGGCGGGGGCCATCGCCATCCGGGTGAGCTATCGGGACAACAGGTTGCAGTTCGTGGTACAGGACACCGGGATCGGTATAGCCGCAGACAAGCAGGCGCATCTGTTCACCCCCTTCAAGCAGGTGGAGTCCGACATCACCCGCCGGTTCGGCGGCACCGGGCTCGGGCTCGCCATTTGCCACCAGCTCAGCCAGAAGATGGGGGGGGATCTGCTGCTGGAGAGCGAGAGCGGGGTGGGGACCCGGGTCACCTTCAACGTGCCGCTGCGAGAGTGCCTGTGGGACACGCCCCCCCTGGCCGAGCAGGATTGGTGGTGGCTCGGGGAGGATGGCTCGCTGCAGGAGGCGATGACCCAGCTCGGCGCCAGATTGCATCCGCTGCCGCCGGACGGGTGGCAACACCTCTCCGGGGGGCGCCTCATTGCAGAGGAACGCCTGCTTGAGCAGACCCTGGGAAGTGACTGGCAGCGGCAATTGCAACAGAGCTCCCTCAAGGGATTGGTGATGTCGACCAAGGAGGCCCTGCGCAGCCGGATGGAGAGCGATGCTTGGTGGCGCCTCGGCCTCTCTCCGCTCTATCCGGATCTCTTGCTGGAAACTTGCCATCAGCTCGCGGGCAAGGAGGCCCCCCGGCCTGCACAGTTCCAACTGGATAAGTTGCAAGGACGGGTGCTGGTGGCCGATGATCACCCTGTCAACCGGGCCCTGCTCGCGCGTCAGCTCGCCGTGCTTGGCATCGAGGCCGAACTGGTTGAGGATGGGGAGAAGGCGCTGCGACTCTGGCAGGGCCAGGGGTTCTCCCTGCTGCTGACCGATTGCCACATGCCGGTGATGGATGGCTACAGCCTGACCCGGGCCCTGCGGGCGGCCGGGGAGTCGGCCCCCATCATAGGGGTCACGGCGGATGCCTCTGAGACGGCCAGCGATCAGATGCTGGCGGCGGGCATGGATGACATGCTGTTCAAGCCCTATAGCCTGGACACCCTGCGCCAGATGCTGTTGCGCTGGCTGCCGAGTGCGATGGCGACGGGGGAACCCAGGGCTGCCGAGCCGGCGTCGCCGGATGACAGGGCTCCGTTGTCGGCCTCCCACTGGATCTCGCTGTTTGGCGATGCAGAGGTCGCTCGGGAGATGGCCTTGGAATACCTAGCCTCCAACCGTCAGGACGGGGAGGAGATGGGGCGGGCACTGGGCCGTCAGGATACTCAGGGGCTGGTGGAGATTGCCCACAGGATCAAGGGGGCCGCCCGCATGGTCGGGCTGTCGACCTTGGCGACGGAGGCGGCCCAGCTGGAGGCGGCGGCCCGTCTGAAGCAGATGGACAGGCTGGCGCAATTGTGCCAGCGAGTAGACACATTGATGAACGGGATCACAGGCGACATTGGATTATGGCTCGATGAATAATACCCAGCATGAGTTGACCATCCTGGTGGTGGAAGATCACAGCTTCCAGCGCAAGGCGCTGATGCATCAGGTGAGCACGCTCTGCCGTGGCCAGGTGCTGGAGGCCGGGGATGGGGAGGCGGCGTTGGCGCTCTGTCAGCGTCATCAGGTCGATATCCTGTTCTGCGATCTGCGCATGCCCGGCATGGACGGCATGGCCCTGCTGCGTCGACTCTCCCTCGGAGGCTTTCGCGGCGGCATCATATTGTGCAGCGCCCTGGAGGACGACGTGGTCGATGCCGTGCTGCGCATGAGCGCCGCCTACGGCCTGCAGGTGCTGGGCCGCATCGGCAAACCCGCCACCCACCAGCAGATCCGGCAACTGATCGACAGCTGGCAACCGCGGGAGGAGCGCAGCCGGGAGGAGGATCACCACAGCCTGACCCTGGATGAGCTGAGCCAGGCGCTGGAGCAGGATCAACTGCTGCCCTGGTATCAGCCCAAGGTGAGTTTTGGCAGCGGTCAGTGGATCGGCATGGAGGCGCTGGCGCGCTGGCAGCACCCGGAGTACGGCCTCATCTCGCCGGCCCGCTTCATCCCGCTGGCGGAGCGGCACGGCCTCATCGATCAGCTGACCGAGGTGATCATCGGCAAGTCTCTGCGGGACGGCCACCTGTGGGAGCGCACCGGGCTCTCCCTCAACCTGTCCATGAACCTCTCCACCACCTCTCTCATCGAGGGGGATCTGTGCAACACCCTGCTCAGCCACTGCCAGCGCTGGAGCATCAACCCCGAACTCATCACCCTGGAGGTGACCGAGAGTGCCTTCGTCAAGGAGTTGGGCAAGTCCCTCGAGGTGTTGACCCGGTTGCGCATGCACGGTTTTGGCCTCTCCATCGATGACTTCGGGACCGGTTACTCCTCCATGCAGCAGTTGGCGCTGCTGCCCTTCACCGAGTTGAAACTGGATCGCTCTTTCGTCGATCGCTGCTATGAGGATCCCTCCCGGCTCGCTATCATCGAATCCAGTATCGAGCTCGCCCGCAAGCTGGGGCTCAAGTCGGTGGCGGAAGGGGTCGAGGATGAACCCACCTGGCAACTGCTGAGCCGGTTGGGGTGCGACGTCTGTCAGGGCTTCTTCTCCGCCCGCCCCATGCCAAGGGAAGAGCTGCTGGCATGGCACCGCACCTGGCTGGAGCGATTGCCGGCATTGATCAAGATGTGAAGTCCGGGCAGGATGCCCGCCGTCGAACAAGGATGTTCATGAAAATATCGAGCAAGCTGCTACTGAGCTTTTGTTTCATCAATCTGCTCATCATTCTCTCCTCCGCCCTGGTCTACCATCAGCTCGGTCGCATCGAGCAGTCGCAGTATGCCCTGCTGGCACAGACCCTGCCTGCCCTGCAGCGGGACGAGGCGAGCCAGAAGGCCCTCATCGCCACCGTCTCCTCCCTGCGCGCCTATCTCATCCTCGGCAAGGATCCGGCCCAGGGGACGCGTCTCAAGGGGGAGTGGGAGTCGGCCTGGCGGCTCATCGAGGGGCAGTCATTCAAGCCTGCACTGGCGCAGTCCCTCAAGGGGTTCAAGGCCAGCCAGGAGAAGGTGTGGGCCCTGGCCCATACGGAGGAGAACCTGCCGGCCCACAGCCTGATGCTGCTGGAGGCGGGGCCGCTCGCCGAGGCGGCGCTCGATCAGTTGCAATCCTTCGCCAATGAGGAGGTGGCGACCCCGCAAGCCGATCTGCCTGGGGATCGCCGTCTGCTGCTCAAGCAGGTGGGGGATGCCTACAACGGCCTCGCCAATGCTCTCTCCGCCCTGCGGGACTTCCTCATCTCGGGGGAGAAGGAGTATCAGGAGAAATACCAGGGTTACTACCAGTTCCACCTGCAACGGGTGGCCGAACTCAAGCAACAGGAGGCCAACTTCAGCGAGGCGCAGAAGGGGCTCTGGGCGCTGTTCGAGCAGATGTCCGCCCCCTTTGCCGAGCTGGTGGGCCAGGTGATCGCCCTGCGCCAGGCGCCGGACTGGGACAGGGCCAATCACCTGATGGCCACCGACGTCGAACCCGTGCTGACCCGCCTCGCCAGCCAGCTGGCCTCCCAGGTGACGCACACCCGGGGGGAGGTCGATGCCATGGCCGACAAGATGGCCAGCGCCAGCCAGACCATACACCGCACCCTGCTGCTGGCCACTACCAGCACCATTTTGCTCGGCACCCTGGTGGCCCTGCTGTTCAGCCGCCGTCTGACCCGGGACATAGCAAGTCTGGTGACCCGTGCCGGGCAGGTGGCGGATGGCCGCCTGCCGGCGGAGCCCTTGCCGGTGCTGCGCCAGGATGAGCTGGGAGGGTTGACCGGCTCCATCAACCGGATGTCGGGCCAGCTGCGTCAGCTGGTGGGCGAGATCCAGGGTGCGGTCGGCCAGGTACAGGGAGCCTGCGGCGAGGTGGGGCGCACCAGCAACACCATAGTGGAGGAGCTGGCGAGCCAGAATCAGCGGGTGGACACGGTCGCCGCCGCCATCGAGCAGATGTCGGTCAGCACCCGGGATGTGGCGGGCAACATCGCCGAGGCTGCCGAGGCGGCTCGTCAGACCGAGCGGCAGGCGAGGCAGGGGGGCGACGCCCTGGTGCGCATGGAGACCACCATGGCGCAGATTGCCGTCATGATTACCGAGGCCAACCAGGCGATGGGGCTGCTCAGCAGCCAGAGCGAGCAGGTGGGGCGCGTCACCGAAGTGATCGCCACCATCGCCGAACAGACCAACCTGCTGGCGCTCAATGCCGCCATCGAGGCGGCTCGTGCCGGCGAGCAGGGGCGGGGCTTTGCGGTGGTGGCCGACGAGGTGCGCCAGCTGGCCAGCCGTACCAGCCAGTCGACGGCGGAGATCAATCAGACCATAGGAAGCATACAGCACCAGACCCGCCAGACCGCCGACACCATAGGCAGCGGCACCCGGCTGGTGGCGCAGGGGCAGGAGGTGGTGACCTCGGTGACCGGGGCGCTGGAAACCATGATGCAGCTTGTGCAGGATCTCTCCAGCCAGCTCGGCACCATAGCCACCGCGACCGATCAGCAATCCAGGGTCGCGCAGGAGGTGGCGGGAACCGTGGAGGAGATCGCCACCCTCAGCCGTCACTCCAGCGAACACAGCCGGCAGGGGGAGGCGATCGTCGAGCGCCTGACCCAGGAGACGGGTCGACTGACCTCCGCCATCAGCCGTTTCGAGCTGAGATGAGTGACGTTGAGATAAGCAAGAGGCGGGCCCATGCCCGCCTCTTGTCTATGTGCCTTGCAAAGACTGCCGGAGCCGCAATCAATCCAGCCGGCGGAAGCTCTCGTTGTCGAAGCTGCTGCTGGTCTCCTGATTGAGTAAGGTGACCAGCAAGATGGCCCGCTTCTCGCCGTCCGGCTCCAGATAGATGGCCTCGAAGCCGGCGAGGGGACCCGATTCGATGAGCACCTTGTCCCCCTGGCTCGGCAGGCGGGCGTAGCAGGCCCTCGCCTCGTCGCTGTCGTCGCGGCTCATCAGGCGGTAGATGATCTGGCTGCTGACGGAGCTCCACTCCTTGCCGAAATGGATGATGCGGCTGATGCCGCGGGTCGACTTCAGGGTGATGGGCGGGATCACCTCGAGATCGACGTAGATGAACAGGTAGTTGGGGAACATGGGTTCACGAACCGGTACCCGCTTGCCGCGGCGCAGCTTCTCGATCTCCACCATGGGGTAATAGGATTCGACGCCCTGGGCTGCCAGATGAGCGCGGGCGCGGGCCTCTTCCTTGGGCTTGCAGTAGGCCAGATACCATTTCTTCATTGTTCTGATTTTTGTCGTGTTGCCGTGCTTGTGGCCTATGATAGCGGGGGTAAAAAAAAAGGCCACGCTTGGCGCGGCCTTTTTTCCAGAGTAAGTGGTTACCAACCTTTCACCAGGCCGCCCTTGAACAGCTCGGTGCCTTTCTTGTAGACCTCGTCGGTCTGGAAGGACTGGACGAACTCCTTGACCTTCTCGTCATCCTTGTTGTTCTCGCGGGCAACGATCAGGTTGACGTAGGGGGACTCCTTGTCTTCCACGAACAGGCCGTTCTCGGTCGGGGTCAGCCCAATCTGACCGGCGAAGGTGTTGTTGATGATGGAGAGATCTACATCTTCCAGGGAGCGGGGCAGCTGAGCGGCTTCCAGCTCGACAATCTTGAAGTTGCGCGGGTTGCTGGCAATGTCCAGTACGGTGGCTTCCAGGCCGGCACCCTCTTTCAGCTTCAGCAGACCTTGCTTCTCCAGCAGGATCAGGGAGCGACCCAGGTTGGTCGGATCGTTCGGCACCGCGATCTGGGCGCCGTCCTTCAGCTCGGAGAGCGCCTTGATCTTCTTGGAGTAACCGGCGATCGGGTAGACGAAGGTGTTGCCAACCGGTACCAGCTTGAAGCCGCGATCACGGATCTGGGCATCCAGATAGGGCTTGTGCTGGAAGGCGTTGACGTCGACGCTGCCGTCGTTCAGTGCCACGTTCGGGGTGACGTAGTCGGAGAAGGTCACCACTTCGACGTTCAGGCCGAACTTCTCTTTCGCGACCTTGGCGGCGGTCTCGACCAACTCGGTCTCGGGACCGGCGATGGCGCCCACCTTCAGGGTCTTGTTCTCTTCCTTCTGGCCACAGCCGACCAGAACCAGGGTTGCCAGCAGTGCAGCCGCAGCGGATTTAATGCCCAATTTCATAAAAACCTCCTGTCAGAAATCGACGATTAACGATGATCACATTGTTGAACCAGGCGCTCACCTGCGCTCTGGATGAGTTGAACCAGCACCACCAGAATGACCACGGTGACCAGCATGACGGTGGGGTCGAAGCGCTGGTAGCCGTAGCGAATACCCACATCGCCGAGACCGCCTCCCCCGATGGCACCGGCCATGGCGGAGTAGTTGACCAGGGTGACTAGGGTGATGATGACGCTGTTGAGGATGCCGGGCAGGGCCTCGGGCAGCAGCACCTTGGTGATGATTTGCAAGGGTTTGGCCCCCATGGCCTTGGCCGCTTCCAGCAAGCCGTCCGGCACCTCCATCAGGGCTCCTTCCACCAGGCGGGCGATGAAGGGCACGGCGCCTATGGTCAGCGGCACTATGGCGGCTATGGTGCCTATGCTGGTGCCGACGATGAAGCGGGTCAGCGGAATGATGGCGACCAGCAGGATGATGAAGGGCACCGAGCGGCCGACGTTGACGATGACGCCCAGGGTCCGGTTCAGCACCGGGTTGGCCAGGGTCTGGCCGGCCTTGGTCACGTGCAGCGCCACGCCGAGCGGCAGGCCGAGCAGGCAGCCGAACAGGGCGGAGGCAAACACCATGATCAGGGTGTCGCCGAGGGCCGAGATCAGCAGATTAATCATTGCTTCGGACATGAGTCATTACCTCCAGCTGGATAAGATGGCAGAGTCGCCGAGGATGGGGCGCAGCAGATTAGTCATTGCTTCGGACATAGCCCATTACCTCCAGCTGAATGTGGTTGTCGATGAAGAACTGTTGGGAGGCCTCGCACTGGGCCTCGTCCCCGAACAGCTCGGCCAGCAGGAAGCCGAACTTGACCCCGCCGGCGTATTCGATGTCCGCACTCAGTATGCTGATATCGATGTTGAAACGGCGGCTCACCTCGGAGATCAGCGGTGAGTCGACGGTCGAACCGGTGAAGCCGAGCTTGACCAGGGGGTAGCTGCCGGGCACTCGCTCCGGGCTCATCCGCTCCTGGTACTCCTGCGGCACCTCCAGATGGATGGTGGAGTGAATGAAGTCACGGGCCAGTTGGGTCTTGGCGTTGCTGAAGAACCAGGCCACTTCCCCCTGCTCGATGAGGCTGCCGTCGCTGATGATGGCGACCTCGTCGCAGATCCCCTTCACCACGTCCATCTCGTGGGTGATGAGCAGGATGGTGAGCCCCAGCTTGACGTTGATCTCTTTGAGCAGGGTCAGGATAGAGCGGGTGGTCTGGGGATCCAGGGCCGAGGTGGCCTCGTCGCACAGCAGCACCTTGGGAGCGGGCGCCAGGGCTCGGGCGATGGCGACGCGCTGCTTCTGACCGCCGGACAGCTCGGACGGATAGGCCTGGGCGCGGGCTTCCAGCCCCACCAGGGACAGCAACTCTTCGACTCTATGTTGGATCTTATCCTTGCTCCAGCCAGCCAGTTCCAGTGGGAAGGCGATGTTCGCGAACACGGTGCGGGAAGAGAGCAGGTTGAAGTGCTGGAAGATCATGCCGATCTGGCGGCGAGCCTGGGTCAGATCCCGCTCGGGCAGGGCCACCAGATCCTGGCCATCGACGATGACCTGACCCTCGGTGGGGCGCTCCAGCAGGTTGACGCAACGAATGAGGGTACTCTTGCCGGCACCGGAGGCGCCGATCACCCCGAAGATCTTGCCTTGGGGCACATGCAGGCTGACATCACGCAGGGCGTGCACGGCATCACTGCCTTTACCGTAGACTTTGTTGAGACCGATCAACTTAATCATGGATTCTTCCGTGCTAACAGCCTTAAAGCACAGGGCGCTACAGGCGGGTGAATTGGGCAGAGGTTTCACTGGGTTGCTCTGTCATTATGGAGGATGATGCTAAGATGTCTGGATGGCCATGTCAACGCGTGTTTCTACGTCTAGACGTCTAAAAAATGGATAAGGATTGCCGCCATCCGGCTATGGCGAAGAGGGTCTGGAGAGTCATGAATATATAATTCGAAATACAAACCAGAGTGCCGTTCATATGACGGTGTGTGAGTCGCAAGCCGTTGTTTCACTGGTTTTAGTCGGGAGCCTGTCTGGCTGTTCCCAATGCCTTGTTCACAAGATGACATGAATATTATTCCCTTGTCTCGATCTCTTTTTTTATCCTCCCGGTGAATTTAGAACAATAAACAGTCAGTTCACGGTGAGCCTGCTTTTTATTCAGGGACTATCCTGTGCTAGGAAGGGGCTGGATGGGGTTCAGGGACGCCGGATCGGGGTGGGCCGTTTGAGTGGTACTTTATCGAGGGACGTGATGTGTGGCAGGGTGTAGGGGATGTGCATGGTGGCCGCCGGTATTACCTTACAGGCAGAGAATCTGTCTTCTCATAAAGAGGGTGTCAGGAGAGGTTGCCCTGCGCCGGGACAACCTGGCGTCTCCCCTGTGCAACACGAGAGAGGCCCGGCATCTGCCGGGCCTCTCCAGTCTCGGGGAGCGGGGATCACTTCCCTTGCTGGGCCTCGGCGTAGAGGGCTGCGCCTATGATGCCCGCCTGGTTGAGGCTGGCCGCCGCCACCAGGGGGGCTCGGGTCTCAATCTTGTCGATGAACTTGTCGAGCTTGGCGGCGCTGCCGCCCCCCAGGATGAAGAGGTCGGGGGAGAACAGGAACTCCAGCCGGGCCAGATACTTGTTGAAGCGCTTGCCCCAGCGGCTCCAGGATAGATCCTCGCGCTTGCGCACCGCATCTGAGCAGTAGTGCTCGGCAATCATGCCTTCCAGCATCAGGTGCCCCAGCTCGGTGTTGGGGAGCAGTTGGCCGTTGACGAAGATGGCGGTGCCTATGCCGGTGCCGACCGTGATGAGGATGACGACCCCCTTGCGATCCCGGCCTGTGCCGAAGCGCATCTCGGCGATGCCCGCGGCGTCGGCGTCGTTGAGCACGTGGCAGGGCAGGCCGGTCACGTCCGAGAACAGGTGAGCGGCATCGGTCTCGACCCAGCTCTTGTCGATGTTGGCGGCGCTCTTGGCGATGCCGTTGTGGATGATGGCGGGGAAGCCGCACCCCACCGGCCCCTTCCACTGGAAGTGCTCGACCAGCGCCTTGAGGGTGTGGGCGATGGCGGCCGGCGTGGCCGGCTGTGGAGTGGCCAGGCGGTGGCGCTCGCCGATGATCTCGCCGGTCTTCGTATCGACCAGGCAGCCCTTGATCCCGGAGCCCCCTATATCTACTCCCAACATCTGCATCAGAATCTTCCTTTTTGTGTGCCGACGATCAAACTCGGCAGAGCATGAAAAAATGGCTGACATCAGGCAAGGGTTTGATCACTCAGGCGTGATCTGGCAATCCTTTTTCGATGCAGCGGATCAGCAACTTCGTCTTGCGGTTCTCATCCTGCCGGCGCCTGGTCAGGGTCGCCAGCGCCCAGTCGATGTGCTCCGCCACCATGGGGTCGGCGCTCTCCAGCGCCTGTTGCAGCGCCGCCTCCACCTCGGGGCTGGCGGGGCCGTTGCCCAGCGCCACCGCCAGGTTGCGGCGCCAGCGCCGATAGCCGATGCGGCGGATGGGACTGCCCTCGGTGTGCTTGAGAAAATCGCTCTCGGCCCAGCGCCACAGCTCGAGCAGGGGAGGGCGATGCAGGTTGGGGCGCGCCTTGAAGTCCTCCTCCGGGCTCGCATCCGCATAGCGATTCCAGGGGCAGATGAGCTGGCAGTCGTCGCAACCATAGATGCGGTTGCCCATGAGGGGCCGAAACTCCTCGGGGATGGGGCCGTCGTTCTCTATGGTGAGATAGGAGATGCAGCGCCGCCCGTCCACCACATAGGGCGCGACTATGGCCCCGGTCGGGCAGATGTTGATGCAGGCCACACACTTGCCGCACTGCTCCTTCTCCACCGGCGCGTCCAAAGGCAGCGGCAGGCTGATGAGCAGCTCCCCGAGGAAGAAGAAGGAACCCGCCGATTCGTTGAGCAGCAGCGAGTGCTTGCCCACCCAGCCGAGCCCCGCCTTGGCGGCGAGGGGCCGCTCAAGCACGGGGGCCGAGTCGACGAAGGGGCGCCAGCCCAGCGTTTCATCGAGCGGCAGGCCTGCGGCCAGGGCGAGTGCCCGGCAGCGCTGCTCGATGCGCTCCCCCAGCTGCTTGAGGCGATTGCGCAGCACCTTGTGGTAGTCGCGCCCGAGGGCGTAACGGCTGATGTAACCCAGGGTGGGATCCCGCAGGGTGCTGGCAAAGCCGGCCTCGAAGGGGAGGTAGTTCATGCGCACCGACAGCACCCGCTGAGTGCCGGGCAGCAGTTCATGGGGGCGGGCGCGCATCATGCCGTGTCGCTCCATGTAGTCCATGCTGCCGTGATAGCCCGCATCCAGCCAGGCCTGCAGTCTGGGCTCCTCGATCCTGAGATCGGTGTCGGTGATCCCGGCCTGGTCAAATCCTAGCTCGCGTGCCCAGAGCTTGATATCTTGGGCCAGCTGATGGAGTTCGGCTGCCGTCATGCTGCGCCGCTTGTCCTCTGCCATGCAGACGAAAGCAGGGGGGACGCACAGGGCGTCGGCCAAGGCCGCGGCATGGGCCCGGTGCAAGGCCGGATTGCTGGATGATGGGGGTGGGGAGCCGTCATGGTGCAGGTTATCGAAGGTGTTATCAGCAAAGATGAAGGCCTCAGTCTAGCACAGCCCCTGTGGCGCACCGAGCAGATCCGTCTGCTGGAACGGCGCTGGGCCGAGACCGAGGGGGGTGATACCTATGAGCTGATGGAGCGGGCCGGTGGCGCCTTGTGCAACTATGCCCGCCACCATTGGCCCCAGAGCCGCCACTGGTGGATCTTCGTCGGCCCGGGCAACAACGGCGGCGATGGCTATGTGCTGGCCCGTCTCGCCCGGCGGGTCGGCCTCGACCCCATAGTCATAGCTGCGCGAGCCCCCGAATGGCTCAAGGGGGACGCGAGGCGAGCCGCCGAGGCCTGGCTGGGGGCCGGTGGTGCCGTGGTGCTGGCCGATGAGGTCGATCCCGGCCTGCTCCCTGCGCCGGATCTGGTGGTGGATGCACTGCTCGGCACCGGTGTCCATATACCGCTGACCCCTTCCATGACAAAGATCGTCGCAACCATCAATGGGTTGTTGGCCCCCGTGCTGGCGGTGGATCTCCCCTCTGGCCTCAACGGCGACACCGGCCGCGCCATGGGGGCCATGGTGCGCGCCACCCGTACCCTCACCTTCATCGGCATCAAGCAGGGGATGCTGACCGGTGATGGGGTGGACGGCGTCGGTCGGCTCGACTGCGACCCCCTGGGGGTCACCCCGCCGGATGAGATCTCCCCCGCCGCCTGGCGCGTCGATTACCCTGTACTCCTTTCCTGCCTGTCACCGCGCCCGCGCTCGGCCCACAAGGGGGATAACGGCCGGGTGCTGCTGGTGGGGGGCAATCTCGGCATGCAGGGTGCCATACTGCTGGCGGGCCAGGCCTGCCTGCGGGCGGGGGCCGGGCTGGTGCGGCTCTGCCAGCACCCGAGCCTGCCTCCCGCCAGCCTGGTGCAACCCGAGCTGATGGGGTCAGGCGGGGACTATGCTGGCTGGGCCGGGGTGCGGGTGCTGGGCCCCGGGCTCGGGCGGGATGAGTGGGCCCGCGCCCAGTTCGAGCGCGAGATGAAGGCCCCCGGCACCCTGGTATTGGATGCCGATGGATTGAATTGGCTGGCGCAGGGGCCCCGTCATCAGGATAATTGGGTGCTTACGCCCCACCCGGGGGAGGCGGCCCGCTTGCTGGGTTGCGCCGTCGCCGAGGTCGAGGCGGATCGCTTCGCCGCCGTCACCCTGCTGCAGCAACGCTATGGCGGTGTGGTGGTGCTCAAGGGGGCGGGGTCACTCATCAGCGATGGGCGGCACATCGTGCTTTGCAGCGAGGGCAACCCCGGTATGGCCAGTGGCGGCATGGGGGATCTGTTATCTGGTATAATCGCCGCCCTCCTGGCCCAGGGCTGGTCCGCCTCCATGGCGACCTGGCTGGGGGTCGCCATCCATGGCGAGGCCGCTGATCTGGCTGCGGCCGACGGGGAGCGAGGCATGCTGGCATCGGATCTGCTGCCCTGGATCCGCCGTCTGGTCAATCCGACACAGTAACAAGTTATAAGAAGAGCATGGCAAAACAGTTGATGATGACACTGCCGGATGAGGCAGCAACGGTGGCACTGGGTGGACGCCTGGCACAGGCGTGCCAGCAGGCGACCACGGTATTTCTGCACGGCGCCCTCGGGGCCGGCAAGACCACCCTGACCCGCGGCTGGGTGCAAGGGCTCGGCCATCAAGGCAAGGTTAAGAGTCCGACCTATACCCTGGTGGAACCCTATGAACTGGCCAACTGGCAGGTCTATCACTTCGATCTCTATCGACTGGCGGATCCGGAAGAGCTGGAGTTCATGGGCATCCGGGACTATTTCGGTGCCGATACCCTCTGCCTGGTGGAGTGGCCGGAAAAAGGGGAGGGCTGGCTGCCCGCACCCGATCTCGAGATTACCCTGACGTATGTAAACGAGCAGCGTGAGGCCCGGATAGTGGCCCGCACTGCTATTGGCGAAGCCATTCTGGAACGGTTGTCATCTCAGTGCGCTTGATCCTTGTCGTAATGCTTTCCCTGCTGGCCCTGCCCTCTTATGCGAATCAGCTCAAGAGTGTGCGGGTATGGCCATCGCCGGACAACACCCGGGTGGTGCTCGACATGAGCAGCGCCCCCAATTTCAACTACTTCACCCTGTCCGGCCCGAGCCGCTTGGTGATCGACCTGAAAGGGGCGAGCAACGCCGCCAATCTGGCGCGCATCGAGAACAACAGCGAGCTGGTGCGCAAGATCCGGGAAAGCACGCCGGTCGACAAGGGCAGCATGCGGCTGGTGCTGGATCTCAGCTCGGCCATCAAGCCGGTGGTGTTCCCGCTGGCCCCGGCCGGCCCCTATGGCCACCGTCTGGTCATCGATCTGCCCTATGAAGAGAAGGGGGCCGCCGCCGCCGCCCAGTCCAGCCCGGTGGGAGGCCACGGCAAGCCCATCGTCATCGCCATCGACCCCGGCCACGGCGGGGAAGACCCGGGATCCATCGGCCCGCGCCGCACCTACGAGAAGAGGGTGACCCTCTCGGTCTCCCAGAAGCTGGCGGCCCTGATCGACCGTGAACCCGGCATGCGTTCCGTGATGACCCGCCGCGGCGACTACTTCGTCGACCTGAACAAGCGCTCCGAGATCGCCCGCAAGGCCAAGGCAGACCTGCTGGTGTCGGTGCATGCGGACAGCTTCCACAACTCCACCCCGCGTGGCGCCTCCGTCTGGGTGCTGTCGACCAACCGCGCGAACCGCGAGATGGGCAGCTGGCTGGAGAAGCAGGAGAAGCAGGGTGAACTGCTGGGGGGCGTCGGCAAGGTGTTGGCCGAATCCGATCCCAACCCCTATCTGGCGCAGACCTTCCTCGACCTCTCCATGGACAAGTCCAGGGCCGAGGGTTACGAGGTGAGCCGCCAGATCCTGCGCTCCATGGGCAAGGTGGCCCGGCTGCACAAGAAGGCCCCGGAGCACGCCAGCCTGGCGGTGCTGAAGGCCCCCGACATCCCCTCCGTGCTGGTGGAAACCGGCTTCATCTCCAACCACGCGGAAGAGAAGCTGCTGGCCACCGCCAGCTATCAGGATCAGCTGGCCCGCGCCATCTTCGAGGGGATCCGCACCTATTACCGCAGCCACCCGACCAAGGGCCCCATGCTGACCGGCAAGGGACAGAAGGCCGTGGTGGCCAGCCAGCCGGTACAGAAACAGGCGGTGGCCGCACCCCAGCAGCAGGTGGTCAACCGCATGCCGGCGACCAGCCGCAGCAGTGACGGCGGGGCCCCGGTCAGCAGCGTGGGCAGCGCCTCGGGCGCCGGAGTGATCAAGCCCTACAAGGTGGCGGCCCAGGAGCCGAGCAGGCCGGTGAGCAGCACCCAGAGCAACGACAAGTCGCAGATGATCCGCCACGTGGTCACCCGCGGCCAGAGCCTCTCCCGCCTCGCCGAGAAACACGGGGTGAGCCAGGCGCGGCTGGTGGAGATCAACAAGCTGAAGTCGCGGGATATCCAGATCGGGCAGGTGCTCTATATCCCCAGATCCTAAGCGTCGGGGATAAGGGCCACCCGCCCAGGGCTGCGGATGGTCGCCCCGCCTCCCGCGGGGCGGCACTGGGGGCCATCCCGTAGTCAAGGTGCGGGGTCGCTGGCCCAGTTCGGGCAAATCCTCCGGCGGGCCAGACCCTCATCCCCAGGCGATACCAAAGAACTCAGGAGTCAGCGATGCCGATCCGTATATTGCCCCCCATACTGGCGAACCAGATCGCCGCCGGCGAGGTGGTGGAACGCCCCTCCTCCGTGGTGAAGGAGCTGGTGGAGAACAGCCTGGACGCGGGGGCGGACCGGATCGAAATAGACATCGACAAGGGGGGCGCCAAGCTCATCCGCATCCGTGACAACGGTAGCGGCGTGGCCAAGGACGAGTTGGTGCTGGCCCTGTCCCGCCACGCCACCTCCAAGGTGGCGACCTTGGACGATCTGGAGGGGATCAACAGCCTCGGCTTTCGCGGGGAGGCGCTCGCCTCCATCAGCTCCGTCTCCCGCCTGACCCTGACCTCCCGCACCGCCGAGCAGAGCGAGGCCTGGCAGGCAGCGGCGGAGGGGCGCGAGATGAACGTCACCATCAAGCCGGCGGCCCATCCGGTGGGCACGACAGTGGAGGTGGTGGATCTCTTCTTCAACACCCCGGCCCGGCGCAAGTTCATGCGCAGCGAGAAGACCGAGTTCGCCCACATCGACGAGCTGGTGCGCCGCATCGCGCTCTCCCGCTTCGATGCCACCCTGATCCTGCGCCACAACGGCAAGGTGGTGCGCCAGTACAAGGCTGCCAATACGGTGCAAGAGCAGGAGCGGCGTCTCGCCGCCGTCTGCGGCACCCCCTTCATGCATCACGCCCTGGCGGTGGAGAGCGAACACAGCGACGTGCGGCTCTGGGGCTGGCTGGCTACCCCGGCCGGTGCCAGACCCCAGAACGACCTGCAATACACCTATGTCAACGGCCGCATGATGCGCGACAAGCTCATCAATCACGCCATCCGCCAGGCCTATGACGAGCTGCTGCCCCCGGATCGCTTCGCCGCCTATGTGCTCTACATCGAGCTGGATCCGCGCCAGGTGGACGTGAACGTACACCCCGCCAAGCACGAGGTACGCTTCCATCAGGCCCGCCTCATTCACGACTTCATCTTCCAGGCCCTGTTCGGTGCGCTGCACCGGGAGGCGGTGGCAGCCGATCCTGTGGATGCCCCCCTTGCCAGCAGTCAGGTCGATCTGCCCTCTGCGCCACCAATAGACTATCCCGGCCAGGCCCCGCGCCCGGAGTGGTACGGTGCCGAGCACAGCTACCGGGCCCCGGCTCCGTCACAGCCAAGATCGGTGAGTGAAGGAGGCGCGGTGAGGGCCGGTGGCTATCAACCCCCCGAGCCGCCTCGCGCTGAGGCCATGCGGGGCATGGGAGCCCTGCTCACCACCTTGCCCATCGCGGCCGAGGAGCCGGCTCCCGCCCAGGGGCAAGGGGGCAAGGCCATGGACACCGGGGGTTATCGCGCCCTGACCCTGGTGGAGCAGGCCTATCTGCTGATGGAGCGTCAGGGTCAGCTGGCCCTGCTCTCCCTGGTGCGGGCGGAGCGCCTGCTGCTGCGCCACTGGTTGCTGGATGCCTGGGGTCAGGGGCTGGCGGCCCAGCCGCTGCTGTTGCCGGTCTCCTTCAAGCTGCCGAAAAACCTGATCGCCCTGGTGGAGCAGCAAGAACGTCTGCTCAAACGGGTGGGGTTGGAGTTGAAAAGCGGCGGGCGCGACACCATGATCCTGACTCGGGTGCCGGCCCTGTTGCGCCAGACCGATCTGGTGCGCCTCTTACCCGAATTGCTGCAGTTGATCGAGAGCGGATCTGACAGTGATGGAGACCAGCAGGCTCAGGTAGTATGCCAATGGCTGGTGGAGCAGGGCATAAGCGCCGAAAAAATATATGATTTTTCAACGGCCAGTCGATTGCTGACGGAACTTGTATCCGATTTCAGTGACCAACTGGCAGACCCTCGCATGGTGCGTCCGCTCTCGCTGGCGACCGTGCTGGCAGAATTTGCACCGGCCGGCCAAGGGCAGTGAACAACCTCGGGGTTGTCCCTTGCGACCTATACCCGGTGCCAGAGGATGATAAACGTGGCTGAGTTGCCGACTGCAATTTTTTTGATGGGGCCGACGGCCTCCGGCAAGACGGATCTCGCCATCGAACTGTGCCAGGCGCTGCCCTGCGACATCATCAGCGTGGACTCCGCGCTCATCTATCGTGGCATGGACATAGGCACCGCCAAGCCGACCCCAGCCGAGCTGGCGCAGGCGCCGCACCGGCTGATCGACATCCTGGATCCGGCCTTGAGCTATTCCGCGGCGGACTTTTGCCGCGATGCCCTGCGGGAGATGAGTGATATCGCCGGGCGGGGTCGTATCCCGCTGCTGGTGGGGGGCACCATGCTCTATTTCAAGGCGCTGCTGGAGGGGCTTTCCCCCCTGCCGCCTGCCGACCCCACCATCCGGGCCGGGATAGAGGAAGAGGCCTCCCGTCTCGGCTGGCAGGCGCTGCACGACGAGCTGGTGCGCATCGACCCGGTGGCGGGAGCCCGCATCCACCCGAACGATCCGCAGCGGCTCAGCCGGGCACTGGAGGTCTATCGCATCAGTGGCAAGACGCTGACCGAGCTGACCCAGGTTCAGGGGGAGGGGCTGCCCTATCGGGTGCACCAGTTTGCCATCGCGCCCTCCGATCGCGCCGTGCTGCACCAGCGTATCGAGCAGCGCTTTGACAAGATGCTGCAGGGCGGGTTCGAGCAAGAGGTCAGGGCGCTCTATGAACGGGGGGATCTCACCCCGGATCTGCCTTCCATCCGCTGCGTTGGCTACCGCCAAATGTGGGACCATCTGGCGGGGGAAGTCGGATATGATGAGATGCGTTATCGTGGCATCGTGGCCACCCGCCAATTGGCCAAGCGTCAGATGACCTGGTTGCGCGGCTGGTCTGATTTGACCTGGTTGGAATCTGGTGAGTCTGGCAATCTGGCAAGGGTCGTCGCCCGTGCTGGTGCGGCTTGACACTCCCTGTATAATCAGGTTGTTATATTGATATCCGGTGTTTTAAAAACAACAAACTATAAGGAAAAGAAAGATGGCTAAGGGGCAATCTCTCCAAGACCCGTTTTTGAATGCGCTGCGCCGTGAGCGGATTCCTGTTTCTATCTATTTGGTCAACGGCATCAAACTGCAGGGTCAGATCGAATCGTTTGACCAGTTTGTCATTTTGCTGAAAAACACCGTGAGCCAGATGGTTTACAAGCACGCCATTTCTACCGTGGTGCCGGCCCGCGCCGTCAACCATCACCAGCACGCCCCGGGCGCCGCCGGTGAAGAGCAGGGTGAAGCCGAGGCGTGATAGCTGGCGGCGAGCAGACTCGCCAACTCGGATTCATCGTGAAAACTGTTAAGGAGCAAGCGCTTGTTTGACCGTTATGAAGCTGGTGAACAGGCCGTTCTGGTACATGTCAACTTCAGTGATGAGGGTGAGCGGGAAGATCTGGAAGAGCTCAAGATGTTGGTGAGCTCTGCTGGCGTCAATGCGCTGGGGGTGATCACCACCAGTCGCAGTGCGCCCAGTGCCAAGTTTTTTGTCGGCAGTGGCAAGGCGGAAGAGATCGCGGATCAGGTGCAGATGCACGGCGCCGACGTGGTCATCTTCAACCATGCCCTGACCCCCGCCCAGGAGCGAAACCTGGAGCGTCTGTTCCAGTGCCGGGTGGTGGACAGGACCGGCCTGATCCTGGATATCTTCGCCCAGCGCGCCCGCACTCACGAAGGCAAGTTGCAGGTCGAACTGGCCCAATTGCGCCATCTTTCTACTCGCCTGGTCCGCGGCTGGACCCACCTTGAACGTCAGAAGGGGGGGATAGGCCTGCGTGGCCCTGGCGAAACCCAGCTTGAAACAGACCGACGCCTGCTGCGGGAACGCATCAAGGCGATTTTGCGTCGGCTCGACAAGGTGGCGAAGCAGCGGGAGCAAGGGCGCCGTGCCCGCAACCGCAACGAAGTGCCGACGGTTTCTCTGGTGGGCTATACGAACGCCGGAAAGTCCACTTTGTTCAACCAACTTACAGATGCCAGCGTGTATGCTGCCGACCAATTGTTCGCAACTCTGGACCCTACCCTGCGTAAATTGGTGATCCAGGATGTGGGTGATGTGATTCTGGCGGATACAGTTGGATTTATTCGACACTTGCCCCATGATCTGGTCGCGGCCTTCAAGGCGACGCTGCAGGAGACCCGCGAAGCGGATCTGTTGCTGCACGTCGTGGACTGCGCCGATGAACAGATGCAGGAGAACGTCGATTCGGTTCAGACCGTTCTGGCCGAGATCGAGGCGGATGACCGTCCCCAGCTGATGATCTGCAACAAGATCGACAAGCTGGCCGACAGGCCCGCCGGTCTGGAGCGGGATGAAGAAGGGCGCCCGGTACGGGTCTGGCTGTCAGCCCAGACCGGGGAGGGCAGTGAATACCTGTTCCAGGCCCTGACCGAATTGCTGGCCGGATCCATGGTCCATCACACCCTGCAGTTACCGCCCTCGGCCGCCAGATTGCGCAGTGCGCTCTATCGGCTCAAGGGCATCGAGCAGGAAGGTTTCAGCGAGGAGGGGGATTTTGTCCTAGAGGTACGCTTGCAAGTGGCCGACTGGAACCGCCTCATGAAACAAGAAGGTGAGAGTTTACAACGCTTTATCAGACATTGATGCGTTCATGAAGATGGGCGCCTAGTGGCCTCGTCGTCGATTGATGTCCGATAGAGATGATATCCATCCGCATGTATTAATGGAGACGCTGATGGCTTGGAATGAGCCTGGTAACAACGGCAAAGACCGTGACCCTTGGGGGAATAACGGCAAGAATCAGGGACCCCCTGATCTGGATGAGATGCTGCGCAAGGTGAGCCGCCGTTTTGGTGGCCTGTTCGGTGGCGGCAAGTCGGGTGGCGGTGATGTGGGCAAATTTGGCCTCTCCATCGCCCTGGTGGTCGCCGTGGTGGTGTGGGTCGTCAGCGGCTTCTACACCATTCGCGAGGCCGAGCGTGGCGTGGTGCTGCGCTTCGGGGAGTATTCCCACAACGTGGATCCCGGTCTGCGCTGGAAGCCGACCTTCATCGACAAGGTGATCCCGGTGGATGTGGAGTCCGTGCGTTCCCTGCCTGCCTCCGGCTTCATGCTGACCCAGGACGAGAACGTGGTCCGGGTCGAGATGGATGTGCAGTATCGCGTGGTTGACCCGGAGCAGTACCTGTTCAGCGTCACCAATGCGGACGAGAGTCTGAGCCAGGCCACCGACAGCGCCCTGCGCTACGTGGTGGGCCACACCAAGATGGACGACGTCCTGACCACGGGTCGTGAGAAGGTGCGTCAGGAGACCTGGCAGGTGATCGATGGCATCATCGAGCCCTACCAGATGGGCCTGCAGATCGTCGACGTCAACTTCCTGCCGGCTCGTCCGCCGGAAGAGGTGAAAGACGCCTTCGATGACGCCATCTCCGCCCAGGAAGATGAGCAGCGCTTCATTCGCGAGGCGGAAGCCTATGCCCGTGAAGTGGAGCCCAAGGCCCGTGGCCAGGTCAAGCGTCTGGAACAGGAAGCCGAAGGCTACAAGTCCCAGATCGTGCTGAAGGCCAAGGGTGAAGTGGCCCGTTTCAACGAGCTGCTGCCCCAGTACCAGGCCGCGCCCGAGTTGACTCGTGATCGTATTTACCTGGAAACCATGGAAGAGCTGTATCAGCAGACCAACAAGGTGCTGGTCGACATGCCTGCTGGCAACAACAGCATGATCTACCTGCCGCTCGACAAGTTGTCTGGCAAGGCGAATGCGGTGCAACCGGCACGTCCGGCGGGTACTCCTGCGGTGGAGCCGGCCCAGCCGTCCAACGAGGGCGCCAACTCTACTCCGACCCCGCTGCGTGGCGGTGACCGTTTCAGCACAGGGAGAAACTAATAGATGAAGAAAATAGCTATTGGTGTCATCGCTGTGGCCGCCATGGTCTGCTTCTCTTCCGTCTTCATCATCGATGAAGGGCAGAAAGGGATAGTGGTGCAGTTCGGCAAGGTGAAGCGCGTCGACTCCGGCGAGCCTCGCCTCTATGAGCCGGGCCTGCACTTCAAGGTGCCGCTCATCGACCAGGTTCGCAAGATGGATGCCCGTATCCAGACTCTGGAAGGCCAGGCGGATCGCTTCGTGACCTCCGAGAAGAAGGACCTCATCATCGACTCCTACGTGAAGTGGAAGATCGAGGACTTCTCCAAGTACTATCTGGCAACCGGTGGTGGCAACAAGATCCAGGCCGAAGACCTGCTCAAACGCAAGATCAACAACGGTCTGCGTTCCGAGATCGGTAATCGCACCATCAAGGACATCGTCTCCGGTGAGCGCAGCACCGTGATGGAAGATGCGTTGATGAAGATGGCGCGCTCCTCCGAGCTTGGCATCAAGGTGGTGGATGTGCGGATCAAGCAGATCAACCTGCCGGTGGAAGTCTCCAGCTCCATCTATCAGCGGATGCGTGCCGAGCGGACTGCCGTTGCCCGTGAGCACCGCTCCCAGGGCCGCGAGCAGGCCGAAATCCTGCGCGCCGACATCGACCGCAAGGTGACCGTCATGATCGCCGACGCCGAGAGTAATGCGCGTCAGCTGCGTGGTGAAGGGGATGCCGAGGCCGCCAAGATCTACGCCGACAGCTACAAGAAGGACCCCGAGTTCTTCAGCTTCGTGCGCAGCATGGAGGCCTATCGCAAGAGCTTCACCGGTGGCAATGACCTCATGGTCCTGAAGCCGGACAGCGAGTTCTTCCGCTACCTCAAGTCGCCCCAAGGTGACAAGCAGTAAGCGGCGAGTAATTCATACAAGGGCCTGATGATTCAGGCCCTTTTTATTTCGGTTGACGAGCCGGTCTTGACGGGGTCGTCCAGAGGGAGAAGGGAATGCTGACATCCGTGTTGATGGGGTTGGGGCTGCTCCTGCTGTTCGAGGGGCTGGGCCCCTTGTTGATGCCGAAGGCCTGGCAGCGGATGCTGAGGCTGTTGAGCGATCAGTCGCCGGAGCAGTTGCGCCGCATCGGCGGCTGCCTGGTGGTGACGGGGGCGGTGATCCTCTGGACGCTGGGCCACTGACCGTGCAACAGTCCGGGCCGAGCCCCGGGCAATGGCAAGACAACAAAAAAGAGGCCCGTGGCCTCTTTTTTATTGAATGTGGACTTCGCTCAGGCGCTGCGCTGCACCGCCATCTCGGCCAGGGCCGCGAGGGCCTGCTTGTGCTCTGAGTCCGGCAGTATGGCCAGCGCTGCGATGGCCTTGTCGGCCTCTTCCCGGGCCTTCTGGCGTGAGTACTCCAGGGCGCCGGTACGATCCAGGATGGCCAGGATCCGATCCAGGTGGTCCATGCCGTTGCGGTGTTCGATGGCATCGCGCACCAGCTGGCGCTCCTCCGGCGAGCCTGCGGCCATTGCCCGCAGCAGCGGCAGGGTGGGCTTGCCCTCGGCCAGATCGTCGCCGACGTTCTTACCCATCTCGTCGCTCTGGGAGCAGTAGTCCATCACATCGTCGATGATCTGGAAGGCGGTACCGAGGTACTTGCCGTAGTCGGTCATGGCCTGCTCGATGGCGGCGGGCTGATGGGTCAGCACGGCGGCGAGGCGGGTGGCGGCCTCGAACAGCTTCGCGGTCTTGCAGTAGATGACCGTCATGTAGCTCTCTTCCGTGGTGTCCGGATCGTTGCAGTTCATCAGCTGCAACACTTCCCCCTCGGCGATGGTGTTGGTGGCATCCGACAGGATCTCCATCACCTTGAGGTTGGAGAGTTCGCTCATCATCTGGAAGGAGCGGCTGTAGAGATAATCGCCCACCAGGACGCTGGCGGCGTTGCCATACAGGGCGTTGGCGGTCTCCCGGCCGCGGCGCAGGTCCGATTCGTCGACCACGTCGTCGTGCAGCAGGGTGGAGGTGTGAATGAACTCTATGATGGCGGCCAGTTTCAGGTGATCTTCACCCTCATAACCCAGGGCGCGGGCGGCCATGACGGTCAGCATGGGGCGCATCCGTTTTCCGCCTGCACTGACAATGTAAAAACCCAGCTGGTTGATCAGGCTGACATCGGACTGGAGCCGGGCCAGGATCAGTTCATTGACCGCCGTCATGTCGGCGGCACAGAGCGCACGGATAGTCTGTTGGTCCATAAGTCTCGTAACGTGACGGCAGCAATTACTGCGTTTTTAGCAATGGCGGGGATTCTACACGATTTCACAATGGGTTACAGTTAAGCGTTTATTCACGGCGAGGGATATGCGCACAAAATAAACTTTTTGCTAAAATGGCCTTGCCTCGGCAAATCGTTCTGCGTAGAATGCCCGCCCATTGTTATAGGTTTTTGCGCGTGTCTGGCCTCGAGCAAAAGACACGCCTTTACGGAGTTAATCAAATGTACGCGGTATTCCAAAGCGGCGGAAAACAACACCGTGTGGCCGAAGGTCAAATCGTTCGTCTGGAAAAGCTGAACGTAGAGACTGGCGCTACCATCGACTTCAACGAAGTGCTGATGGTTGCTGCAGGCGACACTTTTAAAGTAGGTGCTCCTTTCGTTGAAGGTGGCAAGGTTGTAGCTGAAGTTGTGGCTCACGGCCGTGGCGAGAAAGTGACTATCGTCAAGTTCCGTCGTCGTAAGCACCACCGTAAGCAAGCGGGCCACCGTCAGTGGTTCACTGAAGTCAAAATCACTGGCATCAGCGCTTAATTAGAGGAGTCCGATAGATGGCACACAAAAAAGCTGGCGGTTCATCCCGCAACGGTCGCGATTCTGAAGCTAAACGCCTGGGCGTTAAGCGTTTCGGCGGCGAAACAGTTCTGGCAGGCAGCATCATCGTTCGTCAGCGTGGCACCAAGTTCCACCCTGGCACCAACGTTGGCCTGGGCACCGACCACACTCTGTTCGCAACTGCGACCGGTAAAGTGCTGTTCGAAGTTAAAGGTCCGCAGAATCGTAAGTACGTCAGCATCGTTGCTGAGTAATTACGGACCGCAAGGATCCAAAGCCCCGCCAACAGGCGGGGCTTTTGTTTTTCTGATGAGTTTGACGAAAAAACGGCACGCGGCAGTGCTGGCGAAGACGGGCCCCACAGGCCAGATGCGTCTCGCCCGCAGGGGTCTGTACCACTATAATTGCGTATCGGTTTTTCGAATTGAAGGTGACGGTTACCTATGAAGTTTGTTGATGAAGTCCAGATTCGAGTCGATGCCGGTGACGGTGGTAACGGTTGTGTGAGCTTCCGCCGCGAGAAGTACATCCCGAACGGCGGCCCTGACGGTGGTGACGGTGGTGACGGTGGCGATGTCTATCTGATCGCCGACGAGAACCTGAACACCCTGATCGACTACCGCTTCGAGCGTTTCCACGCCGCCGAGCGTGGCGAGAATGGCCAGAGTGCCAACTGTACCGGTCGCCGCGGCAAGGACCGCACCCTGCGCGTGCCGGTGGGCACCCGTGCCAGCGATGAAGACACCGGCGAGCTGCTGGGGGATCTGACTACCCACGGCCAGAAGCTGCTGGTCGCCAAGGGCGGCTTCCACGGCCTTGGCAACACCCGTTTCAAGAGCTCGGTCAACCGCGCCCCTTACCAGAAGAGCAACGGCACCCCGGGTGAAGTGCGGACCCTGAAGCTGGAGCTGCTGCTGCTGGCCGACGTCGGCATGCTGGGTCTGCCCAACGCCGGCAAGTCCACCTTCATTCGCGCCGTCTCCGCGGCTCGCCCCAAGGTTGCCGACTACCCCTTCACCACCCTGGTTCCGAACCTGGGCGTGGTACGGGGTGAAAACTCCCGCTCCTTCGTCATCGCCGACATTCCGGGCCTGATCGAGGGCGCCGCCGAGGGCGCCGGCCTCGGGATCCGTTTCCTCAAGCACCTCGAGCGCTGCCGCGTGTTGCTGCACCTGGTGGACATCTGCCCGGTGGATGGCTCGGATCCTGCCGACAATGCGGTGACCATAGTCCGCGAGCTGGAGAAATACAGCCCGGAGCTTGCGAGCAAACCGCGCTGGCTGGTGTTCAACAAGATGGACCTGATCCTGGAAGAAGAGGCTCAGGAGGTGATGGACAGAGTGAAGGCCGCCCTGAACCACGAAGGGCCCGTCTACGCCATCACCGCCATCACCAAGGAAGGCACCAAGAAGGTGTGCTACGACATCCTGGATCTGCTGGATACCATGCCCCGTCAGCTGGAGGCCGATGCCAAGGCTGCCATCGAGAAGGTGGAGTTCAAGTGGGACGATTACCACAAGAACCAGTTGGCTCAGGCGGAAGCCGAGGCCCTGGCGGCGTCCAAGGCCTTCGACGACGCCCTGGATGACGACGATGACTGGGATGACGAAGACGACGATGGCGTCGAAGTCATCTACGTGCGCGACTGATCCTCACCCCGTCGCGACGAGACCGGAGCCTGGCAACAGGCTCCGGTTTTTTTATGGGAAGCTCGACCGGATCACCTTATAGATATATTTGCCATGCAGCTTATTGCCTGTTGTTTGTGACAATTTATACTGCGCAGCTGAACTTAACCTATTTGAAACAATATGCTAACTAGTTGATGTTGAATCAATATGCATGACTGTTTTGGTTTGTTCTGATGGATGGCTTGCCTGTAAAAATATTTATGCTTGAAATGATCCGTTAAAAGCTTGTTTGTGCATTTATTTGGGTTATTCTTGCGCCCGTTTGTCGGGCGAGGGCATGAATATGCAGGCGGTCTGGCTGAAGGAAAAGTCACAATAAGGCTGTAAATCATGTTGGAAAAGACCCTGCAGGCACCGGCGATCCGTACCCGCCGCAACCTGCTGATGTTCCTCGTCCCGTCCCTCATCGGGATCCTGCTGTTCATGACCCCGGTCATCTATGACGGTAACGTCACCATCCCCGTCGCCGTGCTGGCGAAGCTGGTGCAGACGGTATTTGCCGATCACCTGGTGGCCATGGTCAGCGCCATCATCACCACTACCATGCTGCTGACCCTGGTCGCCTGGCTGTTCAAGCCGGCCATCCTGGTCCGTCGTCCCTTCCTCAACAGCCTGTTCAACGTCTCCCCGTTCTGGGCCTGCGTGCGGGTGTTGGGGGGCGTCTTCGTGCTGCTGACCTTCTTCGAGGTGGGGCCCGAAATGCTGCGCTCCGGGGCGACCGGTGGCCTGGTGCTCAACGATCTGCTGCCGGTGCTGTTCTCTGTATTCATCTTCGCGGGCCTGCTGTTGCCCCTGCTGCTGGACTTCGGTCTGTTGGAGTTCGTCGGCACCATGATGACCCGCATCATGCGGCCCGTGTTCCGCCTGCCGGGCCGCTCGGCGGTGGACTGCTTCGCCTCCTGGCTCGGGGATGGCAGCGTCGGCATCCTGCTCACCAGCAAGCAGTATGAAGGCAAGTTCTACACCCAGCGGGAAGCCGCAGTCATCGGCACCACCTTCTCGGCGGTCTCCATCACCTTCTGCCTGGTGGTGATCTCCCAGGTGAAGCTGGAGCACATGTTCGTGCCCTTCTACCTGACGGTCTGCCTGGCCGGTGTGGTCGCGGCCATCGTCGTGCCGCGCCTGCCGCCGCTCTCCTGGAAGAAGGATGTCTACAGCGACGGCACCCCCCTGTGCCGCAAGCAGGAGACCATCCCCCATCAGCACAGCGTGCTGAGCTATGGCTACCAGCGTGCGTTGACCAAGGCCGACAGCATGACGGACCTCGGCGCCGTGGTGCGGGAAGGGGTGAAGAATGCGCTGGACATGGTGTTTGGCGTGCTGCCCGTTGTGATGGCCATCGGCACCTGCGCCCTGATGCTGGCGGAGCACACCCCTGTGTTCAACTGGCTGGGTGCCCCCTTCGTGCCCTTGCTTGAGCTGCTGCAACTGCCGGAGGCCGAGGCGGCCTCCAAGACCATCATGGTGGGCTTCGCGGACATGTTCATCCCGGCGGTGCTGGCCTCCACCATAGAGAGCGACATCACCCGCTTCGTGATCGCCGCCATGTCGGTCACCCAGCTCATCTACATGTCGGAAGTGGGCGCCCTGCTGCTCGGCAGCAAGATCCCGGTCAAGCTGTGGGAGCTGTTCGTCATCTTCCTGCTGCGCACCCTGGTGACGCTGCCGGTCATCGCCGGCGTGGCCCATCTACTGTTCTAAGGCTCACTGTCGCGATTCAAGACGGTCAACTCGGGTTGGCCGTTTTTTTATGGGCGTCATGCGAGCGGGGCTCTGCTGTGGCGGTTCTGCCTTTATCGCAAGGTTAGTCCTTCACCCGCTTTCCTTATGACGATGCACTCGACAGGTTCGCGGAGCGGCCACTGCCTGCCAGCAGGGTCTGGCACTGCGCCTCGTCCAGCTGGGTGGGGGAGAGGAAGCGCTTCGCATAGTCGCGCCAGACGCCGCTCTCGATGAAGAGGTCGAACAGGGGCGGATCTATGTGTTGCTCCTCCACCATGCGCAGCATGATGGTGAGCGCCTCGGAGACCGTCTTGCCGGACTTGTAGGGGCGATCGCTTGCGGTCAGCGCCTCGAAGATATCGGCGATGGCCATGATGCGGGCGGGGATGCTCATCTGTGAACCCTGCAACTGGCGCGGGTAGCCGGTACCGTCCATCCGCTCGTGATGCCCCCCTGCGATCTCCGGTACCTTGCGAAGGTGTCGGGGGAAGGGGAGGCGCTCCAGCATGCGGATGGTCTGGACTATGTGGTCGTTGATCTTGTAGCGCTCCTCCTCGGTGAGGGTGCCGCGAGTGATGGCGAGGTTGTAACGTTCCCCCCGGTTGTAGAGCTGGGTGGGCACCCTGACCTTGAAGCCCCAGGGATTGTGATCGGTCAGATTCTCTTGTCTGGGCCTGGGAATCAGGTGCACCTGCTTGTCCGCCAGCAAGGGCTCGAGGCAGGGCAGGGCCGGGCCTTCGCCATCGGGGTGGCGCCTGAGCTCCTCCCGGCTGACCCCCAGCCTGTCATCCAGGGTGCGCAGCCAGGTTCGACCGGCTATGGCGTTCAGCCGCGCCAGCTTCTCCGGTGCCATCCACTCGCCCCCCAGGTTGCATTCGGCGACGAAGGCGAACTCTTCATCCAGGGTGGACCAGAGCGGGGCCACAGCGCTCTGGCTCGCCAGCCGCTCCTGGGGCGGTAGACGGGAGGCCAGCTCCTCGATGTAGGCGTCGCGCTTGAGCACCTCGAAGCGGGTGCGAACCTCGTGAATGCGGTCGTAGAGGGTCTCCAGCTTGGTGGCCTTGTCGACCACGAACTCCGGGGTGGTGACCTTGCCACAGTCGTGCAGCCAGCTCGCGATGTGGATGGCTTCCCACTCCTCCTCGCTCAGGTGGAAGGCGGCGAAGGGCCCCTGCTGCTGGGCGCAGGCCGCCTCCGTCAGCATGCGGGTCAGCTCGGGCACGCGCTGGCAATGGCCACCCGTGTAGGGGCTCTTGGCGTCGATGGCGCCGGCGATGAGCTCGATGAAGGCCTCCAGCAGCTGTTTCTGCTCCTCCAGCAGGCGCTGGTTCTCGATGGCGGAGGCGGACATGCCCGCCAGCGCCTCGATCAGGCTGATGCGCGAGGCCAGCTCGGAGTCGGAGCATTGGGGCAGGATCAGCAGCAGGCAGCCGATCAGCTCCTGGCGGTGGTTGTAGAGGGGTTCGGCCAGCAGCTGATGGGGGCCGGGGAAGGGGCCCCAGTCCGCCAGGTATTGCTGCCAGCGCCCCTCATCCAGGGGGTGGCTGAGCCGCTCCGTATGATAGAGCCCGCCGAGCAGTTCTTCTTGCCAATGGACTCGCTCGCAGGGGAGAGGTTGTTGTTGCCAGATGGCCTGCACCGCCGTCATCTGTTTCTCCTGGGCGAGATAGAGGCAGCCCCCTTCGGCCTGCGCCGCCGCCACCGTCTCGTGTAGGATGCGGTTGAGCAGGGAATCGAAGCGGCGCTCGGCCGAGAGCGCCCGTCCCATGTTCATGAAGTTGCCCAGGGTCAGCCGCATCCCCGACATGGTGCGGGCCAGATCGTCTATCTCCCGGATGGGGGAGTCGGGCTCCTTGCGCCCGCTGAAGTCGAAGTGCTGGATCCGCTCCGCCTCCCGGGTCAGCGCCAGCAGGGGGGCTGCGGTGCGTCTGGCTACCAGCCAGATGATGGGCAGCAGGAGCAGCAATCCGGCCAGGGCCCAGATGAGATTCTGCAGCGCCTCCTGCCTGGCCTGCGCCGCCAGCGCCTCCGTGGGGACCAGCAGGGCGATGTAGAAGGGGGAGCCCTCCCCGAGGGGGGAGAGGTTGACCAGCCAGTCGCGTCTCTCCGCCGTGGTCAGGGTGAGGGTCTGCTCGCCCTGTTCGTGCAGCAGGGTGGGGTGGGTGACTATCTGCTGCTGCAATTGGGTCAGCACGGGGTGATTGAGGGCCGACAGCATGGGCAGGCGGCTCAGCTGATCGAAGCTCGGCAGCTGCTTGGGATCCGTTGCCAGCAAGGTCCCCATCTCATCGAACAGCACCAGCTGGCAGTGGCTGGGCAGGGAGAGCCCCCCGATCAGGGCAGAGAGCCCCTCGACCCCAGTATCCAGCCCGATCACCGCCTGGCGATCGTCGCTCTCCACCGCCAGCGTCATGCCGGGTTCTCTGGTGGTGAAGAAGAGGTAGGGGTGGGTCACTATGATGCCGGTCTGCCAGCGGGCCTCCTTGTACCAGTCGCGGCTGCGGGGGTCGAAGCTGTAGTCCGGCATCAGCCGCCGCTCGAGCAGATGGAGCCGCTTGTCGAAGTAGAGGAACTCCCCCTGGCCCTGGCTCAGGCTCTGCACCAGCAGATAGCTGGCGGGCGGAGCCTGCTCCAGCCGCTCCCTGGCGCGTTGGGTCAGCTTGCGCACCAGAAAAAAGTCGCCGTTCGCGTAGCCCGCATAGATGGCGCCATAGCTGGTGCTGTTGGCCAGCACCTCCGCCAGCTGGGGCAGATAGGTGAGGCGCGCCTCCAGATCCGTCATGGCCGCCAGTTGTCCGCTGCGCAGCAGGCTCAGGGACATGCGGGCCGGGCGTTCGTTCAGCTTGAGGGCCAGCGCCAGTTGTTCGCGATATTGCAGGAAGCTCTGGCGCTCGTGCTCCAGCCCCTGCTGCATGGCCTGCCGATATTGCAGCAGGATGAGGGCGCCCCCCAGCACGGTGAACAGCAGAATAAACAGGGTGGCGATATGCACGTAGAAGGGTCGGCAGTTGAGCTTTGATTTTGTCATGGACGCATCCTTGTCCCACGTTCACTTATCGCCTCGGGCGACAATTCAGTGTGTTCGAAGGATGACAAAAAACACAGCAACGGGCAGAAGAATCTTAGAGGGAAAAAGCGGCCCCGCGGGGCCGCCGGGATCAGGCCAGCACGGCGGCGGGCACCAGGGTGACGGGGGCGTCTTTCACCTCGTGCCACTTCTGCTGGTTATCTTGATACTTGTAGTTGGCTGTGCCGGACTTCCAGTCTTCGCTCAGCACCATGCGCAGCTCGAAGTTAGGCAGGATCACGGGGCCTATGCCCGCATGTTGCGGCCACTTGATGATGGGGTAGCCCTGAGCCGTCACCAGGACGTGGCACTGCTTGGGCATGACGCACATATAGGTGTATTGGCCTTTCACGTCGGAGGCTTGATCCAGCGGCGGATTGGTGGCCTGGGTCAGGTGAGCGACACCGCTCAGGGTCTCGCCCGGGGTATAGACGCTGAGGTTGAGGCGCAGCAGGGGGGCGCCCGGTATGGCTTTGCCGATGTCGAAGGTGGCGAGGAAGAGGCCGGTCTTGGTATCAGTAGTCGCATTCATGCCTGTATTCTCCGGTTGGTATCGTTGAGGGTCCTGCCCACGACAGATGACGAGCCAGCAGAGGGTAGTGCCGTGCGAAGCTTGTTGTTAGTGTGGAAAGTGTCACTTGACGACCGCCAGAGACTGGCATAGCGCAGTTGTGAGTGATAAAAAACAAACTATAACAATGAGTTGTGATTCTTCTCATAAATGACGATGGGCCTCGCATGAAATCTTGTCTGGGTTCGGAGCGGCTCGGTATGTGTCATCGAGATATCTCATGCTACATTGCCCGCAGCTTGTTGAACCTGACGCAATGGAGTGTCCCATGTCCGCCATCCCTTATTCCGTCCTCGATCTGGTACTCGTCCCCGAAGGTGCAGTGCCGGCCGAATCATTCCGCCATTCACTGGACCTGGCTCGTCATGCCGAAGGGTGGGGCTACCACCGCTACTGGCTGGCGGAGCACCACAACATGCCGGGCATCGCCAGCGCCGCCACCTCGGTGCTGATCGGCCATCTGGCCGGCGGCACCCGCACGCTGCGGCTGGGGGCCGGGGGCATCATGTTGCCGAACCACTCCCCCCTGGTGATCGCGGAGCAATTTGGCACCCTGGCCTCCCTCTATCCGGATCGCATCGACCTGGGATTGGGGCGTGCGCCCGGCACCGATCAGCGCACCATGCAGGCACTGCGGCGCCAGAAGAGCGGCGAGGTGGATGACTTCCCCGCCGATGTGCGCGAGCTGATGCACTACTTCGGCGATGAGGTGGGGGCCGTGCAGGCCGTCCCCGGCCAGGGGTTGCATGTGCCCATCTGGCTGCTGGGATCCAGCCTCTACAGCGCCCAGCTGGCGGCGGCCATGGGGCTGCCATTCGGATTTGCCTCCCACTTCGCCCCCGGGTTGCTGTTGCAGGCGCTGGAGCTCTATCGCACCCAGTACCGGCCATCGACCCGCTGGCCCAAGCCACACGCCGTGGTGTGCATCAACATGATCGCCGCCGACAGCGACAGGGAGGCCCGCTTCCTGTTCACCACCTTGCAGCAGCAGTTCCTGCGCCTCTATCGCGGCGATGCGGGCAAGCTGCCCCTGCCGGTGCAGGATCTGGGGGAGGAGTGGTCACCCCGTGAGCTGATGGCGATGGAGCAGACCCTGGCCCGCTCCCTGGTGGGCGACAGAGACAAGGTGCGCCACGGCCTGCAGGCGCTGCTGGCCGAGACCCGGGCCGACGAGCTGATGTTCAACGGCCCCATCGTCTCCCATGAGGCCAGGCTGCGCTCGTTCGAGATCGCCGCCGAGCTGATGCAAAGCCTCTGAAACGTGAACGGGGAAGAGTTATAAGACATTGATTTAAAAAGATAGTCAGGTCGATGTCAGGGCTTTGTCGTGTCGCCGCCCCGTCCCCGGCCTTATGCTGACCCTGTCCAAAATCACGAGGAGCCGATGATGATAGTCAGGAAATTGAGATTACAGCGGGGTTGGTCCCAGGAGCAGTTGGCCACCCTCTCCGGTCTGAGTGTGCGCACCATACAGCGGATCGAGCAGGGGCAGCAGCCCGGACTGGAATCCCTCAAGGCCCTGGCCTCCGTCTTTGAGCTCGACGTGACTCAACTACAGGAGAGCGAGATGAAAGGGCATGAGTTCGACGGTCAGGGGGCGGTGCATGTCGCCCGGGACGAGCGGGAGGCGATGAAGTTCGTGGAGGGGCTCAAGGGCTTCTACGGCCACCTCATCAGCTATGTGCTGGTGATAGGGGGGCTGTTCGTCATCAACTACCTGAGCAACCCGGATTATATCTGGGCCTGGTGGCCCATGTTGGGCTGGGGGTTGGGGCTGATGTCCCACGCCATCAACCTGTTCCAGCCGTTCAAGCTGTTCGGTCCCGAGTGGGAGCGGCGCCAGGTGGAGAAACGGCTGGGGCGCAAACTCTAGCCTTTGAAGCCTTGGCAAGAAAACGGGCCCGGCAGTGATGCCGGGCCCGTTTCATTAGGGGGGCGTCCGCCTCACTTGGCGTAGGCGGGGCAGGGGGTCGCAATCAGGGCGTCGTCTTCATAACGCCACAGGGTGAGGCTGTTGCCCCAGACGCAGCCGGTATCTAGCCCCTTGATGTCCTCCTTGCCGGTGACCCCCATCAGGGCTGCCCAGTGGCCGAACACCAGTATGGGATCGTCCACGTGATGCTCCCGCTGTTCGAACCAGGGGCGCAGGCCGGGGGTGGATTCCGTCGGGCCCTTCTTGCACTTGAAGTCGAGCCGACCGTCGAAGTAGCAAAAACGCATGCGGGTGAAGCTGTTGATGATGTAGCGGTAGCGCTCTATCCCCATCAGGCTGTCATCCCAGCTGTCCGGCTGATCCCCGTACATGTTGTGCAGCAGCCACTGGTATTGATCCCCGCGCAGCAGGCTCTCCACCTCGCGGGCACAGTTGCGGGCGGTGCGGGCATCCCAGGCGGGGGAGAGGCCGGCATGGATCATCATGATGGGCAGATCGGGATGTTCCGCCAGCAGGGGGCGCTGGCGCAGCCACTCCAGCAGTTCGTCCCGATCCGGTGCCTCCATCAGGGCCTGCAGCCTGTCCTTCTTCTTGAGGGGCGCGACCCCGTTGGCCACAGCCAGTAGGTGCAGATCGTGGTTGCCGAGCACGGTGACGGCGCGGCTTCCCAGCGACTTGACGAAGCGCAGGGTGTTGAGGGAATCCGGACCACGGGCGACCAGATCGCCGCACAGCCAGAGGGTGTCCTTATCGGAGTCGAATTCGGCAAGATCCAGCAGACGGCGCAGATCGTCGTAGCAGCCCTGAATGTCGCCGACAAAGCAATTCGCCATGAAACCTCAGTTAATGATATTGGGTACGGCCAGGGTGAAGGGAGGGATGGGAGCCTCGAACTGTTGCCCGGACTCATCCTGCAGCAGGTAGCTGCCCTCCATCACGCCAAAGGGAGTGGCGAGGGGAACGCCACTCTGATAGCTGAAGGTCTCGTCGGGGGCTATGAAGGGTTGTTCACCGACCACCCCGGGGCCTTCCACTTCCTGCATCTTGCCATCGGCATCCGTGATGAGCCAGCGTCGATGCAGCAGCTGCACTGTACCCGGCCCCAGATTCTCTATCTCGATGAGGTAGAGAAAATGGTAAGGATCCTGGGTGCCCGCCACATAGCTGGGGTGCGGGCGGATCTGTATCCGGGGCTGTGCCATGGGATCAGGCCTGCTGCTGATCGGCCAGCCAGTTGGCGATCATGACGAACTGCTCGAGGGAGAGGTTCTCCGGGCGCAGGTTGCCATCGATCCCAAGCTCGGTCAGCTGGGCGTCGGTGATGAAGTTGGAGAAGCTGTTGCGAATGGTCTTGCGACGCTGGCCGAAGCCCTCGGTGCAGACCCGGTTCAGGCAGCGAATGTCCTTGGCCACGTGGACAGGATTCTTGTGGGGGATGAGGCGCACCACGGCGGAATCCACCTTGGGGGCGGGCTTGAAGGCCCCAGGGCCGACTTCCAGCACGGGGACGACCTGGCAGTAGTACTGGGTCATCACGCTCAGGCGGCCATAGGCCTTGCTGCCGGGGCCGGCGGCCAGACGCAGCACCACTTCCTTTTGCAGCATGAAGTGCATGTCCTCCACCCGATCGGCAAACTCGCAGAGGTGGAAGATGAGGGGGGTGGAGATGTTGTAGGGCAGGTTGCCGAAGATGCGCAGCGGTCCCTTGCCTTCCCCCATCAGGGTGCCGAAGTCGAAGCGCATGGCATCGGCTTCGATGACGGTCAGCTTGTCTTTCAGCGTCGGATGTTCGCGCAGGCGGGCGGCCAGATCCCTGTCCAGCTCGACCACCGTCATCTTGTCCATCTGGGCGGCGACCGGCTCGGTCAGCGCGGCCAGACCCGGGCCGATTTCCACCAAGTTCTGACCCGGCTGCGGGTTGATGGCGGCCACTATCTGATCGATCACATAGCTGTCATGCAAGAAGTTCTGACCGAAACGCTTACGGGCCGTGTGGCCCATGTGCACCTTACTGCTCATATTATTTTTTCTCTACCATCTGAATGGCGTGGTTAATCGCGGTGACCAGGCTGCCGGGATCGGCCAGGCCCTTGCCTGCCAGATCCAGCGCGGTGCCGTGATCCACCGAAGTGCGGATGAATGGGAGTCCCAGGGTGATATTGACCGAGTTGCCAAAGCCCTTGTACTTGAGCACGGGCAGCCCCTGGTCGTGGTACATGGCGAGTACCGCATCCGCATCCTTGAGGTATTTGTCCTGGAACAGGGTGTCGGCGGGCAGGGGGCCGACCAGATCGATCCCCTCCTGGCGCAAGGCGGCCAGGGCGGGCTCGATCACCTCGATCTCCTCCCGGCCGAGGTGCCCCCCTTCCCCGGCATGGGGATTGAGGCCACAGACGTAGATCCGGGGCTGAGCTATGCCGAATTTCTGCTTGAGATCCGCATCCAGGATGCGGATCACCTTGCCGAGGCGATCCTCGGTAATGGCCTTGGCCACGTAGGCCAGCGGAATGTGGGTGGTGGCGAGCGCCACCCTGAGCCCCTCAGTCGCCAGCAGCATGACAACGTCGGCGGTGCCCGACTGCTGGGCGAAGAACTCGGTATGACCGCTGAACGAGACCCCGGCCTGATTGATGATCCCCTTGTGCACCGGCCCGGTCACCACGGCGGCAAACTCGCCGCTCAGGTTACCGTCACAGGCTCGCTGCAAGGTATTCAGCACATAGGCGCCGTTACCCTCATCGAGCTCGCCGGGTACCGCAGGGGCACCCAGGGGCAGGGGGCAGACGGTGAGCGTCCCCGCCCGCTGGGGGCGGGCAGGGGCGCTGGCGTCATAGGGTTCCAGCTCGATGGACAGCCCCAGCAGGGCGGCCCGTTCGCGCAGCAGGGCGGGATCGGCGATCACCACCAGCTGGTGAGGCCAATCCTGCAGGGCTATCTGCAGCACCAGATCCGGGCCTATGCCCGCCGGTTCACCCGGCGTGATGGCGAGACGACGGCAGTGCGTCTGCGTCTGGACGCGATCTGGATGTTGGCTGTTCATCTGCGCATCGCCCATTAATTGGGTTCGATCTGGATGTAGGCTTCGTCGCGCAGCTCATCCAGCCAGGCCTGGGACTCTTCGGTGAAGCGGCGGTTGAAGATGAGCTGATAGGCGCGCTGCTCCTGGGCCTTGCTGGTGGCATCCTGGCTGCGGCGATCTTCCAGCTGCACTATGTGCCAGCCGTGGCTGGTGCGGAAGGGTTCGCTGATCTGGCCAGGTTGCAGGCGATTGACCATGTCGCGGAATTCCGGCACGTAGACGTTGGGATCGGACCAGCCCAGTTCACCCCCCTGTACCGCGGAGCCCGGATCCTCGGAGTACTTCTCCGCCATGCTGGCGAAGCTGGCCTTGCCGCTCTTGATGTCGTGCAGGATGCCGTCCAGGGTCCCCTTGGCCTTCTCCTCACTCAGGATGATGGAGGGCTTGATCAGGATGTGGCGAGCCTTCACCTCGGTCTGCATCACCTGCTGCTGACCCTTGGTGTCGAAGATCTTGATGATGTGCAGGCCGGCGCCGGAGCGCAGCGGGCCGACGATGTCACCCTTGCCGGCCCCCTGGACCGCTTCGGCCATCAGGGTGGGCATCTCTTGTGGGCTCATCCAGCCCCAGTCTCCCCCTTCCAGAGCCTTGGGACCGTTGCTCTCGGCGATGGCGAGCTTGCGGAAGTCCGCCCCTTCCTTCAGGGAGGCCAGGATGCGCTCGATCTTGGCCTTGGCGGCGTTGAGCTGCTCTGCATTGGGGTTGTCAGGCAGGGCGACCTGGATATGGCCGATGTGATATTCGGTCTGCTGCTGGCCTTGCTTGCTCAGGGCCTCGACCACCTGCTTGACCTCCTGCTCGGAGATGTTGATGCGGCGGCGAACCTGATTGCGGCGCACCTCGTTCATCAGGATCTCGCGGCGCACCTCTTCCCGATACTGGGCATAGGTCAGACCCTCACGCTCCAGTTGGGCACGCAGCTGCTCCAGGGTCATCTTGTTGTCGGCGGCGATGCTCTGGATGGCCTGCTCCAGCTGGGTGTCGCTGATCTTGAGCCCCTGGCGATCCGCCAGTTGCAGCTGCAGGCTCTCCTGGATCAGGCGATCCAGCGCCTGCTTGCGCAGGGTGGCGTCATCGGGCAGGGACTGGCCGCTCTCCTGGGCGGAGGCCTTCACCTTCTGCACCAGGGCTTCCTGCTGGCTGGCCAGTACCACGTCCTTGTTGACCACGGCAAGCACCTTGTCCATCAGCTCGGGGGCGGCGATGGCACCCTGGCTCATGACTCCAAACAGGCCTGCGGTCAGCAGGGAAATCAACGTCTTCTTCATATCCATCTCTCAAGGCGTTTGCCAGACCGGTTATTGGTCTCGCAGGTTAAACGGACGAATGTAAGGCAATGCTTCGGTATCCAGGGAGGTACCCTTCGGACCCGTCCCCACGCTACCCAATCCTTTCATCTCAAATTGAATACCCAGACTGCGCTCGGATGTCGGCCTCATATCCACGTTGTCCGGGGTGTTGACCCACTCCAGGTTGAAGTTGATGCTCCAGCAGCAGGAGTCATATTTCAGACCCACCTTGCGGTCTGACTTCACGTTCTGGTTGAGCTCCTGATAGTAGCCACCATAGAGGTGCCACTGATCATTGAGCGGTGTGGTCAGCAACAGACCGATCTGGTTGAGGTCGGTGACCTGACCCTTGTTGTCGAGGTCGTAGTTGGCGTCCCGCACGAAGCGGTGGTTCAGCTGGCTGATCAGCTTCTCGTGGCGGTACTCCAGCGCGCTGTTGGCGGAGCTGATTTGGCTCTTGTCAAAATCATACTGTGCACCCGCGTGGGCAAACCACTGCTCGTTGATCTTGGCGTCCCCCTCGAACGACAGCGGGGAGCGGTTGTTGGTGCTCGCCACATCGCTGGAGTAGAGCTTGACCCTGGGGGCTACGAAGTCGAAGGCTTGGGCAACGGCCAGTCGGATTCGTTCATCCCCGGCGGGATCATAAATACGGGTAGTGAGGCCGACAGAGAGTCGGTTGGAGTCGCTGATGCGATCCAGGCCGGCGAAGCGGCGATCGCTGAACAGGCTGTAGTAGTCCTGGCGCATGGTGGTGGAGTCATAGACCCCTATGTTGTCCTGATCCTTGTAGGGGACGTAGAGATACTGGAACTCGGGTTCCAGAGTCTGGTTGGCCCCCTCTTTCCCGAACCACTGCTGCTCCCGCTCGAAGGTCATGCCCCCCTTGAGGCGGAACGAGGGCAGTACCCGGGTGATGGTCCCCTCTTCCAGGGTGACTCCTCCACCGTCTTGAGGCGTGAACCTGCTGGTGAAGGTGCTGCTCATGTTGTCCGGTACCGTCTGATCGTAACGGGTGTACATCAGCTTGTACTGGCTGTCGAGGAAGTAGCCGGCCTCATCGATGAGGGGAACGGTCAGGGTGGGAGCGGTGTAGAAGCGGGTGCCGGTATAGGCCTCACCCTGGTTCTGCTCGATGGCCTGATCGTTGTTGTAGCCGAAGTTGGTGAGCTCGGTATTCCAGGCCAGATCGTACCAGCTGCCCTGGTGGTAGTAGTTGTGGTTGATGCGCGGCATCAGCTCGTGGGGCTGTTGGGCGCTGGCCAGCAGGATCTGGTAGGTCCGCACCTCGGCGTTGAGGTTCCAGTTCTGCTGGAAGTAACCCGCCATCAGGGACTGTTGCAACTGGTTGTCGACCTGGGTCCCCACCTTGGGGGAGAAGTCGTTGAAGTAGTTGTAGTCCCGGTCCCGCACCTTGGTGTAGTCCACCGACACCCGCAGGGCGTTGTCCATGAACATGGAGGTGTGACGGGCGTTGAGCAGATAGCGATGGCCGTCCGAGAGGTGATCGTTCAGGCTGTCAGTCTCGTCGTACTGCTTGTCGTTGGCCAGGTTCTCGAAATAGAGGCTGCCCACGTGGGCCGGATCCGGCATGTAGCGGAACTCGACCTGTTCCATCAGGCCCCGTCTGTCCATGAAGCGGGAGGTGATGGTGGCGTCGTAGTTCGGGGCTATGTTCCAGTAGAACGGCTGGGTGATGTCCATGCCGTTCTTGGAGCTCTGGGTGTAACCCGGGTAGAGCAGGCCCGTCTTGCGCTCATCCTTGATGGGGAAGTTGATATAGGGGAAATAGAAGACCGGGTAGTCATAGAGCCAGAGGCTGGCGTTCCAGGCTTCCCCGAATACCTCGCCCTGATCGATGTCGATGCTGCCCGCCTTCAGAGTCCAGGCTTCCTGGCCCGGGGGGCAGGTGGTGTACTGGGCCCCTTCCAGCACTATGTTCTGGTTGTCGTTGGTCATGGTCACCTTCTCGGCGAAGCCGCGCACCGGCGAGCCGTGAACCTGATACTTGCCCTCTTCCAGCTCGGAATCCTTGGTATCCAGGTTGGACTTCAGGGTCTTGTCGCTGGTGACCGTGATCTGACCATCGTTGTAGTAGATGTTGCCGATGGCGATGACATCCCGGCTCTTCTGATCGAGCTGGGCATAGTCGGAGTCGAATTTGCGCACCCCCTGACGAACCTTGACGTCCCCTTCATAGACGGCGGTGCCCCCCTGCTTGGCTTCCAGGCGATCCGCATCCACCTCGACGGGCTGGGCGTTGGCCTCCTCATTGGAGCTCGGCTTTTCTACCTTGGGTACATAGTCATAGCAGAGGCTGTCGAGGATCCCGGTCGCCGGCGGCGCGTTGATTGGCGCAGCCTGCACCGTGATCGGGCTCAGGGCTGGAACAAGGCTGATAGTCAGGGCGATGGGACCAGAAGTGCCCAGTGTCCATTTTGTCATGTGAAAGGCTCGCGCAATCCGTGGTAAAGACGGTTGAATCAGGGCATGCATTTTATGTCAGGATCCATCAAGTTGACATTGCATGTCATTGCTTTATGTTAGCCGGCAATGATAAAGCATTATTGCGGCCAGGGCTAACAGCCAAGAGCTGCTTTCCAATTTGGTCCCCGACTCATGCACGATCGCGATTCCCTGTTATTGCACTGGGCGCGCCGGATTTCCGGTGATGCCAATCTTCAATTGACCCTGATCTCCGGTGACGCCAGTTTTCGCCGCTATTTCCGTGGTGCCGGTCTGGTGTGGGTGGATGCTAATCCGAAAACCGAAAAAAATCATGAATTTGTTCGCAACGCTGCGTCCTTGAAGGCGATGGGCCTGCTGGCTCCCGAGGTGAAGGGGGTGGATTACGAGCAGGGGTTGCTGGCGGTGACGGATCTCGGCGATACCCAGCTCATCGCCTGCCTGAACGCAGAGAATGTGCTGACCTGGTATGACAAGGCCATCGCCCTGTTGCCACGACTCGGCGCTGTCGAACTGGGCCTCGAGCCTTTTGATCCCGCCTTTATGGCGCGCGAGAACAGCATCTTCCCCGAGTGGTTGCTGGGGCATCACCTGCAGCTTGTCCTGAGTGAGGCGGAGCAACAGTTGCTGGATGATACCTTCGCCTGCCTGACCGAGAATAACCTGGCCCAGCCTCAAGGGGTGATGCACAGGGACTTCCACAGCCGCAACCTGATGGTGTGCGGCGGCGATAGCCCAGCTACCAGCACCCTGGCCATCATCGACTTCCAGGACATGGTCATAGGGCCACTGAGTTACGACCTGGTCTCCCTGCTGAAGGACTGCTACGTGCGTTGGCCCGATGAGGTCATCGAGCAGGGCATGCGCCATGGCTTCGACACCTTGAGCGGGGCCGGGTTGCTGGCCGGGATCGACTATGCCGGCTTCCGGCGCCAGGCCGATCTCACCGGCATGCAGCGCCATCTGAAGGCGGCGGGAATCTTCACCCGTCTCTACCACAGGGATGGAAAATCCGGTTATCTGAAGGACATTCCTCGGACCCTGGGCTATGTGGTGGATGTCTGTCGCCTGCACGGGGACACTTACCCTGTATTATCTTGCTTCGGCGACTGGTTGCAGCAAAAGGTGCTGCCAGGATTTGCCGACGAGGCCCTGGCATGAAGGCGATGATCCTGGCCGCCGGTCGCGGCGAGCGGATGCGACCGCTCACCGACAGCCTGCCCAAGCCGCTGCTGGCGGTGGGGGGCAAGCCGCTCATCGTCCACCATATCGAGAAACTCAAGGCCGCCGGTGTGACGAGCCTCGTCATCAACCACGCCTGGCTAGGCCACAAGCTGGTGGAGGCCTTAGGTGACGGTCACCAGTTTGGGGTTCGGATCCAGTGGTCGGCAGAAGATACCGCGCTTGAGACCGCCGGCGGCATAGTGCAGGCACTGCCCCTGCTGGGCCCTGAGCCTTTCCTGGTGATCAATGGCGATACCTGGCTGGATCTGGATTACGCCACGATGGTCGAAACTTCCCTTGGGGAGGATCTGGCCCATCTCTGGCTGGTGCCGAACCCGCCCCAGCACCCAGATGGGGATTTTGCCCTGCAGGCCGGCCGGGTGCTGGATGCGCCGGCCCTGACCTTCAGCGGGGTCGGCCTCTATCGCCCCGAGGCCTTCAGTCATTTATCCGCCGGGGCTCGCAAGCTGGCCCCCCTGCTGAGAGAGTGGATGGCGGCGGACCGGGTCGGGGGCAGCCAGCTCCCTGGCGAGTGGCGAGACATTGGCACGGTCGCGCGCCTGCGGGAGCTGGACGAACAGTTGCAAGGACGCAGCACTCAACACATCACGAGGTCTTGAAACATGCGTATTTGGGGTAAGGTGCTTGGCGCCTTCTTCGGTTTTCTGCTCGGCAACATCTTCGGTGCCCTGCTTGGCCTCTGGATAGGTCATCGTTTCGATCGGGGCATGGGCATGTCGTTCCGCCGTGCCCCCACCCAGCAACAGCAGGCGGTCTTCTTCCACGCCACCTTCGCCGTCATGGGCCACATCGCCAAGGCGAGCGGCCAGGTCACCGAACACGAGATCCGGGTCGCCTCCAACCTGATGGACAGGATGCGCCTCTCCGGCGAGCAGCGGGTGCGGGCCCAGGAGTCCTTCCGTCAGGGCAAGGAGAGCGGCTTCCCCCTGCGGGAGACGCTCGCCGAATTCCGCCAGGCGAGCCAGGGTCAGCGCGACATCCTGCGCTTTTTCCTGGAAGTCCAGCTGCAGGCGGCCTTCGCCGATGGCAGCGTGGAGGCCGATGAGCGCGCCATCCTGCAGACAATTGCCGACGAGCTGGGTTTCAGCCGCATCGAGCTGGCGCGGATCCTGGCCATGGCCGAGGCGCAGATGAACTTCTTCAAGCACGGCCAGTATCAGGGGGGTGGCCAGGGGCAGCAGTATCGCCAGGAGGCGCCCTCAAAGGATCGTCTCAAGGATGCCTATCAGCTGCTCGGGGTGAGCGAGAGCGACAGTGATCAGGAGATCAAGCGCGCCTATCGCAAGGAGATGAGCAAGCACCACCCGGACAAGCTGGCGGCCAAGGGGTTGCCACCGGAGATGATGGAGATGGCCAAGGAGAAGACCCAGGAGATCCAGCAGGCCTGGGAGTGGATCCGCGAGGCCCGCGGCATTCGTTAACCGCACGATTCATCTGCAATCAGCCATAAAAAATGCCCGTCGATGACGGGCATTTTTGTTTGCGGCAACCGCGCTTACTGGCCGTCGACCCAGACGAACTTGATCACGAACAGCAGGGCGACCACCAGCACGCAGGGGTTGATCTCGCGCCAGCGGCCCGTGCCCGCCTTCATCACGCAGTAGGAGATGAAGCCCACGGCGATCCCCTCTGTGATGGAGAAGCTGAACGGCATCATGACGGCGGTCATGAAGGCCGGCACCGCTTCGGTCAAGTCTTCCCACTTCACCCGGGTGAGCTCGGAGCACATCAGCACGCCCACGTAGATAAGGGCGCCAGCGGCGGCATAAGCCGGCACCATGGCGGCGGCGGGGGAGAAGAAGATCGCCAGCAGGAACAAGATACCGACGACGATGGCGGTCAGGCCGGTGCGGCCACCGACGGCCACGCCCGAGCTGCTCTCGATATAGGCAGTGACGGAGGAGGTCCCCATGAAGGCGCCACCGACGGAGCTGACGCTGTCGACCACCAGGGCCTGTTTCATGCGCGGGAAGTGTCCCTTGTCATCGGCCAGCTTGGCGCGGTTGGTGACCCCGATCAGGGTACCGGACGAGTCGAACAGGTTGACCAGCATGAAGGAGAAGATGATCCCCGCTAGGCTGATATCGAGCGAGCCCATCAGATCCAGCTGACCGAACACGGGAGTGATGCTCGGCGGCATGGAGACGAAGCCCTTGAAGCTGACATCCCCGAACAGGAAGCCCAGCCCTGTGGTGACCACCATGGAGATAAGCACGGCGGAGTGCACGCCGCGGGCGGAGAAGATGCAGATCAGGAAGAAGCCGAGCAGACCCAGCAGGCAGGGCAGGGAGGTGAGGTTGCCCACCGTCACCATGGTAGCCGGGCTCGCGACCACTATGCCGGCGTTGTGCAGACCGAGCAGGGCGATGAGCAGGCCGATGCCGGCTGTGATGCCGACCCTCAGGGTGAGGGGGATATTGGCGATGAGCCAGTAGCGCACCCGCAACAGGGTGAGGATCAAGAGCCCCAGAGCGCCCCAGAAGATGGTACCCATGCCAATCTGCCAGGAGTAACCCATGCCGGCCACCACCACGAAGGCGAAGAAGGCGTTCAAGCCCATGGCGGGGGCCAGGGCGATGGGCAGGTTGGCCAGGAGCCCCATCAGAATGCTGCCGATACCGGCGATGAGGCAGGTAGTGACGAACACGGCCTGGGTGTCCATGCCCGCGGCGGAGAGGATCTGCGGGTTGACGAAGACGATGTAGACCATGGTCAGGAAGGTGGTGATCCCGGCGATGACCTCGGTGCGGGCCGTGGTGCCATGACCTTTCAGGGCAAACAGACGATCGAGCAATCCCTGCCCGGCCGCCGGGCTGGTGGCCTGTTCGGTGGCGTTGTGTGGTTGATTCATGTTGGATTCCAATGGGTGACGTGAAATAAGCAGCAGGGATGGCCAGACCCATCCATAGGGAGACTGACCCTGTCATTGGCGATTTCATCGCCAGACTCGTCCTGATACCGTGACAGCGCGCACATTTTTACACAGGCGGGCGCGTTTACAAACCCCGGATCTGCGAGACGGATCAATGAATAGAGCAAAAATTCAAACGTTTGCCATGGCGGTAGAGAAAATGAGTTTCGATAGGCGCTTTCCGGGGGCCGGGGCTCAGAGGGTCTTGAAGTAACGCTCCACCAGCTGGGCCAGCAGGGCATCGCTGCGCTCCTGCAACAGGCTTAAGGTCAGCCCCATGCGCTGCAGCAGCATGCCGGCCTGCTCCTCGCTCAGCTTGCGCCCCTCGACGAAGAACTCCTGCTCCGGCAACTGCTTGTCATGGCGCGGGATCAGCACCCAGCTCACCCGTTCGGGTTCCAGGGTGGCGAAGATCCGGCTGGCGGCCAGGCAGAAGGTATCGATGTGGCTCTTGCCATCCGGCCCGAGACAACCGGGCTCGATGCGGATCTGGATGTTGAGTTTCTTCGCACTGCCTGTGGTCTGCTGCATGGCCTGGTATCGCTGGGGAAAGAGGCTGATTATAGAGGGTTGCCGCCCTCTTGAGAGCCCCACGAATGGCGGGAGAGGCCGAAATAGTGGAGCTCGATGAGAGAGGCTACCCGGAGTCCTGCCCGGGACTGAGTTACTGCACGCTCCCCAGCCGACGGTCTGCCGCGGCGCCGCTCACCATGCGGGTGAGCTCTTCGCAGCACAGGATCCGGCCCTCTTGCACCACGAAGTGGGCGAACACCTCTATCTGGGCGCGAGTGCCATCCGCCTTGGTGACGTCGACCCTGTGGTGGGTCAGCACTTCCTCCTGCTGGCTGGCGATGGCCAGGATGGTGACCTGGATGGCGCTGGTGATCTGCTTGAGCTTCGCCATATGAGCGACGAACCCCGCATAATCCAGGGACTCGCCATCGACCCGCTGTTGGTAGTGTGGCGAGAAGAGGGCCGAAATCCTGGCTTCGTCGTGCAGAGGGGTGCAGACAATCTCGAACAGCGCCTGTTCAACGATAGTGGATGGATTCATGGGCATATTCCGCGGTGGTGGGGTGAGGGAACCAGCATAGGGTCGGATCGCCCTGGTATAGTAACGACAGTCTGACATTCAATACGGAGCAGCGGCCATCGTGACTATTGAGCAGATCGCGAGTCTGATACATCCGCGCAGACATGAAACCCAGTGGCACCGGCATCCGACCTGTCAGCTCTACTGGGTCAGGCGGGGCATGATCATGGTGGAGACCGGGCAGGCACAGTACGCACTGACCCTGGGCAGCGTAGGCTGGTTTCCCCCCGACTGGGGGCACGGCGCCTGGATCTCGGCGGACAGCGAGTGCCATAGCCTGCATCTGGACTCGCTGCTCTGTGCCGGGTTGCCGGCCTCTCCCTGTGTGCGCGCCGCGGATCACTTCCTGTTGCTCCTGCTGGAAAGGGTCCGGCTTGCCCACGAGCAGGCCCCTGGCGAGCCATATCTGGCGCATCTGCTGACGCTCATGATCGACGAGATAGAGCGGGCTGCCGAGCTGCCATTGCAACTGCCTCTCCCCACAGACAGGCGAGCGCGGCAGGTGGCAGAGTGGCTGCTGGCACGGCCAGAGAGCGCCATTCATCAGGACGCGCTGGCGCAGCAGAGTGGCCTGAGCAGCCGCACCCTGAGCCGCCTGTTCAGCCAGCAGACCGGCCTCAGCTTCAGCCAGTGGCGGCAGCAGGCGAGGCTCATTCACGCCCTCGGCCACTTGTTGCAGGGGGAGGCCGTGGCCCAGGTCGCGGGGCGCTGCGGGTACGAGAACGTCAGCGCCTTTATCGCCGCATTCAGATCGCGCTTCGCGCTGACCCCGGGGCAGTTTCAGGCTCGCCAGATGAGATGAGCCTATTCCGGCTATCCGGTCTTCTCGCCGGCAAAGAGTCGGACATTCAAGGGGGCGTGGCGGGACAATAGGGTGAAGAAACGGTTTGGGATGAGGTGTTCTTGCGCCGTCCTTGGATAAGCAGGCATCACCCGTTTTTGCTAATCACAAGGTCGTCGGGGGCGTTGAGACTGTCTTGCCTGTGGCTGCCGGCAATTCGCCTGTCCAACATCGGAATAAAAAAAGGGGAGCCTGTGCTCCCCTTGTGTGTTGTGCTGACTCGCCTTACTTGGCGATGCGCTTGTACTTGGCGCGATGGGGCTGGACGGCCTCGGCGCCATAGGTCTTCTTCTTCCACTCTTCGTATTCGGTGAAGTTGCCCTCGAAGAATTCGATCTTGCCCTCGTCCTGGTAGTCCAGGATGTGGGTGGCGATGCGGTCGAGGAACCAGCGATCGTGGGAGATGACCATGGCGCAACCCGGGAACTCCAGCAGGGCGTTCTCCAGAGCGCGCAGGGTTTCGATGTCCAGATCGTTGGTCGGTTCATCCAGCAGCAGCACGTTGCCGCCGGTCTGCAGCAGCTTGGCCAGGTGCAGACGGCCGCGCTCACCACCGGACAGCTCGCCGACGCGCTTCTGCTGATCCGAGCCCTTGAAGTTGAAGCGGCCGATGTAGGCGCGGCTCGGGAACTCGTAGTTGCCGATGCGCAGGATATCCTGGCCGTCGGCGACCTCTTCGAACACCGTCTTCTTGTCGTTCATGGTGTCGCGGAACTGATCCACCGAGGCCAGCACCACGGTATCGCCCAGGGTGATGGCGCCGGAGTCCGGCTGCTCCTGACCCGACATCATGCGGAACAGGGTGGACTTGCCGGCACCGTTGGGACCTATGATGCCGACGATAGCCCCCTTCGGAATGGAGAAGGATAGGTCGTCGATCAGCAGCCTGTCACCGTAGGATTTGCGCAGGTTCGCCACTTCCACGACCTTGTCGCCGAGGCGGGGTCCGGGCGGAATGAACAGCTCGTTGGTCTCGTTGCGCTTCTGGTAGTCGTTGGTGTTGAGCTCCTCGAAGCGAGCCATACGAGCCTTTGACTTGGCCTGACGGCCCTTGGGGTTCTGACGAACCCACTCCAGCTCCTTCTCGATGGACTTGCGACGGGCGGCTTCCGAGCTCGCTTCCTGGGCCAGACGGGCGTCTTTTTGCTCCAGCCAGGAGGAGTAGTTGCCCTCCCAGGGGATGCCTTCGCCACGGTCCAGCTCCAGGATCCAGCCCGCCACGTTGTCGAGGAAGTAGCGGTCGTGGGTGATGGCGACCACTGTCCCCTCGTAGTCGTGCAGGAAGCGCTCCAGCCAGGCCACGGATTCCGCATCCAGGTGGTTGGTCGGCTCATCCAGCAGCAGCATGTCCGGCTTTTCCAGCAGCAGGCGGCACAGGGCGACCCGGCGGCGTTCCCCCCCGGAGAGGTGCTTGATCTGGGCATCCCAGGCCGGCAGGCGCAGGGCATCGGCCGCACGCTCCAGCTGGTTTTCCATGTTGTGGCCGCCCTGGGAGGCGATGATGGCCTCCAGCTCGCCCTGTTCACGGGCCAGCTTGTCGAAGTCGGCATCTGGATCCGCGTAGGCTGCATAGACCTCGTCCAGACGGGCCATGGCGCGTTTCACGTCGCCGACGGCCTCTTCGACCGCATCGCGCACTGTCTGCTCCGGATCCAGCTTCGGCTCCTGGGGCAGGTAGCCGATCTTGATGCCGGGCTGTGGACGGGCTTCCCCTTCGATCTCGGTGTCTATCCCGGCCATGATGCGCAGCAGGGTGGATTTACCGGCGCCGTTCAGACCCAGCACGCCTATCTTGGCGCCCGGGAAGAAGGAGAGGGAGATGTTCTTGAGAATATGACGCTTGGGCGGCACGACCTTGCCGACCCTGTTCATGGTGTAAATAAATTGAGCCATTGGCTAATTCTCTTCCTTTTCAGCAGCTTAATGTCTTGGCATTAACGAACTGATGGCGTGGTGGGTCCAGGTCGGCCGTGGCCAACCCGGTTCCAAAAAACCCGTCGATTGTAAACCAATGGGAGAGGGGCGGCAAAGCGGGCAGCGGGACCTGCATCCCATCTGTGCATCCCTCTCGGCTCGCAGGGGCCAGGCGCCGTGATGAGCGGGCGCCCCGCCCATCAGAGAGCCTTAAGGAATGCTTAATTCGGGGCTTATAGGCTGTGCTTGGGGCCGGTGTGAACGCGGATCCTCTGATGATACGTCAGCGCGCCGGTGTCCTGGTCTTCTTGGTCTGGTCATGACCCGAGTAGTAGAGCACCCGCTGTACATACTCCTGGGTCTCCTGATAGGGGGGAACGCCCCCATAGCGGACCACGGCCTGCTCGCCGGCGTTGTAGGCGGCGCTGATCCTGATCCAGTCGGGGCCGAACTGCTTCTCCAGCCATTTCAGATAGATCATGGCGCCGCGAATGTTTTGCTCCGCATCGAACGGACGCGTCACCCCGAAGCGCGCCTGGGTCTCGGGGATGAGTTGCATCACCCCCTGCGCCTGTTTGGGAGAGACGGCGAGGCTGTTGAGATTGGACTCGGCGATGGCGATGGCCAGCGCCAGCTGGGGATCGACCCTGTGGCGCTTGGCGGCCTGCTTGATCATGCCGGCGAGCTTCTGCTTGCTCATGGACTGGCGGGCCAGATAGCCCTCCTGATCGAAGGGGACGCCGGGGCGTACCCAGGGGGCGCCCCCCGAGCCGCCCCCCGCACCACAGGTGCCGAGCGGTGCGTTGCCCACCCGCTCGTTGTAGTAGCGGGCGGCCTGCTGGTTGCCCAGACGCATGGCCATGGCGAGATAGGTATTGGCCTGGCGGGTGCTGCGGATCCCCTGAGGCCCGCGGGCCAGCAGGCGGCCGATACGAAAATAGGCTTCCGGATTGCCGAGGCTGGCGGCGATGCAGTAGTGGGCGATGGCCTGCCTCGGGTTGCTGCGCTCCATGGCCGTTCCCTGGCGCAGGGCGCTCATCGCCTTGGGGGCCTGGCGAAAGTTGTCTGCATGGGTCGATGTGGTGGCCAGCAGGAGCAAGAGCCCCCAGCCCCAAGTGCAGAGTCGCTGCATGATGGATACCTCATTTTCGTATCCGCAAGATATAGGTTCTGGATGAGCGGGTTGCCAGCCGGACGTTGGAACATGTGGTTATGTATGGAGCCACCAGAGATGAAAACGGTATGGAACCTTTGGCAGGCAGATAAAATGACGCTGATGGGCTTCAAAAGCAGCCTTTTTGTGAGGTGCCCAGGAGATAATGGTCATTCAATTTCATTGATGTTTTTGTTAATTGATGGGTGCTAGACTGTGGCTGGTGAAGTTCAAGTTATTGTATTTATATGAATTAATGGGGTTTTGGCTCTATTTTCAAGATCGGGTTGATCACAACTTTTTTGGATCGGGAAGGGCATATGGGTTCTTCAATCGCGGTATCTGTGGTGGTGCCTGCCAAGGATGAGCGGGACAATCTGGCTCCCCTCATCGGCGAGATAGAGGCTGCCCTCGGTGGGCAATATGACTACGAGTTGATCTACGTGGATGACGGCAGCGAGGATGACAGCTATGCCGTCCTGTGCGAGTTGAAGGCGCGTTTCCCCTCCCTTCGCGTGGTGCGTCATGCCAGGGCCGTCGGTCAGAGCATGGCGGTGCTGAGCGGGGTGCGCCACGGCCGCGGCGAGTGGCTGGTGGTGCTGGACGGTGACGGCCAGAACGATCCCGCCGACATCCCCCCCATGCTGGAGGAGGCCAGGCGCCGCTTCGCGGCGGATCCGAGCCAGGTGGGCCTTATCGGTCATCGTGTCAACCGCCGTGATGACTGGGTGAAGCGCCTATCCTCCAGACTGGCCAACGGTTTTCGCGATTGGCTGCTGCGAGACGGCATCCCGGATACCGGCTGCGGGCTCAAGGTAGTGCGCCGCGACTGGTATCTGTGCCTGCCCGCCTTCAACCATATGCATCGTTACATTCCGGCCCTGATCCAGGCCCAGGGGGGACACATGTCCCCCTGGCCGGTCAACCACAGACCCAGGCTGGCGGGGGCCTCTAAATACGGGGTCTGGAACCGGCTCTGGGTCGGGCTGGTGGACGTGGTCGGCGTCTGCTGGCTGCAGCGCCGCTCCAAGGTGGTCGAGGTCAGGGAGACATTGGAGTGATCGATGCCTTGCTCTCCCTGCCGCTGACCTGGCTGGACTGGACGGGCCTGTATGTCACGGGCTGGAAGCTTATCGGCTACACGGGGGCGCTGATGTTCGGCGGCCGCTGGCTGGTGCAATTCATCGCCTCCAGACGGGCCGGCAAGCCGGTGATCCCGCGTCTCTTCTGGTACATGAGTGTGCTCGGCAGCCTGATGACCCTGAGCTACTTCGTCTTCTCTCCCAAACAGGACTCCGTCGGCGTGCTGCAGAACCTCTTCCCCACCTTTACCGCCCTCTACAGCCTCTATCTGGATATCCAGCACAGGGGCTGGAAGCGTGACAAGATCCCCCAGGATGACGAGGCCCGCCATGGTCGATGATCGCCCCCTGCTGAGCCAGAGTTCCCTCGGCTGGCTGCTGTTGACGGCGCTGGTGGTGCTGGCCGCCGGCCTCGGCCTGCGGGATCCCTGGCCCGCCGACGAGCCCCGCTTCGCCCTGATCGCCAAGGAGATGGTGGAGAGCGGCCAGTGGCTCTTCCCCATGCGCGGCGGCGAGATCTACCCGGACAAGCCTCCCCTGTTCATGTGGGGGATAGCGATAGGGTATTTGCTGACCGGCTCCATCAAGGTGGCCTTCCTGCTGCCTTCGCTGCTGTCTGGCTTGCTGACCATCTTGCTGGTATGGGACCTGGGGCGTCGGTTATGGAACCCGGCGGTCGGCTTTATGGCCGGGCTGTTGCTGCTGTTCACCGTCCAGTTCACCCTGCAGGCCAAGACGGCCCAGATCGACGGCCTGGTCACCTTCTTCATCACCCTGGGGGTCTACGGCTTCGTCCGCTTCCTGCTCTGCGGTGGCGGCTGGCGCTGGTACTGGCTCGGCTGGTTTGCCGCCGGGCTCGGCATCATCACCAAGGGGGTGGGGCTGCTGGCCCTGCTGATCCTGATCCCGGCACTCTGGACCCACAGGGACAGGATCCGTACCGCGACCCGGGCCGACTGGCTCAGGGGGCTGGCGGGGCCGCTGTGCATGCTGCTGGCCATCAGTCTCTGGCTGGTGCCCATGCTGCTCGCCGTGGCCCAGAGCGGTGATCCCGTTCTGCAGGCGTACCGGGACAACATCTTGTTGCGCCAGACGGTGACCCGCTACGCCAACGCCTGGCATCACGTCAAACCCTTCTGGTATTACCTCACCGCCGTCATACCGCTCTTCTGGTTGCCCCTCTCCCTGCTGCTGCCCTGGCTGGTGGTGGCGTGGCGCAGGGCCATCCTGGGGCAGGACAAGCGCATCATACTGCTGCTCGGCTATCTGGTGCTAGCGGTGCTCTTCTTCTCCCTCTCGCCGGGCAAGCGCGGCGTCTATGTCACACCGGGGACGCCGGCGCTGGCCCTGTTGGCTGCGCCCTTCATCGCGGAGCTGCTGATGCGGCGTTGGCCTGGGCGGCTGCTCGGGGGGGTAGGTTGGCTGCTGGGCATCGTCTGCATCGGGGGGGGGCTGGCGCTGGCCTTCAGCGCCAAACTGGCGACCCGGCTCGGGGATCTGGGGCCTGCGCCCTGGTTGCCCTTGCTGGCGATGGGGGGGGCTCTGCTGCTCATCAACGCCCTGCTGCGCCGGGCGCCCCTCAGCGCCATTCTCTGTTCCTTGGCGGTGGGCTGGCTCATCTATTCCAGCTGGATCACGGTGCGGCTCAACGACATGCGCACGCCCCGTGAGGTGATGACACTGGCGGCCGAGCGGGTGCCTTTGGAAGATGAACTGCTGCTGGCGGGATTCAAGGAGCAGCATCTGCTGTTCAGCCAACAACCACTGAAGCATTACTCTTACCAGATGCCGGATGAACAGCAGGCCCGTGAGGCGGCCGCCTGGATCGCCGCGGCCCCGGGACGCTGGGTGTTGGGGGCCGCCGATCTGATGGAGCGCTGCTTCGAGCCAGATCGCATGGATAACCTCGGCAATCGCCATCGCACCGACTGGCTGCTGGCCCGGGCCTATGCCCTCAAGCCGGTGTGCATGGGGCTGACCCCGACGACAGTGCCGTTCAGTTACACCCCTGGGCCCTGAACCGGGACTATATAAGAGGGGCTGCCAGTGGCAGCCCCTCTTGCATGGCCAGAGCGGGAGTGGGGCGATCAGACCCCATAGTAGTCCCGGTACCAATGGACGAAGCTGGCGACCCCTTCGGCCAGCCCGACCCTGGGTCTGTAATCCGTCACCTCGAACAGGGACTCGGTGTCGGCCCAGGTGGCGACCACATCCCCGGGCTGCATGGGCAGCATATTGCGGATGGCGGACTTGCCCAGTGCAGCTTCGATGGCCTCTACGAAATCCAGCAGCCGCACCGGGCTGCCGTTGCCTATGTTCAGCAGCCGGTAGGGGGCTGAGCTGGTGTCGCTCTGCCCCTGCCAATCCGGGTTCGCCTGGGGAGGGCGATCGGCGACGCGCACTATCCCCTCGACGATGTCGTCGATATGGGTGAAGTCCCGGCTGAGCCGGCCCTGGTTGTAGATGTCGATGGATTCACCCGCGAGGATGGCGCGCACGAACTTGAACAGCGCCATGTCGGGGCGCCCCCAGGGGCCGTAGACGGTGAAGAAGCGCAGGCCCGTGGTGGGCAAGCCGTAGAGGTGGGAGTAGGAGTGGGCCATCAGTTCGTTCGCCTTCTTGCTCGCCGCGTAGAGGGAGACGGGGTGATCGACCCCGTCCGAGGTCTTGAACGGCATCTGCTCGTTGAGGCCATAGACCGAGCTCGACGAGGCGTAGACCAGGTGCTGCACTCCCTGATGGCGACACCCTTCCAGCACGGTGAGGGTGCCGGTGAGGTTGCTGTCGGCATAGGCAAAGGGGTTGTCGAGGGAATAGCGCACACCCGCCTGGGCGCCGAGGTGGATCACCCGATCGAACCGCTCTTGGGCGAACAGCTTTGCCATGGCGTTCCTGTCGGCGAGGTCCATCCGCTCGAAGCGGAAGCCGGGGAGGGGCTGGAGCCGTGCGAGGCGCGCCTCCTTGAGGCTCACCTCGTAGTAATCGTTGAGGTTGTCGATGCCGACCACCCGATGGCCGTCAGCGCAGAGGCGCTGCGCCACATGGAAGCCGATAAAGCCGGCGGCGCCGGTGACCAGGTATTTCATCGTGCTTGCTCCAGTCGGGGTTTGGGTTCCTGGCGTGGCGGTGGGTCCTGGGGAGCCACTGGCTCCAGGCTGTCACCCCGGCCGATGGCGTAGTAGGTGAAGCCGCGCTGGTGCAGGCGTGCCGGGTCGTAGAGGTTGCGACCATCGAAGATGACGGCCTGTTTCAGGGTCCGCAGGATCAGCGCGAAATCGGGGGCGTGGAACTGCTGCCACTCGGTGCAGATGAGCAGGGCATCGGCCCCCTTGAGGGCCGCCTCCTGGGTGCCGCACAAGGTCAGGTCGTCCCGCAGTCCGTAGAGGTGCTGGGCCTCGTTCATGGCCTGGGGATCGAATGCCTGCACCTTGCCGCCGGCGGCCCAGATGGCCTCCATCAGCACCCGGCTCGGCGCCTCTCGCATGTCGTCCGTGTTCGGTTTGAAGGCGAGCCCCCAGAGTGCGAAGGTGTGGCCGCTCAAGTCGGTGCCAAAGTGCTGGAACAGCCGCTCGGCGAGCCTGTGCTTCTGGCGATCGTTGACCTTCTCCACCGAGCGCAGCAGGGGCGCCTCGCAGCCGATCTCGCCGGCGGTGTGGATCAGCGCCTTCACGTCCTTCGGGAAACAGGAGCCACCATAGCCACAGCCCGGGTAGATGAAGTGGTAGCCGATGCGTGGATCCGCCCCTATGCCCTTGCGCACCGCTTCGATGTCGGCCCCCAGCTTCTCGGCCAGATTGGCCATCTCGTTCATGAAGGAGATCTTGGTGGCCAGCATGGCGTTGGCAGCGTACTTGGTCAGCTCGGCGCTGCGCTCATCCATCTGGATGATGCGGTCGTGGTTGCGGTTGAAGGGGGCGTAGAGCTCCTCCAGCAGAGACATGGCGTGGGCCGAGTCGGTGCCTATGATGATGCGATCCGGCCGCAGGCAGTCGGCCACGGCGGCCCCCTCCTTGAGAAACTCCGGGTTGGAGACCACCTCGAGCGGGAGGTGGGCGCCGCGCTCGCGCAGGATGGCGTCGATGTGCTGACGCACCCACTGGGCGGTGCCGACCGGTACGGTGCTCTTGTTGACGACCACCTTGCCAGCCTGCATCAGACGGCCTATGGCGCCGGCCACCGCCAGCACGTGCTGCAGATCGGCGCTGCCATCTTCATCCGGCGGGGTACCCACCGCGATGAAGATGAGCTCGGCAAAGCTCACCCCTTCGGCGACGTCCGTGGTGAAGTGCAGGCGACTGGCCTGATGATTGGCCTGCACCATGGGAGCGAGGCCGGGCTCGAAGATGGGGATGATGCCCTCCTTCAGGCGCTCGACCTTGCCGGCATCCACATCCACGCAGGTCACCTGATGACCCATCTCGGCCAGCACGGCGGCCTGCACCAGACCAACATAACCAATCCCGAATACGGCGACCCTCATCCTTGTGCTCCACAGGCAGTTGCAAGGCACTCATTTTAGAATGATTCCGCGTCGCGAGCAGCGGGAACCGTCCGGTTTTTCAGCCTGCTGTCAGGTTTGACGGGCCCCGTGAGATATTTTGGTGCAAGTGTTGTAACGCATCCCTGACGCGCACCATTTTGGCGCATCCTCTGGCGCTATTGTGATCCGGGTCACTCAAAACGGACACTGTCCCCATAACGAAGCCCGGCGCACCGGGCTCGCGCCCCAAGAGGGCAACTCACACTCTTTTACTTCGCTATGGACTTTGGTTATGGACAACAAACCCCGCTCGGCACATCCGGTCTATGAGGATGTGCTCGCCATGCTGACCGCGTCAGGCTTCATCTCTCTCGGCATCTTCCTGTTTCATCAGGTGGGCCTGCTCACCGGCGGCACCGCAGGCCTCGCGCTCCTGCTGCAACAGGTGACGGGCCTGAGCTTCGGCCTGCTGTTCTTCACCATGAACCTGCCCTTCTACGCCCTGGCCTGGCTCAGGATGGGGCCGCGTTTCACCCTCAACACCTTCGCGTCGGTGGCGACCGTCTCCTTCATGACGGATCACCTCAATGCCGTGCTGCAGATAGGCAAGATAGAGCCCGTCTACGCGGCCCTCATCGGCGGCACCCTGATCGGCATGGGGCTGCTCATCATGTTCCGCCACAAGTCGAGCCTGGGGGGCTTCAACATACTGGCGCTGTTTATCCAGGACAGGTTCGGGATCCGCGCAGGCAAGCTGCAAATGGGGCTGGATTGCACCATAGTCATCGCCTCCTTCTTCGTGGTCTCCCCCTGGCTGCTGGCCCTCTCCGTAGTCGCGGCCATCCTCTGTAACCTGGTGTTGACACTCAACCACAAGCCGGGCCGTTATCAGATAGCCTGATGTGGGTCTGCCAGTCGAAACACACAGAGCGCCTTAGGGCGCTCTGTTGTTATCCGCGTCTTGCTGACGAATTCGCGACTACACCACCATGGGCAGGCCGGTATCCGGGTGATGCAGCACCTGGGCCGGGTAGTCGTATATCGGGAGGGCGACGAGCTAGGCGTTACACCACCATGGGCAGGCCGGTATCGGGATGGTGCAGCACCTGGGCCGGGTAGTCGTATATCGGGAGGGCGACGAGCCCGGCGTTACACCACCATGGGCAAACCGGTATCGGGATGGTGCAGTACCTGGGCCGGGTAGTCGTAGAGCCGGGCGATAAGCTCGGGGGTGAGCACCTCGGCGGGAGTGCCGTCCGCCATCAACCGACCCTGCTCCAGCATCACCAGCCGGTCGGCGTAGCGCGCCGCCAGGTTCAGATCGTGCAACACCACCAGCACGGCCGTGTTGCGGCCGGCGAGGGCGCGGGCCATGGTGAGCAGCTGATGCTGGTACTTGAGATCCAGCGCCGAGGTGGGCTCATCCAGCAGCAGCAACCTGGGTCCCTGCGGCTCCTCCGGCGCTTGCCAGATCTGGGCCAGCACCCTTGCAAACTGCACCCGCTGGCGCTCCCCCCCCGACAGGCCGGGGTAGAGGCGCCCGGCCAGATGCTCGACCCCGGCGTGGGTCATGGCGGCCCTCACTATCTCGTCGCGGCGGCGGCCCGGTTCGCTGTGGGGTAACCGCCCCATGGCCACCACCTCCTCACACAGGAAGGGGAAGTTCAGGGAGGAGCTCTGGGGCAGCACCCCTAGCCTGTGGGCCAGATCCGTGCTGGCCCAGGCTTGGCGATCGCGGCTAAACAGGGCTATCTCGCCGTCATAGTCGAGCTCCCCGGTCAGGCACTTGAGCAGCGAGCTCTTGCCTGCGCCGTTCGGACCGAGCAGGGCGGTCAGGGTGCCCGCCTGCAGAGAGAGGCTGAGTCTGTCGAGGATGAGGCGTCCCCCCCGGCTGAGACTGAGGTTTTTGCAATCCAGGAGGGGAGAAGGGATGGGTCCGGGCAAGATGACGATCTCCTGTTACAGCGTCCGGCGGCTCTTGACCAAGAGCCAGATGAAGAAGGGGGCGCCGAGCAGGGCCGTGATGATGCCCACCGGCAGCTCGGCGGGAGCCAGCAGGGTGCGGGCCAGCATGTCGGCGCCGAGCAGCAGGGCGGCGCCCAAGAGGGCGGAGAGGGGCAGCAGGCGCACGTGGTTCGGGCCGGCCAGCAACCGCACCAGATGAGGGACCACCAGGCCGACGAACCCTATCATGCCCGCCACGGCGACGGCGACCCCGACCCCGGCGGCGGTGAGCAGGATGAGGCGGCGCTTGAGGGATTGCACATTGACCCCCAGATGGCGCGCCTCTCCTTCTCCCAGCAGCAGGGCGTTGAGGGGATTGGCATCGCGCACGAACAGCAGCAGCAGTATGACCAGGGTCGCCAGGGCCAGGGCGACGTCCATGGGCTTGCCGGCGGCCAGGGAGCCCATCTGCCACAGGCTGAGGTTGCGCAGCATCTGGTCGTCGGCCAGATAGGTGAGCAGGCCGATCACGGCGCCAGACAGGGCCGTGATGGCGACCCCCGCCAGCAGCATGATGGTGACCGAGGTCCCCCCTTCCCGGGTGCCCAGCAAATATACAAGCGTGGTGGTCAGGGCGCCGCCGAGGAAGGCGAGCAGGGGCAGTAGGCCGAGGCCGAGCAGGGTCTGCAACTGCTGGCCCAGGGGAGCCAGCAGCACGATGGCGAGCGCCGCCCCCAGGGCCGCGCCGCCGGAGACCCCTATGATGCCGGGGTCGGCGAGAGGATTGCGAAACAGCCCCTGCATCACGGCGCCGCAGAGGCCGAGTATGCCCCCCACGGCGATGCACAGCAGGGTGCGTGGCAGGCGGATCTCTTGCACTATCAGCAGCTTGTGCGCTTCTATCCCGCTCTCTTTGCCGGCAAACAGGGCCTGCAGGCTCTCGCCAAGGGTCAGGGACATGGGGCCGGTCGCGAGGGACCCGATCAGGAGCAGTGCCAGCACACCGCCGGTGAGGGCGAGTAGCCAGGGCAGGGGCAGACGCATCATGAACCCTGCTGGATCCACTGGGCTATCTGGTTGGCCTGTTGCAGGGAGCGCAGGCTGAGACCCCCTTGCAGGGCATGGCCGTCGATGGCGTGGATGGCCTTGTTCTTGCCTGCCGGGGTGGCGGTCAGGGCCGGCACTTGGGCCAGCACGCTGTCGATGTTCTGATACTGCTGCCAGTCACGACCGCTTACCAACACCAGATCCGGCTGCATCTCGATGAGGGCTTCGGTGGAGACGGGCTTGTAGTCGTGCAGCTGAGCCACAGGGTTGACGCCCCCCGCCAGGGTGATCAGGGCGCTGGCGGTGGTGTTGCCGCCGGCGATGCTGGTGGGCTGACCCTTGTGCAGCAGCAGGAAGGCGACCTTGAGGGGCTTGTTCTGCCTGGCCTGGGCCGCCAGCTTGTCGCTTTGGCTGGCGATGTCGGCCTTGAGTTTGGTTCCCGCGGCCGGGGTGCCCAGCAGACCGGCCAGGGTGTCGATGCGCTCGTTGAGGTTCGCGAGCGTCGGGGCCGTGGCCATGACATCGACCTTGACGCCGGCGCGGCGCAGCTGCTCCAAGGTGGCGTTGGGACCCATCTCGTCGCTGCCTACCACCCGAGTGGGGGAGAGGCTCAGGATCCCTTCGGCGGCCAGGGCGCGGTGGTAGCCGACCTTGGGCAGGTTCTTGGGTTCAGGGCTGCTCACATCGGTGGCGATGATGCTCGACTCGCCACCCAGTGCCAGAATGAGTTCAGTGGTGGCCGGACCGACGCTGACGATGCGCTCTTGCGCCACCGCAGGCAGGGCAGACAGGGAAAGAGTGGCGCAGCCGAGCAGGCTGAGCGCGAGGGCAAAACGACGGCCCATGCGAACCTCCGAGGGATCAATGTAGAGTGGAATTGCCGCCGAGAATATCAATCCGGCCATGAAATTGCACTGATAATAATAGCGATTATCAATTGCGTTGCCGGGGCCGCTTTATTACAGTATCCGCCGCTAGACTGAGCGAGACAGCCAGATCAGGAGAACCGATGAGCATCGCACAACGCATTCATGAGCTGCTGGAACAGGATCCCAGCGCCCATCCTTCCAGCATCGCCACCCAGTTGACGGTCAGCGAGTGGGAGGTGGTGCGCCACCTGCCCGCCGAACTGATGACGCAAGTCCCGGCCGAGCAGGCCGAAGCCCTGCTGGCGGACCTGGCCAGCTGGGGTCAAGTGACCACCATCGTCGAATCCGATGGCTCCATCTTCGAGGTGAAGGCTCCCTTCCCGAAAGGCAAGAGCGCCCGCGGCTACTACAACCTGATGGGCCGCGATGGCGAGATGCACGGTCACCTCAAGCTCGACAACGTGGTCGGCATCGCCCTGGTCAGCAAGCTGTTCATGGGCAAGGAGGGGCACTCCTTCCAGTTCTTCGGCCACAGCGGTCGCTGCATTTTCAAGGTCTACCTGGGCCGTGACGAGCAGCGCCAGCTGCTGCCCGAGCAGGTAGAACGTTTCATGGCCCTGCGCCGCCAGTATCAAGAGGAAGTGAAAGCATGAGTGAACGTCAGGAACGTCTGCAGAACCGCCTGCAACCGGAGATCCGCGAGTTTCGTGACGGTTGCCGCACCCTGCAGCTCGCGACCGTGGATGGCGAAGGCAATCCCAACGCCAGCTACGCTCCCTTCGTGCTGCAGGAAGATGGCTACTACGTGCTGATCTCCGAGATCGCCCGCCATGCCCGCAACCTGCAACAGGTGCCCAAGGTCTCCCTGATGCTGATCGAGGACGAGACCGGTGCCCGCGAGCTGTTCGCCCGCAAGCGCCTGACGTTCGATGCAGTCGCCGAAGTGGTGGCCCGGGATGACGTGCGCTGGGAAAAGGCCATCGCCGCCCTGGAAGGACGCTTTGGCGAGATCGTCAAGGGTCTCTCCAACCTCAAGGACTTCGTGCTGTTCCGCCTCAAGCCCGAGCAGGGCCTGTTCGTCAAGGGCTTCGGCCAGGCGTTCCGGGTCTCCGGTGACGAGCTGGTGGACTTCGTTCACCTGGTGGAAGGCCACAAGCGCATCGACAACGGCGCCGAGCTGACCAGCGAGACAGACGCGCCGGTCTGATGGAGCGTCATTGAGATGAAAAACGGGCAGCCTGGGCTGCCCGTTTTGTTATGCGTGTTGTGATGAGTCGCTGCCCGCTCACTCCTGCCAGGAGACCCGGTTGGGGAAGGCGTTGCGATCGGCCTGGGTGGCGGTCTCGTTGCACTCTCCCCGGATCTTCCAGGAGGTCTGGCTCAGCACTATGTAACCACTGCGGCAATATTTGCGCTCTGCCAGGGTCTGGGTCAGCTGCTCGTCCTGCAGGGCCTCGCGCCGCTCCAGCAGGCTGCGTTGATTGCGGCTGAGGCGACCGCCGTCATCATCCTCCAGACGGCTCGGCAGGACGTCGAGGGGGGCGGCCTCGAAGGTGAAGCGCTTGCTCCCCTCCTCGTTGATATGGGTGCGAAACAGGGGGGCCGGACCATCCGGGGTTGAGCCCGGCAGACCGGCACAGGCGGTGAGTGCCGGCAACAGCAGCGTGCAGAGGGCGGCAGTCAATAGACGCACGAAAGACTCCATCAGAGAAGGGGGATAGGGGCGCAGCTTATCACGCCGGCACCGCCTGGGGAGGCGCCAGCAGCTCATCCGTGGTGAGCAGGGTCACGCTTCTGCCCTCTGGCAGGCTGAGGTGACGCCACATCCAGTGGTGGTGCTCGATGATCTGCTCCGCACTGAGATGAGGCCTGTCCGCCGTGGTGTGGGCGTCGGTGAGCACCGTCACCTCGAAGCCCTTGCCGGCGGCGCTGCGCAAGGTGGTATCGACGCAAAAATCGGTGGCGCAGCCGCAGATGAGCAGGCGATCCACCGCCTGCTCCGCCAACAGGAAGCCGAGCTCTGTGCCGAGGAAGCTGTCACAGGCGGTCTTGCGGACCCGGCTCTCCCCCGCTGCCGGACTCAGGTCGGCGTGCAACTGCCAGCCCGCGCTGTGGAGTTCGAGCTCGGATCCCGGTTCCTCATGCTGCACATAGATGACGCGTCCCGCCCGGGCCCGCACATGGTCTGCCAGGCGGTTGATGTTGGCGATGACCTGAGCGTCCTGATGACGGGGCTGCTCGAACAACCCCTGCTGCATGTCGATGATCAGTAACACATCCATATGGGTTCCTCAGAACCCGCCCGCCATGGCGCCATCAAACTGCCACCGAGGCTCGGATATCACCATGAGCCCCTGATTTATCAGCATAAACAGGGGGATTGCACGGCTCATCTGGCCATGGGGTCACCACGGGCGGCGGGCAGGTTCCTGACTGGTTATCAGGGTTGCAGCCACTGGCTGCAGTCACGACTGCGGGATTGATGCAGTGCGCCCATATCTTGCTTCATTTCATCCGCATTTAGCCAGCGTTCCGGCAGCGGCTCCATGCGCACCCTGACATCGGCCACGCGTCCTGCGGGGGCCTTGTCATCGGTCTGCGGCACGATCAGGGCCACCTTGAGGGCCGGGTTGCGGCTGGCGATACGGCTGGCGATGCCGAGCCCGCCTTCCACGTGGAAGTTGCCGGCGATGTGCATGATGCGCTGCCCCGGGTGCTTGCCGAGGTAGTTGACCATGCTCTCGGCCATGGTGTCGTCCCAGCTGGTCTGGGCGGCGAAGCGGCGGGCGTTGCCGTCGGCATCCCCGTGGTGCATGGAGGCCATGAACTTCTGGCGATAGCCATCGTCCCCCAGGGTGAGGGTCTGGGCGAGCTGGCTGCGGCGGCTGGCGGGCAGCTTGTCCAGCCATTGGGGCCCTTCCTGGCCGACGCAGCTTACCAGCGGCTTGGGAGCGTTGGCGGCGATGACCGGTAGGTGCTGCGCCTTGGCAAACTCCACCAGGGGGCGATAGTCGCTCGGGTAGTTGGGCCAGGCGTGGCCTTCCCGGATCAGCGCAGATTCGCCGATGCGACCGGCCAGATAGGCATCCAGGGTGGCCTGATCGGCGCGGGTGAACTGCTCCATGGAGAGGGCCAGGCCTCGTCCATCCTCCCGGGATCGCTCGGCCAGTCCCGCCAGCAGGCGAGCCTGCAGCAGGTGAACGGCCGGGTGGCTGTGCAGCTCACCCACCAGCACTACGTCGGCATCCGCCACCCTGTCCAGCGCCTGGGAGAGGCTGAGGGGCTGTTCGCTTTGCCCTTCGCTGAGCTGATAGTGGTAGAGGGTGTGGGGCACTTGCGTCTGAGGGGGAGTGGCGCAGGCGGCCAGCAGCAGGGGCAGGGCGAGCAGGGGCTGTCGTCGGATCATGGTATCTCTCAATGGAAGAGGCGCTGCACCAGACGATAACCGCATGGCGAGCAAGAGAAAACAGAGGGGCTAGTGTAAAACTGAAATAAGACAAAAGAAAATGAGAATGATTCACTTTATTATTGATCTTTATGATGGGCTGGGTAATATGCCTCCCGCTTGATAATAATTCTCAATAAGGATTTTGCAGTGGCGCACAACAACACCCCATCATTGATTGCCCTCGCCGTGGCGGCTGGTCTCATGTCCCCCGCTTTCGCCGCAGACAAGAAAGCAGATGAAGTCATGGTCGTCAGCGGCTCCCGGATGGAGCAGAAACTGGAAGACGTCTCCGCTCCCATCGCCGTCATCACCTCTGAGCAGATCGAAGAGCAGGTGGTCACCAACGCCGCCGACCTGTTCCGCTACGAGCCGGGCGTGAGCGTGCAGGGCGGTGCGGGGGATGCCCAGACCTTCACCATCCGCGGCATGAGCGAGAACCGGGTCAAGGTCGTGCAAGATGGCGTGCGCCAGAACGACGCCTACAAGAATGGCGGTGTGGGTCAGACCTACTTCGACACCGACATGATCAAGCAGATTGAAGTGGCCAAGGGGCCGGCCTCCGCCGCCTACGGCTCGGACGCCCTGGGTGGCGTCATCGCCATCACCACCAAGGATGCGGGCGACTTCCTCAAGGGCCGCGACAGCTATCTGGACGCGACCACGGGCTACGCCTCCAGCAGCCACCAGAACATGGCCGGCTTCACCGGCGCCCTGCGCACCGGCGACTTCGAGAACCTGCTGCGCTACACCTGGCGCGACGGCGGTGTGACCCAGAACTACGACGGCGACAAGAACGAGTTTGACATCGTCAGCCAGGCCGTGCTGTTCAAGAGCAAGTGGAACTTCAATGACGATCAGTTCCTGAAACTGACCGTCGACTACTTCACCGAAGGCCAGGATCCGGATGCCGTCGATCTGACCAAGGCGGGCTCCGTCTTCAACCAGCCGATCACCGATAAAGACACCGACAACGTCTCCGTGGTGCTGGATCACGGCATCGCCCTGAACGCCGCCTGGGTCGATCGCATCGACAGCAAGGTCTATTACGCCCGCACCAAACAGACCCTGGATCAGTACGCCTCCTCCAAGTACCCGGTCAACCCGCGCAACCCCTATGTGACCAAGAACTCCCTGGATCACAACGGCTTCGAGCAGGAGAGCCTGGGTGCCCAGGTGAAATTCAGCAAGGCCCTGGACAACCAGCGCCTGGCCTGGGGTGTGGAGTATGAGCACACCGACAACGAGCGTACCCGCTTCAAGGCCCCGACCGTCCCCGGTGACTTCGTCGGCTACAGCGAGCTGAGCTTCCCGTCCACCACCAGCGAGCGCAGCGCCATCTGGGCCTTTGACGAGATCAGGTTCGGCGAGCGCTGGGTGCTGACCCCGGGTGCCCGTTACGAATACTACAAGATGACCCCGGACGAAGATCCCGCCTATACCGGCGACAAGCTGCAGAAGGTCTCCGAAGGGGAGCTCTCGCCCAAGCTGGGTCTGGTGTTCAAGGCGCACGAGGCGGCCAACCTGTTCGCCCAGTACAGCCACGGCTTCAAGGCGCCCATGTATGACAACGCCTTCTCCACCCTGAACCACCAGGCGTATGGCTATCGCATCGAGCCGAACCCGAACCTGAAGTCCGAGAGCAGCGATGGTATCGATCTGGGTGTGCGTGGCAGCGCTGGCGGCTTCAGCTACGAAGTGGCCACCTTCTACAACAAGTTTGATGATTTCATCGAGCTGGCTCAGGTCGGTACCGAAGGGCGCACCGCCGTCTACGAGTATCAGAACCTGGACAAGGCCACCACCAAGGGGGTCGAGGCCAAGGCGGATTACTGGCTCAATGATCTGGTCAACGTCTGGGGCAACCTGGCCTACATCGACGGCAAGGACGGGGATGGCAACTACATCAACAGCCTGAGTCCGCTCAACGGCAGCGTCGGTCTGCGTCTGGAACAGCCGAACTGGAACATCAACACCGCCCTGCGCTTCGCCGATGACATGAACAAGGTGCGTCAGGACGCCAAGGGCAACGACTACATCAAGAGCGCCGGCTGGGGTGTGGTGGATCTCTACGCCCAGTTCAAACCGATGCAGGATCTGCAGCTCAACGTCGGCGTGTTCAACCTGTTTGACAAGGAATACGTCAGCTACGAGAGCATCACGGGTCTGGCCGCGTCCAGCAGCACCAGCAACCTGACCGAACCGGGTCGCAACCTGAGCGCCCGCGTCAAGTACGTGTTCTGATAGCGCACGAGTAAAAGCAGAAGGGGCCTGATGGCCCCTTTTTCATGTCCGGCGCCCGGTGCGAGCTTTGGGAATACAGGCTGAGTATCGGGCTTGGACTCAGGGGGGACGGCTTGAGGGACCGGTTATCCCGGAATCGGCTCAGAGCCCGGTCATCTTCAGCGAAGCTTCCGGCAGGCGCTCCCCCTGAAGGGGGATCTCGTCGAGCCGGGTACGGATGCGGGCGAGCTCCTCAGGGCTGAGGGTCAGGGCCAGGGCACCGAGGTTCTCGTCCAGTCGGTGCAGCTTGGTGGTGCCGGGAATAGGCACTATGTCGGGGTGTTGGGCCAGCAGCCAGGCGAGGGCTATCTGGGCCGGAGTCGCCCCCTTGTCGGCAGCCAACTCGGCCAGCAACGTGACCAGTGCCTGGTTGGCCCGCCTTGCCGCCACCGAGAAGCGGGGCACGGCGTTGCGAAAGTCCCCGCTCTCGAAGCGGGTGTCAGCATCTATCTTGCCGGTCAGGAAGCCGGCGCCGAGGGGGCTGAAGGGGACGAAACCAATCCCCATCTCGGTGAGGGTCGGCAGCAGTTCATGCTGTGGTTCTCGCCAGAACAGCGAGAACTCGCTCTGAACCGCGGTGAGTGGCAGCACGGCATGGGCTCGGCGAATGGTTTGCACACTCGCCTCGGAGAGGCCGAAGTGGCGCACCTTGCCCGCTTTCACCAGGTCCTGGACGGCGCGGGCGACCTCTTCGATGGGCACGGCTGGATCGACGCGATGCTGATAGAGCAGGTCGATATGATCGGTGCGCAGGCGGCGCAGACTCCCCTCGACGGCGGTACGGATATGCTCAGGGCGACTGTTGGTGCCGATCCCGCGCCGACCGGTGACAGGGTCGACATCGAAGCCGAACTTGGTGGCGATGATCACCTTGTCACGCACCGGTGCCAGGGCCTCACCCAGTAAACTTTCATTGCTGAAGGGGCCATAGACCTCGGCGGTATCGAACAGGGCCAGGCCCCGCTCGACCGCGCTCTGCAACAGGCGCACCATGGTGCGTCGGTCTGAGGCTGTGCCATACATGGTGCCCGTCATCGTCATGCAGCCGAGGCCGATGGCTGAGACTTGAAGCCCCTGGCCGAGTGTCCGGTATTTCATGATGTTCTCCTTCTGATAGTGGGAGGGCGTCAATGGGTGCCCCAGCATGGTTGGGATGGATGTGCCGCCCCATTGGGTGAGCCCCGGGGTCATTGCCCCTCCCGCTCGTCGGCGAGCCGGTGCGGAGCGCGGAGGTTCTGGGGAGAGGAGGGGACCTCCTCCCTGGTTTTCACTCCGGAAGAGGGGGCGGCATCGAAGCGGATGTAGCGGGCCGAGATCAGCAGGGCGGCCAGTAGGAAGAGTGCGCCCCCCTGCAAGGCGAGGCCGGTGTGTCTGGCTATGCCCGCCACCTCGTGGATTGGAGTCTGGCCACCGGCGTAGATCACCACTAGGATGGCCAGCCCCAGGGAGGCGCCGAGCTGGTGGGCTACGTTCAGCACCCCGGAGGCAGCACCGGCGTTGCGACTCTCCACTCCGGCCACCCCGGCCACCGTGAGGGGAGCCAGTACCCAGCCCTGACCGAGGCCGATGAGCACCATGGGGGGCAGGACGCCGAGGAGGTAGGAAGTCTTGGTGGCGGCGAGGCCGAGCCAGAGCACGCCCAGTGTGCACAGGGCTAGGCCGCAAAGCAGCATGGTGCGTTGGCCGATGCGCCGCGCCATGGCCGGCACAGTCACCGAGGTGGCGAATTGCGGCACCGTCACCGGCACGAAGGCGAGCCCCGCCAGCATGGGGGAGAAGCCGAGCACCCCTTGCAGGTATTGGGCGGTGAAGAACCAGAAGCCGGCCATGCCGCACAGGAACAGCAGGCGGGCGGCGTAGGCGCCGTTGCGCACGGGGTCGGTGAGCAGGGTGAGGGGCAGCAGGGGTTGGCTGGCCTGGGTCTCTGTCCACAGGAAGGCGGTGATCAGCAGCAGGCCGGCGCCGAGACTCCCCCAGGTGAGGGGGGAGGCCCAGCCCGCCTCGGCCGCCTCGACGATGCCAAATACTAGGGCTCCCATGCCGAGGATGGAGGTCAGGGCTCCGGCGAGATCGAAACGCCCGTGGTGGCGATCTGTCTCATGGATGTAGCGCATGCTGCCGGCGATGAGCAGCAGACCGATGGGTAGGTTGATGAGAAAGCCGGCGCGCCAGGAGATGAGATCCGCCAGCAGGCCTCCCAGCACCAGTCCCACGGTGGCGCCAATGCCGGCCGCCGCCGCATACCAGGCGAGGGCCCGGGTGCGCTCCTGCCCTTTGTCGAAGTGAGTGGCTATGAGGGCAAGGGTGGACGGCGCCAGCACGGCGGCACCGAGGCCCTGCACGGCGCGAAAGGCGATCATCCAGGCCGGCGACTGGGCCGCCCCGATGGCGACGGAGGCCAGGGTGAAGATGGCGAGCCCCAGCATGAACATGAGGCGGCGGCCTAGGATGTCACCGGCCCGGGCCCCCAGCAGCAGGAAGCCGCCGAAGCTCAGGGTATAGGCATTCTGGATCCACGACAGCCCGGCCGGGCTGAAGCCGAGCGCGCTCTGGATGCGCGGCAGACCGGTCAGCACGATGGAGATGTCGATGACGATCATCAGGTAGCTGGCCATGATGATGGCGAGCACGGGGCCGCGGCTGGGGTGGCTTGTCTGTGTCATGTGGCTTGGGTCCATGGGCTCAGTGTCAAAGAGGAAGTGCTTGAGCGAGGCGCCGCCGATAACGGGCAGGCCACAGGGGACAGGTTGGCAGGCAACCCGCCCCCAGTCTTAATAAGGGGAATCAGCGCGCCAGCGCCAGGATCTCGGCCAGTACACTCTGGGGGTAGCTCTCGGCGAGGCCGAACCAGCGCGCATTGCTCTGCAGATTGGTGAGCAGGGCGGGCAGATCTCCCTCCGTGATGGCGAGTTGGGAGAGCCGGGTCGGTGTGCCGATGCGGTTGAACCAGGCCTCCAGCGCTGCTATGCCCTGCTCCCCCGTATCCAGTCCGAACACCTCTCTGGCGAAGCGCTGGAACTGGCGCGGGTTGCGCCCCTGATACCACCTCATCCAGGCGGGTATGACCACAGACAGGCCGGCGCCGTGGGGTACGTTGAACAGGGCCGACAGAGAGTGCTCGATCATGTGGTTGGGGTAGCTGAACCCAGCTGTGCCCGCATAAGTGATGCCGTTGAGGGCCAGGGTGGCGGCCCAGGCAAACTCGGCGCGGGCATCGTAGTTCATGGGGTCGGCCAGCAGCGCCTCAGTGGTCTCCATCACCGTCTTGATGACGGATTCCACCAAGCGGGACTGGATGCCGGGCTGCATGCTGGCGGTGAAGTAGCCCTCGATGGAGTGGGCTATGATGTCGGCGGCGGAGTAAACCAGATAGTCCCGGGACACCGTCTGCATCAGCGCCGGGTTGACGATGGAAACCCGGGGGAAGGTGTGCACCGAATTGATCGCAAACTTCTCCTTGGTCACCTCGTTGGTGACGACGGCGCCCGCGTTCATCTCGCTGCCGGTGGCCGCCAGGGTCAGGATGGCGAAGATGGGCAGGGCCGAGGCGATCTCCCCCTTGCCGATGAAGAGATCCCAGACATCCCCCTCGTAACGGGTGCCGGCAGCGATGGCCTTGCTGCTGTCCAGCACGGAGCCTCCCCCGACGCTCAGCACGGCGTCCACCCCCTGTTCACGGGCCAGGATGATGCCCTCGTGCACCCGGGAGAGCAAGGGATTGCTGACGATGCCGCCGCACTCCACCCAGTCGATGCCCTGGGCCCTGAGGCTATGGCTGACGGTGGCGAACAGGCCGTCTCGCTTGATGCGCTCGCTGCCATAGGTCAGCAGCACCTTCTTGATGCCGTGTTCGGCCAGGATGGCGCCAATCTGCTGTTCCTTGTCTTTGCCAAATTCGATGCGGGTCGGGTTGTAGAAGCTGAAGTTGTCCATCTGAGAGTCCTGTTGAGAGTGCACGCAGGCTGTGTGCCGATGGCGTGAACTGTAGGCCCTCGATAGACATCACACTAGACGGTAAACTGTGGAATGAATTACAACCAAACGATGTAAATTTCCGGAGTGAGCCCATGATCAACGAACTGCGCTCCATCACCACCTTCGTGCGCACCGCCGAGCTCGGCAACCTCAGCAAGGCGGCGGAGGCGCTGCAGATCTCCCCCCAGGCCGCCAGCAAGGCGCTCGGCCAGCTGGAGGCCTATCTGGGGGTGCGGCTGTTTCACCGCACCACCCGCAGCATGTCCCTGACCGAGGAGGGACAGCGCTTCCTCGAGGCCAGCCAGCCCTCATTGCTCGGTTTGCAGCAGGCGTTGCAGATGGCCAGACACAGCCGGGAGGAGCACGCCGGCCCCCTTCGCATCGTCGGGCCGCGCACCGTGCTGCAGTCGATCATCGGCCCCCTGCTCGATGAGTTTGGCCGCCTCTACCCCGAGGTGCAGCCGGATATCCAGCTGGACGACAGGCTCGGCAACTGGGTGGCGGATCGGGTGGACGTGGGCTTTCGCCTCGGCAACCCGCCCCAGGAGGGGCTGATCGCCCGCCGCCTGTTTCCGCTGCAACTCATCATCTGCGCCAGCCCCGCCTATCTGCGCAAGCACGGGGTGCCCCGCAGCCTGCACGAGCTGGCTCGGCACCGCTGCAGCGCCTTTCGCCGCAGCCAGGATGGTCGCATCGCCCCCTGGCGGGTGCAGGTCGGGGAGAGCGTGCAGGAGCAGCTGGTCACCCCGGCCTTCTCCACCAATGACGAGGAAGTGGAGCTGCGCGCCGCCCTGGCCGGCAGCATCCTAGGCCAGTTCGCGGGATCGACGGTCGCCCCCCATATCCGGGCCGGGCGCCTGGTGCCGCTGTTGCTGGAGCATGTGAGCGACAGTCTGAGCTTCTACCTCTACTACGGCAGCCGCACGGCGCAGCCCGCCCGGGTGCGCCGCTTCATCGAACTCTGCATCGAGCGGCTGGGGGAGAACCAGGATCACCTGCTGAGTCAGGAGGAACTCAAGGTAGCGCAGGCCCGGGGGCTGGCCGCTCTGGAATAGGCCTGTCGCCTGGCCTGGATAGTGAAACGGGTCACCGGCGCCGGGCTGGATGAGCATGTTGAGACAAAGGCCCCATTTTGTTGATATTGATGAGGTTATCTCTCTTGTCACAGGGGATACCTGGGCCAGGATGGGTTATCCTCAATCCCCCTTGCGCCATTGCCGAGTCTCTATGCCCGCCTTCTCCTGGTTAGCCCTCTTCTTCGGGGCCTTCTATTTCGTCTATGGCGCCTACCTGCCGTTCTGGTCGCTCTGGCTGGAGGGGATAGGGGTGAGTGCCGAGCAGATAGGCCTGCTGCTCGGGGCCGGCATGGCGATACGCTTCGCCGGTAATCTGCTGATCATGGGGCGGATCAAGGGGGCCGGGCACTTGCTGCCGATCACCCGGCTGCTCTGCCTGCTGAGTCTGCTGGCCTTCCTCGGGTTTTACCTGAGCCACCAGATCTGGTGGCTGGTGGCGCTGACCCTGGTGGCGAACTTCATCTACCCGACCCTGATGCCGGTGGGGGAGGCGCTGGCCACCCGCATGGTGGTGCAGACCCACCTAGACTACGGCAAGGTGCGGCTGTGCGGCTCCTTCGCCTTTATCGTCGCTTCCACCCTGGTGGGGGCCCTGGTGGGCAACTTCGGTAGCGACTGGGTGCTGCACACCATGGCAGCGGGCCTCTTGCTGATGCTGGTGCTGAGCCTGCTGCCGCTCAATCCTGCGCCCCAGGAGTTGCAGGGGGAGCGGGCCAGGGCCTCCCTGAGAGAGACCCTGAAGTCCGCCTCGGTGCGGCGTTTCCTGCTCATCACGGCCCTGCTGCAGGGCAGTCACGCCGCCTACTATGGCTTCAGCGCCATCTACTGGAAGGCCGAGGGCTACAGCGGCACCGTCATCGGCTACCTCTGGGCCCTGGGGGTGGTGGCGGAGATCTGCATGTTCGCCGCCGACAAGCGCTTCCTGCAGCGCTTCGGTGCCCAGACCCTATTCCTCATCGGCGCCGTCGGCTGTGTGGTGCGCTGGACCCTGCTCGGCGCCTCCAGCGAGCTCTGGGTGCTGGTGCTCGGCCAGCTGCTCCATGCGGTGACCTTCTGCGTCAGCCATCTGGGGGCCATCCGCTTCATGACCCGCCAACTGCCTGCCGAACAGATGATCCCGGCCCAGGGGCTCTATGCGGCCCTCGGCCTCGGCATGGTGGTGGCGGCCCTGATGACCCTCTGCGGCGTGCTGTTCGAGCCCCTGGGTGGCGGCATCTTCTACCTCATGATAGGGGTGGTGCTGCCGGTCTTCGTGTTGCGCCTGCGCGAGACGGACCATGCCGGGAGCCGCCCATGATCCCCGCTTTGCGGCGCGGCCTCAGGGCGGCGCCTCTCCTCTATCTGGACAAGGGAGTCTGAGCAAATGCACCAAGGATGGTTGCTGATCGGGTTGTCGCTCGCCTATCTGGGCTTGCTGTTCCTCATCGCCTTCGTGGCGGACAAGAACAAGCGCCGCCGTCTCAAGGGGCAGCCCCTGCTCTACAGCCTGTCGCTCGCGGTCTACTGCACCTCCTGGACCTTCTTCGGCACCGTCGGTCAGGCCAGCGAGTCCCCCTGGTCCCCGGTGCCCATCTACCTCGGCCCCATGCTAGTGTTCCTGTTCGGCTGGCGGCTGCTGGCCCGCCTCATCCTGGTGGCCAAGCGCGAACACATCACCTCCATCGCCGATTTCATCGCCGCCCGCTACGGCAAGTCCCAGCGACTGGCCATGGTGATCACCCTGATCGCGGTGATGGGAATACTTCCCTACCTGGTGTTGCAGCTCAAGGCGATCGTCACCGGGCTGGATCTGCTGATGGCGAACTCGGTGCCGGCAGGACCCACCGGCAATACAGCTGAATTGGCCCTGGGGGTCACCCTCATACTGGCTCTGTTCAGCATCCTGTTCGGCACCCGCAACCTGGACGCCACCGAGCACCACAGGGGCATGGTGGTGGCCATCGCCTTCGAATCCCTGGTCAAGCTGCTCGCCTTCATGGCGGTGGGGGGCTTCGCGCTCTGGCTCATCATCGCCAAGCCGAGCGAGGCCCGGTCCCTAGTGGCCAGCGACTTCCTGAGCGCCGTGGTGGATGTTTCCCCCGGCAGCCTGCTGGAGCTGGCTATTTATACCCTGGTGGCCATGTGCGCCGTCATCTGCCTGCCGCGCCAGTTCCACGTGACCGTGGTGGAGAACAACCAGGGCCAGGATCTGCACTGGGCGCGCTGGGTCTTCCCGCTCTATCTGTTCCTGATGGGGCTCTTCATCTGGCCCCTGGCCCTGGCGGGCAAGCAGTGGGTGGGGGCGGATCTGGGGTCGGATACCTATGTCATCAGCCTGCCCATGTCCCTGGGATTCGATGGCATGGCGATGCTGGCCTTCCTCGGGGGGACCTCGGCGGCCACCGGCATGGTGATCGTCTGCACCATAGCCCTGGCCATCATGGTCAGCAACGATCTGGTGTTGCCCGTGCTGCTGCGACGCTTCTGGCAACAAGGGCGGGATGAGCGGCTGATGCGGCTGCTGCTGCAGGTGCGCCGGGGCGTCATCCTGCTGATCCTGTTGGCGGCCTGGACCCTCTATCTCTGGCTCGGGGATCTCACCAGCCTGTCGCGCATCGGTTATCTGTCGTTCGGGGCCGTGGCCCAGTTCGCCCCGGCCCTGTTGCTCGGCCTCTACTGGCGCCATGGCAACCGCAAGGGGGTCTACCTCGGTCTCGGCCTCGGGGTCAGCCTCTGGTTCCTCACCCTGCTGGCGGAGAGCGGCCTGCTGGCGGGCTCCCCCCTGGAGGCCCTGCTGGCGCCGCCGGACTGGCCTGCTTTCCGCGATCTGAGCATCGGGGCCTGGTGCATCTTCATCAGCCTGCTGCTCAACCTGGTGGGCTATGTGGCGGGATCCTTGCTGTCGCGGGCGGCGGTGAGCGAGCGGCTGCAGGCGGCGAACTTCGTCGGCAAGCCGAGTCGGGATCAGGCGACCCTCTATCAGGCGAGGGTCTCGGTCAAGGAGCTGGAGATGCTGGCGGCCCGCTTCGTCGGCTCCAGCCGTGTCAAGCGCGCCTTCGGCCGCTTCGCCGGCGAGCACGGCGGCACCCTGGCGCCCCAGATGCAGGCGTCGGCGGAGCTCATCGCCCACACGGAGCGGCTGCTGGCCGGGGTGTTCGGTACCTCGTCGGCGCGCCTGGTGCTGGCCTCCGCCCTGCAGGGACGCAACATGCAACTCGAGGAGATCGCCACCATAGTGGACGAGGCCTCGGACGTGTTCCGCTTCAACCGCGGCCTGCTGCAGGGGGCCATAGAACACATGGGGCAGGGGATCTCGGTGGTGGACAGGGAGCTCAAGCTGGTGGCCTGGAACCGGCGTTATATCGACCTGTTCCACTATCCTCCCGGCCTCATCCAGGTGGGGCGCTCCATCGAGGAGATCATCCGCTACAACGCCGAGCAGGGGCTGTGCGGCCCGGGGGAGATCGAGGCCCATGTGGCGCGTCGGGTCGCCTTCATGCAGCGGGGCAGCCCCCACGTCTCGGCCCGTGAGCGCCCGGACGGGCGGGTGATAGAGATGCAGGGCAACCCCATGCCGGCGGGGGGCTTCGTCATGACCTTCACCGACATCACCCCCTTCCGGGCGGCGGAGCGGGTGCTGCGAGAGGCGAACGAGCACCTGGAGGCGAGGGTGGCGGAGCGCACCCATGAGCTCTCAGAGCTCAACCGCCAGCTGCTGCTGGTGAACCAGCAGGTGGAGCGGGCCAATCACTCCAAGAGCCGTTTCCTCGCGGCAGTGAGCCACGATCTCACCCAGCCTCTCAACGCGGCCAAGCTGTTCACCTCTTCCCTGCTGGAGATGTTGCCGGGGGAGCAGGGAGCGGAGCAGAGGGCCGAGCAGATCCGCATCGCCCGCCATATCGACGATGCCCTGGGAGCGACCGAGGATCTCATCACGGATCTGCTGGACATCTCCCGGCTGGAGGCGGGCAAGTTCAAGGCGAAGAAGCTCGACTTCGCCCTGAGGGACGTATTTGACAACCTCAAGGCGGAGTTCGGGGTGCTGGCTCAGGCGGGGGGCATCCAGTTCTCCGTGGTGGAGAGCCGGATCGCGGTCCACAGCGACGTGCGCCTGCTGCGCCGGGTGCTGCAGAACTTCCTCACCAATGCGTTTCGCTACAACCCGGGGGGCCGGGTGTTGCTCGGCTGCCGCCGGCTCGGGGACAAGGTACGCATCGAGGTGTGGGACAACGGTCCCGGCATCCCCTTCGACAAGCAGGAGACCATCTTCGACGAGTTCTCTCGCCTGGACCACTCCCGCACCGCCCGCGAGCAGGGGTTGGGGCTGGGGCTCGCCATCGCCCGCGGCATCTCCCTGGTGCTGGGCCATCAGCTCTCATTGCGCAGCTGGCCGGACGTGGGCTCGGTCTTCGCCATCACCTTGAACCTGGCGGCTCGCCCCGTGATGCCGTTGCCGGTGGCGGCGCCCGTGGTGCGGGACAGTCAGCTGGAGGGGGTCAGGATCCTCTGCATCGACAACGAGGAGGATATACTCACCGCCATGGACTCCCTGCTGGGGCGCTGGGGCTGCGAGGTGCGCTGTGCCCAGAGCCTGGAGCAGGCGCAGTCGCTCATCGCGGACGGCTTCCTGCCGCGCCTGGTGCTCTCCGACTATCACCTTGACGACGGCAAGACCGGGCTGCAGGCCCTGCACATGATCCGGCTGGCCCATGGCAACGGTATCGGCGGCATCATCATCAGCGCGGATCGCAAGAGCGAGCTGCAGGCGCAGATCCGCGAGCACGGCTTCGGCTACGTCAGCAAACCGGTCAAGCCCCTCAAGCTGAGGGCCCTGATGAACAGCCTCCTGTTGCCCATAGCGTGACTGCATTCACAGAATTAATCTTTGTCGCTCATGGCTGATAATGGTTCTCATCCGGATGCATCGGCGACGTTGTCGCCGGTTTGCATGCATGATCGCAGCCAACTCTGAATAGTGAGTCCCTCTTACTGTCATTTCTACTAGGTGGCGTGAGGTTTTCTCTCATCTATAGTCATTCGGCGATTATTTTCATCGCAAACCAAGTTGTGCAAAAAAGGCAAACCGGATGAAAGTCCGGGACGCAAAGCCTCCGGTCTAAGGGTCAGAGTACCTAGGATAGCGGGGCCACCACAGGTTGTATCGTCCATGGAGCCAAGCCATGGTAGCGATGTTGTCTGCGTTACCTGTCAGGTTGCGTTGCCTTTTTCGTTGTTCATACAAATAACGAAATAAGGAAGTTCAACTATGTTCAGTCCAAAACATTCCCTGCTGGCGCTCCTGGTCGGGGGGATCTGTTCTACCTCCGCCTTCGCCGCCGCCCCCGGCAAACCCACCATCGGCTGGGGCGAAACCAAGTTCGCCATCATCCAGGTCGATCAGGCCGCCACCTCCTACAACAAGCTGGTCACCGTCCACAAGGATGGCGCCCCGGTCAGCGTGACCTGGAACCTCTGGTCCGGCGACGTGGGCCAGACCGCCAAGGTACTGCTCGATGGCAAGGAGGTCTGGTCCGGCGCCGCCAGTGCGGCGGGCACCGCCAACTTCAAGGTCACCAAGGGTGGCCGCTACCAGATGCAGGTAGCCCTGTGCAACGCCGACGGCTGCACCCTCTCCGACAAGAAGGAGATAGTGGTGGCCGACACCGACGGCAGCCACCTGGCGCCGCTCAATGCACCGCTGCAAGAGAACAACAAGCCTTATGCCAACAAGTCCGGCAAGGTGGTGGGGGCCTACTACGTGGAGTGGGGGGTCTATGGTCGCAAGTTTACCGTGGACAAGATCCCGGCCAAGAACCTGACGCACATCCTCTACGGCTTCACCCCCATCTGTGGCGGTAACGGCATCAACGACAGCCTGAAAGAGATCTCCGGCAGCTTCGAGGCGCTGCAGCGCTCCTGTGCCGGTCGTGAAGACTTCAAGGTCTCCATCCATGATCCCTGGGCCGCTGTCCAGATGGGGCAGGGCAACCTCACCGCCTTCGATGAGCCCTACAAGGGTAACTTCGGCAACCTGATGGCCCTCAAGAAAGCCAATCCAAACCTCAAGATCCTGCCGTCCGTGGGTGGCTGGACCCTCTCCGATCCCTTCTACTTCTTCAGCGACAAGACCAAGCGCGACACCTTCGTCGCCTCCATGAAGGAGTACCTGCAGACCTGGAAATTCTTCGATGGCGTGGACATCGACTGGGAGTTCCCCGGTGGCCAGGGTGCCAACCCCAACCTGGGTGGGCCGAACGATGGCGCTACCTATGTGGCGCTGATGAAAGAGCTGCGCGCCATGCTGGACGAGCTGGAAGCCGAGACCGGCCGCCAGTATGAGCTCACCTCGGCCATCAGCGCCGGCGGCGACAAGATTGCCAAGGTGGACTATCAGGCTGCCCAGCAGTACATGGATTACATCTTCCTGATGAGCTACGACTTCAGCGGCGCCTTCGATCTGAAGAACCTGGCTCACCAGACCAACCTCTACGCATCGAGCTGGGATCCGGCCACCAAGTACACCACCGACAAGGGCGTCAAGGCGCTGCTCGGCCAGGGAGTCACCCCGGGCAAGGTCGTGGTGGGGGCGGCCATGTATGGCCGTGGCTGGACCGGGGTCAATGGCTATCAGGCCGGCAACCCCTTCACCGGCACCGCCACCGGGCCCATCAAGGGCACCTGGGAGAACGGTGTGGTGGATTACCGCGACATCGTCAACAACCGCATGGGCGCAGGTTGGGAGCAGGGCTATGACGAAACGGCGGAAGCGCCTTACGTCTTCAAACCCAGCACCGGGGACCTCATCAGCTTCGACAACGGTCGCTCGGTCAAGGCCAAGGGTCAGTACGTGCTGGCGAACCAGCTCGGCGGCCTCTTCGCTTGGGAGATCGATGCGGACAACGGCGACATCCTGAACGCCATGCACGAGGGGCTCGGCCACGGGGATGGCGGCACCACGCCGCCGGTCAACAAGCCGCCAGTGGCCAACGCCGGCAGCGATCTGAGCGCCACCGGTCCGGCCGAGGTGACTCTTAACGGCGCGGCCTCTCACGACCCGGAGAGCGGCGTGCTGAGCTACAGCTGGAAGCAGGTCTCTGGCCCGCAGGCCTCCCTGCTCGACGCTACCCAGGCCAAGGCCCGTGTGGTGCTGGATGCCGTCAGCGCCGACGTCAACCTGGTGTTCGAGCTGACCGTTACCGACGATCACAACCTCACGGCCAAGGATCAGGTGGTGGTGACCAACAAGGCGCCGCAACCGAACCTGGCCCCCGTGGTGACGGTACCGGCCACCGCCACCGTCGAATCCGGCAAGCTGGTGACCATCCAGGCCACCGCCTCCGATCCGAACGGCGACGCCCTGACCTATCAGTGGAGCCTGCCTGCTGGCCTCACCGCCACCGGTCAGAACAGCGCGACCTTGGTGGTCACTGGCCCGAGCGTTACCAGCGACACCGCCTATGACCTGACCCTGGTGGTGACCGACGGTTCCCTGGACGCCAGCGCCGGTACCCGTCTGACCGTCAAGCCGGTCAGCACGGGCGGTGGCTGCGAGGCGACCGATCCGGATGCCGTCAACCATCCGGCCTGGAGTGCCAGCGCCGTCTACAACACCAATGCCAAGGTGAGCCACAAGCAGCTGGTGTGGCAGGCCAAGTATTGGACTCAGGGCAACGAGCCGAGCCAGACCGCGGATCAGTGGAAGCTGCTGAGCGCGGTGCAGCTCGGCTGGAATGCCGGGGTAGCCTATAACGCCGGCGATCTGACCAACCACAACGGTCGCAAGTGGAAGGCCCAGTACTGGACCAAGGGTGACGAGCCCGGCAAGGCCGCGGTCTGGGTTGATCAGGGGGCAGCCAGCTGCAACTGATCGCCATCAAGGGAGAATGGGGCCTAGGCCCCATTCTTTTTATCGGCAGTTCAATCCGCGCCCAAAAGGTCCATGACGGGCGCGTCATCCAGCAGAGATCCTCGACCGAGAGGGGCGCCTAGTCGCCGGTCTGCTCGGGATCGAAGGAGCATATTTCGCCATCGCCGGGCCCTTGCACCGCGATGGGCCTGATGAATCAACACCCCGCTTGCAAGTTGGCTGACGCCACTTGCGGTCGGGAATGGCTTGCCGGGGCAATCCCGGCCAGGGCGTCGGCCGGTTTTTGGCTGTCAACGCCGGCGCTTCCCAGCAATAGGGCATGTGGACATGCCCATCAAGATGAGAACCATGACAATGAAAACAACGCACATCGCCAGCCTGATCATGGCCACGCTGGCAAGCGGCCCCCTGTTGGCCGCGGTTCAGGCACCCTCTCCCCTGGTGTTCAACGACAGGGCCCCCATCAACGATCTGCAAGGCTCCCTCGCGGCCCAGGTGCAGTTTGCCCAGAGCCAGATCCTGCCGGCTCACCCCCAGGAGGGGGACAATCAGCCGAGGCTGGTGGCCGAGCGCAAGAGCCTGCTGCTGGTGCGTCCCCTGCAGGCCGACACCAGCGTCCCCATGCAGCTGACGGTCAGGGATGGCGATGGCCAGCTCCTGGGCACCCTGACCCTCAATAATCCGGATCAGCTGCCCAAGCCTGCCTATTACCTGGAGGGCTCGCCGGAGGAGGGAGTCGATTTCACCCCGGGCCCCGGCACCAGTACCGTCATCAACAGCAGCGGCGAGCTGGCCAGGCTGAGCGATCCGGCCGCCGTCTTCCTGCAGGGCAAGCTGCAGCCCCACGCCCTGGTGACCATACAGACCGCGGACGGACGCTGGGTGCGGGAGATCCACCTGCCGAGCGGGGCCGAGATGGCCGGCAAGATGGTGCGCCTCGTCTCCAACGCCGGTTACAACTCGACGGTACATTACAGCGGTCGTCAGGCGACGGTCTCCCGCGGTCAGACGCTGCAGTTCAAGTTCGTGGGCGGTCAGTGGATCCGGGACGGAGAGCTTGAGAACAACGGCATCCGCTATGCGACCGACGCCTGGAGCGCCGTGCTGCCCGCCCACTGGATCCGGCCTGGCCTGAGCCTGCAGCTGAGTCAGGGGGCCCTGAGCGGCGAGCTGGCGGATCTGCAGGTCGGCGCCCCGAGCGAGCTGCTCATCCACACCATCGACATCGGCATGCTCACCTCTCCCCGGGATCAGTTCGCCTTCGCCAGGGATCCCGAGGCCCACCGTGAATACTTCCAGACGGTGCCCACCAGCCGGCTCATCGTCAGCCAGTACGCGCCCCTCTCCCTGCCGGAGGTGATGCTGCCGGACGGCACCCTGCTCACGGACTTCGATCCCAGCCAGGGGGGCTGGCACGAGGGCACCATGCGCCAGCGCATCGGCAAGGAGCTGATCTCCCACGGCATCGACAACGCGAACTACGGCATCAACAGCACCGCCGGTGAAGGAGAGAGCAGCCACCCCTATGTGGTGGCCCAGCTGGCGGCCCACAACAGCCGCGGCAAGTACGCCAACGGGGTGCAGGTGCACGGTGGTTCCGGAGGGGGCGGCATCGTCACCCTGGACAGCTCCCTGGGCAACGAGTTCAGCCACGAGGTGGGCCACAACTATGGCCTCGGCCACTATGTGGGAGGCTTCGCCGGCTCGGTGCATCGCAGTGCCGAGGCGCGCAACTCGAGCTGGGGCTGGGACGGGGACAAGAATCGCTTCATTCCCAACTTCGGCCCGGGTCGCAACGGCCAGAGCAGTTGCCTGGATGGTCAGTGCCAGGCCCCCTTCGACGGCCGCCCGTTCGGTTTCGACGCCATGGCGGGGGGCGCCCCCCTCTCCGGCTTCAACCGTTTCACCCTCTATACCCCCAACTCGGCCGCCATCATCCAGCGCTTCCTCGAGAGCAAGGCGGTGTTCGATGCCGACTCGGTGACCGGATTCAGCAAGTGGAACGCCACTACCGCGACCATGGAGCCTTATGAGCACAAGGTCGACGCCCTGGAGCAGGTGAACGCGCCGGTGGCCAGCCTCGGCGAGGCCGCGCTCACGGCCCTGCTGGCCGAGTACGATCTGGTCAGGATCGCCATGTGGGACGGCAACTGGACGCGCAACATCCAGCCGCCCGCCGCCTCGGCCGCCAATGCGGGCCGCATCCTGAACATCGTGCACGATGCCGGCTACAACAGCACCCTCTTCATCAACGGTCAGCAGATCACCGTTTCCCGGGGCTTCAAGAAGAGCTACACCTCCGATGGCAGCCGCTGGCAGGAGGGGGCCCTGGTGGACGCGCGGGCCCCGCGCAAGCCGCAAGGCTTCGGGGTTCCGGTGACCACCCTGGTGGGTTACTACGATCCCCAGGGCCAGCTGCCGAGCTATATCTATCCGGCGCTGCACGGCGCCTATGGCTTCAGCTACGGGGATGACGCCGCGCGCCTCGGGACGGGGGATTGCCAGCTGCAGGTGGAGACCCGCGATGGCACCCTGCACTTCCGGCTGGCCAACCACCGCCTGAGCGCCAACCTGATGAACAAGTTCCACGTCAACGTGCCGGAGGCGAGCGAGCCACGCAGCGCCGCCGTGGTCTGCGGCGGGCGCACCCTGGACGAAGGGGCCCTGCAGGGGGTGAGCGGGACCCTGACGTTTACCGTCAATGGCAGGCCATTGCAGTAGTCATTCGCTCTGCCTGGTTCGGTTGAGATAGATAAATACCCCACCGAAGCAGGTTGAAGCAGCAATAAAAAAAGGCCCTGAGGGGCCTTTTTTTATGGGGATAACGGGGTCAGAGCGGCTTTTGCCACAGGCCGAGCAGCAGATCCTGCTCCAGCTCGTCCGGTCCCTGGTGGGTGAAGGCGTGGCGCTGTTCGCCGCTGGCGCGCCAGCCGAGGCGGCTGGTCTCGAGGATGTGCTCGCGCAGACCCTGATCCAGGGCCGTGGTGAACTGGCAACGCTGCTGGGCGACCGGGGTCAGTCCGGCCAGGCTCGGCCAGCTGAGGGGGTGCTCCATGCTCACCGGGTTGAGGCTGACCCTCAGCTGCCATTGGTGGCGCGGGCCCGGCTGCAGGTAGAGCAGATAGCCACCCGGCGCCAGCCAGTTGACCAGCAGCTCGGTCTTGACCTTGAGGTCGTTGACCAGCAGCACCTGGGCCGTGCCCGCCTGCAACGGGGCGCGGGCGGGGTCGGCGATGATGAACTGGCCGTCTGGCTGGGCCTTGTTGGCGGCGAAGATGGCGTTCTTGGCCAGATCGAAGCCGCCGATGCGCCAGCCCGGCAGCCGCTCCGCCAGGGCGCGGCAGTAGTAGCCTTCCCCGCAGCCGAGGTGAATGAGCTCATGGGCGCCGAGAGGGGCCAGCATGGCCGCCATGGCCTCCACCACGGGCAGCTGGTGGCCCTGTTCCAGATAGCGGCGCTTGGCCCGCAGCAGGGCGCGGCTGTCGCTGTCTTTCGGATTCTTGATGCCGGGGATGAGATCGAGATAGCCTTCCGGGGCCGGATCGAAATGGTGTTTCTTGTCGCAATAGACCCCGCGGGAGGCTTCATGAAGATGCAGGGCACCACGACAGATAGGGCATTGAAGATGCATAGCTACTCGCTTGGTTGAGGCCAGGGAGGGGTTCGATTATAGGGGAGGCGATCAAAAAAGGCTGCCGGGGCAGCCTTTTATCTGACGGCGTTCGCGTGATGGCAAAGGGCTGCGCCCTCAGCGGGTACCGAACACCACTATGGTCTTGCCGTGAGCGGAGATGAGCTCCTGCTCTTCCAGCATCTTGAGGATGCGGCCGACGGTCTCGCGGGAGCAGCCGACGATCTGGCCAATCTCCTGGCGGGTGATCTTGATCTGCATGCCATCCGGGTGGGTCATGGCATCCGGCTGCTTGGCCAGGTTCAGCAGGGTCTGGGCGATACGACCGGTCACATCCAGGAAGGCGAGGTTGCCGACCTTCTGGCTGGTATGCTGCAGGCGCTTGGCCATCTGGCCGGAGAGGCGCAGCAGGATGTCCGGGTTGACCTGGATCAGCTGGCGGAATTTCTTGTAGGAGATCTCGGCGACTTCACAGGCGCCTTTGGCACGCACCCAAGCGGAACGCTCCGGGTTCTCGTTCTCTTCAAACATGCCCATCTCGCCGAGGAAATCACCCTGGTTCAGGTAGGAGAGGATCATCTCCTTGCCTTCATCATCCTTGATCAGGACGGCGACGGTACCCTTGACGATGTAATAGAGGGTTTCTGCCTTCTCGCCGGCGTGGATCAGGGTGCTCTTGGCGGGATACTTATGAATGTGGCAATGCGACAAGAACCACTCAAGGGTGGGATCGCTTTGCGGTTTGCCAATGATCATGAGACTTCCTCTGTAGTGTCATTTTTGTGGACTCGTGCGTCCGGGCAAGGTGCCACGCTTGCCATTCCTTGTATCGGGTCGCAGTAGAATAAGAGCCTTTGCCTGTGCTGACAAGGCTTCGGGGACTTTTGCGAGTCGCCTCTTGCGTCGTTCTGCTGCGCCATTCCGGCCATTCTAGGTAAGAAAGCATCGAAAGATGTTGATTTCGATCTATTTAGGCGGGAAGTTCGCAAGAATATGGGTATGTGCCACACGGCCCCTGCTTGAGGTATGCTATGGGCGTCAGAACCGTCGTCATTGAGAGGAAATGTGAGATGAAAGCCAAGGTCAGCTGGGTGGAAGGCATGAAGTTTGTGGGCGAGAGCGAGTCTGGTCATCAGGTGACCCTGGACGGCGCCAACCCGGGCGAGGGTGCCAGCCCGATGGAGATGATCCTGCTGGCGGTCGGTGGCTGCAGCTCCATCGACGTGGTCTCCATCCTGGAGAAGGCGCGTCAGTCCGTGACCGCCTGCCACGTGGAGCTGCAAGGGGAGCGTGCCGAATCCGTGCCCCGGGTGTTCGAGAAGATCCATCTCAATTTCGTCGTCACCGGCAAGGGGTTGGCCGAGAAGCAGGTGGCCCGTGCGGTGGATCTGTCGATGGAAAAATATTGTTCAGTTTCCCTGATGTTGGAAAAAGCCGTAGAAATTACTCATAGTTATCAAATCCTTGAGGCTTGATACGCGTAGCTGGATCTGCCGATAACACCATGACATAAGGAAATTACAATGAAGAAAATAATGATGTTGCTTCCCCTGTTCGGACTGGCCGCCTGCAGCATGCCGCAGCCGACCCAGTATCAGTACCGCCAGTACCAGTGCGGGGAAGAGCTGCTGGCCATCACCTATGATGCCCAGGCCGACATGGTGCAGTTCCCCTATGCCGGGGTTTATCACAAGCTGGGTCGCATCGAGGCCCCCAAGGGGACGTCCAGCTATTCAGACGGCGTGACCACCTTCTCCCATCAGGACAAGAACGCCACCCTGGTCAAGAACGGCGTGACCCTGCTCACCTGCGAGCTCAAGTAACCGCTCGTCTGTCTGGTGTGTCAAAAGGCCCGCATCGAGCGGGCCTTTGTGTTTCTGGGGATTAGTGGGGCAGGGCACCCAGCAACTGGGTGGCGAGCTGCTGGCTGAGCTGGCGACGGTTATCGTCGTCAATGGGCACGTCGCTGGCGAGCTGGATGGCGCTGCTCCACACCGCCTGCTGGCTCTGGCGGTCGAGCAGCAGTATGGCCAGGGTGCCCTTGCGGGCATCCCCCTTGGCCTGCAGACCCGGGGTCATGCCGAGGCGGGAGAAGATCTCCCCGTCGCTCATGTCCTTGCTGCCCGCCACGCCGATGGCGACCCAGACGTCGGCCTCATCGAGGGGCACGCTCTGCCAGCCGCGGTTGTTGAGATCCTGGCTGACTGCCTGCTGTACCGGCTCTAGCCAGCCGGCAGCGCTGTTGCCCGCATACTGGAACTGTTCGGCCAGGGCGTAGCGCGGGGTGGCGCCGTAGCGCCAGTGGTCCGCCGGGCGCACCACCATGGTGCCGGTCTCCACAGTGGGAGCGGCAGGGCCTGTGGTGCAGCCGCCCAGCAGGGCGGCCAGGGTTAACGAGAGAAGTGCGGCGCGCATCGTGAACTCCTTGGTTCAGGTGATCTTGCCGGTTTCGATCAGCTGCTGGATCAGGGGGCGCAGGATCAGCTCCATCGCGAAGCCCATCTTGCCCCCCGGCACCACTATGGTGTTCATCCTGGACATGAAGGCGCCGTCGATCATCGACAGCAGGTAGGGGAAGTCCACCTGCTTGATGCCTCGAAACCGTATCACCAGCATACTCTCGTCCAGACTCGGTATCACCTTGGCGCTGAAGGGGTTGGAGGTGTCGACGGTGGGCACCCGCTGGAAGTTGATGTGGGTGCGGGAGAACTGGGGGGTAATGAAGTTGATGTAGTCGTCCATGGAGCGGACGATGGAGTCGGTGACCGCCTCCCGGGAGTGGCCGCGCTCCGAGGTGTCGCGAATGAGTTTCTGGATCCACTCCAGGTTGACGATGGGCACCACGCCGATGAGGAAGTCCACGTGGCGTGCCACGTTGTGCTCGTCGGTGACCACGCCGCCGTGCAGCCCCTCGTAGAACAGCAGGTCCGTCTCACCGGGCAGCGCCTGCCAGGGGGTGAAGGTGCCCGGCATCTGGTTGAAGGGCACCGCCTCGTCGAAGCTGTGCAGGTAGCGACGGTATTGGCCGCTGCCGTTCTGGCCATATTCCTGGAAGAAGGACTCCAGCAGGCCGAAGTCATTCGCCTCCGGGCCGAAGTAGCTGATGTGGCGCCCCTGCTCCCGGGCCTTACGAATGGCCACGTCCATTTCGGGTCGGGTATAGCGGTGAAAACTGTCCCCCTCCACCACGGCCGCGTTGTAACCCAGTTGATGGAACATGGATCGGAAGGCGTTGGTGGAGGTGGAGGTGCCGGCACCGGACGAACCGGTAACCGCGATGATGGGATGCTTGGCCGACATAGAATTCTCTCTTCCTTGGGAGTCCCGTTATAAGGGGAGGATCAAAGGGCGGTCAAGTGGGTTCTGTGGCCGACCCCGGTCGTGGGAATCCTGATGGATAGCGAAAAATACTGCCCATATCATCTGTATTTATTATTCATGCTCTTGAAATGCTATTCGTTGGTCATATTCGCTACCCGTGGCAGCGAGATATGTGCCTCATTCAGGCATGTCTGGTGCGGCGAAACGATGTAAGGACTCCAGAGGAACTATATTTATGCTCTCATGGAGCTCGCTGTAGACGATGACGGCACTACCTTGCCGCAGCTGTTTTCTGACATCATCGACCTTGTCAGCCAGGCTGACATCCTGTTCACCGTATTCGGTTCCCTCCTGCAGGACGAAATGTTCTATCAGGTTGTGCAGGGTATCCGGATCCAGTTCTTGCCAGGGGATTATCATGGTTTCATCTTCGGTCATGGGTATGCGGACATTGTCTTTGTCTGGCCACCGAGCGCAAGCAGTTTGTCCCCGTGAGGTCATCCATGCTGTCCGTTGAGCAGCGCCGCCTCGCCAGCCGGTTCGATCACCACCTGCACGATGCCCGTCGCCGGGCCCTGGGCGGGGGGCTGCGCTGGTTCTGGGTCATCAATCTGATCGCCATCCTGTTTCTGATCACCCGCTTCTATGTCTACTGGGATGCGCAGATGATGCCGACCGGGCTCCTGCCCTGGCACTACGAGTGGCAGCTCATCGCCATGCTGGGCATCTGCCTGCTGCTACCCCTCCTGTGGCGCTGGCTCTCCCGCCAGCCGCCCTCCGTGTGGCGACCCTGGCTGTGGGGCTGTGCCCTGTGCTGGGGCGTGGTCTGGGCATCGACGGGCCATACCATCTCCCAGGTCGATCCCAAGGGGGGATTCAGTCTGAGCTTCAACATGGTGAGCCTGCTGCTGCTGACGGCCCTCATCGCCTTCTACAGCGAGGGGCGGCTGTTCTACTGCCTGGCGGTCACTCCCTTGCTGTTTGTGCTGATACGGGCCTGCGGCAGCCCGTCCCCGATCAATATGATCAACGGGCTGTCAGTGGTGGTGCTGCTCACCGTGCTGGAAACCGGACGACGCATGCTCAACGGCTGGTTCGAACTGGCGGTGCTGAGGGAGCACGACAACCTGGTGCTGGCGCGGCGGATGGATGCCATGGCCAACAGCGATCCCCTGACCGGGGTGGCGAACCGCCGCTACTTTGCCACCGTCAGCGAGCAGATCCTGAAGGAGGTGCAGGCCCAGCACGAGAAGCTGGCGCTGATCCTGCTGGACGTGGATTTCTTCAAGCTGTTCAACGATCGCTACGGTCACCAGCAGGGAGACGAGTGCCTGATCGCGGTGGCGGACTGCCTGAGCACCTCCCTGCGCGAACCCACCGATGTGGTGGCCCGCTACGGGGGGGAGGAGTTCGTTATTCTGCTGTACGGGGCCGATGCCGCTGCCGCCGAGACGGTGGCGAAGCGGATCGCGGGCGAGCTCGCCATCTGCGCCATCCCCCATGCCGACTCCAGCGTCGCCGAGCGGGTCACCGCGAGCCAGGGGATAGCGCTCTGGCGGCGCGGTGAGACCATAGAGGCCTTGCTGGCGCGGGCGGACGAGGCGCTCTACCGGGTCAAGGACGGGGGACGAAACGGCTATCAAATAGCCCCTTGAGTCTGCTCCTGCAACCACTGGCTGATGCGCTCCTCCAGCCAGAAGCGGGGACGCCAGGGGGAACCGTGCAGGAAGCCTACGTGCCCACCCCGGCGGCTCAGCTCATAGCGCACTTGGGGGGAGAGCTGTTCGGGGGCGGGGATCACGGCCCCTGTCATGAAGGGATCGTCGGCGGCGTGGATGATGAGGGTCGGGATGGTGATCCGGGCCAGCATGCCGAGCCCGGAACAGCTCCTGTAGTAGTGATCCGCACTGTCGAAACCGTGCAGGGGAGCGGTGACCTGCTCGTCGAAATCCCGCAGGGTGGCGATGCGGGTGACCGCCTCCGGTTGCCAGCGCGCCTGGGCCGCCGCCTGATGGCGGATCTTCTTCTGCAGGTTGTCCCGCATGGTGCGCAGCAGATAGCTCTGATAGACCCGTGAGAAGCCCTGATTGACCCGATCCGCGCAGCTCGCCAGTTGCAACGGCGCCGAGATCACCACGGCGGCGGTCAGTTCCACCGGGCAGGCCCGCGCCAGCAGATTCACCAGCATGTTGCCCCCGAGAGAGTAACCGATGGCCACCATGGGCTTGCCGGGGAAGCGGCGGCCCAGCTCGGCGATCAGCGCCTGGGCATCCTCGATGGCACCGGAGTGATAGGCCCGCAACAGCCGGTTCGGCTCGCCGCTGCAGCCCCGGAAATGCATCAAAACAGCTTCATTGCCCTGCCGCTGCAGATGGGCAAAGAGCCCCTTGGCGTAGTGGGAGTGGATGCTCCCCTCGAGACCGTGGAACAGCACCAGTAGCGGTTTCCCATCCTGGCTGATGGGGCCGCTCCAGGCGAGATCGACGAAATCCCCGTCTGCCAGTTCGAACCGCTCCGGGGTGAAGCGGGCGGGCGCCCGGCGCAGCCACTTCGGCAATATGGTCTGCAGATGGGGGTTGCGGGCCCACCAGGGGGCGTGGAAGTGGCTCTCAATCAACATAAGGGGCTCGCGAGGTGGCAAACGGCGGCGAGGCTGGCTCGCCACCGTCATCAGAGGTCGGGGATCAGGCGGGCAGGCGGTCGTGGTGTTCGGCACCTCGCAGCATGGCCTGGATCAGTTCGTTCGCTTCAAACTTGGTGAGGGCCTCGTGGGCGCCCACCTGATGGGCCCGCTCCACGCTGATCTCGCTGGAGAGGGAGGTGTGCAGGATGATGTAGGCCTCCGCCAGCTTGGCATCGCTCTGCACCTCGAACGCCAGCTCGTAGCCATCCAGCCCCGGCATCTCGATGTCGCTCACCAGGATGTCGATGGGGTTGCCCTGGGCGGCCCGCGCTTGCATCAGGCTGAGGGCATCACGGCCGTTGGTACAGACCTCGTAGGGGATGTTGATGTAGTCCAGCGCCGCCATCAGCTGACGGCGGGCGACGGCGGAGTCATCCACCAGCAGGATCCGCATCGGCTTGAGGCGCTCGCGCTGCACGTCGGTCAGCACCGGATAGAGGTGGCTGGGATCGTCCGGGTAGACCCGGGAGAGGATCAGCTCCACGTCCAGCAGCTGGATCAGCTGATCGCCGACCTTGGTCACCCCGGTGACGAACACGTTGTGGCCGAGGGAGGGGGGAGGCGGCTCTATGTCACGCCAGTTGCACTCGGTGATCTTGTCGATGCCGCGTACCAGGAAGCCCACCAGGGTGCGGCGGCAATCCGTGATGATGATGAAGCACTGGGCCATCTCCTCCCTGGCGATGGGCCTGTAGCCCACCGCCATCGCCATGTCGATCACCGGTATGGTGGTGCCGCGCATGTTGGCGGCCCCGAGCACGGTCGGGTGGGAGTGGGGCAGGGCGGTGAGCTGGGTATAGGGCACTATCTCCTTCACCTTGAGGGTGCCGATGGCGAAGGATTGCCTGGCGGAGAGGTGAAACAGCAACATGCCCTGGGATTGGTTGGCCTTGCTCGTCATGGCGGATGTCCTGTTGATCTAAACGGTGGTGTTCAGCATAGGGGATGCGAAACAGAATGACTCGTCTGTTATTAGCGACCGCTGGCCGCAAAACTGGATCCCTTTCCCCCGGTTTTTTCCGGCCCGAGTCACCGGCTCAGGGCTGTGACAGGGCCGCCAGGGGCTGACCGAGCCAGCGCTGGCAGGCATCCGCCAGGACGGCCTCATCCTGATAACCCAGCTTGTCCATCACCTGTGCCAGCTTGCTGCCGCTTCTCAGCAGGCGAGCGGCCTGCAGCAACTGCCACTGGGCGCGCAGGGATTGCACGTCCAGGCCGGCGGCGACAAACACGGACTCGTCGACGCTGCCCCCTGCCTGCAGGGCCTGCCAGGCCGCCTGCAACGGGGTTGTGGTCTGGGGAAGCAGGGTCGAAGCCATCAGCTCGTCCTGAGCGACCCGCAGGCGATGACCATAGGCCCCCTGCCAGTCGCGCCCCTTGTCCCAACCGGCCAGGTTGTCCAGCAGGGCATCCAGCAGCGGCGTGGCCTGCAGCCAGCCCGCCTGGAGCGGCTGCGCCACTCGCACGGAACAGCTCAGCCGATCGTGCTGACAGCCCGCCAAAGGGGTGAAGGCGGCGAGGGCATCGGTGCAGAGCCAGAAGTGGCTGCCCGCCGTCAACAGCAGCTCCTGGGCGCCGAGTCTCAGCAGCGCCGCTCCCCGGGTGATCCGCAGCAGTTGGCCCAGGGGGCTGCGCTTGCGGGCCCCCATCTGCAGATGAGGAGTGGAAAAATGCTGATATTCGATGGCGTGATGCATGTAAAAACCCTGATATGATGCTGCCTGGAGGTAACAAAAATGGAAACCAGACGTAAAAAGCGCTTCATTGCCGGTGCAGTTTGTCCGGCGTGCGGCAAGATGGACACCATGATGCTGTATATGGAGCATGGAGTCGAGAAGGTGACCTGTGTCGACTGCGGGGATACCCAGGTGCAGACCCAGGCCGAGGTGGACAAGGCGACCCGCGAAGCCGAGCAGGTCATCGGGGTGTTTAGGCCGGAATAACGGGGGAAGTGAACCCCGCCTCGCACCCGGCCCGCCGGGCAAACTGACCCGGGAGGCTGGGTGGGCGGCAGGCCGGCCCCTTTGCTAGGGGCATCCCTGGTTCCTTGGGGCGGCCAGCCCCGTTCCGGGCTGCTGGATTTTTCGGCACGCCCAGGCGGGGCAGATCATATGCTTGGCCACCTTTTTGAGGTATTCTGGCCCCGTTTTTTTCTATCCGCAGGATCCCTGACATGAAAGTAGCTCCCCTGAGCGTGGTTACGCTGGAATACACGGTCACCGACGAACACGGTGAAGTCATCGACACCACTGTCGGTAAAGAGCCTCTGGTGTATCTGCACGGTACCCGTTATCTGGTCTCCGGCCTCGAAGCCGAACTGGAAGGCCGCAGCGTGGGCGAGGCATTCGAGGTTACCCTGACCCCGAGCCAGGCCTACGGCGAGTATGACGAGAACCTGGTGCAAGAAGTGCCGGGCGAGCTGTTCGATGGCATGGAAGTGTCTGAAGGGGATACCTTCGTTGCCGAGACCGACGATGGCCACCGTCCGGTGACCGTGGTCGAGGTCTCCGAAGAGTTCATCAAGGTGGATGGCAACCATCCGCTGGCCGGCGTGACCCTGGGCTTCAAGGTTGAAGTCAAGGAAGTGCGTGCCGCCACTGCTGAAGAGCTGGCCCATGGCCACGTGCACGGCGCCGGTGGCTGCGGTCACGACCATGGCCACGATCACGACCATGATCACGACCATGATCACGATCATGGCCATGGCGGCTGCTGCGGCGGTGGTCATCACGGCCACGACCACGGTCATGATCACGGCGACGACCACGGTCACGGCGGTTGCTGCGGTGGCGGCGGTTGCGGTGGCAAGGGTCACCAGCACTGATCGGCCATTTGGCCCCATAAAAAAACCCGCCTCGTTGCGGGTTTTTTTATGGGCGACGGGCGCTGCGCTCAGTAGTGCGGGGGCGGCGTCTCTTCCGCCATGCTGGCGATCTGGCTCGGTTGCACGCTCTGCAGCTTGTCGATCAACAGCTGGATCTGATGCTTGAGCCGATCGAGCTCACGACCCTGGGTGGTCACCTCGTCGTTGAGTTGCTCCACCGTGTATTCGGCATAGGCGAGACGGCTTTCCAGGGTCTCGAGGCGATCGTTAAGTTGCTGACTCATGGGCCTGTTGGTCCTTACTTGATAGTCCAGATTTCGGCCAGGCCGCTGGAACTGGCGCTGACGAGGTGGCTATTGTCGCGCAAAGCCACGCCATAGACCACTGCGCTCGGTGGTTTCGCCTTGGAATGGGGGGAGACGCGCCAGCTCTGCAGCAGGCTGCCGTCGCTGACTTGCCACAGGAGCAGTTGGCGGGAGGGGGAGCCGGTGATGAGCCATTGGCCGTCATTGGCGAAGCGAGCGCTGGTGTAGACCTCGAAGCGGTGATCGAATTGCAGGCGGCTCAGTCCCTTGCCGGTCTTGAGATCCCAGATGGTGGCCTGATGACTGTCGGCGGTGAAGGCGTAACGTCCGGTTGGCTCCAGCCGTGCCATCACCACCCGGCCACCGTGGTTGAAGCGCCACACCACCTGGCCGGAGCGGGTATCCCACAGGTAGGCGCTGTAGTCGTTGCCACCGGTGAGGGCGTAGCGGCCATTGGCGGAGAGATCCACCGTATTGACCTGCTCGCTGTGACCGAGGAACTGCAACCTGCGACCGGTACGGGTATCCACCACTTCCGCCTTGCCATCCTCGCGCCCGATCAGCACCTGAGTGCCGTCGGCGGACAGCGCCGCGTCCCTCAGGCTGGATTCAGGAAGGGAGTAGTAGCCTTGGGACTGGCCATCTTGCAGCCGCCAGATGGCGAAGGCGTGCTGGGTTGCCGTGATGGCGTGGCTGTCGTCCGGGGAGAAACGGGTGAGGGTCACGAAGTCATTCTGGTCATCGGACTGGCGCCAGCGCCAGCGCTCCTGGCCCTTGGCGAGATCCCACACCACAGTGCCCTGACCCAGGCTGGAGGCGATGGCCAGCTGGCCATCCTGACTCAGATCCGCACTCAGCAAGCCCTGATTGGCGAGGCGGATCTGCTGGTCCGGGGATGAGCTCTGTTCGCAACCCGTCAGCATCAGGCAAATCGCGAGGAGATAAATGGCACTTTTGATCATTTTTCCTGTCTCATGCTTTCGTTACCTGCGATCAGGGCGTTAGTATAAGGCGCTTATCACTATAAACCTCTCATTTCATGAAGGAACCGAGAGCGGTATTTAGAGTTTTGGAGAAACTGATGAACAATTTTCTGAAGGTGTCCCTGCTGGCCGCGGCCGTTACCGTCGGCCTGACTGGTTGCCAAAAAGATGAAAAGCCGGCTGCCAACAATGCAGAGGTGAAGGCAGAGGCCAGCAAGACCGCAGAGGCCCCCAAGGCAGAAGCCAAGAGCTTTGAAGAGCAATCCGGCTACGCGATCGGCCTCTCCATGGGTCGTTACATCGCCAATACCCTGGAGCGCCAGCAAGAGCTCGGCATCAAGCTGGACAACACCGTCATCCTCAAAGGGGTGACCGACGGTCTGGGCAAGGAAGCGAGCATGACCGACGAGGAGATCCAGAAGGTTCTGCAGGAATACGACGCCAAGATCAACGAGTTGACCAAGGCCAAGGCTGACAAGGATGCCGTGGACAACCTGAAGAAGGGTGAAGAGTACCTGGCCGCCAACGCCAAGAAAGAGGGCGTGAAGAGCACCGAATCCGGCCTGCAGTATCTGGTCGAGAAGATGGGTGACGGCGCCAAGCCGAAGGCCACCGACATCGTCAAGGTTCACTACACCGGTACCCTGACCGATGGCACCAAGTTCGACAGCTCCGTCGATCGCGGCGAGCCGGCCACCTTCCCGCTGAACCAGGTGATCCCGGGCTGGACCGAAGGCGTACAGCTGATGCCGGTCGGTTCCAAGTTCAAGTTCTTCCTGCCGTCCAAGCTGGCCTACGGTGAGCACGGTGCAGGTTCCATCCCGGCGAACGCCGTGCTGGTGTTCGACGTCGAGCTGCTCGCCATCGAGAAGCCGGCCGCCGATGCTGCCGACGCGAAGAAATAAGCAGGAAACTGCACAAAAACGGCTCCTCTGGGAGCCGTTTTTACTTTTGTCTGGTAGCCAGAATTGTCAGAAAGCCTGCCTGCATGGCTTGAGTGTGTGGCATATCGCCCGCAGAATAGACAACAAAATCAATCGCAAGGATGGATCCCGTGGCTGAAAGCAAACCTCGCGTCCTGTTGGTGGAAGACACCCGCAGTCTGGCGGTCGTCTATGAACAGTACCTGGCCCAGGATGGCTATGAGGTACTGCTGGCCGATTGTGGCCAGCAGGCGCTGGCGCAGTTGCTGGCGAGCCCGCCTCCCGTGGTGTTGCTGGATCTGGAGCTGCCGGACATGTCCGGCATGGACATACTGCAGCAGATCACCGAGCAGCAGTTGCCCTGCTCCGTGGTGGTGATCACCGCCCACGGCTCTGTGGACGTGGCGGTGGAGGCGATGCGCCACGGGGCCTTCGATTTCCTGACCAAGCCGTTCGACGGCAAGCGGCTGTGCGCCACCGCGCGCAATGCCTTGAAGCATCAGCAGCTCAGCTCCCTGGTGGCCCAGTATAGGGAGAACTTCGAACGCAGCTCCTTCGCCGGTTTCATCGGCGCCTCCATGCCCATGCAGGCGGTCTATCGCATCATAGAGAGCGCGGCGCCGAGCAAGGCGACCGTCTTTATCACGGGGGAGAGTGGTACCGGCAAGGAGGTGTGCGCCGAGGCCATCCATCAGTGCAGCCCGCGCCGGGAGCAGCCCTTCATCGCGCTGAACTGCGCCGCCATCCCCCATGATCTGATGGAGAGCGAGATCTTCGGTCATGTGAAAGGCTCCTTTACCGGCGCCCAAGGGGATCGCAAGGGGGCGGCCAGCCTGGCGGACGGCGGCACCCTGTTTCTGGACGAGATCTGCGAGATGGATCTCGACCTGCAGAGCAAGCTGCTGCGCTTCATCCAGACCGGCACCCTGCAGCGGGTCGGCAGCGGCAAGCTGGAGACGGTGGACGTGCGTTTCGTCTGCGCCACCAACCGGGACCCCCTGGTGGAGGTGAAGGCGGGGCGTTTTCGGGAGGATCTCTACTACCGGCTGCACGTCATCCCCCTGAGCCTGCCCCCCCTGCGGGAGCGTGGCGAGGATATCCTGCTGCTGGCACGGGATCTTCTGCTGCGTTATGCGAAGGAAGAGAACAAACGTTTCAAAGACTTCGATGCCGAGGCGGTGCGGGTGCTGCTGGACTACCCCTGGCCCGGCAACGTGCGCGAACTGCAGAACGTGGTGCGCAACATAGTGGTGCTCAACGACAGGGGGCTGGTGAGCCCGGAGATACTGCCGCCTCCCCTCAATGGCGGCCAGGGTCGCGTGGCTGTGCTGCCTGCGGCAAGCGCCACCGAGGTGGTCGCCCAGGCCCCGAGCCGGGCCCCCATACGGCCGCTCTGGCTGGTGGAGAAGGAGACCATAGAGCAGGCCATCGCCAGTTGTGACGGCAACATCCCCAAGGCGGCGGCCCTGCTGGAGATCAGCCCCTCGACTATCTATCGCAAGAAGCAGGGCTGGGAAGAGGCGAGCCAGGGTTGATGGACGCTCAGCCCACTCTTTTCCAATCCCGCTATCGCAAGAAGCAGGGACGGGAGGAGGCAAGCCTAAGGCTGAGGTCGGTGCCGGGATGGTGGGCGTCATTCGGAGTTGATTGGCTTGTGTGCGGGGCGGCCGAGGGGCCGCCCTGTTGTTTTCTCTCGGTTGTTCGCTAGAGCTTGGCGAGGCGCTTGAGCCTCGCCAGCCGCTCGGCCTCGTTGGCCTGCAGCCAGCCATCCTGAGACAGCAGGAACCAGGCGCGGGCGAAATACTCGGCCGTGGCCGGATCATCCAGCGCCAGCGCATTTTCCCCCAACTCCTCAAACAGATAGCCATCCTCGGGGGTGCTGGCGGAGGGCATGTCGGCCTGCAACTGCTTCAGCTCTCCCATCGCCTGCTCGTGCAAGCCTTGCGCCCGGGTGAGGCGCGCCAGACTCCAGCGGGCGATAAAGGCCTTGGCCTGGTTGTTGTGCTGCTCGTGCCAGGCCACGCATTTCTGCTGACTGGCTCTGGCCTCCGCCAGGCGTCCCAGCTCGAACAGAGTCCAGCCCTGATTGTTGTAAAGGCTTGGCAGCCAGCCCCGGGCCCGCTCGTCCTGGCTGCGCTCGGCCAGGGTCATCGCCAGCTGATGCCAGCGGCTCTGCTCCTCCAGCGGTGCGGTGATGGCCACCATATGGGCAGCATCTATGGCCAGGAACTCCTCCCCTTGCTTGAGCCCAAGCTGCCAGGCCTGTTCAAACAGCGGCTTGGCACTGGCCTTGTCGCCCGCTGAGTTGAAACAGCGGCCACGCTCCAGCAGGGCGCGAAGACGGGCTCGCGGGGTGGCAGTCGTGAGGCGGGGTTCTAGCTCGTCGAGCAGCTGGTGCGCCTCGGCAAACTGGCGTCGCAGGGAGTGGGTGCGGGCTATCTGGGTCAGCAACTCAAGCTCGTACTGCAGATCGGCGGCACGAGCCTCGGGAAGAAGGGCATGGAAGTGCTCAGCGCTGGCGGCGGGATCCTGATAATCCCACAGGGTCATGAAGTCGGGCAGGTTGTGCATCTGGCCTCCTGGCGAGCATTCCTGCCACCCAAGATGCCCGCAGGCCATTGTTTGTACAAGAGGCGCCCGTTACAGAGCGCCTCCTGTTCCGTCACAGGCCGATCACGGCCTGCATCAATACACCATGGCCAGGCTCATCAGCATCAGTCCGAGGGCGGCGAAGGCACCCTCCTTGATGGCGAGTCGGGGCACCAGCGCCTTGGGCAGGGCCGGGAACAGGCTCAGCGCAAAGCCGAGCCCCGGCATTAGCCAGTGAAAGCTGGGGCTGCGCTGGGCAGGATCGGCCGCACCATTGATGACGATCAGCAGGACGAAGAGGGTAAACGCGGGCAGGATAAACCAGCGGGCGCTGCCAGCCGCGACGGCCCGCAGGGGCGAGATGCGATAGAGCACCAGGGTGACGATAAACAGCACCAGGGGGGCCAGCAGATAGAGCGGGGCCGGGTTCATGTGAAAGCTTCTCCAGACGATGGGGGGCGAATTTAATCAGCCAGGGGAGGGGATGACCAGCATCCATGCCCCGGGCTGTGAAGCCGATCCCAGGGCAAAGGTTTGCGAGCGGCTCAGCGCAGCCAGTACCAGCCACAGGCGAAGGCCAGCCAGCTCAGCCCCAGCAGCACCCAGGGCAGGGGATGTTGGCGGCGGATCTCGATGATCTCGACTTCGATCTCTTCCTCATGATGCTCACCCTGTGGTTGCGACTTCGCCTTGGCCTGCAGCTTCTTCTGGCGGCTGGCCTCGCGGGCACGAGCCTTCATCTGCTTCTTGTATTCGTCTATGCCCTTCTGGATGCCCTGGGCTATCAGCTGGGTCTGCTCCTTGGTCTGGCCCGGCCTCTGGTTGGCGCGGGCGAGCTTTATCGCCTCTTGCTGGGTCTCGGGAGAAATCTTGTCGTACTTGGCCATTCACGGCACTCCTTGGCATCGATTGGCAGGAATTATGCCATAACCTGTGCAGCCATGGCTGCCATCCGGCCCGGTGAAATGGCGGTGAATAGGGTGAGAGCGCGGGGAGATATTTCGACAGGAGAACAGGTTGCGCGAAGGATCACATTTAGCGCAATTTGTGAGTCGCCGATGAAAAACCGTCACAGGTTGTTTGTTATATTACCGCCCGACCCAAGGCATGGGTCGTCCAATAACAAAATAACAAGGTGATATGGAAATGAATTATAAATTAGTCAAAGGAAGTGTCGCACTGGCTGTGCTGGCCGCTCTGAGTGGTTGCAATTCCTCCAAGAATGAAAGTGTCGCCCCCTGTACCGAAAATGTCTGCAAACTGACTGTCCTGCACACCAATGATACCCACGGCCGTTTCTGGCACAACGCCGAGGGTGAATATGGTATGGCCGCCCAGAAGACCCTGGTCGAGCGTCTGCGTGCCGAGGCCAAGGCGGCGGGCAGCGAGGTGTTGGTACTCTCCGGTGGTGACGTGAATACAGGTGTACCTGAGTCCGATCTGCAGGATGCCGAACCCGATTTCATCGGCATGAACAGCATTCGCTACGATGCCATGGCCGTGGGCAACCACGAGTTCGACAACCCCTTGAGCGTCCTCGAGAAACAGCGTGGGTGGGCCAAGTTCCCCATGCTGTCTGCCAACATCTATGACAAGGCCAGCGGCAAGCACTACTTCGACCCCTACAAGGTGTTCAAGCTGGACAACGGCCTCAAGGTTGCCGTGCTGGGCCTGACCACGGAAGACACCGCCCAGCTGGTGGATCCGAACAACGTCAAGACCCTGGAGTTCCGGGATCCGACCACGGAGGCGGCCAAGCTGGGCCAGCAGATCCGCAGCAACAAGGAAGCGAACCTGGTCTTCGCCATCACCCACATGGGCCACTACGAGAATGGACTGCACGGCAGCAATGCCCCCGGTGATGTGGAGATGGCTCGTGCGCTGCCGGCCGGCACCCTGGACGCCATCATAGGGGGTCACTCCCAGAACCCGGTCTGCATGGAGCCGGGCACCCCGAACAAGTACGCCAGTTTCAAGCCGGGGGACGACTGTCTGCCGGATCAACAGAACGGCACCTGGATCATGCAGGCCCACGAGTGGGGCAAGTATGTGGGGCGCGCCCAGTTTGACTACCAGAATGGCAAGCTGACCCTGACCAGCTATGAACTCATCCCAGTCAATCTGGTGAAGCGTAATTCCAAGAATGAAGCCATTGATGCACAAGGTAATGTGACCAAAGACATCACCAAGATGCAGCTGTTCCAGGAAGCCATCACCAAAGATGCTGAACTCTACAACACACTGTTGCCTTATCAGGAGAAGGGTCAGCAGGAGCTTGGAGTCGAGATTGCCAGCACCGATGGTCGTCTCAATGGCGATAAGGCGGACGTACGCAGCAAGCAAACTAACTTGGGTCGACTCATTACTACAGCGACGGCTGAAAAGTTGGGGGCAGATTTCGGCATCGTCAACTCAGGTGGCGTTAGGGCATCAATTGATACCGGTACTATCACATATGGTTCGGTACTGACCGTTCATCCGTTTGGCAATACTGTCAACAAGGCGACGATGACGGGCGCTGAATTGGAAGTCTATCTGGCTAAACTTGCGACTAGGGCCGCGACTGGCAGTGATGGTGGCTATCCCCAGTTTGGTGGCATTAATATGCAGGTAGATTGCCAAGCTAAGAGCGTCGCTATTACCTCTGTCGGTGGCAAAGCATTTAACCCCAATACTGCCTACAGCTTCTCTATTCCTAGCTTCAGTGCTGCAGGTGGCGATGGTTACCCGGTTATCAATACCATTAATGCTGGGTTGGTCGATGCGGGAGTGCTGAAAGAATATTTGGAGCTCAAGGGGAATATTCATGCTGCTGACTATGAACCTGCGGGTGAGGTGAGTTTCATTAACAGTGCAGTGACCACGGGTTGTAAATAAACTACCACCTTGTTTAAGCCCTAATCGGGTCATGCTATCAGTTTTCTACAAGGTTCTCTGTTGTAGTTGAAAGATTGATTTGATCACGAAGAATGCACAGTAAAAATGAAAGAGGCGGCCTATTGGTCGCCTCTTTCATTCATGGTGCTTCATGAAATTGATGATGTAGTTATTAATGGGCGTGACCAGGCCGGGCGTCATTGCCACAGTGCAATAGCATTCAGAGCACCGAGATAGAAAAGGCGACCCTGAGGTCGCCTTTTATATTTCCTGAAGGGAGAGCCTTACAGCTGCTCGATCCCGACGATGTGCCAAGGGGCATTGTCCTTGGCGAGGTCACGCTCGAGGTGCCACACCTCCTTGATGTCCTCCTCGACGTTGTCCTGGCGGTCCATGTAGCGGCCGCTGAAGCGCACGCTGACCTGGGCCCAGTCGCTACCGTAGTCGGCACGGACCAGCTGGGTGTCCACATACATCACTTCGGTATGCTGCTCGCCGGTCAGTTCGGCGCGCTCGGCCTTGAGGCTCTCGAATAGTTCCGGGCTCACGTACTCGCGTACCTTCTCCAGATCGTTCTTGTTCCACGCCTCTTGCAGGGTGCGATAGTGATCGCGGGCGCCGGACAGGAAGCCATTCATGTCAAAGCCCGGGGGCAGACGGAAGGGCACGTCGCTGTCGGCGAAGCCGGTCGCCTGCGGGGCGCTGTGGCTCTGCTCAAACTGCTGCGGGGCCTGGGGAGGCTGGTAGCCCGCATAGGCGGCCTGTGGCTGGGCCGTCGCCGCCTTGCTCTTGCGCAGGGCGCGGAACAGGAAGACGCCACCCAGGGCCAGCAGGGCGATCAGCAGCATGTCCATGCCTTGCAGACCTTCGAAGGCGCCGCTGCCCAGCAGGTAGGCGAACAGGCCGCCGGCCAGCAGACCGCCCAGCAGGCCGCCCATCATGCCGCTCTTCTTGGGGGCCGCGGCCAGGGTCGGGTTCTTGCCGTTTACTGGGGCTGCGGCTGGAGCCGGTTGTGCCGGCGCCGTCTTGTAGCTCTTGCCAAAGGATTTGCCGCCGCCAAACTTCTTGGCTTCGGCGATGGGTGCCCCGAGGCCAATGGCCAGGATCACGGCAAACAGGGTCAGCATCTTTTTCATTTTGACTCTTTTCACTCTCATGTGGATGGGGGCATGCTCTGCTTGTGCAAGCTCAGCGAGGCGCATGGCAGGCTGCCTGTCCCTTTTTGTGTTGCAGCTTGCGACTATGATTAACACGTTTGGCATGAATTATTCATGAACGAATTGTCCCCCTCGGGACGGCAACAGGAGAAGCTGGATGAAAAACAGACGACCGAGCCGCAAAGAACGCAGACTGCGCAACAAGGCGAGAGCCAAGGGGCAGGATCAGACCCTGGTGTGGCCCTTTATCGTGTTGTGACGGTGACGGGATAACCCGATTAGTCATCCCGACGGGTGATGATAATCCGCCATGGCTTGACCCGGAGGAGGGGAAAGATAGCCGGGCTCTTTGAATGGCGCGCATTAGCGCTCGCGATGGCGGGGTTTCTTTTGTAAAATTCCCGTCCCCTTCCCGCTGCGGTTTTTATGTGTATGGCAGAGCAAGTGACGGCGAAAAAAGACGCCAAGACACAACAGCTGAAAGTTCCCCCCCACTCCTTTGAGGCCGAACAGTCCGTACTGGGCGGCCTGATGCTGGACAACGAGGCCTGGGATCGGGTGGCCGAGCGGGTGATCGACAAGGATTTCTACAGCCGTCCCCACCGCCTCATCTTCCAGGCCATGACCCGCCTCTCCAACGCGGGCAACCCCATCGATCTCATCACCCTGCAGGAGGAGCTGGAACGCTCCGAGCAACTGGAGGAGTCCGGTGGCTTCGCCTACCTGGTGGAGATCGCGAAGAACACCCCGAGCGCCGCCAACATCAACGCCTACGCCGAGATAGTGCGGGAGCGGGCCGTGGTGCGGGAGATGATCTCGGTCGCCAACGAGATCGTCGAGGCGGGCTACGAGCCCCAGGGGCGCACCTCGGGGGATCTGCTGGATCTCGCCGAGAGCAAGGTGTTCCAGATTGCCGAGCAGCGCTCCAGCGCGAACGAGGGCCCCCAGCCCCTGAACCTCATCCTGGAGCAGACGGTCGACAAGATTGAGGAGCTGTTCAAGACTCCCCACAACGGGGTGACCGGGGTCTCCAGCGGTTACGGGGATTTGGACAAGATGACAGCCGGCCTGCAGCGCTCGGACTTGATTATCGTGGCGGCCCGTCCCTCCATGGGCAAGACGACCTTTGCCATGAACCTGTGCGAGCACGCGGCGCTCACCGCCGACAAGCCGGTGCTGATCTTCTCCCTCGAGATGCCCTCGGAGCAGATCATCATGCGTATGCTCGCCTCGGTCGGGCGCATCGATCAGACCAAGGTGCGGACCGGCCAGCTCGACGACGAGGATTGGGCGCGGCTCTCCTCCACCATGGGGCTCCTGCTCGAGAAGGGCAAGATGTACATCGACGACGCCTCCGGCCTGACCCCGACCGACGTGCGCTCCCGCGCCCGGCGCATCGCCCGTGAGCACGGGGGGCTGTCCATGATCATGATCGACTACCTGCAGCTGATGCGGGTACCGGCTCTCTCCGACAACCGGACCCTGGAGATCGGTGAAATCTCCCGCTCCCTCAAGGCCCTGGCGAAAGAGCTGCAGTGCCCCGTGGTGGCGCTCTCCCAGCTGAACCGAAGCCTGGAACAGCGGGCCGACAAGCGCCCGGTCAACTCGGATCTTCGTGAATCCGGCTCCATCGAGCAGGATGCGGACTTGATCATGTTTATCTACCGCGACGAGGTGTATCACGACGACAGCCCCGACAAGGGCATCGCCGAGATCATCATCGGCAAGCAGCGTAACGGCCCCATAGGTCGGGTGCGGCTCACCTTCCAGGGCCAGTTCTCCCGGTTCGACAACTACGCCGGCCCGGCCTTTGACGACGATTATTAGACGGGAGCGCATCGCACCCCGATGACAAGACACAGTTTTCCCGGTTCGACAATTCTGCCGGTCCGGCCTTAGACGATGACTATTAAGGGCTGGCACCTCTGTGCCTGGCGCCGCGCGCCACATGCCCTCGTAAGGGAAAACAGATGAAAGCGGCTATAGCCCAAATCGATACAGCGGCCCTGCGCCACAACCTCGCCGTGGTCAAACGCCACGCCCCCTCCTGCAAGATCATCGCCGTGGTCAAGGCCAACGCCTATGGCCACGGCCTGTTGCCGGTCGCCCGCACCCTGGTGGATGCGGACGCCTACGCGGTGGCCCGCATCGAGGAGGCGCTGATGCTGCGCTCCTGCGCCGTGGTCAAGCCCATAGTGCTGCTGGAGGGCTTTTTCTCGAGTGCAGACTTGCCCGTGCTGGCGGCCAACAACCTGCAGACAGCCGTGCACACCTGGGAGCAGCTCGAGGCCCTGGAGCAGGCCGAACTGCCGGCCCCCGTGGTGGCCTGGCTCAAGCTCGACACCGGCATGCACCGGCTCGGGGTACGGGCCGACGAGATGCCCGCCTTTATCGAACGCCTCGGCAAGTGCAAGAACGTGGTGCAGCCGTTCAACATCATGACCCACTTCAGCCGCTCCGATGAGCTGGAGCAGGCCACCACCCGCGAGCAGATCGACCTGTTCAGCCGATTGACCGCCCCCCTCAAGGGTGAGCGCGCCATGGCGAACTCGGCAGGCATCCTGGCCTGGCCGGATTCCCACTGCGACTGGGTGCGCCCCGGCGTGATCCTGTATGGCGTCTCCCCCTTCCCGGGGACCGTGGCGGCGGATTATGACCTGAAACCCGTGATGACCCTCAAGACCCAGCTGATTGCGGTGCGGGATCACAAGGCCGGCGAGCCGGTGGGTTATGGCGCGAACTGGGTGTCGGAGCGCGATACCCGGCTCGGGGTCATCGCCATCGGCTACGGCGACGGCTACCCACGCATGGCGCCCAACGGTACCTCCGTGCTGGTCAACGGCCGCATAGTGCCCCTGGTGGGCCGCGTCTCCATGGACATGACGACTGTGGATCTCGGCCCGGGGGCCACCGACAAGGCCGGTGACGAGGCCGTGCTCTGGGGTGAGGGCCTGCCGGTGGAGCGGGTGGCCGAGGAGATTGGCACTATCCCCTACGAGCTGATCACCAAGCTGACGTCTCGTGTGTTTATGGAGTACGTTTAACTCCCCCTCATCCCCAGCCCTTCTCCCGCGAGGGGGAAGGAGAAACAAAAAGGCCGCCCTTATCGGGGCGGCCTTTTTTATGCTCTGGTGTTTGTGGTGTGGATATGAAAAAGCCCCGCGTCAGCGGGGCTTTTGTCTCTGTCGGAGCAGTGATTAACCGATCGTCATCAAGCTGGCGTTGCCGCCGGCGGCGGCTGTGTTGACCGAGAGTGCGTGCTCGATCAGCAGGCGCTCCAGCGGGATGTCGGTCTCGCCGCGGTGCAGGCCGTGCACCCCGACGATGGCGCCAGGGCGGGCGGCGGCGAGCTTGCTTACCTCGCTCAGCTGATCCGAGTCACCGTGGTGCAGCAGGGCATCGAAGGCGGTGTCGCCGTTGGCCCAGTCCGCTACCAGCTGGATGCGGCCCCGCACCTCGGCCGGCAGGCCGGATTGCAGGGTACGGTTCTGGGCATTGTCCTGCCACAGTACTTCGGTTCCGACCGCGAGACAGGCCGCCAGCTGGGCCAGCAGATCCGCCTTATCCTCGGCCAGACAGAGTACCCGCTCCCTGGGCAGCAGGCTGTAGGTGTTGCGCTCACCGGTGGGACCGACCAGCACCTGGGTCAGGCCACTCTGGGCCAGCTCGGCATACTGGTCGCACAGGGTCACCAGAGCTTTCTCCTGCTTGGCTGCCCAGTTGCGCAGCGCCTGCAGGGCCGGCTTACTCGCCTCGCCGCGCTGGGTTGCACCGGATTCCTGGCGCAACTGGTTGGCCACCGCATCCTGCGGGCGGGTCGCCAGCAGGCGGTACATGTAGAGCGGGCCACCCGCCTTGGGGCCGGTGCCGGAGAGGCCCTCACCACCGAAGGGTTGCACCCCGACCACGGCCCCGACGATGTTGCGGTTCACGTAGAGGTTGCCGACCTTGGCGGTGTTGACCACCTGGGCTATGGTCTCGTCGATCCGGGTGTGCACACCCAGGGTCAGGCCGTAGCCGCTGTCATTGATCTGAGTCAGCAGCTCGCCGAGCTTGGCGCGCGGGTAGCGCACCAGGTGCAGCACGGGGCCGAACACCTCGCGGCCGAGCTCATCCAGGCTGTCGAGCTCGATAAGCGTCGGCAGCACGAAGGTGCCGCGGCTGTAATCGGCACCTTGCGCCCGGGCGATCTGATGCACCTTGCGACCCTTGTTGGTCATGGCCTTGATGTGCTGCTCGATGTTGCCCTTGGCCTCGGCGTCGATCACGGGACCGATATCGGTGGAGAGATGCTCGGGGCTCCCGACCTTGTATTCGGCCATGGCCCCCTTGAGCATGCGGATCACCCGATCCGCCACGTCGTCCTGCACGCACAGCACCCGCAGGGCGGAGCAGCGCTGGCCGGCGCTGTCGAACGCGGAGGAGATGACGTCCATCACCACCTGTTCGGTCAGGGCGGAGGAGTCGACGATCATGGCGTTCTGACCGCCGGTCTCGGCGATGAGGGGTATGGTGCGGCCCTGGGCATCGAGGCGACCGGCCAGGTTGCGGGAGATGATGCCCGCCACCTCGGTGGAGCCGGTGAACATGACGCCGCGCACCCGTTCGTCGGCAATCAGCGCCGCGCCCACGGTTTCACCGCGGCCCGGCAGCAGTTGCACCGCGCCAGCGGGCACACCGGCTTCCAGCAGGATGCGTACCGCTTGCGCTGCGATGAGCGGGGTCTGCTCGGCGGGTTTCGCCAGCACCGTATTGCCGGCGGCGAGGGCCGCGCACACCTGGCCGCTGAAGATGGCGAGCGGGAAGTTCCAGGGGCTGATGCAGACCACGGGGCCGAGCGGCCTGTGGCTGTCGTTGGCGAAGTGGTTGCGCGCCTGGGCGGCGTAGTAACGCAGGAAATCCACCGCCTCGCGCACCTCGGCGATGGCGTTGCTGAAGGTCTTGCCGGACTCGCGCACCAGCAGGCCCATCAGGGGCTGCAGCTCGGATTCCATCAGATCGGCGGCGCGCTCCAGCACGGCGGCGCGCTCGGCGGGTGGGGTGGACTGCCAGATCTGGCCACTGGCGAGGGCGCAGGTCAGCGCGCTGTCGACCAGCTCAGGGGTGGCTTCGCTCACCTGACCGACCAGGTCGCGGTGATCCGCCGGGTTGACCACGTTCTGAAACTCGGTCGACGCCGGTACATCAGCGCCCAGCATGGGCACGGCCTGATAGCGGGTATTGGTGCTGGCGAGCAGGGCGGCGGAGAGGGACCCCAAACGGTGTTCGTTCGCGAGATCCAGCCCTTCGGAGTTCGGGCGCGCCTCGCCGTACAGCTCCCGCGGCAGGGGGATGCGCGGGTGCGACAGACCCAGGGTGCCTTCGCGAGCGGCCATCTGCTCGATCTGCTGCACCGGATCCTGCACTAGGTCCGCCAGGGAGATGTTGTTGTCCGCGATGCGGTTGACGAAGGAGGTGTTGGCCCCGTTCTCCAGCAGGCGGCGCACCAGGTAGGCGAGCAGGGTCTCGTGGCTGCCGACCGGCGCATAGATGCGGCAGGGGCGGCCGAGCTTGCCGTCGGCGACCTTGCCGACCACCTGTTCGTACAGCGGCTCACCCATGCCGTGCAGGCACTGGAACTCGTACTGGCCCGGGTAGTAGTTCTGACCGGCGAGTTGATAGATGGCCGACAGGGAGTGCGCGTTGTGGGTGGCGAACTGGGGATAGATGGCCTCAGGCACCGCCAACAGCTTGCGGGCGCAGGCCAGATAGGAGAGGTCGGTATAGGGCTTGCGGGTATAGACGGGGTAGCCTTCCAGGCCATCCTGCTGGGCGCGCTTGATCTCGCTGTCCCAGTAGGCGCCCTTCACCAGCCGGATCATCAGGCGGTGACGGCTGCGCTTGGCCAGGTCGATGACGTAGTCGATGGCATAGGGGCAGCGCTTCTGATAGGCCTGGATGACGAAGCCGATGCCATTCCAGTCGGCGAGGGACGGGTCGAAGCAGAGCTTTTCCAATAGGTCGAGCGAGATCTCCAGGCGATCGGCCTCTTCGGCGTCGATGTTGATGCCGATGTCGTACTGCTTGGCGAGCTGAGTCAGGGAGAGCAATGTGGGGTAGAGCTCCTCCATCACCCGATCATACTGGGCGCGGCTGTAGCGCGGGTGCAGGGCGGAGAGCTTGATGGAGATGCCCGGGCCCTCGTAGATGCCGCGGCCGTGGGAGGCCTTGCCGATGGCGTGGATGGCCTGCTCGTAGGAGGCCAGATAGCGCTTGGCGTCCTCCTCGGTCAGGGCCGCTTCCCCCAGCATGTCGTAGGAGTAACGGAAGCCCTTGGTCTCCATGGCGCCGGCGTTCGCCAGCGCCTCGGCGATGGTCTCGCCGGTGACGAACTGCTCACCCATCAGCCGCATGGCCATGTCGACGCCCTTGCGGATCAGCGGCTCGCCGCCCTTGCCGATCAGCCCCTTGAGGGAGCTGTTCAGACCCGCCTCGTTATGGGTGGCCACCAGCTTGCCGGTGATGAGCAGGCCCCAAGAGGCGGCGTTGACGAACAGGGAGGTGCTGTTGCCCAGATGCTGGCTCCAGTTACCGCCGCTTATCTTGTCGCGGATGAGAGCGTCGCGGGTCGCCTTGTCCGGGATGCGCAGCAGCGCTTCCGCCAGACACATCAGGGCCACCCCTTCCTGGGAGGAGAGGGAGAACTCCTGCAGCAGCCCCTGCACCAGACCCTGGCGGCCGCTGGCACCCTTCTGGTTGCGCAGCTTCTCGGCGATGCTCATGGCGAGCTTCTGGGTCGCCTCGGCCTTGTCTTTGGGCAGGCGCGCCTGCTCCAGCAGCATGGGCACGGCCTCGGTCTCGGGGCGGCGATAGGCGGAGGTAATGGCGGCGCGCAGCACGGACTGCGGCAAGATGCTCTCGGCGAACTCGAGGAAGACCTGGATACCCTGCTCGGTCAGCGCCTCCAGCGGCTCTTCCCCTGCAGCGGCGGCCAGCCCGGACTGCTCTGGCGGGGTCAGGCCGCGATCCAGCTGCTCCAGGTAGGTGAAGATCGCCTGCTTGATCAGCCAGTGGGGGGTGCGATCCAGGGTCTGGGCGGCCTGCTTGAGCCGGTCGCGGGTCGCTTCGTCGAGTTTAACGCCAAGGGTGGTGGTGGCCATGGGACTTCCTGTGTCTAGAAGGTAACAATATTACCGAACGGTTAAATTTTGACGATGATGGTGCAACCAGGTGCAACCTTCAAGTAAGAAATTTTAATGTGCCGGCTACATTGCTGAATTTATCCCTGTCCGTTGACGCTCGAGAGTGCGACCTAAATGTGGCACCTCATCTGTTTTCATAGAAATATTAGTGGCTTGGGAAATACACCTTATCTCCGGGGTGGGGTGCAACCCATGGCATGGTGGGTGACTCTTTTTTGTGGGGGGGCCGCCATGCGCTCTGAGGGGGCGAGTACAACCGCCTCTTGTGGGTTTCGTATGGCCTTGTCAGGCCGTGTCCTGGCGAAGCACGGCTCTTCTATGCTGATAGCTGGCCAAGGGGCCAGCCATCGATGACAAGGAGAAAGCCATGGCGCGTGTCAGTACCTATCTCAACTTTGCCCGGGAGACGGAGGCGGCGTTTTTGTTCTATCGCGAGGTGTTTGGCGGCGACTTCAACGGTCCCATCCATCGCTTCAAGGACTCCCCCGGCTGCCCGGGCCAGCCGGCCCTGTCCGAGGCGGACGGGGAGCTGGTGATGCACGTGGAGCTCGCCATCCTCGGCGGTCACGTGTTGATGGGGACGGATGCCCCCGCCAGCATGGGCTTCACCCTGGTGCAGGGCAACAACAGCTACCTCAACCTGGAGCCGGACAGCCGGGGGGAGACAGACCGGCTGTTCGCGGCCCTGGGAGCGGGAGGCAAGGTGGAGATGGCGCTGCAGGAGATGTTCTGGGGGGACTACTTCGGCTCACTGGTGGACAAGTTCGGTACCCACTGGATGTTCAACTGCCAGAGCAAGACCTGATAGCGGCCTTGCAATGAAAAAGGGCGCCATGGCGCCCTTTTTATTTCTGTGGATTGATGCCTTATTGCTTGCGGCCCACCATATCGGCGGGCACCACCCAGGCATCGAACTGCTGCGCCGTGAGGTGGCCGGAGGCGATGGCCGCATCCCGCAGGCTGAGCCCCTGGTGGTGGGCATGCTTGGCTATCTCGGCCGCCTTGTCGTAGCCGATGTGGGGGTTGAGCGCCGTCACCAGCATCAGGGAGCGGGAGAGCAGCTCGTCGATGCGGTCCCGGTTCGGGCTGATGCCGATGGCGCAGTGCTCGTTGAAGCTCTTCATGCCATCCGCCAGCAGCCGCACGCTCTGCAGGAAGTTGTGGGCGATCATGGGTCTGAACACGTTCAGCTCGAAGTTGCCGCTGGCGCCGCCGATGTTGATGGCAACGTCGTTGCCCATCACCTGGGCGCACAGCATGGTGAGCGCCTCGCTCTGGGTCGGATTGACCTTGCCCGGCATGATGGAGGAGCCGGGCTCGTTCTCGGGGATGAGCAATTCGCCAAGCCCGCTGCGCGGGCCGCTCGCGAGCCAGCGCACGTCGTTGGCGATCTTCATGAGCGATGCCGCCAGAGTTTTGAGGGCGCCGTGGGCATGGACCTGGGCATCGCTCGCCGCCAGCGCCTCGAACTTGTTGGGGGCGCTCACCAGCGGCAGGCCGGTCTGCTCGGCCAGGGTCCTGGCCACCGCCTCGGCGAAGCCGGGGGGGCAGTTCAGGCCGGTACCGACCGCGGTGCCGCCGAGTGCCAGCTCATACAGATGGGGCAGGGCGGCGCGCAGGTGGCGTTCCCCCTGCTCCAACTGGGCGACCCAGCCGGAGAACTCCTGGCCCAGGGTGAGGGGGGTCGCATCCTGCAGGTGGGTGCGGCCTATCTTGACGATGTCGTCGAAGGCGGCGGCCTTGCTCGCCAGGGTCTCCTTGAGGGCGATGAGCGCCGGCAGCAGCTGGCCCGTGATGGCGGTGGCGGCGGCCAGGTTCATGGCGCTCGGGAAGACGTCGTTGCTGGACTGGCTCTTGTTGACCTCGTCGTTGGGGTGGATCAGGCGATCCTCCCCCCGGGCGCCGCCGAGCAGCTCGCTCGCTCGGTTCGCCAGCACCTCGTTGAGATTCATGTTGGTCTGGGTTCCGGAGCCGGTCTGCCACACCATCAGCGGGAACTCGGCCTGGTGCTGGCCGCACAGGATCTCGTCCGCCGCCGCCATGATGGCCTGGGCCTTGCGGGCGGCGAGCAGCCCGAGATCGTGGTTGACCCGGGCGCAGGCAGACTTGATGCGGGCGAGGGCATAGATGATCTCCTGGGGTTGCCGCTCCCCGGAGATGTTGAAGTGATGCAATGAGCGCTGGGTCTGGGCGCCCCAGAGCCTGTCCGCCGGCACGGCGATCTCCCCGAGGCTGTCCCGTTCCATCCTGATATTCATGACATTTCTCCTGCCGATTGGATGCTGGTTCCCTAGCATGGCCATAAACGACGGCCGAGGCCAGTTTGCATAAACCTGTATTTTGCATATAATAAGCAAAGCTTATTATATAGGTTGGCTATCATGTACAAACAACCGGATACCCTGGGATTCCTGATCGGCGACGTGCAGCGCCTGATGCGCCGCCAGTTCCAGCAGCAGCTGGAGGGCAGTTGTCTGACCCTGGCCCAGGCTCGCGTCCTGGTCCATATCGCCCGCAGCGAGGGCATACGCCAGGTGGATCTCGCCGAGCGGTTGGACGTCCAGCCCATCACGCTGGCGCGCCAGCTCGATCAGATGGCCGACAACGGCCTGGTGGAGCGGCGCAACGACCCCAACGACAGGCGTGCCCATCAGCTGTTCCTGACCGAGGGGGCCGAACCCTATCTCGAGAAGATCAAGCAGGCCTCCGCTGTGGTGCATCAGCACGCCATCGGTGAGCTGGGGGAGGAGGGCACCAGCGCCCTCTGCGACGCCCTCAAGACCCTGCGCGACAATCTCTCGAAGTATTGATCCCATCTTTATCAGCATTGAATGTGGAGTGTTTCTATGAATGCCGAATCTTCCCCTCCCCAAACACCGGTGACGAGCCGCCGCCGGACCCGTCTGCTTCTGCTGGTGGTGGTACCGGCCCTGGCCCTGCTGGGCATAGGTGCCATCTACATGCTGGGTGGCCGCTATGTCGAGACCGACAACGCCTATGTGAAGGCGGACAAGGTGCCCATCAGTACAGAGGTGCTGGGCCGGGTGGCCAAGGTCTATGTGAATGAGAACGAGCAGGTCAAGGCCGGTCAGCTGATGTTCGAGCTGGATCCCGAGACCTTCCTGGTGGCGGTAACCAAGGCCGAGGCGGAGCTCGCCAAGGTGCGTACCGATCTGGTGGCACTGCAGACCAGCTATCGCGGTCAGCAGGCGGAGATCGACGTGGCCCGCACCCGCCACGCCTATGCCCTGAAAGAGGAGCACCGTCAGGCGGATCTGGTGGCCAAGCATTTCACCTCCACCGCCAACTATGACGATGCCCGCCAGCTCACCATACAGACTGCCCAGCAGCAGGTGGCGCTGGAGGAGGGGCTCAAGAAGATAGAGGCCTCCCTGAACGGGGACGTCAACCTGCCGGTGGAGCAGCAGCCCGCCTATCAGGAAGCCGCCGCCGAGCTCGCCAAGGCCAAGCTGGATCTCGCCCGCACCAAGATCTACGCCCCCGCCAACGGCATCGCCAGCCAGCTGCCCAAGCCGGGCCAGTACAGCATCGTCGGCATGACCGCCATGATGTTGGTGGAGACTGACAGCCCCTGGATAGAGGCGAACTTCACCGAAACCGAGCTGACCCATGTACAGCCGGGGCAGGAGGTGGAGATCAGCCTGGATACCTACCCGGATGCCCATTGGCACGGGGTGGTGGAGAGCCTGAGCCCGGCCACCGGCTCCGAGTTCTCGGTGATCCCGGCCCAGAATGCCACCGGCAACTGGGTCAAGATCGCCCAGCGAGTCGCGGTGCGCATCAAGCTGGACGAGATGACCTCCGGGCCCACCCTGCGCGCCGGCCTGAGCGCCATCACCAAGATAGACACCGGCCACAAACGCAGCCTGCTGGGCTGGTCATTCTGAGGTTGATATGACGACGCAAAGCCATCAGGGGGTGGATCAGATCTCCCGACGTGGCTTCATCACCCTATCGGTGATGTTGGCCACCATCATGCAGGCGCTGGACACCACCATCGCCAACGTCGCCCTGCCCCATATGCAGGGGGCCATGGGGGCGACCCAGGATCAGATCTCCTGGGTGCTCACCTCCTACATAGTGGCGGCGGCCATCTTCATGCCGCTCACCGGCTTCGTTTCGGCGCGGATAGGTCGCAAGAAACTCTTCATGTGGTCGGTGGCGGGTTTCACCGTCGCCTCCATGCTGTGCGGGGCGGCCCAGAGCCTGGATCAGATAGTGCTGTTCCGCCTGCTGCAGGGGATCTTCGGCGCCAGCCTGGTGCCCCTCTCCCAGGCCGTGCTGTTAGACACCTATCCGCCGGAGAAACATGGCTCCGCCATGGCGCTCTGGGGCATAGGGGTCATGGTGGGCCCCATCCTGGGGCCATCCCTCGGTGGCTGGCTCACCGAGTACTACAACTGGCGCTGGGTGTTCTACATCAACCTGCCGTTCGGCCTGCTGGCCTGGTTCGGCCTCGCCGCCTTCATCGAGGAGACCAGGATAGATGCGAGCCGCCGCTTCGATCTGCTGGGCTTCGCCCTGCTCAGCCTCGGCATAGGGGCGCTGCAGATGGCGCTGGACAGGGGGGAGTCACAGAACTGGTTCGCGAGCCCCGAGATCGTCATCGAGACCATACTGATGGTGATGGCGTTTTACCTGTTCGTTGTGCACATCTTCACCCACAAGCACCCCTACATAGAGCCGGCCCTGTTCAAGGATCGCAACTTCAGCGTCGGGCTGGTGTTCATCTTCATCGTCGGCATCATCTTGCTGGCGACCATGACCCTGCTGCCCCCCTTCATGCAGGGACTGATGGGCTATCCGGTCATCGACGTGGGCTATCTGCTGGCACCGCGGGGGGTGGGTACCATGTTCGCCATGATGTTGGTGGGCCGGTTGTCCGGCCGGGTGGATGTTCGCATCCTCATCCTGCTGGGGCTGCTGCTCACCAGCTTCTCCATGTGGGAGATGACCCTGTTCAACACGGACATCAGCAGTTGGGACATAGTGCGCACCGGGATAGTGCAGGGGCTGGGGCTCGGCTTCATCTTCGTGCCGCTCTCCACCATCACCTTCGCGACCCTGGCGCCGCGTTTTCGCAACGAGGGGACGGCATTGTTCAGCCTGGTGCGCAACATAGGTAGCAGCATCGGCATCTCTGTGGTGATCACCTATCTGGCCCAACGCACCCAGATGAACCACGAGGTGTTCGCCTCCTACATCACCCCCTTCAACACCGGGTTGCAGCAGGGGATGGGGGTGGCGGCGCTGATGGCGCCCAAGGGGCTCGCCATGCTCAACGGCGAGGTGACCCGTCAGGCCAGCCTGCTCGCCTACCTGCAGGACTTCCGCCTGATGATGTGGGTGACCCTGTGCGCCGTGCCGCTGGTGCTGCTGCTCAAGGCCCCCAAGCGCGGGGCCGGCAACAAGGAGGAGATGGCTATTCTGGAATAAGGGCCTGCCCTTATCCGCAGCACCTTGTGCTCAGCCCTGGCGCCGACAGAGGTGGCACGAGGGAGAACACAGGGGATAAAAAAGAGGGATGGCTCAGGCCATCCCTCTTTTCATTTGCGCATTAAGCTGACGGCGCAGCCTCTTCACACCTTGGGGGTGAAGGGGGTCAGCCCGGCAAGGGGCGCGGCATCCATAAATTCTTGGGGCGCCTCACCGTGTTTGAAGATCTTGAAGTCCTGGCCGCGGGCGCTCCAGTACTCTATGGCTTCGCCACTCACCTGTAACAGGCTGGCTTCGCGCAGGGCGACCACGTGCTCGCTCGGGTTGACGGCGCAGAACTCGGCGAGGCGCTCGTCCCGGGTCTCGCCCATGTGGCCGCTGATGCTGGCATCCAGGTAGTGAGGGTTGATCTGCAGCGGGAACAGGCCGAGGGCGGGCAATACGGCTGCGTTGCACACCGGCATGTCGTTGGTGGTGCGAATGCTCGGGGTCGCCACGTTGCAACCTGCGCTCCAGCCCACATAGGGCACGCCACGCTCGCGCACGGCGCGCTGGATTGGCACGATCAGGCTGTATTCGTGCAGCAGCTGGTTCAGGCGCCAGGTGTTGCCGCCGCTGATGAAGATGGCATCGGCCTGGTTGATGGCCGCCACAGGATCGTCGAAGTGGTGGATGCTGATGGCTTCCACTCCCAGGCTCTCGGTGAGCTCATTGGCGCGGGCATCCCAGTCGCTGCGGATCACCGCATAGGGGATGAGCAGGATGCGCTTGACCTGTTTGCGGGCGAGCACGCTCTGAACCCGCTCACGGGCCCAGCCGAGCAGGCCAGGGAATTCGGTGGCTTTACCATTGCTCAGAAGAAGCAGTTCCATAGTGACTCCTCGATAGCTGAAAGGCGCAGGGCCGAGGGCCCTGAGTAAGGCAGACAGGCACTCTACCCCCATCGGGGCAAAAAGTGTGTGATCTCATCCCACTTTGTGCCCGGCTATTGATTGCATGGTCAGTTTTTGGCCGCCACCACCTGCCTCAATTTGGGTGCCGGGTGACATCCGCATAGAGCAGCATCAGCTCGGCCATGGACTCCACCTCGAGCCGCTTCATCAGGCTGGCGCGACTTACTTCGACGGTGCGCACCGAGATGCAGAGTGTGTTCGCGATCTGCTGGTTCTTGTGGCCCTGGGCGATGAGCTGCAACAGCTGATGCTCGCGGGGGGGCAGGCGGCAGTAGGCGCGCTGGTGCGCGAGGCGTGTCGCGGCGACCCGGGTCTCCTGCCAGGCCCGTTCGATGGCACCGAGCAGGGGGGCGAGCTGTACCGGTTTTTGCAGGAAGTCGACCGCCCCCTGTTTCAAGGATTCCACCGCCAGGGGCACATCCCCGTGGCCGGTGAGAAACAGGATGGCGACGGGGCTCTGGGCCTCTTTCAGCCTCTGCTGCAGCTCCGGGCCGGACAGCCCCGGCATACGGCAATCCAGGATCAGGCAGGCGGGTTGCTCCAAGTCCACCTCGGCGAGGAAGCGCTCGCCATCGTCGAAGCAGTCAAGGGTCAGATCGCTGCTCTCCAGCATAAAGCGCAGGGCGTCGAGCACGGCCCTGTCGTCGTCGACCAGATAGAGGGGGAGCTGGGAGGGGCTCGGCATATCAGTTCCTCGGGCTGGGAGGAGCGTTTGGCACCTCCATGGGGGCGGGGATCAGCACCAGGGCGAAGCAACCCCGGGGGCTGGCGTTGGTGAGGCTGAAGTTGCCGCGATGGCACTCCACGACATCCCGGCAGATGGCGAGGCCGAGCCCCATGCCCTCTGGCTTGCTGCTGTAAAACGGCTGTTGCCACTGGGCCTCCGGCAGTCCTGGGCCATTGTCCCGTACCTCCAGCCGCAACCTCTCTTCCTCGAAGGCGATCAGCAGCTCGACCCTGGGCTCGGCATCCGCTGATTGGGCACCAGCCTGCGCCGCACTCTCGGCGCCATTTCGGATCAGGTTCACCAGCAGCTGCTCCATGCCGGTAGCGTCCAGCAACAGCAGCCTGGGCTGGCCTTGCCAGCTCAGGTGAAGGGAGACTCCGAGGGACGTCAGCAGTTGCTCCAGCAAGGGGATCAGCTGCGTGACCAGGGCCTGCAGATCCGTGGGCTCTGGCTGGCGCGGCCGCTTCTGCCAGCGGGATCTCAGCCGGCCTATGGTCTGGCTGATGCGATCTACTTGCTGGCCAATCTGCTCCAGGGCCTGTCTCAGGGCCGGATCCGGCGAGCCCTGCCCTTGCCGCGTGAGGCGCAGCAGGGCTCCCTGGCTGTAGCCTGCGATGGCGGTCAGGGGCTGGTTTATTTCGTGGGCCACGGTGGCACCGAGCTCGCCGAGCCTGGCCAGGTGCTGGGCCTGCTCGAGCTGGCGCACCTTGTCATCGAGCTGACGGGCCTGCTCGTCGATCCGCTGGCGGGCACGGCTCAAGCGGCGCTGGCTGCGGTTGAACAGCTGTTGCAGCAGCAGGTGGTGGCCTGCGAGCAGCCCGATCAGCAGCAGCGCCCCCCAGCCCCACTGCCGATGCTGGCGCAACCAGTGCCAGGCCTCCTGCCACCAGGGGCTCTGCAGGGGGTGGCGATCCAGCTCCTTGAGCAGGCGATCGATGGCGAGCGGGCTGGCGGGTACTGTCCAGCCCGCCGAGTCGGCGGCGACGGCGGCCGCGCTGTCCGGGGGCAGGGCGAACAGGGCGCGGGTGACCGCCAGCGCGAGTTCGGGGGCGACTCGCTGCGTGCTCGCCATGGACCAGTTCGGATAGAGCCGGGTCGAGCTCTGGCAGCCAAGGCCCGTCGTTGCCTGCTGGTCCAGCACCCGAAATGCCCCCTCCGCGACCTTGCCCTCCCGCTCCATGCGCTCCAGCTGGCAGACCGGCACTATGGCGGCGGCCACCGCCTCGCTCTGCAGCTGGGAGATCAGTCTATCCAGTGGAAATCCGGTGAAGTCTATCGCCGAGAAGAAGTCATCTATCCGCACACCCTGCTGATGGGCCTCGAAACGGTAGGCGAGATAACCCCCGAAGGCCTCTTTTGATACGGCGGCCACCCTCTCGCCCTTGAGCTCCCGCCAGTGGCGGTAGGGGGCGTCGGCCCGCACCACCAGGGCGGCGCCTATGACCAGGTTGTTCCCGCCATCCGGGCTCTTGAGGGTGGCGAGCCAGGAGAGGGGATACTGGCGCGACAGGCTGACCAGTTGGCCCGGGTTGGTGATGACAAAGTCGATCCGTTCATCGGCGACGGCCTCGGCCAAGCCGTCGAGCGCCAACGGCACCAGCTCGAAGCCCTGGCCCGGCACGGATTGGGTGAGCCAATCCAGCAGCGGCTGCCACTGCCGGCGAGCGGGATCCTGGCCGCGAGTCGCCAGCACGCCGACCCTCACCGGCACGGCGGCCTGAGTTGGCGTGACAGGTGCGGTGGCTGCCAGGGCCTGTGTCGTCAGGGCCAGCATGGCCATCAGCCAAAGCAGACCCATCAGGATGCGCTTCTGGCCGTGGGGGATAAGGGAGTGTGGGGAGTCAGGCATGGGTGGCAGTCTATCATCGCGAGTATCGCCTGGGGCCGCTCAACCGCCTTGCCGGGCGCGCAATGGGGGGCCCGTCACAGTTCGGCCAGAGGCCAGCCGCTTTTCTTGCGCTGGATCAAGGGGGACCTCGCTATGTGGAAAACCACAATAGAGACGGATTTTTCTGCCGGGGACAATGGCCTCATCCCCATGCTTGCCTCGTTTGGCAAGCCAGCAGAAGGAAGCGTCCATGGAGCCCAGCAAGCGCCGATTGTTATCCGGCATCGCCGCCATCACAGCCGGTGCGGCCCTGATCCCCGTCACCCAGGTTCATGCCCAGAGCCAGGGGGCCCGCCCGGCCATAGGTCGCGGCGATCCCGGCAAGCGTTACGGCATGCTGATCGACTTGCGCCGCTGCGTAGGCTGTCAGGCCTGCACCGTGGCCTGCACCATCGAAAACCAACCCCCTCTCGGCCAGTTTCGCACTACCGTCAGCCAGTACGAGGTGAGCGATGTGGCGGCTCTCGAGGCCCCTGCGTCCCTCTTCATGTTGCCTCGTTTATGTAACCACTGCGCCGAGCCCGCCTGCCTCGATGTCTGTCCTACCGGCGCCACCTTCCAGCGTGACGACGGCATCGTCGTGGTCAACAACGACTGGTGCGTCGCCTGCGGCTACTGCGTGCAGGCCTGCCCCTACGATGCCCGCTTCATCAACCACGAGACCCACGCCGCCGACAAGTGCACCTTCTGCGCCCACCGGCTGGAGGCGGGGCTCCTGCCCGCCTGCGTGGAGAGCTGCGTCGGCGAGGCGCGCATCATAGGCGACTTGAACGATCCCAAGAGCCAGATAAGCCGCCTGCTGCGCGAGCACGAGTCTGCCCTCAAGGTGCTCAAGCCCGAGGCTCAAACCCAGCCGCGGGTCTTCTATCTCGGCATGGATGAGGCCTTCGTCAGCAAGGTAGACGGCAACCCGGCCCTGCGCACCCTGCTGACCGACGATGGCAAGGAGATAGCCCATGACCATTAACGAACTGCTGGCCCCGGATCAGCCCATCACCTGGCTGCCCTGGGCGGTGCAATATTTCTTCCTCATTGGCCTCGCCTACGGCGCCCTCTGGCTCGGCGCGTTTGATCTGTGGCGCAAGGCGCCGGACCGGCGGCTGCAGACCCTGGCGGCCGTGCTGATGATGGGGGCGGGGCTGGTGGCCCCTATCGCCCTGACCGCGGACCTGCACCAGCCCGCCCGGGCCTGGCACTTCTACGCCCAGACCCGCTTCACTTCCATCATGTGGTACGGCGCCTATCTGCTGCCCCTGTTCAGCCTGCTCAGCATGCTGCTGGGCTGGTTATTGTTAAGGCCAGCCTTCGCCCGGCGTGGCGCGGGGGATGACGCCATAGCCCGCCTCGCCCGGCTGCTCTGTCTGGGCGCATGGTCGGGCGAACGTTGGCTCAAGCCCCTCTCCCTACTCGCAGCCCTGAGTGGCCTCAGCATCGCCCTCTACACCGGTCTCGAGACCATGGCGGTCGAGGCTCGCCCGCTCTGGCATAGCCCCTGGCTGCCCTGGCTGCTGATCATCAGCGCCCTGCTGGGAGCCCAGGGCGCCCTGCTGCTGCTCAACCGGTTGCTGGCGGGCTGGAGCGGGCAGACCGAGGCGGCCCTGCTGCGCCAAAGCCGCTGGACCCTGGTCCTGCTCGCCCTCTCCCTGCTCGGCTGGGCCCTGTTTGGCGACGGCTCGGCGGCGGAGGCTGCGGCCCTCTACCGGCTCGATCCCAGTTGGCGGCTGGCGGCCCGCTGGCTGCTGCTGACCCTGGCGCTGCTCGGTGCCCTGATGCTGGTGGGAAGGGGATCCCGCCGAGTGCAGCCCTGGCGGCTGTGGGGGCTGGCGCTGCTTGCCCTGCACCTGGTCTGGGGGCTGCGCTGGCTGGTGCTGATCCAGGGGCAGCTCGCCCCCAAATACGGGGCCGGCGTCTACCTCTACCAGATAGCCTGGGGTCCAGAGGGTGTGCTCGGCATCCTAGGCACCTTAGGCCTCTTGCTGGCCCTGCAGGTGGCGCTTAGCGAACTGGTGCGCCCCTCTCCTTCATCCACTCCCGATTCCACCACCCAGGCATCCGCCCCCCAATCTGCACGCGAGGCAAACTAGATGGATCACAGCAAACGCAAGTTTCTCAAGGGCGCCGCCATCGCCGGGGGCACAGGGCTCTTCGTGGCCGGATACAGCGACACTCTCCAGCAGGTGGCGAGCGGGGTGGCCACCGGCAGCGCCGGCAAGCCGACCCGGGATCCCATCCACGGCAACTCTCTTCCCGTGGAGTTTCGGGTCGATGCACAGGGGGAACTGCATCCCAACCCGGCCCAGCGCCTCGCCAACACCATGTGCCTCGGCTGCTGGACCCTGTGCGGGGTGCGGGCTCGCATCGACAACGAGAGCGACAAGATAGTGCGCATCCTCGGCAACCCCTATCACCCGCTCTCAGCCCGCCACCACATCGACTTCAAGACGCCAGTCAAACAGGCGCTGCTTGGCACCAGCGGCTACCAGGAGGAGGGGCTGGACGGTCGCTCCACCGCCTGCGCCCGGGGCAACGCCATGCTGGAGCAGCTCGACAGCCCGCACAGGGTCACCCGCTGCCTCAAGCGGGTGGGTCCTCGCGGCAGTGGCCGCTGGCAGAGCATTCCCTTCGAGCAGTTGGTGACCGAGGTGGTGGAGGGGGGCGATCTGTTCGGCGAGGGCCATGTTGAGGGGCTCAGAACTATCCGCCAGCTGGATGTGCCGCTGGATCCCGCCAACCCGGAATACGGTCCCAGGGCCAACCAGCTGCTGGTGAGCAACGCCTCGGATGAGGGGCGGGATCATTTCATCAAGCGCTTCACCTTCAACAGTTTTGGCACCCGCAACTTCGCGAACCACGGCGCTTACTGCGGCCTGTCGTTCCGGGTGGGGGCCGGCGCCCTGCTCGACGATCTGGAGAAAAACGCCCACCTCAAGCCCGATTGGGACGAGAGCGACTTCCTGCTGTTTATGGGCACCTCACCACAGCAGTCCGGCAACCCCTTCAAGCGCCAGTCCCGCCAGCTGGCGGCGAACCGGGCGCGAGAGGGCAAGCCGTTTTCCTACGTGGTGGTGGCCCCCAGTCTGCCGAACACGGTGAACATGCCCTCCGCCCCCGCCAACCGCTGGCTGCCCATCAGGCCTGCCACCGACTCGGCGCTGGCCCTGGCCATGCTGCGCTGGATCATCGACAACGACCGCTACGCCGAACCCTTCCTGGCGTCCCCCAATGCCGAGGCGGCCGAGCGGGCCGGTTATCGCGGCTTCAGCAACGCCAGCCATCTGGTGCTCTGCGACGAGGGGCATCCACGCTTCGGCCAGATGTTGCGTTCAAGCGATCTCGGGCTGCCCTTTGAGGGGGAAGCCTATGGGGAAGGGGACGCAATGCTGGTGGCCGATGCGGGCAGCGGTGCCCTGCTGCCTGCGGGCCGGTGCGAGCGGGCCAGCCTCTGGGTGGATCGCCGCATTGCGGTTCCGGGCGGCGAGCTGGCTGTCAAGAGCAGTTTCCAGCTGCTGGCCGAGTCGTGCCGGGAGATGAGCCTCGAGCAGTACAGCGCCGAGTGCGCCGTGCCGGTGAACGACATCGTCGAGCTGGTGCGGGAGTTCACCAGCCATGGCACCCGGGCGGCGGTGGTCTCCCACGGCGGCACCATGAGCGCCAACGGCTTCTACTCGGCCTGGGCCATCATGATGCTCAACGCCATGATAGGAAACGTGAACGCCAGGGGCGGCGCAGTGGCGAGTGGCGGCAAGTTCGATCCCTTCGGGGCAGGGCCCCGCTACGATCTGACGAGCTTCCCGGGCATGGTGAAACCCGCAGGGGTCTTCCTGTCCCGCTCCAAGTTCCCCTACGAGAAGACCTCCGAATATCGCCGCAAGCGGGAGGCGGGGCAGAACCCCTATCCGGCGCGTGAACCCTGGTTCCCCATCTCGGGCCCCTTGCTCGGCGAGCACCTGACTGCGGCGGTGAACGGCTATCCCTACCGGCTCAAGGCCTGGATCAACCATATGGGCAACCCCCTCTACGGTCAGGCCGGGCTCGCCAAGGCCATAGGGGAGCCGCTCAAGGACCCCAGGGTGCTGCCGCTCTTTATCAGCATCGACAGCTTCATCAACGAATCCTCGGCGCTCTCTGATTACATAGTGCCGGACACCCTCACCTACGAGTCCTGGGGCTGGGCCAGTGCCTGGCACGGGGTCATGACCAAGGTTTCCACCGGCCGCTGGCCCGTGGTGGAGCCCCGCGTCGTCAAGACCGCCGAGGGGGATCCGGTCTGCATGGAGTCCTTCCTGATCGCAGTGGCCAAACGTTTGGAGTTGCCGGGCTTTGGTGAGGGGGTGGTCAAGGGGGCGGATGGCAAGCTGCATGGCCTCAATCGGGCGGCAGACTTCTCCCTCTACGGGGCGGCGAACGTCGCCTACCTGGGTCAGCCGGTGCCAGCCATAGGTCTCGAGGATCTCGCCTGGTCCGGGGTGGAGCGCATCATGCCGGTGCTGAATGCCACCCTGAGCCCGGAGGAGGCGGGCCGCGCCGCCTACCTCTTCGCCCGGGGCGGGCGCTTCGAACCCGTCGCCAAGGGACGCGATGAATCGGGTCAGCCGAGCAAGCGCTGGCCCAAGCCGCTGATGTTGTGGAACCCCGAGGTGGGCAGCCGTCGCCATAGTCAGAGCGGCCAGTTCCTGAGCGGCACCCCGCGCTTCTTCCGCACCCAGCTGGCGGATGGCACGCCGCTTGGCGAGGCATTCAAACCGGCTCAGTGGCCCCTGCTGCTCACCAGTTACAAGTCTCACACCATGAGCTCCATGAGCATCGGCTCGGATCGCCTGCGCCAGGTAAACCCCAGCAACCGGGTGCGGCTCAACGAGCAGACGGCGGCACGCCTCGGCATCGAGAGCGGGGACAGGGTGCGGGTCAGCACCCCGGATGGCAGCGTGATCGGAGTGGCCGAGTGCGTGGCCGGGGTGCAGGCCGATGCCATCGCCATCGAACACGGCTTCGGCCACAAGGAGCTGGGCGCGCGATCGCACTGGGTCGACGGCCAGGAGGTGGCCGCCAGCCCCCTGCGCGGGGCCGGGGTCAACCTCAACGATCTGGCGGTGCTGGATCCGAGTCGCCACGGCCGCTACCCCCTGGTGGACTGGGCCATCGGCTCTTCGGCCCGCCAAGGGCTGCCGGCCCGGGTCGACAAGCTGGTGTAGCGCCAGCTGCAAAAAAAGCGGGGCCATCATGGCCCCGCTTTTCATTGCGCCTCTGAACATCAGTTATCCAGTTCGAAGTCCACCCACACCAGGCGGTGATCCGAGCTCACCCCCTTGGCGATGCCGAGCTTGGCGTCATACACCAGGTGGTAGCCGGGCTCGAAGCTGGCGGGCCAGAACACCCCCGAGGCCACCGCATTGAGGTTGGCGGAGGGGATCAGGTGATCGAGCTGCAGGCCGCTGCTGCTGGTGATGCGCTCCGGCGTGGTTCTGTTGTTGTTGCGGGTGCACAGCTTGGATTGGCTGGCGAGGCACTCGGGGCCCCCCTGGCTCACCGGGATCAGGGCGCCGTTGGTGACGGCCTGATTGACCAGCACATGGTTGTGCAGATCCTGGATGGCACTCAGATCCCCGTCACCGAGCTGGGGATCGGCGTTGAGATCCCCGGCGATGACGAAGCGGGCACCTTCGGCCAAGCCACCCACCTTGCCCGCGTCATCCACCATGTAGCTGGCGGCCTCCACATAGTCTTGCCAGAAGGCGACCTCGGCTCTGTTGTGTTTGACGTTGTGGCGCGCAGCATTGCCGAAGATGGGCGGGGTCGGGTGGGAGATGAGGAAGTGGATGACCTGCTCCCCCTTGGCGGTCTTGACCCGCACCGGCACGTCTGCGTGGTTCTTGGAGGAGAGGGGGAACTGATCCCAGGCGGCTGCATCATACCAGGCATCGCCGCACTGGCGGCCGGCCGGGATCGGCGCCTTGGGGTTGTTGCAGTCGTCGATGATGGGGTTGGTTTCGCCCGGCATGTCCTTCCACTTGAAGTGCTGGAAGGTGCGGATCCCCTTGGTGTCGATGGGATACTTCGACATCACGGCGAAGGCGTACTGGCCGTGATAGTTGCCAAAGCCCCAGGCGTCGTCCGGCCCGCTGCTGACCTTGCCGTCCAGGTTGAGATCCTGGCCGCTCATCAGGCCTGTGTTGGTGGCGAAGTTCTGCATCACCGGGTAGCTGATGGCCTGCACCTCGGCGTGCTGCGGATGGGCCAGGTAGTTGGTGTTGAACGCCTGCAGATCGGCGCTGCTCTCCCCCTTGCCGTCGTTGTCGAACTCGTTGAGCAGGAAGACGTCCGGGCGGGTACGCTGGATGATTTCGGCGATATTGCGGATCTGCTGCACGTCCTTGGCGCGGGTGATCTCGGCCTGGCTGAGGCTGCCGTCGCCGCTCTGATAGCGAGTCAGCAGGGCATCTTGGGCGGCTCTGTCCAGCGCCAGCTCGGCGCTCAGCATGCCGGCCGCGGTGCGATCGAAGGAGAGGTTGAAGGTGGCGAAGCGAACCATGGTGTCCGGGGCCTCTGAGTCATTTTGGCTGTTACAGCCTGCCAGCATTCCGAGGGAAATGGCAGCGGCGAGCAGGGTCTTGTTGGTTTTTTTCATTGTAATATTCCGTAGCATCAAGATGTTATGCCTCAGTAGGGTCACTTGAGGCGCGGCCATTATAGAGATCCAGCCCGGAGACAGGGCTCTGAATGAGCCAAAGTGTGCCTTTATTCACAAAGTGGCTGATTTCTTGGTTCTGAATGGGACAGAATGGTCCGGGTTCATGGTGTTTGAGCGGCAGAGGGAGGGAAGCGATGAGTCGGCAGCAAACGGCCCTGGTGGTCGAGGGGGGCGCCATGCGCGGTATCTTCGCCGCCGGGGTGCTGGATGCCTTCCTGGCGAAGGGCGGGGCAAGCTTCGATCACTGCGTCGGGGTCTCGGCGGGGGCGGTCAACCTGGCGGCCTATCTGGCGGGCCAGCAGGGGCGCAATCACAGGGTCATCACGGATTATTCCTGTCGCCCCGAGTTCATCAGCCTGGCCAAGTTCCTGCGGGGCGGCCACTGGCTCGATCTCGACTGGCTGTGGGAGACCACCATCCGCGAGATCAGGCTGGATCTGGCCCACTTTGCCGAGAGCTCTGTGCCCCTGACCGTGGTCACTACCCGGGTATCGGACGGTCAGGCCGCCTACCTCGAGGCCAGTGCGGATGAGCTGGAGCAGCAGATCAAGGCCTCCTGCTCGGTGCCGCTCGCCTATCGGGACTTCGTGCGTATCGGGGGGGAGGCCATGACGGACGGCGGGGTGGCGGACTCCATCCCGGTACGCCACGCCTACGAGCAGGGGGCCCGGGACATCACTGTGGTGCTCTCCCGACCGCTGGGCTATCGCAAGCGGGCGCCGCGCCTGCCCGCCCTGCACCGCTATCTGCTGCGCCAGACCCCGGCCCTGGCGGAGGCGAGCCTCAGGCGCCATCAGAGCTACAACGATGCCATCGACTTTATCCGGGAGCCGCCAGGAGATTGCCGGGTGCGGGTCATAGTACCGCCCGCGGGTTTTCGGGTCGGCCGCACGACCACGGACAAGGACAGGCTGGAGCAGGGTTATCAGATGGGTTGGCAGGCGGGGTTGGCCTATCTGGCCGAGAACGGATCTATGGGCTAGAAACGCCGGGCCCTGACGGTGCTGGCGGCCCTAGTTGGCCGCCTGGGGGAGGGCATTTTTCAGCGGATGCATGCTGTTATCAGGGACAGGCACCATATGGATGGCCTGGCCGAGCCAGCCCCAATCTAGCGGCGGATTGCCGGCCTTGAAACGCTGATAGGCTTGCCCCTGTCGAACGGTCAAAAACAGGGTGGCGGGCAGGCCGAGGCGGTTGAGATAGCGCACCATGACCTCTCCCTGATAGGTGGAGAGGCGTTGCTGTAGCTGGAGCAGGCTCAATCCATGCTCCTGTCCCGTTTCATCCCAGATTGCAAACATGCGAAGCGGCTCCTTGCCATGAATGTCCCACTGTTTAGAAAATAATCGCATATGGCAATTGTCAGATCTGACAGTGCCATATGACAGCGACTGATGGTGAGGGAGCAGAAAAGCGAAAACCCGGCCTGAGCCGGGTTTTCTGAAGGATGGTGGAGGGAGAAGGATTCGAACCTTCGAAGGCAGAGCCGTCAGATTTACAGTCTGATCCCTTTGGCCGCTCGGGAACCCCTCCACGGGGTATTGCTATTTTTTGGCCTGCTATCAGGAAGATGGTGGAGGGAGAAGGATTCGAACCTTCGAAGGCAGAGCCGTCAGATTTACAGTCTGATCCCTTTGGCCGCTCGGGAACCCCTCCACGGGGTATTTTCCTGATTGTTCGCACTTGAATGGTGGAGGGAGAAGGATTCGAACCTTCGAAGGCAGAGCCGTCAGATTTACAGTCTGATCCCTTTGGCCGCTCGGGAACCCCTCCCCAAGTACGAGGCCGCATACTATCAGATCCGGCCCTGTTGTGAACCCCCAAGGCTCATTCTGACGAGAAAAAAGTACTGTTTGCTCATTTTTTGATATCTCTCGCTCAAAATTCACGCTTTTCAAGGGCTTTTATATCCCTGGCGAGAGCTTTCATTTCTCCTGGGCGATGGAAGCCGGCCAAGGAAAAATGAAAGCGCAGGGCCGAGACGTGACATAAGAAGGGAGCAGGAGAGGCGAATTCCGGGAGAGGAGTGCACAAACGACGAAGGAGCCCTGAGGCTCCTTCGTGCTGGGACCTGACTGGACTCAGGCTTCCCGGGCCCGGGCCTGCTGGCAGCCCTCGACCGCCTGGGCGATGAGCTCAAGGGCGCTCTGCTCGCAGGGGGGCAGTTCCTCATCGCACCGGCCGATGGGGGCGACGCGATCCCCCCACTTGATGAGGGCGGCACCCCAGGTCAGGCCGGCCCCGAAGGCGGCGCTCAGCAGGTAGCTGTTCGGCTTGACCCGGCCCTGCTCCAGCGCCTCGCAGAGGGCGATGGGTACGGTGGCGGCGGAGGTGTTGCCGTACTGCTCTATGTTGACCATCACCTTCTCCATGGGGGCGTCCATGCGCTTGGCCAGGGTCTCGATGATGCGCACGTTCGCCTGGTGCGGGACGATGAGATCCACCTGTTCCGGGGCTATGCCCGCCTGGGCCAGCACGGCCCCCGTGGCTTCCCCCATGCCGCGCACGGCGCGCTTGAAGATCTCCTGCCCCTCGAAATTGAAGGTGAACAGACCGTCGATGTCGGCAAAACGCACCCGATCGGTGCCGAAGTTTGGCACGTGCAGGATCTCGCGGGCCTCGCCGTCGCAGCCGATCTTGTTGGCAATGAGGCCAGACTCCACTTCGCTCGCCTCGATCACCACGGCCCCTGCGCCGTCACCGAACAGCACGGCGGTGTCGCGCTTGGCCCAGTCCAGCAACTGGGTGAGGCGCTCTGCGCCTATCACCAGCACCTTGTTCATCATGCCGGTCTGCACCAGGGAGGTGGCGACCGAGAGGGCATAGACGAAGCCGGTACAGGCGGCGTTGAGATCGAACACCGCCGCCTTGTGAGCGCCGAGGGCCTGCTGTACGGCTGAGGCGCCGTTCGGGATCAGGGTGCCCGGGGTGGCGGTGGCGAGAATGATGCCGTCGAGATCGATACCATCGAGCCCGGCGCAGGCCAGGGCGCGGCGGCCCGCCAGGGTGGCGAGGGCCTGGGTGCTGACGTGGGAGACCCGGCGCGCCTTGATGCCGGTGCGGGGATAGATCCACTCATCCGAGGTGTCCATGATGGTGCTGAGCGCGTCGTTGGTTAGCACTGAGGGAGGCAGGCATTTGCCCCAGCCGGTGATATTGGCGTATTTCATCTTGTGGTCGCTTGTCGTGGAGGGCCCGCAGGCGGAGATGACGAAATTATGCCGCACGGGCCGAACAGTGTCATCTGGCTGTCATCCTGCGGTGTTCGGTGTCGTGGGATGAGACGGGCAAGAGGATGATTTTTCTTAAATTATCCGCCAGCCTTGCCGTAAGATGGCATTTTCGGCCCAAGGCTCCAGGCCCGCGCCCTGCTTCGAGGTGATCCCAGTGCACAAAGCGAATCTCAACCTGCTGCCCACTCTCAAGGTGTTGCTGGAGACCCGCAACATCAGCCGGGCGGCGGAGCTGCTGCACCTGAGCCAGCCCTCCATCAGCAAGCAGCTGACCCAGCTGCGCGCCGAATTTGGCGATGAGCTGCTGGTGCGCGAAGGCCAGCGCTGGCTGCTGACTCCGCGGGCGGAGGGGCTGGCGGCGGCCCTTGCGGATTCCCTCGGTGCGCTGGACCGACTCTACGAGGCCCCCCGCTTCGAACCCGGGCAGTGCGAGCGGGTGTTCCGCCTCGCGTCATCGGACTACGTGGCCCAGCACATCCTGCCGGATATCTGCGCGGCCCTGGCCAGAGCCGCGCCGCTGGCCTCCCTCGAATACAGCCTCTGGGACAAGCGCCAGTTGCCGCAGCTGTGGCAATCCGAGCTGGATCTGGTCTCCACCATCACGGATCTGGTGCCGGATCAGATCCGGGGCCTGCATCAGGGGGAGGATCGGCTGGTGATGCTGATGGGGCGCCAGCATCCACTCTCGGGCACGGCGCCGACCCTGGATGACTACCTCGCCTGGCCCCACCTGCAGGTGAGCGGGGGCGGTGACAAGGACAGCCCGGTGGAGCGGGTGCTATCCTCCCAGGGGCTGGCCCGGCGCTGGTTTGCCCGGGTGCCCTTCTTCCAGGCTGCGGTGGAGGTGTTGCTGCGCACCGACTGCCTGATGACCACACCGGCCCACATCGCCTGGCAGCTCGCCCGGGAGCATGAGCTGAGCTTCTGCGATCTCCCCTTTGCCACCCGTCCCCAGCAATATCATCTGCTGTGGCACCAGCGCCACCATCAGGATCCGGCCCACCGCTGGTTCCGGGAGCTGGCCTATCCCTTCCTGCGGGATCATCTGCAACACACGGTCGGCGAGAGCCGCAAGACCCTGGGCAGGGGCCGCTTCTGAGCATGGCAGCGGTTTATCCTTTCCTGTTCACCTGAATGGTGACTCGTGCTGCATCATAGCCATTGGCTATGAGATCTATTCATAACTTTCACTTCTTGCATGATCTCGTCCCCCTTACCCTGAGGGTCGGTATTCATCTTCATTCGAGATAGAGGCAGGTATGGAATTCACGAGTTGGTTGGCGCTGGCGGCGGTCTGTTTCATGGGGGCCATCAGTCCGGGCCCCAGCCTGGCGCTGATCATCCACAATACGGTGCAGGGCGGGCAGGGACACGGGGTGGCGACGGCCCTCGGCCACGGGCTCGGGGTCGGCATCTATGCCCTGATCACGGCCCTCGGCCTCTCGGTGCTGATCACCCAGACCCCTGCGCTGTTTGACATCATTCGCTACGTCGGCGCCGCCTTCCTCGCCTGGCTCGGCATCAAGGCGCTGCTCGCCAAGCCTGCCAGCGGCGCCGTGGAAGAGGAAGCCCACGGCCTGCGCGGTCGTCAGGGGGCCTTCGAGGGCTTTATGGTGGCCTTCCTGAACCCCCAGCTCGCCATCTTCTTCATCGCCCTGTTCAGCCAGTTCGTGCACGCGGACACCGGCTGGCGGGAGGGGGGCATCATGATGCTCACCGCCGGCGGTATCGATGCGCTCTGGTACGTGCTGGTGGCCCTGGTGCTGTCCCGCGGCCCCGTACTCGCTTGGCTCAAGGCGAAATCCTTCGTCATCGACAAGGTAAGCGGCCTGGTGCTGCTGGGGCTGGCCTTGAAAGTCGTTATCTAAAGGAAGATCTGACTGTCTGCTCCCTTCTCCCCTCGCGGGAGAAGGGCTGGGGATGAGGGGCACTGACACAGGGCTGATCCAATCCTGTATCTTGCGGTGATCTTAAGCGGGATCAAGGCAGAGGCTGGCGAGTCTCGCTAGAGTGGCGGCCATTTGCTGCCCTTAGAACCGGACGCCATGCACGATCAGACCCATCACAACCGCCTGGAGCTGCTGGCCCCGGCCAAGAACCTCGCCTATGGCATCGAGGCCATCAACCATGGTGCCGATGCCGTCTACATGGGGGGCCCTGCCTTCGGCGCCCGCAGCGCCGCCGGCAATTCCCTGGGCGACATAGAGGCGCTGGCACGCCACGCCCACCGTTTCGGTGCCCAGGTGTTCGTCGCCTTCAATACCCTGCTGCACGACCACGAGCTGGAGCAGGCCAGGCGTCTCACCCACCAGATCTACGAAGCCGGTGCCGATGCGCTCATCGTGCAGGACATGGGGCTGCTGGCGCTGGATCTCCCTCCCATCGCCCTGCACGCCAGCACCCAGACCGACAACCGCACCCCGGAGAAGGTGAAGTTTCTGCAGGACGTCGGCTTCTCTCAGGTGGTGCTGGCCCGCGAGTTGTCGCTGGAGCAGATCCGCGCCATCAGTGCGCAGACCTCGGTGCAGCTGGAGTTCTTCATCCACGGCGCGCTCTGCGTCTCCTACAGCGGCCAGTGCAACATCAGCCACGCCCGTACCGGTCGCAGCGCGAACCGGGGGGAGTGCGCCCAGCTCTGCCGGTTGCCCTGCACCCTGCAAAAGCCGGACGGGGAGGTGCTGGTGGCAGACAGTCATCTGCTCTCCCTCAAGGACATGGATCAGAGCGCGAATCTGGAGGCGCTGATCGAGGCGGGGATCCGCTCTTTCAAGATTGAGGGGCGCCTCAAGGGGCTGGATTACGTCAAGAACGTCACCGCCTGGTATCGCCAGAAGCTGGACGCCATCCTGGATCGGCGCCCGGATCTGGTGGCGAGCTCCGCCGGGCGTTGCACCTATGGCTTCACTCCGGATCCGAAGAAGAGCTTCAACCGGGGTTCTACCGACTACTTCCTCCACGGCCGCCAGCCAGACATAGACTCCCCCCGCAGCCCGAAGTACCTGGGGGAGCCCCTGGGCCGGGTCACTCGCGTCAGCAAAGAAGGGATAGAGTTAGACGGGCGCCCGCTGGAGAGCCAGGGGATCACCCTGAACAACGGCGATGGCCTCGGCTTCTTCAAGTCGGGGGGGGAATTGGTGGGGATGCGCCTCAACAGGGTCGAAACAAAAGGGGGGAGTAAGCAGTTGCTCCTCTCCGAGTCCATGCCTGGCCTCAAGGTTGGGGCCGAGATCTACCGCAACCACGATCAAGCCTTCAGCAAGCAGCTGGAAAAGCCGAGCAGCGATCGCCGCATCCGGGTGGATATGCGCCTGTCCGAGTGCGAGCAAGGGGTGAGGCTCGATCTCGTGGACGAGCAGGGCACTGCGGCCAGCGTGACGCTCATTTGCGACAAGCAGATTGCCGATAACCCGGAGCGGGCGCAGCAACAGGCGCGGGATCAGCTCGCCAAGCTCGGCAACACCCTGTTCGTGGCGCGCAAGCTGGAGTTGGCGTTCACCAACCCCCTGTTCCTTGCCGCGTCCATGCTCAACGGCCTGCGCCGGGACGGCATAGCAGCCCTGGAGGCGGCGCGCCTCGCCGCCTACAAGCGTCCCGAGCGACGCGTCCCGTTGCGGGACGTCACCTATCCCCAGCATCGGCTATCCTACCTCGGCAACGTGCTGAACGGGGCCGCCGAGCAGTTCTTCCGCGAGCACGGGGTGGATCGCATCGCCCCCGCCTACGAGGCAAACCAGGAGGAGGGGGAAGTGGTGCTGATGGTCACCAAGCACTGCATCCGCTACAGCCAGAACCTCTGTCCCAAGGAGGTGCCGGGCCTCAAACCCGAGCCGCTGGAGCTCAAGATGGGCAAGGACAGTTTCCGGCTGCGCTTTGACTGCAAACGCTGCGAGATGCAGGTGATGGGAAGCCTGAAACGCTGAGTCGCGGCTCAGGGGGATTGTCTGCAAGCAAGGTATCAGCCAAAGAAGAGCGGCAGCACCTGGGAGTGCAAGGCATGGCCGATTAAGGCAGTGCCGCCGACGCTGGCCATTCAGATGAGACCTCAAGCCCCGAGTGACAGTGACACTCGGGGCTTTTTAACAGGGAAACCCTAGGGCATATAACCCCCATCCCCCCGTGTCGATGGCTGCACGCGAGCGGCCCATCGAGTCATGCCTTGAGGGGGGATTGCCTTGTGCCTCCAGTTGCCAGCATCAAACTTGCTATTGTCTAATTTGTCATTAAAGATGAGTTATCAACATGGCGATTCAAATGGAGATTTCTTCCATAGGGTATAGATAGGATGTCATCCCTGCTTGAACAGGCCCGTATGCCACCTAGCCAAGTTGCCATTGCCCACTTCGATACACGACCAGTCAGCTCCCTGCTCTGAGCGGTTATTGAGTTCGGATGGCCGATATAAACAAGGATGTTAAAAATGACTCAGGATAACCGGGCTTATATCAATCTATTGCGTGAGATAGTTGAAAATTTCAATTATGGAGAAAGTCAGGCTTCGCAGATAAAAGCAAAACTTCGTAAAGCATTGAAATGGGTAATTATTGGTGCGGTTATTTTTTTAATTGGTTCATTGTTATGGGTGGCCGCGATTAAAACCTATGAGGGGTGGGATGATCAGCCTGATCGTGGTGCCGTTGCGTTGCCGCAAGGCTGGCTCGATGAGAATTATGCGCAGCCACTCTATATAGAACAAGGTTGGGATGCTGCCGACAGCTTGTGGTTTTACAACACCACGCAAGGATCAGGCCTGATGCCATATGACTTCTTTGTCTCATTGGAGCAGTCGGACACTCAATCGCTCATTACCGATAACGGCTTTATCGATCGCCATCGTTATTTGCCACAGCAGGCCTCTCGCTTTAATCCTGATGCGCTTCCCGTCGGTTTTGTCAAAGACAGTTATCAAGGCCGCGATTATTTTGGGTTTACCTGCGCCGCCTGTCATACCAGTCAGCTCAATTATGGCCAGCAAGCTATTCGCATCGATGGCGGCCCCAGCATGGCAGATATGGACCGCTTCCTGCACGATTTGCAGGCTGCCATGCAGGCCACACTGGATGACAATGCCAAGCTGCAACGCTTTATTGCGCGGGTTCAGGCGCGCAAAAATGACTATGACAAGCCAGATGTGATCCGCCAGGATCTGCAAAAATGGACCTCTGTCATCGCTGTCTATAACACCGTTAACCACGTCAAACCGGCCAGCAGTTATGGTTACGCCAGGTTGGATGCCTTTGGGCGGATCTACAACCGGGTTTTACAGCATGTGATCAACAGAGAACAGGCCGCGACCATATTGCGTTCAGTGGCGACGCCAGTGGGCCGGCCACTGCTGACCGAGAGCCAGATCACGCTGGTATTGGCAGGCATGAATGACACCATTATGGGGGACGTTCAGTTTTCTCAGGTGTTGGAGCGGTTGCAATCGAAAGAGGCAGGCTACCCCAATCTTGGGATGAAAGAGCTGCTTTATATCCGCGATGCATTCTTTAATCCGCCAGATGCACCGGTCAGTTACCCCTTCTTGTGGGACATCGCCCAGTCTGACTATGTGCAATGGAACGGGCTCGCCAGCAATGGCGGACTCGGCCCGATAGGTCGCAATGCAGGCGAGGTCATCGGAGTCTTTGGCATTCTGGATTGGCGGGAAAACAACCCCAGCATGTTCAGCCTCGATGCATTGGGGGCCAGGCTCAGCGGCCAAGAGCGTAAGCAAAAGCAGATGACTTTCGACTCCTCCATCGATTTATACAATCTCGGTCGACTGGAGTCGCATCTGAAAAGTCTGAAATCCCCACGTTGGATTGATGCCAGTGCGGCGCTCAAGCAGCAAGGGTTGGATATCAATGAGTGGCAAATCGACGAGAAAAAAGTCAAACAGGGGGCACTGCTTTATCAGCAATATTGCAGTTCCTGCCATGAGCTGACGGACCGCAACAACTGGGATCGCATTGTTGTCGCCCGTATGAGCAGTTTGGACAACATCAATACCGATGGGAAGATGGCGCAGAACAGCGTCAACTATCAGGGATATTCCGGTAATTTTGCCAACACCTACCAAAAGGTTGATGTGGGCACTGTGGTGATTGGTCAAAAAGCCCCAGTGGTGCAGATTTTGACATCGGCAACCACCGGCGTGGTGGCCACCCCGGATCCGGACAAGAACTTCCTGATGCGCTTCCTCGACTGGGTATACACCCTGATCAGTTCATTGACGGAAAATACGATTAAAAGCTCGGTGAAAGTCGGTAATTACAGCCCGGACACCACGGCGCAGCCTTATGCATCCTTATTGTCCTATAAAGCCCGTTCTCTCAATGGTATCTGGGCTACCGCCCCCTACTTGCACAATGGGTCGGTGCCGACGCTGTACGATCTCTTGTTGCCGGCCCAACGCGCGGGAGATCCGGAAGGGGCAGAGCTGGAATATCGACCGACGACATTCATGGTCGGTAAACGCGAGTTTGATCCGAAAAAGGTGGGCTTCAAATACCAAGGCTATCAGGGCTTCAATTTTGATACCCGTTTACCGGGTAACAGCAACGGGGGGCATGAATATGCATCCGGTCGCACCGCTCAGCCAGATGGTTCGATATTGCCTGCGATGGATAAAGAGCAGCGCAACGCATTGCTTGAATTCCTGAAAACCTTGTAAGGAGAGAGATCATGATGAACACCAATCTGGCAGAGAATGAAAGCAAACGTGACTATCTGGCCGAATATGATGCCGCTGACGAAAAGGATAAATATCCCTTGGTGCAGCAATGGATGAAAACCGAGCCCTTGCCATTTTTTGCTCAGTTGCGGGTTGCACGACCGATCCTGGTGACACCAGAATGCACATTGATTGCTTGCTATAAGGACGTCGTCGACATGCTGTCGATGCCAAAAGTATTTACTGTGGCACTCTATAAATCCAAGATGGGGGTGACTGAGCAAGATGAAGGTTATTTGATGGCTCACGATGATGATGCACTTCATTATCGGGAGAAATCGATCATGCAGGGGTTTTTAAATCGTGATGACCTGCCCACCATTCGTCAGTTGGTGGGGAAACATTGTCAGCAGATCATTGAAAAAAGTGACGGTAAATTGGAAGTCGTCAATCACTATTGCCGTCAGGTTCCTGCATTATTGGTACAGGAGTATTTTGGCCTGGACGGCGTCGATACCAGCGCCCTGTTGCGCTGGTCGTTTTGGAATCAGTATGATGCCTTCCACAACCAGCCTTTCGATCTGAATTCGGCAGAGTTGAACCAGACCATTCTGAAAGAGCACAACAAGGTGTCTGCAGAGTTGTCGAAATATATAGCTGAGTTGTTAGTGAGGAAAACAATATCTATTGAACTGGAGAGTCTTAAAAACCGTGCATTTAAATTATTTTACTATGTGCGGTTAGCCTGGGAGTACCTCCGTCGAGGCAAACCAGATTTGCCCCGCGATGATATGACCAGCCGTATCTTGAAGAGCCACTTTGCCGATGAGGTGAGTTTCGGCTTCACCCGTAAAGGGGTCAATGTCGGCGGTCTGTTGATCGGCTCTATTGAGACTACCTCGCAAGCCGTTTCCCAGACATTGGAATTTTTTATCAACCAGCCTGATAAATTAAAACAACTGCGCAGTGCGGCCAGCGAGGAGGACACTTATCTGTTCGATGCCATGGTGTGGGAGGCACTGCGTTTTGTTCCCATATCACCTTATCTGTTCAGGCAGGCATCCATGACCTGTCGGGTTGCCAAAGGTACTTATTATGAAACCGAGATCACGAAAGGCACCAATGTATTGCTGTTGACGCAATCGGCCATGTTTGACAGTTTCGCCCATGACAACCCGAATGAGTTTCAGCCCAACCGGAACTGGTATCATCACTTCAACTTTGGGTTTGGTGCTCACGAATGCCTGGGGAAATATGTCGGTATGGTCATGATCCCCGAAATGATCAAACAGTTGATCAAGCAGCCAAATTTGAGAGCCAATGCTCCAATCAACTACAAGGGTGGTCCTTTCCCGGAGGAGTATTATCTGAACTGGTAGTTGATGGTGCCAGGTGAGCGGGTTAGCCCTTGCACCAAACGGCGGGAGAGGGCATGTTGGGGGCTGCCGATGAGGGTGAGCGGCTGGCGCAGGGAGCGCTGGCAGCCACTCGCCCTCCTCACCTCATCTCGAATCAGGATATTCGATATGGAAGTCGAAGAAAGCGCGGCGCTGAGCGTCGCGGACTGCTTTGTCAGCGTCCCGGGTGGACGCCTCTTCGTACGCCAATGGCGCCCCGTCCGTGCCGACAAGGCCCCCCTGATCCTGCTGCACGACTCCCTCGGCTCCGTGGCCCAGTGGCGGGACTTTCCCGCTGCCCTGGCAGCCTGCCTCCAGCGCCCCGTCATTGCCTACGATCGCCTCGGTTTCGGTCAATCCTCGCGGCAGCACGAGCCTGCCAAGACGAGCTTTATCGACGACGAGGCCAGTCTCTATCTACCCACCCTCATCAAAGCTCTCGGTCTGAGCCGCTACCTGCTGTTTGGCCACAGCGTGGGGGGCGCCATGGCGCTGGTTGAGGCTTCCCAACCCGGCAGCGGTTGCCTTGCTGTGATCAGCGAGTCGGCGCAGGCCTTCGTGGAGGAACGCACCCTCGACGGGATCCGGGCGGCCAAACGAGGGTTCGAAGACGGGGCGCAGTTCGGGCGACTCACAAGATGGCACGGTGAGCGGGTCCGCTGGGTGCTGGATGCCTGGACCCAGACCTGGCTCAGCCCGGTGTTTCGCCACTGGTCCCTCATACCCCGATTCGCCGATGTCCACTGCCCCGTGCTAGTCATCCACGGCGAGGAGGACGAATTTGGCTCGCCTGCCTTCCCCCAAGCCATTGCCGGCGGGGTGAGCGGGGCGGCGCAGATGGCGCTGCTGCCAGCCTGCGGTCATCTGCCCCACCGGGAGCGAGAGGCCGAGGTGCTGGCCCTGGTGAAGGCGTTTTTAAGCAGGCATCCCATCGACTGACCACGCTTACTCGGGTGCCGGGTGGCGCCTTTATTCTCTCGACTACTTTCTCGATTGTTTTCTAGACAATGGACCTTGCCATGGAAATCACTAACCTGCCGTTTTGCACCACGAATTGGGCCGAGATCCCGCCTACCGAATACAAGGGGGAGCACGGCTTTGCCCGCTGGCACACCCAGCACTTTGGCCCCATGCGGGTGCGAATGGTGGAGTATTCCCCCGGCTATCTGGCGGATCACTGGTGCAGCAAGGGCCACGTCCTGCTGTGCCTTGAGGGGGAGCTGCACACCGAGCTGGAGGATGGCCGCGTCTTCACTCTGACGGCGGGGATGAGCTATCAGGTGGCGGACAACGCCGAGCCCCACCGATCCTTCACCGAGCTGGGCGCCCGCCTCTTTATCGTCGACTGACCCTAATCCCTTTTTTCATTTGATCGAGAGGTTGCCCATGATGGAACTCAGGCCCAACTGCGAGTGTTGTGATAAGGACTTGCCCCCTGGCAGCGACGAGGCATTGATTTGCTCCTTCGAGTGCACCTTCTGCTGCGATTGCAACGAACGTTATCTGCACCAGATCTGCCCGAACTGCGGCGGCGAACTGGTGAGGCGTCCCCGCCGCCCCGCCGGGAAACTCGCGGCCAACCCCCCTTCCGTCAAGCGGGTATTCAACCCGGCGCTGCGGGAGCGAAACAGCTAATCCCCTTTCCCGCCCTATGGCCGTGCCCAAGTCCCACTGGCCTGGACGTAGGCACGGCAGTGATCACCCAGATAGGGCTTTACCTTCTCCCAGCTAGAGCCCTTATCACAAGGGTTCAACCAAGGAGTGAGAGATGACGGAGCGATTCGAAGGGGGGGGGGCGCTGGCCTATGACCAGCGCATTCCCTTGCTGGTGCCGGGTTATGAGCTGCTGCATCAATTGAGCGCAGCCCAGCTGATGACGCGGCTCGGGGAAGAAGCCAAGGTGCTGCTGGTGGGGGTGGGCACGGGCAGTGAGCTGGTGCTGCTCGGCAGGCTCTGCCCGGATTGGCACTTTGTCGTCCAGGATATCTCGGCGGACATGCTGGCCCAGGCGCGTCAGCGGGCCGACGAGGCCGGGATGGGAGACAGGGTTAGCTGGCTGCTGGGGGAACTACCCACAGCCTCTCTGCACTGCAATGCCGCACTCTGCCTGCTGGTATTGCACTTTCTGGAAGAGGATGCCAAGGCGGCATTGCTTGCCGCTATCTCTTGGCAGCTCAAGGCTGATTCCCCGCTGCTGCTGGCGGATCTCATGGTAGCGGCGGATCCCTGGGAGCGCGCCATCATGGGCCAACAGTCGCGGCTAGCCGGTCTGCCGATGGCGGCCAGCGAGCGCATGATGCAGCGGCTCGCCGATGACTTTATCCCCCTCGATGAGGGGCAATTGCAGCGACTGTTGCAAGAGGCCGGGTTCACCGCTGGGCAGCGCTACTTTCAGGCCCTGGGGTTTCACGGCTGGCTGACGATGCGGCGCTGAGGCGGCCGCCAGTCGGAGGGAATGAGGGAGAGGAAGCGCAGGGAAATCGGAGTCCGGCGGGCCCCGAGGGCCCCGCCGTCGATCATACCGTTTATTTCTCAATCACCACATTCCAGGGACCGTCCGCTTGGATGAAGAACAGCGCCGGTTCGGTGCCCTCCACCTTGGCCACATGGGGCACCTTGTCGGTCAGGGCGAAGAAGTCGCCGGGGCCGAGGCGGTGCTCCTTGCCCGCCACCGTCAGGGTGACAGCCCCCGACACCAGGGTCACATAGTGATCCGCGTCGTGGTGATGATTTGGCGTCACCAGTCCCGCCGGATACCTCAGGAAGAAGCGGCTCGGCCCGCTGGCCATGTCGCCGGACACCGGGGCGGCGGCTATGCCGTTGCCCATCTCCTTCCACTTGAGATCGGCCTGGGTCATCACCTGGGCGCCGGCGGTGGCCCAGGAGGGGGTGCCGACCACCAGCAGTACCGACAGCGAGAGGACGACTGCATGCATGAATTTCATCTGCTCTCTCCTTTGCGAGTTGAAAAACCTGTTCAATGCACGGCGAGGCCAAGGTGCAGCCCCGCTCCTCAATCATAGAGCCTGGGAGCTGGTGAAACGGCATCGTGGAAGAGGGCAAGGTGGGCGCTGCGGGTCTGTCTGTGCCGGTGGGCGGGCGCCCACCGGCGGTTCGAGGGCAACGAATGCGTTGCACTCGACACACTAGGGCTTGGCGTATTGATCGGCGCTCAATACCTCGATGCCGACGAACGGCTGATCCCCCTCGACCCAGGCATCGTGCCCCGGCGGTATGGTGTAGGACTCGCCGGCGTTGATGGTCTTGAGGGTGCCGTCCGTCAGGCGGACCGTGATGGACCCCGAGACGGCGTAACCCACGTGGGAGAGCTGGCATTGGTCCGTCTTGACGACAGGTTTGACGCATTCAGACCAGCGCCAGCCGGGGGCAAAGTTGAACCGACCTATGGTGTAGCCATCGAGTTTGACGACCTCAACCCGGGTCTTGTCCGGGGTGCGGACCTCGTCAGGGGAGCCGTGGGATCTCACCTGGAATTTCGTGACGGAGACTGGAGTGGCCATGTTTCCTCCTCGTTTCAAGCAGATCGCAGCCCATGGGCCGCGACCGGATCGCCGGGAAGCAAGCCGTGGGCTCGACAGACTAGCCCGTTGCGCGCGCACGGTGTCATCCCGGTACTCGAAGTATTCGCCCAAACGCTCGTTCTCACCTCGCTTTGATGCCCGTCATGGGCAAGTTTTTACCCCATATGGTCCCCCCCGAACCACGGGTCTGGGACTATCGCGAGAACGTCTTGGTATTCAACCGGTTATGTCCAGGAGCTCGAGGCTATCTGGCCAGGGCGCTTCCATTTGGTGCGGGTGTGGCTGGGGATTGACAGGACCTGTGGCGAGGGACCTGGCCCCTCGCCGATGCGGAGCAATGAACTGCGTGGTGGATGATTGCGTGCGAGATCAGACGGCGATCCCCTCGAGGCGCAGCAGCGCCTGCTTGATGGGCAGGCCCCCGGCATAACCGGTCAGGCTGCCGTTCTGGCCGATCACCCGATGGCAGGGGACTATGATCGACAGCGGATTACGGCCGTTGGCGGCCCCCACCGCACGGCTCGCACTCGGTTTGCCGATGGCCGTTGCAATCTCGCCGTAACTGCGGGTCTCCCCATAGGGGATGTCGCACAGCGCCTGCCACACCGCGCGTTGAAACGCAGTGCCCTGGGCGGCCAGCGGCAGGGTGAAACGTTGCAGCTCCCCCGCGAAGTAGGCCCGGAACTCGGTTAGGTATGGGGCTAGCGCATCCTTGTCTTGCCGCCATTCTGGCCGAGTGGGCAGGGGGCGCAGACCGTCCACGAAGTCCACGTAGCGAAGGCCTGTCTCGTCGATGGCCACCAGCAGCGGGCCATGGGCCGTGTCTAGAAAATCGTAGCGGATCATGATGTTGTCTCCTCGTTGTCCCGTGATATCAGCAGCGCTGGCTGCTCGCTCATGGCATGCCACAGCCAGCTCGCGGCATAGGCGCGCCAGGGCTGCCAGGCATGGCTCAGGCTCTCCACCTCTTTGACCGGCAGCTTCACACCGCCCCCGAGCGCCTTTTGCAGCACCAGATCGGAGGCGGGGAAGGCGTCCGGATCCTGGCCGGTGCGAAGCCGCCAGTACGCGATCGTCCAGGGGCCTATGCCCGGCAGCGCCAGCAACTGTTCATCGCTCGCGGTGCTCAGCATGAGTGCACCGCTCGCGAGCGCCCGGGCCAGGCCCTGCAGCGTGCGGATGCGGCTGCCGGGCATGCCGATGCCATCCAGATCGAGCGTACACAGCTGAGCCGGGGTCGGCAGCGCGCTGACCCCGAACTGCGCCTGAGTGCGCGCCACCAACCGCCCCATGATGGTGATGGCGCCCTTGACCGACACCTGCTGGCCGACGATGGCCCGCAGCATCACCTCGTACTCGTCCCAGCCCCCCGGCAACCGCACCCCGGGCCAGCGTTCTTGTATCCGCGCGAGCCGCGGATCCTGGCCGAGCCGCTCGCCGATCTTCGCCATGTCCGCATCGAGATCCCACATGCGGCGCACCCGATACAGGATGTCCGGCAGCGCCCCCGGCGGGAGGTCGCGCAGCGTCAGCCGCAGCTCGTTGCCCACCCCGGGTTCGATACGGATCCAGCCTTCCTGCTCGCCGACCCGGTGGCGCCGCTCATAGCCCTGCTCGTCGACCCGCTCCAGCCCAGGGATGGCGCGCAGCCGATAGAACGCCAGCATGGTCTGCACATCGAACGGCGGCCGATACGGCAGTTGCAGGGTGAGCGTGGCCCCAGGCTCGGACTGATTTTGCGAGGGCTGAACCCCTTCTCGCTTGCGCAGCGCGCTCGGGGAGAGGCCATAGGCGTGGCTCCAGGCATCGTTGAAGCGGCGGATGCTCGCGAAGCCCGCCGCGAACGCGACGTCGGTAACGGGCAGGTGCGTCTCCGTCAGCAGCCGTTTCGCGAGCAGCAGGCGGCGCGTCTGCTCCACCTGCTTCGGCGAGGCGCCGAGGTGTTGCTCGAACTGGCGCCTCAGCGTGCGCTCCGTGATGCCCGCCTCGGCCGCGAGCATGCCGAGCGTGCTGTCCGCGAGCTCGCCGCGCTCGATGCGCGAGAGCACCCGGGTGACCATCTCCGGCAGATCCTCCCCTTGCGCCGGTGCCAGCTCGGGCCGGCAGCGCAGGCAGGGGCGCAGGCCGTACTGCTCGGCGGCGGCCGCGAAGCGGAAGTAGTGCACGTTGTGCTCGTGGGGTGCGCGCGCCGGGCAGATGGGGCGGCAATAGATGCCGGTGGAGAGCACGCCGGTGAAGAAGCGGCCGTCGAAGCGCGCATCCCGGGCGAGGCGGGCGGCGTGACACTGCTCGCGGGTGAGACCTGGGATGATCTCGTCTTGCTGGGTTGGCTGCTCGCTATGCATGGGTGACTCCACAGGATCGGGTGATGCCCTGAGACTAAGCGGGGAGGCGGAGGCTGACTAGCCAAAAACGGACAGGGATAGGAAAAATAATCGGCGGCGGGATATCGCGGGAAAGAGGGATAAAAACGGCGCCCTCGTTCGGGGCGCCGTTTTTGTGCCGAGGCAAGCTTACTTCAGATAACGCTGCTCGAGGTGCTTGCGCAGCCACTGCGGGTTCAGCGCCTCGCCGGTCGCGTTGCGAATGAGCGTGTCGGTGTCATGCACGCTGCCCTGGGACCAGATGTGGCGGCCGAGCCACGCGAGGATCTCCGGCAACCGGCCCGCGGCGATCAGGTTGCCCATCTCGCCGAGCTCCCGCTCCAGCGCGAAGCGCAATTGAGCGGCATACATGGCACCGAGCGTGTAGCTCGGGAAGTAGCCAAAGGAGCCATCCGTCCAGTGGATGTCCTGCATGCAGCCATTCTGGTAGTTGCCCTTCGTGGACAGGCCGAGCCACTGCTGCATCTTCATGTCCCACAGCTCCGGGATGTCGGCCACCTCGATGCACCCTTCCATCAGATCGCGCTCCAGCTCGTAGCGCAAAATCACGTGGGCGGGATAGGTCACCTCGTCCGCATCGACGCGGATAAGGCCCGGCTCGACGCGGTTGTACAGCTTCACGAGGTTCGCGGGATCGAGTGCCGGTTGATCGCCGAAGTGCGCGCGGATGCGCGGCGCTATCAGCGACAGGAACGCCGGGGAGTGACCGAGCTGCATCTCGCAGAACAGGCTCTGGCTCTCGTGCACGCCCATGGAGCGCGCCTCGGCCACCGGTTGGCCCAGCAGCTGGCGCGGAAGCCCCTGCTCGTAACGGGCATGGCCCGTCTCGTGGACGATGCCCATCAGACTGGAGACGAACTCGGCCTCGCTGTATCGCGTGGTGATGCGCACGTCCGTCGGCACGCCGCCACAGAAGGGGTGGCTGCTCACGTCGAGCCGACCGTGCGCAAAATCGAAGCCGAGCAGCCCCATCACCTCCTGGCCGAGCGCCTGCTGGGTCGCGACTGGGAAGGGGCCTTGCGGGATCAGCAGGGTGTCGCGTTTTTGCTGTTCGCTCACGCGCTGGATAAGGTCGGGCAGCCAGCTCGTCAGATCGCCGAAGATGCCGTCCAGCCGGGCGCTCGTCATGCCGGGCTCATACAGCGCCAGCATGGCGTCGTAGGGGCGCACGTTCAGTGCCTCGGCGCGCAAGGTAGCGACCTCCCGCGACAGTTTCACCACCTCCTTGAGATTCGGGGCGAAGCCGGCCCAGTCGTTCTCCTTGCGCTGACGGCGCCAGGCGTGCTCGCACTTGCTGCCGGCCAAGGAGAACGCCTCCACCAGCTCGCCGGGCAGCAGGCTCGCATCCTGCCAGTGGCGCTTGATCTCCGCGAGATTCGCACGCTGGATAGCGTCCAGCGACTCGCTTTCTGCTTTGGCTATCCAGTCGCCGAGCTCGGGGGCTATGCGTTTCTCGTGGATGAGCACGCCGAGTTCGGCCATGGCCTCGGCTCGCGCCTCGTTGCCCCCTTCCGGCATCATGGCGGCCTGATCCCAGCCGCAGATGGCGGAGAGGTGGGAGAGCCGGTGCAACTGTTGCTGATGTTTTTCAAGCTTTTGATATGACATGGGATTGTCCTTGTTATCGTCCCTGAGAGTATGCACCCCGTACCTGGCATGATCGGGGCGTCATGATGCTAGCACCGGCTTCGGGTGCCTCGCCACTCCAGGGTGTGCAGGGGGCTCAGGGGAGGCGCTTCTGGTGGCGCTCGCGGTTCTCGGCCTTCTTGCGCTCGCTCTTTCGCAGCAGCACATAGAGCGCGCCACTGCCGCCGTGGCGGCGCTCGGCGCTGTGCATGGCCATGACCGCCGGCAGTTGCGGCAGCCAGGCGCTGACGTGGCTCTTGAGCATGGCGCGCGGGGTGCTGCGCTCCCCCTTGCCGTGCAGGATCAGCAGGCAGCGGATGTCCCGCAGTTCGCAATCCGCGATGAACTGCGCCAGGGCGGTTCGCGCCTCGTTGAGGCTCTTCTGGTGCAGATCCAGGCTCGCCTGCAGCTCGTATTTGCCGAGCCGCAGCTTCTTGTAGACCCCCTCCTGCACCCCGTCGCGCTTGAAGCCGGCGATCTCGTGGGGATCCAGCAGCGGTATGGCCTCCATGCTGAGCATGTCCTGGGGCAATGGGCCGGCGCTGGCGGCCTGGCGGCGCGCAAGCTGGGCCTCGGTCGGGGCGCTGTCGCCCCCCTGGGGCGTGATCCGGTCGCTGCGAAGGGGCCGCACATCGGCGACCTCCTGCAGGAAGAGTGAGTATTCGTCGTCATGTGGCACGGCAGGCTCCCCCCATGAAAATGAGGGGGCATTATAGCGGGCTAGGCCCGCGCTTAGAATGACGGCACGGGGGAGGTGGCGCCTGCAGATGGGAGAGGGCGCCCGAACGAGCGCCCGGACCCGTACTTCCCTCGGCGAGTGTGTATCACCCGCATCGCGGGATTACTGCTCTTCCGTCGGCGGCTTGGCGTGCATCACCTTGTAGATGAAGTAGACGGCGTAGGCGCTGATCAGCAGGAAGGTGCCGATTATCACCAGCATGGACATCAGGCCCACGCTGTTGCCAAACATCAGGTTCATCCAGAATTCCATCACATCCACTCCTGTCATCCCTTGGTGACAGGCATGATAGATACCTCTTTGGATGGAAGGAGATGATCCCGATCAAGTCCCGTTGTGGTTATTTAACCGGCAATCCGTTCTGTGAGCGGCCTCTCACTCGGGGCGAGGGGAGGCCGCGGTAAGAAGGTTTATTGGGCCGCGGGCGGGGTCGGCTCGGTGAGGGGGGTGATGCGCCAGCCTTGCCGCTCCAGCAGGGCCAGCAACCCCTGCTCGCCGTAAAGATGCAGGGCGCCTACCACGATAAAGCTCTCGTTGGGCAGGGTCGACCACTTCGCCACCCAGTTGTGGTTGCGCTCCGCCAGCAGGGTCTGCTCCAGCCAGGCCTGCAGCTTGGGTGGCGCCATCTCCTCTTTCAGCAGGTTGATCAGGGTCGCCTGATCGCCGTTTTGCCAGGCGCTCATCACTTCGCCAAAGCCCTTCTCCAGCTCCGGCAGTTCGTCCAGGGTGCTCTCCAGCATCAGGGTCTGGTTGTCGCCGACGCTGGCGAGGTAGCCGAGCTGCTCCAGCAGGGTCTCCAGGCCGACGATGGGTTTGCCCCCCTCGCTCGCCCGCTTGGCGAAGTGTTGATCCACCCCGTATTGGCCGCTGAAGCCGGTGCGTTCCAGGGCCGCCTGGGTCAGGGTGATGGCCGCAAACCAGGGGCGCAGCGGGGTCAGGATGGCTTCATTGAGGCCGTTCTGGCCGGCGGCGATCAGGGTGCGTCGGTAGAGGTCGATGGGCAGGTGATCCTTGAGGGTCTTGCCATCGACGAGCCGGGTGATGGCCCCCATCTCCTGCCACTGCGCCTGGCTGACATGGGTCATGTCGACCTCCATCACCAGGGCGCGGCTCTGTTGCCAGGCGCGCTCCACGGGATCCGGCAAGGGGTAGAGGGAGGGTTTGCCCGCGTGGATGGAGCCCAGCAGCCAGTGTTGTTCACTGCCTTTCTCGATGCGATAGAAGGCCGGGTCGGCGAGGGCCTGCAGCGGCAGCAGCAGGCAGATCAGGAAGGAGAACAGCGGTCGATGGAATCTCATGGGGCTCCTTATATGAACGGATGACTTGGCTTCATGGCAATAAACCCTATGATAAGTCCTCATTCGTCACAGCCAAGAGGTTTCCCATGCCCCACCTTCGCTTTCGGGCAGTTTCTGTCGACACCCTGCAGCAGATAAGCGCCCCTCTGACGGCGGATCTCTGCGCCCTCACCGGCGGCAAGCCGGAGTTTGTCACCCTGGAGTCTGTGCCGAGCCAGTGGGTGCGAGACGGCCAGGTGGAGGCGGGTTTCCCCTTCGTGGAGCTGGTCTGGTTCGAGCGTCCCCAGGAGATGCAGGATACCGCCGCCGCCCTCATCACCCGCCATCTGAAGGCGGTACTGGGGGAGCAGACCTATGTGGTGGTGCAGGTGCTGCCTATCGTCAAAAGCCAGTACTACAGCAACGGTCAGCACTACTGAGCGGGGGACGGGAGAGGGATCCCAGGTGGTACAGGCCCTCTCCATCCTTGTCAAAAGCCAGTGTTACAGCCAGGGCGAGCACTACTGAATGATGCCAGGGTGGACTGGGTTGTGGGCCCAATCCTTGCCCGGAGTCAGGCGGATTTTATCAGCAGCTTGTCCAGCCAGCGGCTCGGCAGCAGGCGGCGCAGCACGGTGAACAGCCTGGTCGGGAAGGTGACGGGGTAGCGGTGTTTCGGCCGCTTGCTCCTGAGTGCATGCAGCAGTGGCGGGATGCAGGCCTCGCTTGGCAGGGTGAAGCCGCGGGCCCCCCCTTCACGTTCCAGCCGGCTCAGGGTCTGCTGATAAGCGGCGCTGTGGCGGCTAGTGTCGGGATCGATGTGGCGCAGGAAGGCGGCGCGGGCATTGGCGCGAAAACGGGTGTCGATGGGGCCGGGCTCTATCAGGCTGACCTGTACCCCGGTGCCCGCGAGTTCGAGGCGCAGGGTATCTGTGTAGCCCTCTATGGCGAACTTGCTGGCGTTGTAGGCGCCGCGAAATTTCATGGCTACCAGGCCGAGCACCGAGCTGTTCTGTACTATGCGCCCCTCTCCCACCGCCAGCATGGCGGGCAGTACCTCGCGAATGAGCTGATGCCAGCCGAACAGGTTGGTGTTGAACTGTTCCCGCAGCGCCGCCGTGGGCAGGTCTTCGAGCGCTCCCGGCTGGCCGTAGGCCCCGTTGTTGAACAGGCCGTAGAGGCGACCGCCGGCCAGGGCCAGCGCCTCGGCGGCCCCCCGGCTGATGCTGGCCTCATCCGCGAGATCCAGTTGCACCGCCAATAACCCCAGCTGTTGCAGCCGTGCCACATCCTCCTGCCTGCGGGCCGAGGCGATGACGGTGAAGCCCTGGTCGCCGAGGGCCCTGGCGGCGGCGAGGCCGATGCCGCTTGAGCAGCCTGTGATGAGCACGAAGGGGTGGGGCATGGGCAGGTGTCCTTGATGACGGTCGAGTCCTGTGATGGGCATGGTAGCCTGCCCCGCCCAAAAACAAAACCGGGCCCAAGGGCCCGGTTTCCGGATGATTCACGCTCCCGATTACAGGATGGTGAACGGCATGATGATGTGGAACTTGACGTCATGCTCGGAGCTGAACATGTTCGGGTAGTACCAGCTGCCCTTGTCGTCCTGCTCGTTGTTGTAGTCGGTGTAGTGCAGCTTGAACAGGGTGCCCTTCAGCTTGCCGTCTTGCACCGTGTACATGACGTCGAAGTTGGCCGCCCACTCTTTGCCGCCTTCCAGGGAGCTGTCGCCGTTGTTGGCATCCCAGCCGTAGGCACCGGATACGCCGACTGCCCAGCCAGGAGCTCCCACCAGATCGTCCAGGGTACGGGTTACGCCGAAGAACAGCGCCTTCTCGTCGTTGTGGTTCCAGTCAGAGCGGGAATCCCACCAGATCTCGTTCGCGCCCTGGGAGTTGCCGTAGCCACGGGTCAGACGGGGCAGGTAGTTGCCCAGATCCCCTTCGGCCTTGGTCCACAGACCTTCCAGACGGAAGCCGTACTGGGCGTAGTTCCAGGAGGCGGTCAGCGCTTGCTGCCATGCCAGGCCATCGTAATCGCTGTTGTCGGTGTCGGAACCGTAGAACTGGTAGCTGGTGGAGAGGCCACCCAGCACGTCAAACTTGTGAGCCAGCTTGAAGTGGTAGCTGTCCATGTAGCCTTCGGACTGACCGAAGCCACCGGTGACCGCGGTGCCGTTCTCGAAGGTGTAGCGAGCGGCCAGACCGTGGATGTAGTCGATCTTGTTCGCGTCGGTGAAGGGATCGCTGGCATAGGGGCTGCTCTTGGAGAAGCCGGCGGTGTTCTTGAACCAGGGCGCCTTGTACTCATCGGCGATGGCATAGGTCAGGTAGAGACCACCGAAGTTGCCTTCGATCTGGCCACCGCGGTAGGTACCGGGTTGATAGGACCAGTTGACGCCGAGGATACCGGGAACGTAGAGCTGGGTGAAACCACCCTTGGCGGTGACAGCACCATCGAAGAATTTCAGTTTCAGGGCGGCGGTGGAGAGGCTGAAGCCATTCTCGGGAACACCGTCACCACCTGAACCCCACTTGTCGCCCCAGAAGGAGAATTCGTTCTCTTCGTTGACGCCGTTGCTCTCGTCGACGGCCAGGTCATAGGCGCCGAAGCCGCCCACGTCGATACCGACCACATCCCAGGCATAACCGGAGTTGAAGTTAAGGGCGGCTTGGGTGGTGGCATGGCTCAGGTTGGAGTGGTACTTGCCATCTTGGGCTGGCACATACTCGCCCTTATCGTTGTAATGGGCATCTTGTGCTTGTTTACGGTCACGTTCACGCTGGAAGTAGAACAGACCGCCGGTGACTTTGGCGTCTTCGGCAAACGCCTCATAGGATTTTCCGTAACCCGGACCCATAGTGTCTTGGGCGGCGAAGGCCATTCCCGGGGCAGCCAGTGCGGCAACCACAGCGGCGCTCAAGGCGGCACGCTTGAAAATCACTTTTTCCATTTTGTATTGCTCCTGATTTTATGGACTTAGCTTTTTTTGTGTCCGGCAGTCAGGCATGGGCCCGCCGCTCGGTAATGGCATTGCAATCAAGGCCCCGCAGGGCAAAAAAGAGTCGTTTGTCTGTGCTGTGCCCCTCCCTGTATGCCTTGGCGCATCAGTGGGGGTATCTGTGTATTTACAATCTTTATTTTTTATGTCCAACCCTTGGCGGCCAGACACCACAAGAGTACGTTCGCGGTGCGAAATATCAACATGAAGTTCCATTGAAGTTTCAAAAATATGACCGAGTGCAAATAATCATGACCCTTGGTGTGGACACTGTGATCCCGCGCATATCGGCGATGACAGCGCTTTCATGGCGCAATGGCCGTTGCCGTGGATGAAACTCGGTGAGGAAGCAGAACTTTCTTTGTTAACCGGCCGGTAACAGATAATTTTGTGACACGAAAAAAGATGGGCCCCGCCAGCCCATGCCGGATCAGTGGCGAGGGATCAGGCCTGCCCCAGGATGCGGGGGATCTGCCGGGCCTGGTGGTGGATGTGCTCCGATACCTGCACCGAGAGCTGGCTGCCCTGACGGGCGTGCTGGCTGATGCGACCGATGAGGGCGGCGAAGCTGGCCAGCCTGTGCTCCTGGCTCCTGGCGTTGTCGGCTCCCTGCAGGGCGATGACGGCGGTGCTGCGGGCCATCTCCCGCACCGTCTGGGTGGTCTGGCGAAGCTGCTCGGCCTGGCGGCGCTGGCCGGCGGCCTCGCTGGTGATCCGGGTCAGCACGGTGGCGAGCTGATCCCCGGCCAGGGTCAGGCTCGCCAGGATCTCGGTGATCTGGCCGAGGGAGCGCTGGGTGTCGGCGGAGAGGTGGCGCACCTCGTCGGCGACCACGGCGAAGCCGCGCCCCTGCTCACCGGCCCGGGCCGCTTCTATGGCGGCGTTGAGGGCCAGCAGATTGGTCTGCTGGGAGATGTGGCCGATGACGTCGACGATGGCCGTGACGTCCTCCACCGAGCGTTTGAGCTGGGTCAGGGCACCGCTGCTCTCGTCGATGGCGAGGCCGGTCTGGGTGGTGGCGGCCAACATGCCCCCCACCAGTTGCTCGCTCTGGCTCATGGAGTGTTCGTTGTGCTGGGCGTGCTGGGCTATCTCGGCGGCGACCTGATGGACCTCGCTGGCGAGCTGGTTCAGCTCGCTCATCATGGTGCCGCTCTCGTCTACCACCTGCTCCGTGGTGCGGGTGCTGTGATGGATCTCCTGCACCCGATCCACCATCTCCTGCAGGCTCAGGGAAACGCTCGACAGCTGCCCCGCCTTCTGTTGCTGATCCTGCTGCAGACGCAGGATGAGGCGGTTGTAGCTCGCGACTATGTCGGCGAGTTCGTTGCGCTCCCGGCCCTCGGGCAGCATCTGCGCCTCGCCGGTGGCGTCGAGTCGCAGGAAGGCGCCGCGAAGTTGCAGCAGCGGCCTCACCAGCCAGCGTCGCTGCACCAGGGCAAACAGCAGGGCCACCACCACCAGGCTGAGGGCGAGGGAACCCAGGATAGCGGCGAGCTCCTTGTTCACTCCCTGACGCTTTGCGGCGAGCCGTTCTCCGAGCGTCTCCCCCTCTTTGAGCAGCAAACGGATGTCCTGCTGCACCATCTGCCGCGCCTCCTGCTGCCGTTGCAACGTCTTGCGGCTGTTTTCCAGCTCCTGGGGGTAGCGCTTGAGCAGGGAGACCAGCTCGGCTCTGGGCTGATCGCCGAGCTCCTTGCGCGCCGGCTCCCCCAGGGTGAACTCATCGGCGGGAGCCTCCTCGAACAGCTTCAGGCTCGGCAGGGTTGCCAGCATGTCCGCCTGCTTTTGCAGGGCGGCGAGCTCGAACTGCAAGCCTTCCAGCAGCTTGGGGCTCCCTTGCTCCATGTAGTTCTGACGCAGGTGGCCGAGGCCGGGCAGGGTCGCCAGCAGGTCGGCGGCCCCCTGCCGATACCGATCGGCACTGGCGGGATCGTCTCCCGTGGCGCCCTGCTGGCCATAACGCAGCAGGGCCTTGGCATGGGTGGTCAGCTCGTTCTCTGCGTTTTGCAGCAGCAACTGGCTGTTGCCGGAGAGCTTGCCCGCCGCCAGATAGTCCCCGTCGATGCGGGTGCCCATCTGTTCCAGCAGGGTGTGCAGGGGGGCGCTCTGCTCGGGATCCTGCTGCTCCAGCTGGCCGAGGGCCTGCTTGCGTACCCCCTGCGCCTCGGTCAGGCGCAGGGGATCGCCGCTGCCGAGGTAGTCGCGCAGCGCCTCTTGCAGGGGGCCGCTGAGCCGCTGTTGCAGTCGCTCGTGCTGGCGCTGGGCCAGTTCGGTCTCATTGAGCTGCTGCCAGCCATGGAACAGGGCCGCGGCCTGAGTGCCGGCGACCAGCAGCAAGACGAGGGAGGAGAGGGAGGCATAATGGGCAATCTTCACGTCAACATCCTGCTTGAACCACGCAATGGCTGCGAGCTTAAGCAGGAGTGATGGCGTTTTTATGACAAGGGTTTGGCAACCCCCTGACGCTTCGGGGATTTCACCAGCAGGCCGAGCAGGGCGCCCCCCATGATGAGGGCCCCCGCCAGCAGGTGGCGGGAGGTGAGTGCCTCGCCGTTCAGCCACACCAGCAGCAGGGTGCTGAGGAGCGGTGTCAGGTAGGCCAGGGCCCCGATGCGGCGGGGATCCCCGTCTCGCAGCGCCAGGTACCAGGTGACGAAGGCCGCCCCCATGGGGCCGAGGGCCAGCCCGGCGATGAGCAACCAGTCCGCCTGGGGGATCTGGTCGAGGGGTAGGGGCCCTTCCAATCCCCGGGCGAGCAGCAGGGCCAGGATCCCGGCGGGCAGGCAGGCGGCGGCGGTGACCACGGCGGGAGCGGGGGGCAGGCGGCGGGAGAGTACCGAGTAGGCCCCCCAGACGATGGCGGCGCCCAGCGCCAGCAGGTAACCGGGGAGATAGGCCTGCTGCAGTTTCAGCTCCCCATCCACCATCACCAGCACGGAGCCGGCGAGGCCCAGGGCCCCCGCCAGCAGGTGCTGGGGCCGCAGGGGATGGCCCGGCAACAGCAGCGGCGTGAACAAGATGATGCACAGGGGCCAGAGGTAGTTGATGAGATTCGCCTCCAGTACGGGGGCATGGCGAAAGCTCATGAACAGCAGGCTGTGATAGAGCAGCAGGGCCGCTATGGTCACCAGCCAGGTGACGGGGCGGGCCCGCCACTGGCGCCAGAACGGCAGGGCGCCCAGGCCACAGAAGGAGAGCACCAGCCCCACCAGCACTAGGGGGGAGACGCTGGTGACTCTGGAGGTGAGGGCGGCGAGGGAGGCCCACAGCAAGATGGTGAGCAGGGCCAGGGCGGTGGATCTATCCCACCAGGAAACAGCAGACATCCAGCACTCCTTGGCAGATGCATGAAAAAGAGGGCCAGTCTAGCAGACTGGCCCTCGTCACACAGCGTTCCCGTGTTCTGTTCGCTTATGACTCCCGGCTCGCCACCGCACCGGTCGCGGGGGCCAGGGACTGGCCCTTGACGTACCAGACGATGAGCGCAAGCACCAGCAGCGGCAGCACGGGGTCAAACCAGGTGCCACCGGAGCCGAACAGCAGGTTCAGCAGGGCGACGCCGGTGCCGCCGATGGCCCAGGCGATGGTGGTGGGGATGGACCAGACGATCATCTGCTGCTTCACGTCCGAGATCCCCATCATGCGGTTGACCACCCAGAACAGGCTGTCGTTGAAGTAGCCGAAGAAGAGGGACCCCATGGTGGCGGCCTGGGCCGCCAGCAGCATGTTGACCCCGGGGATCTGGGCCAGTATGGGGGCCGAGATGGAGGCCGCGGTCACCATGGCCACAGTGCCGGATCCCTGGATGAGGCGCACCAGGGTCGCGACGATGAAGGGGATCAGTATGGGGGAGATGGGCAGCTGGGCGATCTGCTCCGCCAGCTGCTGACCCGCCCCGCTGTCCCGCAGCACGGCACCGAGCGCACCACCGGCACCGGTCACCAGCAATATGATGCCGGCCGATTGCAGCCCCTCTTCCAGGCGGGCGGCGGTGGCGTGCCTGTCCATGTGCGGCACTAGCGTGTAGACCGCCAGCAGCACGCTGATGGCGAGCGCTATGATGGGGGCGCCGATGAAGTTGATGCCCTGCACCAGGGGGTTGGCGGCCAGGCTCTCCATGCCCTCCAAAGTGGCCAGGGTGGTGAAGATGGCCTTGAGGAAGATGAGCACGATCGGCACCAGGATCGGCAGCAGGGACAGGGTCAGGCTCGGCAGGGGCTTGCCTTCCTTCTCCTTGAGGTAGGTCTCATAGGTGGCCTGCATCTCATCCGGGGTCTGGGCGACCTGGGCACTGAACTCGGGGTATTTCTTGTCCAGCCACTGGGCGTAGAAGACGATGCCGAGTACGCAGGGGATGGCCAGCGTCATGCCCGTCAGCAGCATGGCGCCGATGTCCACGCCGAACAGGCCGGCGACGCCGAGGGGACCCGGGGTCGGCGGTACCGTGTGGTGGGTCACCACCAGGCCGCCCGCGAGCGCCACGCCGAGGGTGAGCAGGGAGCGCTTGCCGCTTTTCGCCAGCGCCTTCGCGACCGGGTAGAGGATGACGAAGGCGGAATCCACGAAGATGGGGATGCTGACGATATAGCCCGTGATGGCCAGGGCCCACTCCTCGCGGCGCTTGCCGAGCCACTTGATGAAGCTGTAGGCGATCTGCTCGGCCGCCCCCGAGACCTCCAGCAGGCGACCCATCATGACCCCCAGGCCGATGACGATGCCTATGCTGCCGAGGGTGGAGCCAAAGCCCTGGGTGATGACGGTGAGGGTCTTGTCGATGCTCATGCCGCCCGTGATGCCGGCGATGCAGGCCGCCGCCAGCATGGCGATCAGGGCGTGTACCCGGGTGCGGATCACCAGGAACACCAGCACGAAGACCGCGATGATGAGACCTATGATGGGGGTTGGGATGTCGCTCATGATGCCTCCTGCATGTCATGGGTGATGAAACTGTCGATGATGTCGGCAAACGTCCTGTCTGCTGTGAAGCCGAGGGCATGGGCCCGTTGGTTGTCGATGCGCCCCGGCCAGCTGGCGACGATACGCTCGACGGCCGCATCGGCGGCAAACTGCACCCGTTCCCGGGCCGCGGCGCCCCCCGCATGGCCGAGGGCGTCCAGCATCTCCCCCACGGTCACGCTGATGCCGGGCAGGTTGACGCTGCGCCAGTCACCTGTGGCCGGCAGCCTGGCCGCCAGCAGGAAGTTCGCCACCACGGTAGCCGGGCTGGAGAGCCAGAGCCGCAGTTCCGTGCTCACCGGGCAGATGGCCTGCTCTCCTTGCAGGGGCTCGCGGATGATGCTGCTGACGAAGGACGAGGCCGCCCGGTTCGGCTTGCCCGGCCGCACGCAGATGGTGGGCAGGCGCAGCACCAGACCGTCCACATAGCCCTTGCGGCTGTAATCGTTGACCAGGAGCTCCCCCATGGCCTTCTGGGCGCCATAGGAGGAGGTCGGGGTCAGGGCCGTGCCGTCATCCACCAGGGCGGGCAGGCGACCGCCGTAGACGGCCAGCGAGCTGGTGAAGATGAAGCGGATGCCGGGTTTGGTATGACGGCAGGCCTCCAGCAGGGTGCGGGTGGTGTCCAGGTTCACCTTCCAGCCGAGATCGAAGTCCTGCTCCGCATGGCTGCTGACGATGGCCGCCAGGTGATAGACGATGGCGGTCCGCTCGTTGATGAGGGACTCCGCCACACCGGGGGCGGTGAGATCAGCCTGCAGGCAGCGCACCCTGGCATCGGCGATGGGGGCCTGGGGCAGTTGAATATCCACCAGCAGCAGCTCGGTGAAGGGTTGTGTGCTCTGCAGCAGGGCTTTGGCCAGTTTCTGACCCAGGAAGCCACCACCGCCGGTGATGATGATTTGCATCTCGTTATCCTCAGACTCGTTCGTGTGTAGGGTGTCGTTGTTATTGTTGTGTGAGCCAGCCCAGCCCTTGGTGGGTGCCGGCTCTGGGGTTGTATTCGCAGCCTATCCAGTCGTGGTAGCCGACCCTGGCCAGCGCCTCGAACAGGTGGGGGTAAGCTAGCTCCCCCTCGTCCGGCTCGTGGCGATCCGGTACCGAGGCTATCTGGACGTGGCCGATGGCCGGGCCAAGCTTGCCGATGAGGCGGGTGAGATCCCCGTCCATGATCTGGGCGTGATAGAGATCGAGCTTCACAGCCACGTTGGGTCTGTCTATCTCCTGCACCAGGGCCAGGGCGTCGAGCTGATGGGCCAGGAAGTAGCCGGGCACGTCCCGATCGTTCAGGGGCTCGAGCAGCACACTGATGCCATCGGCGGCCAGGTAGTCGGCGGCGAAGCGGATGTTGTCGACCAGGGTCTGGCGATGGGCCGAGAGGCTATGGGCCGGATCGACGATGCCGCTCATGGCGTGCACCTTCTTGCAGCCGAGCGCCAGGGCGTAGTCCCGCACCCTGGGCAGATGGGCGCGAAATTCCTCCTCCCGCCCCGGGATGGCGGCCATGCCGCGCTCCCCCGCGCCCCAGTTGCCCGGCGGCATGTTGAACAGCGCCTGGGTCAGCTCCTGCTCGCGCAGCAGGCGGCCCAGCTCGGCGGCGGGCCAGTCGTAGGGGAAGAGGAACTCCACCGCCTCGAAGCCGGCGCGGCGCGCCTCGGCGAAACGCTCGAGGAAGGGGACCTCGGTAAACAACATGGTCAGATTGGCGGCAAACTTGCTCATGGCGTGATGTTCCTTCATTCGTTGAATTCGTATCGGGTCAGAGGGGCGCAGCGGGCTCGGCTCATGGCTTCATGCTCCGGAGTTCTTCTATCTCATGCTCACTCAGGTAGCGGATGGACTGGCCGTGCAGCAGCAGGGCGAGACGGGCCGTCTCCTCCAGCTCCTCCATGTTGTTGACCGCATCGACCAGATCCTTGCCTGTCACCACGGGGCCGTGGTTGGCGAGCAGGAAGGCCTTGCCATCTCGGGCCCGCTGACCCAGCTCCTCGGCGATGCGGGCATCCCCCGGCTTGTAGTAGGGGATGAGCGGCAACTGGCCGACCCGCATCACGTAGTAGGGGGTGAAGGGGCGGATGACGTTGGCCGGATCCAGCCCGTCCAGGCAGGAGAGGGCGGTGAGGTGGGTGCTGTGCAGGTGCACCACGGCCCGGCATTCGGGATTGTTGTGATAGAGCGCCAGGTGGAATGCCACCTCCTTGGAGGGGCGATCCCCATCCAGGTGCTCCCCCAGCAGGCTGATCCGGGAGAGGCGTTCCGCACTCAGGCGACCGAGGCAGGAGCCGGTGGGGGTGGCGATCAGGGTGCCGTCCGGCAGCAGGGCCGACAGGTTGCCCGCCCCGCCGGTGGCGTAGCCCCGCTGGAACAGAGAGGCCCCCAGCATCACCATGGTGTCGCGCAAGGCTTGTTCAGTCATGGAAGAACTCCTGTGCCTTGCTGAAGAAAGCCCCGTCACCGAAGTTGCCGGACTTGAGGGCCAGGGACAGGGGGGCATCCGTGGCCCGCACCCAGGGCACGCCGGGGGCGATCTGCGGGCCTATGTGAAACGCCTTCACGCCGAGGGCCTGGGTGACCCTGCTCGAGGTCTCGCCACCGGCGATGATGAAGCCGTCCACTCCGGCGCCGCGCAGCAGCCGGGCGAGCCGGGCGAAGCAGTGCTCTACCGCCCCGCTCGCCGCCTGCTGGCCGTGGCTCTGCTGGATGCGGGCCAGCTCCGCCGGGCTGGTGGTGGCATAGATCATTGGAGCGGGGGAGGAGGGCTGTGCCAGCACCCAGCGGGCGAGCTCCTTTGGGTAATCCGGGCGACCTAGGCAGGCATCTACCTCCAGCGCGAGGGAAGGCGCCTGCTTGCGGTAATGGGCCACCTGGCGGTTGGTCATCTCGGAGCAGGAGCCGGACAGCACCACGGCGCGCCGGGCGCTGGGCCAACCCGCCTCACGGGCACCCTGCAGATCGCCGCCGCCGAGGGCGCGGGCCAGACCGATGGCGAGGCCGGAGCCGCCGGTGAGCAGCGGCAGCGGCAGGCTGGCGGCGGCGATGTCCAGCAGGTGTTGCTCGTTGAGGGTATCCACCACGGCGTAACGTACCCTCTCGGCCTGCAGTTGCACGAAGGCGGTGGCGATGGCATCGGCACCCTGCGCTATGGTGGCGAAGGGCACCAGACCGGCACGGCCGGAGGCCTGGGCTTCCATCAGCCGCAGCAGGTTGCTGTCCTGCATGGGGGTGATGGGGTGGTGGCGCATGCCTGACTCGGCGAGCGGCTGGGGCCCCACGAACAGGTTGCCCTGATAGACGGTGCGGCCGTTGATCGGCAGGGCCGGGCAGATCAGGGTGAAGTCGTGACCCAAGGCCCCCAGCAGGGCATCGGTGACCGGGCCTATGTTGCCCTGGGCCGTGCTGTCGAAGGTGGAGCAGTATTTCTGGTAGATGCGCGGGCAGCCGCGGGCCTTGAGCCATGAGAGCGCCGCCAGGGAGTCGTGCACCGCCTCGTCCACCGGGCAGGAGCGGCTCTTGAGGCTGATGACGATGGCATCCACCTCGGGCAGGTCATGGTCTTTTGGGACGCCAGAGAGCTGCAGGGTGGAGAGGCCGTTCTCAACCAAAAATCCTGCTATATCGGTGGCGCCGGTGAAATCGTCTGCAATGACCCCGAGTTTCATGATCTCTCCTCCTGTCCCGGCAGCTGGATGCCGGAGAACGTCTTGATGACGGCGCTGTCGTCTTCATGTCCGTGGCCGGCATTGCTGGCGGCGAGGAACATGTTCAGGGCCGTGCTGGCCAGCGGCAGCGGGAAGTGCAGCGCCCTGGCGGTGTCTGCCACCAGGTTGAGATCCTTGACGAAGATATCCACCGCGGAGCGGGCCTGGTAGTCGCCGGTGAGCACGCGAGGCATGCGGTTTTCGAACATCCAGGAGTTGCCGGCGGCGTGGGTGACCACGTCATACATGAGATCCAGGGAGATGCCCGCCTTGCTCGCCAGCGCCATGGCCTCGGCGGCCACGGCGATGTGCACCCCGGCCAGCAGCTGGTGGATGATCTTCACCGTGCTGCCCTGGCCGGGGTCACTGCCGACCCGATAGACCCGGCCCGCGACCGCGTCCAGCACGGGGGCCAGCTTGTCGAAGGCGGCCTCGGCACCCGCTGCCATGACGGTCATCTCCCCCGCATCGGCCTTGATGGCGCCGCCGGAGACGGGAGCATCCAGCATCAGCAGCCCGAGTTGCGCCAGTTCGCCGGCGAGGGAGGCTGCATCCGCCGCCGATATGGTGGAGGAGATCATGACGGCGGTGCCCGGTTTGAGGTGGCGGGCCAGCCCTTCCTCCCCCAGCAGGATGCGGCGCACCTGGGCGGCGTTGACCACCAGCAGCAGGACGGCGTCCAGGGTCTCGGCGAGCGGTCTGGCGTCGGCCATGACGGCGGCGGCACCGGCCTGTTGCAGCTGGCTGCGGGCCGATTCACTGAGATCTATGCCGTAGGTGGTGAGCCCGGCCCGCAGGCAGGAGCGGGCGGCGCCCATGCCCATGGCACCCAGGCCGATGACGGCGACGTGGAAGGGAGTGCTCATCTGATGATTCCTCGGTAACGACTGATGAGTCGATAGTAGAGGCTTGCGGCGATGAAATATCAGGCGGTTGTCACAAAAATTAACTTAGTTTGTGTTAATTTTTGTTATTTCATTGAGATTGGATTTGTATGGGTCACACTTTTATGTGAATAAATGTGATTTGTGAGCCCCTTCGAGGTTATTTATCATTTTTTCCCAGATCACTGGGGTAGAATGACCCCTCTTTTCCCAAGGTGTGAACCCCATGATACCCGTAGAGCGACAGCAACAGATCCTGCACCTGCTGGCAGAACGCGGCGTGGTCAGCATATTGGAGCTGACCGAGTTGCTGCAGGTCTCCCACATGACCATACGGCGGGACATCCAGAAACTGGAGCAGATGGGGCGGGTACTCTCTGTATCTGGGGGGGTCAGCCTCTCCCAGCGGATCAAGAGCGAGCCCTCCCACGCTGCCAAGCGAAGCCTGATGCAGGGGGCCAAGCTCGCCATCGCCCGGCTGGCGGCCGCCCAGGTGGCGGAGGGCAGCAGCATCTATCTGGATGCGGGGACCACCTCCCTGGAGCTGGCCCGCGAGCTGGCGCTGCGGGAAGACTTGATGATAGTGACCAACGACTTCATGGTCTGCGCCTACCTCATCGAGCACGGCCGCTGCCGCCTCTATCACACCGGTGGTCAGGTCATTCGTGACAACCAGTCCTGCGCCGGCGAGGCGACCGCCCACTTCCTGCGCAACCTGCACCTGGACATAGCCTTCCTCTCTTCCTCTTCCTGGGACGGGCAGGGGATCTCCACCCCGAGCGAGCAGAAGGTGCCGGTGAAGCGGGCCGTGGTGGAGTCGGCGGCGAGCCGCATCCTCATCTGCGACTCGTCCAAATACGGCAAGGTGGGCACCTTCAACGTGGTGGGTTGGGATGCCATCGATCAGGTCATCACGGACGATCAGCTGCCGCAAAGCGCCCGGGAGCTGCTGGCCCAGCACGGGGTCAAGCTGACCATGGCGCCCCTGACCACGGTGGGCACAGATTAAGGGACTGTCTGGGGGCTGGTCGCTGCTTAGCGAGCGGCTTCGTCTGCCAGCTTGGACGAGTTCTGGATCACCTCGCCCCGACCCATGCCGTGGATGGTGTTGCAGCCCAGCAGCAACAGGCAGGCGCACAACACCAGCAGGTTTTGACACTTGTTCATACATCCTCCTTGTGGTGCCTCGGCCATCATCACATCCGGATCAGGGGGTGAGCTTCAGCAGCCGTCCCTTGCCCGAATCTGTCAGCAGATAGAGGGCGCCGTCAGGCCCCTCCTTGACGGTGCGGATCCGCTCCCCCAGGTCGGTGAGCAGCCGCTCCTGTGACACTATCTTGTCCCCCTCGAGTTTGAGGCGCATCAGGGCCTGGCCGCGCAGGGCGCCGACGAAGAGATCCCCCTGCCACTCCTTGAATAGCTCCCCCCGATAAAACGTCATGCCGGAGGGGGCGATGGAGGGCACCCAGATCCAGAGCGGCACCGTCATGCCGGGGGCACTCTGGCCTGTGCCAATCTTGCCGCCCCCGTACTCCTCGCCGAAGGTGACCCTGGGCCAGCCGTAGTTGTGGCCGGGTTGGATGAGGTTGACCTCGTCACCCCCCTGGGGGCCGTGCTCGTGGGTCCAGAATTGCTGGCTGCCCGGGCGCAGGGCGGCTCCCTGCATGTTGCGATGGCCCAGGCTCCAGATCTCGGGCAGCGCCCCGGCCGTCTTGACGAAGGGATTGTCGACGGGGACCCGGCCATCCCTGTGCAGGCGCACCGTCTTGCCGAGGTGATTGTCGAGGGTCTGGGCCCTATCCCGTTCCGTGTAGCGATCCCCCAGGGTGATGAAGAGGTAGTCATCCATCAGCACCAGGCGGGAGCCAAAATGAGCGCCGCCGCCGACCTTGGGCTGCTGGCGAAACAGCAGTTGCCAGTCTGTCAGCGCATCTTTTTGCAAGCGGGCGCGGGCCACGGCGGTGCCGGCGCCCCCGTCACCGGGCTCGCTGTAGCTGAGATACAGCCAGCCCTCTCCATCCAGGGCGAGATCCAGCAAGCCGCCCTGGCCCTGAGCGGCGATGGGGGGCAGGCCGGAAACCGGATGGCGCACCCCCTTTGCATCAATGCGCAGCAATCGGCCGGGGCGCTCGCTCACCAGATAACCCCCATCCGGCAGGAAGGCCAGCCCCCAGGGATGGGCGAGATCGGCCGCGATCGGGGTCAGGGTCAGTGCCCGCAGCGGGGCCGCGAGGCAGAGCAGTAACAGGGCAAGCAGTCGAACGGGCAGTGGAAACAAGGGGATACCTCCTCTCAATATGCTGGCGTGGTCCAAGCCATCTTGGCTGAAGTGTAGAGGGGAAACGGGTGACACCGGATAGGGCAAGCCCCTGCATGGGCAGGGGCTTGCCTTGGATCAGAACAGGTCGGGCACGTAGCGGAAGGGGTGATCGGTGGGCTTGGCCTTGCCAATCTTGCGCTTGGGCAGCTTGACGTGCTCCACCGGCAGATCCTCGTAGGGGATGTGGGCCAGCAGGTGGGAGATGATGTTGAGGCGCACCTTCTTCTTGTCCTCCGAATGAGCCACGAACCAGGGGGCCCAAGTGGTGTCGGTGGCGGCGAACATGGCATCCCGCGCCTCCGTGTAATCATCCCAGCGATCGAAAGACTTGATGTCCATGGGGGAGAGCTTCCAGACCTTGCGGCCGTCGTCGATCCTATCCCGCAAACGGCGCTCCTGCTCCTGTGGCGTTACCTCCAGCCAGTATTTCAGCAAGATGATGCCTGCATCGACCATGGACCACTCCATCTGCGGCGTGCTGGCCAGAAACTTGTCGCTCGCCTCCGGGGTGCAGAAGCCCATGATCCGCTCCACCCCGGCCCTGTTGTACCAGCTGCGATCGAAGATGACGATCTCGCCGGCGGCGGGCAGCAGGGGTACATAGCGCTGCATGTAGAGCTGGCTCTTCTCCCGCTCCGTGGGGGCGGGCAGGGCCATGACCCGGAACACCCGGGGGCTGACTCGCTCCGTGATGGCCTTGATGACGCCCCCTTTGCCCGCGCCGTCACGGCCTTCGAAGACGATGCAGACCTTGAGCCCCTTGTGCACCACCCAGCGCTGCAGCTTCACCAGCTCCACGTGCAGGCGGCGCAGCTCCTTCTCGTACTCCTTGGTGCCAAGGGGTTTGTTCTCTTGCGCTGGCGCGGCCTGTTCTGCCTTGGTTTTCTTCTTGTTACCCATGATGTTCTTCCTTGGTGCTGGAGTGGTTGAGCGCCGCTGTCCGTGGGCGGCACCGAATGCAAGCAACTGATGGGGAGTGTAACCCATTGATGCTGGGGTGACAGCGGGCGGGCACTGCGGTGGGATTTGGATCCATAAAAGACCCAAACTACGACGATATTCGTGGCTACCCGACTCTGGGAGCGTGTGGACTTAGCCTCTTTTCTCTACCCATTCCACTCCACTTGATGGATGGCTGTTACGGGAGGCTCTCTCAATATATTTGAACGACAGCGATAACAGCCTCTTTAGAGGCTCTTATTTAAGGTGATGACGTACATCAATTGAAATAACGGGTTTTAATAAGTGGGGAAAACGGTCTGATAACGGCCGGATCAATATGAGTCGCGGTGCTTGGCTCACAGGAAGAAGAGCAGTAGTATTGTCAATATATGAGCCTCATTCACCCTGTGTGAATTATCTTTGTTCAGTCACGATTCAATTAAGAATAGGTTCAGCTTTAACAAATTTTTAATTCAGTGCCTATTCAGTTTAAATATCCGCGATATTAAATTTAATATCAGCTTGAGTCCGCTTTAATAAATCATGGATGGAATTGTGTGAACCCGACTGCAAAAAGCAATCCGGCTTATGTAATCGAATACCTACCTTGATATAGTTCGATCCACTCAAGAGGGGTTCCCTTTTACAGATTGATGTCTGAATTGAATGCCATGGGTTGACGCCATCTTCTATCGGCACGCAAGAGTCGGGAATGGTCAAGTTTGCGAGTAACCCACTGCTCAGATGTCGTGCGGCTTTAGCGCTCGCGCGCTCAGCTGTCTGCCGGGTTGGAGAGCCAGCATTGCCAACCTGGTACAGGTTCGCCTTATGGACATTACCGCTCCTTGCGTCAGCCAATAGCACCGTTATTAATACATAGCCATGGGGCTATTTTGATTCCACGCTTGTTAAAAAGGAAAGCCATTACGCCGATTTAAATACGGTTCAGTCAGCCTGATGCTCGCGCTTTTATAATATTGTTTCATCACAATAGCTAGCTGCTTGTTGCGGTACTCCCGTGGGCGTATTTATCACCGATCGGTATGCTTGGTACAGCTTGTATTAATATTTTTGCACCAAGTGTTAATGCACTGAAAATAAATATCTCTCTCGCAACACAAGAGTGCTTATTAACGCGCTGATATGTCTGGCTTGGCTTAAAACCTCTGGTCAAGCGGTTATATAGAGTGACGTTTGAGCATAGTCACGCCCATGTTTTTATTTCCTCCGGCACAAAGAAGTGCCGGGTTTAACCGGTCATGGAGTCGACTCAGCGAGGCACTGATTGCCTTCGGTGTTTCCCAATCAATCGATGTTATAAGGAAGACATAATGAAAACCAAGTGGCTCCCAATTGCAGTCGCCGTCGTGTCGGCACTCTCCGCCCAAGCCGCCGTCTCTGCCGAAGCGGCCGGTTTTGACTACTACGGTTATTTCCGCTCCGGGGTGGGGACTGGCGACGACGGCTCCATGAAAGATGCCGTGGGTGGCAGCTTCCAGAAGAACAAGCTGGGCCGTCTGGGTAACGAATTCGATACCTATGCGGAAGTCGGGTTTGGCAAGGAGCTCAAAAGCGACGACTCCAAGTCGGTCTATATCCAGACCATGTTCAACATGTACGACGGGGACACCAACAGCAACATGGGAGACTCCAATTTCGGTTGGGAAAACCTGAACATGCAACTGCGCAACTTCATGGGGATGGGGGAGACCTCCTGGGTCGGTATTCGCCAGTACAAGAAAGACTTTGTCATCGACTCAAATGATTTCTTCTACTGGAACCAGACCAACGTCGGTGGCGGTATCGAAGACATGCAGCTGGGTCAGGGCAAACTCTCCGTGGCGGCGCTGCACCGTGACATCGCGGACACCTACAACAACAGCGTGGGCGAACCGATTGAAGACATGATCGATTCCAACCAGCTGGACTTGCTCTACACCAATCTGCCCCTGTGGGACGGCGCGACCCTGGCCATGGGATACAAGTTCCTGAAAGCCGATGCGACCGCCGAGCAAATCGACGCGGATCAGGGCAACCATGAGTATGCCGATGGCCATGCCGTGATGCTGGAGCTGAATCAGTCCCTGCTGGGAACGGGTTGGAACAAGACTACCCTCCAGTACTACGCCGGCGGCTCAGCCCTGCAGGGCGTCCTGTTCGGTGCGGCTGACACTCTGAACGGCACCGTCGAGAGCGGTAACGGCTTCGCCATCCGCAACTACGGCAGCATACCGCTGGGGGCTGACTGGGATCTGAGCCATGCGATCAACTACGCCGAGGCAAACGACATCAAGCAGTGGGATGGGGTCGAGGGGGATGTCACTGCCTTCGCCATGAACGCCAAGGTGACCTACCACTGGAGCGATATCACCCGCACCTATGTGGAGGCTGGCTACTTCGATGACGAGAAGACCGAGAACGGTGATCAGGGTTCCCGCAGCGGCTCCAAGTACACGCTCGCCCAGGCCTTCTCCCTCGGCCGTGGTGAGCCTGAGCTGCGGGTCTTCGCCAGCTACCTCGACAGCGACAACAGCGATTGGGATGGCTCCCACTCCTTCGACAACGGCACCGCCGATGACACCTGGACCGTCGGCCTGCAAGCCAACGTCTGGTGGTAAGGGCATCGCCAGGATCAATAGCTGACATCAGTGCTCGGCCCAGAGTAGAGCACTGAAAAAGGCAGGAAAACCGGAATAAAAAAGAAGGGGTTGGCATCTGACGATGCCAACCCCTTGTCTTGTATGGTGTTCCCGACTGGAGTCGAACCAGTGGCCTGTCCCTTAGGAGGGGACCGCTCTATCCAACTGAGCTACGGGAACCTGATGGCGGGCATTATACAAGAAGCGGCCACCTTTTAAACCCTTGATTCCTATTCCAATACGGCCAGATCGCCGACCTGGACGTTAAATGGCGAATATTTGTTCTGACTGCTGATGACGGCGCCATCCTCGAACACCTGCACCACCTCGAACAGGCCATCGGCCGGGTTGCGCATGACCCGGGACTTGCCGTAGGGATCGACGAAGTCGGCGCTGTGCTGGACGCGGAACTGATCCCCGAGCTTGACCCCGTTGCGCCGTCCCAGATTGATGTGGGGGCCGCGCTCGTGCTGGCCGACGATGCGGGCGGTGACAGGGGCGCAGTTCAGCTCGGCGATGATGTCTTGCGCCGCCTCCTGCAACTGATAATTCACCTCCTGGCCGTAACTCGATTGCCAGAACTGGCCGCTGTTGCTGCCCACCTGCTCCCGCTTGGAGAAGGTCCAGTTGGCGCGTCCCTGATACTCCTTGCGACCGAGCAGGCTGCCGTTGATACCGTCGAACAGGTAGAGCTGCATGCGAAAGTTGCGGATGGGATCCTGATACCAGCTGGTCAACTGGTTGCCCTGGGGCTCGAGGGAGAGATCGTCGATGCTGCCGAGCACCAGATACTGGCTGTCGGTGCGCAGGCTCAGGGCCTTGATCTCCTCGAGGGCGCTGCTGTCACCCTGTTGTAGATGGAGCGGGTCGATGCGCAGGTTCTCGTCCAGCCACTGGCGGGCAAGTACCCCTTGCGGCGCCTTGGCCAGGGTCTCGAACAGGTGGCGGGAGAGATCCGCCGGCATGTCGTCGAGAGCCCCCGTGCTGGCCTGATCCGGGTAGCGCATCCGCAAGCGGACCAGCGTCAAATCCTTGGCGTAGTGCTGGGTCTGGCAGATCTGGCGCTCCGCCTGGATGTCGGCCTGCACAGTGATGTACATGCGGCCGTTACGCACCTCTTCCCGCTTGAGCCGATACTGACGGATATCGCCACCGGAGCGGATCTGGATCTGCTCCGAGCGCAGGCTGCCGTTCTCTAGGCGCTGGATGCTGGAGACGGCGGCGCCACTCGCCAGCAGGGCCTGGCGCAGGGCATCCCGGGTCGCCTGCTCACGGGCATAGACCTCGTCGCCACCCAGGATGGCGGCGCTGCCCTGGGCCTCGATGATCTCGGCCCGAGCCGACAGAGTGATCAGCAGCAGGGTTAACGGCAGCACAACTTTCATAGCAAACACCTTGAATAAGCGGAGCTCATCGAACCCGCGCCAAGCGGCGGCAAGGGGCGATAGCAGTCCTGAACAGGGGGCGGTTTGTACCCATGCTGCAAATAAAAGCAAGATCCATGCCTCATTCCCGGTGCCGCCCCCGCCTGGCCCGGGATCCGCGCAGGGGATCCGGGATCCTGAGGGACGGATAACGAGATCCAGGGTGATTCACGCCTCAAGTGTTGGCCGCCGCGACCGATAACAGAGTCAGGTGTAGATACAGGAAAGGTATCCATGAACAGATTTATCACGGCGTTGGCTATCACGCTGGTGCTGACCGGCTGCGGTACTGCCGACCCCATCAACCGGGATCAGGGAGATCCCAGGCAAGCGGCCAAGGGCATGGAGCTCAACTGGCTGGTGGCGCGCATGACCGATCAGCTGATGGAGCGCAAGTCCCTTACCACCCTGAGCGAGCCCATCGCGGTGGCCTCCTTCGTCGATCTCGATACCCTCAAAGACACCAACTGGATGGGGCTGCAGATCGAGGAGAGCTTCATCTACGAGCTGAACCGGCGCGGGGAAGTGGTGGTGGACTTCAAGACCACGGGCAGCATTCAGGTGACCCCCAGTGGCGACTTCGTGATGAGCCGCAACTACCGGGATCTCTCCGCCCGTCTGCCTATTTCGCGCATCCTGACCGGCACCTTCAGCCGCAATTCCCAGGGGATCCTGGTCAACGCCCGCATCATCGATCTGCGCACCAAGATGGTGGAGACCACGGCCCAGAGCCTGATCCCGCAACAATACCTGTCCGGTGCCAGCAACTCGTTTGGCCGGGCATCCGTCAACCGGGGTTACCTGATGCGGGGCGGCCAGAGCGCGTCCGGACATCTGGTCAACCTGACCCCATGACAAGGAGCCATAGATGAAAATTTTACTGGGTTGCCTGATGGCAATGCTATTGACTGCCTGCAGCGGCAATCGGGTCGTGAACTACGACACGGCGCAGAAGCCGGACGATTTTCCTGTGCTCAAAGCGGTCGGCTATGCGGTGATCGACATCCAGCCGGGGCCCTCCCAGTCGGAGAAGATGCTGCAAGCGATCCGGGCCTCCAAGATGGATGCCTACCGGGAGCTGGCGGAGCAGCTCAACGGCCAGCAGGTGCGGGCCAACAGCAGCTACAAGGATCTGACCCAGACCGCCAACTCCCTGGACGTGTCGGTGGCCGGCGTGGTGCGCGGCGCCCGTGTGGTGGCGACCTATCCCCGTGGCAACACCTATGCCACCGAGATGGAGCTCGACACCCGCAACCTCTATAGCCTCAACCAGCTGATGGCGGGTCAGTTCTGACAAGGGGATCCATCGGCTTGTCCAGGCCGTGACAGAGGCTCTGGCCGGCAAAGAGGCAACAAAAAGGCGAACCTGAGGTTCGCCTTTTTATTTGTGCTCGGGGCCGTTGCGTTGCACATGGATCCCGGGTTATTTCCCCATCAGCACAGGCGGTACCGTGGTCGGCTTGACGTCTTCGCTCGGGTAGCAGCCCAGCACCTTGATGTAGCGGGTGATGGCGGTCAGCTCCAGCAGGGCGGCCTGCATCTCCGGATTCTGCAGGTTGGCGGAGACATCCAGGTAGAACATCTCCTCCCAGGGGTTGCCCTGCACCGGGCGGGATTCCAGCTTGGTCATGTTGATGTCATGGCTGCGCAGCACCAGCAGCGCCTCCACTAGGGAGCCGGGCTTCTGGGAGGTGGACATGATGAGGGTGGTCTTGGCCGGGATCTGGGACGCCACGTCGATGGGCTTGCGTGCCACCACGATGAAGCGGCTGTAGTTCTCCTTCTGGTTCGCGAGCTGCTCGGCCAGCACATCCAGGCCGTACAGTTCGCCGCCAGCGGCGCTGCCGATGGCGGCGGCCTCCGGGCTCCCCAGCTCCTTTACCTTCATCATGGCGCTGGAGGAGGAGTCGCAGATCTCGTGGCGCGCCCCGTCCAGCTTGCTCAGGTAGTGGGAGCACTGCTGGAACACCTGGGGATGGGCGTAGAAGGTCTTGATGCGGGACAGCTCGGTCGGTACCGCCGTCAGGATGCAGTGCTCTATGGGATAGGTCAGCTCACCGACGATGGAGAGGGTGGTGTGCTGCATCACGTCGTACACCTCGTTGATGGAGCCCGAGCTGGTGTTCTCGATGGGCAGCACCCCGAAGGCGGCGCGGCCGGACTCCACGCTGTCCAGCACCTCGCGGAAGTTCTGGCAGTTCACCTCGATCACCTGATCCTTGTAGCGTGCCAGGTACTTGCGGGCCGCGAGGCTGGAGTAGGAACCGCGCGGGCCCAGATAGGCGACGCTGGTCATGGGCTCCTGCTGCTCAGGGTTCAGCAGACTCTGCAGATAGGCCTGCTGGGAGAGCACAGAGTCTTCGATGATGGTGTGGTAGATGCGGGTGATGTATTGGGCATCCAGGGCGAGGGGGCGCCCCTTCTGGATGAGGGCCACCAACAGATCCTGTTCGCGCTGGGTGTCGCGGATGGGACGGGGGTTGGCCTGCTTGGCCCGGGCCACCTCGATGCTGAGGGCCTTGCGCTTGGCCAGCAGGGCGAGCAGCTCCTCATCCAACTGGGTAATGTCCTGTCTGATCTCGTCGAGCGTAGCCATTGTGGTTCCCTATCCAAGTATTCGGTGATGGTGAATGCAAAAAAAAGCCTCCGCTAGGGGAGGCTCGATTCGTCTTTGTTTTCTGTTCATGCGACGACAGGGCCTTCCCTCATGTGGGCCGGATAAACGAGAAAACGAAGAAGAATGGTGCGTGCATGGGCTTGTCCTTGAGGTAACGCCATAAGCATTAAGGGATTTGGCGGCGCGATGCAAGTAAAACTTGCCCGGGCCCCGCGTTGAAGGCAGGGTAGGGAACCAGGGGTGGGGCAGTATTGGCGCCGTAAAGGTCCCTTTGCAACATCCGATTTCATCGGTGCCCTATACCGAACGCAGGAGGTGAGACGATGGCGATTATCTTCGATCTGGGACGAGTGGTGGTGAGCTGGGATCCGGTGGCCATAGTGCGCTCCGTGATGGGCCCCGCGGATGCCGAACTGCTGGCCGAACGGCTGTTCAACCACCCGGACTGGCTGGAGGTGGACAGGGGCACCCTGTCGCTGCACACCATGGCGCGCCAGGCCGAGGCGCGCACCGGGCTCTCTGCGGCGCAAAACCTCGCCATCCTGCAGGCGGTGCCCGCCTCCCTGCTGCCGGATCCCGCCATGGTGCGCCTTATCGAGGAGCTGCACGGCGCCGGCCACGCCCTCTATGCCCTCTCCAACATGGGCCACGCCAGCATCGACTGGCTGGAGCAGCATCAGCCGTTCTGGCGCTTCTTCAGCGGCAAGGTGGTGTCGGCGCGGGTGCGCATGATGAAGCCGGAGCCGGACATCTACCGCTACCTGCTGGTGTCGTTTGATCTCAGGGCCGAGGATTGCCTGTTTATCGACGACAGCCCGGCCAATGTCAGGGCTGCCGAGGCGCTCGGCCTGCGCGGTCTGGTCTTTACCGACGCAAAGATGTGCCGCGACCACATGATTGAGCAGAAATTATTGCCGGCATGAGGTGGCGAGTGGGTCTTGTTGCGGTGCGTTCTCCTAGCATAAAAAGCATTGTCGATAAACCTTTTGGAAATAAAAAACGGTTTTATCCTTATTCTTTAAGGGTCTATTCAGCTTTCTAACAACAAAATGGCATCCAATTCATCATCCGGAGTTGTTGTAATGGATGCCAATGTTGTCGTGCTGAATCGGGGATACGATCAGACCTTTCAGGCCAGGGAGCAGCGCATCATCGAGACGCTGGCCGGCCATGATGAGCTGCTTGTCTCCTTCTCGGGTCGACTGGCATCTTGCTACAGCATGGAGCTGTGCCGGGCCAGCGGGGCTCGCATTCGGGCTATCACCCTGGACAGCCCGACCCTCAGCCGCCAGGCGGTGTCACGAGCCAAGCGCTATTGCCGTCATTACGGCATCGAGCAGAAGGTGATCAAGACCGACGAGATCCTCATCTGCAACTATCCCGGCCACTTTGGCAAGGTGCTCGACCCCATTCGCTACGTCTGCCAGCTGACGGCGCTGGAGAGCAACTGGGGCCACCAGCCCATACTGCTGCCCGCCTCCGCCGAGGAGCAGCGCTGTTATCTGCAGCGCTTCGACAGCCTGCCGACCAACACCCTCTGGTGTTTCGCCGAGCAGGGCATGACGGACCGGGATTTTCGCTACGGCTTTCACAAGCGGCAGCTGGATCTCTGGGGCAAGGGGGGCAATGGCTGCCTGAGCAGCCGCTTCCCCGACCCCGTCACCCTGGACAGGCGTCACCTGCGCATGGTGGACATGGCCGAGCAGATGCTGAGCGACATGGGGCTGGAGGAGGCGCAGGTCTTCTTCCACACCCTGGCGGACAGGGTCACCACCCTGGCCAGGGTACAGGTTCCCCAGCGGTTGCGAGCCCGGGTCTTCGACATGCAGAGCAGCATACTTCACGCCCTCAAGAGCACGGATTTCGATCTGGTGACCCTGGACATGGTATCGGCGGAAGAGCCGCTGCTGATGGCGACCTGAGCGGGCGGCGGGGATGATGACAACGTGAGTCGAGTCATAGGCAAGTCGGGGCCAACTCTTTATACTTGCCCATCCTATTCCTAGCGAGCACTCGCCCATGAAGCCCCTGTCCCGACTGCTGATCGCCCTCAGCCTCTCCCCCCTGCTGGCACAGGCCGCCCCCCTGACCCAGGTGACCCTGCCGGATGGGCGCCAGATCCAGCTCAACGATGACTACACCTGGGAATATCTGCTGGTCAAGCCGGCCGCCCCGGCCGAGTTGACGACGGGAGTCAAGGGCGCATCGGCCGCGGCCGTGGTGGCGGCCCCCGTGCTGACCGAACAGGCCCTGAGCAACCCGGAGCTGCTCTCTCAGGCGACCCGGGACGGCATCAACGTCAAGCTGGAGCTGGTGGAAGGGGATGATCCCCTGCAGCTGCATTTCAAGCTGAGCAACAGTGGCACCCGCAACGTGGTGCGGGTCAATGGCAGCGTCACCCTGTTCAGCGAGCAGGGCACCCAGCTGGGCACTCAGGAGGTCCGTTTCTGGGCCGGTGAGAACCGCCTGCCAGAGTCCTATCTGCGCAAGGGGGAGCAGCGCCCCTCCCGCGCCATCGAGGTGGCGCGTCCCGCCGGGCTGAACAGCAAGCCGCTGGTACGGGTGCAGATCGATGAGGTGGAATTCCGCTAAGGGCCTCCCTCATTGACCGCTGGTTCGCGCTTTTATAGCGATACCGACCACGGAAAAGGAACTGATGCCGATAAACCGCGGTCACAGTGTCACCCTCAGGCCGGGGAGATCGACTCCCGGCGCCTGAATAGGGCCTGGACTGCGATGAACCAAGGGGGCCGCCGGCCCCCTTGTTCGTGGATTGTTGCTCCGGTAACTGACTGCAATATTTGCTTACATCTGCAATGCTTTGGCAACAGCTTGCCGCTCGGCACCACAGGCTTTGCCCGTCACAATGACCCCATACCAGTTAGCGCATCGCTAGCTCAACAAATGGAGTCAATCTCATGCAAAAAGTCGCACTCTCAATCCTGGTTCTGGCCGGTCTCTCTTCCACCTCCGTCATGGCACAGGATGCGTTCAGCTACGCCAAGGGCGCCGCCACCTGGGCTCACACCAAGTCCGACTTCGTCGGTGGCAAGGACAGCAACAACCGTGATTTCGGCGGCCTGAGCCTGGATCTGTCCAAGAGCTTCGGTTCCAACTTCTACGGCCGTCTGGGCTCCGAGTACACCTCCCGCAACAGCGGCAACGACAGCATGGGCATCAGCAGCCTGGGTGTGGGTGTGTTCACCCCCCTCAGCACAGGCCTGAACCTGTACGGTGAAACCGGCCTGATGGGGTACAGCATGGAGCGCGAGCTGGCCAGCAACGTGAACGACTCCGGTTGGGACAACATCACCCGCAAGCAGAGCGGCAGCCTGTACGGGGAAGTGGGCCTGCGTTATGACATCGGCGCGGTCGAGCTCTCCACCGCCTACCGCTACGCCAACATGACCGACGACATGCACGATTTCAAAGTGGGCGGTGCCTACAAGCTGACCCAGAACCTGGCGCTGACCGCCGACTACACCTACCGCCACTGGGATCTGCAGCAGGGTTCCATCTCCAGCCTGGGTGTGAAGTACAGCTTCTAATCTTCCTTCCTGTAGTAGTGTCTTGGTTTTTGCCCATGGTTTCGGCCATGGGCTTTCTTGTTTATGCCTGCCCGCTTTTTTCTCTCGTTTAACCTTGTACAACTTTACCTATCTTGTACAACTGCTATAACTGATCCAATAGTTATACGCAGGGTGCATCTATGTACAAGATCAAGGTAGGGATCAGCGCCTGTCTGCTCGGTCAGACGGTCCGCTTCGATGGGGGTCACAAGCACTCCCACTTCTGCGAGCGCGAGCTCGGTGCCCACTTTGACTTTCACCCCGCCTGCCCCGAGATGGCCATCGGCCTCGGCGCCCCCCGCGCCGCCATCCGCCTGGTGAGGCGAGACGGGGAGGTGCGGGCCCAGAGCAGGGATGGCACGCTGGACGTGACCGAGCGGCTCATCGCCTTCAGCGAGCAGCAGGCCGGGCGCCTCGATTCTCTCTCAGGCTACATCCTCTGCGCCAAGTCCCCGAGTTGCGGCATGGAGCGGGTGCGCGTCTATGCCGTCAATGACAGGGCGCCGGGTGGGGAGGGGGGCGCCAAGGAGGGAGTTGGCCTGTTTGCCCAGGCCCTGATGGAGGCCAACCCCCTGCTGCCGGTGGAAGAGGATGGTCGCCTGTGCGACCCCGTGCTGCGGGAGAACTTCGTGCTGCGGGTCTTCGCCTACCACGACTGGCAGCAGCTCTGTGCCCGGGGCCTCAGCGCCGCCAGCCTCACCGGCTTTCACGCCCGTTACAAGTATCTAGTGCTCTCCCACGCCACCCGCCATTACCAGGACCTCGGCCGCCTGCTGGGAGGGCTGGGGCGAGAACCTCTGAATGAGATCGCGCAGCGCTATATCCAGGGGCTGATGGAGGCCTTGCACCTGCGGGCCAACCGGCGCGGTCACACCAATGTGCTGATGCACCTGCAGGGCTACTTCAAGCGGGTGCTGACCCCCTCCCAGAAGCAGGAGTTGTGCGAGCTCATCGACAAGTACCGCCTCGGCCTGGTGCCCCTGCTGGTGCCCCTGACCCTGTTGCGTCATCACCTGCGGGAGCATCCGAACCCCTATCTGGCCCGGCAGGTCTACCTCAACCCTCATCCGGAATCACTCAGGCTTCGATATGGCCTGTGAACGGCGGGCGCCCCATGGCCACCGGCCCAGCACCTGACCCCGGTTTCTCACATTGAACGGACTATTCATGCAACAACAGAACGATGACAAGGGGCTATACCCCATCCGCGAGGTCGCTCGCCTGACCGGGGTCAATCCCATCACCCTGCGGGCCTGGCAGCGGCGCTATGGCCTGGTGCAGCCTGCCCGCACCGAGAAGGGTCACCGCCTCTACAGCGAGCAGGACATCCGCCAGATAGGCGAGATCCTGAGCTGGCTGGAGCGGGGGGTCAGCATAGGTCAGGTCAAGGGGCTGCTGAGCGAGCCCCATCGCCCCCTGGCCGGGGATCACTGGCAGCAGACCCTGCAGCAATGTGGGGAGACCATGCTCGCCTTCAACCAGCGCAAGGCGGAGGCGCAGCTTCAGGATCTGCTCAGCAGCTACCCCTTCGAGCTGGTGCGCGAACGGGTGTTGCAGCCCCTGCAGGCGCAACTGCTCGGCCTGTGGCGCGAGCGTCCCGATGGGGAGTGGCTGCAGCGCTACTGGCTTGGCTGGTTGCAGGCTCACTTCGCCCGCCATCTCATCGAGCAGGAGAAGGGAGCCCCCATTTGTCTGGCGAGCTGGGGCCAGGTCGGCCCCCTGGATCTGCTCTGGTACGCCTATGAGCTGATCAATCAAGGCTATGAGGTGCAGCTGATCGGTCCTTGTGACCCCAGGGGGGCCGCCCTGCTGGCCGGACGGGTGCCGGATGACTGGCGGGTGCTCTTGGGGGCGGGGCTTGGCAAGGGGGAACTGGCCGAGCCCTGGCCTGCGTCCTGCCAGCTGTTCGGCCCCCTGGGCGCCCTCTATGAGCCGGACTGGCTCTTCGCTCACTCCTGGTCTCCCACCCTGCGCGCCCTCGCCGGGCAGGAGTCCGGGCGCGGTGAGCGCGGGAGGCAGCCATGAGGCTGGTCTGGTTTAGAAACGATCTGCGGCTGGCGGATAACCCGGCCCTGCGCCATGCCTGTGCCACTCCTGGCGATACGGGCGGAGAGGAGGGCGAGGGAGGCGGGGTCGCCGCGCTCTTCGTCATCAGCCCGGCCCAGTGGCGAGCGCACAAGATGGCCCCTATCCGTCAGCGTTTCCTGCTGGCCCAGGTCGATGAGCTCGGCAAGGGGCTGGCGGCCCTCGGCATCCGCCTGCACCTGCTGCGGGTCGAGACATTTGCCGAGGTGCCGGCCGAGATCTCAGCCCTGGCGAGCCGACTCGGGGTGCGCCAGCTCCATGCCAATCAGGCCATAGAGCTCGACGAGCAGCGCCGGGATCTGGCGGTGAGTGAGGCGTTGCAGGGGCAGGGAGTCCAGAGCCACTGGTTCAACGGCTGCTGCGTGCTGCCCCCGGGGCGGGTGCTGACCGGTAGCCAGGAGATGTTCAAGGTGTTCACCCCCTACTGCCGGGCCTGGCTCAAGGCCCTGGAGGAGGATGGCTTCGTCATCCATCGCACCCCGGCGGCGCGGGGGGCCCCCTTGCCCTGGGCACCGCTCGCCGAGACCGGCCTGATCGAGGAGATGACGCGGGCTCCAGAGGAGGTGGCGCGCTGGCCGGTGGGGGAGGCCGAAGCCCAGCGCCGCCTGCACACCTTCCTGGAAGAGGCCGTGCTCGACTATGGCCAGACCCGGGACTTCCCGGCCCTGGCCGGTACCTCGGTTATCTCCCCCTATCTGGCGGCGGGGATCCTCAGCCCGCGCCAGTGCGTGGCGGCACTGCAGCAGAGGCTCGGCTACCGACCCCAGTCCAGGGCACAGCCGGGTTTTGTCTGGCTGAACGAGCTCATCTGGCGGGAGTTTTATCGCCACCTGCTGATGCTGGTGCCGAGCCTCTCCATGAACCTGCCGTTCAAGGCCGAGACCCGGGCCCTACCCTGGGGCTGGGATCCGGCGGCGCTTGCGGCCTGGAGCGAGGGGCGTACCGGCTATCCCATCGTCGATGCGGCCATGCGTTGCCTCAATGCCACCGGCTGGATGCACAACCGGTTGCGGATGATAGTGGCGAGCTTTCTCACCAAGGATCTGCACCTGCACTGGCGGCTCGGGGAGGATTACTTCATGAGCCGGCTGGTGGACGGGGATCTCGCTGCCAACAATGGCGGCTGGCAGTGGGCGGCAGGCACGGGCGCCGATGCGGCCCCCTATTTTCGGGTGTTCAACCCCACCACCCAGGGCCAGCGCTTTGATCCGGACGGGGAGTTCATCCGTACCTGGGTGACAGAGCTCGCGGATGTGCCGACCCCTCAGTTGCACAGGCCCCACGAGTGGTTGCAGCAGCATGCTCGATATGATTACCCGGCTCCCATGGTGGATCATGCCGTTGCACGGATAAGGGCTATCGAGATGTTCCGGGAACTGGAGAGAAAATAGGATGAACGAACCGCTGGCCCACTTCATCGTCCTCTACCTACAGCTCGACAGGCAGCAGCTGCATCGGCTGCCGGAGATCTATGCGGAGCAGGTGGTGTTCATGGATCCGGCCCACCGGATCGAGGGGTTGGCGGCCCTCACGCGTTATTTCGCTTCCCTCTATCAGCGGCTCGATCACTGCCGTTTCGAGATAGTGAGCCAGCAGCAGCAGGGCAACGAGGCCTGGCTCAGCTGGATCATGACCTTCGCCCATCCACGCCTCGCCGGCGGCAAGCCGGTGCGGGTGGAGGGGGCGACCCGGCTGCAGTTCGACCCCTGGGGCAAGGTATGTCTGCATCGGGACTACTTCGATCTCGGCGCTATGTTGTACGAACAGTTGCCCCTGCTGGGGCCCCTCATCCGCGCCATCCGCGCAAGGCTGGGCGCATGAGTGGCCGGGTGCTGATCACGGGGGCCAGCTCGGGCCTCGGCCGCGCACTGGCCCTTGCCTACCGGCAGGCGGGCTGGCAGGTGTGGGGCTGCGGTCGTGACGCTGGGCGGCTGGCCGAACTCGCGGTTGCCGGCGTCACCCCGCTGCGCTTCGATGGCCGCGATGGCAGCGCCACCGCCGCGGCGGCTGTCGGCTTGCCACCCCTGGATCTGCTGATCCTCAACGCGGGGAGCTGCGAATACATCAAGGATGCCCACCATTTCGATGGCGCCCTCTTTGCCCAGGTCATCGAGACCAATCTGGTGGCCACCGGCCACGCCCTCGCCGCCTTCCTGCCCCTGCTCGGCAAGGGCTCACGGCTGGCCATAGTCGGCTCGGCGGTGAGCTGGCTGCCTCTGCCCCAGGCCGAGGCTTATGGCGCCTCCAAGGCGGGGCTCGACTATCTGGCGGCCAGCCTGTGCCTCGACCTGCGAGGGATCGGCATAGGGGTGACCCTGATCCGGCCCGGCTTTATCGATACCCCATTGACCGCCCGCAACCACTTTCCCATGCCCTGCCTGCTGCCGGTCGATGAGGCGGCGCGGCAGATCCTGAAGGGGCTGGCAGCTGGTCGGGATCAGATCCACTTCCCGCTTCGTTTCATAGGGTTGCTGCGCCTGCTTGGGGCGCTTCCCGTGGGCATCTGGCTACGCCTTGCCCGCCATCTCACTTAGCAAGGATGCCGAGCATGAAGAGAAGGATCGCCATCGTGGGGTCGGGGATCTCCGGGTTGACCGCAGGCTATCTGCTGCACCAACACCATGAGATCACCCTGTTTGAGGCAGCCCCCGTGCTGGGGGGGCACACGGCCACCGTGGACATCAGCCAGGAGGGGCGTCATCACGCCATCGACACCGGCTTCATCGTGTTCAACGACAGAACCTATCCCCACTTCCTGAAGCTGCTGGCAAGGATAGGGGTGACCCGCCAACCCACCGAGATGAGCTTCTCGGTCAAGAGCGAGGGGCTCGAGTACAACGGCCACTCCCTGGCCAGCCTGTTTGCCCAGCGCGGCAACCTGCTGCGGCCGCGCTTCTATCGCTTCATCGCCGAGATCTTGCGCTTCAACCGGCTGGCCCGCCGCTGGCTGGCCCAAGAACCCCGGGAGCTCGATCCGACCCTGGGGGACTTCCTGCAAGAGGGGGGCTTTAGCGACTACTTCGCCCGCCACTACATCCTGCCCATGGGGGCGGCCATCTGGTCATCCACCCTGGCGGACATGCGGGTCTTTCCCCTCGGCTTCTTCCTGCGTTTCTTCGAGCATCACGGCCTGCTCAGCGTCACCAATCGCCCCCAGTGGTACGTGATCCCGGGGGGATCACGCGAGTACATAGCCCCCCTCACGGCGGGCTGGCAGAGCGGGATCCGGCTGGCCTGCCCGGTGCAGGGGATCCGGCGGCAGGGGGAGGGGGTGCGGGTCTGCAGCCAACATGGGGAGGAGCAGTTCGATGAGGTGATCCTCGCCTGCCACAGCGATCAGTCGCTGGCCCTGCTCACCGATGCCAGCGAGCAGGAGCGGCAGATCCTCGGCGACATCGCCTATCAGGCCAACGCGGTCTGGTTGCACACGGATGTGGGCAGCCTGCCCAGCCGGCGCAAGGCCTGGGCCAGCTGGAACTATCGGCTCGATGACGATGAGCAGGCCAGGCCCCTGGTGACCTACAACATGAACATACTGCAGGGGTTGCAGGGGTCGACCCCCTTCTGCGTCAGCCTCAATCCCGCCGGCAGGGTGGATGAGCGCAAGGTGCTGCGCCGTTTCGTCTACCACCACCCCGTGTTTAACGGGATCGCGCTGGCGGCGCAGGTGCGGCGACACCAGATCTGCGGGCAGCGCCATACCCACTTCTGCGGCGCTTACTGGTACAACGGCTTTCACGAGGATGGGGTGCGCAGCGCCCTGGATGTGGCCAAGCGCTTCGGAGCCAGGCTATGAGCACCGCCCTCATCAGCGCCATCTGGCAGGGTTCGGTGCGCCATCGCCGCTTCACGCCGCGCCCTCACGCCTTCGCCTACCCGCTCTTCATGCTGGGGCTGGATCTGGACGAGTTGCAGGGCTTGCGGCTGGGGGGCTGGCTCGGGGTCGAGCGGATCGGGCTGCTCTCGTTTCGGCGAGCCGATTACCTGAGAGGCAGCGAGGGCTCCCTCAAGCAGGCTGTGTGGGACAAGGTGGCCGCCCTTGGCGGAGAGCAGAGGGAGGGGCGGGTGCTGCTGCTCGGCAATGTGCGCTGCCTCGGCTTCTACTTCAGCCCGGTCAATTTCTACTTCTGCTATCAGGGCAGCGATGCCCGTTACCTGCTGGCGGAGGTCTCCAACACCCCCTGGAACGAGCGCCACTACTACCTGCTGGACTTGGCGGCCCTGGTGCCCCACGACAAGGATTTCCACGTCTCCCCCTTCATGGCGCTGGCCATGCGCTATCACTGGCGTATCCGCCCTCCCGGGGAGGAGACCCTGATCCACATCGAGAGCCATCCCCAGAGCGGTGAGCCCAAGTTGTTCGACGCCACCCTGGCGCTGGCCCGCTCACCGCTCTCCAGACGTGGGCTCTGCGCCCTGCTGCTGCGCTGGCCCTGGATGACCATGCGGGTGTTGCTCGGCATCTATTGGCAGGCGCTGAGACTCTTCATCAAACGGATCCCGCTGTTCGCTCACCCGGAGACTCACTAATGGAACTGGTGCAATCCACGACATCTCTCTCCCTGCCGGACCGTTGGGCACGGCAACTGGTGATCAGGTTGCTCGGCCACCTGCAACAGGGTCAGCTGTCACTGCGTGACGGGGAGGAAACCTTGACCTTCGGGGTGGCGGGTACGGATCTGCAGGCCGAGGTGAGGGTGCTGGATCCCGCCTTCTACCGGCGCCTGCTGCTGGGGGGCAGCATAGCGGCGGGGGAGACCTGGGTGGAGGGGCTCTGGACCAGTCCGGAGCCAGTGACCCTGGTGCGGCTGCTGGCCCGCAACGTGGCACTGCTCGACAAGCTGGAGCGGCGCTTTGGCTGGCTCAGTCTGCCGCTCAACAAGCTGCGCCACTGGGGCAGCCGCAATACTCAGGCAGGTTCGCGGGCCAACATCGCGGCCCATTACGATCTCGGCAACCGCCTCTATCAGGGCTTCCTCGACAGCCATATGCAGTACTCCAGCGCCCTCTACCCGGCGGACGATGCCACCCTGGAGGAGGGGCAGCAGGCCAAGCTCAGAACCATCTGCGAGCGGCTGGCGCTGGGGCCGGACGATCACCTGCTGGAGATTGGCACCGGCTGGGGCGGGCTCGCCATCTACGCCGCCCGCCACTATGGCTGTAGGGTCACCACCACGACTATCTCCCAGGCGCAGTACGATCACGCCAGGGAGTGGATCGCGGCGGCCGGACTCGAAGATCGCATCACTCTGCTGCAACAGGATTATCGCAAGCTGGAGGGGCGCTACGACAAGCTGGTCTCCATCGAGATGATAGAGGCAGTGGGCCACGCCTTCCTGCCGGACTACTTCAGGCAGCTGTCGCGCCTGCTGAGACCCGGCGGCCGATTGCTGATCCAGGCCATCACCATCGCCGATCAGCGTCACGACCAGTATGTGCGCGGCGTCGACTTCATCCAGCGCTACATCTTCCCCGGTGGCTGCCTGCCGAGCGTCGCCCAGATGGCCGGCCTGCTGGCCCGGGAGACCGACATGCAGCTGGTGCGGCTGCACGATCACGGCCTGCACTACGCCCGAACTTTGGCCCACTGGTGCGAACGTTTCCTGGCGCTGGCTCCCGAGCTGCCGAGGTTGGGTTACAGCCAGGACTTCATCCGGCTCTGGCACTTCTACTTCGCCTATTGCGAGGGGGGATTTCGGGAGCGGGCCATCAGCCTGGTGCAACTGGAGGCGGCCAAGCCCGGCCCGGATGGCTGGTCGGGGGATGGCCCCGTGAGCCGGCGCTGAGATGTGGCCCTGGGCCCAGCTGCTCGGCTTCAACCTCTACTGGTGGCTAGCGGTGAAGGTGCAGCAGCCTGGCCCCCTGCTGCTGATGCTGGCGCTCCACCTAATCTGCTCCCCGAGCCGCTCTCGGGATCTGCGGCGCTGGCCGCTGGCTCTGGCGGGCTGCCTGCTTGATGCCCTGCTCTGGCAGCTTGGCATGTTTCGCTTCGATCAGGGGTTTCCCCTCTGGCTGGGATTGCTGTGGTTCGGATTTGTATTGACCCTGGGCCAGGGGCTGCGCTGGCTGCTGGCCTTGCCCCGCTGGCAGCAGGGAGTGCTCGGCATGGTGGGGGGAGCGGGTTCCTATGTGGCGGGAGCGACCATGGGATCAGTACACTTGTCTTGGGGCATCGGGATCAGCGCCCTCGTCCTCGCGCTGATCTGGGTGTGGTGGTTACCCGTACTGCTGTGGGTAATGGTCAAGCTGGAGGGTGAGCCAAGATGAGCACCTTTTCGACCGACACGCTGCTGTTTTCGAAGTGGACCAGGGAGGGCCAGCAAGGGCCGAATGCACACTTCTATCTGGTGGTCTCCTGTCAGCGGGATGCGCAGGGCCAGCTGGCTCGCGTGGTGCTGCAGGATATCAACACCCTGCAGGAACAGGAGCTGGATTGCCATGAACTGGAAGACGCGGCTCGCTGGCACATGGGTTGGAATTAGCCTGCTGCTGGCAGGCTCCCTGGCCCCGGTGCCAGCGAATGATGGGGTCCAGGCATCGTCACCTCCCTGGCTGCAACTGTTCGCGACCCTGTGGCCGGGCGTGAGTACTCGCTCGTTGCCCCAGAACCTCTATCGATAGGCATTCACTATGGATAAACAAGGGAAAGTCGATTGTCCTTTGAGTCTGTGCGGGGATATCCTAGCCCTGTTCCCGAATTTGATGCCCACCTGGAGGTGAATGATGAAGAGCCCAATCGGTCTTGATACCGTTCAATCACAAGCCCTGGCCGCCGAGCTGAACAAGTTGCTGGCCAGCTACCAGATCCTCTACATGAACGTCCGTGGTTTCCACTGGAATATCCGCGGCAACCAGTTCTTCGAGCTGCACCTGAAGTTCGAGGAGATCTACAACGACCTGCTGCTGAAAGTCGATGCTTTGGCCGAGCGCATCCTGACACTGGACGGCGTGCCCATGCACAGCTTCAGCGACTACCTGAAAGTTTCCGCCATCCCCGAGCAGAAGGGGCTGCACGACGGCCGTGCCTGCGTTGAATCCCTGCTGGACAGCTTCCGCGAGCTGCTGGTGGCCCAACGCCGCATCCTGGGGCAGGCCGCCGAGGCCGGTGACGAGGGGACGGCCTCCATCCTGTCTGACTATGTCCAGCAGCAGGAAAAATTGGTCTGGATGCTGCGCGCTTACCTGGCCTGATAGTTTGAACAGGGGGGAGCAGTGCGTCTATCCGGCCTGCTTCCCCGCCACCCGAATCCTGAGTTGTCTCTCCTTTATGCACCCAGTTGCCGCCCTTTCGGGCGGCTTTTTTGTTTTTGATCTGCATCAATGAAACCTTAATTGGTAAATTGAATGTCTATTAAGTTTTGAACCAGAAGCATAGAATCGCCACAAAACAAGCAACTGAAATGTCCAATTAGGAGAGGCATGATGTTTTGTGTGCAATGTGAACAGACAATTCGTACCCCGGCAGGCAATGGCTGCGCTTACGCACAAGGCATGTGCGGCAAGACGGCAGAAACCTCGGATCTGCAGGATGTGTTGATCTATACCCTGCAGGGCCTCAGTGCCTGGGCGCTGGCCGCCCGCGAGCACAACATCGTCGATGACGAGATCGACGCCTTCGTGCCCAAGGCCTTCTTCGCCACCCTCACCAACGTCAACTTCGACTCCGCCCGCATCGTGGCTTATGTGAACCAGACCCTGGCCTACCGCCAGCAACTGGCGGCCAAGCTGGCCCCCTTGGCCGTGCAGCAGAGCGAGCTGCCCGCCGCCGCTCGCTTCGAGCCGGGTAGCGAGCTGCTGGAGCAGCTGGCCCATGCCCCCCAGACCGCGGTCAATCGCGGCAAGAGCGAGGTCAACGAAGATATCATGGGGCTGCGCCTGCTCTGCCTCTACGGCCTCAAAGGGGCCGCCGCCTACATGGAGCACGCCCGGGTGCTGGATCAGCAAGATGCCGGTGTCGCGGCCGAATTCCACCGCATCATGAGCTGGCTTGGCACGGATCCCAGCGATCTGGATCCCCTGTTCAAGTGCGCCATGGACATAGGCCTGCTGAACTTCCGTGTCATGGAGATGCTGGATCTCGGTGAAACCACCGCCTTCGGCCATCCGGAACCGACCCAAGTCCGGGTCACCCCTGTGCCGGGCAAGTGCATCCTGGTCTCCGGCCACGACATGGTGGATCTCAAGCTCATCCTGGAGCAGACCGCTGGCACCGGCATCCATGTCTACACCCATGGTGAGATGCTGCCGGCCCTGGCCTATCCCTTCTTCAAGCAGTACCCGCACCTGGTGGGCAACTACGGCTCCGCCTGGCAGAACCAGCAAAAAGAGTTTGCGAACTTCCCCGGCGCCGTGGTGATGACCTCCAACTGCATCATAGATCCCAACGTGGGCAACTATAGCGACCGCATCTTCACCCGCTCCATCGTCGGCTGGCCGGGCGTGACCCACCTGGAAGGGGAAGACTTCTCCGCCGTGGTGGCCAAGGCGCAGGCGCTGGATGGCTTCAAGCACGTTGAGCTCGAGCACTTCATCACCATCGGCTTCGCCCGCAACGCCCTGATGCAGGCCGCTCCGGCGGTGATCGACAAGGTCAAGGCCGGAGAGATCAGCCACTTCTTCCTGGTGGGGGGCTGCGATGGCGACCGTGCCGAGCGCGCCTACTACACCGAGTTTGCCAAGGCCATTCCGCAGGACAGCCTGCTGCTGACCCTGGGCTGCGGCAAGTACAAGTTCAACAAGCTCGATTTTGGTGACATCGGCGGCATCCCTCGCCTGCTGGACGTGGGCCAGTGCAACGATGCCTACTCCGCCATCCAGCTCGCCCTGGCCCTGGCCGAAGCGTTCGAGTGCGGCGTCAACGATCTGCCCCTGACCCTGGTGCTCTCCTGGTTCGAGCAGAAGGCCATCGTCATCCTGCTCACCCTGCTGGCGCTCGGCGTGAAAGACATCCGTACCGGCCCGACCGCCCCCGCCTTCCTGACCCCGGCCCTGCTCAAGGTGCTGGAAGAGCAGTTTGGTCTGAAAGGTACCACCACGGCCGAGGCCGATCTGGCCGAGATCCTGGCGGCCTGATCCAGACTCCCTGTGCCTGACGTATTCAGCATGTTGTAAGCCTTTGGCGAGCCTGATGGCTCGCCTTTTTTTCAAGAAGATCGCTATCAGACAAGAGGAGCCTTGCGATGACCTCCACCTCTTTCACCCTCAGATGCATCGGTCGCCGGGCGGACACCCACGATGTGGCGAGCTGGCAGTTCGCACCGCTGGCGGGTGACCTACCTCCCGTGCTGGCGGGCCAGTGCATCACCCTGCACACGATGATCGACGGTCAGCCCCAGTGCCGTGCCTATACCCTCTCCTCCAGCCCGCAGGATGCCTACTGGCAGGTTACCATCAAGGACGTGGGCCTGGTCTCCCATCACCTGCACCAGAGCCTGCAGGTTGGGGACGAGATCCGGGTCGACGGCCCCTTCGGCGACTTCAACCTGAGTGCGCTCCCCTGCGAGCGGCCGCTGCTCTTGAGCGCCGGTTCCGGCATCACCCCCATGTGGGCCATGTTGCGGGACGAGCTTGCCAAGCGACCGGACGCCGACATCCGCTTCATTCACAGCGCCCGCTCGCCGGAGGATGTGATCTTCGCAGACGATCTGGTCGCCCTGGCCGAGGCCCACACTGGCGTACGCAGCGCCCTGGTACTGGAACAGGCCCCGGCGGCTCATCCCTGGGTCGGGCGCCTCAGCCCGGACATGCTGAGGGAATTGGCGCCGGACCTCCTGAGCCGCCACGTCTACCTGTGCGGGCCAACCCCCTATATGGCGGCGGTGAGCGCCATGCTGGCGGAGCTGAGGTTGCCTGCCGAGCAGTTGCATCAGGAGTCGTTCGGTCTGCCTGCTGCGGCGCCGGTTGCGGCTGGCAGCGACCACTTCTGGCTGACCCTGAAGAAGAGCGGCAAGAAGGTCAAAATACTGCCGGGTCAGACCCTGCTGGCGGCGCTGGAGGGGGCGGGGGAGACCATGATGGCGGCCTGCCGCGCCGGGGTGTGTGGCGCCTGTCGCTGTACTACCACGGGCGAAATCGAGCGTCAGAGCGTGATGACCTTGAGTCCTCAGGATCTCGAGAACGGAGTCGCACTGGCCTGCTCCTGCACCGCCAAGGGGGATCTCAGCCTGGATTATTGATGGTGTCATCGGAGCCTCGTGCTTTTCTCGCATCGGCCCGGCGGGTACACTCAGCCCAGTTTCATCAGAACACGGGATTAGACATGACAATATTGGTCACAGGCGGCGCCGGTTATATCGGCTCCCATACCCTGGTCGAACTGCTGGAGGCCGGTCAGCGCGTGGTGGTGCTGGACAACCTCTCCAACGCCTCGCCGGAGTCCCTCAAACGGGTCGAGCGGATCACCGGCCAGGCGGTCACCTTCGTCGAGGGGGACATTCTGGACAGGGCCAGTCTGCAGCGCCTGTTTGCCGAGCACAGGATAGAGTCTGTCATTCACTTCGCCGGCCTCAAGGCGGTGGGGGAGTCCAGCCAGATCCCGCTCACCTACTACCAGAACAACGTGACCGGCACCCTGGTGTTGTGCGAGGAGATGGCCAAGGCGAGCGTGTTCCGGCTGGTGTTCAGCTCGTCCGCCACCGTCTACGGCGATCCCGCCTCCGTGCCCCTGCGGGAAGATTTCCCCACCGGCGCCACCAACCCCTATGGCCGTTCCAAGCTGATGGTGGAAGAGATACTGCGGGACCTTTCCAAGTCCGACCCACGCTGGGCCATCGTGCTGCTGCGCTACTTCAACCCGGTGGGCGCGCACCAGAGCGGCCTCATCGGCGAGGATCCCAACGGCATCCCCAACAACCTGCTGCCCTACATCAGTCAGGTCGCGGTGGGGAAACTCAAAGAACTGGGGGTGTTTGGGGATGACTACCCGACGCCGGATGGCACTGGGGTGCGCGACTATATCCACGTGGTGGATCTCGCCATAGGCCACCTGAAGGCGCTCAAACGCATCGAGAGCGACACCGGCGTGTTCACCTACAACCTGGGTACCGGCCAGGGTTACTCAGTGCTGGAGATGGTCAAGGCGTTCGAGGCGGCCAGCGGTCGTCCCATCCCGTATCGGATCAAGCCCCGCCGCCCCGGCGACATCGCCGAGTGCTGGGCCGAGCCGACCCTGGCCCGGGACGAGCTGGGCTGGCAGGCAGAGCGGGGGCTGGAGCAGATGATGGCCGACACCTGGCGCTGGCAAAGCCAGAATCCGGACGGTTATCAGGCCTAAGCTGCGAAGCCGTGATCAAGGGTCATGCGCTGCTCGGAAACCTCATTTATTCATATAAACTCGGGTCCCTGCGCTGCTCTTCGCCTTGCTGACAGCTTCTCGCGACGGCTCATCAGGCCTGATGGTTTGCAGCATGAATAGCAAAACGCCCCGACATAGCGGGGTGTTTTTTTATGGGCGAGAGGCTGGCTTACTGGATGCTCTTGCCCGCGCGCACGTCTTTTACTATGGCCTGCAGGCTCGCCAGATCGCGGGGGGCGCCGCGCAGGATCTGGTCGCCGATGATGAAGGCCGGGGTACCGGAGATGCTCATGGCTTCCGCCAGGGCGCGGTTGGTGCCGAGGTTCTTGTCGATGCTGCCATCCTTGATCTTGGCCTCGACCTTGCTCCAGTCCACGCCGGCGGCCTTGGCGACCTCTTTCACCTGTGCCTCGTCAGACAGCGGGCCCTGATGGGCATACAGCTTGTCGTGGAAGGCCTGGTACTTGTCAGGCTGACCGAGCTGTACCGCCAGGGCGGCGCGGGCGGCGTAGTAGGAGGTCTCGCTCAGGATGGGGAACTGCTTGTAGATGTAGCGAATGTCCTTGTCCTCGCCGAGCAGCTGCTTGACCAGGGGATGGGCGCGCTTGCAGTAGCCGCAGTTGTAGTCGAAGAACTCCACCACGGTCAGGCTGCCCTTGGGATTGCCGCTCTCTGCATCGTTATTGCCATAGAGCTGCTTGGCATGGGCCTGGATCAGCGCCTTGTCACTCTCGGCCTGCTGGCTCTCCTGCTTGGCACGCAGGGCGTTGGACATCTCGACCAGTATCTCCGGATTCTTGACCAGATAGTCGCGCACAATCTGCTCGACATCGCTCTTGGTCAGCTCACTCGCCTGCAGCGGGGCGGCAAGCAGGGTTGCGCCGGTCAGAGCGGCGCACAGGGCATGTTTGATTCTCATAAGTCCATCTTGCTGGGGATATGGTAGTGGTCCCTATAGTGGGTGAGTCTGTTTTCAAGTCAAGTTATCCGGTTGAAAAAGCGCGGCTTATGCCCAGTTTGCAGGGTTTGTGCGTCATTTAGGCCAATAAATCGGCAAACGGACGGGGCGGGGATTTACAAGGGGGGTAGCGATGGGTAGTATTCGGCGCACTGCTGCGGAGGGGTGGCAGAGCGGCTGAATGCACCGGTCTTGAAAACCGGCGATGGGCGACCATCCGTGGGTTCAAATCCCACCTCCTCCGCCATCTATAGGGCCCAACTGATTTATTCGGTTGGGCTTTTTTATTTGCGTTTTTGGTGTGTCACTAGGGTTGATGTAGTGGTCCACTAAATCCGGATACGCAGTTAAGCCGCTTTTCGGCTTCTGCTGGCGGTATTCCACCCGGGTACTGCCAGTTGTAGCAATCCATCAGGTAGTAGCTGAATATCCCGCTTCGCTTCCCGCAGGCTCATGTAGCCCGTAGCCCGTAGCCCGTAGCCCGTAGCCGGGAGCCATTTCGTCTTGAAGCTTCTGAACAACCGTTCCATCGCCGCGTTATCCCAGCAGTTGCCAAGCCGACTCATGCTCTGGGTCATGCGATAGCACCACAGCCGTTGCCGAAATACCCGTCTGCCCGCTGAGCCTCGGCTCTTGTTGAACTGGCGCCGCAGCTCGCTTCGTTGTTGTATCCGCTCTCGGTCAATGGTGCGGATACGAGTCAGATAGTCGTAAAAACAGGAAGTTGGGATACCGAAAGCGCAACAGACCAGGGTAGTGGGGCTTGCTCCCTAATTCGGTCTATCAGCGCGTACATTCGAGCTCGTCCGCCATCAAGAGAGCAGTAGCTTTTTTAGAATTGCCTTTTCGCGTTCAGGTAGGTTGATGCGGGTTTCCAACTCCTGGATTTTCTGTTGCTCTGGGGTCAGCGCCTTGCTGATAGGGGTTGTGCCAGTTCGTTCGGATTGAAGTTGCTGAATCTATCGGCGAAGCACTGTTTCGCCGACATCCCGTGAGCGGGTCGGCTTCGGAAACTGATTGTTGAGAGACATACTGCAGATCCTTACTGGAACGTAGCCAGGAGTTCGATTCAATGAGATTGCATGAGTGGAAAACCAATAACGCTGGTTAATGATCCCAACTTGCGCAATGCATTGCCCTATCGTTAGTTTTAATCTCCATTTGGGTCTTTTTTGCGATGCATGTAAGCTGTTTGAGCAAAGATTTGCTCAAGGTAAAGCAATTGAAACGGGTTGTGTTGGTAAGTGATTGATAAGTAATGTGGTGAATAGTTGGCATGGTCGCTGCTGTTGGCTGGTTGAGTGTCATTACCGTTCAACCAATCAGGAGCATACTCATGCCAACTCCATGTTATATCAGCATCGAAGGTAAAACCCAGGGCAACATCACCGCCGGTGCCTTCACCTCCGATTCCGTCGGCAACATCTTCGTGCAGGGCCACGAAGACGAGATGCTGGTGCAGGAATTCCAGCACGTCGTCACCGTGCCGACCGACCCGCAATCCGGTCAGCCTGCCGGCCAGCGCGTCCACAAGCCGTTCAAGTTCACCGTGGCCCTGAACAAGGCCGTGCCGCTGATGTACAACTCCCTGGCCTCCGGTGAGATGCTGCCGAAAGTGACCCTGAAGTGGTACCGCACCTCCGTCGAGGGCAAGCAGGAGCATTTCTTCAGCACAGTGCTGACCGATGCCACCATCGTCGACATCGACTGCCAGATGCCCCACTGCCAGGATCCGGCCATGTCCGACTTCACCCAGCTGATCCAGGTCTCCCTGGCCTACCGCAAGATCGACTGGGAGCACACCGTTGCCGGTACCTCCGGTGCGGACGACTGGCGCGCGCCGATCGAGGCCTGATCCTCGCGTTCTTACCTTGCTATCCCTTGTAAGTAGTCTCGAATGTTGTGGCCGGTGTACACCGGCCTTTTATCCCGTATTTCTCCGGGCAGTCTTGGGCTGCCGGAGTCTTTATGTTTTGCCATTCCCCTGCCTGGTAAGTTGAAGCCGTGTTGGTGAGTGCGGAGTGATGGCAAAGCAAAAGGGGTGTTCTGTTATGCAGACACAAACAGCGTATTACCCGTCATGTTGCTTCTCTTTGGTGACCGCTTGTGTACCAGGGAGGGCGATATCGCGGTGTTTTGACAGGTTTCGGGCCCAGTTTCGAGAGGTGATAGGGATATATCATGGCTAATCAGACCGGATTGCAGTTCACCGTTAAGGTAGGTGCGCTGCCCGCTCCCACCTTTGTGGTGGCAAGTTTTGAGCTTAACGAGGGGCTCAATCGTCCATTTGATCTTCATCTCGAGCTGGCCAGTCTACTGAGTGACATTGACTTCGGTGCCGTGTTGGATCAGCCCTGTGAACTGCTGGTGTGGTACGAGGGGAGTCTTCAGCGCCGTGTCAGTGGCGTGGTGGCGCAATTTGCTCAGGGCGATACCGGGTTTCGCCGTACCCGATACAGCATGGTGGTGAAGCCTGCACTATGGCGGCTCTCCTTGCGTACCAATGCCCGCATCTTCCAGGCGCAGAAGCCTGAAGAGATCCTCTCCATCTTGTTGCAAGAGCACGGTATTACCGACTACGCCTTTGCCCTGAAAAACGAGCATGCCCAGCGTGAATACTGCGTTCAGTACCGTGAGAGCGATTTGGCTTTTTTGGACCGACTGGCGGCTGAAGAGGGGATGTTCTACTTCCATGAGTTTGAAGCAGGCAAGCACAGGATCGTTTTTGCCGACGATGCTGCTGCGTTGCAGGAAGGGCCTGCCCTCTTTTTCAATCTGGCCAATCAAGGGTTGCAGCAGGGGGCGTTTGTGCGCCGGTTCCATTATCAGGAAGCGGTGCGTCCGAGCGATGTAGAGCTCAAAGACTACAGCTTCAAGACCCCGGCTTATGGCCTGTCTCACAAAAAAATGGGGGCTGAGCTGGAACATCAGCGCGATAGCTACCAGCACTTCGACTATCCCGGTCGCTTCAAGCAGGACCCGAGCGGCAAGGCGTTTGCCCAACATCGATTGGATGCGCTGCGAGCCGACGCGGTGACGGGCAATGGGCACTCGACAGAGGCTGGGTTGATGCCAGGACTGAGTTTCGCACTATCGGAACACCCTGCACCTGCACTCAACATTGCCTGGCAAGTGGTGCATGTGACACACACCGGCAAGCAGCCTCAAGCATTGGAAGAAGAAGGCGGTAGCGAGCCCACGGTGTATTACAACTATTTTGGGGTGGTAAAGGCCACCACCACCTGGCGTGCGCAGATGCCTCATAAACCCCTGGTTGACGGGGCGCAGATTGCCACTGTTGTGGGGCCAGCCGGGGAAGAAATCTACTGCGATAAATATGGCCGTATCAAGCTGCAGTTCCCCTGGGACAGGTATGGCGCCAGCGATGAGCACAGCTCTTGCTGGGTCAGGGTCGGTCAGGCCTGGGCCGGAGGTGGCTATGGCATGATGGCCATTCCGCGTATTGGTCATGAAGTGATTGTGTCTTTCCTTGAAGGGGACCCTGATCAGCCCATCGTTATTGGCCGCACTTATCACGCGACCAGCCTTCCCCCTGAAGGATTGCCTGCCAATAAAACCCGTATGTCACTGCGTAGTAATACCTACAAGGGTAAGGGGTTTAACGAGTTTCGTTTTGAAGACAAAGCGGGTCAGGAAGAGGTGTTCCTCCACGCTCAACATGACATGAACACTGTGGTGCTCAACAACCGCTCAACCTCTGTTAATGCCAATCACACGGAACAGGTGGGTGGGAGTCAAACCGTGGCCGTTCAGGGTAACCAGACAATGTCGGTCAAGCTGGACCAGGTGACCGAGGTGCAGGGTGAGCAAACCGTGGCGGTCACCAAGAATCGCAGCACCATGGTCAATGACAATGAATCGCTGCAGGTGAAGAACAATATCGCCATCCAATCGCAGGATGGGGACATTCTCATTGCCACAGCCGGTGGTTATATCGCCATCGACAAAGAGGGCAACATCGCCATTACCGGCAAAGGCCTCGTGTTGAACGGCACCCGCATTGATTTGAATTAAGGATGTGACATGTATCAGATGAATGAAGGTGCGCTGCTGATACCCCAGCAATGGCGCGATGAGTCCCTCCATGTGTTTGTATTGCCGGGCGATACCGTCAATCTGGTGGTCAATCGTTCACCGTTCGAGTTTGGATTGGCACCAGAGACAGTCTATCAACAGACGCTTTCGCAATTTGCGGCTCACCTCAAGGGCTATCAGGAATTGGCCAGCTGGGAAACACAGCTGGATGGGCAGGCCGCTCCAGCCATCGAGTACACCTGGCGCTCGACCGAGGGGCCGATGCACCAGGTCGTGGTGATGCAGGTGAGGGGGGCGTTGCTGCTGACCTTTACCATCACGGCAGCCGGTACCTTGCAAGACGAGCAGAAACAAGCCCTGCTCGACGTGATTGCCACCTTTAAAGCCGTGAGCTAAGGGAGGGGGCATGCTTGGCGATATCTTAACGCGGGTAGCGCGAGTCGGCGCTATGCATGCGGGCAACCGCCCCTCGCCCCCCGCGGATAGACCCAAACCAGGTGAGGGCAAGCCGCCCACGTCTCCTGGAAAAATGATTAAGCACAAGAGTTTCTTGGGCGCCTTGGCGGGGGCGATAGCCGGTGCCCTGGTGGCGGCGGCAGTCTTTGCTGTGGCTGCTGCGGTAGTAACGGCAGCCGTCGCATTGACGGGGGTGACTGGCGGGATGGGGCTGGCGTTGGTGGTGGGGGTCGCCAAGCTTGGCCTGGGCATTGCTGCCACCATAGGGGCGGGGGATCTTATCGCCAAGGTGTCAGGAAGTGTGTCTGGCATGGTTGATAGTGCGTCCCCGTCCTTCGGTCCGGTTGCCACTGGCTCTGCCAATGTGTTTGTCGAAGGACAACCGGTCTCCCGTGCATTGGTTGATACCGTCGCGTGCACCAAGCACTCGGTTCCGCCCATCATTGCACAAGGCAGTGAGTCTGTTTTTGTCAACGACAGCCCCGCCGCACGAGTGGATGACCAGACAGCCTGTGGTGCCACCATCAAGGAGGGCGCTTCCACCGTGTTCTTTGGCTCAGGCCAGGGAACCTATGCCGACATAGCAGATGAGTTCAGTTGGTGGGAAAAGGGGCTGCTGATTGCGGTCGAGTTCCTGGTACCTCCCAGTCGTGGCATGTTCAAGGGGATAGGCAAGCTCTTTACCAAGGGACCGCGCACAGTATTGCGGGGAGCACTGGTTGGGGCCAAAGTGGCGGTGCGCCAGTTCAAGCGGACTGCGCTTCGCTGCATGAGCCAGGGGTTCAAAAATAACAAGGGACTGGCTCGTTTCAAGGAAGCCGCCAAGGGTTTTCTTAAAGACCCCGTCTATATCCCCAGTGGTGAAGTCATCGAATCCCGGCTGGATGTCGAGTTGGGGCAAACCTCGCCGCTGCGCTTTGAGCGCACCTACCGCACCGCATCCGACCATACGGGGCTGCTCGGTAAGGGGTGGCATGACAGCTGGAGCGAAGTGGCCAGCGTCACCCGGCAGGGGCTCAATACCCTGGTGAACATCACCCTGGCACAGGGCTATGACATTGATTTCACTTTCCATCAAGACGTGAGCCGCGTCTATTGCCCGCACTATCCCCAATTTACCCTGACGCGAACCGAGCACGGTTTTCTGCTGTGGGACAGAGACAGCCAGCAGACCCGTCATTTTATCCATCAACAGGGGGGGAGATACTGGCTCGGAGCACTGTCAGACCGCCATGACAATCGCATTACCTTGGTACGCGACCAGGCCGGCAAACTCTGCCGGGTGCGCCACAGCGATGGCATCGAGCTGGCGCTAGCTTGGCAAGATGATTATCTGCAGCAAATTGTCCGGGTAGATGGAGGCCAGCAGACACGCTTGGCCCACTACACCCAAAACCGCGCCGGGCAATTAGTCGAAGCGGATGCCAGCCATCACTACCACCTGTTTTACGAATACGATGACCAGGGGCGGCTGACGCGTTGGCATGATAACGACCAGACCTGGGCACGTTATGAATATGACGTGCAAGGGCGCTGCGTCTACACCACCTGTGCCGATGGCATGCTCACCGCACGCTTTGACTATCAGCCAGGCAAGGTGGTGATGACCGACGGGTTGGGTCGCCACGAGTATGAGCTTAACGAGCTTGACCTGGTGAGTGCGATCCGCACCCCCCTTGGCCATGTGACCCGCTTTGACTACGACGAATTTGGTAACCTGCTGCGGGAGATTTCCCCTGCCGGGCGGGTGGTCGAGTTTGAATACCTGGATGACACCGGGTTGGTGACCCGCTTTGTGGACGGCAGCGGCCACGCCTGGCACTACGAGTATGATGACCAGCAGCGGCTGTGCGCCGTCACTGACCCGCTCGGGCGCAGTTGGCAGTGGCGTTTCGATGAAACGGGTAACCCGGACAAACTGACGGGGCCGGATGCCAGCGAAGTGCATTTTAGCTGGAACCGTTATGGACTGCTGACGGCGGTCAGCGACCAGAGTGGCAAGGTGCAAGCACGCCTGCAGTATGACCACCGCCAGCGTCTGTTGAGCCAGACCGATGCCGAGGGGCGCACCGAGCAGTGGCGTTACGATGGTCAAGACAGGGTCGCACAATGGCAACGTGCCGACGGCGCTCGCTATCAGTTAGGCTATCGCCGCCCCAGCTGGCAACTGCCAGAGCAGCTCAAACGACCCGATGAGGTAGAAGAGCTGCGCCGTTACGATCGCCACAAAAACCTGACCGACTATGTCGATGGTAATGGCCTGCACTGGCGCCAACGCTTCGGGGCCTTTGACCTGCTCCTTGAGCGCACCGATGCCAGTGGCCGCAGTTGGCGCTATCAATACGACCGCGATACCCAGCAGCTGATTAAAGTCATCGGGCCCGACCAGCAGGTGTGGCAGTGGTGGCTCGATAACGATGGCCGGGTGGTGCGCGAGCAAGACATGGCCGGCACTCAAACCCAGTACCGTTATGACGAAGATGGCCACTGCATCGAAGTCCGCAATGGCGAAGATCAGGAACGCCGCTTCCTGTTTGATGGCCGTGGCCTGCTGCTGCGCGAAACCTGTGACGATGACTCCATACATTATCACTACGACGGGGCAGGCAGACTGCTGGAAGTGTCGTCCAACACCAGCCATCTACGTTTTGAATATGACACCCGCGACCGGGTGGTACGTGAAGGGCAAAACGGCGCCACCATCAGCCGCAACTATGATGAGCAGGCCCACACCCTGACCCGAACCCTGAGCTGGCCTGAGGGACACGAAGGGGATAAGGAGGACGAACCGGCCCCACTGACCACCACATTTACTGTAAACAACGTCGGTGAACTGACCCGTGTTGGCTTGCCAGATGGCGCAGAGCTGACCCTGGGACACGACCTGGCCGGCCGGGAGGCGCAGCGTCAGGGCGGCGCCTTTGGTCTGACGCAAGAGTATGACGTACTAGGCCAGCTTACCCGCGCCCAAAGCGGTCAGCTGCAAGAAGGGCGCTTGCTGGCGGGGCTCACCCGTGAGTACGGTTATGACCGTGCTGGCAACCTGATTGGCGAACGGCGCGGACGCGAGGCGCAGGGCTATCGGCTCGATGCCTGTGGCCGGGTGCTGGAGACCCTTAGCCAGCATCCCAGCGCCGGCCAACAACGGGAGGCGCAATTTAGCTACACCCGTCAGGGGTTGCCATTAGCAGACGGTGAACACACCCGGTGGCAGCAAGGGCGGGTCAGTCAGCGCGGTGATACCCACTACGACTATGACAAGGCGGGCCGGCTTATCAGCAAACGCCAGCTGCGTCCGGGTTTTCGGCCAGAGCAGTGGCACTACCGCTGGGACAGTCGTAACCAGCTGAGGGTGGTCACCACCCCCGAAGGCTCTAACTGGTTTTATCGCTACGACCCGTTTGGTCGGCGCATCAGCAAACGCTGTGAGCAGACTGGCGAAGAGGTGCGTTACCTGTGGGATGGCGACCAGATAGCCGAGGTGCGTCATTTCAAGCAAGGGCAGTTACAGGCCCGCCGCCACTGGATCTGGCGTGGCTGGGAATTGCTGGTGCAGCAGCGTCATATGACGCACGCTGGCGCGGCGAGTCTGCCTCATGCCTCCACTGTCTATATCGAACAAGGCCGACAAGCCGCCGCAGAGAATTGGCAGACCGATTTTGCCGTCAGCCAGCAAAATGGCGAACTGCTGGGGCTCTATAACCCACAAGGGGAGCTGCACTGGCGACCGACAAAAACCAGTCTGTGGGGCCAGCGGTTAAGCAATCATGCTGATATCCGTGACCCCGGTCTGGTATTCGCGGGCCAACTGCGTGACGACGAGAGTGGACTTTGCTATAACCGTTTTCGATACTACGACCCGCAAGGTGCTTGCTATATCTCCCCCGACCCGATAGGGATACTGGGCGGTGAGAATAACTATGGGTATGTGAATAATCCGCTTGGGTGGACTGATCCATTTGGGTTGTCGAAATGCTCTGTGCTTGATGATATTATCAAAGATGCAAATAAAGTGGCTTCACCGGGTGGTGCTATTACATCAAAGCAGGCTGATATTTTAAGAAATAATCTCCCGGTAATCCAGCGACGTACTGTTTTCCAAAATCAAATGGCTAGGAAAGAATTTGTAAAAAGCCAAGATTATTTAATGAGGCAATGGGAGTCTAACATGGGCGTATCATGGCCGACTGGGGCCACGCCACATCATATAATTCCGTTGGAAAGTGGTGGTGCGAATAAATGGTGGAATTTAATGCCAACTAACGGAACATTACCTAATCATTCACTTCCCGGAGTACCTGGTCCTCATGCTGCCGGAGGAACACTTCGTACAACGATTCAACAAGGGCGCAAAGCCTTGCCCCCTGGAACGATAACTGATTTAAGGTTGCCATATGGTTGATATAAATGAAGAGATAAAGAAAATAAAAAATTCTAGTTTTTTCGAAAAAATGGGTGTTGATAATCTCCATGAAGGTGATGTGATTTTAATTGAAAATGTAAGAAAGGTGTTTATTGAGCCATCGGATGATGATTTCAAAGGATTATATAAAAAAACTGAGTGGCTTCCGACCTCACCCACTCAAGATGATCCATTTTATGAAAAACAAATCAGTCCCAAAGAGCTTATTGAGTTACGCAAGGAGATAAATCAATGCATCATAATCGCAACAAGAAATCTTGATAAAGGTCGATTTGTATCCTCCCCGCACGACTTTAGTGTTTCGGCAAGAAATGCGATTTGCTTTGCGTTTAGACAACTTATTACTGAGAGGTATTTTTCTCTTGGGGGCCGTTGGGAAAGAATTACCGACATTTATTATTCTGGCCATTGGCCAGTAGGTTTTACAAAAGAAAGATATATAGTAATTTAAAAATTATCTGATCGCTACCTCCTAAAGGTACATAAGACTATTTATATCTGCTGTTTATCATGTTGGCTGTAGATGTGAATGAGGAAGTTTTAGAATGTAGGTTGGCGTTGAACGTTGAACGTTGAACGTTGAACGATGAGCGAAAAGCTTAAACTATAAGCTCGACTACGACCTGTAATCGGGCTTTTTATATCGAGTAAGGCCCGTATGCTGCCAACTGCTGGCAAACTGACTTTGCAGTCAGCCAATAAAATGGTGGACTGCTGGGGCTCTATAACCCACAAGGGGAGCTGCACTGGCGACCGACCAAAACCAGTCTGTGGGGCCAGCGGTTAAGCAAGCATGCTGATATCCGTGACCCCGGTCTGGCATTCGCGGGCCAACTGCGTGACGATGAAAGCGGACTCTGCTATAACCGTTTCCGGTACTACGACCCGCAAGGTGCTTGTTATATCTCCCCCGACCCGATAGGTATTTGGGGCGGTGAGAATAACTATGGGTATGTGCATAATCCCCTTGGGTGGATTGATCCGTTGGGGCTTTCAGCTTGTGCACCTACTCATCATCTAGCTACAAATAAGCATTCAACTTGGTCTGACCGATTCAGAGAGTTATTTAAGAAGAATGATTTAGGTAAGTTTAAGAATGATAAGTGGAGAAAGGACGTTCTTAATGATCCTTTAAATAAAAGCGATGTTCCAGGGCATAAAGGTCCTCACCCGCAGGATATGCATCAAGAGATTTTTGATCGCCTATCTGCTGCTAGTGATAGAGGTAAAGATGCCTTTATAAAAGAAATTGAAAAATTTATAGTCGAAGCTATTACTCCTGGCTCTTGGCTTAATGATATATTGACTAAGGTTGGCAAATAATGAATTACTACAAGCTAGGAATCAATTCTGAAAGCAAAAAATGGAAGGGGTATATGAATCCAAGTTCATTCCTTACTGATAGAAAAGGGAATGAATTAAGTGATGTGAAACTATCAATGCTCCAAGAGGGATTTAGCGGAGACTTATATTTTGATGTGTTAAAAAACGGAAAAGCCCCCCTGTAGTATCAATAGGCTCTAGGCATTTGGCATTTAGTAATGACATTTTTCGTGTGAATGATATTAATGCTTGCGGTATCCAAACAATACCACTTATAAACAGGGTGTTTAACTTGGAATACATATTTATGCATATTTTAAATTATGTGAATTGTGTTGATTGGGAATCTTCTAAAGTTTATCTCTGGCCTCAGGACTATGTTCCTGAAGCTTGGGAGTCAAAACGTGGTCGCTTTTTTATAGAGCCAGTTATCCATAAGGATAAAATACCTAATCATTTAGATGTATTTCGTTTGTATGAGTGGGGGGGGCATTTAATATAGTAATATCTGAAAGTTTCAAAAGTAAATTGTGTTCTATAAAATTTGACCACACATTTCTTTATTTTAAAGCATTATCTCTTAAATAAAGCCAGTGGGCCCAACTAACTAAGCGTAATCGGGCTTTCGCGATTTATCGTTGCCGGTATTGCAGGTAATGACCGCGACGATTCCTTTCATCTCCCATATCACGACCAGGGTCAGCTTACCCGCGCCCAGAGTGGCCAGTTGCAAGAAGGGTGCTTGCTGACCCGCGATCTCGTATGTTGGGCTAAACCGTAGGTTGGTGCTGAACGAAGTGAGGCCCAACGTTTGCCGAGGCAACATCTCGCTACGACCGGGCAGCCAACCTGATGGGGGCGGCGCGAGCGCGAGACACACGGCTATCGGCTCGATGCCTGTGGCCGGGTGCTGGAGACCCTTAGCCAGCATCCCAACGCTGGCCAACAACGGGAGGCGCAATTTAGCTACACCCGTCAGGGGTTGCCATTAGCAGACGGTGAACACACCCGGTGGCAGCAAGGGCGGGTCAGTCAGCGCGGTGATACCCACTACGACTATGACAAGGCGGGCAGGCTTATCAGCAAACGCCAGCTGCGCCCGGGTTTTCGGCCAGAGCTGTGGCACTACCGCTGGGACAGTCGTAACCAGTTGAGGGTGGTCACCACCCCCGAAGGCTCTAACTGGTTTTATCGCTACGACCCGTTTGGTCGGCGCATCAGCAAACGCTGTGAGCAGACTGGCGAAGAGGTGCGTTACCTGTGGGATGGCGACCAGATCGCCGAGGTGCGTCATTTCAAGCAAGGGCAGTTACAGGCCCGCCGCCACTGGGTCTGGCGTGGTTGGGAATTGCTGGTGCAGCAGCGTCAGATGACACAAGCTGGCGCGGCGAGTCTGCCTCATGCTTCCACTGTCTATATCGAACAAGGCCGACAAGCCGCCGCAGAGAATTGGCAGACCGATTTTGCCGTCAGCCAGCAAAATGGCGAACTGCTGGGGCTCTATAACCCACAAGGGGAACTGCACTGGCAACCGACAAAAACCAGTCTGTGGGGCCAGCGGTTAAGCAATCATGCCGATATCCGTGACCCCGGTCTGGCATTCTCGGGCCAACTGCGTGACGACGAGAGTGGACTTTGCTATAACCGTTTTCGGTACTACGACCCGCAAGGGGCTTGTTATATCTCCCCCGACCCAATAGGGATACTGGGCGGTGAGAATAACTATGGGTATGTGCCCAATCCCGTAAACTGGATTGATCCTTTGGGGCTTACTCCTTGTATGGGAATACCATCTAGCCGTAAATCTGGTGGCTTTGGTACAAATTATGATTTCGTAAAGGGTCAAGGATTGTATGTGTTACATGATGGAAGAAATATTATATATGTTGGTCGAGGAGATGCTCCATCCCGTTTGAATATTCACGCAAACACCCCCGGCAAATCTCATTTGAGGCAGTTTACTGTGTTTGATAATAATTTGACCAAGGCCGAAGCTAAATTCTTAGAGCAAAAAATTATGGATCTTCATGGTGGTGCGCAATCTACAAATCCGGTAACTAATCTGCTCAATAAAATTCGGTCTTACAGCCCAAACAATCCTAATGCAGGGTCATATGATATCGCTGGTTATAGTAGTGATTGGGGTGATAAAGTGTTGGATGATGCTCTTTCTATTTTGAGAGGTAAAGGATTGTGAAAGTGAAATATAAAGAAGGTGATATCTTTATTATTCCTGTAAAAGGTAAGTTTGTCCTCTGCCAAGTTGTTTTTTCCCCAAGAGGTAAATTTAAGAAAGTAATTGGTTTTTGCGTTGTTTTTGTGCAAGATAGTAAGGTTTTTAAAAATGACGGAATTCTTACCCCTATTCCTGTTATGGATATGGGGGGAGAGATGACAGTCATATTTACAGGGAATCAAAAGATTGAGGATGGTTCTTGGGAAATCATTGGTCATGCAGAGCTGGCCGAGGATAAAGAAGAACTTAAAATATTTAACTATGCTGGTGGTCTATATAAAGGAGAGGAGGAAATAAAGCGAATCCCTGTTTCCGAGTATAATAAATACACCATCATGGAGGTGTATGGTTTCGAGCTTGTTAATAGCCTGCTAGAAAGCCTGTAGTACCTCCTTTTTATCAGCTATAATCTCGTATTTTTGGCTAAACCATAGGTTGGTTCTGAACGAAGTAAAGCCCAACATTTACCGTGGTAATTTCAGTTTAAAAATTCAACCATAGGCCTGATTACGACGCGTAATTGGGCTTTCGCGATTTATTGTTGCCGGTATTGCAGGTAATAATCGCGATATTTCTCCTTTCATCCCCCATATCACGACCAGAGCCCGCTCACCTGCGCCCAGAGTGGCCAATTGCAAGAGGGGGGGCGTGCTGACGGGGCTCACCCGTGAGTACGGTTATGACCGTGCTGGCAACCTGATTGGCGAGCGGCGTGGACGCGAGGTTATCGGCTGTGGGGACTGTAGATCCTCAAGCCCCGCTTTATGTCCGCCATCAGGTTGCGGAAAAGAATGATTAGACAGTCCGTAAGTCGGCAGCTCTTCATCCACGACTAAATTTTCACTACTCGAAGAATATTGTCATGAAATACATAGTGTTATGGATGACGCTGGCAACCAGAATGCTTGCAGCCTGTTCTTCCACAGCGTCACTCGCTGATGGTGAGTTATCTCAAGCCGCAAAGCTGGGGAATGGTCGCACTAAATATGAGCTGGCCAAATGCTTGGCGACCCAGCCTGATTATCCCAATGCCATGCACTGGATATTGCGCCAATGTGGTTATCCATTGTTTGCCATGTTTAGGGTTTTTCCGGTCTGGTAGCAAGCTTCCGTATACAAGTTTGGCTAATGCTTCCAGCGTCGGGAACTTCGGCTTGCTCTGCTCCTGCAGCTGGTGGACCCTTCGTTGATCCAGATTATTCGCCAACTGTTTCCGGATTGTCTGCACGTCTCGAGCAGCATCAGTGATCGAGATCTCGGGTAAGTCCCGAAACCTGCGTTACATCATTTCTTCGTCAGTGGGCTAACATAGCGGAACACCAACAGCCTCTGCCCTGATGGTAGAGGGGGTAGCCTCAACCCTGTGATGTCACTGTGAGCAAGGGATTTATCTTCAGGCTTGATGCTACGGGCTTTGGTATCGGTGTTTCGTTTTCTCTCTCTTTCATCACTCTGCATCTCGTACCCCGAGAACTGGCTTGGTCCGGTTCTGGTGCCAGGGCCTTCGATCGCCAGGCGGCTCCACTCTGCGGATAGAGGTCAGTGCGGGGTCCCGTCATGCATCAGATGAATGGCTATTGGGTTTTCATCCATGGGTGAATAATGGCCATGTCATGGCCGGGAGCTCGGCTCTACCGGTGCTGTGCTCGCTACTTGTCGGCCTTACCGGCGGCGTCGGCGAGGCTCGCCAGCCGTTTGTCGAGCCAGCGCACTGGCCTCCCTGCATCTTCGGCCCTCTCCTTGCGGCGAATGGCGTTGCGCACCAGCATGGCTCCGAGCCATCGTATGGGCTCGGGCGGGAAATAGCCGCGCGGGCCCCCCACCAGGGCGCACCGGCGCCAGGGCTCATCCTCTGGCCGCTTATCGCCTCTAACCATGGCCGCCAGGATGCGGCCGCCGATCCAGCTCTGGGCCACCCCGTTGCCGGAATAACCCAGGCCGTAGACAATGTTCGGCTGCCGGCGCCAGTGGCCGAAGAAGGGCAGGCCGTCCACGGAGCGGTCCGAGGCGCCGCACCAGCTGGCGGCGATGGGCACGTCTTTGAGGGCCGGGAAAAAGCGGCGCAGGGCCTGGGTGAGGGGCGTCAGGTAGCGGCTGGGCTCATCGAATTGGGCCTGGTGGCGGTTAGCGAAGGCGAAGGTGTTGCCCCCCTTGCCGAGCATCAGGCGCCCGGCCGGGGTCGAGCGCGCATAGTAGACGAAGGTGCGGCCATCCACCGTGCTGCGGCCGTGATCCATCTGCTGGGCGGCCAAGGCGTCGGGGGCGGGTTCCGTGATCACCATGTCGGAGGAGACCAGCACTATGGCTCGGCGAAATTCGCGAAAGTGCTCCACCATGGCGCCATTCATGGCCAGCACCACCTTGTCGGCGTTCACTATCCCTTGCGGAGTCTGGATCCGGGCGGCTTGCCCGGCTTCCAATCGCTGCATGGGGGTCTGCTCATAGACTTCCACCCCGAGCTCCCGGGCGACCCGCAGCAGGCCGCGCACCAGCAGGGCCGGCTGCACCGAGCCCGCGTGGGGGCTGAAGACTCCCTCCAGATGCGCCACCGAGCCGCATTGTCCCGCCAGATCCTGCGCCGCTATGGGCTGCCACTGGTTCAGCCCCGCCTTGTCCAGTTTCGCCATGATGGGGGCCATGGCACCGCGCTGAGCCTCGCTGGTGGCTGTGTAGCAGGTGCCCTCTACCCGCAGCTCTGCTTCTATGCCATGGGCCTCGCAAAACCGGCCTATCTCATGCACCGCTTGCTCCGAGGTGCGCACCAGCCAGGCGGCCTGTGCCTCGCCGAATTGCTTGCACAGGCTGGGGTACTTGGCGGACCAGGTGAGCAGGCAGCCGCCGTTGCGACCCGAGGCGCCACCGCCGCACAGCCCCTTCTCCAGCACCAATACCCGTAATTCGGGGTCAGCCTGTTTGAGATGGATGGCGCACCAGAGCCCGGTGAAGCCGCCGCCGACGATGCAGATGTCGGCATCATGGCGACCCTGCAAGGGAGTGGGGTCTGCGGGTTGCTCGGCGGCCAGCGCCTCGGCCAGCCAGAAGGGGAGTTGAGTGTGAGGCATGTGTTCTCCGTTGAGAGTCAGGGTTGGCGCCAGCGCTGGGTGTGGGTCAGCAGGGTACGGCTGAGACCAAGTTGCAGCAGCTTGACGCTGGCGGCCGCCAGCAGGATCAGGGTGGCCATGGCGGCGGCGGCGGCTGTGTCGCCGGAGTCCTCCATGTTGAGCACGGCGATGGAGGCGAGCACGCTGTCGCTGGAGTAGAGGAAGATCACCGCCGAGGTGGTGGTCATGGCGTTGACGAAGAGGTAGATGAAGACCTCCAGCAGGGCGGGCAGGCTGGCGGGCAGGGTGACGCGCCAGAACGCCTTGATCAGCGGGATGCGCAGGGAGATGGCGACCAGCTCCAGCTCCCGCGGCAGCTGCTTGAGGCTGGTGAGCGCCGTCATGTGACCCACAGTGTAGTAGTGGATGATGCAGGAGAGCACCATCAGCGGCAGAGTGCCGTAGAGGCTGCCGAGCAGGCTGTCCGGTCGGTTGAAGAAGAAGATGTAACCCAGCCCCAGCACCATGCCCGGCACCGCCAGGGAGAGCATGGCAAGCAGGTGCATCAGTTGACGCAGGGGGGCGAAGTGGCACCCCTTCTCCTGGGCCCAGGCCAGCACCATGATGAGGCCAGTGCCAAAGATGGCGGTAAGGGCGCCGAGCTTGAGGGTGTTGGTGAAGGGTTGCCAGCCGTAGACGCTGTTGCTGTCGAAGGCATAGTGCTCCAGGGTCAGGCTGAGGTTGTAGGGCCAGAACTGCACCAGGGAGCCATAGACCGCCATGCCGACCAGGGCCAGGAACAGCAGGGCCCAGAGCCCGCACCAGAGCAGCGCCAGCAGATCCCGCACCTTGTGCGGGGTGGGGCGGTAAGGCACGGACTTGCTGCTGCTCTGCTCCTGCATCTTGCTGCGCACCCTGTGCTCGAGTGCGAAGCTCAGCAGGGCGGGCAGCAGCAGGGTGACGCTGGCGACCGCTCCCAGGGAGAAGTTCTGCATGCCGATCACCTGGCGATAGATGTCGGTGGCCAGCACGCTGTACTGGCCGCCGATCACCTTGGCCACCCCGAAGTCGCAGATGGTCAGGGTGAATACCGCGATGGCGGCACTCAGGAGGCCGTAGCGGGCGGTGGGTAGGGTCACGGTGAGGAAGGTGCGAAGGGGCGAGCTGCCGAGCACCCTGGCGGCCTCGTACAGGCGGGCGTCGCTGTGACCAAGGGCCGTGATGAGGATCATCAGGGCGTGGGGGAAGCACCAGAAGCCGAGCCCCATCACTATGCCGATGGGGCCATAGATGCTCTCTCCCCCCAGCAATTCCTTGGCGATGCCCTGATTGCCGAACCAGTAGACCAGGCTGATGGCGGGCAGCAGGGAAGGCATCAGCAGGGGAATGAGGCCGATGAGCCGAAACAGCCCCTTGCCCGGCATGCAGGTGCGGGTGAGGGCATAGGCGTAACCGAAGGCGACAGTGACCACCAGGGGCGTGATGAGCAGGCCGAGCCAGAGGGTGTTGCCTATGGTGCGAGTCAGGTTCGGGGAGAGGAAGTAGTCCCGAAAGTTGGTGAGCCCCACCCAGTTACCGTCCAGGTCCTGCAGGCTCTTTTGCAGCATGGCGAGCAGGGGCAGCAGCAGGCCGCCGGCCAGCAGGGTTATGCCGAGCAACAACAGCACGAGCTGAATGAGGCTGTCCCGGCTCCAGCCCGTTAGGTGCTGGCGCCATCCGTTAGCCATTCGGGTTGCCCCGAACGTCTTGGATTGCAGCGTCATAGGGCCTCCCCGTCGAAACACTGCACGGCATTTGCGGGCCAGTGCAGGGAGCAGAGCATGCCGGTGCGCCACTGGGTCCGTTCGTCGTTGGGGCCTTGTACCAGCACCTGCTGAGGGCCGAGGTAGGTCTGGGCGCTGCAGATGAGGCGCTGGGTGGCGCCGAGAAACTCCACCTGCGTCACCTCGGCCTGCAAGCCGTTCTGGGCCGGGGGGGAGAGGCTGATGGCCTCGGGGCGAATGGCTATCTGCAGCTTGCTGCCGGCCGCGGCCCGGTTGGCCAGCGCCAGGGGCTGCTCGTTCAGGCGTACCTGCTGCGGGCTCAGCACCAGGGCGTCGAGGAAGTTCATGGTGCCGACGAAGCTTGCCACGAAGCGGCTCGCCGGCCTGTGGTAGATCTCCTGGGGCGTGCCCACCTGCACGATTCGGCCCCCCTCCATCACGACGATGCGATCCGCCATGGTCAGGGCTTCCTCCTGATCGTGGGTCACCATGATGGTGGTGATGCCGAGGCGTTGTTGCAGGGCGCGGATCTCGCTGCGCAGGTGAGTGCGCACCAGGGCATCGAGGGCGCTCAGAGGCTCGTCGAGCAACAGCAGACCGGGGGAGAGGGCCAGAGCCCTGGCCAGCGCCACCCGCTGCTGCTGGCCGCCGGAAATCTGGCTCGGGTACTTGTGGGACTGGGCCTCGAGGCCGACCAGCGCCAGCCAGTGCTGCACCTTCTGCTGGATGCTCTCCTTGTCCTGCCTCTGGTTCTCGAGGCCGAAGGCGATGTTCTGGGCCACCGTCAAGTTGGGAAACAGGGCGTAGGACTGGAAGACGATGCCAAAGTCCCGCTGCTGGGGCGGCAGCTGGGAGATGTTGCGCCCTCCCTGCCAGATCTCGCCGCCGTCCGGCAGATCCAGGCCGGCGATGGCCCGCAGCAAGGTGGTCTTGCCACAGCCGGAGGGGCCGAGGAAGCAGACGAACTCTCCCTGCGCGACGGCGAGGGAGATCTCTTTCAGGGCCTGAAAGCTCCCGAAGTGCTTGTTGAGGTGCTGGATGTCCAGGTAGGGCCGGCTCATGGTCTGACTCACTGCTGATTTGGTATATACCAGTTTGCGATTGAAGTGTGACCGTGCCATGACAGAAAGATGACGGGAGCGTGATGGTCGGGGGTCATGGCTGCGGGGTCAGGGCAGAGGGGCCAGGGTGAGCGCCTTGGCAGGCATCGATGATGAATCTGGCTCCTGCCATCAACGACAAAAGGCCGACTAGGGTCGGCCTTGTTGATGCGTCATGCTCGCCAGGATGGCGCTTACTGCTTGGCCTCTGACTTGCCGTCGAAGCTGGCGGTCCACTGGCTCAGGATCTGGTTGCGCTCGCGGGCTGCCCAGGCGAAGTCGTTCTCGATCATCTGGCCCTTGATGTCGGCGGGGTATCCGTCCCTGGCCTTGGCGACCTGGGGAATGGCGACCACGGCGAAGGACTTGTTGTACAGGCTGTTGGCCTGCTCGGTGGCGGCGAAGTCCAGCAACTGCTTGGCCGCTTCGAGTTTGGGGGTGCCCTTGAGGATGGCGGCGGCTTCCATGTCCCAGCCTGAGCCTTCGCTCGGGAAGATAACGTCTATGGGGGCGCCCTTGCCCTTGAGGCTGGTGGCGGGGAAGTCAAAGGAGATACCGACCACAGTCTCGCCGCTGGCCGCCAGTTTGCACGGGGCCGAGCCCGAGTGGGTGTAGCGGTCTATGTTCTGGTGCAGGCCTGTCATGAACTGCCAGCCCTGCTGCTCGCCCATGCTCTGCAGCCAGCCCGCCACGCTCAGGAAGCCGGTACCGGACGAGCTGGGGTTTGGCATGATCACCTTGCCCTTGTAGATGGGCTTGGTGAGGTCGCTCCAGCTGGTGGGCGCCGGGATCCCCTGCTTTTCGGCCTCGACCTTGTTGAAACAGATGGCGCTGAAGAAGGCATCCAGCCCGATCCAGTGCGGCTCCGCCTTGGGGTCACGGAAGCGGCTGTCGAGCTTGTCCAGCCCCTTGGGCGCGTAGCCTGCCAGCATCTGCTGCTGATCGAGCTGCATCAGGCTGGTGGCCGCCAGCCCCCACACCACGTCCGCCTTGGGCTGGGCCTTCTCGGCCAGCAGCCGGGCGGTGACCACGCCGGTGGAGTCCCGCACCCACTTGATCTGGATGTCCGGGTGCTGGCGCTCGAAGGCGGTCTTCAGCTCGGTGAGCTGCTCCGGCTCGAAGGCGGTATAGACGGTGAGGTCGGTCGCGGCCATCACCGGGGCTGTCATGGCGGCCAGCAGTGCGCTCGCCAGCAAGGGGGTTCCCTGTTTCATCCTCTGTCTCCATCGAAATTGGTATAAACCAGATTGGTCGAGAGAGAGGCTAGGGGAGGATTATGACGTTCAAGTGACGGCCCCGTGACGTTTTGATGAGGCTACTCCTCGGTATCCACCTCTATCTCCAGGCTGTCGTGGCGCCAGTATTCCAGATCGAAGTCGAGCACCCGGCCGTGCTGATCGAAGTTGAGTCGCTCCAGGCGCAGGGCGGGTAGCCCGGCGGTGGCTCCCAGCGCCTTGGCCACCTCGTCCGGCAGGGCGGTGGGGAAGAAACGCACCTGCATGCGGGCGTACTGCAGGCCGTAATGGGCCTCGTAGATCTCGGTCAGGCTGCCGTTGAGATCCAGCTCAAGCAGGCCGGGCACCCGTTCGGGCAGGCAGTGGTTCTCGCAGTAGCAGAGGGCGCGCCCGTTGGCGTAACGCAGCCGCTTGAGCAGGAACAGGCTGTCGAACGGCTTGAGCTGCAGCCGCGCCATCAGGGCCGGAGGGACCGCCTGGCGGCTCTTCTCCAGCAGCTCGGTGTGAGGCTCTCCTCCCTGCTCGCGCACTATCTGGTGGAAGTTGGAGGTGCGCCTCGGGTTCAGGCGAAAACGGGGTGGAGTGACGAACCAGCCGCGCCTGTCCTCCCGGTAGATGAGACCGCTTGCCTCCAGTTGCACCAGGGCCTCGCGGATGGTGACCCGGGTGGTGCCGTAGAGCTCTCCCAGCAGCCGCTCCGAGGGGAGCTTGTCGTTGGCCTGCAGTCCGCCCGCCTGGATCTGGGTGGCGAGGGCGTCCTTGATCTGCAGGTATTGGGGTTTGCTCATGGTGATCCTTGTGGACGAAACGATACTTGGTAGAGACCAGTTTTGGTCTCTGGCTCAGGATCCCTAGATTATCGCGAGGATGACGCCGAAAATGAATTTTTTGTTGCACGATGGGGCACCCCTTTGACCCGGGAGGAGGAGATCACCACAATAGGCTCTATCTGGTATATACCAAATGGAGCAAGCCATGACCCACATCCCTGCCGCCCCAACTGCCGTCGACTACCTGCTGTTGACCCCGGGCCCCCTTTCGACCACCCCCACGGTGCGCGCCGCCATGTTGCAGGACAGCTGCACCTGGGATGCGGACTACAACCTGGGGGTGGTGGAGCCCATCCGCCACGAGCTGGTGCGCCTGGCCATGAGCCCGCAATATGTTGCCGACTACAGCACCGTGCTGCTGCAGGGCAGCGGCAGCTACGTGGTGGAGAGCGTGCTGGGTTCGGCGCTCGGGCCTGATGACTGCCTGCTCATCATCAACAACGGTGCCTACGGGGCCCGCATGGTGGAGATGGCGATCTGCCTTGGCCTGCGCCACCTAGAGCTCGACTGCGGCGAGACGGCGCGCCCGGAGGCGGCGGCCATCGAGGCCCTGCTCGGCCAGCACCCCGGGATCACCCACCTGGCCATGGTGCACTGCGAGACCACCACCGGCATGCTGAACCCGCTGGAAGAGGTGGCGGCGCTCTGCCAGCGCCGCGGCATCCGGCTCATCGTCGATGCCATGAGCAGCTTTGGCGGCATCCCCATCGACATGGGGCGCCTTGGCATCGAGTTTCTCATCAGCTCCGCCAACAAGTGCATCCAGGGGGTGCCGGGTTTTGGCTTCGTCATCGCCCGCCGCTCGGCTCTCGCGGCCTGCGCCGGTCGGGCCCGCTCCGTCTCCCTCGATCTGCACGCCCAGTGGCAGACCATGGAGCAGCAGGGGGGCAAGTGGCGCTTCACCTCGCCGACCCACACCGTGCTGGCCTTCGCCCAGGCGCTGCGGGAGCTGGAGGAAGAGGGGGGCATAGCCGCCCGCTACCGCCGCTATCAAGAGAACCAGCGCACCCTGGTGAAAGGCATGGCCGCCCTCGGCTTCGAGCCCCTGCTACCCGCGCCCTGGCAATCCCCCATCATCACGGCTTTTTACTCCCCCACCCATCCCGACTATCGCTTCGTCGATTTTTATCAGCGCCTCAAGGCCCAGGGCTTCGTCATCTATCCAGGCAAGGTCTCCCAGGCGGATTGCTTTCGCATCGGCAACATAGGGGACGTGACTCCGGCCCGGGTGCGTGGGCTGCTGAGCGCCATGGCCGGCGCCTGCTACTGGCAGGAGGGGGCGCGATGAGCCGCCATCCGGCCCTGCCCGGCGGCGGCCTCGCCGACACCGAGGGGGACATCAACCTGGGGGAGGCGCGCCTGCGCTGGTGGGCGGGGCAGAGCGAGCCGGTGCGTGATGGCCTGGCCGAAGATGGCCGCTATTTCCTCCATCAGGCCCTCTCCAGCCCCTGCCTCGATCTGTTGACGGGGGCGCAGGGGAGCCGGCTGACCAGCGCCTCCGGCCATCAGTATCTCGATTTTCACGGCAACAGCGTGCACCAGCTCGGCCACGGTCACCCTAGCGTGGTGGCGCGGGTGCAGCAGCAGCTGGCGGATCTGCCGTTCGCGCCGCGCCGCTACACCCATAGGGTCGCCATCGACTGTGCCCGCACCCTGGCGGAGCTGGCTCCCGGCGATCTCAATCGGGTGCTGTTTGCGCCAGGGGGCAGCGAGGTGGTGGGCATCGCCCTCAAGCTCGCCCGCTTCATCACGGGCAACAGCAAGGTGGTCTCGCTCTGGGATGCCTTCCACGGCGCCTCCCTGGATGCCATCTCGGTCGGCGGTGAGGCCTGTTTTCGCGCCGGGATGGGGCCTCTGCTCCCCGGGGTGGAGCGGATCCCGCCTCCCACCCGTTATCGCGGGGCCTGGTATCGCGGCGAGGGTGAGGATCTGCACTACGCCGACTACCTCGAATACGTGATTGAGAAGGAAGGGGGCATAGGCACCTTCATCGCCGAGCCCATCCGCAACACGGACGTGCAGGTGCCATCTCGTGCCTACTGGCAGCGGGTGCGGGAGATCTGCGATCGCCATGGGGTGCTGCTCATCGTCGACGAGATCCCCAATGCCCTCGGTCGCACCGGCCACTGGTTCAGCTTCGAGGAGTTCGGCATCGAGCCCGACATCATCTGCCTCGGCAAGGGGCTGGGGGGAGGCATTGTTCCGTTTGCCGCCCTCATCACCCGGGATCGCTTCAATCAGGCGGCCGCCATCTCCCTGGGCCACTACACCCATGAGAAGAGCCCCATCGGCTGCGCGGCGGCCCTGGCCACCATAGCCGTGATCCGTGAAGAGGGGCTGCTGGCCAAGGTGCAGGAGGACGGCCGCTTCATGGCCGCCGAACTTGGGAAGCTAGCCGAGCGCCACCCCCTGATAGGTCAGGTGCGCGGCATCGGCCTCCTGTGGGCGCTGGATCTGGTGGCAGATCACCAGAGTCGGACCCGGGCCAGCGCCGCCGCCGAGCGGCTGCTCTATCGCTGCCTCGCGCTGGGCCTGAGCTTCAAGGTCTCCCAGGGCAACGTCATCCAGCTCTCACCCCCCCTCAACATCAGCCGCGCCGATCTGGCGCAGGCCATTGCCATCCTCGATCAGGCCCTCGGCGAGATCGAAGCCTCACAAGAACAGGAAAACTCACATGACTGAGACACAGATAGCCATTCACAGCGCCACGGACGTCCAGGGGCTGATCCTCGATTGGGCCGGCACAGTAGTGGACTTTGGCTCCTTTGCGCCGACCTCCATCTTCGTGGAGGCGTTCGCCCGGGCTTACGATTTCGAGGTGACCCTGGACGAGGCGCGCCAGCCTATGGGCCTTGGCAAGTGGGATCACATCGCGACCCTGGGCCGCCTGCCCTCGGTGGATGCCCGCTGGCAGGCCCGCTTCGGCCACCCCATGAGCCGTGAAGAGGTGGATCACCTCTATCACACCTTCATGCCGCTGCAGGTAGCGGCGGTGACCCGCTTCGCCGCCCCCATCCCGGGCGTATTGCCTGTGCTGGCGAGCCTGCGGGCCCAGGGGCTTCGCATCGGCTCCTGCTCCGGCTATCCACGCCCCGTGATGGAGGCCCTGGTGCCGGCGGCTGCCGAGCTGGGCTATCGCCCGGATCACTGGGTTGCTACCGACGATCTCGGGGCCGGCGGGCGCCCCGGCCCCTGGATGGCGTTGGCCAATGTGATTGAGCTCGGGCTAAGCGCCGTGCATCGCTGCATCAAGGTGGACGACGCCGCGCCCGGCATTGACGAGGGTCTGAACGCCGGCATGTGGACCGTGGGGCTCTCTGTCTCCGGCAACGAGTTTGGCGCCACCCTGGAGGAGTTTGCGGCCATGGGGCAGGAGGAGATAGCCGCGCGGCGCGCCCCCGCCGAGGCCAGGCTGCGCCAGGCGGGGGCCCACTATGTGATCGACACCCTGGCGGACATAGCCCCCGTGGTCGCCGACATCAACCGCCGGCTGGCGCTGGGGGAGCGTCCCTGAGAGACGCTGTTATCAGACTAGGGGAGAGACTCAATCATCTGAGCCCTAGCCGTGCGGCCTGTGAGCCGGATCTCGGATCCGGCTTAATTTCCATATCAGCCACCTATATAAACCATTGATATCAGCACCTATATCCCTGCCCGGTACCAGCAGGCCCGGGTTTCTGATGGGGATGGGCTTGTATGGGGTTTCATCGGTGAAGATGAGCGGCTACTCCGCCCAAACGGGGTCAGAACGGCAAGATGCGGCAGTTTAATATGCTGAGTTTTGCAGATTTTAATTGTGTAAAATATGTCAATTGGAGTTTTTATTTACTAAATATATTAATAATTAGGTCTGTTCCCGTTTTTATGGGATGGTAGGTTTGGTTTCGAGTGGTTCCGACCATTCACTCATATGGCCCAGCTGACTCACGTCACCGGGTCTTTTTGTTTTTGTAGCCTGGCTGTTGCTATTTGTTAACGGTCGGTTCAGCGTCCATTGGGGTTGGGGCTGAACAATGTGGCTAACGTTTCAAGCAAGATAATGACATGGATACAACTGACGCATTAGACCTCATCTCCCAGTTCGACGGGGCCAAGGATGAACGCACCATAGTGGCGCTGCTACGCAAACTGACGGCACAAATGGGGTTTGATCACTTTCGCATGGCCCTGATCTTCCCCAATACCATACAGCGGCCGGATGTCATCATTTTCAATGGCTGCCCCCAGGCCTGGGTGGATGCCTATACCCAGGCGAACTTCTTTGCCATCGATCCCGTGGTGCAGCGCGGCATGGTACAGAGCACCCCCATCCTGTGGGCGGATCTCATGGGGGAGGGAGTGTGTGACGAGCAGAGCCTGGCGGTCATGACCCTGGCCCGGGAGGCGGGGTTGTGCGATGGCATCACCTTCCCCTGGCACGGGGCCAACGGTCATGTCGGCCTGCTCTCGCTGATCGCCAGTGCGCCGCGCACCGAAGCCCGGTGGCTGGCGGATGTGCCCTCCCTCACCTGGCTCTCCATGCACATCTTCGAAGCGGTGGCGCGGGTCTGCTTGGTGGGCCTGTCGCCCCACGATGCCCTGAGCCTGCGGGAGCTGGAGGTGTGCCGCTGGGCCGCCGAGGGCAAGCAGACCAGCGACATTGCCCAGATCCTGGGGATCACCCCGCGCACGGTGACGTTCCATCTGAACAACGTGGTGACCAAGCTGGGGGCGAACAGCAAGTGTCAGGCCATCTCCTGGGCACTCAAGCAGGGGGTCGTCAGGCTGAATGTGGAGCTGGCGTCGGTCGCCAATGTGGATGAGTAGCAGTGGACTCGTCGGTCTGGCGCAATTAATTGCCCGCCAGACAGATGAATGTGCTGATAATGCAATGCTTTACGGTTTAAGTGGTTGGTGAATGCGGTTTGTTGCGCTACTTGTGCTGTCTGGTGCTGGATGATTTCTTCTAGCCCATTGAAATATAAGCATTAAATAAGATGGCATGGTCGCTGCTAATGGTTTCGGTTGAGTGTCATCACCGTTCAACCAATCAGGAGCATACACATGCCAACTCCATGTTATATCAGCATCGAAGGTAAAACCCAGGGCAACATCACCGCCGGTGCCTTCACCTCCGACTCCGTCGGCAACATCTTCGTGCAAGGCCACGAAGACGAGATGCTGGTGCAGGAATTCCAGCACGTCGTCACCGTGCCGACCGACCCGCAATCCGGTCAGCCTGCCGGTCAGCGCGTCCACAAACCGTTCAAGTTCACCGTGGCCCTGAACAAGGCCGTGCCGCTGATGTACAACTCCCTGGCCTCCGGTGAAATGCTGCCGAAAGTGACCCTGAAGTGGTACCGCACCTCCGTCGAGGGCAAGCAGGAGCACTTCTTCAGCACTGTGCTGACCGATGCCACCATCGTCGACATCGACTGCCAGATGCCGCACTGCCAGGATCCGGCCATGTCCGACTTCACCCAGCTGATCCAGGTCTCCCTGGCCTACCGCAAGATCGATTGGGAGCACACCGTCGCCGGTACCTCCGGTGCGGACGACTGGCGTGCGCCGATCGAGGCCTAATTGCCGCGATCGCGCTGATCGAGGGGGCCGAGGCCCCCTTCTTTGACTGGAGGAAGGATCATGCCCAAAGAGAGTTTCTATCCCGACCATAAAGAACCCCATGTGCACCTGCACAAGGGGGGCGCCACCTTCACCGACGTGGGTCACAACCACCGCACACTGCAAAATGGATCCGTCCTCTACCGCGGTGTGGTGCGCGAAGTGATCGCCGATCTGCAGACGCGGGGGGATGATCGCAGCCGGGAACTGGCGACCTACATCCATCGCAACTTCTCCTGAATCCACCGGGCCGCTTGTCGGCCCGCTTGCGTTTCTCCCGTTCGGTGAGCGTCGCGTGCGGCGTTCACCCAACTTGAGATGACCGACGGCGCGCCGCTGAGCGCGCCAGCCACGGCACGAACAGACAAGGGGCTCACGATGGCCAACAGCACGGGATTACAGTTCACGGTGAAGGTGGGGGCCTTGCCAGAGAGCACCTTCGTGGTGGCGGAATTTGCGCTGGAAGAGGCGTTAAACGGCCCCTTCCAGCTGAGGCTGGAACTTGCCAGCCCCCAGCCGGACGTGGACTTCGGCGCCGTGCTGGACCAGCCCTGCGAGCTGCTCATCTGGTACAACGGTGAGCTGCAGCGCCGGGTGTGCGGTGTGGTGAGCGATTTTTCCCAGGGGGACAGCGGTTTTCGCCGCACCCGCTATCAGCTGTTGGTGCAGCCGGCCCTGTGGCGCCTCTCATTGCGCCAAAATTCCCGCATCTTCCAGGCCCAGAAGCCGGACGAAATCCTCTCCATCTTGCTGCAAGAGCACGGCATCACCGACTACGCCTTCGCGCTGAAAAACGAGCACGTCCAGCGGGAATACTGCGTCCAGTACCGAGAGACAGATCTCGATTTCGTGAACCGGCTCGCCGCCGAAGAGGGGCTCTTCTACTTCCACGAATTTGAAACCGGCAAGCACCGTATCGTCTTTGCCGATGATGCCGCCGCGCTGACCGCGGGCCCCGAGCTCTTCTTCAACCTCGGCAACCGCTCCTTGGAGCAGGGCCCCTATGTGCGCCAGTTCCACTATCGGGAGGCGGTGAGGACGTCGGATGTGGAGCTCAAGGACTACAGCTTCAAGACCCCGGCCTATGGTCTCTCCCACAAGCAGCGCGGCGCCGAGCTCGCCCATCAGCGCGATACCTATCAGCATTTCGACTCCCCAGGCCGCTACAAGCGGGATCCGAGCGGCAAGGCCTTTGCCCAGCATCGGCTCGATGCCCTGCGCAACGACGCCGTCACCGGCCAGGGTAAGTCCAACTGCGCGGCCCTGTCGCCGGGTCAGACGTTTTCCCTCACCGAACACCCGAACGGCGTGCTCAACGCCGACTGGCAAATCGTGCACATCAGCCACACCGGCCAACAGCCCCAGGCGCTGGAGGAGGAGGGAGGCAGTGGCCCGACCGTCTACCATAACGAATTCGGGGTGGTGAAGGGGAATACCACTTGGCGCGCGCGCATCGGTAGCCCTGAGGCCCCCCACAAACCCATGGTGGACGGCCCGCAGATCGCTATAGTCGTGGGGCCAGAAGGGGAAGAGATCTACTGCGACGAGCACGGCCGGGTGAAGCTGCAGTTCCCCTGGGACCGCTACGGCAGCTCAAACGATCAGAGCTCCTGCTGGGTGCGGGTGAGCCAGGGCTGGGCCGGCGGTCAGTACGGCATGATGACCATCCCGCGCATCGGCCACGAGGTGATAGTGAGCTTCCTGGAAGGGGATCCGGATCAGCCGATTATCACGGGCCGCACCTACCACGCCACCAACCGTCCGCCCTACGAGTTGCCGGTCAACAAGACCCGCACCGTGCTGCGCACCGAGACCCATCAGGGGGAAGGGTTCAACGAGCTGAGATTCGAAGATCAGGCGGGCAAGGAAGAGATCTATATCCACGGTCAGAAAGACCTGAATTGGCTCATCGAGAACGACGCGGCCTGGCACATCAAACACGACGAGCACAGGGACATCGACAATGAGCGGGTGACCCGCATCAAGGCCAATGACCATCTCACCGTGAACGGCGAGAAGCGGGATCAGATCAAGGCAGACTATTCGCTCACCGTGGATGCCTCCATGCACCAGAAGCTCGGGCAATCTTTCCTGGTGGAGGTGGGCACCGAGGCGCACCACAAGGCGGGGATGAAGATAGTGATGGAAGCGGGCGCCGAGTTGACGCTCAAGGTCGGTGGCAGTTTTGTCAAAATCGATCCGAGCGGTGTCACTCTCTCTGGCGGCTCCATCAAGATGAACTCCGGCGGCAGCCCGGGATCCGGTTCCGGCTGGGCGGGGCAGATGCCTATACAGCCCGGTGCAGTTGAGGTGGTAGCCCCACCTCCCCCCATGGAGCCTGCGCGTCAAATCGCGACGCTGAAATCGGCAGAACCGGTCTGTGAAATTTGTGAACAGCTGGCCAAGGGGGAGAGCCAGTAATGGTTTTGCCCGAGTTTGATTTGGCCAAAGGAGATCACCTCTATCTGCTGCTCGATGGCGGGCAGATCCCCGAGCTTGAACGGCAGTTGTTTGAGGTAACCGATAGCCCTGCCTATCAACCTATATATCTCTATGCACCTTGGGATGCCCTGCGAGAAGCCTCTCCCTGCTTGGTTGAGGCGTCACCAGCACTGCTCGATTGGTATGCCCACGGAGAAGAGGGGTGGGGATATCTCCTTTCCTCTCGTCTCCCGTTATTACCACTCGCGGAGCGGCTACGCCAATTGATCGAGGTTGAAAGTTCTTACGGTAGTCGCATTTTGCTCAAGATGGCTCAACCCGATGGCATGTTCCGCCTACTGCTCGATGACGAGCCTTGGCTTTGGCAGGCTATTGAGCAGGTATGGATCCCTGTGCACAAGTTGCTGCGCCCAAACTCCCCTGCCGAATGGTGGAACAAAAAGGTTTCCACGTCGGAACTGCCAGTTGGCAAGTTGCTACGTCTGAGTGATGCCCAGTGGACACGTCTTGGAGAGGTAACCTGGTTGAACACCCTAAATGATATCTGGCGCCATATGGAGAAATGGTTCCCCGAACGTCTGGGTGAACAGCTTGATGCTCGTCAGTGGGTCGCAGAGTGGGCTGAATGGGGCTATGGCAAAGGGTTCGAAAGCCCAAGGGACCTGTTGTTTTTCTTCAATGTACTGGGTTACCTCGGCACTGCCTGGAAGGAGAGTGACGCTTATCCCGCCATTACAGCACTGCTCATGTGTACTTCTTCACTCACCCCCTCACAGAGAATTGAGCGAGCCGCCGAGCTCGCCGAGACACAACATAGAATGGGAACTGAGATATGAGTGCTAATCAAGACGCTGCAGCAGCAAGCAGTGCCAATGCTCAGGGGAGCACTAAAGCTTGCCCATTGAAGAAGAACAAGATTCAACTATTACCGGTTCGTTATGCGTTGGTTGAACAGAAAACGGTCCATCCAGCCATAGCCAGCAACCATGCTGCCAACATCAAGTACCGCCCCGTCGGGATCCGATTGATTGACGAGACGAGCTATCTCTATGTGATCCACAGCAAGCGCCCCGATATCATCCATGCCTATCAATTGGCGGAGAACGGGGGCGTTGCCAAGCTGGAGCAGAAAGGACTGGCATCCGCCTCAGGCAAGGAGGCGTTTGTTTATCAGGAATCGGACTCTACCATAGTGGTCAGTCGTTCCGGTTCTGTGCAGGTGCTTTACAGTCGCACCAAGATCTCGCCCAAGCTGCAAGGCCAGCTGCTGCGCTCCCCCAAGCTACGTCAAAAGATGATGCAAACCTGCCAGTTGGGCGGTTTTGATTGTCAAAATGGGTCTCGACATCTGCTGCCACCTGAGCAGCTTGAGAAGCATCTTGCAGAGGTACACCCGCAGCAAAGCACTCATGCCAAAACCGATCAGTGGTGTTGGTTGACCCAAACGCCAAAAACGCAAAGTGCTAGCGTATTGACCAGCAAAATACTGCCTGCTTACCAGGGGGAGGCCGCCATCCTGCTGCTGGAGGATCCGATCGGTCTGATGACAGAGTTGGCCAGCGCCTATCAGGCGATGGTGGAGCAAGAAGAACAATGGATGACCGAAGGTTATAACCGGGCGGATTACTTTGCTGCCGCTCAGTTGCTCCAACTGGTTGAGATGAGCGACGACCTCTTGTTGATGCAGTCGGCGGACAATCAAAAGTTGGCCGAGTACAGCAAGGCCCATCCCAATGCGTTGGAGAATCGCTATCGCGACTATTGGAAGGCCAAGCAAGACTATGAAGCCGCATTGGAGAAGATGAATCGCCCCAGCGCCTCGCCGTTTGGCGATAAAAAGACGTTCGAAGCCTATCGTTCCGAGCTGGCCAAGAACGACGTGATGGCAAAGGAAGCAGGCGTCTCCAGCCAAGAGTTAAAGGCGATGTTTGACCGCGCCGGTGAGCAGAAGAAAGACCTGCTCTACGGCGAAAGCTGGATGGGCATGCGGATAGCACGAGGGATCCTGGAGCGCATCGATGAGGAGGCCATGCGCGCCTGGTACGGGCCGGCTCAGGCCAAGGTCACCCATTGGCGGGAAAGCTGTTTCCAGCTTGAAACCGACAGGGTTGCCATGCTGCCAGCGGCCTACACGGCCATTCCCGTCTATGACAAAGAGGTGCAGGAGCAGTTCAAACGTCGGCTGGATGAGGAGTATCACTGGTTGCTTGGTCTGGGAGACGATCCGGAACACAGGCAGAAAGTCAGTGTATTTTTCGCCACCTTGGGTGAGCAGAACACCCATCTCTGGGTTTCCAACGCCGACAATATTGCTACCGTTGAAGACTATGACGGGCTTGAAGGGGACATCAACAACGCGCTGGGGGTGAAGGACAGTACCAGTGCACTGATCGATGGCCTGGCTGGCCTCAAGGAGTTTCAGGCACAGATGGCAGGGGTGCATCTCAAGCTCATAGACAGCGTCCCTGCACAGTTGCAAGGCTCCATGAGCAGGCTGGCGTCGGAACTCGGCCGTCTGGCGATCCCCGAGCTGCAAAAAATGGCTGAACGGATACATGCGGCCCAGGGGCAGGCAGATAGCCTGCTGCGCCATGCCAGACCCGGCACCATTGCCATGCTGTTGGGTCAGGCGAAGAATGCGGCCGTCACCCTGGATATCGGCACTCAGAGTGATGCTGGTTACACGCAGTGGCAGCAGAAAACCTTGGGTACGTTGGGGACGCTGCGCAAACGCGCTGAGTCTGCCACCAGTGAATACAACAAGGCGAGCAAGAGTACCGCCACCGACAGCAAGATTAGAGCTCGCGCCAATGCCGAGTGGGCCGCGGTGCAGCGTGAAAGTACGGCGCTGCGCGAGCAGGTGTTTGCACACAGCCAGCCGGTGGCCCGCCCCGGCGAGCCTCACCCTGTATCCCATATCGTGGTCAAGGCCAGCGGCGCTACCCTGACCGAGATAGAAGAGCACTTGCGTTTGAGCCGCGCCGCCTTGCGCAACCAGGTACTGTTTGGCAATGCGGCCAGACCCGCCTTGGGCGGGGCAACCCTCAGCGGCAGCCTGGGCCTGGTAGTACTAATGGCCAACTGGTTCAACTTTGCCAAGACGGTGGGGGATCTGGCCCATAAGAGTGAAAACACAGGAGCACAGAACTTTGACTTATGGTCTGCCACGTTGGGGTTGATGGGGGCTGCATTGGCGCTTGGTGTCGAGGTGGTGCGCACTTCCGCCTATTGCCGCTGGCTCAAGGAGGGGGCTGAGAGCAGCCTAAAGGCGACCGGCCGGGTGGTGACGCTAGGGACCACTTTGGTCGCTGTTTTGGGTACAGGGTCAGCATTGTTTGATGGTTATAAGCAAGCCTCTCAGATAGGTCGTCATTGGCGCCGGGGGGAGTGGGAGCCCATGGTCGCCTCGGCCATCACCTTGAGTGGTGATGGCCTGCAAGCCTATGCCAGCGGAAAAGTAATGTTGGCTGGGACCCGGCTCGGCATGGCTGCCATCGCCGGGGAGATCAGCTGGCAGCGGGCCGCCGCCGTTACGCTGCGCTTCGCGGTTCGATTGAATCCTTATATGTGGCTGGCCAGCGCCCTGATCTTCGGTGGCGAGCTGGCCTATAACTTCCTTACCTCGACCCCGCTGATGCGCTGGGTCAGCGAGTCTCGCTGGGGCAAGCGCGGCATGCTGCCATTTCTGCACGCCAATCAGGAGTGGGAGTACGATATGCAACTGCGCAAGTGGCAGGAGGTGATGCAGACCCCGCGCCTGAGGATTAAGTACAACACCGAGACCAAGACGCAGCAGAGGCTGATGGTGGGCACCATCGTCGATGTGCCGGTACAGCAACGGGTGTTGACCCAGCTGCGCATTCTGCTGCCCATGACAGCCCCCGAGCAGGTTAAACTCGCCGTCCTGGTAAAGAGCGAGGGCAAGCTGGTCGATTTCACCGACCACTTTCGCCAGACCGCACCTGTGGCACAGGAGGGGTTGTATACCCGCCTCGACTTCGACTGGCCCCAGGATGAAGTCAGTAGACGGCGCATGGCGTGGCTGCATCTGGTGATCTCGGTCACCACGGCGGAAGGTAACCAGTTGTTTGAGGAGCAGGGGGGGCTGCGCTTTTCCCTTAATCTGCAGCAGTTGCAGGGGCAGGAAGAGGCCAAGCTGGCCGGTGATGAGCCGGGTTGGAGCCAGGTGGAGGCACTCGACGAGGATGACAACTTCCCCCTGACCCGTGGCAAGATAGTGGCCCAGTTGCAACCCCTGCTGAACCGATAACGAGGACCTATGAAACATTCCCCATTGCCGTTTTTTGCCGGCCAGCACAGGCAGGAGCGCCTCGGCGCCCGTACCGTATTCAGCCCCTTGCCGGTGATGACCAATGTGCCGCCGGTGCGCCGCGCCGATTGGTTGACCCAAAAGCATCCCCACTATATCGAGCTGGGAGGGGCGGGTGGTTCCCTCTTTCAAACTCAAATACTCTATTCGGTCTGGGTGCTTGGCCTACTCATCTTTGCTGGAATGTTTTGGGGGCCTCCTGGAAATGGGATGAGCAACGGGCAAGGCTGGGCTGGCGTCTGGACTGGATTGTATGAGGAGGTCTGGATCGGGGCGAACCAATGGGCGATGGAGTTTAGCTGGGAGAATCTGCTTGGCACCATTTTATTACTTGGAACGATGCCTGGTTTAGCTTTGTTTTTGACAGTCAAGATACTGAGAGAGCACCAACAGCAACTTCGCCGAGTATTGCCATTTCGCTTTCACCGCCAGCGTCGCGAGGTGATGCTGTCGCGCTGGGACAAGCGCACCAAGCGCACCGAAGTCCGGATATTCCCTTGGGAAGAGATGTGCGCCATGGTGGGAGAGGGCTCAGCCGTCTCGGTCAGCGGTGTCATGACCATGGCAAGCCTGTTTTTCGGTATCAACTCGGACGAGCGACCCGGCCACTTCTGGTCCGGCATGAACGTCGGCACCCTTAGCAAGGAGGTGGGGGCCGGTGAGTGGGAGATGATCCGCCGCTATATGGAAGAGGGGCCCGAGGCCATCGATGAGCCGGCCCCGGTCACCTTTGACGGCATGATTGAGGAGTTCTGTCGGGAACGCAAGATACCCCGCAGCGCCTTCTCGCCCCTGCGTCGCCTCTGGTGGGAACTGAACGGTACCCGCTTTGGTATATTGCGCATCAATATTCAGAGCCGCTTGCAGCAGCGCTTCGCTGAGCGCTACTTCGCTGCCCATCCCGAGTTGGCAGCCTGGAGTGAGCCATTGCCACCCGAGCAGTGGGCCAAACCGAGCGAGCGGCTGACCCGTTGCAACCAGCTGCTGGCGGAGCAATATGCCCAGGGTCGGAACATCTTCACCGTAGGTGACGTGCGTGAGTTGCTGGGGGAAGAGATAACCCCGCAGGCCGCTCAGGCGTTGACACCCTAATGGATACCATCGTTGGTGGGATGTGACTGCCACCCACCTGACAGCATCGATATAGAGAACGGATGAAACACTCAGCATTGCCGTTTTTTGCCGGCCAACACCGCCAGGAGCGCTTCGGCGCCCGTACCGTATTCAGCCCCCTGCCGGTGATGACCAATGTGCCACCGGTGCGCCGCACTGACTGGCTGACCAAAAAGTACCCCCACTATATCGAGCTGGGGGGGGCGGGAGGCTCTCTCTTTCAAACACAAATCCTGTATATGTATTGGATCATGGGATTGGTCGTTTTTGCTGCATTCTTTTGGGGGCCGCCCGGTCATAATGGGTTGAGCGACGGGCAGAGCTGGGCTGGCGTTTGGGCTGGCAACTATCAGGAGGTCTGGGTAGGGCACAACCAATGGGTGATGGAGTTTAGCTGGATGAATCTGCTGGGTGCCGTTGTGTTACTAGGAATGGGGCCCGGTTTTGCCTTGTTTTTGACATTAAAAATGTTGTGGGAGCATCAACAACAACTTCGCCGAGTATTACCGTTCCGCTTTCACCGCCAGCGCCGCGAAGTGATGCTGTCGCGCTGGGACAAGCGCACCAAGCGCACCGAAGTCCGGATTTTCCCTTGGGAAGAGATGTGCGCCATGGTGGGAGAAGGCTCAGCCGTCTCGGTGAGTGGTGTCATGACCATGGCGAGCCTTTTTTTCGGTATCAACTCGGACGAGCGACCCGGCCACTTCTGGTCCGGCATGAATGTCGGCACCCTCAGCAAGGAGGTGGGGGCCGGCGAGTGGGAGATGATCCGCCGCTATATGGAAGAGGGGCCCGAGGTCATCGACGAGCCGGCCCCGGTCACCTTTGACGGCATGATTGAGGAGTTCTGTCGGGAGCGGAAGATACCCCGCAGCGCCTTCTCCCCCTTGCGCCGCCTTTGGTGGGAACTGAACGGCACCCGTTTTGGTATACTGCGCATCAATATCCAGAGCTGCTTGCAGCAGCGCTTCGCCGAACACTACTTCGCTGCCCATCCCGAGCTGGCAGCCTGGAGTGAGCCATTGCCACCCGAGCAGTGGGCCAAACCGAGCGAGCGGCTGACCCGTTGCAACCAGCTGCTGGCGGAACAATATGCCCAGGGCCGGAACATCTTCACCGTGGGTGACGTGCGTGAGTTGCTGGGGGAGGAGATAACCCCGCAGGCCGTTCAGGCGTTGACCCCTTCAACCCATGAGTCGGTTTGCTCTGCCTAAGTGGGCTCTATCTGCTTCGCAAGGCGAGATGGAAAGATGCCTGAAGTTGCTACTATCACTGCCAGCTCGCTTGTTCTAGTAGAGAACTGGACTCCAGGTTATAGACCGGGCCATGACCTGCATAGGTGGTGCAGTAGATCATGAAGCAGATTAGTTATGGGATGAGGATAACTTGGCAAGATATTTTATATCCCATGATGTTTTAGTTTTTACTATTTAGACTCTTAGAGTTGCAATATATATTGTTGTCAATGTCAGGCTTTTATTTTCTCTCACTCCAAGCATCACATCAAGGAGATGTCATTGTTAAGCTATTTTATACCTATCTTAATAAGCATTATCAAGGCCATAGCGTTGCTTTGTTGGTGGTCAGATAACTCTTTGCGCCAGAAGGAAAGGGATGACGCAATTGCTCGATTGAAGGTGAGGAGTAAAACTGCTGATGAGTTATCTGATGCGGATCTGGTTTGGCTGAGAAAGATATATAAACGACGATTTACCGACAGAACTATCTATCAACATGAAGGTCTTTATAACGTACGTGAATTGGCGCCAGGGTGGCGGCAACGGTGGCAGGATACCTGTGTTGGTGATGTGAGGGTGGAGTCCGTTTACTGGCCGCCAGCCACTTACTGCAAGGATTCACCCCGTAGTGTTGTTATCCGGGGTCTTATCTATAAAGATGCGCTCTACGCCGTCAGTGTAGACGGCGCTTTCCTTGTTTCTGAAGTCCGTAAGTCAGAGGAACTGTCCAAACAGTGGGTGCCCAGAGAATTTGATGTTGTCTATCTTGAGGCCTTACATATCATTTTTCCTATATTTTCAATATTTACTTTTGTTTCCTCTTTGGAAAATAGTATCCCCACTTTGTTGATATTAACCATCTTAATGCTCAGTATGTTGGGCGTTTATTCATGGATGGTCTTAAGATTGCACCGTTTGTTTGTGCTTGATGGACGCTGCTTGCTCCTGCCAGCTAATAACGTATTTGGCGAAAGGAAAGTTATCAATGGGTACCTGGTTAGTGACCCCGCAAAGAAGTTGCAGCCAGGGGAGTGCTATAGACTCCATTGCCAGCGCACTCACCGTGAATTATTTTTCTCCCCAGAGCGAATAAATAATAAAGAATATGTAGACGGTGCTCAATCCCTACTGTTTGGTTCTCGTCAATTTAACTGTGCTCTGGCATTGTTTTTTTTGATTGCGCATATTGTTTTGCTTCAAAATCTATACCAGTCGCCTGCTTACCAAGTCCACGCTGGACTTACAGAATACAATAGGGAAATAGCAATCGATGGAAAAAATTTTTCTACATTATACGATGTTTCACCACAAGACTTTATTCATGTAAGTGGTACTCTAGCCATTGCAAATGGGGCTGATGATATAGTTTGTCTTCGTGATAAGAGTTCGATTGACATCGAAGATATAAAAGATTCCTTTCAGCATATCATTGGTATAGATTACAGTGCCAAGTCTGACTTTGAGGGCACTTTATCAGAGCGTTATCCTGAACTTTATGAATACCTTGTAAATATGAAGGCCAGTAAGAAGGTGAGTTGTCCGATCACTATTCGCGTAACTGGAAAAAATAAATATGATTTTGACACATCTCCAGCATTCATCCTTGAATACATTTCAAAATATGTGGTTGATGATCCTGAGACTTTAGGGAGAAGGATTTATGAAAATTTTTATGGTCCAGCAGAGTTGGTTACGTCATCATCTGCTAAAAGACAAGAAGTAAAAAAAGTAATCAGTCCGATGATTAGTCGCGATGTCATTGTTAGTGGTGTTTCACACTATGTTTATGGAGATGTAATTCCAGGCAGACATTCGCTTTCTGGCTTGGTTTTGAATATAGAAAAAAAGCCAGATGGAAGTGTTATTGTTTTTTTGAATGATGAATTCAATCCAACTTCGGAAGAGGAAATTGAGAGTATTTACTATAAGATATTGATCAATATCATCTTGGTTTTCACCTATTTCATTACGTTTATGGGGTTCCTGATTGGATGGTTCAGGGCGTCGGGAGAATCTCCCTGCATGCCGTCTTCCCGCTCCACATAATCGCTGATTAGCCAAATTGAGCCGGCAAAATCTAGCATTATGAGCGCCAAGTCCAAGCTGATAGAGGTGTGGTGTGGCCATGAAATCGACAGATCCTGTCTCTAAAGTTCCCCTCTTTAATCATCAAGTTCTGCATGACGTTGAGTCAAGGCTGGCGCGGGATCAGCCCAATCAGATGCTGCAGGCTTTTCTGGCGGGGATGGCGGCGGGTGGCGAGGCTGATGCGGGTGGTGAGCGGCTCGGTGGCGATGGGGTGATAGCTGACGCCGTGGGGGTGTAGCTCGCTCACCGAGCGCGGGATGATGGCGACCCCGAAACCGGCCTGCACCATGCCGACGGTGGAGATCACCTGCGGGCTCTGACTGCCGAGGCGGGGGCTGAAGCCGGCCCGTTGGCAGCACTGGGTGATGGCGTCGTGCAGCCCGGGTCCGAGCTCGCGGGGGAACAGGATGAAGGGATCCTGCGCCAGCGCTTCGATGGGGATGGCGCCACTGCCGGCCAGCGGATGGTGCGGTGGGAGGGCGATCAGCATCTCCTCTTCATCGATCAGGTGGTGGGCCAGTGCCGAGCTGCTACTGCAGGGCAGGCGCAGGATGGCGGCATCCAGCTCCTCGCTCACCAGATCGCGCACCAGGTTGGGCATGCTGTTCTCGATGGGGTGCAGGCTGACATCCGGCCAGGCCTGGCGAAAGTCGTGAATGAGTTGCAGCACGCTCGGGTGCAGCACGGTGGAGCCGGCAAAGCCGAGGCGCAGCGAGCCCAGCTGGCCGCGAGCGATGCGCCTGGCCTTCTGCATGGCCTGTTCGGTCTGCACCAGTATCCCCTTGGCATCTTGATAGAGGCTCAGCCCAGCTTCGGTCAGCTCCACACTGCGGGTCAGCCGGTGAAACAGCGGCGTGCCCACCTCCTGTTCGAATTTGCGGATCTGCTGGCTGAGCGGCGGCTGGGCCATGCCCAGCGCCTCGGCGGCGCGGGTAAAGCTCTGTTTGTCTGCCACGGCCACCAGGTAGCGCAGGTAACGGAATTCCATATCTGGTACGTCTCGAAGCTGATGGGTTTGGATATTGGTATCAAATTGTGATCTTGGTCACTATTGAATCCTGAGTTGCCAACCTAACAGGATTAGAGGTGAAATCCAAATGGAAACCAATTCATCATGTGACTGCGCCATCGAGATAAGCCAGCAGTTTGCCCGTTGGCAGGCTCGCCAGGGGGGCGGCGAGGTCTATCAGAGCTCCCTGATGAGTGCCCTGCTGGCGGGGGTTTACGAGGGGGAGACCACCATGGCCGACCTGCTGCGCCACGGTGACTTTGGCCTCGGGACCTTCAACCGGCTCGATGGCGAGCTGATTGCCTTCGAGCGCCAGATCCACCAGCTCAAAGCCGATGGCTCGGCCCGCCCAGCCAGGGCCGAGCAGAAGACCCCGTTTGCGGTGATGACCCACTTTCGCCCCTGTCTGCAGCGCCGCTTCGATCACCCCTTGAGCCGCGAAGAGATCCACCAGTGGGTGGCTCGGTTGGTGGGCACAGACAACGTCTTCGTCGCCTTTCGGCTCGACGGCCTGTTCGAACAGGCGCAGGTGCGCACCGTCCCCTGCCAGACCCCCCCCTACAAGCCCATGCTGGAGGCCATCGAGGCCCAGCCGCTGTTCTCGTTCAGCCAGCGGCGCGGCACTCTGGTCGGTTTTCGCTGCCCGCCCTTCGTGCAGGGGATCAACGTGGCCGGCTATCACGAGCACTTCATCACCGAGGATCGCCGGGGGGGCGGCCACATCCTCGACTACGCTATGGGCCACGGCCAGCTGCAGCTGTCGGTGGTGCAACACCTCAATATCGAGCTGCCCCGCAATCCGGCCTTTCAGCAGGCCGACCTCAATCCCGCCGATCTGGACCGCGCCATCCGCGCCGCCGAAGGCTGAGCCCTTCGCTTAACAAGGAGTGACATCATGGAAAATCAACACTGGGCCTGTGGGGCCGAACTGGTGGTGCGCCATCTGGAGGCGCAGGGGGTCAAGCAGGTATTCGGCATTCCCGGGGCCAAGATAGACAGGGTGTTCGATGCATTGGAGGATTCCCCCATCGAGACCATAGTGGTACGCCACGAAGCGAATGCCGCTTTCATGGCTGCCGCCGTCGGCCGGCTGACCGGCAAGGCAGGAGTCGCACTGGTGACCTCGGGTCCGGGTTGCGCCAACCTCATCACAGGTCTGGCGACCGCCACCTCGGAAGGGGATGCCATGGTGGCGCTGGGAGGTGCCGTGCGGCGGGCAGACGGCCTCAAGCTGACGCACCAGAGCCTGGATACCGTCAGCCTGTGCCGGCCGGTTACCAAGTTCAGCGCCCAGGTGGGCACCGGCTCCGCCCTCTCCGAGGTGATGGCCAACGCTTTTCGTAGTGCCGAGCTGGGACGGCCCGGAGCAGCCTTCGTCAGCCTGCCGATGGACATCATCAACGAGCCGGCCGATGGCACTATTCTGGTGCCGAGCGCCATCCCAGAGCCGGGAGCGGCTGACGAACGCGGCATCGATCGGGCGCTGAGTCTGCTGGCGCGAGCTCGCAAGCCGGTGGTGCTGCTCGGTCTGCTGGCCAGCCGGCCGGAGAACTCCCTCGCAGTGCGTGCCTTCCTCGACAAGAGCCGGCTGCCAGTGACCGGCACCTATCAGGCGGCCGGGGTGGTGGATACCCACCATTTCGATGACTTTGCCGGGCGGGTGGGGCTGTTCAACAACCAGCCAGGGGACAAGCTGCTGCAGGATGCGGATCTGGTGGTCTGCATCGGTTACAGCCCCATCGAATACGACCCTGTGCTGTGGAACGGCACCGGCGAGCGCCAGCTGCTGCACATCGATGCGTTGCCGGCGGAGATCGACAGCAGCTACTGCCCGGCGGTGGAGTTGGTGGGCTCCATCAGCGCCAACCTGGCGCGGCTGACCCGGATGTTGCACCAGCCGCTGGCGCGGGATCCGGCCATTACCGCGCTGCTTGGCGAGATCCGTGCCCAGCGCCATCAGCTCGCCGAACATGCCGGCCGGTTGGGAGGCACACCCATCCATCCGCTGCGCATCGTCAAGGAGTTGCAGGACATCATAGGGCAGGACATGACCCTGTGCGTGGACATGGGCAGCTTCCACATCTGGATTGCCCGCTACCTCTACAGCTTCCGGGCCCGCCAGGTGCTCATCTCCAACGGCCAGCAAACCATGGGGGTGGCGCTGCCCTGGGCCATCGGGGCAGCCATGGTGCGCCCGGGGGAGAAGATCATCTCTGTGTCCGGCGATGGCAGTTTCATGCAGTCGAGCATGGAGCTGGAGACGGCGGTGCGGCTCAAGTCCAACATAGTGCACATCATCTGGGTCGATAACGGCTACAACATGGTGGCGATGCAGGAGGAGAAAAAGTACTGCCGTAGCTCCGGGGTGAGTTTCGGCCCCATCAATTTCAAGGCCTATGCCGAATCATTCGGGGCAGCCGGGTTTGCCGTCACCTGCGCCGAGGATTTGCGACCGACCCTGCGCGCCGCCATGGCGGTGAGCGGGCCGGCGGTAGTGGCCATCCCGGTAGATTACAGCGATAACCACCTGCTGATGGAATAGCTCAGACCTCAAATGCTGAGTTGAGTCGATTTTGAGCCGGCGGGCTGCTAAGCGGCCTTCCTAATACAGAGCGCCCCTTGCCAATCAGCAAGGGGCGCTCTGTCATTGCGAGAGGGGGAGGGGTCTCTAGGACGTGAGCGAGGGGGGCATTACCATGGGGTCTGCCACCGCACGGGCAGCCTCGTCACCGCGCAGCACCCGCACGATTTCGAGGGCGAACTCGATGGCGCTGCCGGGGCCCTGGCTGGTGATAAGGCGGTGCGCTTCGTCTATTACCACCCGCTCCGTGCTGAGTTGAGCGGCGGGAAGTTGGGCTTGGAATCCCGGGTGGCAGGTGACCCGCGCATCCCCCAGCAGGTGGTGGTGCTGCAACACCACCACGGGGGCCGCACAAATAGCGGCGCGCCAGCGGCCAAGCAGAGCCTGCTCCTTGAGCAGGTCGATGGCAAGCGGCGTATCGCGAATGACTTCGCTGCCGGGCAGGCCGCCCGGCACGACGATGGCCTCGAAGTCACGGCTGGTCAGCTCGTCGATATGGCAGTCGGCTACCAGTTGCACCCCGCGGGAGGCACGGATCTGGCGCTGACCCGCCGGGCAGCAGGAGGCGAACACCACCTCGATGGAGGCCCGCACCAGGGTATCGACGATGGCGACCGTCTCGATCTCTTCCGAGCCGGGGGCGACCAATATCAAGACGCTCATCGCTCACTCCTCTTAAATGGCGTTAGCCGAGTTTATTGCTTCTCTCTGATGGCCTGGTAGAGGCCCTGATTGACCGGCACCGCGATACCGTGCTGTGCGGCCCTGGCCAGCAGGAAACCGGTGATGGCCTCGATCTCTGTCTCGCGCCCCAGCTCCAGATCCTGATACATGGAAGAGTAATTGTCGGCGGTCAGCTCCACCACCATCATGGCCCGGCGCAGCAGTTCCTCCTGGCTGGTGGGTTGGCCTTCTGCCGTCATCACATCCGCCACCTCCACACAGATCTGCTGCAGGGCATCGGTGAAGCGGGGGCCGGCGAGCTCGCCATTCTTGACCTTGTACAGTGCCGTGAGGGGGTTGATGGCGCAGTTGACGGCGAGCTTCTGCCATTGGCGGTTCAGGATCTGCTCATCCCAGCCTGCCTGACCGAGGGCGCGGGCGAGTTCATCCGCCAGATGGGCGTGGGCCTTGGCCACCTCGTTGACCGGGCCGAGCCAGGTTTCCCCCTTGCCGGTGTGGCGAAACACGAAGTGACCGCCTTGCATGGCACCGTGGCTGGTGACACCGGCGATGACGGGGTTGTGGGGGAAGAGTTGCACCACCTGCTCGGCGACCCCCATGCCATTGTGCAGCAAGACGATGGGGATGCCGGCGGCCAGTTTCCCGACCAGCGGGCTCAGGGCCGGGACAACCTGACCTGCCTTGGTCATCACCAGCAAGCGCTTGATCTGGCCGGGCTGGTTGACGAAGCCACGCTCGATGGCGAGCAGCTGGGTGTGGCCATCGAGGGAGGTGAAATCGATGCCGGGATGCAGGGTCGCCCGGTGCCGTTCGCGCAGCAGGACGCGGGTCGATTGACCGCTCAGGGTCAGCAGGGAGGCAAACACGCCACCCAGGGCGCCACAGCCCAGCAGGGTCCATTGAGGGGGGAGAGGGTGTCGGCTGGTTTTCAGGTTGTTGTCGCGTAATCCGCTTGGCATGGAGAGGCTCAGTCTGGGTAGGGGTCGCATTCCAGTCAACCGGCTACCGGGATAAGGGAGATGTCGCTTGGCGGACGCTAACGGGTCTCGCCATTCCTGTGCGGAGGGAATTCTAGCAGAGCCCCTCCATCGAAATCAGCAAATTTGCCCGTTTTCTGGTAGATTTGCGCACCTATAAGTACAACATACAGCACAGCATGAGGAGCCCGGCTATGCCGTCATTCGATATTGTCTCTGAAGTCAAAATGAACGAGGTGTTGAACGCCGTCGATAACGCCAATCGTGAACTGGCGACCCGTTTCGATTTTCGTGGGGTGGAAGCCAGCTTCGAACTGAACAAAGAAGAGGTCAAGCTGGAGGCCGATGCCGATTTCCAGCTCAAGCAGATGGTCGAGATCCTGCGCGGGGCCCTGCTCAAGCGCCAGATCGAGAACAGTTCCATGGATGTGGGCGACAGTGTTCACTCCGGCAAGCGCTTCCACCTGACCGTGAAGTTCAAGCAGGGGATCGACAAGGAAGTGGCCAAGAAGCTTGTGAAGCTTATCAAGGACTCCAAGATCAAGGTGCAGGCTGCCATCCAGGGTGACGAGGTGCGAGTCACCGGCAAGAAGCGTGACGATCTGCAGGAGACCATGGCGCTGGTACGCGGGGCCGAGTTGGGCCAGCCGATGCAGTTCCAGAACTTCCGCGACTGATGATGGATGGGGAGGGCTCGGCCTTCCTCATTATTTCGCGACAGAGAATTCGGCGAAAACGCCATAAAAAAACCGGAGCAGCTGCTCCGGTTTTTTGTTTCTGCGAAACCCGTTCGATTAGAACTTGTAGGTCACGGAGAAGTAGTGGCCGAAACCAGTGGATTTGGTCAGGTCACTGTTGTTCAGACCGTAAATTTCGTTGAAGTACTTCAGGCCATAGCCGACAGCATAACGATCAGAGTGCCAGTAAATACCGTGGAAGTTACCCAAACCATCGGAGTGGTAGAAGTCTGAATCGGTAGTTTTCATGCCCCAAGTATAATCAAGGTAACCTTGGTAAGAGATGAAGCTGCCGTTGGAGAAGGTATAGAATGGTTTGAACCAGTTCATGGAGAACTGTTGGCCATTCCAGCCTTCCAATTCTCCTTCGTTGACATGGCGCTTATAGAGATTCATGCCTACTTTGCCGAACCAAGGAACCTGGACATCGGTACCAATACCAACAAGGCTCTCATTGAGACCTTCAGACCCGCCGATGTTAAACAGGGTTGCAACATAAACTTCTTGTACCGGGCCGAAGGAGAGATCCTGACCAGTCAGTGCATCTAAAGATATACGGGGAGCAAACTTCAAGAACAGATTGTCACCACCATGTTTATCATCGTGTCTGGAGTCGAAGATATCGAATACGTCGACATAACCGTACAGATCGAAGATACCAGAACGGCCACCAAACTCCATTTCCAGATAGGTATCGTTGTAATGACCATCTTCAGTGAAAGTTGGGCGTTGGTCGATGGTGTGCATCACGTTGAACTGCATCCACTTGTAGTCGTTCTTGTGGATGTCACCGCTGTAGTCGGCAGCGAAAGCCGGGGTGGCGGATGCAGCCAGCAGACCGGCAGCGATCAGAGTCTTGGTAAATTTGGCCATTTTATTGGTCTCTTGTGTGTTTAGTTGAGGTTTTCCGTAGCCTGCCCACAAGGAGCGGGAGGGATTCTAGCCAAATAATTTCAACGGATAAACAAGAGCCAGGGAACTTTGTCAGGATTTGTGAATCTAATCACCCCCTCATTTAGGCAAACGCTTGCTATTTGTTCGTTTGTGGTGACAAATGCTTGCTCCGTTTGGCAACCATGATGATCAGCACCATCACGGGAACCCCGAGCAGGCTGGTGCCGATGAAGAAGTTGCTGTAGCCAAACAGCTCGACGAAGCGACCGGAAAAACCCGCAAGCAGCTTGGGCAGCAGCAACATGATGGAGCTGAACAGCGCATACTGGGTTGCCGAAAACGCGACGTTGGTCAGGCTCGACAGATAGGTCACGAAGGCGGCGGTGGCGATACCTGCGCTGAGGTTGTCCAGCGAGATGATCAGGGTCAGCAGCTCCAGGTTGTGGCCGACCTCGTTGAGCAGGGCAAACAGCAGATTGGTGCTGGCGGTGAGCACGGCGCCGAGAAACAGGATGCGCAAGGTCCCCAGCCGCATCACCAGCACCCCTCCCAGGGCTGCCCCTACCAGGGTCATGATGACGCCGTACACCTTGGTGATGGTGGCCACCTCCGTCTTGCTGAACTGCAGATCCACATAGAAGCTGTTGGACATCACCCCCATCACCACGTCCGAGATGCGGTAACAGGCGATGAGCCCCAGGATCAGCAGGGCCGAGCCACCGTAGCGGCGGAAGAAATCGGCAAAGGGGCACCAGATGGCCTCATAGATCCAGGCCCCCAAGCCAGCCAGCAGGCTTGGCCAGCCCTGATGTTGCAGCTGTGCCTTGCGCTCCGCCTGCTGTTCGTTCTGGCGGGCCAGATCGATATCGGGTTCATGGCAGAGCAGAGTGGTGAGGATGCCGAGGGACATGAGCCCCGCCATGCACAGATAGGTGAGCTGCCAGCCGCGATAGTCGTAGCCGCTGTTGCTGCCGAGCCAGGCCGCCAGCGCCAGGGCGCCGGCGCCCGCCATGATCATCGCGAGCCGGTAACCCGTCATGTAGGAGGCCGCCATGGCCGCCTGCAGCCGTTCGGGGGCGGACTCGATGCGGTAGGCGTCGATGACGATGTCCTGGGTGGCCGAGGCAAACGCCACCAGCAGGGCGAAGAGGGCGAGCTGGGCGAGCTGGGTCTTGGGATCGCAGTAGGCCATACTCACCAGAGCGAGAGCGGTCAGCAGCTGGGAGAGCAGCATCCAGCTGCGCCGTCGCCCCAGCAGGCGGGAGAGCAGGGGCAGCGACAGACGATCGACCAGGGGGGACCACACCCACTTGAAGCCGTAGGCCAGGGCTACCCAGCTCATGTATCCGATATCGGTCAGGCTGACATCGGCCTCTCGCAACCAGAATGAGAGGGTGCCGAATACCAGCAGCAGTGGCAGGCCGGAGGAGAAGCCCATGGCGAACAGGATGAGTACCCGGGCCTCGAGATAGACGGCGAGGGCATCTCGCCAGCTGGTGAGGCGGCCCGGGTTGCGGCTGGGCGGGCGGAGAGTGTTCAAATGCCTGACTCCTCGGGGAAAAGGTGGCTATTTTGTCAGGTTCGAGGGGGATAGCCAAGGCAAGCCGAGGGGCGTTCTTGGCTCCTCAGGGCCGTGAGCCGACGCAATGAGGCGGGCAGGGGCCCTGTTCGACGAGAAAGTTGGCACAGGCCATCAGCTGCAGACGCAGCCAGGGATCGGCACCGATCTGCTGTTCGTCCCATTGATGCAGGCTGTGCAGCAGGTGCCAGAAGACGGATTCACGCTGATTGGCCGGTTGTTTGTCGGCGCTGTGGGGCAGGGCTTGCCAGTGGGAGAGCAGTTGCCAGCTCAGATCTTCCAGCTGTCGGTAGGGAATTTCCCGTGCCAGGAAGTGACGAACCGCCTGGGCCAGCGGCATCGCGTGTTGGGTTATGTAGGTCTGATAGATCACCGGCGCCTCCTTCTTCTCCTCTGGGGATGCCCCCGGCATGGGGGCAAGGCCAGAGTATAGAAAGGGGCGCCGGCGACCTTGGCAGTGATGGGGCAGGATGTGATCCTGTCCGCGTTATTTCTCCGCCAGCAACACGACTTTCTTCAGGATGATCGGGCTGGTGGGCACATCGTTGGCCCGCAGGATGGAGCTGTAGCCCGTCTGCACCTGGGCCAGCTTGTCCAGCACCTCCATGCCTTGCACCACCTGGCCGAATACGGTGTAACCGGCGCCCGCATTTGCGTTGAGGTTGTCGTTGTCCGCCAGGTTGAAGTAGAACTGGCGGGTGGCGCTGTCGACGGCCTGGGTGCGGGCCATGGCGATGCTGCCACGCTTGTTGGGCAGACCGCCCCTGGACTCGTTCACCACGGGGTCGAAGGTCGGCAGCGGCTGGAACTGCTGGTTGTAGCCCCCGCCCTGCACCACGAAGTTCTGGATCACCCGGTGGAACAGGCTGCCGTCATAGCTGCCGTCCGCCACGTAGCGCAGGAAGTTCTTCACCGTCTGCGGCGCCTGCTTGGGAGTCAGCTCAACGACGATGTTGCCGTGGTTGGTCTCCATCCGTACCTTGGGGCCGGCGAAGGCCAGGGGGGCGATCAGCATGGCCAATAACCAGAGTTTCTTCATCTATCTATCCCTCGCTTAGCTCGGCTGACCCTTGAGATAACCGCGCAGGGCCTCATCGGCCATTATCTGCTGCAGCACGCTACCCAGTTGTTGGTTCAGGGTGGACTCCAGATCGGCCATGCTCGGCTCACCCGGTTCCTCCTTGCTGGAGGACATGTTGAACTGCTTGGTCAGCTTGCTGCCCTGGAAATCGGCGATCACCTGCAGACTGACCTTGGACTTGGTCACATAGGTGAAGGTCTTCTCTTCCACGGTGACGGCGGCGGTGGAGATGGCCAGGGTCAGGTTGGTGGTGCCGCTGTTACCCACTTCGAGCCCCTGGCTGCGCAGGCCCTCGGCCAGCTTCTCCGCCAGCAGGTTGTTGAGGGGCTGGGCGCTGTTGACCAGCACGGGGGCCTTCTCTTTCTTCTTGATGGAGAAGACATAGGCGGCTTCACGCTTGTCCACCCCTTCCATGGTGATCCGGTTGCCGGAGTAATACTGCTGGTTGGCGGGGATGATTTGCGGATTGAGCAGGGCGGTCTCCGGCCAGTGGGTGGCGCAACCACCCAGCATCAGGGCGGCCAGCAGCAAGAGTGACTTTTTCATCATGGTTTCCTTTAGCGTTTGATGGCTTTCAAAATAACGAACTTGCTGTTCGATGCAACCACTTGTGCGTTGGCAAACAAGCGCTTGAGTTTGTTGTGATAGTCCAGATGACGGTTGCCTACTATCCAGAGTTCCCCTCCCTGAGGCAACACCCGGTGCGCATCGGTGAACATCTGCCAGGCGATATGGTCGGTGATTGCCTGCAACTGGTGGAAGGGGGGATTGCAGAGGATGCGATCGGCCGCGCCCGATTCCATCCCATCGAGACAGTTATTGACCAGGAAGTGGGCGCGGGGCAGGGCATCCGGCAGGTTGTGCTGGACGTTCAGCCGCGCCGAGTCCACAGCCATATGGGACTCGTCGATGAAGGTCACCTCCACCTCGCTGTCCCGTGCCAGCAGGGAGAGCCCCAGCACGCCGTTGCCGCAGCCGAGATCGATCACTCTGCGCGCACTGTGGATGGGCAAATTGTCCAGCATAAAGCGGGCGCCGATATCCAGACTGGTGCGAGAAAACACGTTGGCGTGGTTGTGGATCAGCATGTTGCTGCCCTCCAGCGGCCAGGTGGTGGGGAAAGGGTTGGCCAGTGCCGGGCGCTCGGAGGCGGGCGTGCAGTGAATGAGGCGGGCCTTCTTCCAGGCGAGGGAGGTGCGGGTCTCGCCCAGGTATTTCTCGAACAGCTTGAGGGTGGAGGAGTGAATATCCTTCGCCTTGCCCGCCGCCAGGATCCGGGTGGCCGGGGTCACCACCTGACGCAGGGCCAGCAGCTGCTGCTCCAGCAGCGCCTGATATTTGGAAACCTTGATGACCACCAGCGCGGGAGCTGCGGGCAGGGGGGCCAGCGCATCCTGCATGCGGATGGGGTGGGGATCCAGGCCGTTCTCGGCCAGATTCGCGAGAGTCGCCCGCTCGCTGATATGGGAGTCGGTCACGCAAAGGGGGACATGGCCGTGCAGATAGGCGGTCAGGGCTCCGAAGCCGTCGTTCATGATGATGACGGGGCCGTCCTGTTCGAGCGGCGACTCGGCGAGCTCGTTGATGAGATACTCGTCTGCCGCATCCCAGGCCTGCAGGGGATCCTGGCTCTGCCGCGGATACCGGTAAAGGGTCAGACGACAATGAGCCGTGTCGAGTAGGGTCAGCATAAGAGAAGGGTCCAAGGTGATGCTTATATATGGCAACGACAGCCGGCGGCGGTCCTGTCGTTGAAGTGGCGCTATTCTAGCGGGGACGCAGAATTTCACCAGCCCGGTGCGCGGGGGATCTGCCCCCGTGGTCGTCGACGCGATTTATCCGGGGTCGGCTCTGGCTTACAATGGCCGCACATCCATCTTGGGAGTTCTTGTCGTGAGCATGCAACAACAGATCGAGGCCAAATTGGCCGCCGCCTTGTCCCCCAGCTACCTGGAGGTGATCAACGAGAGCTACATGCACCGGGTGGCACCGGGTTCGGAGAGCCACTTCAAGGTGATAGTGGTGAGTCAGGCGTTCGAGGGGCAGCGACTGCTGAGTCGTCATCGTCAGGTCAACGGGGTGCTGGCCGAGGAGTTGGCCGGGGCTATTCATGCGCTGGCACTGCATACCTATACCGACGCTGAATGGCAGCAGCGGGAACAGGCGCCCAGTACGCCGAGCTGCGTCAGCAAATCCCCCTTCGCATGACCCATTGACGTTTTCATTACCTAATCCTCGACCAATTAACAAAATTATCACGAACTGAGCCTGCTGACGGGGTGTAACCTGCCGGCGGGCCAGGATTATTTTTTCTAATCCATCGCCTGCCACCCCAAAAATACCTCCATAGGGTTAGTCAAACAAAAAATCCTTTAAAACCACGGGTTGCAGGGGCAGGGAGGAAATATTCAATGAAGGTTAATTTTGTGATAGCGCGGGGATTTTCCCCATTTGGCGTGGCAGCTGAGTCGCCTAAGGTGGTAAACTCAGGCGCTTTTGAATGATCCTGTATGTTGCTAATTTGTTTGTTTTTTCGACATTTTGTCGCGATATGGACGGGCTCATTCAACAACTCGTCGTGATGTATTTCTCGGCGCTAACCAACCTGTCTTCCCTTAACGGTAGTGCAAGTGAGTATGATTACAATTAAAAGAGGACTGGACATCCCCGTGCTGGGTGCTCCGGAGCAAGTAATCTACGATGGCCCGGCCATCACCCGTGTTGCTACACTCGGCGAAGAGTTCGTGGGGATGCGTCCTACTATGTTCGTCAAAGTAGGTGATCGCGTCATTAAAGGTCAGGAGCTCTTCGAAGATAAGAAGAATCCCGGCGTTAAATTCACGGCCCCTGCCACCGGTGTGGTTTCTGAGATCAACCGTGGTGCCAAGCGTGTTCTGCAATCTGTCGTCATCGATCTCGATGGCTCCGACGAGCAGGTAACCTTTGAACACTTTGCGTCTGCCGAGCTTGCACAGCTCGAGCGCAGCAAGGTGCAGGAGATCCTGGTCGCATCAGGTCAGTGGACCGCACTGCGTACCCGTCCATTCAGCAAGGTGCCGGCCGTGGGTTCCACCCCTCGCGCCATCTTCGTCACCGCCATGGACACCAATCCGCTGGCCGCCAATGCCGAGCTCATCATCAAGGAACAGGCCCAGGCCTTCCTCGATGGTCTGGCCGTGCTGAGTCGATTGACCGATGGCACCGTCCACGTCTGCAAGGGCGAGGCCAGCCTGCCGCACGCCTCCCTGGCACAGGTCAAGGAAGCCATCTTCGTCGGTCCGCACCCTGCCGGTCTGCCCGGTACCCACATCCACTTCCTGGACCCTGTCGGTGCCAAGAAGGTGCAGTGGCACATCAACTATCAGGACGTGATCGCCTACGGCAAGCTGTTCACCACGGGCCAGATCTTCACCGACAAGGTGATCGCCCTGGCCGGTCCGAACGTGATCAAGCCGCGCCTGCTGCGCACCCGTCTGGGCGCCTGCATCAGCCAGCTGACCAACAACGAGCTGCGTGCGGACGAAAACCGTGTCATCTCCGGTTCCATCCTGAGCGGTGCCAAGGCGGCAGGGGTCCATGACTACCTGGGCCGTTATCACAATCAGGTGAGCGTGCTGGGCGAAGGCCGCGAGAAAGAGTTCCTGGGCTGGGTCAACCCCAGTGCCAACAAGTTCTCCATCACCCGCACCACCCTGGCACACCTGGTGAAAGGCAAGCTCATCAACTTCACCACCACCACCAACGGCAGTGATCGCTCCATGGTGCCTATCGGCAACTACGAGCGCGTGATGCCGCTCGACATCCTGCCGACCCTGCTGCTGCGGGATCTGATCTCCGGTGACACCGACAACGCCCAGGCGCTCGGCTGTCTGGAGCTGGATGAGGAAGATTTGGCGCTCTGTACCTTCGTCTGCCCCGGCAAGACAGAGTACGGCCCCGTCTTGCGTGAGTGCCTGACCAAGATAGAACTGGAAGGTTAAGCGATGAGTTTCAAGCAACTTCTTGAAAATATGGAACATCACTTCGAGCCGGGCGGCAAGTACGCTAAGTACTATGCCCTGTTCGAGGCGGCGTACACCCTGTTTTATACCCCCGGGTCCGTGACCCGCAATGCCGCCCACGTCCGTGACGCCATCGATCTGAAGCGCATGATGATCATGGTGTGGCTGGCCGTGTTCCCGGCCATGTTCTGGGGCATGTACAACGTCGGCAACCAGTCCATCGCCGCCATCGCCCACCTGGGCAGCGCGGCCGGTGCCGATACCTGGCAATACACCCTCGCCACCCTGCTGGGGGCCTCGCTGGATCCGGCCGTAGCCGGCATCGGCAGCAAGATGCTGATCGGTGCGGCGCACTTCTTCCCGATCTACATCACCGTCTTCATCGTCGGTGGTTTCTGGGAAGTGCTGTTCGCCATGGTGCGCAAGCACGAGATCAACGAAGGCTTCTTCGTGACCTCCATCCTGTTCGCCCTGATAGTGCCGCCCGAGCTGCCCCTGTGGCAAGCCGCCCTCGGCATTACCTTCGGCGTGGTGCTGGCCAAGGAAGTGTTCGGTGGTACCGGCAAGAACTTCCTGAACCCGGCGCTGGCGGGTCGTGCCTTCCTGTTCTTCGCCTACCCGGGTCAGATCTCCGGTGATGCGGTCTGGGTGGCCGTCGATGGCTACTCCGGCGCGACTGCACTGAGCCAGTGGGCCCAGGGCGGCCAGATGGCGCTGATCAACGGTGCCACCGGCGAAGCCATCAGCTGGATGGATGCCTTCCTCGGCAACCTGCCCGGCTCCATCGGTGAAGTCTCCACCCTGATGATCCTCATCGGTGCGGCCATGATCGTCTACATGCGGATCGCCTCCTGGCGCATCATCGCCGGTGTGATGATCGGCATGGTGGCGACCTCTTTGCTGTTCAACGTCATCGGTTCCGATACCAACCCCATGTTCAACATGCCGTGGCACTGGCATCTGGTGCTGGGTGGTTTCGCCTTCGGTATGGCATTCATGGCGACCGATCCGGTCTCCGCCGCCTTTACCAACAAGGGCAAGTGGTGGTACGGGGCCCTCATCGGCGTCATGGTGGTGCTGATCCGGGTCGTGAACCCCGCATTCCCGGAAGGCATGATGTTGGCCATTCTGTTTGCCAACCTGTTTGCCCCCTTGTTTGACCATTTCGTGGCGCAGGCGAACATCAAGCGGAGGATCGCACGTGGCGTTTAATAAAGACTCTACTATCGGCACCCTCACCGTCGTGACCGGTCTGTGCCTGGTCTGTTCCATCGTGGTCTCCGTGGCCGCCGTGGGGCTGCGTCCGGCTCAGCTGGAAAACAAGGCGCTGGACAAGCAAAGCAATATCCTGTCCGTCGCCGGTGTCGATGCCAGCTCGGTGGCCAAGCGTGACCTGGCCCAGTTGTATGGCAATCAGATTGAAGCGCGCCTGGTGGATCTCGCGACCGGTGAATTCGTTGACGGCGACGCCGACAACTTCGACACCAAGGTAGCCGCCAAGGATCCGGCCCAGAGCATTCGTCTGGCTCCCGCTGACGACAAGGCCGGCCTGCGTCAGATCTCCAAGCTGGTTCCCGTGTTCTTTGCCAAGGATGCCGACGGCAAGGTCGACAACATCATCCTGCCGATCTACGGCCAGGGTCTGTGGTCCACCATGTATGCCTTCGTCGCGGTCGCGGCCGACGGTCAGACCATCAAGGGCATCACCTACTATGATCACGGCGAAACCCCGGGTCTGGGCGGTGAGATCGAGAACCCGGCCTGGCGCGAGCTGTTCGTCGGCAAGAAGCTGTTCGATCAGAACGGTCAGCCGGCGCTGCGAGTGATCAAGGGCCATGCTCCGGCTGGTTCCGAGCATGAAATCGATGGCCTGTCCGGTGCAACCCTGACCGGCAATGGCGTACAGCACACCTTCGACTTCTGGATGGGCCCCAAGGGCTTCGGTCCCTTCCTGGCCAAGGTACGTGCAGGAGAAATCAACAATGGCTGACAAGAGCGAAATGAAAAAATTGCTGTTGACGCCTGTGCTCGGCAACAACCCCATCGCACTGCAGGTGCTGGGTGTCTGTTCCGCGCTGGCCGTTACCAGCCAGATGAAGACAGCGTTCGTGATGACGCTGGCCGTTACCGCGGTCACCGCCTTCTCCAACCTGTTCATCTCCTTGATCCGCAACCACATTCCGAACAGCGTGCGGATCATCGCCCAGATGGCGGTGATCGCATCCCTGGTTATCGTGGTTGACCAGGTGCTCAAGGCCTATGCCTATGACATCTCCAAGCAATTGTCGGTGTTCGTCGGCCTCATCATCACCAACTGTATCGTGATGGGTCGTGCCGAAGCCTATGCCATGAAGAGCGCCCCGCTGCCCTCCTTCCTGGACGGCATCGGCAACGGTCTGGGCTATGGCGCCGTGCTGCTGGCCGTGGCCACGGTGCGTGAGATCCTGGGCTCCGGCACCTGGTTCGGCATCGAGCTGCTGCCGCTGGTGAACAACGGTGGCTGGTATGTGCCTAACGGCCTGCTGCTGCTGCCGCCGAGTGCATTCTTCATCATTGGTCTGATCATCTGGGGCGTACGCACCAAGGATCCCAAGCAGGTGGAGGCAAAGGATTAAGGTATGGAACACTATCTGAGTCTGTTGATTCGTTCGATCTTCATCGAAAACCTGGCGCTCTCCTTCTTCCTGGGGATGTGTACCTTCCTGGCGGTGTCCAAGAAGGTCAAGACCGCCATGGGTCTGGGTATCGCCGTCATTGTGGTACAGACTGTGGCCGTGCCGGCCAACAACATGATCTACAACTACGTGCTGAAAGACGGCGCCCTGGTACAGGGCCTGGATCTGAGCTTCCTGAGCTTCATCACCTTCATCGGGGTGATCGCGGCCCTGGTGCAGATCCTGGAGATGGCGCTGGACAAGTATTTCCCCGCGCTCTACAACGCGCTCGGCATCTTCCTGCCGCTCATCACGGTGAACTGCGCCATCTTCGGTGGCGTCTCCTTCATGGTGCAGCGTGACTACAACTTCGTGGAGTCTGTGGTCTATGGGGTTGGCTCGGGTGCCGGTTGGATGCTGGCCATCGTGGCGATGGCGGGGATCCGCGAGAAGATGAAGTACTCCGATGTTCCGGAAGGCCTGCGCGGCCTCGGCATCACCTTCATCACCGCGGGTCTGATGGCGCTGGGCTTCATGTCCTTCTCTGGTATTTCCCTGTAATCGGAAAGGAAATATAGATGGAAATTATTCTGGGTGTGGTCATGTTCACCGTGATCCTGCTGGCCCTGGTGGCAGTCATTCTGTTCGCCAAGTCCAAGCTGGTGACCGCGGGTGACGTGACAATCAGCATCAACGGCGACCCGGCCAAGGCTGTCACCAGCCCGGCGGGTGGCAAGCTGCTCGGCGTCCTGGCCGGCAGCGGTATCTTCGTCTCCTCCGCCTGTGGCGGCGGCGGCTCCTGTGGTCAGTGCAAGGTGCGGGTGAAGGCCGGCGGCGGCGACATCCTGCCGACCGAGCTGGACCACATCAGCAAGGGCGAGGCCCGTCATGGGGAGCGTCTGGCCTGTCAGGTCACAGTGCGCTCCGACATGGACATCGAACTGCCCGAAGAGATCTTCGGGGTGAAGAAGTGGGAATGTACCGTCATCTCCAATGACAACAAGGCCACCTTCATCAAGGAACTCAAGCTGCAGATCCCGGATGGCGAGAGCGTGCCGTTCCGCGCCGGTGGTTATATCCAGATCGAAGCCCCTGCACACCACGTGCAGTACAAGAACTTCGATATTCCCGAGGAATATCGCGGTGATTGGGATCGCTTCAAGATCTTCGAGCTGGAGTCCAAGGTCAATGAGCCGATCATCCGTGCTTATTCCATGGCCAACTATCCGGAAGAGTTCGGCATCATCATGCTGAACGTGCGGATTGCGACCCCGCCGCCGAGCAACTGGACTGCGCCTCCCGGCCAGATGTCCTCCTACATCTTCAACCTGAAGGCAGGGGACAAGGTGACCATCTCCGGTCCGTTCGGCGAGTTCTTCGCCAAGGACACCGACGCCGAAATGGTGTTCATCGGCGGTGGTGCGGGCATGGCGCCGATGCGCTCCCATATCTTCGATCAGCTGCGCCGTCTGAAGACCAAGCGCAAGATGAGCTTCTGGTACGGTGCCCGTTCCAAGCGCGAGATGTTCTATGTCGAAGACTTCGACATGCTGGCGGCCGAGAACGAGAACTTCACCTGGAACGTCGCCCTGTCTGATCCGCAACCGGAAGACAACTGGGACGGCTACACCGGCTTCATCCACAACGTGCTGTTCGAGAACTATCTGAAGAACCACGAGGCGCCGGAAGATTGCGAGTTCTACATGTGCGGGCCTCCCGTCATGAACGCGGCCGTCATCAACATGCTGAAAAACCTCGGCGTTGAAGACGAAAACATCCTGCTGGATGACTTCGGTGGTTAATCCATGCACAGCGTTGTAAAGACCTGGCTAGCCTTCGGGCTAGCCTTTTTCTTGACTGGGTGCGGTCAGGAAACGGTCCAATCCAAGCCGGAGATCCACATCACCGGCAGCACCATGGGTACCTACTACTCCATCAAGGTGGCGGATGACGCCGTCAAGGATGGAGCCAAATTACAGGCCGAGGTCGATGTCCTGCTGGAGCGGGTCAACGACCAGATGTCCACCTACAGGCCGGACTCCGAGCTGTCCCGCTTCAACCAGCACAGGGACAACACCCCGGTGGTGGTCTCCCGGGACACCGCGCGGGTGGTGACCGAGGCCATGCACATCGGCCGCGAGAGCCGCGGCGCGCTGGACGTGACCGTGGGCCCCCTGGTCAATCTGTGGGGCTTTGGCCCGGACGCGAAACCGACCAAGGTGCCGTCCGATGACCTGATCAGCCAGATCCGCCAGAAGACCGGGCTCGGCAATCTGCACGTGATCACCTCCGCCGATGCGGATACCCTGCAAAAAGACATCCCGGATCTCTACGTGGATCTCTCCGCCATCGCCAAGGGCTTCGGGGTGGACAAGGTCGCCGAGTATCTGGAATCCCTGGGGGCGCGCAACTACCTGGTGGAGATCGGTGGCGAGCTGCGCCTCAACGGGGTCAACGGCAAGGGGCACCCCTGGCGGGTGGCCATCGAGAAGCCGACCGCCAATGCCGGCACCGTGCAGGAGGTGATCCAGCCGGGGGACAATGGCGTGGCCACCTCGGGGGACTATCGCAACTACTACGAGCTGGATGGCAAGCGCTTCTCCCACACCATAGATCCGCTGACGGGCAAACCCATCCAGCATCGCATGGTGTCGGTGACCGTGATCCACCCCTCCTGCATGACCGCAGACGGGTTGGCGACGGCGCTCACCGTCATGGGACCGGAGAAGAGTCTGGCCTATGCCAAGGAGCAGGGGCTGGCGATCTTCGTGATCACCAAGACGGATACCGGCTTTGAAGAGTCCTACTCGGATGCCTTCAAGCCCTATCTGGTGAAAAAGTAACGGACGGCCATCCCCCGGGGTGGCGGTTTCGACGCATTCAATGCACGGGTGTCGCCAGGCGGCATCCGGTTAAACAGTAAGGGGGTAATAGCATGCAGACTTTTCTGATCACCTTCGGGGTGTTTCTGGCGGTGGTGGTGGCCATGGCCATCGGCTACATCTTCCAGAAGAAGACCATCTCCGGCTCCTGTGGTGGCCTCGGCACCATAGGGATCGAAAAGGAGTGCGACTGCCCGGAGCCCTGTGACAACCGCAAGAAGAAGATGGCCAAGGAAGAGGCCCGTCGCAAGATGCTGGAAGAGCACCGCATCATCTGATCCGCGTTGTCGCGATGAAACCTGTGATGGCGAGCCGACCCCGTGGTCGGCTCGTTTCTTTTGGGGCAGGGAGCCAGGGTCAGTAATCGTATTGCTTGCAGGATTTTTTATTGAATTCGGCCTTCCTGCGGGCCAGCTCCTCCCGGGTACCCAGCTCATCCCCCTGCGCGATGGCCTTCTCCAGTATCTCGATGCGCTCGAACAGCCAGCTGCATTCGGCGGTCGGGTAATCTTTTGCGATCCCCAACAGCGGCAACAGGCAGAGCGCCAGCCAGATTGCTTTCATCCTTCCCCCTCCTTGAGTCTCGTATGGATGGTGCCTTAGGAGTCTATGTCCCTCCCGTGCCTCCGTGACTGGCAGAAATAGCAGGGCTGGGGTAGCATGGAGATGTTTCCTGTCTATTTATACAGTGGTATGCGCAAGATCATTCACATCGACATGGACTGCTTCTTCGCGGCGGTGGAGATGCGGGACAACCCGGCCCTGAGAGAGGTGCCGCTCGCCATCGGCGGCTCCGCCGATCGGCGCGGCGTCATCTCCACCTGCAACTATGTGGCGCGCCGCTTCGGGGTGCGCTCCGCCATGCCGAGCGGCCTGGCCAGGAAGCTCTGCCCACCGCTGGTGCTGATCCCGGGTCGCATGGCGGTCTACAAGGAGGTCTCCCGCCAGCTGAGGGCCATCTTCCTGCGCTACACCGAACTGGTGGAGCCCCTCTCCCTCGACGAGGCCTACCTCGACGTCACCGACAGCCCCCATTGCGGCGGCAGCGCCACCCTGATGGCCGCCGAGATCCGTGCCGCGATCAAAGCCGAGCTGGGGCTGACCGCTTCCGCCGGGGTGGCCCCCAACAAGTTCCTGGCCAAGCTCGCCTCCGAGCAGCGCAAGCCGGACGGCCTGTTCGTGATAAGGCCCCAGGAGGTGGACGAGTTCGTGCGCCAGCTTCCCCTGGCTAAGTTGCCCGGTATAGGCCGCAAGACCGCCGATCGGCTGGAGTCCCAGGGGCTCTACTCCTGCGAGGATGCCAGGGTCATGAGCCACGAGGAGCTGGTCGCCCGCTTCGGCAAGCTGGGGGAGATGCTGACCGGCCGCATCTGGGGTCAGGACGATCAGCCGGTACAGGCCTCAAGGGTGCGCAAGAGTGTCGGGGTGGAGACCACTCTCAGCAGCGACGTGCTGGACGAGGAGGCCTGCTGGGCCGTGCTGAGCCAGCTTATTCCCGAGCTGGAGCTGCGCTTTGCCAAGGCCTGTCCCGCCGAGATGCTGATGGGGCAGGGGATCAAGCTGAAATTCGCCGACTTTCAGCAGACCACCGTCTATCGCAAGGGCAGCTATCAGGCTGCCCGCTTCCACGATCTGCTGCACGAGGGACTGCATAGGGCTCAAGGAAAACCCATTCGCCTGCTCGGCCTGGTGGTCGGGCTGCCGAGCGCCGGGGAGCGCAATCAACTTAGTCTGGATCTCTGCTGATTTAGTTAAGTTTCTGTTTCCAAATCCGATACAGTGGTTACATCTGTAGAAGTTAGGAAATCATGCATGAGTTCTCTTTCTGTTCAGGGACGGATCACCCTGATCGCCGGTTGTTGCCTCCTGGCCAGTGCCGCCGCACTGGTCGCCTCATCCCTCTTCAACGCGGCCCGTATGCAGGAGCAGGTGCTCGCTTCCACGACCCAGGAGGCGCAGCACGCGGCAGAAAACTGGATGCAGGCCATGGGCGCCACACAGGCCGCCCGGGTGACCAGCTATCTCGACGAGGCCTATTTCCGCGCCACCCTGCTGGCCGAAAATATCCTGTTCCAGCGCAAGAATGCGGCTGACAACTTCGTCCATTCCGAGGCGCTGCGGGGTGCCGTGAATCAGCAGCTGCAGGATGCGGCGGAATCCTCCGCCAACCTGATCGGTGTCTATGGCGTGTTCGAGCCCAATCAGCTCGACGGCGAGGATGCGAACTATCAGGGCTCGACCGCCCTCGGGGCCAACGACAAGGGCCGCTTCTCCAGCTATTGGGCCAGGGTGGATGGCAAGGTGACTCTGGAGGTGATGAACGAAGCCGTGCTGGCGGATGCCAAGCCGAGCGCCAACGGTCATCCCGAGAACGAGTGGTACAGCTGCAGCATCCAGTCCCGCGCCCTCTGCCTGCTGGAACCCTATCTCGACGAGGTAGGGAGCCAGCAGGTGTTGATGACCTCGGTGACGGCCCCCCTGCTGGAAGAGGGCAATCTGCTCGGCATGGTGGGGGTCGATATCTCGCTGACCACCTTGCAGAGCCTGGTGGAGGAGATGGACAAGACCCTCTATAACGGCCAGGGCAAGGTGTTGCTGCTCAGCCACGAGGGGCGGGTCGCCGGGGTGGAGGGCTTCCAGGTCGCGCCTGGCAGCACCCTGGGTGAGCAGGACAAGGAATTGGTGGGCGATCTCACCGGCTGGCTCGCCAAGGGGGAGGTTGTGACGCGCTGGAGTCCGGACGGCGCCCTGCTGCAGACCTTCGTGCCGGTGCGCATGCGCGGCACGGATCGCAAGTGGGGCATCTACATCGAGCTGCCCCGCGCTGTGGTGCTCGCCTCCGCCCTGCAACTGCAGGGGGATCTCGAGAGTCAGTCCGATCGCAGCGTGGCTTCCCAACTGCTCATCGGCGGCGTCATCTCGCTGCTCGCCCTGCTCTGCATCTGGTGGATGGCGCAGCGCATCGTCGCCCCCATCCGCACCGTGGTGGCCCGCCTCAAGGACATAGCCAGCGGGGAGGGGGATCTGACCCAGCGTATCAACTTGCAGCGGGACGACGAGATCGGTGAGCTGGCCAAGTGGTTCAACAACTTCCTGGACAAGCTGCAGACCACCATCAGCCAGGTGATCGACACGGTGGCGGGCACCCGGGCCAGCGCGGTCCAGGCGGCGCAGGGGGCGGATCGCACCAGCGCCGGCATGCAGGCCCAGTATCAGGAGGTGGATCTGGTGGCGACCGCGTTCGAGGAGCTGAGCGCCACCGCCTTGCAGGTGGCGGGGGATGCGAACTCGGCGGTACAGGCCGCGAATCAGGCCGACCGGGCCGCCCAGGAGGGCAAGGCCGTGGTGGCGGATACCCAGGATGCCATGTCCAGGCTGATGGTGGTCATCAGCGATGCCAAGCCGGTGGTGGAGCGGCTGGCGGCCAACAGCGACAACATCAACGACATCCTGGCGGTGATCCAGGGCATCGCCGAGCAGACCAACCTGCTGGCCTTGAACGCCGCCATCGAGGCGGCACGGGCCGGGGAGCAGGGCCGCGGCTTCGCCGTGGTAGCCGATGAGGTGCGCAACCTGGCGGGACGCACCCAGAACGCCATCGTCGAGATCCAGAATCTGATCAGCCAGTTGCAGTCGGGCACCGAGGCCGTGGTCAAGGCGATCATGACGGGCCACAGCCAGGCGGACGTGACCCTCACCAAGGTGGAGTTGTCGGTGAGCGTGCTGGAGCAGATCATCCAGGCTGTCAGCACCATCCATCAGATGAACGAGCAGATCGCCACGGCGGCCCAGGAGCAAAGCGGGGTGGCGGACGAGATCAATCGCAACGTCAGCAACATCCGCGAGGTGAGCCACAGCATCCGGGCCGAGGCGGCGACCTCAGCCGATAACGGACGGGAATTGTCGCAACTGGCGGATAAGCAGCAGCAGCTGGTGGGGCAGTTCCGGGTGTAGTGAAGAGTGTAGGGATTACAAAAAAGGCGCCATCCAGATGGAGGCGCCAAACACATTCAGATGACAGACTGGGTTAAATCGCATTGATTTAGCCCTTTCTTCCCGCAGAGGAAGAAACACAACACCACAATCGTTGTCGGCCCGCTCACAAAAACCACATGTAAACCAACATGGAAGCAAAGAATGCGAGCCATATGGCAACGGATTGCGAGGCGAATTATGTTTATTCACTGGTCGACCCGCAACCGACAATTTATAATGCGCCCCATTAGAAAAATTCATCGTCGGCCGATCCCATGTCTCGTCGTTTACCTCCGCTCAATGCACTGAAAGCGTTTGAAGCCGCGGCTCGTCACCTGAGCTTCACCCGGGCAGCGGAAGAGCTGTTCGTGACTCAGGCCGCCATCAGCCACCAGATCAAGGCGCTGGAAGAGTATCTTGGCATCAAGCTGTTTCGCCGCAAGAACCGCTCCCTGCTGCTGACCGAGGAGGGGCAGAGCTACTTCCTCGACATCAAGGACATCTTCGCCTCCATCTCCGAGGCCACCGACAAGCTGCTGGCTCGCAGTGCCAAGGGGGCGCTCACCGTCAGCCTGCAGCCGAGCTTTGCCATCCAGTGGCTGGTGCCCAGGCTGGTGAAGTTCAGCGAGCGCCACCCGGACATAGACGTGCGGATCAAGGCGGTGGACATGGACGAGGGGTCCCTCACCGACGACGTGGACGTGGCCATCTATTACGGTCGCGGCAACTGGCCCGGGCTGCGCTCGGACAAGCTGCACACCGAATACCTGATCCCGGTCTGTGCCCCCTTGCTGCTGAGCGGCCCCAAGCCCCTGCGCACCCCGGAGGATCTGACCCGCCACACCCTGCTGCACGACACCTCCCGCCGCGACTGGAAGGCCTGGTTCCGCCAGCTGGACATCGATGCGCCGAACGTGAACCAGGGTCCCATCTTCAGCCACTCCACCATGGTGATCCAGGCTGCCATCCACGGCCAGGGGGTGGCGCTTGGCCACAGCGTGCTGGCCCAGCCGGAGATCGAGGCGGGCCGCCTCATCTGCCCGTTCGAGCAGGTGCTGGTGAGCAAGAACGCCTTCTACCTGGTGTGCCAGGAGCAGCAGTCCGATCAGGGCAAAATCGTCGCCTTCCGCGACTGGATGCTGGAGCTGGTGGAGCAGGAGGAGGCCCGCCGGCGGGCCCGACTCGCCGATGGTTGAGGCACTGGATGTGATCCGGGAGGGGGCGAGCGATGCCCCCGTTCGCATTCTGCTGGCCCATGGCGCCGGTGCCGGCATGGAGCACGACTTCCTCTCCCGGCTCTCGGCCCTGCTGGCGGGACCCCAGATCGAGGTGGTGCGCTTCAACTTCCCCTACATGAGCAAGCGCGCCCAGGATGGCAAGCGTCGTCCGCCAGACCGGCAGCCCGTGCTGCTCGCCCATTGGCGGGAGATGGTGAAGGCCTTTGCCCACCCCAGGCTGTTTGTGGCGGGCAAGTCCATGGGCGGGCGCATGGCGGCGGAAATTGCCGACGAGATGAATGCTGCAGGATTGCTCATTCTCGGGTATCCTTTCCACCCCCCGGCCAAGCCCGACAGCTGGCGGGGCGAGGTGCTCAAGCAAATACAGACGCCGACCCTGCTGTTGCAGGGAGAGCGCGACACCTTCGGCAGCCGCGCCGAACTGGTCGATTTCCCCTTCTCACCCAACCTATCGGTCCACTGGCTGACCGATGGTGACCATGGCTTCAAGCCGAGGAAGGCGAGCGGCCTCAGCGAGCAGGATAACCTGCAGCGGGCGGCAGACAGGATAATCGACTTTATCGCCGGGACCCCTAACCTGGGTTGATGGCGAGGAGAACAAGGAGAGAGGGATGCATATCCAGCGACACTGGCTGGTACTGGCCGGGTTCTTCGGCCTGACGGCGACCATGCTGGGGGCCTATGGGGCTCACGGACTGGTGGCGACCGGGATCACCCCCGAGCGTCTGGCGGCCTTTCACACCGCCGTGCAATATCAATTTTTTCACGCGCTGGCCCTGCTGATCCTGGGTTGGTGCGGCGTGCGTGGCAAGGTGATCACCTTTGCCGGCACTGCCTTCGTGCTGGGGATCCTGGGATTCTCCGGCAGTATTTACGCCATGGCGCTGCTCGGCAGCAAGGGGCTGGGGCTCATCACCCCGGCCGGTGGCCTCTGTTTTATGTTGGGATGGGCGGCTCTGACCTGGGCCGGCTGTCGTCTTGGAGGAAAGAATGAATAATCTGCTGCTGTATTGCCGCCCGGGTTTTGAGAAAGAGGCGGCGGCAGAGATCACCGAGCGTGCCGGCAACATGCAGTGCTACGGTTTCGCCCGGGTCAAGGACGACAGCGGTTATGTGATCTTCGAGTTATATGACGAGGAGCAGGCGGATCTGCTGGCTCGCAAGTTGCCGTTCCGCGAGCTCATCTTCATCCGCCAGATGCTGGTGGTGACCCATGAGCTCAAGGATCTGGATCTCTCGGATCGGGTCACTCCCATCATAGAGGCGACCCAGGAGTACGCCATCTGCGGGGAGCTGCGGGTGGAAACCGCCGATACTAACGAGGCAAAAGAGCTGTCGGCCTTCTGCCGCAAGTTCACCGTGCCCCTGCGTCAGGCCCTGCGTGGCAAGGATATCCTGACCAAGAAGGAGACGCCGCACCGCCCTGTGTTCCACGCCTTCTTCCTGGCGAACGACCATTTGATGCTGGGTTACTCCTACTCGTTCAACAACTCCGAATTCCACATGGGGATACCGCGCCTGCGCTGCCCGGCGGACGCCCCGAGCCGCTCCAGCCTCAAGCTGGAAGAGGCCTTCTACGTGTTCGTACCGAAGGAAGAGTGGGATCTGCGCCTCACCTCCGGCATGAAGGCGGTGGATCTCGGCGCTTGCCCCGGCGGCTGGACCTATCAGCTGGTGCGCCGCGGCATGATGGTGACCGCGGTGGACAACGGCATGATGGCCCAGTCCCTGATGGACACCGGCCAGGTCAAACACATCCGTGACGATGGCTTCGTCTGGCGGCCGAGCAAGAAGAATATCTACTGGCTGGTGTGCGACATGGTGGATAAGCCGGCCCGGGTAACCCACATGGTGGCCGACTGGTTCAGGGAGAACGACTGCCAGGAGGCGATGTTCAACCTCAAGCTGCCGATGAAGAAGCGCTATGCCGAGGCGGTGCACAACATCGAGGTGTTGCGCGGCCTGCTCAAGGAGATAGACAACGCCTTCGTCATCCAGGCCAAGCAGCTCTATCACGACCGCGAAGAGATCACCGTACACGTCTACAACAAGTACTGGGTCTCCAAGCTGGAAGCCAAGGCATAAGGCATTCGCCAGCGCGCTAGCCGACATGGCATAAGCCGCAAAAACGAAACCGGACGGGGAGACCCGTCCGGTTTCGTGCTATCTGGGGTGTTCAGAAGCGATAGTCGACGCGCATCATGGACTCGTCGTCCGTGATCTTGAGCTCCACCTGCAGGGGAATGGTCTTGTCGCTCGGGTTGAACTGCATCTTGACCCCGTCACCCCGCAGCTTGACCGCGGTGTTGATGCCGCTGACATTGAACTTGATCCTGGGTTTTTGCTTCTCGAAGGAGAGGGTCACGCTCTTCTCGGCGGTCAGGTTCAGTTTCTGGTAGGGGGTAATACTGCGGGCGCCATTGCTGTCGGTCATGACGTCCACGCCGAAGGAGAGCGGTTTGGGAGCCTTGAGCAGGTCGTTGGTATCGATCTTGGATTGCCAGACTTGTTTGGCAGGCTCGGCACTCTGGGGCGGTGGCGTCAGCCAGGCATTGTCGATGGGCCTGTCCAGGGCCATGGCTGCGCTGCTGAAAAACAGCAAGATGAAGGTAGCACGCATAGTGGATCTCCTTATCCTCCCTTTGAACATAGTATCCATCTGGTGAGGGGGGTAGGGGGATCCGGGATAAAACAAAGGGAGCCGAGGCTCCCTTTTTAAATCAATAAGTTGTGTTCGATTACAGGCGGTCGATGATGGCCTGGGTGAACTCGCTGGTAGAGGCTGTGCCGCCCAGATCCCGGGTGACGCGATCACCGGATTCGATAGTGGCTCGTACCGCCTCGCGGATACGCTCGGCCTTATCCTGCATGCCCAGGTACTCCAGCATCTGGATGGCGGCGAGGATCACCGAGGTGGGGTTCGCGATGTTCTTGCCCGCGATATCCGGCGCCGAGCCGTGTACCGCCTCGAAGATGGCCGCTCCTTCACCGATGTTGGCGCCGGGGGCCATGCCGAGGCCCCCCACCAAGCCGGCGCAGAGATCCGAGAGGATGTCGCCGAACAGGTTGGTGGTGACCATGACATCGAAGCGCTCCGGGTACATGACCAGATTCATGCAGGCGGCGTCGACTATCATCTCCTCGCTCTGGATGTCCGGGTAACGGGCGGCAATCTCACGGGCCACTTCCAGGAACAGGCCGGAGGTGGACTTGAGGATGTTGGCCTTGTGGATAATGGTGACCTTCTTACGCCCTTCCTGGCGCGCCAGCTCGAAGGCGAAGGTGACGATGCGCTCGGCCCCGTCACGGGTGATGATGCTCATCGCCTCGGCGCTCTGGTTGTCGCTGCTGCGCTTCTGCCCGGCGCCCGAGTACATGCCCTCGGTGTTTTCACGCACCGTGATGATGTCGATGTTGTCGTAACGGCTCTTGGTGCCCTTGAAGGAGATGACGGGGCGCACGTTGGCGTAGAGGTTGAACTTCTTGCGCAGGGAGACGTTGATGGAGGTGAAGCCACCGCCGACCGGGGTGGTGAGCGGGCCCTTCAGGCTGACCTTGTTCTTCTCGATCAGATCCAGCGTGGCCTGGGGCAGCAGCTCGCCGTGCTTCTCCAGGGCGACCAGGCCGGCGTCCGCGTAATCATAGTCAAAATCACAACCGGCGTGGTTGAGGATCTGGATGGCGGATTCGATGATGCTGGGGCCAATGCCGTCGCCCGGAATGACGGTAATTTTTCTTTTTGACATGAGGCGTATCCACTTCTAGGGGACAGAGGGGGAGGATTCGGCGGTTTTATACCATTTTTGCACCACTTTCTCCATGTTTCTTTACATATCTCCCACTTATATCAACAGTCCATCGGGCGTGGCTTGGGCGTTATGCTGTCCGGCCCCCACTCAGGATTCAGCGTCGATCTGCGGCGGGTAACGGATATCTTTCAGGTTGAAGCCAAGGGGGATGTCCCGTTTCAGCCGCACCAGGCGCTGGGCCAGCAGGGCCTCGTCTCTGTGCTGGCGCAGTTTGAGCAGCGCCTTGCCGGCAGCCTCCTGCTCGCAGGCGATGAGCAGGCTGGCGAGATCCCCGTGCGTTTGCAGCAATTGGGTGGCGGTCTTGGGGCCTATGCCGGGCACCCCCTTGATGTTGGAGCCAGCGATCCCGGTCAGGGCCCAGAAGTCCACCAACTGCTCGGGGGTCACCCCATATTGTTGCTGGACGAAGGCCGCATCCAGCCAGCGCTTGTTGAAATAGTCCCGCACCCGGATCTGCGGGCAGATGAGCTGGCAGAACCCCTTGTCGGTGGAGATGATGGTGGCCCTCGCCCCGTGCTGGGCGACGCCACTGGCCAGGGTGGCGACAAGATCGTCCGCCTCGTCGGTCTCGGAGAGCAGCGCATCGACGCCGCACTCCCAGAAGGCATCCTGCAGCTCGGCCAGCCCCTCCTTCAACTCGGCCGGCATGGAGGTTCGCCCCTCCTTGTAAGCCGGGTAGATCCCCTTGCGCCAGCTCTGCAGATCGCTCTCTCCATCGAAGACCGCGATGACGTGGGTCGGCTCGCTGCTGGCCAGCAGTTTCTTGCAGGTGTTGATGAGATTGGCTCGGGTGGCGAGCAGCGCCTGGGCCGGGGTGAGCCCCTGCTGGGCCTGCACCGCATGCAGGCGGCGGATGAGGTTGAGGGCATCGATGATGAGCAGGTGTGGCCTGGGCTGTGACATGGGGCTCTCTCGAAGGTCTGGGGTCCCATTGTAACAACTGAGGGGCATGATGCTAACCCTCTCTTGGCGCAAGGTCTTGATAATGAAAGAGGAGCCTTTGGGCTCCTCTTTGGACGGTCGCGTATTCCCGTTTGCCTATTTCACGATCTCGTAGCAGGGGATGTACTGGCTGCCTGGCAGCTTCATCCTCTGTTGCCTGACGAAGCTCTCCAGCAGCCTGTCCATCAGGTGCATCAGCTCCTTGTCCCCGTGGATCTTGAAGGGGCCCTTCTTTTCGATGGCGCGGATGCCCCCTTCCTTCACGTTGCCGGCGACTATGCCCGAGAAGGCGCGGCGCAGGTTCGCCGCCAGCAGCTGGGGCGGCTGGTTGCGGTGCAGATCCAGGCTCGCCATGTTGGCGTGATCCGGTTCGAACGGGAGCTGGAACTCGGGTTCGATCCGCAGGGACCAGTTGAAGGAGTAGGCATCCCCAACCGACTTGCGGTACTCGCGGATCTTGGGCATGGCCTCCTTCATCACTCTGGCGACCTCGGGGGCATCGCCGATGATGATGCGATAGAGGCTGGTGGCCGTCTCCCCCAGGGTAGCCTTGACGAAGTCGTCGATGGCGCGGAAGTAGTCGGCGCTCTCCTTGGGACCGGTCAGCACTATGGGGATGGGTTGGCGCTCGTTGGCCGGGTGCATCATGATGCCGAGCAGGTAGAGCAGCTCCTCGGCGGTGCCGACGCCCCCCGGGAAGATGATGATGCCGTGCCCCAGGCGCACGAAGGCCTCCAGCCGTTTCTCGATGTCCGGCAGGATCACCAGCTCGTTGACGATGGGGTTGGGGGGTTCGGCGGCGATGATGGAGGGCTCGGTCAGACCTATGTAGCGGCCGTTGCGGACCCGCTGCTTGGCGTGGCCGACGGCGGCCCCCTTCATGGGACCCTCCATGGCGCCAGGACCGCAGCCGGTGCAGATGTTGAGTTCCCGCAGCCCCAGTTCATTGCCCACCGCACGGGTGTACTGGTATTCCACCTCGTTGATGGAGTGGCCGCCCCAGCACACCACCATGTTGGGATCGGCGCCGGGCAGGATCGCCTTGGCGTTGCGCAGTATGGCGAATACCACGTTGGAGATATGGGTGGAGCTGGTCATGTTGACCTGGCGGTTGGATTCCAGCTGGGTGGTGACATAGAGGATGTCCCGCAGCACGGAGAAGAGGTGTTCCTGAATGCCGCGGATGATCTCGCCATCGACGAAGGCATGCTCGGGGGCATTGAACAGCTCGAGTTTGACCCCGCGCTCGCGCCGGATCACGTGGATATCGAAAGACTTGAAACGCTCCAGTATCTCCTTGGAGCTGTCGGTGTGGCTGCCCGAGTTGAGCACCGCCAGCGAACAGTTGCGAAACAGTTGATAGATATCGCTGGAGGCGGTCTGCTTGAGGCGATCCACCTCGAGTTGGGACAGCAAGTCCATGCTGCCGACTGGATTGATGTGGGTGATCATAATTTCCCCTTCACTCGCTTGTTATCGTTGTGTTTTCCCTGGGGAGAGAACGGGATGCAACAGCATCCCTCGTCTTCGATAGTAGAGGCAAGGAGTGGGGGAGGGGAATAGGGGACGAGTGCGTTTGTGCGCTTTTTGACCGCTGGTCAGGCCGGGTTCAGTCCAGATTGACCTGATCCCGTCCCGAGTGCTTGGAGCTGTAGAGCGCCTTGTCGGCCCGCTCGAAGGCGTCCGTGGCGTGATCCCCCGGGCGGAACAGGGTGGCACCGATGGAGATGGTGATCTCGACCCGGGTGTCCCTGAACCGGAACGGGATGTTCTTGACGGTCTGGCGCAGGTTCTCGAGGGGCTTGAAGTATTTGTCCGGGTTGATGTTGGGCAGCAGCACCACGAACTCCTCCCCCCCGAAACGGGCGATGAAGTCAGTGTCCCGCAGGGCCTTCTGCAGCGCCTTGGCGACCACTTTCAACGCCTTGTCACCGGCCATGTGGCCGTAGTTGTCATTGATGTTCTTGAAGTGATCGATGTCGATGATGGCCAGGCACAATGGGGTGCCGTAGCGCAGCCAGCGCTTGTATTCGAGCTCGATCCGCTCATCCAGCGCCGCCCTGTTGTGCACCTGGGTCAGGCTGTCCAGGAACAGCTTGTGCTTCTGGATGGTGAGCCGCTTCTTGTACTCGGCGGTCTCCTCCTTCATCAGCCGCAGCTTGGCTTCCATGTTGGAGAGGTGGGTGAGCAGGTGGCGCTCGCGCCCGGCCATGGCCTCCCTCTCCTGCTGCAGGCGGCGGATGGTATCCAGATGCTCGCCGATGGCGCCCTTGAGGGCCGCTGGCGAGTCATGGATGGTCAGGGTCTGATCGATGGCCGTCAGCTCCCGCTCCAGGGCCTGTCCGCTCAAGTGGGTCGCGTTTTGCAGCGCCCGCCCCTCGTCCAGGGTTTCGGTGAAGCCGAAGTGGACCGAGGAGAGGCTCTCGTTCAGGGTGCTGAGGAAGGTCTGGGAGGCCTTGCGCTCCTCCCGGGTGCCCTCGATGATGAGCTCGATGATCTGCAGGCAGATCTCGGCCAGCAGCTGCGGGGTGACGCCGTTTAGCAACTGGCGGCGAATGTCCGCCAGGCTCTCGCCGATGGCCCCGGCGAAGTCGAGTTCGGTGATGAGTCGCTGCAGCTCGTCGGCAATCTGGGCGTGAGCCTTCACATCGAAGGGATCGGACGCCTCGGGGGAGGAGAGTTCGGTGGCCATCTCCTGGGTGGGAGCGAGCAGCGGCTGGCGGGGCAGCAGCTGGATCTTGATGGCCTGCTGGTAGAACTCCAGCAAGCGGATCACCTTCCTCTGATGATCGCCGATGCCATACCCCTTGGGACTCGCCAAAAACTCCTTGAGGGAGCGGCGGCTCTCTTCCGGAAATCCCTTGAGTTGCTTGAGCTGCTTGCTGCCGAGCTCTATGGCGGACAGGGTCAGGCCGATGGACTCTTCCAGCGCGTTGCTGTGTTGTTGCAGCAGTTTCTCGATGAGCGCCAGGTCCCCATCGAGAGAGGATAGGGGGGGATTGCCGTCCAGTTTCTGTCTGAGCTTGGCGAGCCGATTGTCCAGCTCACGATCGTGACCGTGGCAGGCCTGCATCAGTTTGCCGATAAACTGGATGCTGCGGGTTCGTTCGGCATCGGAGAACGAGGCCATGCCATCGAGCTCCTGCTGTTTCTGCTGGAGGGATTCCCTGAGTCTTGCCAGTTGTCCTGTTACGGCAGCGATGTCATTCATTGTTCAGGTCGCCCTGTTGTCATTATCGTTTTTGTGTCGTCCAGCAACAGTAAGCCAATGAAAGACCCCGTTGAGTACCTTTTTTACGGGTTATCCAGCACTTTCGTCCGTGCGAGTGCTTGCCAATTAACCCATTGCTTTTCATGAGAAGAATTTACTTTTACCAGTCCCTTGTCAATCGCCATCAAGCAGCATTGCCACACATCGCCATTAAAGAATGCGGCCTGCTGGCAATCGATGGCGGCCAGCTCCAGCCAGACGCTCTGACGGTGTTTTTCGCTGAGTTGCATGGCCCCGGACAGCGCCAGATAGCAGAGGTCGAACAGGCCGTGATGATCGAGTGCGGTCGCCGCTTTGGGCAGGAAGGGGTGGCTGACGATGCCCAGGCTGATGTGCCTGTCGAGCTCATAGTCGCAGGGGAAGGCGGCGAGCTTTTCCAGCAGCTCCTGTGCCAGCTGGTGCAGCTGGGCCACATGGCGCTGCGGCACCACATAGAGCAGGTGACCCTCGCGCAGATCGTAGATGCGTCCGTCCCTGGGGGTCAGCTTGTTGACGTAGTCGCCGAAGGCCTGCTCTATCTCCCGGCTGACCTGGTAGCCGTGCAGTTCCTGGCTGCTGATCAGGAAGGGGACCCGGAACAGCAGGTAATGCAGCTTGTCGTCAAATTCGCTGCTGGCGCGATCGCTCAAGTACCAGCGTTCGGACTTCTGCTGGCGCTTGGCCATCTCCCGCGGCCAGCGGCTCATCAGCCGCTGCCAGTTGGCCAGACCGCTGCGCGGCTCGACCAGGAGGGCCTCCCCCAGCTGCTTGGCGTTGAGACGGGCGACCCTCAGCTTGAGCCAGAGAGTGAAGAACAGGTAGATGAAGAGCGCCAGCAAGAGGCCTGTGCTGACACTGGACCAGAGGTAGCGCTCCTGCTGATGCTCGCTGGCATCGAGCTTGTTTTCCAGCTCCTTGACCTGCTGCGCCCGCTCCACCTGGGCGTAGTTGTCGCGCACCGCTTCCTGCTCCAGATCCAGCTGCTGCTGGCGTACCAGCTCGCTGCGCTGGTGGAACTGCTTGTAGCTGTTCAGCGCCTGCTTGAGGTAGCCCTTCTGTTCATAGGCGATGGCCAGCAGGCGGAAGATCTCCAGCTGGCGCCGGATATCGCCGGTGCGGTTGGCGAGGCCAAGGGCATTCTCCAGCTGCAGGATGGCGATGCCCGCCTCCTGCTGTTTGAGATGCAGCTCACCGAGCAGCAGCAGGGTGTCGATGAGGGATGACTTGTCGTCCCCCATCTCGTGGGACTGGCGGGCGGCGTTGAGATAGTTGCGGGCCAGGGTCAGGTTGCCGGTCTGCAGATAGGTCTTGCCTATCTCGAACTTGAGGTGGGCGATGCGGGTGCGATCGTTGCCCTCGTCCAGCAGATCCAGCGCATTGAAGAAGTAGACCAGGGCCATGTTCATCTCACCCTGATCCCGGTTGAGGCTGGCCAGCACGATCAGGGCATCGCTCAGCAGGGAGGGGTTGCCGAGGGCATGGAAGTAGTTGGCGGCTTCATTGGCATATTGCAGTGCCTTCTGGGGTTCCTGCTCCTCCTGATAGAGCTGGACCATCTGGTTCGACAGCAGGCCGAAGAAGAGCGGATCCTGCAGTCCCCTGGCCTGCTGCTGGGCATCGATGTATTCACCGAGGGCGAGCTGGGGCTGCTTGAGGGCATGATAGAGGTCACCACCGACGGCACTGACCCAGGCCTGGGAGAGCGGATTCTTGGCCTCTCTGGCCCAGCGCCTGGCGTCGGCCAGCTGCTGCTTGGCGATGTCGAACCGCTGTCCCTCTATGCTGGCGTTGATGTGCAGCAGGCGGCTGTAGATCTGAAGCTGGCTCTCTTTGAGGCTTGGATTGGTCAGCAGCTTGTCCAGCTCATCGAGCAGGATGGCGCTGGCGTTGTGGGACCTCTGCTGCATGTTCTGGCTGCGGATCTTGAGGTAGAGGCCGTGGGCCTCCAGCTCGAACTGCTGCTCCTTCCTCGCGAGGGCGATGCCCCGGTCGAGGGACTCTTGTGCCTCTCTGGACTCGCCCAGCTGATCGAGACACTCCCCTTTCAGCAGGTGGGCACCGGTCGCCTGGGTGGCGGTGCCGTAATTCAGCATGGGCTCGCGGTAGCCGTACTCCTGGCGATTGCTGATGACCTGTTTGGGGTTATTGGCGGTGCGTTCGAGGAAGGAGGAGGCCAACTGGACGCATCTGGCGGGATCGGTCAGCACCAGGGTCTGGGCCTGCTGCAGATCGATCGATAACTGCTCCTTGGTCAGATCCAGATCCGGAGCCGACAGGGAGGTCATCATCATTGCCAGAAAAAACAGTTGATTCATTGGATTAAGAACGGCACAGGGGTGCAGGCATGTTATCCAAGCCGACCCCTGTGCGTCCACAATTTACTGAGGGATGGGAGGTATCAACCATCCCTTCCCATGTACGCAACCCGGCTCACTGACGGATGAGGCGCAGGTTCGCGGGAACCGGCTCCCAGTCGCTGCGGAAGGGGTTGATGTCCAGCCCGCCGCGGCGGGTGTAGCGGGCATAGACGGTCAACTGCTCAGGGCCGCAGAACTGCTTGAGATCCATGAAGATGCGCTCGATGCACTGCTCGTGGAACTCGTTGTGCTGGCGAAACGAGATGAGATAGTGCAGCAGCTTCTCCCGGTCCAGGCGCGGGCCGCGATAGCGGATCACCACAGAACCCCAGTCCGGCTGGCTGGTGACCAGACAGTTGGACTTGAGCAGGTGGCTGTGCAGGGTCTCCTCGACCTGCTCACTGCCCGCCGCCCCCTGCAACAGGGTCTGGTCGAACTCGTAATGGTCGACCTCGATGTCCTGCTCATCGATGCACTCACCGGGCAGGGTGGCGATCTTGTGGGGAGCCTGGTCCAGCGCAAACAGGGTGACCTGCACGGGGGCACCGGCGCAGGCGCTCAGGTCCCGGGTCAGCATAGCCTGCACCGCGTCCATGGAGTCGCAACGGGTCTGGTTGAAGGAGTTGAGGTAGAGCTTGAACGATTTGGACTCGATGAGGTTGGGGCTCCGGGCCGGCACGTATACCTCGCCGAGGGCCACCACGGGCTTGCCCCTGGCATTGAGCCAGGAGAGCTCGTACAGGGTCCAGACGTCGCAGCCCTCGAAGGGCAGGTTCGCATCCCCAAGGCCGAGATCGTCGCGGTTCAGGCTGCGGGGCACGGGTTGCAGCAGGCTAGGGGTGTACTGGCTGATGTAGGCCGCCTGCTGGCCCAGGCTCAGGCCCTGCAGCGCGCTGGCGCCCGCGTATCTCTCTTGTTTGCTCATGCTTGTCTGCCCAGGTGTTTGATGGTGCAATAGCCGGATTTTTCGGTCATTCAGAGCGGCTATTTGGGGTCGTTATTGTGGGGGATTTCGATGTCGGATCAAGTCTTGTCTGCCCTTGAGCAGTTTTTTTTACGCTGGCAGCACGATGGGGAGGCGAGGCGAGGGCTGCCTTTGTGCGAATGGGAGCCAAAGTGGCGCTCCCCCTGCGAGCTGGATGAGCCCAAGGAGGGCAAGGTGGCCTGGCGCCCGCATCAACGGCGCGAGCCGGCGGACTTCAGTGCCATGAACGGGGCCCTCGAGCTGACCCTGCATCCCGCCGCCACCGCCCTGTTCGGCCACTGGTTCAGCCGCCCCATCCCCTGCCTCTACAAGGGGCTGCGCATCGAGCTCATCCTGCCCTGGAACGAGGCGGACCTGGACTTGCTGAAGGAGAACCTCATCGGCCACCTGCTGATGCTGCGCAAACTCAAGCGCTCGCCGTCGCTTTTTATCGCCACCACCCGCAACGAGATGACCCTGGTGTCCCTTGACAACGAAACCGGCCAGGTGTGGCTGGAGTGGCTGGATTCCGGTCGCCGCCTGACCCTGGCCCCCTCGCTGCCGGCCTTCTTGGAACGGCTGGAAACCCTGCCCCAGTGAGCGGTCACTAATGACAAGGCCCTTGCCGTCTGGCAAGGGCCTTCTGCTTTGGGGCTTCGTCTTGGGAACCCATGGCGTCAGGGAGCGCCGACTAATCCTTGAAGTCCCAGGAGAGGTTGGACACCAGGCGGCAGGGATCGCACTTGAAGTCGAAGATCTCGTGCAGGGGGGCGCTGAGCGCCCAGTCGCCGCCGCAGCCCGGACAGGGGCGACGACGCTCCTCCTCGGCGCTGAGGCCACCGACCCGGTAGAGGTAGTAATAGGTCGGGATGCCGCTGAGGGCCTCCAGCCGCCTGACCAGGTCGCTGCCACGGCGATGCAGCCGGCTGCCCACCTCACCGATCTCGTGCAGGGCGGCGTGTTCGGCGATGGAGCCGTTCATCTGCAGCTGATCGCAGGCCTCCCAATCCTCCTGCCACTTGATGATCTGCTTGTGATCGCCGTTGGCGATGGGGGGCAGGCGGTAGAGCGGGATGGGGGCGAAGTGGTCGCCACAGCGCAGGGGAGAGCAACTGTGCAGGAAGCTGGTGTAGAGCAGCATCCAGCCGGGCCGCTCGCCACCGTGGCCACAAGGGTCCGTGCTGTCGGAGAGCAAGTCCATGCCCTGCAACTGCACCTTGGGGGCCAGCAGCCCGGCCTGGTGCAGACCCTGCTCGGCCAGGGCGACCTGCTCGCTCTGGTTGTCCGGATGCAGGCTGTCCTGCTCCGGGCAGACCACCCGGCTGATGAAGCAGCCCTCCTGCATGCTGGTGGGAAACTCCCGCCCCAGGATCTGGCCCTGATAGCGCAGCATGTCGAGGTAGTTGACGATGGCGCCCTCGGCCTCGCCGAGGGAGGTGTCGCGGTAGCACTCGAAGTGCAGCTCGAGTATGTACATGAGCCTTATTCCGCGCGCTGCAACAGCAGGGCGGTCAGGCGATCGACCTTCTGTTCGAGGCGGTTGAGCTGATCGCTCAGATCCTGCAGGTTGATCCCATCGGGTTGGGGCCGGTCCACCATGGGTTCGGCGGCAGGCTCGGTGGCGTGTGGCTGCTGCTTCCACTGGCTCAACACCTTGAGCAGCTCGGCCATGGGCACGGGCTGGCTGAGGCGCGCCTTGACCATGGCGGTGGAGGGGGTGATCCCCTTGGCACTCAGCTCGTTGGCAATTCGGATGATCTCTTGGGCTGACATCTGGGTTTCTCACTGCGACCGGCTGGGGTCGTCTTGCTGCTGGCGAAATAAGGAAGGGAGAGAGCTTAATCAAAGCCTGCCCGTCAGGAAAGCAGGCTCGATATCGCGGGGCTAATTGGGTTGGCGCAGCATCACATCCAGCTGGTCGATGGCTTCCGACCAGTCCGAGTCATGCCAGAGGGCATCGCGCAGGAAACCGGCCTGGGCCGGGCTCCAGAAACTGGCCTCCGGCAGCAGGGTCTGGTTGTCCAGGCTGTGCTCGCGGATGAAACGGTGCAGGCTCATCTCGTCATTGGCAAGGCCGAGCTGGGCGAAGAGGGCGGCCATGTCGTGGGTCAGCAGTTCCATTTCGTCTCTCCTTGGCGGGATTTTCGAAATTATAGCCCCGTGTGCCGGTACCGCCCTGCATGGGGAGGCTCAGGACGGCATGCGATGGGGTGGCAACTCGACCCCGGCCACATGCAGCCCCTGCATGCAGAGCTGGCCCTGATAGTGGCTCTCCCCGTCGCTGGAAAATTCGAACTGGTAATAGGTGAGCAGGCGCAGCGGCTTGTGTCCCAGCGCCCTGTGGGTGCGGGCCAGGGAGAGCAGCTGCAGATCATGATGCTGGCAGTAGCGTCTCATGTATTGCCAGGCGATCTCCGCCTGGCGGCGCTGCTGCCAGAAGGCGCCACCTGCGAGTAGCAGGATCAGGATTCCGAGCATTTCTCCCATCAGCGGGTTCCTTGTGCTGAATATCATCTGTGATGGCCTGTCGCCGGCTGGCCCGTTGGGGAGCCGCCAGGCGACAGGCCGCTAAATACCCTGCGTGCCAGGGCGAGGTGCACTAGGCCGAGGCGAACAGGCGGCCTATGGCCTGACCCAGGGCATCGCTGCGCTCGGGGTCACGCAGTCTGGCCAGCATATCACCCCGCAGGGCCGGCAGGGTCACCAGCTCGGCAAAGACCTGATTGAAGAACTGGGCAGGTTGCAGCGCGAGCTGCTCCAGGAACAGGCTGAGCAGCGCCGGGGTCGCCAGATCGGGCCAGAGCCGGCCGGCGATGGCGAGCAACAGGGCCGGGCTGGGCTGGGTCTGCAGCAGGGTCAGCAGCTTGTTGGTGCGCAGGCTGTTGCCATTGCAGGAGGCGAACGCCCGGCACAGGTAGGCCAGGGTCTCGGCATTGGGGGCCGCGCACTCCTGCTCCTTGCCGATCCGCTCGAGCAGCGCCCCTTGCAGCGCGGGGGGCAGGGGAGCGTTTTCCAGGCTCTGGCACAGGGCGTAGAGCGGGGCATCGGGCAGCCTGGGCAGCGCCTTACACACCAGCGCCAGGTTGCGCTCATCCTGCAGACGCTCCGCCAGATCGGCAAAGCCTTGCAGCCCCAGGGCCTGCCAGCCGTCCTGCCCCGGTGCCGCCAGATAGTGGCACAGGGCATCCAGGTAGGCGGACGGGGCCTGCTCCAACTGACGGGCCAGCTTGGCGTGCAGGCTGGCCATCTTGGCCTCGGCGGGGCGGAAGGTATAGGGGTTGTCCGCCAGGCGTTCGGCCTTCTCCTCGTCCAGCTCGCCAGTCAGCTTGTAGCCCAGGGTCTCGACCACCTGATCCATGAAGTGCTTGGGGCCTGCTGCGATGAGCAGGCCGCGCTCATCGAGGGCAAACTTGAGGAACCAGAGGTAGTGTCTGGCTTCATCCGGCTGGAAGAAGTGCACGGCGAGCCAGGCGTGCTGCTGCAAGGGCCAGGGGTAGGGCTCCTGCTGCTGCTCGATACGCGAGAAGTGATCGCTCGCCAGCGGCCGCACCTGGCGGCCCATGTCGAACAACTGGAACTGGGTATTGGCCTGGGTCAGGAATTCGGTCAGCGTGTTGATGCTGGGAGTGGCAGACATGAGGGGATCCGGCAGAGAGTGATGTCGGCGATTATAAGGAGGCGGCGCCAGATAGCCAATGGGGCGGCCCCTCGAGGCGAAAGTGACGGGGCCGTGGCAGCCGGGGGAGGGGCGGTGTATAGTAGCGCCCCTTTTTGATGGGCATGTTTGATGAGTGAGGCCCCAGCCCATGCTGGGTGGGCCCGCGATGAGGAGGTCGAGATGAGTCAATATCTGCTGGTAGCCGGTCTGTTGGGGGAACTCACCGCCGAGTTGCAGCGCCTGGAGCGCTGGCAAGCCGAACATCCGGGGGAGGAAGCCCTGGCCAGCGAGCTGCCGTTTTGCGTCGATACCCTGAGCTTCGATCAGTGGCTGCAGTTCGTGCTTATCCCGCGCATGGAGCAGCTGGTGATGCTGCAGGCACCGCTGCCGACCAGCATCTCCCTCTATCCCATGGCGAGCGAAGTCTATAAGGAAGAGCTGGCCGAGGTGGAAGGGCTGCTGCGCCTCATCGGGCGCTTCGATCTGCTGCTCTCCGGCAAGATAGTGGAGCAATGAGGTCGGCTGAGGGCTGAGGGCTGAGGGCTGAGGGCTGAGGGCGTAGCGGACATAACGCGCCGAGTATGGGCGACGAGATCCGCCCCCTGCGCTCCTGACAAACTAACGTACTAAGTCGTTGCCATTTGGTGGTGTTTTTATGAAGTTAACCCTGCTCTATCAGGATGACTGGCTGGTGGCGGTCAACAAGCCGTCCGGTCTGCTGGTGCATCGCAGCTGGCTCGACAAGGCCGAGACCCGGTTCGCCATGCAGATGACCCGGGATCTTATCGGCGGGCGCCATGTCTACCCGGTACACAGGCTGGACAGGCCCACCTCAGGGGTGCTGCTGTTTGCGCTGGATCCCGCGGTGGCGCGCACCCTGACCGAGTCCTTCGCCGAGCGCCGGGTGCAGAAGGAGTATCTAGCGCTGGTGCGCGGCTGGGCGCCGGAGCAGGGGCTCATCGACTACCCCCTCAAGGAGCAGTTGGACAAGATAGCCGACGCCATGAGCGATCCGGATCGTCCGGCTCAGGAGGCGGTGACGACGTTTCGCCGCCTGCACCAGGTGGAGCTGCCCTTCGCGGTTTCCAAGAAGCATGCCACCAGTCGCTACAGCCTGGTGCGGCTCTTCCCCAAGACGGGACGCAAGCATCAGCTGCGCCGCCACCTGGATCACCTGTTCCACCCCATCGTCGGGGACACCACCCACGGCGATGGCCGCCACAATCGCTTTTTCCGCGAGCACTATGGCTGCGATCGCCTGCTGCTGGTGGCTCACCGCTTGAGCTTCGAGCACCCCGTGCTCAAGGTACCGATGCGGATCCAGGCTCCGCTCGGGCCTGAAGTGCTGGGGCTGTTTGCCAAGCTGGGCTGGCCCGCCAGCGAGAGCGACTACGCCCTCTGACCCCTTTATCATCTGTTGCCTCTGGCCGGGCTGTGGCATGCTGTAAGCCACGTCAGTCAGAGGAACAGGTGATGATTCAACGAGATACCCCGCAAGTCGCCCCATGCCCCCGGCCTGTTTCTAAGGCCTGCCTTCCCAGTGCGCTCGCCCACCTGAGCCACCCTTCCCGCGGGGAGGTGTGCTGATGGCCGAGATAGATATCCTGGTCGGCACCGTTTATGGGTCGGCCATGCTGGTGGCCGAGACCCTGTGCGACCATCTGCAGGCCAATGGCCATGTCTGCCATATCCATGATGAGGCGGAGCTGACCGACATCGATGCCTCCCGCTTCTTCCTGGTGATCAGCGCCACCACGGGGCAGGGGGACATTCCCCCCAACCTGCAACCTTTTGCCAGCGCCCTGAGCGACAGCGCTCCCTATATGAAAGGGTGGCGCTATGCCCTGATCGCCATGGGGGACAGCAGCTACGAGCACTTCTGCGGGGCGGGTCGCAGGCTTGATGAACTGCTGCAGGAGCTGGCGGCCGAGGCCCTGGTTCCCAGGCTGGAGATCGATGCCACGGTAGAAGATGAACCCGAGGTCGCGGCCCTCGCCTGGCTGAAAACCTGGGAAAATAAGCTCTAATTTTTCCATCCCGATATTCGTAAATTATCCCCCGTGGGCCAGCCTCGGGGGTGCCTTATTTTGGGACTCACTCAACCTTCTTTTTAAATATATCCCTCAGTTTGTCTGGTTATTTTTCCTCTGCAAAACATCCAGCCTTATCCTCGTTATTAAGCGAAGCGGCGACAAAGCTAAAAATTAAAAGTTCCCCATTGAAAGCGATTTCAGTCATGTTTTTGCAATGGAATTGGCATTTGCTGACTTAATTGTCATCGAGAATTATTATTTGAAATCGCTTTCAGTGGTTGTGATGTGCTCTATATGGCTACTTTGTGGTGATTTATTGCTTATCTTGGTGATCTTTGAGGTTGTTTTTGCTGGTCGCTGGGTGCGCGTGCGATTTGTCATCGTTTTGTGAATCAGCTCATGTTTGTGGCGAAATTGGCTACTTATAATCGACCCCGGTTATCACCAAAACGTTTTTACGGTGATAAGAACTTGAATATTCAGGATCACACTCCCAGCGGGAATAAGGAAAATGAAAATGAAAGCAAAGTGGCTCCCGATTGCAGCAGCAGTGACCGCTGCCCTGGCTTCCCAAGCCGCCTTCGCCGTTGATTTCCACGGCTACTTCCGTTCAGGTGTCGGTGTTTCTACCGATGGCAGTATGCAGACTGGTTTATCTGCGAATGCTAAACAGAAAGTCGGCCGTTTGGGTAATGAGGCTGATACCTACGGTGAAATTCAATTAGGGTCTGAAGTCTTTAACAAAGATGGTAAGACCTTCTATGTTGACTCAATGGTTGCAATGACATCCAATGGCTCCAATGACTGGGAGTCTACAGAGTCTCGATTCCAGTGCACTGGTGCTAATGGCACTATCAGCGACTGTGAGAATAAAGAAGACGCAACCTTTGCCTTGCGTCAGTTCAACGTCCAGGCCAAGGGCCTGCTGGGTTTTGCACCGGAAGCCACCCTCTGGGCCGGTAAGCGTTACTACCAACGTCACGATATCCACATCTCCGACTTCTACTACTGGAACATCTCCGGTGCCGGCGCCGGTATCGAAGGTATCCAGGCCGGTCCTGGCAAACTATCTTTCGCCTGGGTTCGTAACGACCGTAGTGGCACCGATGATGGCTGGAGCTTCAATGATGAACTGAACGTCAACACTCTGGACCTGCGCTATGCAGGAATCCCATTGTGGCAAGATGGCTCATTGGAAGTTGGTGTGGATTACGCCATTGCTAATCCATCCGATGCTCAAAAAGATTCGTCCAATGCGCTGTATAAGAATGCCAAAGATGGCGTCATGCTGACTGCCGAGCTGACCCAAGGCATCTTCGGTGGCTTCAACAAGACCGTGCTGCAGTACGGTACCGAAGGCTACTCCAAGACCTTTGCTTTCTGGGGCGATGGGTCCTGGTACGGCGCTGAAGCCAAAGATGGTGCCGATGGCTTCCGTATCATCAACCATGGTGTGATCCCGATGGGTAATGCCTGGGAGATGGGCCACCAGTTGGTCTACGGGGTAGGTAACGACATGTGGGATGGTAACGACAAATGGGAAACCATGTCTGTTGTTGCTCGCCCGATGTACAAGTGGGATGACTTCAACAAGACCGTCTTCGAAGGCGGCTATTTCAAGGACAAGAACAAGTCTACCAATGGTTCTTCCCTTGAAGATTCTGGTTACAAGCTGACCTTGGCTCAAGCTTGGTCTGCTGGTTCCAGCTTCTGGGCCCGTCCGGAAATCCGTGTGTTTGCCTCCTACCTGGCCCAAGACAAGCAAGACATGAAGGGTAACGCATTCAACAACGGAACTGCTGACGACACTTGGAACTTTGGTGTACAAGCGGAAGCTTGGTGGTAAGCAGTATCTTCAGTTAAGTTAGTCACTGCCCCCTTATGGGGGCAGTTTTGTTTCGCCGGATTTGGCCATCGGGTTATGGAGATAAGAAGAATGAAACTGGTAAAGATGTCTATCGCGGCCGTGGTTACCGCGCTGTTGGCCGGTTGTTCCGGTAGCATGGTGGTGCCCGTTCAGGAGCACGCCTCCATCCTGAGTAATGCCGATGAGGCCAAGCAGGTGCTCGCCCAGGCGACCAGCTGCTGCAAGGGATTCAACGAATTCAACTATGTCGCCCTGCCAGAGGGAGACACGCTGCTGGCCATCGATGGCAAGCAGCCCAGTTATCAGTTTGACGAGGGCATGAGCTATTTCGCCGCCTATCGTCTGCCGACCAACACCGGCAACCTGGCCATCACGCTGGCCTCCCAGGTGAGCAAGACGGTGCTGATCCCCAAGGTGGTCATGCTGGATTCCCAGTTCAAGGTGACCCGCGTGCTGGGTGAGTCAGTCTTCACCTACCAGCCGGCCCACCTGCTCGACAACGACAGAATCGAAGGCAAGGTGTTCGTCGATCGCAGCATGCCGGGCAACCCGGCAGCCGAGACCTACATGGTGGTCTATGCCCCGGCCGATGAGCTTGCCGGCAGCACCACCATACTGCACCCGGCCAAGGCCTTCGCCCGCGCCAATCATACCGTCGAGCCGGATATCGCCGACCCCGTCATCCCGCACTCTCCCTGGGGCCTGGTGCAGATCAAAACCGTCGACATGGCCAAGGGCCAGGGCATCGAAGCCGTCTTCAAACCCGAGTATTCAGACAAGGTGGCGATGAGCCAGGCCAAGCCGGCAACCACCGCCGTGGCAGCGACGGCGGCAACCGCCACCACGGCCGCCGTGGTCGCCCCCAGCAAGCCGGCTCCAGCCATGCTGAGCGAGACCGAGGCCTTCTACAACAGCCAGATCGAGAAGGCGGTCAAGGCTGGCGATATCGACAAGGCGATGCAGCTGGTGAGCGAGGCCGAACGGGCCGGTTCGACCAAGGCGAAGTCGGTCTTTATCGATGCGGTGAAGCGTTCACAGAAGAACTAAATAACCGTGTTTTGTCAGACTAATATTTATTTGAGGCCTCCTTGTTGGAGGCCTTTTTAATCGGTAGACTAGATCATAGAAAATAGCAATGCGTTACACTTCGTTACGTTGAGTTTCTTTTTGTATTAATGAGATTCCCTAAAATACAATAGGAAACAGCACTCCATATTTATCCGTAATACTATAAAGATGCGGAATAATATTCTGAAAATCCGACAATACCCCTCCTCTGAATATCTTGTGATCTCTCCTCCAAATTCATTATTCCCTTCGGCCCGATGGAAGAAATTCCGATATTGCTGGGTTATATTCAGCTGGTCAAAATAAGCAAACCCGGTCGAATTCAGTACAAGGTCAGATGACGAAGGCTGCCATCTATAAATTGACTGGATCGTGTACGGAAAAAAATCCATTCAGGAGCGCACACATGTTAAAAAATGCTTTCTCTAATCTGCAAAAGGTCGGTAAGGCGCTGATGCTGCCCGTATCCGTCCTGCCTGTTGCAGGTATTCTGCTGGGGGTGGGTGCTGCCCACTTCAGCTGGTTGCCGGAAATTGTTTCCCAGTTGATGGAGCAAGCCGGTGGTTCCGTATTCGGTCAGATGGCCCTGCTGTTCGCCGTGGGTGTGGCCCTTGGCTTCACCAATAACGACGGTGTATCCGGTCTGTCCGCCATCGTGGGTTACGGCATCATGGTCGCCACCCTGAAGGTGATGGCGCCTGTCATGGGTGTCGAGAGCATCGATACCGGTGTACTGGGTGGTATCCTCGCCGGTGGCGTCGCCGCCTGGGCGTTCAACCGCTTCTACAAGATCCAGCTGCCCGAGTACCTGGGCTTCTTCGCCGGCAAGCGCGCCGTGCCCATCATCACCGGTTTTGTCTCCATCGGTCTGGGCGTGATCCTGTCCGTCATCTGGCCGCCGGTAGGTGGGGCCATCGGTGCCTTCTCCGACTGGGCCGCCAACCAGAACCCGGTACTGGCCTTCGGTATCTACGGCGTGGTTGAGCGCTCCCTGATCCCGTTCGGTCTGCACCACATCTGGAACGTACCCTTCTTCTATCAGGCGGGTACCTGTGTCAACGCGGCCGGTGAAACCGTTCACGGTATCATGACCTGCTTCCTGACCGCTGACGACGCCTCCCGCGCCGCCGGTAACGGCTTCGGTCAGCTGGCCGGTGGCTACCTGTTCAAGATGTTCGGTCTGCCTGCCGCCGCCTTTGCCATCGCGCACTGTGCCAAGCCGGAAAACCGCGCCAAGATCGTAGGTATCATGGCCTCTGCCGCCCTGACCTCCTTCCTGACCGGTATCACCGAGCCCATCGAATTCTCCTTCCTGTTCGTGGCGCCGGTACTGTACGCAATCCACGCTCTGCTGGCGGGTCTGGCCTATGTGCTGACCAACTCCCTCGGGATCGTACACGGTCACACCTTCTCCAACGGCTTCATCGACTTCGTGGTGCAATCGCCCCGTGCCGATCACATGCTGCTGCTGGTGGGTCTGGGCCTGGTCTACGCCGTCATCTACTACGTAGTCTTCACCGTGGTCATCCGTGCCATGAACCTGAAGACTCCGGGCCGTGAAGACGAAACCGCTCAGGAAGCCACCGCTGCCCAGAGCAAGGACGAGATGTCTGCCGCCCTGGTGACTGCCTTTGGTGGTAAAGAGAACATCGCCTCCCTGGACGCCTGCATCACCCGTCTGCGTGTCGGTGTGAAGGACGTGGCCAAGGTTGACCAGGCTGGTCTGAAGAAGCTGGGTGCCGCCGGTGTGGTGGTCGCAGGTTCCGGTGTTCAGGCCATCTTCGGTACCAAGTCCGATAACCTGAAAACCGAGATGGATATCTGGATGAAGAGCAACTAATCGTTGCCTGACATCGAGAGTTCCGAAGAGGGAGGCGCAAGCCTCCCTTTTTGTTGGGCGCTATCCGTGCCCGGAAAAGGGGGGAGGGGGAGATCCCGACATAACTACTCGGAGGCGCTGGGCCCGACGGGACATAAAGGCTCTAAGGTGGCAGAAAAAGCAGACTGCTGATGTTGAATGCGGTGGACGATTTCACTGCTTTTGACGCGAAAAAGACGCCCGATGGCGCCTTTTTTACGATGGGTGGGCGTTTACAGCTTCTCCAGATCCCGCTCTATCTCGCTGATCTTGTTCTGCACCACCTTCTCGAGGTGGCGAAGGTCCCGCAATATCTTCTGCTTGATGTCCTGATCGATCTCGACGTGCAACCCCTGGGTCAGGTTGTCCAGTTCATCCACCACGTACTTGAGGTTGGCGTTGATCTCGGTGACATCCTTGTACTCGTGGGTGCCCGAGTCGATCAGTATGGTCTTGCGCTGGCGCGGATACTTGAACTTGACACTCTTGGCGAAGAACTCGCCCTTCTGCTTCTTGAAGTAGATCTTGAGGATATCGTGGTTGGCCTCCTGGCGCAGGGTGTAGCTGTCCACGGAGGCGGGATCCTGGATCCCCAGGCTCTTCAGGTTCTCGTACATCGGGCTTCCTCGGTTTGAAACGTTCCTGACTCATCTATCTTAACCGAGTCGTCATGGCTTGCCTGTGACAGGGGCGCCAAAACAAAAAAGGCGCCATTGGGCGCCCTTCTTGCTTCAGCATTCAACCGCTGATTATTCGTCGATGGAACGCAGCAGGGCGTTGATACCGACCTTGGCACGGGTTTTGGCATCCACCTTCTTGACGATGACGGCGGCGTACAGGCTGTACTTGCCGCACTTGGAGGGCAGGGAGCCGGAAACGACCACGGAACCCGCCGGTACGCGGCCGTAGTGGATCTCGCCGGTCTCGCGATCATAGATGCGGGTGGACTGGCCGATGAAGACGCCCATGGAGATGACGGAGCCTTCCTCGACGATCACCCCTTCCACGACTTCGGAGCGAGCACCGATAAAGCAGTTGTCCTCGATGATGGTCGGGTTGGCCTGCAGCGGCTCCAGCACGCCGCCGATGCCGACGCCGCCGGAGAGGTGGACGTTCTTGCCGATCTGGGCGCAGGAGCCGACGGTGGCCCAGGTGTCGACCATGGTGCCCTCATCGACGAAGGCGCCGATGTTGACGTAGGAGGGCATCAGCACGGTATTGGGGGCGATGAAGGAGCCTTTGCGGGCAGTCGCCGGCGGCACCACACGCACGCCGGCAGCCTTGAACTGCTCGGCGCTGTAGTCGGAGAATTTGAGGGGAACCTTGTCGTAGTACTGGGCGTCGTCACCCTTGATGATGCCGTTGTCATTGATGCGGAAGTAGAGCAGTACCGCCTTCTTCAACCACTGGTGAACCACCCACTCGCCGGCGATCTTCTCGGCGACCCGGGCACGGCCTGCGTCCAGCAGCTCGATGGCCTCCAGGATGGCACTCTTGGTGGCGGCATCGACGGAGCCGGGAGTGATGGTGTCGCGGCGCTCGAAGGCCGCTTCTATGGTCTGTTGCAACTCGGTCATGACAGGTTTCCTTTAAAAAATTCCGTTTGTTGTATCACATTTTTCCAATTGTTTTTAAGGGCCCCGGCCGATTTCTTCGAAAGAGCGGCGTTTTATTGTCCGTTGTTCGTTCAAGGGCTTGTTCCGATTGATAAATCAGAACTCAATATGGCGCCTGCCGAGACCCTCATCCATCCCCTCATCCCCGTTCTCGGAAGGGTTGAGCTGATTGACCAGCCGCTCCTCCAGGGCCTGCTGCTCGGACTGGGTCAGGGGTTCCCCGGCCAGCGTGGTGAGGCTGAAGAAGTCCTCCACTCGCTCGCCTATGGTGGTGATCTTGGCCGCATGCAGGGACAGGCCACACTGCTGGAACACGGCGCCGATGCGGGCCAGCAGGCCCGGGGTATCGAGCGCCGTCAGCTCCAGCAAGGTGTGGCGGTTTTCCCCTTTGTGGGGCAGGAACACCACCCGGGTCGGCACGCTGAACTGGCGATGGCGCCGGGAGAGGGGCTTGCTGCGCAGCACCAGCTTGCCCGGCTCCTGTAGCGCCTTCTCCAGCGCCTTCTTGATGGTGGCGGTGCGGTTCGGGCTGATGGGATCCCCGGTCGGCTCCAGCACGATGAAGGTATCCAGCACGTAGTCGTTGTGGGAGCTCATGATCTGGGCGTCGTGGATGTTGAGATTCTTCTGATCCAGCGCCGAGGCCACGGTGGCGAACAGGTTCGGGGTGTCGCGGCAATAGATGAACACCTCGCTGCCCCCGCGGGTGGGCTGCTTGCCGATGGTGACAAGGGGGGCCGGGTTGTCGCCGTGCTCGATGATCTTGCGGCTGTGCCAGGCGATCTGCTCCGGGCTGTGGCGCAGGAAGTAGTCGGCCTTGAAGTCGCTCCAGAGGGCGTTGACGCTCTCCTCCGGTACCTCCCGCTGGGCCAGGAGCTGCCTGGCCTGGCGCTGGTTCTCGCGGATCTTGAGGCGCATGTCCGGCGGATTCTCGAGCCCCTGGCGCAGCGCCTTCTGGGTGGCGAAGTAGAGCTCCCGCAGCAGGGTACCCTTCCAGTCGTTCCAGAGGCTGTCGTTGGTGGCGCAGATGTCGGCCACGGTGAGGCAGTAGAGCAGGTCGAGGTGCAATTCGTCCCGCACCTTCTGGGCAAAATCGCTCACCACCTCGGGGTCGTAGATGTCCCGGCGCTGGGCGGTGACCGACATCAGCAGGTGGTGGCGCACCAGCCAGGCCACCAGGCGGCTCTCGTAGCGATCCAGCCCGTGCAGCTGGCAGAACTCCAGGGCATCGACGGCGCCGAGTTCGGAGTGATCCCCGCGCCGCCCCTTGGCGATGTCGTGGAACAGGGCGGCGATGCTGAGCAGCTCCGGCTTGCGCAATTGGGTGAACACCTCGTGGCAGAGCGGGTGGGTCTGGCGGCTGGCCGGGTTCGCGAAGCGGTGGATGTTCTGGAGCAGGCGATGGGTGTGCTCGTCCACCGTGTAGGCATGGAACATGTCGAACTGCATCTGGCCGACGATGAGGTTCCACTGGGGCAGATAGGCCGCGAGGATCCCGTACTTATGCATCAGGGTGAGCGGCTGGCCGATGCCGTTGGGGTGGCGCAGCAGCGCCATGAAGAGGCGTCGGCACTCCGGCAGATCCTGCAGCCAGCAGCTGAGGGTACGCCTGGCTTCCCGCAACTGGCGCAGGGTGGCGGAGTGGATGCCGGCGATGTCGGGGTGCTGGGCTATCTGGTAGAAGAGCCGCAGTATGGCGGCGGGATCCCGGCCGAACAGCTCGGAGTCCACGGCGTCGATGAGCCGGCCCCGCAGCTGGAACTCGTCGCTGATGCGGCGTACGTCCATGGCGGTGTTGCCGAGGATGGCCTCGTCAAACAGCTGCAGCAGCATCTCGTTGAGTTCCGCCACCCGCCGCACCGTCTGGTAGAAGCGCTTCATCATCTGCTCGACCGGGCCGTTGCCTTCCCCCTCGAAGCCCAGCATTTGGGCCACGGTGCGCTGGCGATCGAACAGCAGGCGGTTATCCCCCTTGTTGATGGCCATGTGCAGGGCGAAACGCACCTTCCACAGGAAGTTCTGGCAGTCCAGCAGCTCCCTGTATTCCGCCCGGTTGAGGAAACCGTGGCTGGTCATCTCGAACAAGGTGGTGGCGCCGAAGTGGCGGCGGGCGACCCAGGCCAGGGTCTGGATGTCGCGCAATCCCCCCGGGTTGCTCTTGAGGTCCGGCTCTAGCTTGTAGGCGGTGCCGAGGAACTGGCGGTGGCGCAGGGTCTGCTCCTCGCGCTTGGCGCGAAAGAACTCCTCGCTCGGCCAGAAGTGCTGAGGCTGGGTGGCGGCTTGCAGTTGCTCGAAGCCTGCCAGGCGCCCCGTGATGTAGCGCGCCTCGATGAGGTTGGTGGCGACCGTGATGTCGGCGCGACCCTGTTCGATACACTCGCTCACGTTGCGCACCGACTGCCCCACCTCCAGCTTGAGATCCCACAAGAGGGTGATGAACTCGCCGATGCGCAGCCCCAGCACCTCGTCGAGATCCGCCCCCTCGTAGAGAATGAGCAGGTCGATGTCGGAATGGGGGTGCAGTTCCCCACGGCCATAGCCCCCCACCGCGATCAGGGTGAGGGAGGTCTTGTCGAAGCCGAACTTGTGCCACAGTCGGGTCAGCAGCGCATCCATGTATTCGGAGCGGGTCGCCACCAGTTCGATGATGTTGTCACCGGCGTCGAAGCGCGCGTGCAGCCAGGCGAGGAAACGGCTCAGGTACTCCTTGCAGTTCTCACGGCTGAGCTGATCGTCGGGCAACAGGTGGGGGGAAAGCAGGCTGGCGTCCATGGCATCTCGTCGTCTTGAAAACACAAACCCCGGCATGGCCGGGGTTTGATGTTAACTGTGTTTGATGACGCGGTCGATAGTGTCATCGGGGCGCAGGGTCATCACCTCGCAGCCATCCTCGGTCACCAGCAGGGTGTGCTCCCACTGGGCGGAGTCGCCGCCATCCTTGGTGGTCACTGTCCAGCCATCCTTAGGGTTGATGCGGCAGTGATACTTCTTGCTGTTGACCATGGGCTCGATGGTGAAGCACATGCCGGCCTTCAGCTCCAGCTTGCCGCCGTTGCGGTAGTGCAGGATCTGCGGCTCCTCGTGGAACTCGGCACCGATGCCGTGGCCACAGTAGTCGCGTACCACGGAGAAACCGGCCTGCTCGACGATGGGCTGGATCACGGCGCCGATCTCGGTGATGCACATGCCGGGACGCACCCGCTTGATGGCGGCGTAGAGGCTCTCCTGCGCCACCTTGCACAGCTGACGGCGCAGCGGGGTGGTCTGGCCGACGATGAACATGGCGGAGGTGTCGCCGTGGTAGCCATCCTTGATGACGGTGATGTCGATGTTGAGGATATCCCCTTCCCGCAGTTTCTTGTGATTGGGGATGCCGTGACAGATCACATCGTTCACCGAGGTGCAGATGGACTTGGGGAAACCGTGGTAGTTCAGCGGAGCCGGGACGGCCTGTTGCACGTCGACGATGAAGTCGTGGCACAGGGTGTTCAGCTCGTCCGTGGTCACGCCGGCCTTTACATGGGGGGCGATCATGACCAGCACATCGGCTGCCAGCTGGCAGGCAACGCGCATTTTTTCGATCTCTTCGGGAGTCTTGATGGTGATGGACATGGATTCTCTCTTGCGGCCTGGCCTCTCATCGGAGGATGACCAACCAGGTAATGAAAAATAGATGCGTTTGCAATCAGGACAAAATTTTATCCCCAACCCCCGCTCACTTCCAGTGTGATCGTCATCTCAGCGTCAGCCAGCGGTCGCACCCCGGCTCGGGAGGGGGGATTTTTAGGCAGCCGGCCGGTGGTATCCGGGACAAACTTATGGTATAAAGCGCGCCGGAATGGGGAACTTGTTCCTCGCTCCATCACCCTTACTTAAACAACACACACACATCGACACCTGTACCGGGGTGCCCCTCTGGGGTCGGTTACATGGGATGTGTGGAGGCCTAACCCCAATACAGAGGTATAAAATGGCTAAAGTTTCTATGCGCGACATGCTGCAAGCCGGCGTCCACTTCGGTCACCAGACTCGTTACTGGAACCCGAAAATGAAGTCCTACATCTTCGGCGCCCGCAGCAAGGTTCACATCATCAACCTGGAAAAAACCGTTCCGATGTTTGACGATGCCATGAACTTCATCAGCTCCGTAGCTGCCAAGAAAGGCAAGGTACTGTTCGTAGGTACCAAGCGTGCCGCGTCTGAAGCCGTTAAAGAAGCCGCTGAGCGTTGCGACCAGTTCTATGTTAACCACCGCTGGCTGGGCGGCATGCTGACCAACTGGAAAACCGTTCGTCAGTCCATCAAGCGCCTGAAAGATCTGGAAACCCAGAGCCAAGACGGTACCTTCGACAAGCTGACCAAGAAAGAGGCGCTGATGCGTACTCGCGAAATGGAAAAGCTGGAGAAGAGCCTGGGTGGTATCAAGAACATGGGCGGTCTGCCTGACGTTCTGTTCGTTGTCGATGCCGACCACGAGCACATCGCTATCAAAGAAGCCAACAACCTGGGTATCCCGGTAGTTTCCATCGTTGATACCAACTCCAACCCGGACGGCGTTGATTACGTCATCCCGGGTAACGACGATGCTATCCGTGCCGTACAGCTGTACCTGAATGCTGCCGCTGACACCGTACTGGAAGCTCGCGCTCAGGACATCGTTGTTCAAGCCGAACAAGATGGCTTCGTTGAAGCTGAGTAATTGATAAGGACTGAAAAGCCCTTATTAACCAAGCTGATGTAATTGGTTAGCAGGGGCCCTTGTGGCCCCTGTTTCTTGTCAATTCAAGACCGAGGATACTGGACATGGCAAACATTACCGCCGCCCTGGTAAAAGAACTGCGCGAGCGTACCGCCGCTGGCATGATGGACTGCAAAAAAGCGCTGGAAGAGGCCGCTGGTGATATCGAGCTGGCCATCGAGAACATGCGTAAATCCGGTCAGGCCAAGGCCGCCAAGAAAGCTGGCCGTATCGCCGCTGAAGGCGTGATCTTCGCCCGTACCGAAGGCAACGTTGCCGTCATGATCGAGCTGAACTGCGAGACCGACTTCGTTTCCAAGGATGCCGGTTTCCTGGCCATGGGTCAGAAGATCGTCGAGATCGCTGCTACCCAGAAGATTGCCGACATCGACGCCCTGAAGGCTGCCGACTTCGGTAACGGTGAGTCCGTCGAACTGACCATCACCAACCTGATCGCCAAGATCGGTGAGAACATGAACCTGCGTCGCGTGATGCTGGTTGAAGGCGACAACCTGGGTACTTATGTACACGGTTCCCGCATCGGTGTTATCACCAAGCTGGCCGGTGGTTCCGACGAGCTGGCCAAAGATCTGGCCATGCACGTTGCTGCCAACAGCCCGCAATTCGTCAAGCCGGAAGACGTGTCTGCCGAAGTCGTTGCCAAAGAGCGCGAAATCCAGATCGACATCGCCATCAACTCCGGCAAGCCGAAAGACATCGCCGAGAAGATGGTTGAAGGCCGCATGAAGAAGTTCACCGGTGAGGTTTCCCTGACTGGTCAGCCGTTCGTGAAAGATCCTTCCATGACCGTTGCCGAGCTGCTGAAGAAAGAAGGCGCCGACGTTGTTTCCTTCACCCGTTTCGAAGTGGGCGAAGGCATCGAGAAGCAAGAGACCGACTTCGCTGCTGAAGTGGCAGCCCAGATCGCGGCCGCTCAGAAGGCCTAATCGAACCGGTTTTTCCGTTTCCCCAGACCGCGACTTATGTCGCGGTCTTTATATGACCAGGAATCAGTGACATGAGTACCAATCCCAAGCCTGCATACAGACGTGTTCTTCTGAAGTTGAGTGGTGAAGCCCTGCAAGGATCCGAGGGTTTCGGCATTGATCCGGCGGTGCTGGAGCGGATGGCCCAAGAGATCAAAGAGCTGGTTGAGCTGGGTGTTCAGGTTGGTCTGGTCATCGGTGGCGGCAACCTGTTCCGTGGCGCCGGTCTTGCCAAGGCGGGCATGAACCGCGTGGTGGGTGACCACATGGGCATGCTGGCGACCGTCATGAACGGCCTGGCCATGCGTGATGCCCTGCATCGTGCTTATGTGAATGCCCGCCTGATGTCGGCCATCTCCCTGCAAGGGGTCTGCGACTCCTACAGCTGGGCCGAGGCGATCAGCCAACTGCGTGCCGGCAAGGTGGTGATCTTCTCCGCCGGTACCGGCAACCCCTTCTTCACCACCGACTCTGCAGCCTGCCTGCGCGGCATCGAGATCGAAGCCGACGTGGTGCTCAAGGCTACCAAGGTCGATGGCGTGTTTACCGACGATCCGGTCAAGAATCCGGATGCCGTGCTGTATCACGAACTGAGTTATGATGAAGTTCTTGAAAAAGAACTCAAGGTAATGGATCTTGCTGCCTTTACCCTGGCCCGTGACCACGATCTGCCGATCCGGGTGTTCAACATGAACAAGCCGGGCGCCCTGCGCCGTGTCATCATGGGAGAGCCGGAAGGCACCCTGATCCATCAGGCAAGCAAATAAGATAGCGTCAGTCATCGGACATTCTTATCCCTGGCTGGCCAATCGGGTTAGAGTGGGCAACCATATGCACTGGCTCATGACGCCAGCTGACAAGATAACCTGGGTCATTAGGCGTGCTTATCCATTACGCCAGTCAATAAGATAGACACGAGCCGCGTGCCGGCTCGTTCGCCAAAAGGAAAACACTGTGATCAACGAGATTAAAAACGACGCCAAGGACCGTATGGCCAAGAGCGTGGAATCGCTCAAAACCCAGATGTCCAAGATCCGTACCGGCCGCGCTCATCCGAGCCTGCTCGACGGCATCCAGGTAGAGTATTACGGTGCCGCCACTCCTCTGAAACAGTTGGCCAACGTCGTGGCGGAAGATGCCCGCACGCTCTCCATCTCCATCTTCGATCGTTCCATGATCCAGGCGGTGGAAAAAGCCATCCTGACCTCCGATCTGGGCCTGAACCCCTCCAGCAACGGTCAGACCCTGCGCGTGCCCCTGCCGCCGCTGACCGAAGAGCGTCGCCGCGATCTGACCAAGATCGTCCGCGCCGAAGCGGAAGGTGCCCGGGTTGCGGTGCGCAACATCCGTCGTGATGCCAACGCCGACTTCAAGTCCCTGCTCAAGGACAAAGAGATCTCCGAAGACGACGACCGTCGTGCCCAAGAAGAGATCCAGAAGCTGACCGATTCCTTCATCAAGCTGGTAGACGAAGCGCTGGCTGCGAAGGAAAAGGAGCTAATGGAAATCTAAGCCTCCGACAGGTATATTACGAGCGCCGTGTAGTGCCCCTGCACGGCGCTTTTGTCTTTGTGGGAGAAATGAATGTCGCTTTTGGCAGCGCTGGGCGATAGCGCCAGCTCGTCCTTGCCTCGTCACGTTGCCATCATCATGGATGGTAACGGCCGCTGGGCTCAGAACCGTGGCAAGATGCGGGTATCGGGTCACAAGGCCGGCGTGAAGTCCGTCCGTGAAGCCGTGACCTTCGCCGCCCGCGCTCAGATGGAGGCGTTGACGCTGTTTGCGTTCTCCAGCGAGAACTGGCGCCGTCCGGAAGGGGAAGTGAATGCCCTGATGGAGCTGTTCATGACGGTGCTGGGCCGCGAGGTGAACAAGTTGCACAGCAACGGCATCCGGCTCAAGGTGATCGGTGATACTGCTCGATTCAGCGAACGGCTGCAGGCCAAGATCGCCAAGGCGGAGGCGTTGACCGCCGCCAATCAGGGGCTGACCCTGAACATCGCCGCCAACTACGGTGGCCAGTGGGACATCGCCCAGGCCGCTCGCAAGCTGGCCCGTGCCGTGGCGGCCGGCGAGCTGGACGCCGAGGCGATCGACGAGTGTGCGCTGGGCGGACAGGTTTGCATGGCCGATCTGCCGCCGGTGGATCTGCTCATTCGTACCGGTGGCGACCATCGCATCAGCAACTTTGTGCTGTGGCAGCTCGCCTATGCCGAGCTCTATTTTACCCCGGTATTGTGGCCCGATTTCAACGAGGCCGAGTTCAGTGAGGCGGTTGCCTCCTTCGTGGCCCGCGAGCGTCGCTTCGGGTGCACGGGTGAACAGATACGGGCATTGATCGCCGAGCACCAGACCGGCTAAATCCCGCTCCCAAGAGAGAGGTTCTTTTGCTAAAACAACGAATTATTACCGCATTGCTGCTAGTACCCCTGGTGTTGGGGGCACTGTTTTTTCTGCCATTGAAATTCTTCGCCCTGCTGGCCGCCCTGGTCTTCGTGCTGGCCAGCCGTGAATGGAGCGCCTTCGTCTCTGCCCAGCCGCAACAGTGGTTGCCGCTGGTATTCTGCCTGCTGCTGGGCGCCAGCCTGTACTGGGTGCCGGTGGAGCAACTCTGGATCCCGCACCTGCATCCCCTGCTGATGGGGGTACTCTGGACCGCGGTCAGCTGGTGGGTCCTGGGGCTGCTGCTGGTCCTGCGCTATCCCCAGAGCGCCAAGCTGTGGCAAAAGTCCATCTGGCTCAAATCCCTGTTCGGCCTGGTCACCCTGGTGCCCTTCTTCTGGTCCCTGGTGGCCATCCGTGGCTACAACTTCTATCACGACCCCATGATGGGGGCCTGGATCCTGCTGTTCGTCATGGGGCTGGTCTGGGCGGCAGATTCTGGCGCGTATTTTTTCGGCAAGGCATTCGGCAAACACAAGCTGGCGCCGGCGGTGAGCCCGGGTAAAACCATAGAGGGCATGCTGGGCGGCCTGTTTACCGCGAGCCTCTTGGCGGTCGGCGTGACCTGGTTCATGGGCTTCGTGCCCGCCAAGATGGGGGTGGTACTGCTCTGCTCCCTGCTGGCGGTGCTGGCCTCCGTGCTCGGTGATCTCACCGAGAGCATGTTCAAGCGCGAAGCCGGCATCAAGGATTCCGGCACCCTGCTGCCGGGCCACGGCGGCATCCTCGATCGTATCGACAGCCTGACGGCGGCGCTGCCGGTCTTCTTGCTCAGCTATCTGCTACTCAGTCAGGAGTTCTAATGTCCAACCTGGTGATCCTGGGAGCCTCCGGCTCCATCGGTCAGAGCACCCTCAAGGTACTGCGACAGAACCCGGGGCGCTGGCAGGTGCTGGCGCTGACGGCGGCTCGCAGCGTGGATGCCATGCTGCGGGACTGTCTCGAATTCTCCCCCCGTTTCGCCGTCATGGTGGATGAGGCCGCGGCGCACGAGCTGGCCGAACGGCTCAAGACCCACGGCAGCGCCACCCGGGTGCTGTCCGGTCAGGCTGCCCTGTGCGAGGTGGCTGCCCACCCCGAGGCTCACAGCGTCATGGCCGCCATCGTCGGCGCCGCCGGGCTGGCCCCCACCATGGCCGCCGTGCGGGCGGGCAAGCGTATCCTGCTGGCCAACAAGGAGGCACTGGTGATGTCCGGGGCCTTCTTCATGGAGGCGGTGCGCGACTTTGGTGCCACCCTGCTGCCCATCGACAGCGAACACAACGCCATCTTCCAGTGCCTGCCCGAGGCCATCCAGCGTCAGCCCGGCTTCTGCGATCTGGCGGGGACCGGCATCAGCAAGATACTGCTGACCGGCTCCGGCGGCCCCTTCCGCTATACCGACATCGCCGATCTGGAGCGGGTCACCCCGGCCCAGGCGGTGGCCCATCCGAACTGGTCCATGGGGGCCAAGATCTCGGTGGACTCCGCCACCATGATCAACAAGGGGCTCGAATACATAGAGGCGCGCTGGCTGTTCAACGCCGCCCCCGAGCAGATCCAGGTGGTGATCCACCCCCAGTCTGTCATCCACTCCATGGTGCAGTACAAGGATGGGTCCGTGCTGGCCCAGCTCGGCAACCCCGACATGTGCACCCCCATCGCCCATGCCCTGGCTTATCCGGCCAGGATTGAGTCCGGCGTGGAACCTTTGGACTTCTTCAGTGTCGGAGAGTTCAGCTTTATCCGTCCCGACTACGAGCGCTATCCCTGCCTGGCGTTGGCCATGGCCGCCTGTCAGCAGGGGCAGGGGGCGACGACCTCCCTCAACGCCGCCAATGAGGAGAGCGTCGCGGCTTTTCTTGCAGAGCGGATCGGATTTATGGATATTGCCAGAGTCAACGAGTCCGTCATGGGGGCGCTGGGTGACAGCACCGCCGCCTCCCTGGACGATCTGATTGCGCTGGACGCCGTGGCCCGTGTCCGTGCCCGGCAACTGATTAAGGAGCTTGCTCGATGAAAGGAGTGCAACAGCCGTTCGCGTCCCGTGGCGCCCATGATGTCGGGGTGCCGCACTGATGGGCGGGGTTCTCTGGAATATCGGGGCCTTTATCGTCGCCCTCGGGCTCTTGGTCGCCGTCCATGAATTCGGCCACTTCTGGGTGGCCCGTCGCTGCGGCGTCAAGGTCGAGCGCTTCTCCATCGGCTTTGGCAAGGCGATCTGGCGCCGTATCGGCAAGGATGGCACCGAGTATGTGCTGGCCCTGATCCCGCTTGGCGGCTATGTGAAGATGCTGGACGGCCGGGTCGATGAGCTCAAGCCCGGTGAAGAGCAGCAAGCCTTCAACCACAAGAGTGTCTGGGCGCGGATGGCCATAGTCGCGGCCGGCCCCATGGCGAACTTCGTGTTCGCCCTGTTCGCCTTCTGGCTGATGTTCATGATAGGGGTGCCGAGCGTCAAGCCTGTGGTCGGCGAGGTGCGCCCGGCGTCCATCGTGGCTGAGGCGGGCGTCCTGCCCGGCATGGAGATCGTCGGCGTGGGTGACGAGACGACCGGTGACTGGGAGTCGGTGACCTACGCCCTCATCAGCCATCTTGGCGACAAGTCCGTGCAGCTCAAGGTGAAGGCGGATGGCGCCAGCTACGCCGTCGACAAGACGCTGATGCTGGAGAGCTGGAGCTTCGATCCGGACAAGGAATCCCCCATCGGCAGCCTCGGCATAGTGCCCCTGGGCGGCAAGGTACTGCCCGTGGTCGAGGCCATAGTCCCCGACAGCGCCAGCGAGAAGGCGGGCCTGCAGATCGGGGATCGCATCAAGCGGGTCGGGGATGAAGAGATCACCGAATGGGCCCAGTTCGTCCAGCGGGTGCAGCACTCCCCCGAGCAGGCCTTGCAGGTGACGGTGGAGCGGGCGGGCAGCGATCTGACCCTGGCCCTGACCCCGGATGCGAAGAAGGTGAGAGGCGAGCTGGTCGGTTTCGTCGGCCTGTCGCCGCAACTGGTTCCATTACCGGATGAGTATCGAGTTCTGTTACAGTATGGGCCTTTGCAAGCCCTGTGGCATGGCCTCCAGAAGACCTGGAGCCTGATCACGCTGACCTTTGACATGATTGGCAAGCTGATCGGTGGCATTGTCTCGCTGGATAACCTGAGCGGCCCCATCTCCATTGCCAAGGGCGCCGGCAGCAGCGCCGATTACGGACTGGTCTATTTCCTCGGTTTCCTGGCGCTCATCAGCGTCAACCTGGGGATCATCAATCTGTTCCCCCTGCCGGTGCTGGATGGGGGCCATTTGGTCTACTTCCTCATCGAGGCAGTCACCGGCAAGCCGGTACCAGAAAAAATTCAGGAAGTTGGGTTCAGGATAGGCGCCGCCATTCTGATGTTACTGATGGGCATTGCGCTGTTTAATGATTTCGCTCGCCTCTGAGGCTAGAGCATCAACAAGGACACATAAGAACAAAATGGCTGTTAAAAAAGCATTGGTGTTGAGTTGCCTGCTGGGAGCCAGCTTCCTGGCTCAGGCGGCCCCTGCCTCTTTTGTGGTGCAAGACATTCAGGTGGAGGGTCTGCAGCGGGTGACCCTGGGCGCCGCCCTGTTGAATCTGCCGGTCCGGGTCGGTGACTCCGTCGATTCCGTGGCCCTGGCCAACGCCATCAAGCGGCTCTATGCCTCGGGCAACTTCGAGGACGTCAAGGTCTACCGTGACGGTCAGGTGCTGCAAGTCGTGGTGAAGGAACGCCCGACCATCTCCAGCATCGAATTCTCCGGCAACAAGGACATCAAGGAAGAGCAGCTGACCCAGAGCCTGGAGTCCTCCGGCATCCGGGTCGGGGATCCCCTGGATCGCACAGTGCTGAGCTCCCTCGAGAAGGGGCTTGAAGACTTCTACTATGGCGTGGGCAAGTACTCCGCCAGGGTCAAGGCCATCGTCACCCCGCTGCCCCGCAACCGGGTCGATCTGAAGTTCACCTTCGTGGAAGGGGAAGCAGCCAAGATCCAGCAGATCAACATCGTTGGCAACCAGGTGTTCCCGGAAGAGAAGCTGCTGGCCCAGCTCTCCCTCAAGGATGACGTGCCCTGGTGGAACTTCACCGGCGACCAGCGCTACCAGAAACAGAAGCTGGCGGGCGACATCGAGGTGCTGCGCTCCTACTACATGGACCGCGGCTATATCCGCTTCCAGCAGGAGTCCACCCAGGTCTCCATGACCCCGGACAAGAAGGGGGTCTACGTCACCCTGAACATCAAGGAAGGGGACCAGTACAAGGTCTCCGGGGTGCAGATCAAGGGCGATCTCATCGATCGCGGCGGCGAGATGAAGGGGCTGATCCCGATCGAGGCCGGCAGCGTCTACTCCGCGAGCCAGGTGACCCACACCGAAGAGGTGCTCTCCAAGTTCCTCGGTCGTTACGGCTACGCCTATCCCAAGGTGACCACCTTCCCCCAGGTCAATGACGCCACCAAAGAGGTCGAGCTCATCGTCAACGTGGAGCCGGGTCCCCGTGTCTACGTGCGCAACATCAACTTCACCGGCAACGTCACCACCAAGGACGAAGTGCTGCGCCGCGAGATGCGCCAGATGGAAGGCACCTGGCTCTCCTCCGACAACGTCGAGCAGTCCAAGACCCGTCTCAATCGTCTCGGCTTCTTCGAGAGTGCCGAAGTGGACACCAAGCGGGTGCCGGGCAGCGATGACCAGGTCGATCTGGACTTCAAGGTCAAGGAGCAACCGGCCGGTTCCATCAACGCCGGTATCGGCTACGGCACCGAATCGGGCCTGAGCCTGCAGGCGGGCCTGCAGCAGGACAACTTCATGGGTACCGGCAAGAAGATCGGTATCAACGCCAGCACCAACGACTACTCGAAGAACATCGATCTCAGCTATAACGATCCCTACTTCACCGTCGACGGTGTCAGCCTGGGCGGCCGCCTCTACTACAACAAGTTCAGCGCGGCCGACGCCAACATAGTCGACTACGAGAACACCACCATCGGCTTCCGTCTCTCCAGTGGTTTCCCGGTTAACGAGAACAACCGCCTCGACTTCAGCCTGGGCTACGAGAACAACAAGCTGTCCCAACCCAACCCCTATGTGCAGGTGGATGAGTTCTGGAAGGTGTACCAGTCCAACCTGGACGGCGACAACCGCATGGTGTTCAACACTGTCGACGTCACCGCCGGCTGGACCCGCTCCACCCTCAACAAGGGCCAGTTCCCGACCGCGGGTGATCGTCAGCGGGTCAACGCCAAGGTGACCGTACCGGGCATGGATCTGCAGTACTTCAAGCTCAACGCCGAAGACGCACACTATTTCCCGTTTGATGCGGATCACCAGTGGGTCATGCTGGCCAAGGCGCGTGCCTCCTATGGTAACGGCTATGGCAGCAACGGCGACTACGATCACGTGCTGCCGTTCTTCGAGAACTACTATGCCGGTGGCTTCGATACCCTGCGCGGCTTCAAGAGCAACACCGTCGGTCCGAAGGCGCTCTACTACTACAACCTGGGTGGTAACGACGTGATCCAGGGCACCGACAGCTCGGTGGGGGGCAACGCCCTGGCGGTCGCCTCCCTCGAGATGATAGTGCCGACGCCGTTCGCGTCCGAGAGCTATCAGCCCCAGCTGCGGACCAGCTTCTTCATCGATGCCGGTACCGTGTGGGACACCACCTTCGACTACAGCGATTACCAGAACCGCTGCTTCAGTGGCTGTAACTATCTGATGGACTATTCTGACCCCAGCAATATCCGGATGTCCGCCGGTCTGTCCCTGCAGTGGCTCTCTCCCATGGGCCCGCTGGTGTTCGTGCTGGCACAACCGCTCAAGAAGTACGAGGGGGACGATACCGAAGTCTTCTCCTTCAACATCGGTCGCACCTTCTAACAAGCTGCGCGGATGCTCCCCCACCCAGGTGGGGGTATTCAATGATGGGGCGTGCAACGGGCGTGCCTCACCAGGCAACAGGCGGTCTTGGGACTGCTTGCACAATCAGGTAAATCAGGTAGCCCTCTACCGAGGGACCAAGGAGTAAGTGTGAAGAAAGCGTTGAAAGTAGCTGGTTTGAGTCTTGCACTGATGGCTGCCGGTATGGGCTCCGCCTGGGCTGATACCAAGATCGCCGTGGTCGACATGAGCGAAGTCTTCCAGAAGCTGCCCCAGCGTGACGCCGTGGCCAAGAAGCTGAAGAGCGAGTTCGAGCCGCGCATGCGCGAGCTGCAGAAGCTCGAGTCTGACGGCCAGAAGCTGGTCGAGAAGTTCAAGAAGGATGAAGCCTTCATGAGCAACGATCAGAAGAAGCAGAACCAGGAGAAGCTGGCCAAGCTGCAGATGGAATTCAACCAGAAGCGCCAGGCCTTCGAGCAAGACAACGGCCGTCGTCAGGCGGAAGAGCGTAACAAGATCCTGACCAAGGTTCAGGCTGCCATCGATTCCATCGCCAAGAGCAATGGTTATGATCTGGTGCTGGAGCGCAATGCCGCCCCCTATGCCGCCAGCAAGATGGACATCTCTGCCCAGGTCATTTCTCAGGTAAGCAAGAGCAACTAATTGATGGCATTCACTCTCGCACAGCTGGCCCAGCAACTGGGGGCCCAGGTCCATGGGGATGGGACCCAGGAAATCCGCAAGGTAGCGACACTGGAAAAGGCCGGGGAGGGTGACATCACCTTCCTGTCCAACAAGAAGTACCGCCACTATCTGGAGCAGAGCAAGGCCACGGCCGTGCTCATCACAGAGGCGGACTTGCCCTTCTGTCCCACCAATGCCCTGGTGCTCAAGGACCCCTATGTGGGCTTTGCCCGGGTAGCCCAACTGCTGGACACCACACCGCAGCCGGCCACGGATATCCATCCGAGCGCCGTCATCGCGGCGGACGTGCAACTGGGCGAGAGAGTGGCCATCGGCGCCAATGCGGTCATCGAGTCCGGCGTCGTGCTGGGGGATGATGTGCGCATCGGCCCGGGTTGTTTCGTTGGCAAGAATACCCGACTGGGAGCACGCTCCCGGTTGTGGGCCAACGTTACCCTCTATCACAACGTGACCCTGGGCACGGACTGTCTGGTGCAAGCCGGCACCGTGATCGGGGCCGACGGTTTCGGTTATGCCAACGAGCGTGGCGAGTGGATCAAGATCCCCCAGCTCGGTGGCGTGACCATCGGCAATCGGGTCGAAATCGGGGCCTGTACCACCATTGACCGGGGGGCGCTGGAAGATACCCGCATCGCGGATAACGTCATCATCGACAACCAGTGCCAGATAGCTCACAACGTCGAGATCGGCTACGGCACCGCCGTGGCGGGCTCCACCGTGATGGCCGGTAGTCTCAAGGTCGGCAAATACTGTATCATTGGCGGCGCTTCCGTCTTTAACGGGCACATGGAGATCTGCGACCAGGCCACCGTCACCGGTATGGCCATGGTGATGCGACCCATTACCGAGCCCGGTGTCTACTCTTCCGGCATCCCCCTGCAGACCAATAAAGAGTGGCGCAAGACCGCCGCCCGGGTGATGCGTATCGAAGAGATGCACAAGCGGTTGAGCCGACTTGAGAAAAAGCTGGATCAAGAATAATCACGATTGGTATAGGGTACTGTTTTGACTACTGAAAAGAAGAGCCTGGGTATCCAGGAAATCATGGACTTGCTGCCCCACCGTTATCCCTTCCTGATGGTGGACAAGGTCGAGAACTACGAGATCAGCGATGAGCGCAAGACCCTGCGTGCCATCAAGAACGTCTCCTTCAACGAGCCGATCTTTCAAGGCCATTTCCCGGCCAAGCCGGTGTTCCCCGGTGTGCTGATCCTGGAAGCCATGGCGCAAGCCACCGGCATCCTGGCCTTTACCATGGTGGGCAAACCGTCCCCCAACGAACTCTATTACTTTGCCTCCATCGACAACGCTCGTTTCAAGCGCCCGGTCGGCCCCGGTGATCAGCTGGTGCTGGACGTGGAGTTCCTGAAAGAGCGTCGCGGCATTGCCAAGTTCACCGGTGTTGCTACCGTTGATGGTGAAGTTGTCTGCACCGCCGAGCTGATGTGCGCCAAACGCGAGGTTTAACGAACGTGATCGACCAGACTGCCATCATTCACGATACCGCCATCGTCCATGAGTCTGCAGTGATCGGCAAAGGGGTTGAAATCGGCCCCTTCTCCGTCATTGGTGCCGAGGTGGAAATCGGCGACAACACCTGGGTGGGTTCCCATGTGCTGATCAAGGGCCCGACCAAGATCGGTCGCGGCAACAAGGTCTTCCAGCACAGCTCCATCGGTGAGGATTGCCAGGACAAGAAGTACGCCGGCGAGCGTACCTTCCTCGAGATCGGCGACAACAACGTCTTTCGCGAAAACTGCACCGTGCACCGCGGTACCACCCAGGATCAATCCCTGACCAAGGTGGGCAGCGGCAACCTGTTCATGGTCAACGTGCACGTGGCCCACGACTGCATCATCGGTGACAACTGCATCTTCGCCAACAACGCGACCCTGGCGGGTCACGTGGTGATCGGCGACTTCGTCATCTTCGGTGGCCTCTCCGCCATCCATCAGTTCGGCCGTGTCGGTTCCCACGCCTTCGTCGGTGGCTGCGCCGCCCTCAACAAGGATGTGCCGCCCTACGTGATGGCCGCTGGCAACTATGCCAAGCCGTTCGGGGTCAATTCCGAAGGCCTGCGTCGTCGCGGTTACAGCCCGGAAGCGATTTCCGCGGTCAAACGCGCCTACAAGGAGATCTTCCGCTCCGGCAAGACCATCGAAGAGGTGCTGCCGGTACTGACGGAGATGGCGGCCAGCGAACCTGCCGTTCAGCTCTATGTGGATTTCCTCAAAGACAACGAGCGCGGGATCATCCGTGCCTGATCCCGTCCGCATCGGCATCGTCGCCGGAGAAACCTCCGGCGATATCCTGGCAGCCGGCCTGGTGCGCGAGCTCAAGGCCCGCTATCCCGATGCCAGCTTCGAGGGGATCGCCGGGCCGCGCATGCAGGCCCTCGGCGTCAAGGCCCTGTTCGAGATGGAGGAGCTCTCCGTCATGGGCATCAGCGAGGTGCTGGGGCGTCTTCCCCGCATCCTGCAGGTGCGCCGCGAACTGCTGCGCCACTTCATCGCCAATCCGCCCGATATCTTCATCGGCGTGGACGCACCGGATTTCAATATCGGGGTGGAGCTCAAGCTGCGCCGCGCCGGTATCAAGACGGTTCACTATGTCAGTCCCTCCGTCTGGGCCTGGCGTCAGAGCCGCATTCACAAGATCAAGGCCGCCACCGACATGGTGCTCGCCTTCCTGCCGTTCGAGAAGGCCTTCTACGACAAGTTCGATGCCCCCTGTCGCTTCGTCGGGCACACCATGGCCGATGCCATTCCGCTGGAGCCGGATCAGGCCGCGGTGCGCAAGGAGCTGGGCATAGACCCCTCCCGCCGCTGGCTGGCGGTGCTGCCGGGCAGTCGCAGCGCCGAGGTGGGCTTCATGGCCCCCGTCTTCCTCGAGGCGTGCAAGCAGCTGACCGTACATTGCCCGGATCTCGGTTTCATCGTGCCCTTGGTCAACGCAAGGCGACGCGAGCAGTTCCTCGCCATCAAGGCGGAGGTGGCGCCGGATCTCAACATGGTGTTCCTCGACGAGCAGGGCCGCGAGGCCATGATCGCCGCTGACGTGGTGATGCTGGCCTCGGGCACCGCGGCGCTGGAAGCCATGCTGGTGAAAAAACCCATGGTGGTGGGCTACAAGCTCAAGCCCTTCAGCTACTGGCTGGCCCAGTGGCTGGTGAAGACGGATTATGTCTCCCTGCCGAACCTCTTGGCGGACAAGATGCTGGTGCCCGAACTCATCCAACACGAGTGCACCCCCTGCAATCTGGTGCAGGAGGTCAACAAGCTGCTGGACAACGACAACCGCGAGCTCATCGCCACCTTCACCCGGCTGCACAAGCAGATCCGCTGCAATGCGGATGTGCAGGCAGCCGAGGCCGTGGCCGAGCTGCTGGGCAGATAGATTGGCGAGGCGCCACCGGCGTGATGTTGTGCTGATACTGGCCCTGCGGGGCCGGTTTTGATTCAAGGCTTTGATATGCAAATCGAGATTCCACAAGACAAGCGGGTGGCCGGGGTTGATGAAGTGGGCCGTGGCCCCCTGGTAGGGGACGTGGTCACCGCCGCGGTGATCCTGGATCCGGCGAACCCGATCGAAGGCCTCACCGACTCCAAGAAGCTCTCCGAGAAGAAGCGCCTCGCCTTGTACAGCGAAATCAAGGAGAAGGCCCTGGCCTTCTCCATCGGCCGCGCCAGCCCGGCGGAGATCGACGAGCTCAACATACTGCACGCCACCATGCTGGCGATGCAGCGCGCGGTGGCGGGGCTTAAGGTCACGCCGGAACTGGTATTCATCGATGGCAACCGCTGCCCGGCCCTGCCCATGGAGGCCCGCGCCGTGGTCAAGGGAGACAGCCTGGTGGCCGCCATCAGCGCCGCCTCCATCCTCGCCAAGGTGACTCGCGACGCCGAGATGACCGAGCTGGACAGCCGCCACCCGGAATACGGCTTCGCCCGCCACAAGGGCTACCCCACCGCCGAACACCTCGCCATCCTGGCCGAGCGCGGCCCCTTGCCGGAATACCGGCAGAGCTTCAAACCGGTGCGCCGCGCCCTGGGGATCGAATAAATGGCCGACCCTCGCTTCATCCACCTGAGGGTACATTCCGACTTCTCCATGGTGGACGGCCTGCAGAAGATAGGCCCCATAATCTCGGCGGCGGCGGCCAACGGCATGCCCGCCCTGGCCCTGACCGATCAGATGAACATGTGCGGCTTGGTGCGCTTCTATGGCTCCGCCCATGGCAAGGGGATCAAGCCCATCGTCGGGGCGGACTTCTGGGTGCAGAGCGATGAGCTCGGTGAGGAGCAGTTCCGTCTCACCCTGCTGGCCATGGACAACGACGGCTACCAGAACATCACCCTGCTCATCTCCCGCGGTTACCAACGCGGTCATGTGCAGGGTCGCCCGGTCATCGACAAGGCCTGGCTCGCCGAGCACGCCAAGGGGGTCATAGTGCTCTCGGGTGGGCGGGAAGGGGACGTGGGCAAGTTCCTGCTCAAGGGCAACCGCCAGATGGTGGAGCAGTGCCTCGCCTTCTACCAGACCCACTTCCCCGACGCCTACTATCTGGAGCTGCTGCGCACCGGCCGGCCCGATGAGGAGGTCTACCTCCACATGGCGGTCGGTCTCGCGACCGAGTTCAATGTGCCCGTGGTGGCCACCAACGAGGTGGTCTTCCTCAACGCCGACGACTTCGACGCCCACGAGATCCGGGTCGCCATCCACGACGGCTACACCCTGATGGACAAGCGCCGTCCGCGTCGCTACAGCCCCCAGCAGTACCTGCGCAGCCAGGAGGAGATGCTGGAGCTGTTCGCGGACATTCCCGAGGCGCTGGAGAACACGGTGGAGATCGCCAAGCGCTGCAACGTGACGGTGCGCCTCGGCGAGTACTTCCTGCCGAATTTCCCCACCGGCGACATGACCACGGAAGACTTCCTGGTGATGAAATCCAGGGAGGGTCTGGAGGAGCGCCTCGAGTTCCTGTTCCCGGATCCCGCGGTGCGGGCCGAGCGCCGCCCCGAATACGACGAGCGTCTCGAGATCGAGCTCAAGGTCATCAACCAGATGGGTTTCCCCGGCTACTTCCTCATCGTGATGGAGTTTATCCAGTGGTCCAAGGACAACGGCATTCCCGTCGGTCCTGGCCGGGGCTCGGGGGCGGGGTCGCTCGTGGCCTATGCCCTCAAGATCACCGATCTGGATCCCCTCGAATTCGACCTGCTGTTCGAACGCTTCCTGAACCCTGAGCGGGTCTCCATGCCCGACTTCGACGTCGACTTCTGCATGGACAGACGGGACGAGGTGATCGACCACGTCTCCGAGATGTACGGCCGGGAGGCGGTGTCCCAGATCATCACCTTCGGCAGCATGGCGGCCAAGGCGGTGGTGCGGGACGTGGGCCGGGTGCTGGGCCACGCCTATGGCTTCGTGGACCGCATCTCCAAGCTCATTCCGCCGGATCCCGGCATGACGCTCGCCAAGGCGTTCGAGGCCGAGCCCAAGCTGCCTGAGCTCTACGAGCAGGACGAGGAGGTGAAAGACCTCATCGACATGGCGCGCCGGCTGGAAGGGGTGGTGCGTAACGCCGGCAAGCACGCCGGTGGCGTGGTCATCGCCCCCACCAAGATCACCGACTTCGCGCCGCTTTATTGCGATGACGAAGGCCACCACCCGGTCACCCAGTTCGACAAGAACGACGTGGAGTACGCGGGCCTGGTGAAGTTCGACTTCCTGGGGCTGCGAACCCTGACCATCATCGACTGGGCGCTCGGCATGATAAACCCGCGGCTCGCCAAAGAGGGCAAGCCGCCGGTCGACATCGCCGCCATCCCCATCGACGACAAGAAGTCGTTCGCGCTGTTGCAGCGGTTCGAGACCACGGCGGTGTTCCAGCTCGAATCCCGCGGCATGAAGGACCTCATCAAGCGGCTGCAGCCCGACTGCTTCGAAGACATGATCGCCCTGGTGGCCCTGTTCCGACCGGGCCCTCTGCAGTCCGGCATGGTGGACAACTTCATCGAGCGAAAGCACGGTAAAGAAGCCATCTCCTACCCGGACGAGAAGTGGCAGCACGAGAGCCTCAAACCCATACTCGAGCCCACCTACGGCATCATCCTCTACCAGGAGCAGGTGATGCAGATCGCCCAGACCCTGGCGGGCTATACCCTGGGCGGCGCGGACATGCTGCGCCGGGCCATGGGCAAGAAGAAGCCTGAAGAGATGGCCAAGCAGCGGGCCGGTTTCGAGGAAGGGGCGGTCAAGAACGGCGTCGACGGCGAGCTGGCGATGAAGATCTTCGATCTGGTGGAGAAGTTTGCGGGCTACGGCTTCAACAAATCCCACTCCGCCGCCTATGCGCTGGTCTCCTACCAGACCCTCTGGCTCAAGACCCACTTCCCGGCGGAGTTCATGGCGGCGGTGATGACCGCCGACATGGACAACACCGACAAGATAGTGACCCTGGTGGACGAGTGCCAGCGCATGGGGCTCACCGTGATACCGCCGGACGTGAACACCGGCCGCTATCGCTTCTCAGTGAACGAGGACGGCCATATCGTCTACGGCATCGGGGCGGTGAAGGGGGTGGGGGAAGGCCCTATCGAGGCCATCCTCAGCGCCCGGGATCAGGACGGCCCCTTCCGGGATCTGTTCGACTTCTGCAACCGGGTCGACATCAAGAAGCTCAACAAGCGGGTGATGGAGAAGCTCATCCTCTCCGGTGCCATGGACCGGCTCGGTCCGCACCGGGCCGCCCTGATGGCGACCCTGGAGGAGGCGATGCGCGCCGCCGAGCAGCACGCCAAGGCCCAGGCCGTGGGCCAGGTGGACATGTTCGGGGTGCTCACCGAGGAGATAGACGACGTCAAGAAGGCGTTCGCCAACGTCCCCCACTGGCCTGACAAGGTGTGGCTGGAGGGGGAGCGGGAGACCTTGGGTCTCTACCTCACCGGTCACCCCATCAACCAGTACAGCGGCGAACTGCGTCGCTACACCTCGGGGCGGCTGTGCGATCTGCATCCCACCTCCCGGGATACCGTGACCACGGCGGCTGGCCTGGTGATCGCGGCCCGCAGCATGGTGACCAAGCGTGGCAACAAGATGGGGATCTTCACCCTGGACGACAAATCCGGCCGTCTGGATGTGACCCTGTTCAGTGAAGCGCTGGAAAAATATGAAGAATTGATGCAAAAAGACCGTATTTTGGTGGTTTCTGGACAGGTCAGCTTTGATGACTTCTCCGGTGGCCTTAAAATGTCGGCCCGCGAATTGCTGGATATCAACGATGCGAGGGAGCGTTTCGCCAGGGCGATCCGGATTTCCCTCGATGAACAACGCATTGACGAGCGCTTTTTCCCGCGTTTGTGCGAGATTTTGGAACCCGCCCGTGCCGGAGTCTGCCCGGTTCAGGTAAACTATCGTCGGCCCGGCTCCCGGGCGCGATTGACGCTCGGTACCGAGTGGCGGGTGACGCCCACCGATCAACTGATAGACGACTTGCGACTCCTGCTTGGACGAGAGCGGGTTGAATTGGTTTTTGATTAGAGGATCTATTGTCCCTATGAGTCTTTTTCTGGATTTTGAACAGCCGATCGCCGAACTGCAGGCACAGATCGATGAACTTCGCCATGTGAGCGAGCATAACAATGCCGTGGATCTCAGCGAGGACATTCGCCGGCTGGAGAAGAAAAACGAAGAGCTGACCAAGAAGATCTTCGGCGATCTGGGGGCCTGGCAGGTATCCCAGATGGCGCGTCATCCCCAGCGCCCCTACACCCTCGACTACATCGAGCAGATCTTCACCGACTTCGACGAGCTGGCCGGGGATCGCGCCTACGCCGATGACAAGGCCATCGTCGGCGGCATCGCCCGCCTCGACGGCGAGCCCGTGATGATCATCGGTCACCAGAAGGGTCGCGAGACCAAGGAGAAGATCAAGCGCAACTTCGGCATGCCGCGCCCGGAAGGGTACCGCAAGGCCCTGCGCCTGATGGAGATGGCCGAGCGCTTCAAGATGCCGATCATCACCTTCATCGACACCCCGGGCGCCTACCCTGGCGTGGGTGCCGAGGAGCGTGGCCAGTCCGAGGCCATCGCCCGCAACCTGAAAGTCATGGCCGGCCTGACCGTGCCCGTGGTCTGCACCGTGATCGGTGAAGGCGGCTCCGGCGGCGCGCTCGCCATCGGCGTGGGCGATCGGGTCAACATGCTGCAGTACTCTACCTACTCCGTCATCTCGCCGGAAGGGTGCGCCTCCATCCTGTGGAAGAGCGCCGACAAGGCGCCGGTTGCCGCCGATGCCATGGGCATCACGGCCCAGCGTCTGAAGGAGCTGAAACTCATCGACAACATCGTCCAGGAGCCCCTCGGTGGCGCCCACCGGGATGTGGAGAAGATGGCTCAGAGCCTCAAGGCCCGCATCAAGCAGGATCTGGACGCCCTGCGCCCCCTGGACAGCGAACAACTGCTGGAGCAGCGCTACCAGCGCCTGCTGGGCTACGGCTACTGCTAAGCCCCCTTGCCAGAGACTGGAAGCCCCCGCACTGCCGGGGGCTTTTTTTTATGCTGCAATAAGCTCATATTTTGGTCAATCCTATGCCGTTTGTCGCAAGTGGCAGCGCAAACCCCCTGTGTGATCAAACCTAGGCCAATTAATCGGCGAAAAAAGTGGGATCTGGCTCCCGTTTTGCTTACAGTGATCCTCTCCCGTGCCCCGGCCGGGATCCTGCAAGGATGCTCTTCGGACGCAGGCAGGCCTCACCAGACTGACTCCCAGGAATCGCCATCGCCAGACGGCCCCCATTCCTCTCGCTGTACCCGGTCAGTCGCCCCTGTCGCGTCACTCTCATCGTGCATAGCCTCCATCTGCAGTGAGTGAATCATGAGCGAATCGGTTTTTGAGATCCATGACTGGACCCTGAGGGTCGACGACAACATGCTGTGCCGCCCCGAGCGGGAGGTCTACCTCGAGCCCAGGCTGGTCAATCTGTTGCGGTTTCTGGCGAGCCACGCCGGCACCGTGTTCTGCCGCGACGCCCTGATCAACGAGGTGTGGGCCGGCGCCGAGGTGACCGATCAGGTGGTCACCCAATCCATCTTCGAGTTGCGCAAGATCCTGAAAGACGGTCGCAACGACGCCGCCGACTACATAGTCACCGTCCCCAAGCGCGGCTACAAGCTGGTGGCGCCGGTGCGCCCGCTGCAGGTGGTCTCTGTGGTGATGGCGGAGCCCGAGCGGGAGGCGTGTCCCGAGATCACCTCGACGGCTGCCGATCCCAGCCCCCCCGCCGATGAACAGACCCTGACGCCTTTCCCTGCCGGTCCCCTGACCCGCGCCATCTCGACCCACGCCAGAGACGGCCGTAGCCGCCGCCGCATGCTGGGGTTCGATCTCTTCGTGGTGGCCCTGCTGGTCACCGTCGTCAGCCTGCTCAGCTACCAGCATGCGGCCCCCCAGGTGCACTCCATGCTGGATCCCGATCTGCTGGTGTTTCGCTTCCACACCGGCATGGACGGCACCAACGAGAACGTGCGCATCGCCGACGGCATCACCCGCGCCCTGATGGGGGAGGTGGCCGCTGCCACCCCGCTGCGGGTGCAATACGGTGCCACCGCCCTGATGGGGGGGATCCGCCCCGGCAAGGAGCTGAGCGTGCGGGTCTCCCGCCAGCCGGGGGGCACCTACCTGGATCTGGAGTATCGGAACCTCAACACCAATCGGGTGCTGTTCAGCCATCAGTACCAGCTCAGCCGCCACAACGTGCACGAAGTGCTGCAGGCGAGCAGCCAGGATCTCTTGCGGGTGCTGGAGCGGCCCGATGCCTCCCCCGGTGCGGGCTGGCCCACGGATGACGGGGCCCTGATGGCCTTGATGGAGGCCCATTACTACACCAACAAGCAGGATCTGGTGGCCCTCAAGCGAGGCGTCGAGCTGCTCGACGCCTCCCTGGTGTTGCAACCGGATCAGCCGCTGCTGCTGGCGGAGCGCTATCTGGCGGGGGAGGCGTTGGCCACCCTGGCTGGTCAGCCCCAGAGCGAGCGGCTGCAGCAGATAGGGGCTCACCTGGCGAACGTGGCGCAGGGGGACGCCGTCTTGCCGGCGCGGGTGTGGGAGGCGCTGACCCTGCAGGCCATACTGGCCGGCCAGCAGGAGGAGGCGAACCGGCTGCTGGCCCAGGCCGCCAGCCGCGGCCGCACCGTGCTCTATCACATACTGCGGGGCAAGCTGGCGGAGCTGGACGGTCGCCCCGATGTGGCGGGGGATGCCTACAGCCAGGCCTTCCTGATGGAGGCGACGGAGCAGACCTACCTGCTCTGCCAGCGCCTCGGTTTCTACAGCAACATGGAGACGCTGGCGCCCGTGCTGTTCAACACCCTGGGTCAGAGCAAGGTGAAGCTGTTCTGAGGGGGTGACCCAGGCTCCCTCTTATCGATCCAGGCCGTCTGCGGGCGGCCTGGATCATGGGGCCCTCCGGTGTCGCCCAAGCCCTGTTCTTCGCTCGTTTCCCCCTATCCACTCTTTCGCTCTCTCCCATACCCCACTCACATCCCACTCATCCCCGCACTCTGATCCGACCCCATTCTCGCTCTCACTGCCCACTCAGTCGCTAGCTGACTCCACACTCAGCCCCCGGGGGCTCACGGCTGCTCATGACCTCGCTCCCATGACTGACTTATCGTCCCACTCAGGAGGCGATGACCCTATGTATCCCATTTCCCGGGGCAACCGACTCTGCCATTGCCATATCGATGGCAGAACCTGATGCCACTTCTTCATCGTTTGTATGCTGATGAGCCCTGTTTTGCGCACCTATTGTGTCGTTTGATGCGGGCCGCCCCCGGGCTTGACGAGCGGGTCGGCAGGGTATTGACGGGGGTTGTCTGGTCAAGCTGTGGTCGGGAGCCGGGATGGAAGGGGTCAGATGGCGCGCATTTCCCCATCAAGGGCTCGGGAGAAATATCAAGGTCGCCTCATGGGGGCTCGTCAGGGGGATCAAGAGGGCGGCGGCGTTATCAAGGTTTTATCAAGGTGGCTAGTGATTTATGTGTCAAGATACTGTTTTTAAATGAGTTTTATGATTATCAGGGGAGGAGGCAAAAAAGTTCACTCATGGTTTTATCCCTTAGCGGGTCCTTATGTTTTCCGGGGCGAGGAGGCCTAGTCTGTGGCCATTCGTTGGTGGCACAGCCTCAAACCCGTGCCAGACGACCGACTTTTTTATCGACCTGGAGTGCTTCTCAATGTCCCTAGATACGAGCAAGAAGATCGGCCTCATCGCCTGTACAGGTGTAGTGGCCGGCAACATGATGGGGAGCGGTATCGCACTGCTGCCTTCCGCCCTGGCCACGATCGGTTCAATTTCCGTGTTCAGCTGGGCCATCTGCCTGGTGGGCGCCATGGGGTTGGCCTTCGTGTTCGCCCGCCTCGCCACCAAGAACCCGCAGGAGGGGGGCCCCATCGCCTATGCCGGCGAGATCTCCCCGGTGTTCGGCTTCCAGACCGGTGTGCTCTACTACCACGCGAACTGGATAGGCAACCTGGCCATCGCCATCACAGGCGTCTCCTACCTCTCCGTCTTCTTCCCCATCCTCAACGACCCCATCCCGGCGGCCGTGGCCACCATAGCGGCAGTCTGGATCTTCACCTTCGTCAACCTGCTCGGCGGCAGCTGGGTGAGTCGGCTCTGTACCCTGGGCCTGGTGCTGATCCTGCTGCCGGTCGTGGGTACCGCCGTGTTCGGTTGGGATCACTTCGACGTGAGCGTCTATCGCCAGAACTGGAACACCACCAGTGGCTCCGACACCCACGCGGTCATCAGCGCCGTGCTGATCTGCCTCTGGTCCTTCGTGGGCGTCGAATCCGCCGCCGTCTCCTCCGGCATGGTGAAGAACCCCAAGCGCACCGTGCCGCTCGCCACCATGCTGGGCACAGGCCTCGCCGGCATCATCTACATCCTCTCCACCCAGGTGATCGGCGGCATGTTCCCGGCCGGTGAAGTAGCTGCCTCCGGTGCGCCCTTCGCCATGGCCTCGTCCGCCATCTTCGGCAACTGGTCCGCGCCGTTCGTCTCCGCCTTCACCGCCCTGGCCTGCTTCACCTCCCTGGGCTCCTGGATGATGCTGGTGGGCGAGGCGGGCAAGCGCGCCGCTCACGATGGCAACTTCCCGAAGATCTACGGCGAAGTGGACAAGAACGGTGTCGCGAGAAAGGGGCTGATCCTGGCGTCCCTGATGATGACGGCGCTGATGGTGGTGCTGACCGCCTTCACCTCCCAGTCCGCCCACGCCGCCGACCTGTTCAACGTGCTGACGACCGACGCTGTGCTGCTGACCATGCTGCCTTACTTCTACTCCAGCATTAACCTCATCCGCTTCGAGGGCATGACCTCCCGCAACCTGGGTGCCATGATCTTCTCCGGTGTCGCCTGCGTCTTCTGCCTGGTGGCGCTGATGGGAGCCAAGGGCTCCAACCTCACGGCCACCTTCGTGGTGTCGCTCATCATCCTGATGTTCTACGCCAAAAAACAGGGTCTGCGTCAGCACGACTCCCTGCTCAAAGAGCAGACCAGCCACTAATTCCGTTTCCCTTTTCCGAGCGCTCTCCACTCACCATCTCTGATGGAGAGCGCCCCATCACGTGTGGAGCATCAAGATGAATATCATTGCCATCCTCAACCACCTCGGCGTGTTCTTCAAAGAAGAGCCCATCCGCCAGCTGCAAGCCTCCCTCGAGCGCAAGGGCTTCGAGGTCGTCTACCCGGTCGACGTGGCCGATCTGCTGAAGCTCATCGAGAAGAACCCCCGTGTCTGCGGCGCCATCTTCGACTGGGACAAGTATTCCCTGGGCCTGTGCAAGGAGATCCACGATCGCAACGAGAAGCTGCCGATCTTCGCCTTCGCCAATGACCAGTCCACCCTGGACATTCACCTGACCGACCTGCGCCTGAACGTGCACTTCTTCGAGTACCGCCTCGGCATGGCGGACGACATCTGCCTCAAGATGGCCCAGGCCACCGACGAGTATCAGGATGCCATCCTGCCTCCCTTCACCAAGGCGCTGTTCAAGTACGTGGAAGAGGGTAAGTACACCTTCTGTACCCCGGGGCACATGGGGGGCACTGCATTCCAGATGAGCCCGGCCGGCAGCATCTTCTATGACTTCTACGGCCCCAACGCCTTCAAGGCGGACGTCTCCATCTCCATGCCGGAGCTCGGCTCCCTGCTGGATCACTCCGGTCCCCACAAGGAGGCCGAGGAGTACATCGCCCGCACCTTCAACGCGGATCGCTCCTACATAGTCACCAACGGCACCTCCACCGCCAACAAGATCGTCGGCATGTTCTCGGCGCCGGCGGGCAGCACAGTGCTGGTGGACCGCAACTGTCACAAGTCCCTCACCCATCTGATGATGATGAACGACGTGACCCCCATCTACTTCCGTCCGACCCGCAACGCCTACGGCATTCTGGGGGGCATTCCCCAGAGCGAGTTCAGCCGCGAGACCATCGCCGCTAAAGTTGCCGCCACCCCGGGTGCCAAGGCGCCGCGCTACGCCGTGGTGACCAACTCCACCTACGACGGCCTGCTCTACAATACCGGTTTCATCAAAGAGACCCTGGACACCCCCTATATCCACTTCGACAGCGCCTGGGTGCCCTACACCAACTTCAGCCCCATCTATGAAGGCAAGTGCGGCATGAGCGGCGACGCCATCCCGGGCAAGGTGGTCTACGAGACCCAGTCCACCCACAAGCTGCTGGCGGCCTTCTCCCAGGCCTCGATGATCCACATCAAGGGTGACGTGGAGGAGGAGACCTTCAACGAAGCCTTCATGATGCACACCTCCACCTCGCCGCAATACGGCATAGTGGCCTCCACCGAGATCTCCGCCGCCATGATGCGGGGCAACACCGGCAAGCGCCTGATAAAGGACTCCATCGATCGCGCCATCTCCTTCCGCAAGGAGATCAAGCGACTGCGTACCGAGAGCGAGGGCTGGTTCTTCGACGTCTGGCAGCCGGATCACATCGACGGCGCCGAGTGCTGGAAGCTGGATCCGAAGGATGACTGGCACGGCTTCAAGGTCATCGACGACGACCACATGTACCTGGATCCCATCAAGGTCACCCTGCTGACCCCGGGCATGGGCCGCGATGGTCAGCTGCTCGAGAGCGGCATCCCGGCCTCCCTGGTGGCCAAGTTCCTGGACGAGCGCGGCATAGTGGTGGAGAAGACAGGTCCCTACAACCTGCTGTTCCTGTTCTCCATCGGCATCGATCAGTCCAAGGCGATGCAGTTGCTGCGCGCCCTGACCGAGTTCAAGCGCGGCTATGATCTCAACCTCACCATCAAGAGCATGCTGCCGGAGCTCTATCGCGAGGATCCCGCCTTCTACGAGGGAATGCGCATCCAGGGCCTGGCCCAGGCCATCCACGAGCTGACCCGCAAGTACCGTCTGCCGGAGCTGATGTTCAAGGCGTTCGACGTGCTGCCGGAGATGAAGATGACCCCGCACCTGGCCTGGCAGCAGGAGCTGGCCGGCAACGTGGAGGAGGTGCCGCTGCGTGACATGGTGGATCGCATCAGTGCCAACATGATACTGCCCTACCCGCCGGGAGTGCCGCTGGTACTGCCGGGTGAGATGGTGACCGCCGCCTCCCGCCCCGTGCTGGAGTTCCTGGAGATGCTGTGCGAGATCGGGGCTCACTACCCGGGCTTCGAGACCGACATCCACGGTCTCTATCGCCAGACCGATGGCAGCTACACTGTCAAGGTGCTGCGTTAATAAGAGTGACGACAACGGGCCGAGAGGCCCGTTTTTTTCCCGCAAAATTGACTCCTTGTTACGAGTGCGCTGACATGAAACGAGTGTTATCCATCCAGTCCCACGTGGTGTTCGGCTGTGCCGGCAACAGTGCCGCCGTCTTCCCCATGCGGCGAATGGGCATAGAGGTATGGCCCATCAACACGGTGCAATTTTCCAATCACACCCAGTACAGGGAGGGGTGGCAGGGGATGCGGATGCCGGATGGCCACATCGGCGAGCTGATGACGGGCCTCGCCGACATCGGTGTCCTGAGGCAGTGCGACGGCATATTGAGCGGCTACCTCGGCTCGGCCGAGCAGGGAGAGGAGATACTGGCGGCGGTGGCGCACCTCAAGGCGCTCAACCCCCGAGCCCTCTATTTCTGCGATCCCGTCATGGGCCATCCGGACAAGGGGTGCATCGTCGCCCCCGGGGTCTCGGCATTCTTCAGGACACGGGCCCTGGCCGCGGCCGACATGCTGGCCCCCAACCTGCTGGAACTGGAGCAGCTCACCGGCCGGACCATCGACAACCTCGCCGAGGTGCTGGCAGCCTGCGAACAGTTGCGAGCCCAGGGACCCAGGCTGGTGATGGTCAAGCATCTGGGGCGGGCGGCCTTCAGCCTGGACCGGTTCGAGATGGTGCTGGTGTGCGCGCAGGGAGCCTTTCATATCTCCCGCCCCCTCTATGCCTTCCGGCGCCAACCCATTGGGGTGGGGGACCTGCTGAGTGCCACCATGCTGGCCAATCTGCTGGCGGGTTGCGATCCCGTGACCGCGTTCGAGCTCACCAACGCCAGCGTGGATGCGGTGCTGGCCCGCACCTGGCTGGAGCGGGCATCTGAGCTGCAGCTGGTGGCCGCCCAGGAGGCGCTGGCCGAGCCCCACATTCGCACCCGCGCCACCCGCTTATAACCCGCTAGCGTTCGTGTCTCGCTAGCTAACGCGGCGGGCCAGCAGCGCCGCCGAGGGACGGGCGCGGCGGCCTTGCACTAGGGGGGCGCAGGCCTGTGCCAGGTGTTTCCACTCCCGCCACAACAGCCAGCACAGGGGGGGAGCCAGCAGCAGCACCGTGGTGGGCTGGGCCAGCAGCACGCCATCCCGGCCCCACCAGAGCGGCAGCAGGAAGATGAGCGGCAGCAGCAGCAGGGTCTTGGCGATGGAGATGAGCAGGGCCTGGCGGGTGCGGGCCATGGCCTGCAGCAGCACTATGCCGAACATGATGATCCCCTCCAGCGGAATGGCGCCGAGGTTCAGGGTCAGGCTGCCCATGGCGGCGGCCAGCAGCTCGGGATCCTGATCGCCGGTATAGAGCATGGCTACCTGGCGGGGCAGCAGCTGGATCAGCAGCCAGACCAGCATGCCGTAGACGAGTGTGATCTTGAGCCCCATCTCCATCAGGAACTTGAGGTCGCGATGGCGTTTGGCCCCCGCCGCCTGGCTGACCAGGGGCTGGATGCCGAACGCCAGCCCCTGCAGCACCACGATGAACACCGCCTCCGTGTAGCCGGCCACGGTGAAGCCCGCCAGATCCTTGACCGAGCCGTACACCATCAGCTGGCTGTTGTGCAGCATCAGCAGGAGCCCGAGGTTGAACTGGGCGATGAGGCTCGGCAGGCCGGTGAACAGCAGGTTCGGCATGGCCGGCAAGGCGGGCAACAGCTGGCGCCAGGAGAGGCGCAGCCGGGCATAAGGGGTGAAGAAGTAGCCGAGCCCCAACAGGCAGACCACCCCCTCGGCCATCAGGGTCGCCTGGGCCGTGCCCGTCAGCCCGAGCCCGAGCCGGCCGACCATGATGTAGTTGAGCAGGATGTTGAGCACGGCGCCGCCGCTGACCAGTACCATGGCGAGGCGAGGGCGGCCGTCGTTGCGCAGCAGGTAGGGGACGGCGAGGTTGCCGGCGAGCAGCAGGGTGCCACCCCCTATCCAGGTCAGGTAGTCGCTGGCCTGCTGCCAGGTCTCGCTGCCCTGTTCTATCCCGAGCAGCAGCAGGATATCGATGTGCCAGCGGTGCAGCAGCAGCGGGGCCAGCACCCCGAGCAGCACCAGCAGCCAGAGGGCGTTGACCAGCCCCTGGCGTGCCAGCGCCATGTTCCTGGCCCCCTGCTGGAAGGAGATGAGGGTGGCCGCCCCCATGGCGATCATGGCGGCGAGGCCGATGAGCACCATGATGACGGGGTAGACCAGGTTGATGCCGGCGAGACCAGCGGCCCCCACATAGTGGCCGACGAAGATGCCATCCACCAGGTAATAGGCGCCGGAGACCAGCATGGCGAGGATGGAGGGGAGGGCGTAGCCCCAGAAGCGGCGGGTCATGGCCCGTTGGCGCAGGCTGAAGTAGGCGGACATATCTGTTCTCGAGATGTGTTCAATATTCGAGCAGACAGTCTAGATTAATATCATTTCGTGGATAATCCGGATTGCATTTGATGGATTGATGAATATGACTCATTAATCAACGCAATCTGTGGTGTTCCTTCAGCATGTCGATCAGGGCTCGCAGGCCGCTGCCCAGCTGATGCCGGCTGGGATACACGAGATTGAAGCCGGCAAAGCTCGGGCTCCAGTCGTCCAGCACGCTCTGCAACCTGCCCGCCGCCAGCGCCTCGCTCACCTCCTCCTCCAGACAGTAGGCCAGCCCCAGCCCCGCCTCGGCCGCCCCCAGGTAGAGGGCCGGGGTGCTGGTGGTCAGCGGCCCGCTCACCTCTATCTCCAGCAGTTTGTCGTCGGCGGCGAAGGCCCAGCGATAGTGGTGGTGCGGGGTGAGCCGATAGCCGATGCAGTCGTGCTGGCTCAGCTCGCTCGGATGCAGGGGGATGCCGCGGGCCGCCAGATAGGCGGGTGAGCCCACCACCAGGTAGCGCTGCTGGGCGCCGAGGGGCACGGCGATCATCTCCTTGGGCAGCAGATCCCCGTAGAAGAGGGCGGCATCAAACCCATCCTCGATGAGGCGGGGCACCAGCTCCTGCTCCACCACCTCCACCTGCATGCGCGGGTAGCGCTCCAGATAGTCGATGAGCACCGGGGTCAGCAGCTCCTGAATGGCTGCCCTGGGCCCGCAGATCTTGAGGCGCCCGACGGGCTCGTCGCTGTGGCGAGCCAGCTCCTGGAGCGCCCCCTCCAGCTGGTTCAGGGTCGGCAACAGCTGGGCCAGCAGCCGCTCTCCCGCATCGGTCGGCACCACGGCCCGGGTGCTGCGATTGAGCAGCCGGGTTCCCAGGCGGTGCTCCAGTCCCTTCAGGCTGTGGCTGATCGCCGAGGCGGAGACCCCGAGTTCGAGGGCGGCCTTGCTGAAACTGCGGTGGCGGGCGACGGCGGCAAACACCGCCAATTCCGCGAGATCGGTGCGGGTGATAGTCATATGGCTCGGTGAAAAAAGGGCGAGCACCAAGGGTACGCCAAGGGCGAGGTGGGCACAATCGGGGGGCTGAACCGAGGATGTAACGAATTTGTATCTGCCACTAAGTATTGGAATCTATTGAAACAAATTTGAATTGTTAAAAAATACTAACATTTTGGGACTCAAAATGTGAGCTGGCGCGTCCGAAAGGCGACCATAGTCAAACTTTGGTTGATTAATTCAAAAAAACGCTGTGATTAATAGGGGTGTTTATTTAGAGTCGGCTCATCGGATGAGGTGCGCGTTGCCAGGTTGTTACGGCAGGCGGGCGCCGCAATCAGGTTCAGGATGTCATGCCGCAAGATGTTGCAATTTGGTTGTCACAGGGAGTGGTGGCCAGGTCAGCACGGCATGAAGAGATGATGACAGGGATGAACAGCAGCAGTTCCAGGGATGTGGAACCGGCCAGGTGGCCAATAAACAACGAGATCCCACTTTCCTTGATGACAGGAATATCCCTATGTCTGACATGAACATTGCAGTAGAAGGCAGCTTAGCCAGTAACGCGTCTTCCCGTGGCATCAACAAGGCCGATGTGGTCTGGATGCTGGGCCTGTACGGTACCGCCATCGGTGCCGGTGTCCTCTTCCTGCCGATCAACGCCGGTGTCGGTGGCCTCTGGCCGCTGGTGGCCATGTTGATCCTGGCCCTGCCGCTCACCTTCTTCGCACACCGCGGCCTGACCCGCTTCGTGCTGTCCGGCTCCACCCGCGACGGTGACATTACCGAGGTGGTGGAAGAGCACTTCGGCAAGACCGCAGGCAAGTTCATCACCCTGCTCTACTTCTTCGCCATCTACCCGATCCTGCTGATGTACTCGGTCGCCATCACCAACACGGTGGAGAGCCTGATGGTGCACCAGCTGGGCATGACCGCGCCCCCCCGTGCTATCCTGTCGCTGGTGCTGATCCTGGGCCTGATGGCGATCGTTCGCCTCGGCGGCCAGGTCATCGTCAAGGCGATGAGCGTGCTGGTGTTCCCCTTCGTGATCACCCTGATGGGCCTGGCGCTCTACCTGATCCCGCACTGGAACGGTGCCATCATCACCGAAGCCCCGGCGCTGTCCGACGCCTTCAACGGTGACTTCATCAAGACCCTGTGGCTGGCGATCCCGGTGATGGTGTTCTCCTTCAACCACTCCCCGATCATCTCCTCCTTCGCGGTGGACAACAAGGGTCGCTACGGTGAAGGCGCCGAGAAGAAGTGCAGCAACATCCTGCTGGGCGCTCACGTCATGATGGTCATGACCGTCATGTTCTTCGTGTTCAGCTGCGTGCTGAGCCTCTCCCCGGCTGACCTGGCGGCGGCCAAGGAGCAGAACATCTCCATCCTGTCCTACCTGGCGAACCACTTCGACAACCCGGTGATCGCCACCGTGGCTCCGCTGATCGCCATGGTCGCCATCAGCAAGTCCTTCCTGGGTCACTACCTGGGTGCACAAGAGGGCATGAACGGCCTGATGGCCAAGTCCCTGCGTGAGAAGGGCAAGAACGTCGACGTCAAGCAGCTGAACAAGGTGACCGCGGTCTTCATGATCCTGACCACCTGGGCCATCGCCACCATCAACCCGAGCATCCTCGGCATGATCGAAGATCTGGGCGGCCCCATCATCGCCATGCTGCTGTTCCTGATGCCGATGTACGCCATCACCAAGGTGCCCGCCATGCGCAAATACGCCGGCAACCTCAGCAACGGCTTCGTGACCATCATCGGCCTGATCGCCATGTCCGGTATCATCTACAAGCTGATTGCCTGATAACAAGGGTTCATCCCCGCGAAAAGGCCGCCTCAATCGAGGCGGCCTTTTTTATATGCACGAATGCTTAACAAAGCCGCGACAGGGGCCTACCATGGTGGGCGGTTTTTCACTTCGGACAAAGGGACATGTCGACGTTAAAGCAAGAGTTGGGGCTCTGGCAGGGGATGGGGCTGCTCGCCACCTCCCTGCTCGGAACAGGGATCTTCGTGGTACCGGCGACGGCTGCCTCGCTGGCGGGAGGGGCGTCGCTCTGGGCCTGGGTGCTGCTCATCGTGCTGGTGCTGCCCATCGCCTTCACCTTCGCCCGCCTCGGGCGCCGCTATCCCCATGCGGGGGGCGCCCCCCACCTCATCGGGCTGGCCTTTGGCAACGGCGCCGAGCGCTTCTCCGCCTTCCTGTTCCTGGCGGTGCTGCCGGTGGGTCTGCCCGCGGCCCTCACCATAGCCGCCGGCTTCTGGCACTCCCTGTTTGAACTAGGAGAGTGGACCCTCTGGGCCATCCAGCTGCTGACCCTGCTCGGGGTCTTCCTGCTCGGCCTGAGGGGGGCGCGCTCCTCCGGCAACCTGCAACTGCTGATCGCCCTGGCCATACTGGGGCTGACCCTGCTCATCGGCGTCAAGGGGGAGATCAGCTGGCGCGACGCGGCCCAGCCGCTGCCAGCGGCGAGCGAATGGCCCGCCATGGGCACGGCGCTGGCGGTGATGTTCTGGTGCTTCGTGGGGCTCGAGGCCTTCGCTCACATGGGGGAGGAGTTCAAGCGGCCGGAGCGGGACTATCCCATCGCCCTGCTCGGCGGCGTGCTGCTGGCTGGGCTCATCTACTGGATCCACTCCCTGGTGGTGCTCAAATACGGCCTCTACGGGGATGAGGCGAAGAATGCTACCGCCATCCCGGCCCTGCTCTCCCTGCTGTTCGGCCCCACCGCCAAGTGGCTGGTGGCCATACTCGGCTACCTCTCCTGCTTCGCCAGCATCAACATCTACCTGCAAGGGTTTGCACGTCTCATCTGGAGCATGGCACGGGAGGGCAAGCTGCCCGCCTCCCTCTCCAGACTGTCCGCCAGGGGCGCCCCCCTGAACGCCCTGTGCTGGGTGCTCGCCATCTGCCTCGTCTCCATCACCTTGATCCTCTGGCTCAGGCTGCCGCTGGATGCCCTCATCCGCTACGCGAACGGCAACTTCGTGTTGGTCTATCTGCTCTGCATGGCGGCGGGCTGGCGCCTGCTCGGTGGCGCGGGCAAGGGGCTGGCGGGGCTGAGCGTGTTGCTCTGTGCCCTGGTGCTGGTGGCGCTCGCCTCCGAGGTGCTCTATGCGGTGCTGCTGAGCGCCCTCTATGGCGGCTTTTCCCTGTGGCGCCGCCATCGTCGTCGCGTCTCCGGCGGCGATCCCTGCGCCATCAAATAAGCCTGCCTCTGAATTAAGAAAAGCCCCGCATATGCGGGGCTTTTTGCTAGTCGACGGAGAGGGCGAGATCGCTGCGCAAGAGGGCGTAGTGGTGCAGGGAGATGAAGCCATCCCCCTTGCGCTCGCATTCGCGCGCCATGCCCTCGTAGCGAAAGCCGGCCCGCTCGAGCAGGCGGGCGGAGCGGCTGTTCGGCTCCTCCACCACCGCCAACAGCCGATGCAGGTCCGTGGTGCCATAGACGAGGGGGATCCATAGCCCGAGTGCCGCGCTCATCACTCCCTTGCCCCAATGCTCGGGGTAGAGCCAGTAACCGAGCTCGGCCCGTTTGTGCGCCGGGTCGACACCGTTGTAGCCGATGGCTCCCAGCGGTTCCCCCGTGCGTCGGCAGCGAATGAGGTGCCAGGCGCCGCTTCCGGTGCGGATCAGGTCGGCGTACCAGGCCATCTGGGCCTGACAGGCCGCCAGGCTGTCATAGCTGACGCTGTAATACTTGATGACCACGGAATCCGACAGGCCGCGATAGATGTGAGGCAGATCGGCATCGGCGACGGGATCGAGCCTGACCTCAGGCCCTGTTGGTACAGTCATGGGATGCTCCTTGCGGCCAGCCTTGGCTGGCCGCTGAAGGGGTGGATAAGAACCGGGTTCATGTCCCGGAGAGTCCCAACAGGCCGGTCAGCCTTGCCAGCTCGTCGCGCCAGCTCTGCTGCAGGCGCGGAGTCTGGTGCCTGGGCTTGCGGGCCAGATCGGCGGCGAGCAGGGCCTCCAGTTCGTACCAGCGCGCCAGTTGCGTTTCCTCGTCATCGGCGTTGGCTTGCTGCCGGGCCGGGCTCGCGGTCACAGGGTCTGCCCCCGGGATGGGTGGCTCATCGCCGAGCAGCTCGGCATAGGCCCGCTCGGCGCTGTGGGCCTCGACAATCCACCCCTCCTTGATGAGCCAGAAGCGGTTGCAGCTGCGCTCGATGAGCTCCCGGTCGTGGGAGACTAGCAGCACGCCCCCCGGGAAGGCGGCAATGGCCTCTGCCAGATCCTCCTTGCCCGCCAGATCCAGGTGGTTGGTGGGTTCGTCGAGCCAGAGCATGTGGTGGCTGCCCAGCGACAGGGCGAGAAACAGCAGTCGTGCCCGCTCGCCCCCGCTCAGGGTGGCCACCTTCTGGCCATGGCGGCCGTAGGGGAAGCCCGCCCGGATCAGCGCCTGGCGCAGCGTCACCTCCGGCAGGGGGGCCAGGGGGTAGAGGGCGTCGCTCAGGGTGGCGTCCCCGTCCAGCTGCTGCAGGGACTGATCGTAATAGGCGATGCTGGCGCCGGGATGGCAGTACCAGCCCGCCTCCGGGGTCTGGGAGGCCAGATCGCGCCAGCACTGGCGCAGCAGGGAGGACTTGCCGGTGCCGTTGGCGCCGAGCAGGGCGACCCTGTCACCGGCGCGCAGCCAGAGCGCCTCGGCCCGCAGCAGGGGCGGCAAACCGGGGGCCGGGCAGATGTCCAGGGCCGTCAACCGCAGCAGGGTGTCGGCGGGCAGGCTCAGCCCGTGCAGCTCGAGGCGCCAGGGGGAGAGGGTGGCGACCCGGCTCTGCTCCTCCTGCAGCCTGGCTATCCGCTTCTCCATGGACTTGGCCTGGCGCACCAGCTTCTCGTTGTCATGCTCCCGTCCCCAGATGGCGAGGCGCTTGCTGCTGGCGCTCAGGCGGTCTATCTCCTTCTGCTCGTCGGCCCGGCGCAGGCGTGCCTGCTCATCCTCGGCGGCCAGGGCCGCCCTGGCCCGGCTGCAGGGGAGGGCGAAGCGATGGATCGCTCCATCTCGCAGGATCAGGGTCTCGCTGGTGACCCTGTCCAGCAGGCGACCGTCGTGGGAAACCAGCACGAAGGCGCCGCGCCAACCCAGCAGGAACTGCTCCAGCCAGAGCAGGGCAGGGAGATCCAGGTGGTTGCTGGGTTCGTCGAGCAGCAGCAGATTGGGCTGGCGCAGCAGGGCGCGGCCTATCTGCAGCCGACTGTGCTGGCCACCGCTCAGGGTGCTGACCGGCAGCTCGGCCTGCTCGCCGAGCTGCAGCTCGGTCAGCATCTTGTCTACCTGCCACTCGGCGGTGAGGTCGTTCGCCAGCGCGTCGAACAAGACGGCGCGGGTACTGAGTGCGGCCAGTCTTGCGGGTAGTTGCTGGGCCACGAATTCGCAGCGGCAGGGGGCTGCCTGCTGAACCCGGCCGGACTGGGGGGAACGCGTGCCGGCCAGCAGCGCCAACAGGGTGCTCTTGCCACAGCCATTGGCGCCGACAAGGCCAAGCCTGTCGCCGGTGCGGATGCTGAGATCCAGGTTGTCAAATAATGGAAGGTGCCCGGCACTCATCTGCAGGGAATGGGTACTCATCAGGGTTGTCATGCTCTTGCTCTCTTAAATCGCGGGATCGAGGATCCCTGTCATCAGGAGCGCTGGCGACAACGGTCGAGAAAGGTCTCGGTGAGGAAGGAGTCGGCTTTGCTCGAACCCGCTATCGCAGCGCGATGGTATGCAGGCAAGAGCACTCGAATGTGCCGAACAGGCGAGCCGAGAACATCGGACACGCTTGGATAACCATTTTTTACCTCCTTGTGTTTCGTTATGGCACCGTGCGGCGATTATAGGCGCAGAAAAAATAGCCGTCTATCGGAAGGAGAAGGCGATGGCAGCCTCATCGAGGCACGGCGGGCACAGGGTGGTGGTGGCAGCAAAAACGCCCCGCGGTGCGGGGCGTTTAAAGCAAAGCGGGATGAGGGTCAGTCGCGGGGGGTCTTGAGGGCCTGGATCACGTCCTCGTTGGGGGCCAGCCCCTCCACGTGATTGAAGCTGTCGAGCCCCTGTTGCGGATTGATGGTGAAGGCATCGGCGCTGTGATAGCTGCCGCTGCCGGCACTCTCCACGATGACGATGAGCTCGGGCTGCTTGTCACCGTTGAGATCCAGCAGTTTCAGCTCCTTGATGCTGCCATCGCGAGGCAGCACCTTGCCGTCGATGAACTGGTCCAGGGGAAATTGGGGATTGGCACCGGAATAGAGGCGCACGTCGTAGCTGCCGGTGGAGGCGGGCTCGCCGCGCCCCTCACTGACGATGAGCAGCTGACCCGTTGGCAGTGTCAGCTGCTGAAAGAATCCCTCTGCCGCCTGGCTGGTCAGGGGCAGGGCGAGCAGTCCGAGAGTAATAAATAAGGCTTTCATGGATGTGACCCTTGTTGCTGCTTGTCTGGCTGTGTCTGTGGGCAGGGGGCGAGCCCCCCGCCAGGGTGGGGAGGGAGTCCGGCTACAGGGGCAGCCAGTCCTCCTTCCCCCTGTGATTTACCATATCTTGACCCGTTTGGCCGGGTCCAGATAGAGCTTGTCACCGGGTTGGATGTTGAACGCCTCGTAGAAGGCGGGGATGTTCGGCACTACGCCGTTGACCCGATACTCGGGCGGGGAGTGGGGATCCGAGGCGAGCAGCATCTGCATCAGCTCGGGGCGATACATGCCCTTCCACACCTGGGCCCAGCCGAGGAAGAAGCGCTGCTCCCCGGTGAAGCCGTCAAGCACGGGAGCCTCCTTGCCATCCAGGGACAGCAGATAGGCCTTGTGGGCTATGGTGAGGCCGCCGAGATCGCCGATGTTCTCCCCCAGGGTGAACTGGCCGTTGACGTACTGGCCCTTGATGGGTTCGAAGCGGTTGTACTGGGCCACCAGGCGGCTGGTACGGAAGCGGAACTCCTTGAGATCGGTCGGCGTCCACCAGTCGCGCATCACGCCGTCCCCGTCGGATTTCGCCCCCTGATCGTCGAAGCCGTGGCCCATCTCGTGGCCGATGACCCCGCCGATGGCGCCGTAGTTCACCGCATCGTCCGCCTGCATGTCGAAGAAGGGGGGTTGCAGTATGGCGGCCGGGAAGACGATCTCGTTGTTGCTCGGGTTGTAGTAGGCGTTCACCGTCTGGGGTGACATGTGCCACTCGTTTCTGTCCACCGGCTTGCCGAGGCGCGCCAGGTTGTCGGCATACTCGAAGGCTTGGGCACGCTGAAGGTTGCCGACCAGATCGTCGGCACGGATGCTGATGGCGCTGTAATCCTTCCACCTGTCCGGGTAGCCGATCTTGGGTCTGAACTTGGCGAGCTTCTCCTTGGCCTGGGCCTTGGTGGCCGGGGACATCCAGTCCAGCTCCTCGATGCTCTGGCCGTAGGCGGTGCGCAGGTTCTCCACCAACTGCTCCATGCGCTCCTTGGCTGCAGGCGGGAAGTAGTGCTTCACATAGAGCTCGCCGACCGCCTCACCCAGGTGATCGTCCAGCACCCCGAGGGCGCGCTCCCAGGGTGCGCGCTGCTTGGGTGTACCGCTGAGGGTGGTGCCGAAGAAGGCGAAGTTCTGGGCATCGGTCTGGCTGTCGAGGTAGGGGGCGTAATCGGTGATGAGGTGCCACTTGAGATAAGCCTGCCAGTCCGCCAGCGGGGTCTGGCGCATCAGGCCGTCGAGGGCCGCGAGATAGCTCGGCTGGCCGATGACCAGGCTCTGCTGGCCGGCGAGGCCGGCTTCACCGAGGTAGGCCTCCCAGGGGATGCTGGGGGCGAGGCGCCCCAGTTCACTCACCGGCCCCTTGTTGTAGTTCTTCTCCCTGTCCCGCAGGGCCACGTTGTCCCACTGGATCCTGGCGATCCGGGTCTCGAGGGCCAGCACCCGCTTGGCCTTGGCGGCGGCATCCGGCTCGCCGAAGCGACTCAGCATGGTGGCGATGTGCTGCTCGTATTTCTTGAGCAGTGCCTGGCTCGCGGCATCCGTCTTGAGGTAGTAGTCCCGATCCGGCAGGCTGAGGCCGGATTGGTAGAAATAGACGGCATAGCTGTCCGGCGCCTTGGCGTCGGCGTCTATCCAGAAACCGAAGGGAGCGCTGCCGCCGCTGCGACCACTCTGGGCGAAGGCGCGGGTCAGGCTCTGCTGGTCGCTGATCCTGTCGATGTCGGCGAGCAGGGGCAGCAGGGGGGCCGTGCCCTTGGCATCCCGGGTCGCCTGATCCAGATAGCTGTGGTAGAGATCGCGGATCTGCTGGGCCGTCGAACCGGCGGGGGCCTTGGCATCCAGCCCCTCCACCAGCACCCGCACATCGGCGAGGGACTTGTCCCGGAGCATGTAGAAGGCGCCGTCGGCGGGCCTGTCGTCCGGGATCTTGGCGGTGCCGAGCCAGTGACCGTTCACGTAGCGGAAGAAGTCGTCGCCGGGTTTGACCGAGGTATCCATGTTGGCCAGCGCGAGGCCGGAGTGCTTGTCGCTGGTATCCGGCGCCTGACTGCAGCCTGCCAGCAGTGCCAGCCCGATGAGGCCGGCGAGTATGCTTTTCTTATTGTTCATTTTTTGATTCCAATTCGGGTTATTCAGCTTCCCTGCCCAGATCGGGAGGAATCTCACTCTAGCAGTCGGGTTAGCGCTTGATAAGCCTGACTCTGCTAAGATCGGCCCGACCATTTTGGGGAAGCCAATGATTTCTCGTATTTATTCTCGCTTTTGTCAGACCCTGCCTTCGCCCGAAGGTTCCAGCGGTTTGTTGGTGGCCTTCAGCGGCGGGCTCGACTCCACCGTGCTCCTGGTGCTGGCGGCGCGCTATGCCAGGGAACAGGGGCTCGGACTGCGGGCCCTGCACGTCCATCACGGCCTGAGTCCTCATGCGGATGAGTGGGTCGCCCATTGCGAGGGGGTGTGCCGGCAACTGGCGGTGCCGCTGCTGGTCGAGCGGGTGCAACTGGCCAGGGGCAACGGCGAGAGCCTGGAGGCCCAGGCGCGCACGGCGCGCTACGGTCGCCTCGCCGCCCGCCTGGCAAAGGGGGAGTGGCTGCTCAGCGCCCATCATCAGGACGATCAGCTGGAGACCCTGCTGCTGGCCCTCAAGCGTGGCGCCGGTCTGCGGGGGCTGGCGGGCATGGTGCCGAGCCAGCCCTTTGCGAGTGGGCTCCTGCTGCGCCCCCTGCTGGAGGTGAGCCGGGCCGAGCTGGCGGCGTGTGCCGCCACCCTGCCCTATGGTTGGGTTGAGGATGAGAGCAATCAGGACACGGAATACGATCGCAACTTCCTGCGCCAGCGGCTTATCCCCCAACTGAAGGCGCGCTGGCCCGCCATGGCCCAGACTGCGGCGCGCAGCATGGCCATCTGCGCCGAGCAGGAGGCGCTCGTCGACGAGCTGGCACAGGCGGACTGGCAACAGGCGGCAGAGGGGGAGGGGTTGCGTATCGCGCAGCTGCTGGGGTTGTCCCAGGCCAGGCGCAATAACCTGCTGCGCTACTGGATCCGCCGCCTGGGGGGGGATATGCCGGCGCGGGATCAGCTCGCCCTGCTCTGGCAGGAGGTGGCGCTGGCGCGGGAGGATGCCAACCCGCGCCTCTCCCTCAAGTCCCTGGAGTGTCGCCGCTATCAGGGGGCCCTCCATCTGGTGAGGCCCGACCTGGCTCCCCGCCACGAGACGCTGCCCATCGCCGTCGGTGAGCCCCTTCCCCTGCCGGATGGGCTGGGGCTCTGCAGCCTGCAACCCTGTGGCGCCACTGGCCGAGAGGGCGGAAGATTGCGGGCGCCGCGGGCGGACGAGCCCCTGTCGGTGCGCTTCCAGGTGGCGGCGGGCAGCATGCTCAAGCCGGTGGGGCGAGGAGGCAGCCGGCGCCTGAAGAAGTTGTTGCAGGAGTACGGGGTGCCCTCCTGGCAGCGGGGTCGCATTCCCATCCTCTACTACGGCGAGCAGGTGGCGGCTGTGGGGGATCTCTTCGTCTGCGACGGTTTTCTGGCACAGGAGGGAGGCATGGCCTGGCACTGGCAACCCAGAACCCTGCCCGATAGCGAATAAAGGGCTGTGTCGGTTTGAAGATGGACGGAGACATCCGCCTCAATCAAATCAGTCGGTGATGCCAGCCCTCTTGCGGGCGTGAAGAAGGGCACCCGTCTCAATCAAGTCAGTCTGTGATGCCAGCCTTCTTGCGAGCATGGAGAGGGGCATCCGCCTCAATCAAATCAGTCGGTGATGCCAGTCTTCTTGCGGGCGTGGAGAAGGGCCCCCGCCTCAATCAACTCAGTTTGTGATGCCAGCCTTCTTGCGAGCGTGGAGAAGGGCACCCGCCTCAATCAAGTCAGTCTGTGATGCCAGCCTTCTTGCTGGCGTGGTGAAGGGCACCCGCCTCAATCAAATCAGTCGGTGATGCCAGCCTTCTTGCGAGCATAGAGGTGGGCATCCGCCGCCTCATACAGGCTCTGCACATCCAGCCCCGCATGCCAGCTGGCGGCCCCCAGGCTGCAGCCCACCGCGAAGGCGGTGAGCTCCTTGTGGCTGTGCAGCACATGCTGCAAACGCAGCCAGACCGGGCGCCAGGCTTCGGGGTCGGCGGGTTGCAGCAAGAGGGCGAACTCGTCACCCCCGAGGCGAAACGCCTGATCCGTGCTGCGAATGCAGCCCTGCAGCAGCTGGGCGAAGCGGCTCAGCACCAGATCTCCCACCGGATGACCCCAGGTGTCGTTGATCAACTTGAAGCGATCGAGATCCAGCAGCACCAGCACCAGGCCGTGGGGCTCGCGGCAGTGTTGCTCCACCGCACGCCCTATCACCTCGTCGAAGTAGGAGCGATTGCCGAGCCCGGTCAGATGATCGAGCCGAACCTGTTGCTCCAGGGTGTCGAGTCGCAGATAGAGCGGCAAGGGGAGGGAGAGCAGCTGGTGACACTGGCGCAGCAGCCGCTGCTGCTCGCCGGTCAGGGGACGTTCCAGCTCGTATTGCAGCAGGCAGAGGCGCTGCTCGTGCTGGCCGCGCAGCTCGAAGCGATAGCTGTGCAGCGTCTGGTCGGCTCGCGGGGGACGGGAGATGAGGGCGCGAGGCTGGCCCGCGTCCACATGCAGGCTGTGGATGGGGACAAGGGTTGCCGCCCGCTCGGCAAAAACTGTCAGCAGGGCGTCAAGATCCCGTTGCGCCAGCAACAGTTCGAGCAGCTGCTGGCGATCCACTCCTGAGGGGGGCTTGAGCCGCTCCAGCTGCTGCACCCACTGCTCGACGCCCTGTCCGAACCCATTCAATGACGATGTGTTTTCCACGCTGCAACCCTTGAACATCCCACTTCCATACTCTTCTCTAGCAATCCTTGTGCCCAAAATATGTCCGATGGGAAAAAGCCCGCTGGCTAGGCTTAACGAAATAGAGCGGGAGGAAAAATATAGGGGCAGGGCCCTGTCTGGCGGCGGGATCCTTGGGTATGGGGCCGATGGCCCGGATCCCGCTGGCGTCAAGGCCGCCAGCCCGCCTGGGAGATGGGATAGGGTGTTGGTTGAGTCAATCTGGTAGCTGAGGTTGGAGGTAGGGTGTACGCCGATCTGTTGATCCTGCTGGTTGCCGCCGTCCTGCTGGTGGCGCTGTTTCGGCGTCTCGGCCAGCCGGTGATCCTCGCCTATCTGTTTGCCGGCATGCTGCTCGGTCCCCATGGCGCCGCCATCATCACGGGTCAGGCCATGATGCAGACCATAGGGGAGCTCGGCATCGTCTTTCTGATGTTCTCCCTCGGCCTCGAGTTTTCACTGCCCAAGCTGCTCGCCATGCGCAAGCTGGTGCTCGGGGTCGGCGGCCTGCAGGTGCTGCTCACGACGACGCTCTTCTTCGCGCTGGCCTGGTGGTGGGGGCTGAGCCTGCCCCAGGCGCTGGTGGTGGCGGGCACTTTGGCGCTCTCCTCCACCGCCGTGGTGATCAAGCAGCTCGGGGAGCTCAAACAGCTGCACACCCGGCGTGCCCAGCTCGGGGTGAGCGTGCTGCTGTTCCAGGATCTCGCCGTGGTGCCGCTGCTCGTGATGATCCCCATTCTGGCCCAGCCCGAGGTGCAAGGCAGCGCCCTGCTGGCGGAGATAGCCTGGGCCTCGCTGAAGGGGCTGCTGGCCCTCTTCACCCTGCTGGCCGTGGGCAAGTGGCTGTTGCCATTGGTGTTTCACGAGGTGGCGCGGGCCCGCTCCGACGAGCTGTTCGTGCTCTGCGCCCTGCTGGTGGCGCTCTTGGCCGCGTCCCTCACCCAGTGGATGGGGCTCTCCATGGCCCTCGGCGCCTTCCTCGCGGGCATGATGCTGGGGGAGTCCCACTACCGCCATCAGCTGGAGGTGGACATCAAGCCGTTTCGGGACGTGCTGATGGGGCTCTTCTTCATCACCATCGGCATGACCATGGACTGGCAGCTGGTGGCCTTGAGCGTGCTCGGCCTCATCCTGTTCAAGTCCCTGCTGGTCTTGCTGGCTGGCCGGCTGATGGGGGAGCGCAAGCGCGACGCCATGGCGGCGGGCATCATGCTGAGCCAGGTGGGGGAGTTCGGCTTCGTGCTGCTGGCGCTGGCCAGCCACCACGGCCTGCTGGGCCATCAGCAGGTCTCCCTGCTCATCGGCATCGGGGTGTGCTCCATCGCCCTGACCCCCTGGCTGGTGCAGAAGGCCCAGGGGCTGGCCCACAGCTTCACCGATGCGGTCTTGCTCTCCCGCGCCGAGGTGGCCATGTCGGGCCTTGGCAAGCACCAGCACGTCATCATCGCCGGGTTTGGCCGCACCGGCCAGACCTGCGCCCGCTTCCTGAAACTCGAGGAACTGCCCTTTCTCGCGCTGGATCTCGACCCCGAGCGGGTGAGCGAGGCCAAGCTCGCGGGGGAGCAGGTGGCGTTTGGGGATGCCAGCCGACGGGACATACTGCTGGCCGCCGGGTTGGTGCGGGCGCGACTGGTGATCATCACCTTCGACGATCGCAAGCGGGTGGATGCCATGCTGACCCTGATCCGGGAACTGGCGAGCGGGGTCAAGGTGCTGGTGCGTACCCGGGACGACAGCTTCCTCGAGCACTACAAGCAGGCGGGAGCCTTCGAGGTGATCCCGGAGTCCCAGGAGGGGGCCCTGATGCTGGTCTCCCACCTGCTGGTCAACTGCGACATCCCCATAGGCCGGGTGATCCGGCGCATGGAGCATGAGCGCAACAGCCAGTATCGCTTCCTGCACGGCTTCTATTGGGGGGATCAGAGCGCCGGCAACCTGGAGACGGATCAGCGGCTCGAGCGTCTGCATCCCGTGCTGCTGCACGATCAGGCCTGGGCGGTGGGACGCAGGGTGGGGGAGCTATCCCTCGGGGAGGTAAGGGTCAAGGCCATCCATCGGGGGGAGCAGAGTCTGGAGCCCAGAGCCGAGCTGCGGCTGGCGGCCGGGGACAGGCTGGTGCTGTTTGGCAATGCGGTGGCCATGGAGCAGGCGGAGCAGCGGCTGCTGGAGGGGCATTAGACCTCAGACCCTAGCCCCTAGCTCTCAGGCCTCCTCCCGCGCCAGCTCTTCGATATCCAGAAATGCCTCGATCCGCTGGCGTTCGTTCAGGGCATCCCGATAGCCAAGCTGGATCAACTGCTGGCAATAACCCGGATAGAACATCAGGAAGCTGGCCAGACTGCTGCTCTCGTGGCCGTTCACCCCGAGCACCCGCAGCAGCCGGCGCAGCTGGGTCGGCAATTTGTGCAGATAGTCGAGGGCGATAAGGTCAAGGTCCTGGCTGGGCCGGATGACGCAGGTCTCCACCTGGCGCAGCTTGAGGCGGTTTCGCTCCCGTTCCGGGATGAGGGAGAGGGTCTGGTTGATGCGCCCGAGCCGCTCCAGATCCGAGTTGAGGGTGTCGGAGAAGACGGTGTTGAGCAGGTGTCCGGCGATGTTGGAGCTGGTCAGGTGGCCCTGGCGGGGTGCCTGATTGCCCTGAGCCGGGCTGTCCAGGGTCACCAGCAGGATCCGCTCCGCCCCCAGGTGGATGGCGGGGCTCAAGGGGCTCAGCTGGTGGATAGAGCCATCCCCGTAGAAATGCTCGCCGATGCGGGTGGCCGGGAAGACGAAGGGCAGGGCGGCGGAGGCCATCAAGTGATCCGAGGTGAGCAGGGTGCGCAGGCCGCGCCGCCGCGCCCGCTCCCAGGGCAGGTGTTCGGCCCGCCCCTGGAAGAAGGTGGTGGAGAGGCCGTCGTCGTAGTCGGAGGCGGTGATAGCGATGGCCTCCAGGCTGCCGTAGAGGATGTTGTCGTCGATGCGGTGATAGTCGATGAGCTGATCCAGCAGGCGGCGCAAAGGGGCGTTGTCGAACAGGTGGAAGGCGCGGTTGCTGTCCGCGCTGATGAGGCCGGCCGAGCCCTGGTAGAGGGTGCGCCACAGCAGCCGGCAGGGATGAAAGTCGAAGATGTGGTGGGTCTCGAAGCGGCGCCAGACCCACTCCAGCTTGCGCACCCCCAGATGAAAACAGGAGGCGTAACAGGCCAGCGCCGTCACGTTGAGGGCGCCGGCTGAGGTGCCGCACAGTATGGGGAAGGGGATGCCGAGGTTGCGGGGGTAGAGCTCGGCCACCGCCTTGAGGACGCCCACTTGGTAGGCGGCGCGAGCACCGCCACCGGTCAACAGGAGAGCTGTGTTGGGTCTGGCCATGGGATTGCGCCTTATCGTTGCCACCGCACGATTTAACTATAAGACGCTGTATCGAATATAAAAATGGGCTGCCACATCATTTTTTATGGCGGCGATTGGCAAGGGAACATCCGGGCGGGATCAGGCTCTGGCATGGGGCTGGCTCAGCTCGTCAAAGGCCGCAAACACCGGGGGGCTGGCGAGGATGCGGCCATGACCGAGCCCCCGGGTGCTCACCAGGCGGCAGTGCCCATCCTGGGCCGCGCGCAGCGAATCCTGATGGGGGGCGAACCTGTCCTCCTCGTCGTGAACGATGAGAGAGGCTCCGTCGCGATCGGCCAGCCTGCCCATGGGATCCACGGTACTGAGGGGATGCTGGTACTCCTGCTCTATCTCCTTGACCACGGCATCGAACAGCCGGATGGAGTAGCCGGAGCGGGCCACCATGCCGTAGAGCTGGGGCACGTAGTCGAGCACCGGGGAGATGAGCAGCAGGGGCAGGGGGTCGAGGGCGGGATGGCGGCTCGCCAGGGTGACGGCGCCCCCCATGCTGTGGGTGATGATCCCCTCGACGGGGCCGAGGCGCTCCAGCAGCTCGTCGAAGGCTCGCACGAAGCGGGGCAGATGACCGGTGTGGCCCTCGCTCTGGCCGTGGGCGGGGTGATCGTAGGCCAGTGCTGTGAAGCCCTGGGCCGCGATATGGCTCATCAGGGGGTAGAACTGGCTGGCACTGCCGGACCAGCCGTGCATCAGCAGCCAGATCGGGCCCTGGCCGAGGCGGTAGCTCATCAGGGTGCCTTCGGTGGTGTGCACGGCTTGCTGCACCAGGCCATCTGGGGTCGCCACGTCCCGGCTCGCCCGCTGCGGGGTGAGCAGCAGCTTGCTGGCGGTACGGCGGGCGTGGGCGGGGGCGAGCACATGGTGCAAGCGGGTACCGAGTCCCAGCAACAGCTTGCTCGGGCTGAAGCGGCGGGTGTTGAAGTAGATTTTGCTGCTCATGATCATCCTGTGTTTTTTATGTGCGAACGGTCGTGCTTTTTTATGGGTTTTTAAAAACTAGCGCCAGCTCATCAGCAGATTTTCCACCTCGGGCCAGAAGTGGCTGGCGGGATCCTGACACAGATCCAGGGCATTGAACACCTGATCCCCGAGATAGAGGCCATAGAGCCGGTAGACGGCGCGCCAGGGATCGAGCTCCTTGCGCCACTCGCCGCTGGCCTGACCCTGCGCCACCTGGCGGGCCAGGTAATCGAGCCAGAAGCGTACCAGCTGGCGGGCCGCCTGCTGTACTTCCCCCTCCTGGGCCGAGGTCCAGGCGTCGAGGAACATGCAGCGTCCGGCGAAGCTCTGGTTCCAGGCGAGCCAGGCCTGCAGCAGGGCGACCAGCTTGCTCTGCTGAGTCGGGTGCTGCTGCTGGCGCACCGGCTGGATCACCCGTTCCCTGAATACCTCGGCGGAGTAGGTCAGCACGGCGATCTGCAGGTTGTCCCTGGACTGGAAGTGGGCGAACAGGCCGCTCTTGGACATCTCGCAGGCGCAGGCAAGCGACCCTATGGTCAGGCTCTCCAGTCCTTGCTGGCTGGCCTGCTCGAAGGCGGTCTGCAAGATGGTTTCACGGGTCAGTCGGCCCTTGCTCATGGTTTCTCCTCAATGCCGCCAGCAGCATAAAGTACGATCGTACTATTTGTCGAGCCGATGCTCTCCATGGTGGTCGAAACCTAAGGCATGAATCCTTAAATACGGCTCAGTCGTCCTTGATGCCCATCTGCTGCAGTGCAATCACCGCCTGGGTGCGGTTTTTGACCCCAAGCTTGCGGAAGATGGCGGTGATATGGGCCTTGATGGTGGCCTCGGAGACGTTGAGCTCCCAGGCGATCTGCTTGTTGAGGCTGCCGTCTCGCAGCATGATCAGCACCTTGTATTGCTGGGGAGTGAGGCTCGCCAGCTTGCTGGCGAGATCGGAGCCCTCGACGGACTCGGGCTGCAGGGAGATCCCCTCCGGCACCCAGTTATCGCCACCGATCACCGTATTGAGAGCGCTGACCAGCTCCTTCATGGGCACGGACTTGGGGATGAAGCCCAGGGCGCCGAGGCGCAGCACCTGGTTGATGATGGCGGGATCCTCGGAGGCGGAGACCACGACCACGGGCAGATCCGGATAATGACCGCGCAGGTAGGCGAGTCCCTCGAAGCCATTGGCTCCCGGCATCTTGAGATCGAGCAGCAGCAGGTCCACCTCGGGGTGATCCCCCAGCAGGTGGGTCAGGCTGTCGATGGAGTCGGCTTCCAGCAGTTGGGCATCGTCGATGGCCAGGTGCACCGCTTGATAGAGTGCGCCCCGAAACAGGGGGTGGTCATCCGCGATGACGATGGTAAATTGGCTGTCCATTGCTCACATTATGGCTAACTGTTTGTTTTGAAAAATCAAACTAGCACCCTGCCCATATGGGGTCAAACCCGCATGCGTGCAAATGTGAGACGACCATGAGATGTCGTGCCCACGGGGCAAAACGAGCTCATCCATAACCCAAGCAGGAGGCAATAATGGGATCCCTGGTTTTGACGGTAGGCACGGGCTCCACCTGGTCGATGCGCGCGTCCCTGGTGCTCGCGCTGAGCGGACTGGCGTGGCAGGAACAGGTGTTCGATCTGGAGGATGCCAAGGCGGTGGCCCGGCTGAAGCGAGTCTCGCCGACCGGGCTGGTACCCTGGCTCGATGACGGCGAGCTGCGCATTCACGACTCCCTCGCCATTGCCGAGTACCTGCACGAGCTCTGCCCGGGGCGCCACTTCTACCCGGAGAACAGGACAGAGCGGGCTTTGGCACGCAGCCTGTGCGCCGAGCTGCACTCGGGCTTTGGCCAGATCCGCAGCCTGTTGCCCTTCTTTTTGGGGGCGCCGACTCAGGGCGAGCCACCGGTGGAGACCCTCACCGAGTTGGCCAGGTTGCAGACGCTCTGGTCCCAGGCGAGAGGAGACTTCTATTTCGGCGAGGCGGGGATCATCGACGCCTTCTATGCGGTGATGGCTTATCGGCTGGCGAGCTACGGCATAGCGCTGCCCGGTCAGGCCGGTGCCTATCAGCAGGCCCTGCTGGCCTGGCCCCTGTGGCAGGAGACGCTGGTCAGGGCAAGGTTGCAGTGGCCTGCAAAATCCCGCCAACCAGTATGAACGCAGCATAAAAGAGGGGAGCCGATGGCTCCCCTCATACTGATCAGGTCAAGGGGCGGTCATTTGGCCCGACCGGCGAACACCACCACCACCTTGTCGGCCCCTTTCTCGCGTACGAAGCTGTAGGGGGCATCGGAGAGCTTCTGGTGGCTGCCCGCCGCCACCGCCGGGTGGGCGGCCCTGAACTGGCCGAGGCGCTGCCAGTGTTTCACCAGCTCAGCCTTGTCGCCACTCGCCAGCTCCTGCCAGTTCATATCGGAGCGCAGGGCCTGATCGAACACGCCCCCGTCCTTGGCCAGCCCGCGGCCTGACTCATCCCCGTAGTAGAGCTGGATGCCGCCCGGCAACAGCATGAAACTGCTGGCCACCCGCCGCTGCAGTGGCACGTCCTGATAGTCGCCGAAGAACAGCTTGGTGTCGTGGGAGCTGATATAACTCAGCACGTTGAACTCCGGATCCTGATTGATGCGGCTGGCGTAGCTGGCATAGGTGGGTTCGGCAACCGCCATGCACTGGGCTTGGGGCAGGGCGAACTCGCGCTGATAGTCGAAGTTGATGAGGGAATCGAAGCCGTTCTGGTACCAGAAGTCCTTGGCCACCCCGTGATCCCACACCTCGCCCACCATGTAGAAGGGCAAATCGTCGAGGGCCTTGGTGGGATTGGCCGCCTTCCACTCCTTGAGGGCCGCCGTTCCCTCCTGCTTGAGGCTGGCCCAGACCGCGGGCTCCAGGTGCTTGACGGTGTCGGCCCGGAAGCCGTCTATGCCAAAGCGGCGCACCCAGTCGGTGTGCCAGGCGATGAGGTAGTCGCTCACGCTGGCATCGGGCAGCGGTTTGGCCCGGGTGTCTTGCTTCGCCGCGAGCAGGGGGGGCAGCCCCACCGCTTTGCTGGACTCGGTCAGGAAGTCCGGCAGGCCAGCCACCGAGCCAGTCACGTCGTCGGTGCCGGGTTGGGGGTAGCCGGGCAGACCGGCCCGCACCCAGTCCGGCCCCCACCACTTGCCCCAGTCGCTCGACTGATAGTCGATAAACTGGTTGTAGCCATGCCAGTTGAGGCCGCCACTCGGGCGCCAGTCATTCCAGTGGGCGGGGAGTTTGCCCGTATTCTGGGCCAGGCTCTCGAGGCCGAGATCCTGCAAGTCCGCCAGGGTGGCGTAGCCGGCGTGGTTCATCACCACGTCGAGTATGATGCGCATGCCGCGCTTGTGGGCCTCGTCCACTAGCGTCTTGAGGCTCTCCTCATCGCCGTAGTTGGGATCGATCTTGGTGAAGTCCAGCGCCCAGTAGCCGTGATAGGCGTAGAAGGGGAAGTTGCCCTGCTCGCCGCCGCCAATGAAGCCGTGCACCTGCTCCACCATGGGGGTGATCCAGATGGCATTCATGCCCAGCGACTTGATGTAGTCGAGCTTCTCGGTCAGCCCCTTGAAGTCGCCACCGTGCCAGGTGGCGACCTCGTCCTGGCCATCCTTCTGGCGGCCGAAGCTGTGATCGTTGGTCGGGTCGCCGTTGTGGAAGCGGTCGGTCAAGAGGAAATAGACGCTCGCCTGATCCCAGCCGAAGGGTTCAACCTTGGCTGCCGCGACCGGTTCGAGCAGCAGCAGACCGCCGCTCTCGGGGCTGGGGGTCAGCGTCAGCTTACCTTCCTTGACCAGGGCCTCCTGTTTTGAGTAGGCGTCCCGCAGCCTTGTGCCGTCCGGCCAGACCTCTTTCAGCGAGACGGTGACCGGGCCGCCGTCCCAGGCGATACAGGGCTCCTCCGGGGGCTGGCGCTTGAACTCGCTCTTCTTGGTGGCCCGCAGGACCTTGAGGCTGGGGGTATCCGGGTTGAAGGTGAACTCATAGTCCCCCGCCAGCATCACTCGCAGGGTGAAGCTGCTCTCCTTGGCGCATTTGTCCATGGGCTGGGCCGTGCCGAACGGCAGCGGCTTGGTTTCGCTCGGCCCGAAGCTGGTGCCGCAGCTGTTGGCGGCATCGCCGATGCGGATCTGGTGGCTGCCCTTACTCAAGGTATGGATCAGGCTGACGGTTCCCTTGTCCAGCGCCAGCTCACCGGCTACCGGCTTGCCATCCACATAGAGTTGCACCCGAGGAGATGCCACTGCCTGGCCGGCAAACAGGGGGGCAGCCAGCAGGGCGAGCCAGAGGGGAGAGGGACGGGGGAGGAGACGCATAAGCCATTCCTTGAGCAAAGTGAGCGGGTCGGATTCCGTTGAGGAACTCATTCTAGGGGGCCGAAGGGAGGGGCAGGATCGGGAAAATCCCGATTTGTGAGGTGAGTTCAAATGGTTACGTTTTCAAACTCGGGAAACTGTGATGCCTGTCCAAAGAGGGCGGCCATAAAAAATGCCGGTCCATGGACCGGCATTTTTTGGGGGGGGATCGTCAGACGGTGAAGAACTTGAAGTTGACGAAGGCCACCGCGATGAAGGAGGCTACCATGCCGCTGACGCACAGCACGGCCGGGCGCAGGGCGGGCCAGCGATGGGTCAGCAGTATGATGGCCAGCAGGGTCGGGTAGAGGCCGAACATGTAGCGCGGCATGGCGTTGAGCCCCGTCATCAGCGGTATGGTGCAGCAGATGAACATCAGGGTCGCCTCGGCCCAGCGCTTCTGGCTGAACAGATAGAGGTTCAGACACCAGCCGAAGATCACCATGATGGAGAGGTAGGCCTTGCGACCGCCGAGCTCAAACCCGCTCAGCCACCAGTCCAGCGGGCTGTCCATGTAACGGCCCCAGGCCACCTGGATGTGCTTGAAGGCGAACGCATCCCCGGTGAGGTGATACAGATAGACCATGTAGGAGAACAGACCGAGCGGGATGAGCCAGATGCTGAACACCACCTTGAAGGCCCGTTCGGTGAAACGGAAGAATTCGCGCCAGCCATAGGCCTGCAGCGCCAGGATCAGCACAGGGAACACCATCATGACCCCGAGGTTTCGGGTGCCGGAGATGAAGATGCCGATGAACCCGACCAGCAGCCACTGCTCACGGTAGGCAAACAGGAACATGAGCAGCATGAAGAGCATGAACATGGACTCGCCGTAACCGGAGACGAAGTAGGCGGAGAAGGGGGAGAAGGCCAGCAGCCAGACCCCGAAACGGGCGCTGTCCTCACCCAGCTTGAGCTGACGCAGCACCAGCAGCATGGCCGGCAGGGAGAAGAAGAAGGCGATGTTGGTCACCAGCATCAGGCCGATCAGACTCTCCACGTTGAGCAGGCTGGAGAGGCCGCCGGAGAGCATGGGGTAGAGGGGCATGAAGGCCCAGTTCGCCGCATTGCCCTTGCTGAGCCAGCGGGGATAGAGGTCATAGCCGTTTTCGATGATGCGCTGGAACCAGACGCAGTCGAACTGGCAATAGGCCTGCAGCGGGCCTATGCCGGGGGTGCCGTAGAGCTGGACGCCGAAGTAACCCATGCCGTAGAGGGCGAGGCGACTCAGGGCGAAGGCGGCGATGATGATCAGCCAGTCACGGCCGCTGATGGCCAGGGACGGGCGATAGGGCCCCGCGGCGGCGGGAGGGGAAGTTGTCATGTCATTCATCAGGCAAATACCCAGACGCGAGAGAGAAGGTAGGTGAGTATGGTCACGGCCAGGGTGGCGATGACCACGGGCAGCAGGCCGGAGAGCCCCGCCAGCAACAAGCCGGAGAGCAGAAGGTTGCGCACCGCCAGGGAGAAGAGCGCCACCAGCAGGAACTTGCTGGCTGCTCCCTGCTTCTGGAAGGTGATGTAGCGATGGCCGAAGAAGGAGAACCAGAAGGCCACCCCGAAGGCGAGGGTGGTCACCAGGTGCTCGGAGATATCCGGCCAGTTGTGAAACAGCGCGAACGAGGTGCCAAGGTCGACGAGGGTAGCCCCCCCGCCGACGAAACCGAAGCGAACCAGACGCCAGAATTCCTCGCGGGAGATCATTGGGGCGTCGGCTCCTGCTCATCCTGCTGCTTGTCGGCAGGCTGCGGCTTGCCCGCATCCGCCTGCTTGTCCTTGGCGTACTGGCCGTAGACCCCTTCGATGAGGTAGACAGGGCGCTGCTTCACCTCGACGAACATGCGGCCTATGTACTCGCCGATGATGCCAAGAGACAACAACTGGATGCCACCGAGGAACAGCATCACCGACATCAGGGACGCATAGCCCGGCACGTCGATGCCGAAGAAGAGCACCTGGGTGATGATCTTGAGGATATAGAGGAAGGCGACGAAGGAGACCCCGACCCCGACATAGCTCCACACCCGCAGCGGCCAGCTGGAGAAGCTCATCAGGCCGTCGAGGGCAAAGTTCCACAGCTTCCAGTAGTTGAACTTGGTCTCGCCGGCGTGACGGGCGGGACGCTCGTAGGGTACGCCCACGGCGCGGAAACCGGCCCAGGCAAACAACCCCTTCATGAAGCGGTTGCGCTCCGGCAGCAGCTTGAGGGCCTCCACCACCTTGCGGTCGATCAGGCGGAAGTCACCGGCGTTCTCCGGCAGCTTGGTGCTGGTGGAGAGCGCGTTGAAGAAGCGGTAGAAGCCTCCCGCGGTCAGGCGCTTCATCGGGGTGTCGGCGCTGCGATCCACCCGGATGCCGTAGACGGTGTCATAGCCGCCGGTCTGCCACAGCTTGACGAACTCCAGGATGAGGGCGGGGGGATCTTGCAGATCCACGTCCATGGGCACGATGGCATCGCCCTTGGCCTCATGCAGGCCGGCGGTCATGGCCGCCTCCTTGCCGAAGTTGCGGGCCAGGTTGACCAGGGTGACACGGGGGTCGCGAGCGATGGCCTGCTCGACCACCTCGCGGGTACGATCGCGGCTGCCATCGTTGACGAAGACAATTTCAAGCTGGTCTTTGAGGGGGGCCAGTTCGTCATCTATCGCGCTGATGAAGGCGTCTATGCTCTCTTCCTCGTTATAAACGGGCACGACCAGAGAGAGTCGAAAATCGGCATGCGACATGGGAACTTCCTTATTAGAAAATCACGTTTAAAGGCTGATTTTTAGATTTTTATCTTCACTGTGCAACTGTCAGGCGCACAGACTGCACGTTGAGTGGCGTCGGGGCGGACAGGGCCAGGAAGTTGGGGCGCTTGGGGTCGGCGGTCAGGGAGTCCCCCGGCAGGTTGAGCCGGATCTCGTTGATGCCCGCCTTGGCCAGCTTGACCGTGGTGGTGAAGTCATGACCCAGGGCGACCTTCAGCAAGGCACCGGCTTCCGGGCTGTTGATCCTGGCCTGGATGGTGAGCTGCTCCGGCTGGGCCTGCTGCTTGGGCAGGACGAAGTAGAGACCGCCCTGACCGCTGAGCTCGGTGCCCTCGGCGCTCGGCTTCTTGGCCCAGCCTTCGCTGGAGAGGAAGCGGCTCGGCTTGGTCAGGTTGAGTTCGTTGCCCGGCTGGTAGGTCATGCTGGAGTTGTGTTCCCAGAAGCGGGTCTTGCCTTCCAGGTAATAGAGCTTGTAAGCCAGGCTCACGTTGGGGTGAGCGGCCAGATAGAGGGTGTAGAGATAAAAACCACTCAGTGCCATGATGGCGGCCAGAAAACCGAACTTTTTGTAGGTCATATTACTCACTCGACGCCTGACGGATGGGTAGGCAGATTTCGCGCATATGCTAATCCAATTGCAAAAAAAGCATAGTGGATCACAAAAATATATTTGCTCACATATTAACCCCGATATCCCTGCTCGCCAAATGGCTTTGGGGCTCACATGAGGTTCATTTTGTCGACCCTGTCCATACCGGGCGGGCGCCGCGATTGCTCAGGGATGATCAGTCAAACGACTGATATTGCTCACCGCTGTGGCAGGAACTGTCGCCAATTCGCCGCCGCAGATCTAAGATGGCGGGCCCCGATGTCAAGGATGACCCATGAGACTGCCACTCCTCTGTTGTCTGCTCTGCTGCCTGCCGGTGTCCTCCCAGTGGGCGCAGTCCCTCTGCCCGTCTCCCCTGCGGGTCGGTTTCGACGACTGGCCGCCTTACCACTATTACCAGCGAGAGGGGAACAGGCGGCAGTTGAGCGGGTTTGCGGTGGAGTACCTCAATGCCATCGCCGCCCGGCTGGGGTGTCGCCTGATCTATGTGGAGCGCCCCTGGAAGCGGGTGTTGCAGGATGTGGAGCAGGGCCGGCTGGACATTGCCATGGAGGCCTATTTTTATGACGACAGGGCTGGCTATGCCTGGTTCTCTCATGCCTACAACCCTGGCAGCACCCAGCTCTGGGTGCGTGGCAGCGATACCGGTGACGCGCCGGACCTGGCGAGCTGGCTCGCACAGGGGCATCAACTCGGGGTGACCAAGGAGTACTACTACGGGGCCGAGATCACCGCCTTGCTGCGGGATCATGCGCATCAGGTGAGCGCAGTCAATGACGCACAAAACTATCGCAAGCTGCGTCTCGGGCGGATAGACGGTTTTCTCGGGGATAGTTTGGCCACCCCCTGGGGTCTGAAGAGAGAGGGGCTGGCCGAGGGCATAGTCTCCCACGGGATGCAGATCTATGAGACGCCGACCTACTTCATGCTGAGCAAGCAGACCCTGTCGGAGGACTTCGTGGGGAGATTCAATCAGGCGCTGGACGCCGTCAGCCAGAGCAAAGAGCATGCCCGTATCTGGCGCCGCTACGCCCTGGCCCGCTAGCGCCGGGTGGCCACCCGCTGGCAAAGTCACCGTCATTCACGCATCATGGGCTCCTGACCGCGGCGCCTGACAGGCCAAATTGAACCGATTTGAGGTAAGCATGGGGAAGAAGCATTGGCTGGCATTGGCAAATCTTATCTGGCTCGGCTGCTGGCCGGCGGGGATGGCCTATGCCAACACGGAGCAGATGGTGGTGGCCAGCCCCAGTGTTCAGCACGACTGGTATCAGGATAGCGAGGCCGAGCAGGCGCGCCAGGAGCTGGAGAGCCAGCTGCAGGAGGCGGTGCTCGCCCAGCTGCACCCGGATTTCTATCGGCTCTGGCAGCAGTTGCAGAAGACCCCGGGCGACAAGCGTGGCGCCCTCTATGACGAGGCCTTCGCCAAGCTGGCTCGCTTCCAGCATGCCTGGCGCGCCATGGACCTGGTCGCCCGTGAGCAGATGCAGACCCAGAAGCTCGACTTGAACAAGCCCCTGACAGAGTCACCCCGGGGTGACAACCTGCTGGAGCAGGTCAAACAGCTCAGGCCCCAGGTTGCCGAGTACGAGGCGGTGCGTGAAGAGGTGCGCAAGCTGCTGGCCATGCCCATGGCCAGGCAGTGGCCGAGCCTCGACATGCCGACCCTGCGGGCCGGGGAGAGCTCGACCGAGCTTGGCCGGATCCGCGCCATCCTCAATGCGCTGGGAGACGGTGCCCCGAGCGATGATGAGGTCATCTACGATGGCGAGACCGAGGCCGCCATCAAGCAGTTCCAGCGTCGCCACGGTCTGACCGCGGATGGCATCATAGGCCGTCAGACCCGCTCCTGGCTCAATACAGGACCACAGGTTCGTGCCAGCCTGCTGCTGCGCAATCTCTGGCGTCGGGATCTGGTGGATCATCTCGCCAATCGCTACGTGCTGGTCAATATCCCGGATTACCGCCTGAGCGTGGTGGAGTCCGGCAACGAGGTGTTCACCAGCCGGGTCATCGTCGGCAAGGAGCAGCGGGCCACCCCCATACTCGCGAGCGAGATCCGCTCCATCGTCCTCAACCCCGCCTGGCACGTGCCGCGCTCCATCCTGAGCAAGGACATATTGCCGAAACTCGGGCGTGACCCCGCCTATCTGGATCGGGAGCAGTTCGAGGTGATAGACGGCGAGGGCAACCCGGTGCAGTTCAGCGAAGATGGCTGGCACCATGCGCTGGCCTCCGGTTTCCCCTACCGCTTGCGGCAAAAACCCGGGGATCACAACGCCCTCGGCCGCTACAAGTTCTATCTGCCGAACAACGAAGCCATCTACCTCCACTCGACCCCGCGCAAGTCCCTGTTCGAGCAGGGGGCGCGTGCCTTCAGCTCGGGCTGCATCCGGGTGGAGCATGCGGACGATCTGGCCGAGTTGCTGCTGACGGACTCCCGCTATCAGCCGGACAAGGTCGCCAGCATCCTGAAGGACACCCAGACCAAGTGGCTGCCCCTGACCACCCCGATCCCGGTGTTTACCGTCTACTGGAGCAGCTGGATCGACGATGAGGGACGTCAGCAACTGCGCAACGACATCTACGGATTTGATCGAGTCAGTTTCCAGAGCCGTCTGCTGTGATCCCAGCCACAGAGTGAGAAGCCCGGCCGGTGCCGGGCTTTTTCATGGCCGATAGTGGTTTGACATGGGGGAGGGGGCTGAGTAATTTCAGGCGTCAAGACCAAGATTACTCATCAAATCCACTTAAATATGCGATGGACGGACCACGGATGCTGGAACAAGAGATAAGCCGACGCCGTCTGCTGCTGGGAGCCGGTTGCCTGATGGGCACCAGCCTGCTGTCGTTTCCGGCCATGGCGAGCCGCAGCACCTCGGGGCGTGAGCTGAGCTTCTTCAACCTCAATACCGGCGAGCGGGTGCAGGCAAGCTATTGGGAGAATGGTCACTATCTGAGGGATGGCCTGGCGGAGCTCAACCATATCTTCCGCGATTACCGCAGAAATGAAGTGTTCAACATCGACAAGAAGCTGTTTGATCAACTGTTTCTGCTGCAGCACAAGCTGGGGCGCAAGGGGGAGATCCAGCTCATCTCAGGTTACCGCTCCCCCCAGACGAACAACCAGAAGCGCCGCAAGAGCCGGGGCGTGGCCAAGCACAGCTACCACACCCTGGGCCAGGCGGTGGACGTGCGCATCCCCGGAGTACAGCTGGCCCACCTGCGCAAGGCGGCCCTGCACCTCAAGGTGGGCGGGGTCGGTTACTACCCTTCCGATAATTTCGTGCATCTGGATACCGGCCCGGTTCGCAGCTGGTGAGGCAGGCCGGGCAAGAGGCTTCCGATCCCGAGATGGCCAGGTGGCCGGGTTCGCTCGGAACTGGTCGGTGCTGGCAATCAGGGGGGGCCAGCTGCTAGGCTCTGGTCACTAGCCAGAGGAGAAACAGATGAAGCAGATCCTGATCGGGGGGATGATCGCCCTGTTGTTGACCGGTTGCAGCAAGCTGAACCGGGAGAACTACGACAAGTTGAAGATGGGCATGAGCTATGCCGAGGCCAGCACCATACTCGGCAAGGCGGAGCGCTGCGACGATGCGCTCGGCACCACCAGTTGCATCTGGGGCAAGGATGGCAAGAACATCCAGGTGCGTTTCATCGCCGACAAGGCCACCTTCTTCAGTTCGGAAGGGATCAACTGACCCGAGCCCGTGCCCAGCCCTCAATAAAAAAGCGCCAGAAGGCGCTTTTTTATTGCTCGTTATCCAGCCATTCAAGCCAGAAACTGGCGTGCTCAGTGGGTGGCGTACTGGTAATTGAAGGTGGGCAGTCCCCACTTGAAACGCACCGCCAGCAGCCGCATCACGAAGCCGATCCCCAGGGCGCCGAAGGCGGCCCAATCATTGGGCAGCCCCTGATCCAGCGCGAGGCAATAGAGCCCGGCCGTGACCAGGGAGACGGCGGCATAGAGCTCGCGCCGAAACACCAGGGGGATGCGCTGGCACAGGAGATCACGCAGCACGCCGCCGAAAACCCCGGTCACCACCGCCATGATGCAGGCGATGCCGGCCCCGTGCCCCATCTCCAGCGCCCTGGCCGCCCCGAAGATGGAGAAGACCACTAGCCCCAGGGCATCCAGCGCCATGAACAGCTTGCCGAGGTAGCGCATCAGGGGGGCAGAGATGACCCCGACCATGGCGGCGCCCGCCACCAGTAGCACATATTCGGGGTGCTCCACCCAGAGCAGGGGGTAGTGCCCCAGCAGCACATCCCGGATGGTGCCGCCACCTATGGCGGTCGCCGAGGCGATGATCACCACGCCAAACAGATCCATCCGCCGCCGACCCGCCGCCAGCGCGCCAGTCATCCCTTCGGCCACCAGGCCGAGCAAGAAGAGTGCATGTAACATGAGTAATACCAGGGAACGAGAAAGGACCGCATCCTAGCAATCCAGTGTTGGCGGGGCAAGCACAGTCAAACATGCATTAGATTAAGTAATGAAAAGGGGGCTTTCGCCCCCGTTTTTGGTTATGTCAGCCCGCTTTAGCGCCGCAATTGCTCGGCTCGGTATTGATCCACCCACATGGCGGTGGCGCCGCAGATGGCGACCGGCATCACGAACAGGTTCACCACAGGAATGGCGGAGAAGAGGGTGACCAGGGCACCGAAGCTCAGGCATTTGCCGCGGCGCTGCTTGAGGGCATCGCGCATGGTGGTGAAGTCGATCTTGTGGTTGTCGAACGGGTAATCCACGTACTGGATCGCCATCATCCAGGCGCTGAACAGGAACCAGAGCACAGGGGCCAGCGTCTGGCCCACCACGGGGATGAGGAAGAGGATGAGGCAGCCGATGGCCTTGGGCAGGTAGTACTTCAGCTTGGTCCACTCGCGGCCGAAGGTGCGCGGCACATCCTTGACCACGTCCAGCATGCCGGTGTCGCTCATGGTCTCGCCGGTGAGGATCTGCTCCACCTTCTCCGCCAGCAGGCCGTTGAAGGGGGCGGCGATCCAGTTGGTCACCGAGCTGAAGATGAAGGAGAAGACCACCAGTATGGTGATGAGGGCGATGGGCCAGAGCAGGTAGTCGAGCCAGCTGAGCCAGGACGGGATCTGCTGATGCAGCCAGGCAAACAGACCGTCCAGTTGCAGCAGGAGCGCGTAGAAGGCACCGGCGAACAGCACCACGTTGACCAGCAGGGGGATCATCACGAAGGTGCGGATCCCGGGCTGGCGGATGAGGGAAAAGCCGCGCAGGAAGTAGTCAGCGCCGCTGACCGAGTCTTTGACCATCTTGGGGGATTGGCTCATCTGAGCTCCATCTGTTAACGGGAAACTGCCTGCATATTACAAACAAGCTTTTGATTTGGTAAAGTCGCCTGCCCGCCTCTTCGATATTTCGTTACCCAGATAGGCCCTCATGCGTCTGAAATTGATCAAACTCGCCGGTTTCAAGTCGTTTGTCGAGCCGACCCGCATCGAACTCAGCGCCGACATGACCGCCGTGGTCGGGCCCAACGGCTGCGGCAAGTCCAACGTCATCGACGCGGTGCGCTGGGTACTGGGGGAGAGCTCGGCCCGCCATCTGCGGGGCGAAAACATGACGGACGTCATCTTCAACGGCTCCATCAACCGCAGCGCCCATGGCCGCGCCTCGGTGGAGCTGGTCTTCGACAACCCCCATAACCGGGTCCCCGGTGAATTCGGCCGCTTCAGCGAGATCTCGGTGCGCCGCGAGGTGCTGCGCGACGGCTCCAACCATTACCAGATCAACGGCCAGAAGTGCCGCCGCAAGGATGTGACCGACCTCTTCCTCGGCACCGGCCTCGGCCCCCGCAGTTACGCCATCATAGAGCAGGGCACCGTCAGCCGGCTGGTGGAGTCCCGCCCCGCCGATCTCAAACTGTTCATGGAGGAGGCGGCCGGTGTCTCCCGTTACAAGGAACGGCGTCGGGAGACCGAGCAGCGCATCCGCCATACCCAGGAGAACCTGGAGCGGCTCGGCGATATCCGTGGCGAGCTGGGCTCCCGCCTCGAGCACCTCAAGGCCCAGGCCGAGACTGCCGAGCGTTACAAGCAGCTCAAGCATCGCAGCCGCGCCGCCCGGGCCGAGCTCATCGGCTCCGAGCTCTGGGCGCTGGAGACCCGCCTCGGCGAGGCCAAGAGCGAGCTGGCCCAGGCCGAGCAGGCACTGGCGGCCCTGGATGCCAAGCGCACCGCCGATGAAGGGCGCCACGTCAGCCTGTCGGTGGCCCGCCAGGAGGCCCAGGCCGAGCAGGCGAGCCGCCAGCAGCAGATCTTCCTCGGTGGCCAGGCCATCGCCCGCCTCGAGCAGCAGCAGCTTCACCAGACCGAGCTGGGCCGTGACTGGCAACTGAGGCGTCAGGCCCTGACCACCCGTATCGGTGAGCTCAAGACCCAGCTGGCGAGCCAGCAGGCGGAGCTCACCGAAGGAGTCCTGAAGGGGGAGCTGGCGTCGGCCCGTCTCGAGCAGTGTGAGCAGTTGCTCACCGACCAGCAGGGGCTGCGGCTGGCCGCCGGCGAGGGGTTGGAGCAGGCCCGCCAGCAACAGCAGCAGTGGCAGCAGCGTATCGGCGAGTCGCAGGGGCGGCTCAACCAGACCCGCGCCGAATTGGGCGGCCTGCAGGAGTTGCAGGCCAAGACCCGGCTGGCCCGGCTCAAGTTGGAGGATGAGCAGGGCGGCCCCCTCGGCGGGGAGGACGAGACGCTGCAGCCCAGGCTGGATGCGCTTGCCGCCGAGCTGGAGATGAGCCAGGCGCGCTGCGCAGAGCAGGAGGGGCAGTGGCAGGAGGCCGTCGCCCACCACGAGGAGTGCAAGTCCCGGCAGAGTCAGCAACATGGCCAGCTACGGGAACTGGAGGCGCGTCTCACGACCCTCGGCCAGATCCTGGGGGAGCAGATGCAGGGGGATACCCTGGCGGATCGGCTGCAGGTCGCTCCCGACTGGGCCCAGGCCCTGGACAAGGTGCTCGGCCGCTGGCTCACCGCCCAGCCGGCGGATCTGTGCAACCTGGAACAGGGTGGGCTCTGGATCGGCCCGGCTCAAGCCCCGGTGCCTGGTACCCTGGCGGCCCAGATCGGAGGGGATCATATTCCCGCCTTCCTCAACGCCATCTGGCTGGTGGCCAGCAGGGAGGAGGCGCTGACCCGCCGGCCAGCGCTCGCGGCCGGTGAGTCCGTGCTCACCCGGGAGGGTGACTGGTTTGGTCCTAACTGGGCCGATCTCGGTCAGGGGGGGGCCCTCGGCACCCTGGCGCTGCTCGGGGAGCGTGAGCGGTTACATACCGAATTGAATGCGGGCCGCCAGGGGCTGGCCAGTCTGAATGAGCAACTGAGCGTGGCCGATACCGCGCGCGCCAGCTTGCAGGCCGCCCTCGAGCAGAGCCAGCGCGAGCTGCGTGAACTGGAATCCCAGTGGCAGAGGCTGCGGGAAGCCTGGAGCCTGCAGGAGGGCCAGCGTCAGGCGCGCCTGCAGCGTCTCGGCCAGCTTGGCGAGGAGTTGCTGCGACTGGACAAGGAGCAAGCCGAGGAGGCGCAGCGCGCCGCCATCCTGTCCCAGCGCCTCGAACTGGAGGAGGCGCAGCTGGCCGAACTGCAGGAGCAGGGCGAGCCCCTGGCGGTATCCCTGCAACTTGCCCAGGAGCGGGTCAGCAGTGCGGAGCGGGGGCAGGAGGAGGCGCGCATGCGCCGGGAGCAGCAGCAGGCCGATTGCCAGCGCCTGCAACTGGAGCAGCAAAACCTGTCGCAGCTCATCGCCCTGCGTGAGCAGGAGCTGGCCCGTCTCGGGCTGGAGCTGGCTGAGCTCAAGGGGCCGGATGCGCAGGCGGTGCAGGATCTCTCCCCCTTGCTTGCCGAGCAGCAACGGCTCGAGGCGCAGCAGCTGGCCTGTCATCAGCGGCTCAACGAGCTGGAGCGGCAACTGAAAGAGCTGGATCAGGCCCGCAGCGCCGATCACAAGCAGCTCGTACAGCTACAAGAGAAGCTGGCCCAGCTTCGGCTGGAGCGGGAGCGCAACCTGACCCGCCGTCAGGGGTTGCACGAGCAGTTCGAGGAGCTCGGGATCCGGTTGGTGGATCTCGATCAGGCGGTGCTGATCGCCGCCGATCGCGGCAAGCTGCGCCAGGAGATCCAGACCCTGGAGGCGCAGGTGGAGGCGCTTGGGGCCATCAACCTGGCAGCCCTCGAGGAGTACGAGGAGGCGAAGACCCGTTCAAGCTACCTCGAAAACCAGTGCCAGGATCTCGAGCAGGCCCTGGAGACCCTGAGCCAAGCCATTAAAAGAATTGATAAAGAAACACAAATACGCTTCCGCGACACTTTCGATAAGGTCAACGAAGATTTAAAATCCCTGTTTCCAAAAGTGTTCGGGGGGGGCAGTGCCTGGCTCGAGCTGACCTCTGATGATCTTTTGGAGGCCGGAGTGAGCATCATGGCAAGACCTCCGGGCAAGAAGAATGCTACCATTGCCCTGCTTTCCGGGGGGGAGAAGGCGTTGACGGCCCTTGCGCTGGTCTTTGCCATCTTCAGGCTCAATCCAGCGCCCTTCTGTCTGCTGGATGAGGTGGATGCACCGCTCGACGAAGTGAACGTGGGTCGCTTCTGTTCTCTTGTCAAAGAGATGTCGAGCACAGTACAGTTCGTTTACATCAGTCATAATAAGGTCTCCATGGAGATGGCTGAGCAACTGATAGGCGTCACTATGCAAGAGCCCGGGGTTTCTCGCATAGTGTCGGTCGACATCGGTGAAGCCGTCGCTTTGGCTGAGCAAAACTAGAAAGAGAAGCAGCTAATGCAGGAATTGCGTTACATCTTGGTTGCCCTGGGCGGAATTGCCATCGCGGCATTGCTCATTCACGGGTTGTGGAGCAACAGAAAGAACCGTCAGGCACCGATCAAGGAGAAACCCCTCGGTCGGATGGAATCCAAGTCGCGGGAACGTGACAGCGATGCGTTTGACAGCGATGGCATCGGTCAGGTACGTGTGGTCAGTGGTGGCCGTCGTGCCGAGCCCAAGCTGCGTGGCGACGAGGCCCGCCAGCCTGAAGCCAGCCGCCGTGCTCCCGTCCCCGATTTCGACGACGAGGATGATGACGCCGATCTGCCGCCCCCCGTGGTTCGCAAGCCTGCTCCCCGTCCGGTCGCACCCGCTCCTGCTCCCGTCTATGAGGAAGAGGAGTATGACGAGCCGAGCCCAGAACCCGTCGAGGAGGCCCCGGCCGCGCCTGTGCGCAAACCCGCTCAGGTGATTCGCCGCACCCCGGTACATAGATCCCGTCCCCAGCGTGAGCCCATGATGCAGCCGCTGGACGAAGAGCCGCTGGTGGAGCCGGCCTACGCCCAGGCGCCGACCTTCGGTGCCCGCGCTGCTGCCCCCGAGCCTCAGCCCCGTCAGGTCGCCCCCGCTCCTGTCTATGAAGAGCCGGAGTACGACGACGAGCCTGCCTACGAAGAAGAGGCGCAACCCGCCCCCCTGCGGGAGCCGGTCGAGAAGATCTGGCAGGATGTCTATGTCATCAACCTGATGGCACGCCCCGGTCAGGATCTGCAAGGGGCGACCCTGCTCTCCTCCCTGCTGGCGCTCGGCTTCAAGTTTGGCGAGATGGATATCTTCCACCGCCACGAGGATCTGGGTGGCAAGGGGGAAGTGCTCTTCTCCATGATCAACATGGTCAAGCCGGGCACCTTCAACCCCTATCGCATGGAGCAGTTCAGCACCCCGGGTGTGTCCCTCTTCATGCAGTTGCCCCTGCGCAGCAATGCCGCCTTCGCGTTCGAGCACATGTTGCAGGCCGCCGACCAGTTGGCGAGCGACCTCGACGCCATGCTGACCGATGCCAGCCGCAGCCCGCTCAGCGACGACGACATCACCCGTTATCGTCAGGAGCTGGCGGCCTACGAGGCCAGCCGCGACTAAGGCGTCCTCCGGGTCAATGAGATTAAAAATGCGGTACCTGGGTGCCGCATTTTTGTTTGTATGGCTACCTTCTTATTTCAACCACAGTCCGAGACTTCTCCATGAGCGACATCCTCTCCCGCCACCGTCAACTGTGTGAGCTGCTGACCGAATACGGCCATCAGTACTATGTGCTGGACAACCCCACTGTGCCGGACGCCGAATACGATCGCCTGATGCGCGAGCTGATCGCGCTGGAGGCCGAGCATCCCGAGCTGAAGACCCCGACCTCGCCGAGTGCCCGGGTCGGCGGCCAGCCGCTCTCGGCCTTCCGCCAGGTGCGCCACGAGATCCCCATGCTGAGCCTGGACAACGTGTTCAGCGACGAGGAGCTGATGGCGTTCGAGCAGCGCATGCGGGATCGCCTCAAGCGCGAGATAAGCTTCCAGTTCTGCTGCGAACCCAAGCTCGACGGCCTGGCTGTCAGCCTGCTCTATGTGGATGGCCAGCTGGTGCAGGCCGCCACCCGCGGCGATGGCACCACGGGGGAGGAGATCACGGAGAACGTGCGTACCATCAAGGCCATTCCGCTCGCCTTGCGTGGCAGCGGCTGGCCAGCCCGGCTGGAGGTGAGGGGGGAGGTCTTCATGCCCAAGGCTGGCTTCGAGGCGATGAATACCAAGGCGCTGGCCGCCGGCGAGAAGGTGTTCGTCAATCCGCGCAACGCGGCGGCGGGCAGCCTGCGCCAGCTCGATTCCCGCATCACCGCGAGCCGCCCCCTGAGCTTCTACGCCTACGGGGTCGGGGTCGGGGGGGATGAACTTGGCAATTCCCACTTCGGTCGCCTGAATCGGCTCAAAGAGTGGGGCCTGCCGCTGAGTCCCGAAGTGAAGCTCAAGCAAGGGGCGACCGGTTGCCAGGCGTTCCACGACGACATCCTGGCCCGCCGCGGGGATCTGCCCTACGAGATCGACGGCGTGGTCTACAAGGTGGACGACATAGTGCTGCAACTGGAGCTCGGCTTCGTGGCCCGGGCCCCGCGTTGGGCCACGGCCCACAAGTTCCCGGCAGAAGAGGAGATGACCCTGATCGAGAACGTCGAGTTCCAGGTCGGCCGCACCGGCGCCGTGACCCCGGTCGCCAAGTTGAAACCCGTCTTCGTCGGCGGCGTCACCGTCTCCAACGCCACCCTGCACAACGCGGACGAGATCGAGCGCCTCGGCGTCATGATCGGCGATACCGTGATCGTGCGCCGGGCGGGGGACGTGATCCCGCAGATCGTGGCCGTGGTGGAAGCCCAGCGTCCGATCGACGCACGCGCGATCCTCTTCCCCACCCAGTGCCCGGTCTGTGGCTCGGCGGTGGAGCGGCTGGAGGGGGAGGCGGTGACCCGCTGCTCCGGCGGCCTCTTCTGCGAGGCCCAGCGCAAGGAGGCGATCAAGCACTTCGCCGCCCGCCGTGCCATGGACGTGGACGGGCTCGGTGACAAGATAGTGGAGCAGCTGGTGGACAAGGGACTGGTGAAGACACCGGCGGATCTGTTCGGCCTCAATGCCATCCAGCTCGCCGATCTCGAACGGATGGGGCCCAAATCCGCCCTCAACCTGGTGGCGGCCATCGACAAGGCACGCAGCACCACCTTGCCCCGCTTCCTGTTTGCGCTCGGCATTCGCGAGGTGGGTGAGGCGACCGCCCTGAACCTCGCGAACCACTTCCTGACCCTGGAGGCCCTGCGCGCCGCCAGCGTGGAGCAATTGCTGGCGGTGGCGGACGTGGGGGAGGTGGTGGCCAAGCACGTCTACTACTTCCTGCGCCAGCCCCACAACATCGAGGTGCTGGAGGCCCTGCAGGCCGCCGGCATTCACTGGCCCGCCATCGAGAAGAAGGAGGCAAGCGAGCAGCCATTTGCCGGCAAGACCTTCGTGCTGACCGGCACCCTCACCCAACTGTCACGCAACGATGCCAAGGCGGCGCTGCAGGCCCTCGGAGCCAAGGTGGCGGGATCCGTCTCCGCCAAGACCGATGTGCTGGTGGCCGGTGAGGCGGCGGGCTCCAAGCTGGCGAAGGCGCAGGAGCTCGGCATCGCCATCTGGACTGAGGCAGAACTGCAGGCGGCGCTTCAGCCCTGAAGCCTGCTCTTGCCCTGAGAAACAAACCCGGCCCCATGGCCGGGTTTGTCGTTCAAGGGGTTGTCTTTTAAAGGTTCACTCGTGCCATTGGGCCTTGGACTGCCACTTGGGGGGTAACTCGAGTTGCCAGCGGGCCAGCTCGCCCCGGCTGAACACGTACTCCCCGCGCAGGGCGGCGCGGGGTGACAGGGCGCCCGGGGAGGTGCCCGCCAGGATGGCGTTGGCCAGTTCGGCGGCTCGCTCCCCCTGGGCATGGCCGTTGAGCACCAGGCCGCCGATGGCCCGTCCCTTGCCTACCGAAAACTCCCAGAAGGAGAAGAGAGGGACCGGGCTGTGCTGGCTGGTCCATTCGATCACTTGCTGCTCGCTCACATGCTCGCCCCGCTCATCCACCAGGGTGTGATACAGGCCGATGAAGAGGGCCCCATAGCCCCGCTGCCGGCTGGAGAGCACCGCCTCCTGCCAGCGCCGGTAGTCATCGAGTTGCTGGTTGTCGACCCGGGTAGTCCCCACACGGGGTTCGCGCTGATCGCTGAACTCATCCGCAATGGCGGTACGGGAGACCTCGCTGCGATCAAAGAGCACCAGCGCCTTGTCGAGCCCTCCCATCAGCTGGCTCATCTCGCTGATGTTGCGCTTGAGCAGGGGCCGCTCCAGCACGCCGGTGATCCTGGGATGACCCACCAGCCCCTTGTGGCGGGGGTTCTCGTTCATGCCGAGGAAGACAACAGGGGTGCCTTCGGTGGCGATGCGCCGGGCGAGGGCGTTGATGGCGTTGTCGTCCCCCAGCACCACCAGATCCGGCTTGTGCTGCCGGTAGTACTCCATGGCTCTGTCGGCGATCCGGGAGAGCTCCTGGCGGGGCTGGCGCTTGGTGTCCATGTAGAAATGGCTGATGTGGTGAGCCCCCTTCAGGTGTTCCCTGAGACTGGCGCTGTAGCTCTGATCCCACAGGTTGGCGGGATGATAGCTGCTGATCACCAGGATCTCGGCCGCCCGAAGCGGCAGCGGCAACAACAGCGCGAGCAGTAGCATCACCTTGATCACATGGATTTCCCCCTGGCAGGACACTGCACCCATTATGTGCGCTTTGCCCGGCGGATGCCTCGGTCAATTGTTGTCGGATGGTGCCATCTCTTCGTCCGTCACCGGATCCGGCGCCAGCCCGCACCCCGTCTGGAGTTGGCTTTGAAGGGGTCTTTTGACGCTGGTCGTGAACTGTGCCACTCCTTCCAAAACCTGACATGGATCAAGAAACAGGGTGTCGCTTTGGTGCCTAATAGACACCACATATAGGGCTGCATTAGTGTTTTTATCCCTACATGTTGTGTTATCAAGCTGTGCATAAGTCGTTTTCTCCCCAGTGTCAGCCCAGGCGCCAAGCCTCGGCTGCCTTTATTTGCGCCGAGGACAGAGCGTGGGGGAGGGAACCTAACAGGGTGAGCCAAGGGCGATAGCCAGGCCTTTAATGCGGGGAAGAGAGATGAAACCGGTTGTGATAAAACGTGATGGATGTCGCGCACCATTCAATGCCCAACTGATCGCCGAGGCGGTGAGCCGGGCGGCGGCCGCGGTCAGTCAGGCCAACCCGGCCCTAGGGGAGCGGGTTGCCAGCGCCGTCAGCCTGGAGCTGGAGGGGCGGGCCGAGGTGGACATCCACGAGATCCAGAACCGGGTCGAGAATCATCTGATGGCCTCCGACGACAAGGCCATCGCCCGCGCCTACATCGAATATCGCCATGACCGGGATCTGGCTCGCGAGGCCCGCGGCCGTCTGGCTCAGGATATCCGTGGCCTGGTGGAGCAGACCAACGCGGCCCTGCTCAACGAGAACGCGAACAAGGACTCCAAGGTGATCCCGACCCAGCGGGATCTGCTGGCGGGCATAGTCGCCAAGCATTACGCTACCAGCAACATGCTGCCCCGTGAGGTGGTGCAGGCCCACGAGAGCGGCGATCTGCACTTCCACGATCTCGACTATTCCCCCTTCTTCCCCATGTTCAACTGCATGCTGATCGACCTGCAGGGCATGCTGACCCACGGCTTCAAGATGGGCAACGCGGAGATCGACACCCCGAAATCCATCAGCACCGCCACCGCGGTGACCGCCCAGATCATCGCCCAGGTGGCGAGCCACATCTATGGCGGCACCACCATCAACCGCATCGACGAGGTGCTGGCCCCCTATGTGACCATCAGCTGGCAGAAGCACAGGGAAGTGGCCGAGGAGTGGGGCATTGCGGACGTGGACGCCTACGCCATGGCCCGCACCGAGAAGGAGTGTCACGACGCCTTCCAGTCTCTGGAATACGAGGTGAACACCCTGCACACCGCCAACGGCCAGACCCCCTTCGTCACCTTCGGCTTCGGCCTGGGTGACAGCTGGGAATCCCGCCTCATTCAGCGCGCTATCCTCGGCAACCGCATCGCGGGCCTCGGCAAGAACAAGAAGACCGCCGTGTTCCCGAAACTGGTGTTCGCCATCAAGGACGGCCTGAACCACAAGGCCGGGGATCCCAACTACGACATCAAGCAGCTGGCGCTGGAGTGTGCCTCCAAGCGGATGTACCCGGACATCCTGAACTACGACCAGGTGGTCAAGGTGACCGGCTCTTTCAAGACCCCCATGGGCTGCCGCTCCTTCCTCGGCGCCTACGAGGAGAACGGCGAGCTCATCCATGAGGGGCGCAACAATATCGGGGTGGTGAGCCTGAACCTGCCGCGCATCGCCCTGAAATCCCGGGATGAGGCAGATTTCTGGGACCGGCTGGACGCCGCCCTGCGGGTCGCCAAGACGGCGCTCATGTATCGCATCAAGCGCCTCGACGGCGTCAAGGCGCGGGTCGCCCCCATCCTCTACATGGAAGGGGCCTGCGGGGTGCGCTTGAAGGCCGATGACAACGTCAGCGAGATCTTCAAGCACGGCCGCGCCTCCATCTCCCTCGGTTACATAGGGGTACACGAGACCATCAACGCCCTGTTTGGCACCCAGACCCACCTGTTCGACAGCGATGCGCTGCGTGAGAAGGCCGTTGCCATCATAGCCCGGCTGCGGGCCGCGACCGACGAGTGGAAGGAAGAGACCGGCTACGGCTTCAGCCTCTACTCCACCCCGAGCGAGAACCTCTGCACCCGCTTCTGCCGCATCGATGCCAAGGAGTTCGGCGTGGTGGCCGGGGTGACTGACAAGGGTTACTACACCAACAGCTTCCACCTCGACGTGGAGAAGCAGGTGAACCCCTATGACAAGCTGGACTTCGAGGCGGCCTATCCGCCCATCGCCAACGGCGGCTTCATCTGCTACGGCGAGTACCCCAACATCCAGCACAACCTGGAGGCGCTGGAGAACGTCTGGGACTACAGCTACGACAAGGTGCCCTACTACGGTACCAACACCCCCATCGATGAGTGCTACGACTGTGGCTTCACTGGCGAGTTCGCCTGTACCTCCAAGGGCTTCACCTGCCCGCGCTGTGGTAACCATGACCCCGCCAAGGTGTCGGTGACCCGCCGGGTGTGCGGCTACCTCGGTAGCCCGGATGCGCGCCCCTTCAACGCGGGCAAGCAGGAAGAGGTCAAGCGCCGGGTCAAACATATGTAAGCCAGGCGGCTAAGCGTGAGATGGCTCCTGATGATGAGGGAGCCATTTTTATTGGCGGACCGAGTGCCCGTGATGGGGTGAGGAGAGAAGATGCATTATCACCAGTATTACCCGGTCGATGTGATCAATGGCCCGGGCACCCGTGCCACCCTGTTCGTGTCGGGCTGCGAGCACCAGTGCCCCGGTTGCTACAACCAGAGCACCTGGCGCCTCGATGGCGGCAAGCCGTTCGACCAGATCATGAGCGATCGCATCATCAGGGATCTCAACGACACACGCATCAAGCGGCGCGGACTGTCGCTCTCGGGTGGCGATCCGCTGTATCCCACCAACGTGCCTTTTGTGCTGGCACTGGTGAAACGGGTGCGGGCCGAATGCCCTGGCAAGGACATCTGGTGTTGGACCGGCTATCTGCTCGGTGAGCTCAGTCCGGCCCAGCGGGAGCTGGTGGCCTTGCTGGACGTGCTGGTGGACGGCAAGTTCGAGAAGAAGCTGGCGGATCCGGGTCTGCTCTGGCGTGGCAGCAGCAATCAGCAGATCCATGACCTCAACGGCTGGCGAAAAACCGGGGAGCGGATCCCCTGTCTGGTTTGCAGTTGAGGCCAAGGCTGTTTATGGTTAGGCCAAGCCCGAACCATCTTTGACGAGGAACCTCGATGAACAATCTGCTCAAGATCCTGCTGGCCATCTTCCTGCCCCCGGTCTGCGCCTTTATCCAGGTCGGTTTCAGCCTGCATTTTCTGATCAACATAGTGCTGACCCTGCTCGGCGGTCTGCCCGGCATGGTGCACGCACTCTGGCTGGTGGTGACCGACAAGCGCGCCTGATTGAGCCTCCGCCATGAACACAGGCCAACCCCAGGGTTGGCCTTTTTGTTGCCCGCCAGATGGGTGCTTCCCGAACGGGGCTCTCTGTCTCACAATCCCGACCGGGATAGACGGCCGTTCAAGGATCCGGGCGGTCATAACACAAGGAGGGTGGAATGCGTTTGTATCTCTTGTTGCTGGGGGCCGTGCTCGGCCTGCTGGGGGGTTGTGCCAGCCCCGGCCCCGCCGTGAAGCTGAACCAGCCGCCGCGGGATGTCTCCATGGATGAGCTTTGCCTCTACTGGGTTCAGGAGGAGGAGGTGACGACATTCAGGGTCCCCACCAAGGGGAGAATGACCGAGCCGGTGGAAGGCTATGTGGATATTCGCTACCTCATCGATTCCAACGGCAATCTGTTCAGCCCACAGATCCTGGCGGCAGAGCCCGCCGGCGTGCTGGAGATAGCGGCCCTGACGGCTCTGTCGAAGGTGCGTTATCGGGTAGCGGAGCAGAACCCGGATGCCATCCCGGTACAGGTGGTGAGGCGCTTCAGCCTCAAGGCCGAGGCATCCTGGGAAATGCGATAAGAAGCGCAATGACAAACACCCCGGCCTGGCCGGGGTGTTCTGTTTGGGGAGACCGGGATGGGCGGGCCTCACTGCTCCTTGCAGTCGTTGTAGCGGCTCTGCCACTCGCCGGCCTGATCCCGCATCTCCACGAAGCCTTCCTTGCCCTTGTTCCACCAGACCACCTCGTGATCGTCGGTATAGCGGGCGCCGGAGGCGGAGACTGCCTGGGGCAGGGTGTAATCCTTGCCATCCGGCAGGGCCAGCTTGACGAAGTTCAGGCTCTCGTCCGAGAGGGAGAAGTAGCGAACCTGAATTTTTTGATTCTGCTCGCACAGATAGGTGACGGTGTCGCCGCCGGTGACGCCCAGTTTGCCGGCACTGAATTCGCAGCCGCTGAGCAGGGTCAGTGACCCCATGGCCAGCAGGCCGAGTTTGGCGTATTTCATCCTGGATCCTTAATCGGTTTCATATGGCCTTGAGCCTAACAGACTGGGGGTTGACTGCAACCCTTCAGTGACGGGGTGCGTCGGGATGCGTCAGCCCGAGGCGGGCCGGGAGGGAAAAGAAACGCCCCGGTAGGCATAGCGGGGCGAAAAGGCGCACATCCTTGCGCTGCAGAAAGGGTCAATGGCCGAAACGGGTCGCCTCGAAGTGGTTCAGCAGACGATGGATCAGATAACAGGTCAGCAGGGTGGCGACGATGGCAAACAAGATGCTGCTCACCCGGTAGAGGGCACTGAACACCAGATCGTTGCCCGGGGTCAGGTACTGGCCAAACAGGATGCCGAGGGTGGTGAGGGCGCCGAAGCCGACGCCGGAGCCGCTGGCCTCCTTCACATGGGCGTGGCTGAACAGCATGGCGCCGAGCCAGAGCAGTGGGGTCACCAGCAGCAGTTGACCGGACCAGGCATAGAGCAGCAGCTGGCCGATGAGCCCGAAGCTCACCCCCAGCAGGGTGCCCATGGCCCGCTTGCGGGCGTAGTCGAGGGCGCCGTTCCAGTGCATGGGAAACAGCAGCAAGAGCGTGGTGGCCTGGGCGGACATGGAGTCGCGCAGGTCGAAGAGCTGGAACACCATGAACGACAGGGTGGCGATGCTGGCGCCGAGCAGGGCCTCGTGGCGCATCCGGTGTGGCGCCTTGGGGGAGGCGGTCGGCTTGGGGCGCGGCTCCACATCCGGCAGCAGGGCCGTCATCAGATAGGCGATGAGCACGGAGAGCACGCTGGCCCAGAGGTTGCTGAAGATAAGATCGTTCAGATCCGTCTGCGGGTAGCTGGCGAAGTGCAGCATGATACTGAGGCTGAGCACGCCGTTGGCGCCGAACAGGAACAGGCTGCCCCTCGACATGGCGGCGAAGCGATAGAGAAACAGCAGGAAGACGATGGGCAGCATCAGGCCGGGGTGGCTGCCGAACAGGCCGCCCAGCAGCCCCACCTCCAGGCCGCACATCACGGCGGCGGCGATGAGCTGGCGGGCGGCGTGGCCGTTCATTACCGGCACCATGCCTAGCAGCAGCATGGGGGTGACGGTGAAGAAGACCCCATAATTCCAGCCGAAAGTCTTGCAGAGTAAGAAACCCAGGGTGCTGCCGAAGGCGATGCGCAGGCACTGGCGCAGCTCGTTGGTGGTGAGGGGCCTGTGCCAGAGGTTGGTGGTCGCCATATCAGTAGATGTAGTGCAGCAGGCTGAGCAGGCGGATCTGGCCGCGGGCGAACAGGGCGCTCAGTGCGTTGTCCGGCAGCAGCTGGACGGTGGCGCGGGCGCCGGCCGGCAGGTGGGCGGGCAACTGCTCCAGGGCCAGGTGCAGGCGCAGACGCTGGGCATCGCGCACCCAGCGATCCGATTCGACGGGGTTGGCCAAGAGGCCGTTGGCGTCGAACTGGCCGGCGCTGACCCCGGCATCCAGGCTGGAGACGCGGGCGGGGTAGAGGCGACCCGGTTCGCCATCGAAGGCGATGAGCGCCTGGCTGCCTGGGCCTATGTGGCGCAGGCTCTTCTCGCGAAAATCGGCGATGACGTCCACCTGCTCCGAGACCAGGGCCAGCAGGGGGGCACCCGCCGTGGCCACGCTGCCCGGCTTGAGCTGCAGGTTGGTGATGATGCCATCCTGGCTCGCATGAACCTGGCTGTAGGTGAGATTCAGCTCGGCCTGGGCGAGGCGGTTGCGGGCCTGGCGCAGCAGCAGGTTGTCATCGCCGGGCAGCCCCCGGTTGACGCGAGCCTGCTCCATGCGGGCCTGGCTCGCCAGCAGGTTGGCCTGGGCGGTGCGGGCGGCGCTGTCTGCGTCATCCTTTTGCTGCTCGGAGACCATGCGGCGACCATAGAGGGCATCGATGCGGGCGGCTTCCCGTTGCTTCTGGGCGGTCTGGGTCTGCAGGGAGCTGTATTCGGCGCTGGCGGCACTCAGGGTCGCGTCCAGCTGGCGGTTCTGTTGCTGGGCCTGATCCAGGGCGAGGCGAGCCTGCTCCACGGCGAGCTGGAAGGGAACGGGATCCAGGGTGAACAGCAGGTCCCCCTGCTTGACGTGCTGGTTGTTGGTGACCGCCACCTCGACCACCTTGCCGCTGACCTGGGGCGCCATCTTGGTGACGACCCGGGTGGCCATGGCTTGCGGTGTCAGCGGCATCTTGATATCGGCCAGCAGGAAGTAGCCAAATACCAGCACGAAGCAGGCGCTGGCCCATTTGATCCAGCGCTTGAATTGTTGATCCGGGGTCATCTTATTCTCTCTCTTCGTTCTGGGTGGCTATCTTGTCGAGGGCGTTGGCGCTGATGCGGTGCACTATGTCTTCAAACTGCGCCAGCTCCTGCTGGCTGATGCCGGCGAGCAGCTCCCGGCGGATCACCATGATGCGATCCTCTATCTGGTCCAGCAGCGCCTTGCCGGCCGGCGTCAGGGTGACGATGCGGGCCCGCTTGTCCTGGCTGCAGCAGTGACGCTCGACCAGCCCCTGCTCCTCCAGCTGACCCAGGGTGCGCATCAGGGAGGGCAGTTCTATCTCGAGGGCTTCCGCCAGCGCCTTCTGGCCGAGGTGGCCACCGCGCTGACAGAGCTTCCACAGGGCGGTCCAGCGAGGGTGGGTCAGGCCGAGGGGGGCGAGTTCGAGATCGGCCACGGTGCGCCACAGCCGGTGCAGCCGCCCCAATCGTTCGGCGAGCGACAACTCCCGCAGCATCTCCAGATCGTTTTCCATTTCTTGTCCCTCACTTACTTAGCCTGCTAAGCATTATATTTATTTCGCAGGCTAAGTAAATAGTGTGATACAGGTCACGTTAAGGTTCTCGTCGGCAAAACGTGTTAGGCGTGCCTATGGGAGGGGGCGGGATGGCTGCGATGAGGGGGTATCGGCACCCAATGGTGCTTAAGGTTTCAATGTTTTTATATGGCTTTGTAAGCCCGCTAACCGACAGGGGAGGGAGGGATCATTAGAGTGGCGCCACACCACAATGCTGGAGCATAACAATGAAAAACCTCTCTACTCCTCAACTGCAAGCGAAGGCGGCCTGGAGCGATCAGCAGATTGCCGGCATGCCCATGATGATCTTCCTCGGGCTCGCCACCTGCGTCCTGTTCTCGGGCTGGAACGGCTCATTGCCGCTCGGCATGGTCGGCGCCCTGGCCCTGATGTTCGTGCTCGGCACCCTGCTGACCGAGCTCGGCGAACGCATTCCCCCCATCCGTGAATACCTGGGGGGCGGCACCATACTCGCCATCTTCGGCGGCGCCGCCCTGTTCGAATACGGGGTCATGCCGGCGGCGGCGGGCCAGGTCATCACGAACTTCATGAAGGAGGGGGGCTTCCTGAACTTCTTCATCGCGAGCCTGGTGACCGGCTCTGTGTTCGGCATGAGCGGCACCTTGCTCAAGAATGCCGCCATGCGCTACCTGCCGGTGATCCTGGGTGGGGTGGTGCTGGCGCTGGTCAGCGTCGGCCTGGTGGGCACCCTGTTGGGCTACGGCTTCAAGAACGCCGTGCTGCTCATCGGACTGCCCATCATGGGCGGTGGCATGGGCGCCGGCGCCGTGCCCCTGGTGGAGATCCTCTCCGGCCCCCTGCAGATGTCGAGCGCGGATCTGCTGTCGCGCATGGTCCCCGCCGTGGTGATCGCCAACACCCTGGCCATACTGGTGGGCTCCCTGCTGGCGCGCATCGGTCGCCGCTATCCCACCCTCACCGGCAACGGCAAGCTGATGATCAAAGAAGGTGCTGAGAGCGTGGCGGAGGAGAAGGTCCAGGCCCCGACCCTGGAGAGCCTGGGGCTCGGCCTCTTCATCAGCTCCAGCATGTTTGTGCTGGGCTCCTTGCTCGGCAACTTCATCCCCATGCACCCCTTCGCCCTGATGATACTGGCGGTGGCCATCATCAAGGTGAGCGGCCTGCTGCCGCGCCGCTATGAGCAGGCGGCCGCGGACTGGTACCAGTTCGTGGTGAGCAACCTCACCCCCTCCCTGCTGGTGGGCATCGGCGTCGCCTACACCAGCATCCCGGAGCTCATCGGCGCCTTCTCCGTCAACTACTTCATCATGGTGCTGACCACAGTAGTGGGAGGCGCCCTGGGGGCGGCCATCGTCGGGCGGATGATCGGCTTCTATCCCATCGAGGCGGCCCTCACCGGCGGCCTGTGCATGGCCAACATGGGGGGCACCGGCGACGTGGCCGTGCTGTCGGCGGCCCAGCGCATGAAGCTGATGCCCTTCGCCCAGATCTCTTCCCGTCTCGGGGGCGCCTTCATGTTGATCCTGGCCACCCTCATCATCTCCCTGCTGGCATAAGGAACAAGACATGAATGACATCATGATGGGCACCAGCTTGCCCTATGCGGAGCGCAAGCGTCAGGGCCTGATGGGGCGCATGCCCCACAAGGAGGAGTCCCTCTCCCAGCAGCGTCGCCGCATCTACCGATTGGTCAGCGCCATGCAGAGCCCCTTCGATCAGCATCTGCTGCTGCGCCAGTTGCAGGAGGACAACCCCGTACTCTTCTACGATCTCGTGCGCCACCACCTGCCGGAGCTCTTGCCCATCATCTATACCCCTGTGGTGGGGGAGGCGTGCCAGCGTCACAGCGATCTCTACCTGCGCAGTCACGGCCTCTACCTCTCCTGGCACGACAGGGACGAGCTGGACGACATCTTCGCGGCGGTGGAGCAGGAGGTGGACGTCATCGTCATCTCCGATGGGGAGCGGGTGCTGGGGCTCGGGGATCTCGGCATCGGCGGCATGGGGATCTGCATCGGCAAGTTGGCGCTCTATAGCGCAGCCGGTGGCATCAACCCGGCGCGCACCCTGCCCCTGTGCGTGGACGTGGGCACCAACAACCCTGAGCTGCTGGAGGATGACTCCTACCTCGGCTGGCAGGCCCCCCGAGTGGACGGGGAGGCCTACTACAACTTCATGGACAAGGTGGTGGCCGCCATTCGCAAGCGCTGGCCCGAGGTGGTGCTGCAATTCGAGGACTTCGCCGGCAAGCACGCCGCGAACCTGCTGGCCCGCTACCGGGATGAGCTCTGCATGTTCAACGACGACATCCAGGGCACGGCGGCGGTGGCCTCGGCCTGCGTGCTGGCGGGGCTGCAGCAGGCGGGCAGCCTGCTTGCCGAGACCCCTGTGCTGATCGTCGGCGCTGGCTCGGCGGGCTGCGGCATCGCCGCCATGCTGGCCCAGCTCGCGGGCAGTCCGGAGCGGATCTGGCTGTACGATCAGCACGGCCTGGTGTGCCGGGATCGCGCCGGCCTGACCCTCACCCAGCAGCCCTTCGCCCGCGCGCCGGCAGAGGCCTGTGGCTCCCTGCCCGAGTTGATCCGCCAGCTCAGGCCCGGGGTGCTCATCGGGGTGAGCGGCCAGGGGGGCCTGTTCACCGACGAGATGCTGGCGGCCATGGGGGAGGTGTGCGAGCGGCCGGTGATCCTGCCGCTCTCCAACCCGACTCGCAGCGCCGAGGCGACGCCGGAGCAAGTGTGGCAGGCCACCGGTGGGCGCGCCCTGCTCGCCACCGGCAGCCCCTTCCCGCCTGTGGTGGTGCAAGGGGAGGCGAGGATCGTCTCCCAGTGCAACAACGTCTACGTGTTCCCCGGCATCGGCCTCGGCGCCTGCGCCGTCAAGGCGCGGCGGATCAGCGACGGCATGCTGCAGGCGGCGGTGCGGGCGGTAGGAGCCTATCCACTCACTCCAGGCCGCTTGCTGCCTCCCATCGAGCAGGTGGGGGAGGTGGCTCGCGCCGTGGCGAAGGCCGTGGCGCTCTGTGCCCGCGAGGAGGGGCTGGCAGATTTCGAGGGCGATCCCGCGCCTTTGATTGACCAGACCTGGTGGCGCCCGCACTATTGGTCCGCCTCCTGAGCTTCAAGGTAACTAGATGAAACTGCGCCACCAATTCGTCGCCCTCTCCCTCGGCCTGTCGTTGCTGCTGATCCTGATCCTGGGAGGGCTGCTCGCCCTCTTCATCCGCCACCTGCTGGAGAATACCCTGGAGGAGAAGGGGGGGGATCTGGCGCGGGTGCTGGCGGCGGACACCCGGGTGGTGCAGGCCCTGCAACTGGGGCGGGATCCCGGCCTGCGGGACTATGTGGAAGGGGTGCGGCTGCGCACCGATGCCGCCTACATGGTGGTGACGGACGAGCACGCCAGGCGCCTGAGCCACCCTTCCCCCGAACTCATCGGCCAGATCTTCCGCGGGGAGGATATCTGGCCGGCCATCCGGGAGCTGCAGAGCTACTGCTCCAAGGATGTGGGCACCCTGGGGCCGGCCATCCGCTGCTTCTCCCCCGTGGTCGGCTCCGATGGGCGCGCCCTCGGCGCCGTGGCGGTGGGTTACCTGATGCAGACGGTGGAGAGCATCTATCTGGAGCGCATCGCCCTGCTCATCAGCGCCATCGGTGCCGTGCTGGGTTGCGGCCTGCTGTTGGCGTTCTGGCTGCAACACCTGCTAAGGCGCACCCTGCTGGATCTGGAGCCTGAGACCATAGTCAACCGCTTTGCCCAGCAGGATCTGGTGCTGGAGGGGATCTCCGAGGGCATAGTGGCCCTGGATGGTCAGTTCAGGATCAAGATGCTCAACAGCGCCGCGTTTTATCAGCTGCGGCTGCCGGGCACCGGTCGTCACGCCCTGCTGGGGCAGTCCCTCGCCGAGCTGGCACCGACCATGCTGCCGGCCCTGAGCCAGCAGGGGAGCGTGCAGTTCACCGTGCAGGGGGAGGACTTCGTCGGCCACTGGCAGGAGCTCAATGGCCGGGAGCCAGGGCGCATGCTCATCTTCAGCAGGCCTGACGGCACCGGCAGTCTGGGGGTACAGGTGACCCATTTGCGCCAGTACGCCGAGATGCTGCGGATCCAGACCCACGAGTTCGCCAACAAGCTCAGCAGCCTGTCAGGCCTGCTGCAGCTCGGCCACGTGGAGCAGGCGGTGGAGCTCATCCAGCAGGAGAACGAGGCGTGCCAGAACATGCTGCAGGATCTGCTGCGGGCGGTGGAGAACAAGCCGGTGGCCGGTCTCATCCTCGGCAAGTTCAGCCGGGCGCGGGAGCTGGGGGTCGAACTGGTGCTGGACTCCGGCTCGGCCCTCGGGGAGTACCCGGCGGAGGTGTCGGCGGATCTCATCACCTGCATCGGCAACCTGCTGGACAACGGCATTCGCGCCGCCTGGGCCAATCGCCAGCAGCGGGAACCCAGGGTGCTCCTCTCCCTCGATGACTTCGGCCGGCGGCTGGTGATCGAGGTGGAGGACAGCGGTGAGGGGGTGGACGAGGCGCTGGCGGATCACCTGTTCGACTACGGGGTGAGCCGGCAGACCGGAGATCATGGCGTAGGTCTCTTTCTGGTCAAGAAGACCGTGGCTCGTCGTGGGGGTGTGATAGAATGGCGACGCACCGCCGAACAGACCACATTGTTTGGTATCTATTTGAATAAAAACCAATTGGTGTGAGTCATGAAGCCAATCTTCACGCTTATTATCGAGGACGACGAGCGGATCGGCGCCATCCTTGGCGAGCTGGTCGGATCGACCGCGGGTTACTCCTTGCTGGGGCGGGCCGAGAGCCTGGCCCAGGCCGATCTCATGCTGCGGGCCACCGAGCCTCAACTGCTGATCGTCGACATCTCCCTGCCCGATGGCTCCGGGCTGGAGTGGGTCAACCGGTTGCGCAACCACAACCGGGAGGTCTTCGTGGTCATGGTCACCGCCTCCTGCGACGTGGAGACCATACAGCAGGCCCTGAACCTGGGGGTACAGGACTACATCATCAAGCCGCTGCGGCTGTTCCGCATCCAGCAGAGCCTGGACGAGATCCTCACCCTGCATCGCCGCCTGTGCGAGCGCGGCCTGCTGGAGCAGAGCGATCTGGACCGGCTGATGGGCAAGCGGGTCCCGCCGAGGGAGATGCGCGACACTCCCAAGGGCATAGACGCCATCACCCTGCGCCAGGTGCTGGAGCTGCTGGCGGGGGAGCCGGATACCTCCTTCTCCACCGATGCGGTGGCCCTGCGCCTGTCCCTCAGCCGCACCACGGCGCGCCGCTATCTGGAGTTTCTGGAGTCCGAAGACAAGCTGGACGTGGATCTCAACTACGGTCAGCGCGGCCGGCCGGAGCGCCGCTATCACTGGCGCCGTGCCGGTTAGGAGCATAGAGAAAACACGGGAGTTGGGAGACAAGCTGGACGTGGATCTCAGCTATTACAGCCAGCGCGGCCGGCCGGAGCGGCGTTATCACTGGCGCCGGGTGAGCTAGCCGCTTTGGAAGTAAAGAAACAACAAGGGGGCCTAGGCTCCCTTGTTGTTTTGGCATCTTGCACTGCCTTGAATTATCCCGGTGGCGGATATCACTGCCTAGGCTTCTTCCAACAGGGGAGTGCGTCTGCGCGCCTTGATCTGGGAGCACATGACTCCGCCGAGGATGAGGCCGCCACCGAGCAGGTGGTAGCCGTGAATGGGTTCCCCCAGGCTGGTGACGGCGATCATGGCGGTGAACAGCGGGATCAGGTTCATGAACACCGAGGTGCGCTCGGCCCCGAGGCAGGCCAGGCCGCGCATCCAGCAGTAGGCCGCCAGCAGGGAGGAGGCGATGCCGGCAAACAGCACCATGCTCCAGCCCTCCCGCGGCACCACCAGGGAGTCGGCGGACAGGGCGACCGGGATGAGAAGCAGCACCGCCAGCAGGATCTGCACATAGAGGTTGAGCCAGGGGCCGAACGGCAACTGCCAGCGGCGGATCAGCAGGCCATAGAGCGCATAGCTGGCGGCCCCCAGCAGCATCATGCCATCCCCCGGGTTGATGCCGTTGTGGAGCAGCGCCAGGGGCTGGCCCTGGCTCAGCAGCCAGAACACCCCGAACAGGGAGACGCTCATGCCGGCGACCGCCTGTTTGCCGGGCTTCTGCCCGAAGAAGCAGGCGCCGATCAGCAGGGTCAGCAGCGGCAGCAATGAGCCGATGACCCCCATGTTGGTGGCCGAGGTGCTGTGGGCGGCGTAATAGGCCAAGCACTGATAGAGCACCATGCCGAGCAGGGAGAGCACCAGCAGCTTGCCGAGCCAGGGGCGGAACTCGGCGCGGCGGCGCCAGAGCTGGGGCAGGCAGAACGGCGACAGGGCCAGGGCGGCCAGCACCCAACGGTAGAACGAGATGGCGGCGGGATCGACCACCCCGGCGGCGGCCTTGGAGACCACGGTATTGGTGGCCCAGATCAGCACCGCCATCAGGGGGAAGAGGAGGGGGGAGAAGAGTCGCATGGAAGGCTCCTTGTTATCAGGTGCCCAGTCTACCCTTGTCTTTCTATCCTCAAGTAACGTAAAACTGACAATCTATCCCGCAGAAAGGACAACCCATGACCCTGCCTCCTTATCAGCGTCAGGATGCGGCTCTGGCCGAACCCAATCCCCTCTACCTGCGTTATCAGCAGATCCAGGCCGACAGCGCCTGCGCCTCCCACAGCCATCCCTGGGGCCAGCTCAGCATGATAAGCCTCGGCGTAATGGAGATAGTGCTGGACGACCAGCGGCTGGTGGCGCCGGCGGACTACCTCATCTGGGTGCCCGCCGATCTGGAGCACGCCTCCTACAACCAGCAGGCGCTGGCCTACACCTCCATCTATGTGAACCAGCCCCTGGCCGCCCGCCTGCCCGCCGAACCCAGGCTGCTGGAGATGACGCCGCTCATCCGCGCCCTGCTGGCGGATTTTTGCGAGCGCAAACTGGGCCACATGGAGAACGACTGGGACAGGCGTCAGGCCGAGCTGCTCATCGAGAAGCTGGCCCACACCCGCTGCCAGGAGAGCTATCTGCCCATGAGCCAGGACAAGCTGCTGGCCCCCATGCTGGCGGCCCTGCGCAGCGACCCGGCCGACGCGCGTACCCTGGCCCAGTGGGCCGAGCAGTTGCACAGCACAGAGCGCACCCTGGCCCGGCGCTGCGTGCGGGAGCTTGGCATGAACTTCGGCCAGTGGCGGGGGCGGCTGCGGCTGTTGAAGGCCCTGGCCTGGCTCAAGGGGGAGCTCTCCATCCAGGAGATAGGCTGGCGCCTCGGTTACGGCTCCACCTCCGCCTTCATCGCCATGTTCAACCGGGAGCTGGGCTGCTCCCCCCAGCGCTATCGCCAGCAACTGGGTATGGAACGTTAGGGCATAGAGCGGCCAGGAGTGGCTGAGATCAAAAAGGGCGCCAACAGGCGCCCTTGTTCTATCAGACCCCCATCAGAAGAAGCCGAGGGGGTTGATATCGTGGCTTATCAGCAGGTTCTTGGTGTTCTGGTAGTGATCCAGCATCATCTTGTGGGTCTCGCGGCCAATGCCGGACTTCTTGTAACCGCCGAAGGCCGCGTGAGCGGGGTAGGCGTGATAGCAGTTGATCCAGACCCGGCCTGCCTGGATGCCGCGGCCCATGCGCCAGGCCAGGTTGTTGTCCCGGGTCCACAGACCCGCTCCCAGTCCGTACTGGGTGTCGTTCGCGATGGCCAGGGCCTCCGCCTCGTCCTTGAAGGTGGTGACCCCGAGGGCCGGGCCGAAGATCTCCTCCTGGAACACCCGCATCCTGTTCTGGCCGTGGAAGATGGTGGGCTGGATGTAGAAACCCCCCTCCAGCCCGCTCACCCGGGCGGCGTTGCCGCCGATCAGCATTTTCGCCCCCTCGCCGCGGCCTATCTCCATGTAGCTCAGGATCTTGTCGTACTGCTCGCGGGAGACCTGGGCCCCCACCTGGGTCGAGGTGTCGAGGGGGTTGCCCTGCACTATGGTGCGGGCACGGGCCAGCACGCGGTCCATAAAGTCATCATAAATACTTTCTTGCACCAGGGCGCGGGAGGGGCAGGTGCACACCTCCCCCTGGTTGAAGAAGGTCATCAGCATGCCCTCCACCGCCTTGTCGATGTACTGGCTCTCGTGCTGCATCACGTCGGCGAAGTAGATGTTGGGGGACTTGCCGCCGAGCTCCACGGTGGAGGGGATCAACTTCTCGGCGGCGCAGCGCAGTATATGGGCGCCAATTTCGGTCGAACCGGTGAAGGCGAGCTTCTGGATCCGGTCGCTGGTGGCCAGAGCCTGCCCGGCCTCGTTGCCATAACCGTTGACCACGTTGACCACGCCGGGGGGCAGCAGATCCTGGATGAGATCCATCAGCATCATGATGGTGACCGGGGTCTGCTCGGCGGGTTTGAGCACGCTGCAACAGCCCGCCGCCAGCACGGGGGCCAGCTTCCAGGCCGCCATCAGCAGGGGGAAGTTCCAGGGGATGATCTGGCCGACCACGCCGATGGGCTCCTTGAAGTGGTAGCTGACGGTATTCTGATCCAGCTCGGCGGCGGAGCCCTCCTGGGCGCGGATGCAGCCGGCGAAGTAGCGGAAGTGATCCACCACCAGGGGGAGATCGGCGGCCAGGGTCTCGCGCACCGCCTTGCCGTTCTCCCAGGTCTCGGCGACGGCGAGGCGCTCTATGTTCTGCTCGATGCGATCGGCGATGCGCAGCAGCAGGTTGCTGCGCTCGGTGACGCTGGTCTTGCTCCAGGCGGGGAACGCCTTGTGGGCTGCATCCAGGGCGAGTTCGATGTCGGCGGCATCGGAGCGGGCCACCTCGCAGAACACCCGGCCATCCACGGGGGAGACATTCTCGAAGTAGCGCCCGGCGCGGGGGGCCACCCAGTCGCCACCGATGAAGTTGTCGTAACGGGACTTGAAGTTGACCAGGGCGCCTGCCTGGCCGGGAGCTGTGTAGATCATCGCATTATCCTTGTGTGGTCCTGGCCGGTCCAACGGGGAGCCGGTTGCCTGCTGGCTATCGCAAGGGCCGTGCCACTGGGTCTGACCAGAGGTGAAAAGTTACAAAAACGTTATCAAACAGGGCGCAGCGGCGTATCTTGATTAACCGGAAAACTCGAACTTGCCGGGGAACTGTGCCGTTTCTGGACAGTTGACCTCGCCACCGTATCGTTTGTGAACAGGAGGCCAGATGCGCGAATCCCCCATGTCCAGCCCCATTCAACGCTCCTGGCAGCGTTGCCTGCACCAGGGGCTCAGCCGCCAGCAGAGCGCCGAGCTGGATCTCCTGCCCCAGGGGGAGCTGTCGGCCCGGCTGGAGGCGAGCCGTGAGCTCATCGCCTGTTTCCAGCGCTTCGTGCTGCCCCTGTTTGCCCAGCTGCTGGCGGGACGTCCCTGTCGGTTGCTGCTGTGCGACGGCGAGGGGGCCATACTGGCCGCCAGCGGGGATGAGGGGTTCGCTCGCCACGCCGAGCGCATCTTCCTGCGCAGCGGCGCCTGCTGGGGGGAGGCGAGCAAGGGCACCAACGCCATCGGCACCGCCCTGGCCGAGCGGAGCGAGGTGCAGGTGCTGGGGGCCCAGCACTTCTTCGCCCAGCACAGCGGCCTCAGTTGCAGCGCCTGCCCCCTGCTCGGGCCGGACGGTTCCCTGCTCGGGGTGCTCGACATCTCCACCGATGCGGCCCACCACGACGGCGACATGCTGGGGACGGTGCGACTGCTGGCCATGACCCTGGAGAATGCCCTGCTGGTGCGCAAGGGGGGCTGGCTGGTGGATCTCGAGCCCCAGAGCCTCTGGTCGGCCCGCCTGCTGCTGGGGGAGTCGGGGGAGTTGCTCGGTGCCAACCGGGCGGGGCGGCTCTGGCTCGGCCAGCACCCCTTCGATGGCTGGCAGTTGCTGCGGGAGGGGCGCGGGCTGCGGCTGGAGGCGCCGGTCGAACCCCTCGATGTCGCCATCCCCCCTGTCGACGCCGTGCCCCTCAAGATGCTGGAGCGGGGCATCCCCCTGCTCGTCGAGGGGGAGACCGGCAGCGGCAAGGAGCATCTGGTGCGCGCGCTCCATCGCCAGTCGAGCCGCAAGGACAAGCCCCTGGTGTGCGTCAACTGCGGCGCCCTGCCGGCGGATCTGGTGGAGGCCGAGCTGTTCGGCTACGTGGGTGGCGCCTTCAGCGGTGCCCGCAGCCAGGGCCGTCAGGGTTACCTGCGGGCGGCCCATGGCGGCCTGCTGATGCTGGACGAGATAGGCGAGCTGCCCCTGCCCGCCCAGACCCGGCTGCTGCGAGTGTTGCAGGAGCGAACCGTCACCCCCCTTGGCAGCCACAGGCCGGAAGCGGTGGATTTCTGGCTGGTGAGCGCGAGCCACCGGGATCTGGCGGCCATGGTGCAGGCCGGGGACTTTCGGGAGGATCTCTATTACCGCATCAGTGGCTGGCGCCAATGGGTGGCGCCGCTGCGCGAGCGCCCCCATGCCGAGCGCTGCGCCCTGATGGGGCGGCTGATCGGCGAGATGGATGCCTCCCTGCGCCTGGATGATGCGGCGCTTCGGCTATTGCTGGCCCACCCGTTGCCTGGCAACGTGCGTCAGCTCAAGCAGGTGCTGGAGGTGGCCTGCGTGCTGGCGGAGGGGCAGGGCGTGATCACCCCGGCCCACCTGCATCTGCCCGAGGCGGCGCCGGGCGCCGGGGTCATGGCGCCGAAGACCAGTCTGCGCAGCCAGAGCCGGCGACAGGCGCAGCAGACCCTGGCGGCCTGCGGGGGCAATCTGAGCGAGGCGGCGCGCCGTCTCGGGATCAGTCGCACCACCCTCTACCGGTTGTTGAAAGAGGGGGGATGAGGGCGTTGTCAGTCAGGGTGAGGCTTGTGTAGACTGGTCGCCAAGATAGCAATTTTGCTTTATTTTTCCATGACATGGAGTGCATATGGCAAGCATGCGACCAGTTCGGCAGTAGCAGTGTCATCCTGCGCCTGTTTCGGGCGCGTGTAATAACCCTGGGTGCCGGTGACGGCCGGATCCCAAGGTGTAGCCTCAAGGTTCCCGTTTAGGTGTGATGCCGATGATCCCTTCCTATCCTCGCGCGACCAATCTGCTGTTCTGGTGCTTGCTGGCCATCAGCCTGGTGGCGATCCTGCTGTTTGAGTTCGGGCCTGAGCAGAGGTTGAACATCCTGACCGATGCCAAGATGTCCATCAGTACGCAGGACGATCGTGTCCACGGCGGACGCTCGGTGACGACCCTGATCGCCGATACCCCCAAACCCACCCTGGATTGCCGGCTGCGCGGGGGCTACGACTACCCCTTCTGCGAGCTGATCCTGACCCTGACCGAGCCCGGCGCCGGGATAGATCTCTCCCGCTTCGAGGGCATACGGGTCCAGCTGAACGTCGAGGGGCAGGGCATCCAGGCCTGGCGCCTCTATCTGCGCAACTACGACCCCGTCTATTCGACGCCGGGGGACGAATCCTCCCACAAATTCAACGAGGTACTCTTCAGTGCCGACGATCTAGGCATGCCGCAGGACGTGCGGATGGACGTGTTCGCCCCCAGCTCCTGGTGGGTGCAGCGGTACAGCATCCCGCTCTCCCAGCAGGGGCCGGATCTGCGGCATGTCTACGCCATCGAGCTCGCCTCCGACGACAAGATGCAGCCGGGGGCCTACCGGCTGACCCTGGAACGCATGGAGTTCTATGGCCGCTGGGGCAAGCCGGGGGACTTCTACCGTTATCTGCTGATGAGCTGGCTGGCTTACGGGGTCCTGCTGTTCCTGATAGAGCACCTGCTCATCGGGGACAAGCTGCGCAAGGCCAGGGCGGCCAAGCTGGCGGCGGAGGCGCTCAGCCAGAGCCTCAGCGAGCAGAACCGGCGCACCGAGGAGGAGGCCCGCTACGACCCCCTGACCGGGGCCCTCAACCGCCTCGGCGGCGAGAAGCTGCTCGGCGAGCTCGGCGAGATGCCCCTCTCACTGATCTACATCGACATCGATCACTTCAAAGGGGTCAACGACACCCACGGCCACCCCATGGGGGACGAGGTGCTCAAGCACATGGTGAGCGAGGTGCTGCGCCACTGTGACAGCCTGTGCCGGCTGGTACGCTGGGGCGGGGAGGAGTTCGTGCTGGTCTGCCTGCACTACGAGCAGGGGAGGGCCGAGGCGCTGGCCGAGCGGATCCGGGGGGCGCTGGAGGCCTATCCGGCCTGGCCCCTTGGGCTCAGGATCACCGCCTCCTTCGGGGTGGCGGAGCGGCGGGGCGATCCCCTTGAGCGGACGCTGAAGCGGGCCGACGAGGCGCTCTACCAGGCCAAGAAGCGGGGCCGCAACCGGGTCGAGGTGGAGTGAGCCGAGGCCGATGGCCGCTGGTACTGCGGGGGGGAAAACCGCTATGCTGCGCGCCTCGGGTGCCTGCACCCATCTGATGAGGAGATCCACATGCCACAACACCTCGGTGCCCTGACCCTGCTGGTGGCCGATTACGACCAGGCCATCGCCTTCTTCACCCAGGGGCTGGGTTTTGCCCTGCTGGAGGACAGCCAACTGGACGAGCCGGGCAAACCGGGCAAGCGCTGGGTGCGTGTCGCCCCCAAGGGCGCCCCCGGCTCGGCCCTGCTGCTGGCCCGCGCCGCCAACTCCGAGCAAGAGGCCGCCATCGGCCGGCAGGGCGGTGGCCGTGTCTTCCTGTTCCTCGAGACCGACGACTTCTGGGGCGACTATCACCGCATGCAGGCCCATGGCGTCCATTTCTGTGAAGAGCCCCGCATCGAGCCTTATGGCACCGTGGTGGTGTTCGAGGACATCAGCGGCAATCGCTGGGACCTGCTGCAACGGACCGCTGCCACCTGAATCTGAAAACGTTTATCATCCCGCCTGTCATAAAGTCATAAAAGTGTCACAGAAAGTTCTAATAATTGGCGCACCCATCTTCACAGAGGAGAGAGAAGGGATATGGCTAAGCGAATTCTGGTGGTCGAGGACGAGGCACCAATCCGCGAAATGCTCTGCTTCGTGCTCGAGCAGAAAGGATATGAGACCGTTGAGGCGGAAGATTATGCCGATGGACTGGCGAAGGTGCGCGAACCCTACCCCGAACTCATCGTGCTGGACTGGATGATGCCAGGTGGCAGCGGTATCCAGTTCATCAAGCAGCTCAAGCAGGATGAGGTGACTCGCCAGATCCCGGTGGTGATGCTGACCGCCCGCGGTGAGGAGGAGGACAAGGTGCGTGGCCTGGAGGCGGGCGCCGACGACTACATCACCAAGCCGTTCTCCCCCAAGGAGCTGACCGCCCGCCTGCATGCGGTGATGCGCCGGGTCTCCCCCACCTCGGTGGACGAGGTGATCGAGGTGCAGGGCCTCAAACTGGATCCGGTCTCCCACCGGGTCAGCGCCGAGGAGAAGGCGCTGGACATGGGGCCGACCGAATTCAAGCTGCTGCACTTCTTCATGACGCACCCGGAGCGGGTCTACAGCCGCGAGCAGTTGCTCAACAACGTCTGGGGGACCAATGTGTATGTGGAGGACAGGACGGTGGACGTGCACATCCGCCGCCTGCGCAAGGCCATCGAAGAGACGGGACACGACAGACTGATCCAGACGGTACGCGGAGCCGGATACCGCTTCTCTACCCGTCTCTAGGGACCCGATGTTGCAATCTCATTCGCCCGGCTGTCTTGGGGAGGGGAAGAGGTTGCAACACTGCGCCTGCTGGCGTGGCCCCTTGCTCTTTGCTGTCTCTAGGAGATCTTAATGTTGCAACCTTACGCCTGGCGGCGACAGTTGTGGCGAATGGCGTTCTTCTACGCCCCCTTCGTCTTGGTAGGTTGGTTAATCGATCATCTCGCACTCTGCCTGCTGGTGGCCACAGTGCTGCATCTGGGGTGGCACTACCGCTTCCAGAAGCGGCTGTCGGACTGGCTGTGGCACGATCGCAGCCTGGTGCCGCCCCATGGCAGCGGCAGCTGGGAGTACATCTTCAACGGCATCTACAAGTTGCAGCAGCGTCACCGGGCCCGGCGCCGGGAGCTGGCGGGTCTCATCCGCCGCTTCCGGGAGGGGGCCGAGGCGCTGCCCGATGCGGCCGTGGTGTTTCGCACCGACGGCAGCATCCTCTGGTGCAACCGGCTGGCGGAGCAGTTGCTCGGCTTTCGCTGGCCAGAGGATGCGGGTCAGCACATCGGCAACCTCATCCGCCATCCCGCCTTCGTCGCCTACCTCGGCAAGGGGCAGTATGACGAACCCTTCGAGATGCACTCCCCCATCAACGAGGAGAAGTTTCTCGAATTCCGGATCATGCCCTACGCCGAGGATCAGGCCATGCTGGTGGTGCGGGACGTGACCCGGCTGCGCAGCCTGGAGAAGACCCGCAAGCACTTCGTCTCCAACGTCTCCCACGAGCTGCGCACCCCGCTCACCGTGCTCAAGGGCTATCTGGAGATGACCGAGGAGCCGCCGCCCCCCGCCATGTGGGCCAAGGCTCACAGGGTGATGATGGAGCAGACTATCCGCATGGACAACCTGGTCAATCAGCTGCTCACCCTGTCCCGCATCGAGGCGGCGCCGAGCGTGGATCTCTCCCATTTGGTGGACATGCCCGCCATGCTGGGGCTGTTGGAGCAGGAGGCGAGGGCGCTCTCGGGGGAGAGTGCCCACCAGATCACCTTCAAGGTGCAGCCGGATCTGTTCCTGCGCGGCGATCGGGATCAACTGCGCAGCGCCGTCTCCAATCTGGTCTACAACGCCATCCACTACACCCCGGCGGGGCGCAGGATCAGCGTGGAGTGGCGCAAGCAGGGGGCCATGGCGCTGTTCGTGGTCGAGGACGAGGGGGAGGGCATAGCCCCCGAGCACCTGACGCGGCTGACCGAGCGCTTCTATCGGGTCGACAAGGCGCGCTCCCGTCACACCGGCGGCTCCGGGCTCGGCCTCGCCATCGTCAAGCACGCCCTGAGCCATCACGATGCCCAGCTCGAGATAGAGAGCCGGGTTGGCAAGGGCAGCCGCTTCAGCTTCCTCATCCCCGCTCGCATGGTGGTGGTGAAATAAGCTTGTCTGGCAATGGGTTAGCGCTTACGGAAGGGCCCTGTTCAGGGCCCTTTTTTCATGCAATAAAATCCTTTTCATGTCATCAAAGTGTCACATTAAATCCATAAATTTGTCATTGCCAGCCCAGATACTGGCGCCGTCTTAAGAGCGGACCTTCTGCAACCTTGAAGAGGAGGGGACGGATTTAAACTCAACAATCTGACTGATGCAGTCGGATTGACCACGGCAAGACAGTGTTAATCGGCGCCAAGTATTGGCAATAGCCTTCTGTAATTTTGGAGAGATTGGATGAAACTCAACAAACTGGCTGGTGTAATCGGATTCACCGCAGCAACCCTGTTTTCTGTCAGCGCCCTGGCTGCCGGTGTGGATAAGGATCTGCCGGATTACGCCCCGACCAGCGGCATCTCGGGCAACCTGTCCTCTGTCGGCTCGGACACCCTGGCCAACATGATGACCCTGTGGGCCGAAGAATTTAAGCGCATGTACCCCAACGTCAACGTGCAGATCCAGGCTGCCGGCTCCTCCACGGCCCCGACCGCCCTGACCGAGGGTGTCGCCCAGTTTGGCCCCATGAGCCGCGCCATGAAGGCCGGTGAAGAGGAGGCCTTCGAGAAGCGTTACGGCTACAAGCCGACCGCCATCCGGGTCGCCGTCGATGCCCTGGCCGTGTTCGTCAACAAGGACAACCCCATCAAGGGGCTGACCATGCCGCAGATCGATGCCATCTTCTCCAGCACCCTCAAGTGCGGTGAAGCCAAGGCCGCCACCAAGTGGGCCGACCTGGGTCTGGATGGCAGCTGGTCCTCCAAGGATCTGCAACTGTTCGGTCGCAACTCCGTCTCCGGCACCTACGGCTACTTCAAGGAGCACGCCCTGTGTAACGGCGACTTCAAGAGTGGCGTGAATGAGCAGCCGGGCTCTGCCTCCGTGGTGCAGTCCGTCTCCTCCTCCCTGAACGGCATCGGCTACTCCGGCATCGGCTACGTCACCTCCGGCGTGCGTGCCGTGCCGCTCTCCAAGGATGGCAAGACCTTCATCGAAGCCACCTCGGACAACGCCATCACCGGCAAGTACCCGCTGTCACGCTTCCTGTACGTGTACGTGAACAAGCACCCGAACAAGCCCCTTGCCCCGATGGAGCAAGAGTTCGTGAAGATGATGCTCTCCAAGGCGGGTCAGACCATAGTGGCGAAGGACGGTTATGTGCCGGTTCCCGCCAAGGTGGTCCAGGCCGACCTGAAGAAGCTGGGTATCATGTAATCCCCCTCTTCGACCTTGCAGATAAACGAGCCCCAGGTGGGCTCGTTTTTATTTTGGGGCCTGGGGATATTTTTGGTCGCAACGGATGGCGGCCAGACTTGCACCCTGAGGCGGCATTTCCGAGAATAGGGACAACTTCATGGTTCAAGGATCCCTTCATGCGTGCTTCTCCCCTGTACCCGTTTGGCCTGGTGGCCCTGTGCGGCGCCCTGTTGGCCGGTTGTGCCCAGTCGCCGACCGGTCGCAGCCAGATGCTGCTCTTCTCCCCCCAGCAGATGAATCAGCTGGGAGCCGACTCCTTCGAGCAGATGAAGAAGCAGGAGAAGGTGAGCACGGATGCCAGGATGAATGCCTATGTCTCCTGCGTGGCCAAGGCGGTCACCGCCCAGGTGCCCGCCAGCTATGGCATCACCAGCTGGGAAGTAGTGGTGTTCGACTCCAAGGAGGTGAACGCCTTCGCCCTGCCCGGCGGCAAGATCGGGGTCTACAGCGGACTGCTGAAGGTGGCCAAGAATCAGGATCAGCTCGCCACCGTCATCGGCCACGAGCTGACCCACGTGCTGGCCCAGCACTCCAACGAGCGTCTCTCCCGGGATCAGCTGACCGGCATCGGGTTGGCGGTGGCCGACGCGGCCATCGGCAGCAGTCAGGGGGGCGGTGCCACCATGGCGGCCCTCGGACTCGGGGTCCAGGTGGGTATCACCCTGCCTTATGGCCGCGAGCAGGAGAGCGAGGCGGACAGGCTGGGTCTGGCGCTGATGGCTCGCGCCGGCTTCGATCCGGCGCAGGCCATCCCCCTGTGGCAAAACATGAGTGCCGCCTCCGGTGGCAAGGCGCCGCCCCAGCTGCTCTCCACTCACCCGAGTGACGAGAGCCGCATCGCCGAGCTGCAGGCCCAGCAGGCCGAGGTGCAGCCCCTGTATCAGCAGGCGAAAGCCTCCGGCCTGGTTCCCCAGTGCAAGGCATAAGCCTGCGACTCGCCCGGCCCGCCGATGCCGCCGCCATGACGGTGATGCAGCGGGCCAGCTGGCTGGCGGCCTATGGCGAGATGCTGGGGGAGGATGTGCTGGCCCAGCTGGCGGTCACCGATCATCTGCAGATCTGGCAGCGTCGGCTGGCCGAACCCGGTCCCCTGCCCATGCTGATCTGCCAGAACGAGGTGGTCATCGGCCTGCTCTACTGGCAGCCCGTTCAGGAGGCGATGATGACAGCCCGCATCTGCGCCCTCTACCTGCATCCCGCCCATTGGCGCCGGGGTTATGGCAAGCGGCTGTGGCAGGCGGTGGCGATGCAGATGCGCCGGGCCGGCTGCGAATGCGTCAGATTGTGGCTGCTCGACGGCAACCGGATAGGCGAGGGCTTCTATCAGCGCCGTGGCTTCGTGTTCGACGGGCAGGAGCGCACCCTCACCAGCCTGGGGCAGCCCTGCCTGCAGCGACAAATGTTCCGTTTGCTTTGAGCTGGCTCCCGTTTTTGACCTCCCGTTGCTTTATTTTTTCTGCGAATTAATACAATGTTCCCCCTCTGGAATCACTGTTCCGGTTAGTCGGCAAGGGAGTGTGGGCATGTATTACGGTTTTGATATTGGTGGCACCAAGGTCGCCTTTGCGGTGTATGACGGCGACTTGAACCTCTGCCACGAGGAGCGCATGAGCACCCCGGGGGATGACTATCCGGGGCTGCAGCAACTCATTCGCAGTCGGGTGCTGGAGGCGGATGCCCGCTTCGGCGCCGTGGGGGCGGTCGGGATCGGCTTTCCCGGCATCCTCAACCGGGACGACAAGAGCATAGTGGCGGCGAACCTGCCCGCCATCCATGGCCGTCACCTGGGGGCGGATCTGACCGCATTGCTGGGGCGCACCGTCAGGGTGGACAACGATGCCAACTGCTTCCTCTGGTCCGAAGTGCACCAGGGGGCGGCGGCCGAGGCGCAGAGCGCCCTGGGGGTGACCATAGGCACCGGCATAGGTGGCGCCGTCTATCTGGCCGGGCAACTGATCCAGGGCCGCAACTGGCTGGCAGGGGAGATAGGCCACTATCCGCTGCCCGCCACCATATTGATGAAGTATCCCGACTTGCCGCGCCCCCGCTGTGGCTGTGGCCGCCTGGTATGTTTCGAAACCTATGCCTCCGGCACCGGTCTGGAGCGGCTCTATCACCACTTCCATGGGGAGCGGGCCAGCGGTCACCAGATAGTCGCCCGCTACGAGGCGCACGAAGCCAGCGCCCTGACCACCCTAGACTGCTGGCTGGAGATCCTGGCCGCAGGCCTCGCCACCGCCATCTCTGTGCTCGACCCCGAGGTGGTGGTGCTGGGCGGGGGCCTCAGCGGCCTGCCGGCCCTGTATGAAGAGCTGCCCAAGCGCCTGCCCGGCCACCTGTTGCCCGGGGTCGCCCTGCCGGCCATCCGCCAGGCCCGTTTCGGCGGTGCGGGTGGTGTGCGCGGCGCGGCTTTGCTCAATTTATGAGATCAGGCACAGGGTCTGATCTCCCTGAACAAGGAGTCATCATGACCCGTCTTGAAATCTGTATCGACAATCTGGAATCCCTGTTTACCGCCCAAGAGGCCGGCGCGGATCGCATCGAGCTCTGCTCTGCGCTGGGCCTGGGTGGCCTGACGCCTTCCTACGGCTTCATGCAACAGGTGGCGCGCCACGCGACCATCCCCGTCTACGCCATGATCCGCCCCCGTGCCGGGGACTTCTGCTTCAGTGCCGCCGAGTTCGACATCATGCTGCAGGACATCGCCGCCGCCCGCACCGCCGGTTTGCAGGGGGTCGTGGTCGGCCTGCTGGATGAAACGGGGCGGGTGCCCGCAACCCTGCTCAAGCGGCTGGTGGAGGCTGCCGGCCCCCTCGGCGTGACCTTCCATCGCGCCATCGATCTCAGCTCCGACTGGCGCGCGGATCTCGAGACCATAGTGGCGGCGGGCTGTGAGCGGATCCTGAGCTCGGGTCACGCGCCCACCGCCCTGGCGGGGCTCGAGACCCTGCAAGCCATGCAGCAGACCCTGGCCGGTCGTGCCAGCCTGATGCCGGGGGCCGGCGTCAATGAAGGCAACGTACGCACCATCCTGGAGTTCACCGGCGTGAGCGAGGTGCACATGTCCGGCATGGGCTGGCGCGGGGGCATGGTGCCCCACGGGGTCAACATGGGTACCTCGGACGATGGCAGGGTCAATATCACGGACGGCGCCAAGGTGGCGGCGGTGCGGGCTCTGCTGGACCAAGCCTGAGCAAAGGCGTGGCGCTGTGGGCCCTGCTGGACCACGCCTGGGGAAAGGGGCGCGGCTGTGTTGCTCTCCCTTTTCCCCTCGCTGGAGAAGGGCAGGGGATGAAGGGCGACTGTGAAGTGCCTCCCATGGAGGGTAAATCCATGGCCGGTCGGCAGCACCCCGGGAAAAAGTCTGATATCATCCCGTCTCTTTTATTTCCAAGATCTGGAGCCATATCTCAATGTCCCAATACGACTCTATCGAACAGAAGGCCAGCTACGGCATCGGCCGCAACATGGGTGATCAACTGGCGCAGCAAGCCTTCGCCGGTCTGGATATCCCGGCCCTGCAGCAAGGTCTGGCCGATGCCCTGAATGGCCTGGAGTTCGCGGTCAGCCGTGACGATATCAACGATGCCTTCCAGGTCATCACCACCCGCATGCAAGCCGAGCAGGAAGCCGCCGCCAAGGCTGCCGCAGCCGATGGCGAGGCCTTCCTGGCCGACAACGCCAAGCGCGCCGAAGTGAAAGTGACCGACTCCGGTCTGCAGTACGAAGTCATGGTCGAAGGCAATGGCGCCGTGCCGGTTGCCGGCCAGTCCGTGCGTGTGCACTACCACGGTACTTTCACCCACGGTGGCGTGTTCGACAGCTCCGTTGCTCGTGGCGAGCCGGCCGAATTCCCGGTGACTGGCGTGATCGCCGGTTGGGTTGAAGCGCTGCAGCTGATGCCGGTTGGCTCCAAGTGGAAGCTCTACATTCCGCAGGATCTGGCCTACGGTGCTCGCGGTGCCGGCTCCATCCCGCCGTACTCCGCCCTGGTATTCGAAGTGGAGCTGCTGGACATCCTGTGATCCGGTCACTCTGCACCGACAAACGGCGACCTCAGGGTCGCCGTTTGCTTTTGTGCACTTCTGACCCCGGCGCAGAGAGGGACATGGGCAGTGCGGGGCGTTTTGGATATAGTCAGAGCGTCTGCAGGGAGATCCCCCATGGCTGCCATCATCGAAGTCGTCGACCTCATCAAGCACTTCCCCGGCGTCAAGGCGGTGGACGGGCTCAGCTTTGCCATTCCTGCCGGCAGCTGTTTCGGCCTGCTCGGGCCGAACGGGGCGGGCAAGACCACCACCATAGAGCTGCTGGAGGGGATCCTCACCCCGGACAGCGGCCAGATCCTGTTTCACGGCGCCCCCCGTGGCCCCGATTACCGCTCCCGCATCGGCATCCAGTTTCAGCACACGGCCCTGCAGGATTTTCTGACGGTGCGCGACACCCTGCGCCTGTTCGCCAACCTCTATCCCAGCCCCTTGCCGCGGGATCTCCTCATCGAGCTGTGCGCCCTCGGGGAGTTCATCGACAGGGACAGCCGCAAGCTCTCCGGCGGTCAGCGTCAGCGCCTGCTGCTGGCCCTGGCCCTGCTCGGCGATCCCGAGCTGCTGTTTCTCGATGAACCCACCACAGGGCTGGATCCCCAGGCGCGCCACCACTTCTGGCAGCGCATCGAGGCCATCAAGGCTCAGGGCAAGACGGTGGTGCTCACCACCCACTACATGGACGAGGCGCAGCAGCTGTGCGATCGCATCGCCATCGTGGATCACGGTCATCTGCTCAGCCTGGATACCCCGGCGGCGCTGCTGGCCCGCCACTTCGACGGCGTGCTGGTGCGTCTCGCGGATCATCCGGCCCTGGCGCACTTGGGACACCCGTTGCAGCGGCGCGGGGATCAGGTGGAGCTGACCTGCCCCGATGTGGCGCTCCTGCTGCCCCATCTGCTGAGGCTGGGGGTGCCGCTGACCGGCATGCAGGTGCGCTCCCCCAATCTGGAGGATCTCTTCTTGCTGCTGACCGGCCATAGCCTGAGGAGCGGCGCATGAGCGGATCCCTGAGGCGCATCGGGGCGCTGCTCCATGCCCGCAACCTCGAGTTCGTGCGCGATCGGGCGGCCCTCGTCTGGAATCTGGTGTTCCCCTTGCTGCTGGTCATCGGCTTCTCCCTCATCTTCTCCGGCCCCCCCAAGCCCCTGGTACAGATAGGGGTGCTGGGAGAGCTGCCTGCCGCCTATCAGCCCCTGCAAGTCATTCCACTGCTGAAGCTGATCCCCTATGAGGACGCAGAGAAGGGGCTGCTCAAGGTGCGCCACCATCAGCTGGATCTGCTGCTCTCGCCCACCCATGGCCACTATTGGGTCAATCCGGATGCGCCTCAGGGGGCCATGGCGGAGTATTTGCTGCGCCAGGCGATCGGGCTGCCGCTGCAAAAGGAGGTGCTGCAAGGGCGGGCCATCCGCTACGGTGACTGGCTGCTGCCCGGGGTGATCGGCATGAACCTGATGTTCTCCGGCCTGTTCGGGGTCGGCTTCGTCATCGTCCGCTACCGCAAGAACGGGGTGCTCAAGCGACTGAGGGCCACCCCCTTGTCGGCGGCCGAATTTCTCGGTGCCCAGTTGCTGTCGCGAGTGCTGATCACCCTGGTGGTGAGTCTGCTGGTGTTTCTGGTGGCCTACTGGCTGCTGGAGGTGCCCCTGCTGGGGTCGGGCTGGCTGCTGCTGCTGATAGCCCTGGTCGGTGGCACCGCCATGGCCTCCCTCGGCCTGCTCATCGCGGCTCGACTCCAGAACGAGGAGCTGGCGAGCGGCTTGCTCAATCTCATCAGCCTGCCCATGATGTTTCTATCCGGTGTCTGGTTTTCCCTGGAAGGTTCTCCCCCCTGGCTACAGGCCATCGGAGCCCGCCTTCCCTTAAGCCAGATCATCGAGGCGGCCCGCGCCGTGATGCTGGAGGGGGCGGGCTGGCAAGCAGTCGCCGGCGCCTTGGCCCAGGTCGCGTTGTTTGCCTTGGTGTGCCTCTCCTTGGGGGCCCTGCTGTTTAAATGGAGCGCAAAATGAAGCTTGTCTGCGCCTTGTTGTTGATTGCCGCCCTGCCGGTGAGCGCCGGCACCCTGCGCTGCAAGAGCGCGCTGCTGACCGAGGGGGATACCACGGCCGAGCTATTGATCCGCTGCGGTCAGCCCATGCTCAAGGAAGACCTGACCCGATATGAGGAGAACGGCTTCGGCGCCCGCATGACGGTGAAATACGCCGAGCGATGGACCTACAACTTCGGCAAGAACCAGTTCATGCAGTTTGTGACCGTCGAGAACGGCGTCATCACCCAGATTGAAGACGGCCCACGGGGCGGCTGAGCCGCTGGCTCATGCCCCCAATGACCATGGTTAGGTCTTGCTCACCTGAGGGCCATATCCTCTGCTGCGGTATCGTTTTCTGACCCTCCCTGGCGATGGGGATATTGATCATCCCTCCCTTCCGGTTTCCTCGCAATCCCTGCTACCCACCCTGTGTCCTGTCCTCCCCCCATTGGGGCGAGCCAGCAGAAAACCGAGCCTAATGAGTCAGTTGGTCGCAGTTCTTGCTGCCCTATTCCGGTGCGCCCCGATTTTTTTGCAAAAATAATCCTCATGGTATGAAAGGGTTCCGGCAGCAGGCTATTTTGGAAATAAGGGTCTATTTTTTATTCATAAGGTGTTTAGCCACCCACTCAGACATTTTGTGCTGCTGCACCAGAATTGGGCTCGGTTGCACCGATTGACAGGTTTTTTGAGGGCTGGATAAGCTGCGAACCGCAGGGAAAAGGATGGCATCTTGCGAGATTTTTGATGCCAACTCGGATCAAACCACAGGGAAGAGTGACATGAAGCAGATACACAAGGCAGGTATGGTGATAGTGCTGTCGCTGGCGGCAGCCAATGTTTGGGCAGATGGCACCCTGGATGCGGTCAAGAAGAAGGGGTTCGTGCAGTGCGGGGTCGGCGATGGCCTGCCCGGCTTCTCCAACCCGGATGCCAAGGGAACCTGGACCGGCCTCGACGTTGACGTGTGCCGCGCCGTCGCCGCCGCCGTGTTCGGGGATGCCGGCAAGGTCAAATATGTCTCCCTCACCGCCAAGGAGCGCTTCACCGCCCTGCAGTCCGGGGAAGTGGATCTGCTGTCCCGCAACACCACCTGGACCCTGACCCGGGATGGCTCGCTCGGCCTGACCTTTGCCGGGGTGAACTACTACGACGGCCAGGGCTTCCTGGTCAAACAGTCCCTCGGGGTCAAGAGCGCCAAGGAGCTGGATGGGGCTGCAGTCTGCATCCAGTCCGGTACCACAACCGAGCTCAACCTTGCGGATTACTTCCGCGCCAATGGCGGCATGAAATACACCCCTGTGGTGTTCGACACCTCGGATCAGACAGTGAAAGGGTTCGAGGCCGGTCGCTGTGACGTGCTGACCTCGGATCAGTCCCAGCTCTACTCCCTCAAGATCAAGCTGACCAAGCCGGAAGAAGCCCTGGTATTGCCTGAAGTCATCTCCAAGGAGCCCCTGGGCCCGGCGGTGCGTCAGGGAGACGATCAATGGTTCAAGGTGGTGCGCTGGAGTCTCTACGCCATGCTCAACGCCGAAGAGGCCGGCGTGACCAGCGCCAACGTGGACGAGATGCTCAAGTCCACCAACCCGGACATCCGCCGCCTGCTGGGGCTGGAAGAGCCCAAGGGCACAGTGCTGGGGCTGGATGACAAGTGGGCCTACAACATCGTCAAACAGGTTGGCAACTACGGCGAGTCGTTCGATCGCAACGTGGGTGCCGGTTCTCCTCTCAAGATTGACCGCGGCATCAATGCGCTCTGGAACAAGGGCGGCTTGATGTACGCGCCGCCCATCCGCTGAGTCGATGAACCATAGGGGGGCCTGGCCCCCCGTTTTCTCCATGCCTTGGCTTTGTCGGAGTCATCCTTATGGCGTCACATGCATCAAACCATAGGAAGGAACAGGGCCGCTGGTGGTACGACGCCAAGGTGCGGGCGCTGGTGTTCCAGTGTCTGGCCATCGCCGCCGTTCTCGCGTTTCTGTTCTACATCATCAACAACGCCCTGACCAATCTGGCCACCCGTGGCATCACCACCGGCTTCGATTTTCTGGGCAATTCCGCCGGATTCGGCATCCTGCAGAGCCTGATCCCTTACGACGAAACCTACACCTTTGGCCGAACCTTCGTCGTGGGCCTGCTCAATACCCTGCTGGTCTCCGTGCTCGGCATCCTGTTCGCGACCGTGCTCGGCTTCGTGCTCGGGGTGGCCCGGCTCTCCAGCAACTGGCTGGTGGCCAAGATAGCCACCGTCTATATCGAGACCTTCCGCAACATACCGCTGTTGCTGCAGATCTTCTTCTGGTACTTCTCGGTGTTGCGCACCCTGCCATCCCCGCGCCAGAGCGTGGAGCTGGGAGAGCTCGCCTTTCTCAATGTGCGGGGGCTCTATCTGCCCAAGCCGCTGTTTGAAGAGGGCTTCGGTTATGTGCTTTGGGCCCTGTTGCTGGCGTTGATCATCAGCTGGGGCCTGCGCCGCTGGGCCGCTCGTCGCCAGGAGCTGACCGGCAAAGCCTTCCCGATCTGGAGCAGCACCATAGGACTTATCATATTGCTGCCCTTCGTCACCTTCCTGCTGGTGGGGAGCCCCCTAGGCTGGAGCATCCCGACCCTGCAAGGCTTCAACTTCCGGGGCGGGCTGACGGTCTTGCCGGAACTCGCGGCGCTGCTGGTGGCGCTCACCATCTACACGGCGGCCTTCATCGCCGAGATAGTGCGCTCCGGTATCCTGGCCATCAGCAAGGGCCAGACGGAGGCGGCCTCCGCACTGGGGTTGTCCCCCACCAAGACGCTCAGACTGGTGATTATCCCCCAGGCGATGCGGGTCATCATACCGCCCCTCACCAGCCAGTATCTCAACCTCACCAAGAACTCGTCCCTGGCCACCGCCATCGGTTACCCGGATCTGGTCTCGGTGTTCATGGGGACCACCCTCAACCAGACCGGGCAGGCGATCGAGGTGATCGCCATGACCATGGGGGTCTATCTCCTCATCAGCCTCAGCACCTCGGTCCTGATGAATATCTACAACCGCAAGATGGCGCTGGTCGAGCGCTAGGGGGTCTTATGTCGATGAAACAACGAGGGACAAAGGCCTGTCAGCGCGCTTCTCTTCATCCCGATAGCCATGGGGAGGTCGTATGCATGTGAACGAATTGCAAGAGGCGCTGCCCCCCCCGGACAACCGGCGTGGCGCGCTGGCCTGGCTGCGGCAGAATCTGTTTCCCAACTGGTGGAGCAGCCTGCTGACCCTGGTATTGGCCTATCTGCTGCTGCCGCTGCTCTGGTCGGCGCTGGACTGGGCACTCTTCTCCGCCACCTGGCAGGGCAGCGGCCGCGCCGACTGTGCCCAGGGGGGGGCCTGCTGGATCTTCATTGAGAGCCGGCTCGGGCAATACCTCTACGGCTTCTATCCGGTGGATCAGTATTGGCGTATCAATGTGGCCTTCGTGGGTCTGGCGGTGCTGCTGGCGCTGCTCATCTGGCCGCGTACCCCCCGCAAGGGCTGGCTCGCGCTCTTTACCCTGCTGGTGTTCCCCGTCATCGCCTTCCTGCTGATCCACGGTGGCGCCGGCCTCGCGGTGGTGGAGACCAATCGCTGGGGCGGGTTGATGCTGACCCTGGTGCTGGCGGTCGTGGGGATAGTGGCGGCGCTGCCCCTCGGGATCCTGTTGGCCCTGGGACGGCGATCCCACATGCCGGTCATCTCCAGCCTCTCCACCGTCTACATCGAGTTCTGGCGAGCGGTGCCGCTCATCACAGTGTTGTTCATGGCGTCCGTCATGTTGCCGCTCTTCATGACCAGCGAGGTGGAGCTCGACAAGCTGCTGCGGGCCCTCATCGGCATCATCTTGTTCCAGTCTGCCTATGTGGCCGAGGTGGTCCGTGGCGGTCTGCAGGCGATCCCCAAGGGACAATTCGAGGCGGGGGAGGCCCTGGGGCTCTCCTACTGGAAGGTGATGGGGCTCATCGTCATGCCCCAGGCTCTCAAGATCACCATCCCCTCCCTGGTGAACACCTTCATCTCGCTGTTCAAGGACACCAGCCTGGTGTTGATCATCGGCCTGTTCGACCTGCTCGCCATCTCCAAGGTGGCCCTGGCGGATCCGGCCTGGCTCGGCTTCTCTACCGAGGCCTATGTGTTCATCGCCATGATCTTCTGGATGTTCTGTTTTGGCATGTCCCGCTACTCCATCTATCTGGAGCACAAACTCAATACGGGTCACAAGCATTAGGAGTGGTTTTAACATGACGAAGGACGCGGGGATTGCCCTCAATGGCTTCAATCACACAGCGCAAGACGTGCAGGTATCAGGAGTAGTTTCAAAATGACAACAGAGACCGTGGTCGCGCTCAAGGACGTCAACAAATGGTATGGCGAGTTTCATGTGCTTCGAAACATAAACCTGCAGGTGGGCAAGGGGGAGAAGATCGTCATCTGCGGGCCATCGGGTTCCGGCAAGTCCACCATGATCCGATGCATCAACCGGCTGGAGGAGCACCAGAGCGGTGACATCCTGGTGAAAGGCACTGCGCTCACCTCGGATCTCAAGAACATCGAGACGGTGCGCCGGGAGGTGGGCATGGTGTTCCAGCATTTCAACCTCTTCCCCCACCTGACGGTGCTGGAGAACTGCTGCCTGGCCCCCATCTGGGTCAAACAGATGCCGCGCAAGCAGGCCGAGGAGATCGCCATGACGTTCCTGCGTCGGGTCCGGATCCCGGAGCAGGCCCTCAAGTATCCGGGCCAGCTCTCCGGCGGCCAGCAGCAGCGGGTGGCCATCGCCCGCAGCCTCTGCATGAACCCCCAGGTGATGCTGTTCGACGAGCCGACCTCGGCACTGGATCCCGAGATGGTGCGCGAGGTGCTGGATGTGATGGTGGAGCTGGCCCACGAGGGGATGACCATGCTCTGCGTCACCCACGAGATGGGCTTCGCCAAGCAGGTGGCGGATCGGGTGATCTTCATGGACAGGGGCCAGATCATCGAGGAGAACGTGCCGGATCAGTTCTTCGACCATCCCCAGTCGGATCGCACTAAGCTGTTCCTCTCCCAGATCCTGCAGCATTGAGCCCCGCCATGAAAACGGCCCGTACGCTCGGTGAGCGACGGGCCAAAAATGTACATGGAAGCAGACTACAGACGGAAAGGAGTACGTCAGCCAGGCAACAGGGCCGTGGTGCGAAGATCCCGCACCGCCAGGTTGATCTGCCTGGCCAGCCGCAAGGCCTGATGGCAGCTCAACGTCTTCAAATCGATGACTCCACCGCTAAACTCGAATCGCCCCAGTGCCTCTACCATGAAGCTACCGTGATGGAAGCTCTTGATATGGCGGGCAATCTGGCGAGGAGACAACTGCTTGAACACCTTCATGGCAAAACACCCCGTTGCTTGGACAGGGCACACTATGCCCCCATCCCGTGACACTAATGTGACATTTGGTGAAGGTTTGTATGAATCCTTATTTGGCGGCATAACCCTCGGGTGGGATGGCTATCGACGACGTGAAAAAAGTCTGCCGCAGCAGGGTCTGGCCCCGATATACTGCGGCTCACTGGATGATTGCAACAAGGTGCCTCGCGTGGAGTGGGTGGACGTAGTAGATGAGCAAGACCGCGTGATCGGCGTCGCCGAGCGGGCACGGGTACGGCGGGAGAACCTGCGCCACCGCGCCAGCTATATCCTGGTGCTGGATGATGAGGGTCGTATCCTGGTGCAGCGCCGGACCCTTGGTAAAGACTTTTGCCCCGGCATGCTGGATGCCTGCGCCGGCGGCGTGGTGACCCAGGGTGAGGTGATGGAGCCTAGTGCCCGGCGCGAGCTGGCGGAGGAGCTGGGCATTCACGATGTGCTCCTGCAAGATTTCGGTACCTTCTACGCCGAAGGGGAGGGGTACAGGGTCTGGGGTGGCCTGTTCAGCTGCCGCTATCAGGGCCCCTTGCAGTTGCAGGCGGAGGAGGTGAGCGCCGTCTACTGGATGAGCCTGGCGGAGATAGCTGCACGGGCCGCCGAATTTACGCCGGACTCTCTATTGGCCATTTCAACCTGGCAGGCTCGCCGGCAAGGCTGAGACTCGCGGCGCGAGTGACCCATCCCCCGCCCTCTGCGGGCTATTTCAATTGGGCAGCCTCACCGGCAGGACAAACCGTTCGGTGCGGGGTGTCCGACGCACTTTCCATGGCTCCCGATAGGTCATCGCCAATAGGCCAGATCAATGTCCCCCTCTTGCGGGTTGGAGTAGACTGGGGCTCCTTCCCTCCACTTAAGGACGAGAGATCATGATCGCAGTCGGCCAATCCCTGCCCGCAGGGGAATTCACCTTCATCACTCAGGACGGCAAGCAGGTGCAGGACACCCAGGCCCTGTTCGCGGGCAAGAAGGTGGTGCTGTTCGCGGTGCCCGGCGCCTTCACCCCCACCTGTTCCAACGCCCACCTGCCCGGTTATGTGGTGCTGGCGGACGAGTTTCAGGCCAAGGGCGTCGATGCCATCTATTGCCTGTCGGTGAACGATGCCTTTGTGATGAAGGCCTGGCAGGCGGCCCAGAACGCCTCTGCCATCACCATGCTGGCGGACGGGGACGGCAGCTGGACCCAGGCCCTGGGCCTTGCCAAGGAGACTGGCGCCTTCGGTGGCCTGCGCGCCCAACGCTTCGCCCTGATAGCCGTGGATGGGGTGGTGCAGCAGCTGTTCGTGGAGGCGCCCGGCAAGTTCGAGGTGTCCGATGCAGAGACTCTGCTGGCGGCCCTGTGAAATGTTAATCGTTGTTTGATTATCCCTTGAAATAGCGAATCGGCTCGCTACACTGGGCCCGTTTTTGGATGGAGCCAGGCACGATGCCTGGCTCTCGTATTTGCAGCCGATGAGATAGAAGAATATGACCCTGGCTTTTGTTGCCCTGATTGCCGGACTGGCGCTGCTGGTCTGGAGTGCGGATAAATTTGTGGACGGCGCCGCCGCGACCGCCCGTTACGCCGGCATGCCGCCCTTGCTCATCGGCATGGTGATCATCGGCTTTGGCACCTCGGCCCCCGAGATGGTGGTCTCCGCCTTGGCGGCCTCCCAGGGCAACCCGGGCCTGGCGCTCGGCAACGCCTATGGCTCCAACATCACCAACATCGCCCTGATCCTGGGGTTGACCGCGCTGATCAGCCCCATCGCCGTCTCTTCACAGGTGGTGCGCAAGGAGATCCCCATACTGCTCGGCATCACCTTGCTCTCCGGCGCCCTGCTGATGGACGGTCATCTGGGCGGCATGGATGCCCTGATCCTTGGAGCCGTCTTCTTAGGTCTAATGGGCTGGTCCATCTGGGCCGGCATGCGCGGCAAGGGGGATGCCCTGGATGCGGACAGCGAGGACGACATCAGTAGCGAGGGCATGTCGCTGAAAAGCGCCATCTTCTGGCTGGTGCTCGGGCTGGTGCTGCTGATCGTCGCCTCCCGCCTGCTGGTGTGGGGGGCGGTGACTATCGCCCAGGCGCTCGGCATCAGCGATCTGGTGATTGGCCTGACGATCGTCGCCGTGGGTACCTCGTTGCCTGAGCTTGCCTCCTCCCTCATCGCCATTCGCAAGAAGGAGCACGACCTGGCCCTCGGCAACGTGCTCGGCTCCAACCTGTTCAACACCCTGGTGGTGGTCGGTATCGCCGCCGGCATAGCGCCGCTGGATGTGGATGCCATGGTGCTCTCCCGCGACTGGTCCGTGATGATGGGTCTGACCCTGCTGCTGCTGGTGATGTGTCTGGGCCGCAAGGGGCAGGGGCGGATCAACCGAGTGGAAGGGGGATTGCTGCTCGCCATCTTCGTGGCCTATACCGCCTGGCTGCTGGGTAGTCAGTTCGTCTGACGCCTTGGGGTCAAAAAAAGAGGGGGAAGCCTAGGCTTTCCCCTCTTTTTTGGTGTGTTCGTCAGATCAGGCCACGGCCACCAGTTTCTGTTTCTGGGCGCTGTCCAGGATGAGGATGCTCGCCTTGGGGAAGAAGTTGAAGGTGGAGGCGGAGGCCCAGGTGTAGGCTCCCATGACCCGGCCGATCACCAGCTCGCCTATCTCCAGATCCGGCAGCATGATGCCGTCCCGGATCACGTCCACGCTGTCGCAGGTGGGGCCGGAGAGTACGGCGTTGTGCAGCGCACCGCTGGCATAGGGGGTGCTCACCGGGTAGGTGACGTGGTCATAGAGCTGGCCGTTGTAGCTGCCGTAGAGGCCGTCATCCAGGTAGTACCAGATCTTGTCGCCGCGGTGGGCCTTGCCCATGACGCTGGCCACCGAGGTCATGGCCGGCGCGCTGATGAAGCGGCCCGGCTCGGCAATCTTCTGCACGGTGGCGGGCAGCTTGGCGAGCGCCTCGCGGATGGGGGCGCAGAAGCCGTCGATATCGAACTCGCCGCCCTCATAATCCACCGGGAAACCACCGCCGATGTCCAGCACCCAGGGCTTGAGGCCGAGATCCCAGGCCTGCTCCATAATCTCGCGGCAGGCGTCGATGGCCTGCACGTGGCGGCGGGCGTGGGGCACCTGGGAGCCGACGTGGAAGGAGAGCCCCATCACCTTGATGCCCTTGGCCTGGGCCAGTTGCAGCAGCGGCAGCGCCTGCTCCGGGGTGCAGCCGAATTTCTTGGAGAGATCGACCTTGGTCTCCGGGTTCGGGAAGCTGACCCGCAGCAGCAGTTTCACCTCGTCCTTGTAGGGCAGGAACTTCTCCAGCTCCAGCGGGTTGTCATAGACGAACACGGTGCAGCCGAACTCCAGCGCATAGCGGATGTCGCTGTCGCGCTTGATGGGATGGGTGTGGATGCAGCGGCCCGGGCGAACCCCTTGGCTGCGCACCAGATCAACTTCGCCATTGGTGGCCAGATCGAAACAGGCCCCCTCTTCCTTCAAGACAGAGACCACAGCCTCGTGGGGCAGGGGCTTGAGTGCATAGTGCAAACGCACGTCGGGCAGGGCGGCGGCCAGGGCCCGGTACTGTTTGCGGACGGCTGCCTTGTCGAGCAGCAGCAGGGGAGAGCCAAATTGTTCAACCAGCGAGCGGTAATCTTGTGCGACCAGGGTCTCGTTCATTCTCTTTTGAAAGTCCTTAGGGGGCGTGAAATGCCCAAGCCATATGCGATTGAACCGGCGACGGCCGGCTCAGGCGAGTGGTCCGGAGGGACCAACTAGACACGATGCATAACTTGAATGCAAAGTGCTTAGTTATGCGCGGAATTATCAGGCAATCGAGTTTATGTGCAAGCATTTTGATTGGATATGTTGGCAAGTTTTTCTGGTCGAGACGAAAGGTGCTATCGATATAAAACCCCCTGTCGAGCGCCAGTGGGAGCCGGGTCCGGTGCCGGGATATAACCTGTTGATAGTTAACAAACATGCATCATTTTTCCCAGCCAGGGGGGAGAGGGGAAAAAAGCCCCTATGCCGGGGCAGGAGTGCGAGACAGCTCACAGTTTTTGGATTACCATGCCCGCTTCCTAATCCAAACTAGTTCGGATGAAGGTAGCAGGAGAGCGATGGGGGACCATCCACCGAAGAAGTGAATCTTTCAGGTACCGGGCAACCGGTGTGGACTGCTACTGGACGATACTCTGGAGAGACCCGTTAGATCGGGCGCCGAAGGAGCAAGGCACCAGGATTGCATCGCAATCTGGCGCCGGAAACTCTCAGGCAAAAGGACAGAGGGGATGGGATGGTTGTACCTGGGCTTGGCCCGCATCCGATCGCCTCTGGCCGATCGCGACACCTATGGGAAGATCATCCTTCTCCTCCTTAATCGTTGTTTTTTAAGGAGGATGCATGTCATCAATTCAATCGGCGCTCGCCGCCATCGATAGCTTTGTCTGGGGTCCGCCCCTGCTGATCCTGCTGGTCGGGACCGGTATCTACCTCACCCTGCGACTGGGTCTGCTTCAGGTCGTGCGTCTGCCCCTCGCCCTGCGACTGGTATTTGGTCGCGATCAGGGCCATGGCAAGCAGGGGGACGTCTCCAGTTTCGGTGCCCTCTGCACCGCGCTCTCCGCCACCATAGGCACCGGCAACATCGTCGGGGTTGCCACCGCCATCAAGCTCGGCGGCCCGGGTGCCCTGTTCTGGATGTGGATGGCGGCCCTGTTCGGCATGGCCACCAAGTACGCCGAGTGCCTGCTCGCGGTGAAGTATCGCCAGCAGGATGCCAACGGCCAGATGGCGGGCGGCCCCATGTACTACCTGGAGAAGGGGCTGGGCTCCAAGCCGCTCGCCAAGCTGTTCGCCCTGTTCGGCATAGGTGTCGCCTTCTTCGGCATCGGCACCTTCCCCCAGGTCAACGCCATCTCGGATGCCATGAGCCTCTCCTTCTCGGTGCCCCGTGAGGCAACCGCCGTGGTGCTGACCCTGATCGTCGCCCTGGTGACCCTGGGGGGCATTCAGTCCATCTCCAGCGTGTCGAGCAAGGTGGTGCCCTTTATGGCCATCTTCTATATCCTGGCCTGCGCCGGGGTGCTGGTGAACAACGCCGGTGCCCTGCCGGATGCGGTACTGCTGGTCATCAACAGCGCCTTCACCGGCCATGCAGCCACCGGCGGCTTCGTCGGCGCCGGCATCATGCTGGCGATCCAGTCCGGGGTGGCGCGGGGGGTCTTCTCCAACGAGTCGGGTCTGGGCTCGGCCCCCATAGCGGCGGCAGCGGCCAAGACGGACTCTTGCGTGGAGCAGGGGCTGGTCTCCATGACGGGCACCTTCATCGACACCCTGATCATCTGCACCATGACCGGCCTGACCCTGGTGGTGACCGGGGTCTGGAGCGGGGACTTGAGCGGCGCCGCCATGACCAGCCAGGCCTTCGCCCAGGGACTGGATGCCCAGGTCGGCCAGTACCTGGTGAGCATAGGCCTGCTGTTCTTCGCCTTCACTACCATCCTCGGCTGGAACTACTACGGTGAGCGCTGCACCGAGTACCTGTTCGGGGTCAAGGCCATCAAGCCCTACCGCCTCGTCTACCTGGTGCTGGTGGCGAGCGGCGCCTTCCTCCATCTGGACATGATTTGGCTGCTGGCGGACATCGTCAACGGCCTGATGGCGGTGCCGAACCTTATCGGCCTTATCGGTCTGCGCCACGTGGTGATCGCCGAGACCCGCGCCTACTTCAGTCGGGACCGGGACAGCGATACGGAATCCGAGCCCGAGCCTCAGACCGCCTGAGTCTGACTGACCCGACGCCAAGAAAAAGCCACGACCCAGGTCGTGGCCTTTTTTATGGACGCTGTATTTGCAAGGAGGGACCTTCCCGCTCTATGCGGAAAGAGTCAGGGGGGGGAGTTGCCCTTCAGTCAGCAGGTTCTCCAATCGCGCTCGCACCTTGTTTACCAGCTCGGTCCCGCTACCCTGCCAGCAGATAGCGTGCGCGAGCGTGGTGGAGGTGCCGGGCAGGAAGCGCAGTTCACCCCCCGCCAGCTCGTAGAAGCGGCTCGCCATCCGGGTGCCCTCATCCACATCGCCCACCACCAACAGCATGGCCTGGGCCAGCACGGCCCCTTGATGATCCTGACCCGGCGCCAGCCAGCGCTGGGCGGTGCCGGTGACCTTGCGGCCCCCGATCACCAGATTGAACTGACCGTCGCAGAAGGAGCCGGGCACAAAGTCGTAGCTCCCGGCTAGGCCGTACTCCCCGAGCAGGGTCAGCAGCGGCGCCCCCAGCAGCCGGTAGTAATGAGCGAGATCCGTTGTGGTGCGAGGCAGGATAAGCGACAGATTGAGGATACCGGCGCCGTGGGGCACGGCGGTGCCGCCGCTGTCACGCACATACACGGGCCAACCCTCGGCGGCGAGGTGCGCGCAGGCCGCCTGATAGCGGGGCAGGCGCACGTCCTTGCGGGTGACGATGAGGCACTGGGGCCCTTGCCAGAGGTGGGCGCGGGGTTGGCCGTCATGGGCGCACTCCCGCAGCCACTGCTGCTCCCTGGCCAATATCTGGTCAGGGGGCTGGCTGGCGGGCGGGGAAGGCAGCAGGGTATAGGGCATGAAGGGATCCTGAGGCAGAGGCTGCCCAGCACAGTACCCGTGGCGGTCGGGGAGGTAAAGCCCCGCATGGCGGGGCTTCGTTGGAACCGATCAGGTGTGGGCCTGGCCGCGCTTGGGCAGCAGCAGGTTCAAGATGATGGCGGTGAGGCCGCCGGTGGCGACGCCGTAGGAGAGCACGCTCTTGGCGAGCTCCGGCAGGTGCTGCAGCACCCCGGGCACCTGGGCTACACCGAGGCCCATGGCGAGGGAAACCGCCAAGATCATCAGGGCGCGGCGATCCAGCTCCTCCCGAGAGATGATGCGCACCCCGGCGGCGGCGATGGTGCCGAACATGACGATGGTCGCGCCACCGAGCACGGGCTCGGGGATCTGCTGCACCAGGCTCGCCACCGCCGGGAACAGGCCGAGCAGGGCCAGCATGGCGGCGATGAAGAGGCCGACGTGGCGGCTGGCCACTCCGGTCAGCTGGATGACGCCGTTGTTCTGGGCGAAGGTGGACATGGGGAAGGTGGAGAAGACCGCCGCCAGCATGGAGTTGGCCCCGTCGGCCAGCACGCCCCCCTTGATCCGCGCCATGTAGACGGGCCCTTCCAGCGGCTCGCCGGAGATGTCCGAGGTCGCCGTCATGTCGCCGATGGCTTCGAGCGCCGTCACCACGAAGATGATGGCCAGCGGCACGAACAGGTGCCAGTCAAAGCCGAGGCCATAGTGCAGCGGGATGGGCACCATCACCAGGGGGCCCTCGAAGGTGGGGGCATTCACCTTGCCCAGCATCAGCGCCACGGCGTAGCCCACCAGCATGGCGATCATGATGGCGGAGAGGCGCAGCCAGGGGTTGCGACTGCGCTGCAGCAGCACGATGAGGCCGAGCACCAACAGGGAGAGGAAGAGGTTGGTGTGGCTCGCGAAGCTGCCATCGGCGAGGGCTCCGTAGCCGCCCCCCATGCTGATGAGGCCGACCTTGATCAGGGTCAGGCCGATGAGCAGCACTACGATGCCGGTCACCAGCGGGGTGATGATGCGCTTCACCAGATGCAGGAAGCGGCTCATCACCACGATTGTGAGGGCCGCCGCCAGCATGGTGCCGAACAGGGTGCCCAGCAGATCCTCGGTGGGCATGGCCGCCTGCTTGAGGGCGAGGCCGGAGGCGATGATGGGGCCGAGGAAGTTGAAGCTGGTGCCCTGCACCGACAGCAGACCGGAGCCGAGGGGGCCGAAGCGACGGGTCTGGATGAAGGAGGCGATGCCGGACATGACCAGGGACATGGAGACGATGTAGCGGGTGTCGACGGCGGGGAGACCGAGGGCGTTGGCGATGATGAGGGGCGGGGTGATGATGGCGACAAACATGGCGAGCATATGCTGCAGGGCGGCGAACAGGGTCTGGGGCAGGGGCGGGACCTCCTCTATGCCGTAGACCAGCTCGCTGTGGGGGCGCCTGGGGGGATGGGGTTCGGCGACGGGGGCGCGCGAAACGGCTGCCTGTTCCATAGATACCTCAAATTTTGTGGGGGAGAGGGAGAAAAATTGGGCGCTATTGTAGTGATTGAACTGAGGCTTTCCAGCGTTAATTGAGCGGGAAAAGGTTTATTTTTCGATGGGTTGAAACGTTTGCGTGCGGTGATTATGATCTGCCGGTTTGCATGATGCTCCCCGACGGATAAATCAGGTCCCCGTGATGTATCCGTGTGAGGACGGTGTAGAATGAGCGCTCAGTTGTCATGTGGAGACTCTGGATGCTGAAGTTGTCGGAGTTTTGGAGCGCAAAGGCGCATTCTGAAGATTTTACCCTGACCCGGATGGGCTTCATGACGGTCCGTTTGCGGCTGCTGACCTGCCTGCTGATGGTCGGGCTCCCCACCTGGTCCCTGGTGGATTGGCTGACCCTGGCCCCGGCCCAGTTCGAGGCCCTGCTCCAGGCGCGCGTCTTCTGTCTGCTGGCGCTCTCACCGCTCATCCCCTTCTCCTATCTCATCCACTTCAAGCGCACCAGGATGAAGCTGGCACTGGGTTACCTGATGGCGGTGATGATGCTGTTCTCCCTCATCTGCCTGCGCACCTTCGGGTCCGAGCAGGAGTTGCAGGCGGGCTACATGGCTTTCCCCTATCTGCTCATCAGCCTGTTCGCCATCTTCCCCATACCCCTCTCCCTCAGCCTGCAACTGGCGGGGTGCATCCTGGTCACCATGCTGGCGGGCAACTGGTGGCTGGTGGATCAACCCCTGTTGGGCCTGCAGACCCTCAACCAGATCTGGTTGCTGGCGCTCTTTACCCTGGCGAGCGCCTGGGTGCAGTGCGGCCAGCTCAACATGTTGCTGCAGCTCTATCGGGAGTCCACCACGGATGAGCTGACCGGCATGATGAACCGGCGGCTGCTGATGAAGCAGATCGAGCAGGCCAGGGCGGCCTTGCTCAGCAAGGAGAAGCCCTTCGCCGTCTTGCTGCTGGACCTGGATCGCTTCAAGCGGATCAACGACACCTACGGCCACCTGGCGGGGGATGCGGTGCTCAAGGAGGTGGCGGCGACCCTGAGTGAGCAGCTGGAGCCCGACATGGTGCTCGGCCGCTACGGCGGCGAGGAGTTCTCCATCCTGCTGAGCGGCTGCGGCGATCTGGTGCAGGCGAAGCGGGTGGCCGAGCGGCTGCGGGTGGCGGTGGAGGCGCGCCTGGTGAAGAGCCCCACCTCCGACGAGCTGCTGGAGGTGACGGTGAGCATAGGCCTGACCCTGGCCCGGCGCGGAGAGGGCATAGAAGCCCTGCTCAACCGGGCGGACGAGTGCCTCTATCTGGCCAAGATGGCGGGGCGCAACTGCGTGATCAGCGAAAGCGCCTTGCTGAACAAGCCCTTCAACGCCAGCGTGGCCTGAGGGGCTCGGTCCCTTCTGCCACTTCTGCTCCTTTCTGAGGATCCTGCTCCTTCCAGACGCCCCTGTGGCGTCTGGCCACGGATCCCGACCGGCCATGCCATCCCTGGCCGGTCACAGGCTTCCCCTCCCGCACCTTCAAGATTATTCACTGTTTCATCATCGGCTCTCCGGGTGGCTTCTATCCTGTTACAGGATGAAATTGCCGACATCTCAAGGAGATAGCCCATGACGGCCACCACCGATTTTAGCGACCATTATCGCAGTAGCGACAGGATCATGCTGGGTTTGCTCTGGTTTACACTGCTTTGTTCTGGCGGATTGGCCTTTTGGCACCAGACCTGGCTGCAGACGGCCCTGATCGGGGCGCCGGTCTGCCTGCTCCTGACGGCGCTCTATCGGGGGATAGGGGGCACCCGGCTGATGCGCTGTCTCATCGGGGTCGGGCTGATGGTGATGGCGGCGCTGCATATCAATCAGGCGCGGGGGGTCATCGAGATCCATTTCGGCATCTTCGTGCTGCTGGCGGTGCTCACCTTCTATCGGGACTGGCTCCCCATCGTCGTCTCGGCGGCTGTGATAGCGGTGCACCACGTGCTGTTTCATGTGCTGCAACACGCCGGTTTCCCCGTCTATGTGATGGCGACCCACGGCGGCTGGGGGATGATCTTCCTGCACGCCTTCTACGTGGTGATAGAGAGCGGGATCCTCATCTACCTGGCGCGGCTCAGCCTGGCGGATGCCACCGAGAATCAGGAGGTGCTCGGCAAGGTGCTGATGGCTGCCAACCAGCTGAACAAGGGGGCCGGGGCCCAGGCCGGTGAGGAGGGGCTCAGGCTCTCCTCCGGGCAGCGCTTCGACCGCTTCCTCGACCAGGTGTCCAACCTGGTGGATGGCGTGGTGCGCGACAGCCGCAATCTGGGGGGGCTGAGCCAGGAGCTGGCCCGAACGGGTTCGACCCTGGAGGAGGGGGCCAGGCATCAGCTGGATGAGGTGACGCGCATGAGCGGCGACATGGCGCTCATGCTCTCGGCCATGACGGAGATCGCCGCTCAGGTTGAGCACACCCTGCGGTGTGCCGATGAGGCCAGCGATCAGGTGGGCAAGGGGCGGGCCAGCGTGGTGCAGACCGGGCAGGACATCGAGGCGCTGGCGCTTTGCATGGATGAGACCGACAAGACGGTGGCCTCCCTGGCACGGCAGACCAGCCAGATAGGCAAGGTGCTGGAGGTTATTCACGACATCGCCCAGCAGACCAACCTGCTGGCGCTCAATGCCGCCATCGAGGCGGCCCGGGCGGGGGAGCAGGGGCGGGGCTTTGCGGTGGTGGCCGACGAGGTGCGCCACCTCTCCGAGAAGACCTCCGTCTCCACCCGCGAGATTCAGCAGATCATCGAGGGGCTCCAGCAGGGGAGCCGTCAGGCGGCCGGCGCCATGCAGAGCAGTCGGGAGGGGGTCAGTCGTTGCGTCCTCGCCAGCCAGTCGGCGGTGGCGATGCTGCAGGTGGTGGCCGACGACATCGATAACATCAACCGTTTCAATGGCCAGATAGCGGCCACCACCCAGGCGCAGTCCAGGGTCTCGGCGGAGATAGGGGAGTGTCTTGGACGGGTCCAGCAGATTGCCGAGTGCAACGCCGGCAACATAGCGGCCCTGACCCGCAGCAGCCAATGCCTGCCTCCCCTGGCCGCCCGGCTGGAGAACCTCGGTCGGGCCTTTCACGAATGACAGTATCCCCCGGCGCGGATGCCGGGCCAGAAATGCAAAATGCCACCCTGGGGTGGCATTTTCACGAGCGCAGCGGGCGCTTACACCAGACGGTATTTGCCCGATAGCAGCTGGGCCAGCAGCTTGAACATGTTGAACACCGCCATGGTCTTGCCGGTCGGGGTGCCATCCTCGCCGAGGAAGAACTCCCCCTTGAACACCAGGATCTCCCCCTTCTGCTCCACCGAATCGGCGCGCATGCCGTGGATGAAGTCCTCGTGGTTCTTGATGATGCCGTTGGCCATCTCCAGCAGGGCAGTCTCGGTGATCAGCTCTTTTTCTGGTTGCATGCTCGTCTCCTTAAACGACTACTGACAGGGCAGGGGTGCCCCGTCGCTGATTGAAGAGGGCCCAAGCATACTGCAAAGAGGGTTTTTCTGTCATTGATGTGACCCCGCATTTTGCCCGCTCATCAGCCCATCACCAGGTTTTTGAGCCAGCGCCGCTGGCGAATGCGGCGCTGCACCAGCAGCACCTTGGAGAGCTCCTCCAGCAGCACCACGGCCACCACCCAGGCGAGGGGCCAGCCGAGCAGGCTGACCGCCACCCAGGCCAGCGGCAGGCCGATGCACCACATGCCGACCACGTCGATGAAGATGCTGTAATTCACATCGCCGCCGGAGCGCAGCACCCCGACGATGCCCACCATGTTGAACACCTTGAGCAGCATGCCGATGCAGAGGATGCCGAGCACCTGACCCGCCTCTCCCATCAGCTCGGCGGGCAGGTTGCCCACCCACTGCAGCAGGTTGGTCTGCACCATCCAGACCGCCATCCCGACCAGCAGGGCCCCCACCGGTGCGAGCAGCAGGAACAGCTGGGAGTGCTGCCAGGCGGCGTCATACTCTTCTGCCCCGAGCCGGTGACCGAGCAGGGTGGAACAGGCCACCGCCAGCCCGAAGAAGAGGGAGATGAGGATGCTTTCCAGCGTCCCCAGCGTGGTCATGATGGCGAGGGAGTCCGTGCCGAGATGGGCATAGAGGAAGCCGTAGAGCAGCATGCCGAAGGCCCAGAGCCCGTCGTGCAGCAGCAGCGGCAGGGCGATCAGGGTGAAGCGCACCACCTCCCTGCGCTGGAAGGCGGCGAGCCAGTCCGTCAGGCGCGGCACCAGCCTGGGCTCCTTGCGCAGCACATAGGCCAGCAAGAGTGCTGTTTGCAGCAGACGGGAGATGGTCGTGCCCCAGGCCGAGCCCGCGACGCCCATGGCCTCGAAGCCGAAATTACCGAAGATGAGGGCGTAGTTGAGGATGACGTTGGCGATGATGGCGATGATGCCGATGCGGGTCGGCGCCGCCGCGTTGCCCACCGAGCGCAGGGCCGCCTCCAGGGGCACCACCACGGCGGTGCAGAGGATGGTGGCCCCGGTGATCATCAGGAACTCGTCCGCCAGGGGACGCAGCACGGGATCCTGGCTGGCGAAGCCCAGCACGCTGCCCGGCGCGATCACGTAGACGAGCGCAAAGGGCAGGCTCACCAGCAGGGCACCCACCAGCGCCAGCGCCAGGGAGCGACGCACCCCCGCCAGATCCCCGCGACCGTAATATTGTGCCGCCAACACCGAGACCCCGCCGGAGAGCCCCGCTATCACCAGCAGGTTGAAGAAGAAGACCCGGTTACCCAAGCCGACGGCCGCCACGGCCGTGGTGCCAAGCTGGCTCACCATCATGATGTCGATGAGGCCGAGCAGGGAGAACATCATGGATTGCAGCGAGACCGGCAGGGCCAGCCGCCACAATCGGGTCATGAACTCGCGGTCGGTGGTTTGTTTTAAAATCGCTTGCCAATAATTCATATCTGTTAACCGGGTTGGTAAAAGATGATATTCATCGGAGGTATGATAGGGGGAGTTGCGAGGGTTCCCACTGTGAGCGACTCTCGGCTTTCTTGTGCAAAACTATCTTGTTGAGGTGCCATGAGCTTTGCGAGCGAGTGCCTGGAAATCGCACCGGGCTGTGACGAGCGGATGCTGGGGCGCGAGGGGCTGCCCCTGCTCGGGGAGGCGGGCATCTTCCTGACCGGTCTCTCCCACATCCGGGATCACTACCTGATCCGCCGCAATCGCCCCGAGTTTCACATCCTGATGGTGAGCCACGGGGAGGGGGGCATGCTGCTCACCGAGGCGGGTGAGCAACCCATACCGGCCGGGGCCCTGGTGTTCCTGCCCGCCGCCGTGCCGGGGGGGCTGCGTCTCGCGGGGGAGCAGTGGCAGACCAGCTGGATCCTGCTGGACGACGTGCCGCGCTGGCGCCACCTGCACCGGCTCGGCCACCGCATCTGGCTGGGGGAGGAGGGGGATCAGCTCTATCATCTGCTCAGCCTGATGCAGGGGGAGGGGGTGAGATCCCCCCTGCAGCCCCAGCTGCTCAGCCTGTTGCTGGCCCTGCTGGACAGAGCCTTGCAGGGGGAGGTGCGGGGTACCCCGGAGCTGCGGCTGCAGGCGCTGTTTCGGCGGGTGGAGGCACGTCTCGACGAGCCCTGGAGCGTGGCCCTGCTGGCGAGCGAGATGGCCTGCTCCGTGCCTCACCTGCACAGGCTCTGCCAGCAGGCGTTCGGCATGGGTCCCATGGCCTGGCTGACCCAGCTTCGGATGAACAAGGCGCGCCAGCTGCTGCTCTACACCAACTGGCCTTTGAGTGAACTCGCCAGCCGGGTCGGTTACAGCGATGGGGCCAACTTTTCGAACCGCTTTCGCCGCCTCACTGGTCAGACCCCCGGGGCCTTTCGTCGCCTGGGTCGCAAACCTTTTGCAACGGATGTGCAAACTCTTTGAAATTAGTGGCGCAAGCCCATAGGATCGGCGGGCCACACAGTCAAGGTACAGATCCATGTTTGAAGATAATAATCAGAAACGTCCTCTCTACATCCCCTACGCCGGCCCGGCCCTGCTGGAGACCCCATTGCTCAACAAGGGCAGCGCCTTCACCAGCGAGGAGCGCAGCAGCTTCAACCTGGAAGGGCTGTTGCCCCAGAACATCGAGACCATCGAAGAGCAGGCGGTGCGCGCCTATCGCCAGTTCATGGCGTTTGGCAACGACATGGACAAGCACATCTACTTGCGCAACATTCAAGACACCAACGAGACCCTGTTCTACCGCCTGCTGACCAACCACCTGCCCGAGATGCTGCCGGTCATCTATACCCCGACCGTGGGCAAGGCGTGCGAGGAGTTCTCCAACATCTATCGCCGCGCCCGCGGCCTCTTCATCTCCTATCCGGACAAGGACAGGATCGATGACATGCTGCAAAACGCCACCAAGCAGAACGTCAAGGTCATAGTCGTGACCGACGGCGAGCGGATCCTGGGTCTCGGGGATCAGGGCATCGGCGGCATGGGCATTCCCATCGGCAAGCTCTCTCTCTACACCGCCTGTGGCGGCATCTCCCCGGCCTACTGCCTGCCGGTGGTGCTGGATGTGGGCACCAACAACCAGCAGCTGCTCAGCGATCCCTTCTACATGGGCTGGCGCAACCCGCGCATCTCGGGGGAGGAGTACGACGAGTTCGTCGACGCCTTCATCCAGGCGGTCAAACGCCGCTGGCCCGATATCCTGCTGCAGTTCGAGGACTTCGCCCAGGGCAACGCCACCCCCCTGCTCAACCGCTACAAGGATGAGCTCTGCTGCTTCAACGACGACATCCAGGGTACCGCAGCAGTGACGCTGGGCAGCCTTATCGCCGCCTGCAAGGCCTCCGGCGCCAAGCTCTCCGAGAAGCGGGTCGCCTTCCTCGGCGCCGGCAGCGCGGGTTGCGGCATCGCCGAGCAGATCGTGGCGCAGATGAAGGCCGAGGGGCTGACGGACGCTGAGGCCCGTGGCCGGGTCTTCATGGTGGACCGTTTCGGCCTCATCACCGACAAGATCCCGAACCAGCTCGCGTTCCAGCGCAAGCTCTCCCAGCCGGTGGAGCGCATCGCCGACTGGCCGGTGGGGGACAACATCTCCCTGCTGGAGGTGATGGAGCACGGTCGCCCGGACATCCTGATCGGCGTCTCCGGTCAGCCGGGTCTGTTCACCGAAGAGGTGGTCAAGACCATGCACAAGCACTGTGCCCGCCCCATCATCTTCCCCCTCTCCAACCCCACCTCCCGGGTGGAGGCGACACCGGCGGATCTCATTCGCTGGACCGACGGCCAGGTGCTGGTAGCGACCGGCAGCCCGTTCGCACCGGTGGAGCACAAGGGTAAGCGCTATGTGATCGCCCAGTGCAACAACTCCTTCATCTTCCCGGGCATAGGCCTTGGGGTCATCGCCTCCGGCGCCAACCGGGTGACCGACGCCATGCTGATGTCGGCCAGCCGGGCGCTCGCCGAGTGCTCCCCCATGGTGAAGGGGGAAGAGGGCTCCTTGCTGCCGGATCTGGCGGACATCCATCAGGTCTCCCGCCACATCGCCAGGATGGTGGCCAAGACCGCCATGCTGCAGGGCAAGGCGGTGCAGACCCCGGACGAGGTGATAGACCAGGCCATAGAGGCGAACTTCTGGCGCCCTGAATACCGTCGCTATCGCCGCACCTCCTTCTGAGGAAGGGCGGGACAACGAAAAGCAGAAGGGATGCATCAGCATCCCTTTTTTGTGCACGGTTGCGGTGAAGGAAAGGTGCGGGATTACTGGGCCGGTTGCTCGGCTGCCGGCTCTGCGGCGGCGGGCTCGCTGGCGGCGGGGGCAGACTGCACGCCGGTCACCCGTACCTCGACCCGGCGATCCGGGGCCAGGCAGTCGATGAGGGCGGCCCTTGCCTTGACCGCATCACACTGGGTGCCGGTAACCGGGTTGCTCTCCCCGTGTCCTTCGATGCTGACCTTGTCGGCGGGCAACCCCTTGCCGATGAGGAAGTTCGCGACCGTGCTGGCACGGGCCTCTGACAATGCCTGGTTGTTGGCATCCGAGCCGATGCGGTCGGTGTAACCCATGACCACGGCATTGCCGTCCTTGGGTTTGACGTCGGCGATCTGCTGATACAGATCCTCCAGGGCGGCCATGCCCTCGGGTTTGAGCTCCGCCTTGCCAAAGGCGAACAGCACGTCCGAGCTCAGGTTGAAGGTCTGATCCACGGGCTCGGGGGGCGGCGGCGGGGGGACCACCAGGGGGGCGGCTACCGGCACGGCGGCCACGGTGCGGTTCGGGTGCAGCACCAGCTCTATGGTGGCCGTGCTGATGTCGCTGACCCAGCGCTGGGTGCCGCTGCCGAGCTTGTCGTTGTCCGGATCGTCGCCAACCCGCACCATATAGCGATAGCGTGCCTGGATGTCGACCCAGTCGTGCAGTCTGGCCGTCAGCCCGAGGCCCGCCAGGGGGGCCAGGTTGTCGTCACCGCCGTTGACGGATTTGACGTGATAGATGTAGCCGCCGCCCTCGGCGAACACCGAGAAGATGTCTCCGAGGGGCAGTCTGCCTATCACCGACAGGGTGGCCCCCTGGCTGCTGAAGTCGTTCCCTGCGATGTCCCAGTCACCGGTCGACAAGTAGCCGAGCTCGGCCCCCAGGTTTTCGGTGAAGTTGTAGCCACCGAAGGCGGTGATGGCGGTCGCGTCCTTGCTGACGTCGTTGCTGAAGTCGTCGAGATCATGGGCGATGGCCCAGCCAGCCCCCGCCCCCAGATACCAGTCGTGAACGGGTGCCGCCTGGGCCGCTCCCGTCGCCAATGCCAATGCAATCCACACGGGTTTCAGTCTTATGTTCATCGCGTTTCCTCGTCGATGTTGGGTGTTATAGGGCTCCCAGCCCTTTGTTATATAAACCACCATTATGTATAGGCGATAACCGCGCTTTGACCACTTAAGTGGCGCATCTGTATGGAAAATTTGTGAGGAGGCAGGCAAGTATGAGTGGGCGTCCGGCGATGGGTGCAGGAAACGGAGGCAAATAAAAAGGGGCCGAGTGGCCCCTTTTTTCGGATGCGATGATATCGCTTATTGCTGGACTTCCTGCACGCCGGTGACGCGCACTTCCACGCGACGGTCCGGCGCCAGGCAGGAGATCAGCTGGTTCTTGCCCTTGACCCCGTCGCACTGGTTGCCAGTGACCGGGTTGGCTTCGCCACGACCCTCGATGGAGACCTTGCCGGCTGGCAGGCCCTTGCCGACCAGGAAGTCAGCCACGGTGCGGGCACGGGCTTCGGACAGCTTCTGGTTGTAGGCGTCGGAGCCGATGCGGTCGGTGTAACCGACGACCACGGCACTGCCATCCTTGGGTTGAACCTCGACGATCTGCTGATACAGGGTGTTGAGGGCGGCAGCCCCTTCCGGCTTCAGGGTGGATTTGCCAAAGGCAAACAGCACGTCTGAGCTCAGGGAGAAGCTCTTGTCGACGACCACGGGCTCGGGAGCGGGTTCCGGCGCCGGTGCGGCTACGGGGGCAACATAGGCCTTGCGGTCAGGGTGCATCACCAGTTCCAGGGTGGCGACGCTCATGTCGGTCTGCCAGGTCTTCTGATCGTCACCCAGGTCCCAGATGTAGCGGTAGCGAGCCTGCAGATCGAGCAGGTCGGTCAGCTTGGCGCTGACACCCAGGCCGGCCAGCGGGGAGGTGCCGTTGTCGCTGTCACCGTTGCCGTTGACGTGGTTGAAGTAGGCACCGCCTTCGGCGAAGACGGAGAAGATGTCACCCATGGGCAGACGAGCGATGCCGGAGAGGGTCCCGCCTTGGGTCTTGAAGTCGACACCATCCACACCGGCCTTGCCGGCATAGAGGTAGCCGAGTTCGGCCGCGAAGTTCTCGGTGAAGTTGTAGCCACCGAACAGGGACAGGGCGGTGGCGTCCTTGTCCGCATCCAGGCCGAAGTCGTCCAGCTCGTGGCCATAAGCCCAACCTGCACCCATACCAAGGTACCAGTCGTCGGCCGCCTGGGCGGTGGAAGTTCCCATGGCTGCGATAGCCAGAGCAATCAGGGTTGGTGCCATTTTCATTTTCATCATTTTATCCTCGTTGAGTTGCCGTGCTACGGGCGTACTGCGCACTCTTTTGTTATACCGATCGCAAATGACACTTCATGTGCGACTCCGTGAATGGATCACGGACGGCCTGAATAAAAAATGGATGGTAACCAGGATTCTCATGAAGCCTTCACTCCATGGACAACTAACCGGGCATTGAGCACTTTTAATAGTTCATCCAATGTCTTACAAGCCGGATAACTGTATTCTTTTGACTCGGTATGATCAAGTTTCTGAACAGATAAGCAACAATGAGGGGCGGTGCGAGGGAGTCAGAAGCAGGGGGGAGGATGGCGAGGTAACGGGGGAAAGAATGCCGGTGATGGGCTAAGACAGAAACTGACGCCAGGGCGGGGTCAGCGACAGGCAAGCAAAAGGGGATGCAGTGGCATCCCCTTTTCGCATTATCTGAACGAAATCAGATTATTGCTGAACTTCTTGAACGCCGGAGATGCGAACTTCTACGCGACGGTCCGGAGCCAGGCAGGAGATCAGCTGAGCCTTGGCCTTGACGCCGTTGCACTGGGTGCCGGTGACAGGGTTGGCTTCGCCACGACCTTCGATGGCAACCTTGCTGGCAGCCATACCCTTGCTGACCAGGAAGTTGGCAACGGTGCGGGCACGCGCTTCAGACAGCTTCTGGTTGTAAGCGTCGGAACCGATGCGGTCGGTGTAGCCAACAACAACGGCGCTGCCGTCTTTCGGCTGGAACTCAACGATCTGCTGGTACAGAGCGTTCAGGGCATCTTGACCTTCAGGCTTCAGGGTGTCTTTGCCGAAGGCAAACAGCACGTCGGAGTTCAGGGCGAAGTTCTTCTCGACAACTTGCGGAGCCGGAGCCGGAGCTTCTTCAACTACCGGAGCCGGAGCCGGCGCTACGTAGGAAGAACGGAACGGGTGGTATACGGCTTCCAGGGTAGCGATGCTTTGGTTAGCTTTGTAGCTCACGCCACCCGCTTCCAGAGCAGCCACATCCCACATGTAACGGTAGCGAGCTTGCAGATCCAGCGCGTCGTTAACCTTGTAGGTCACACCGGCGCCAGCCAGCGGGGATACCTTGGTATCGCTGGTGCCCATACCGTCGGTGTGGCCCCAGTAGGCGCCGCCTTCAGCGAACAGGGAGAAGTCGTTGCCCAGCGGCAGACGAGCGATACCGGACAGGGTGGCACCCTGGCTCTCGTAACGGTTGCCATCGGTGTTACCACGGCCGGTGTACTGGTAGCCCAGCTCGGAACCGAAGTACTCGTTGAAGTTGTAACCGGTGAATACGTTGACGGCAGTCGCGTCTTCTTCGCCGTTGGTCACGCCTTCGATCTTGTTCAGACCGTTGAAGTGGGTAGCACCAACGCCGGCACCGAAGTAGAAATCATCAGCGGCGTGCGCTGCGGTTGCACCCATGGTAGCCATAGCGATGGCGATCAGGGAAGGAGCCATTTTCATCATAAAATTATCCTCGTTGAGATGGCACGTATGACGTGCTTCGCACTTTTTAATTTATGTAAGCTGCTGGCTCTGCCGATTAACGATGGTTGAATCGGGCAGGGATCCCGGTTCCTTCCAGGAGGCACGCATCTGGGTGCACATGTGAATGGTTCGCATTGTCACCAATGAGCGCTCCACCACAAACAGCCGTGTCATTCCGATGACGTGGCGCACTCTAAGCCCATTTCAAAACATGATCAAGCTCACAGATAACTCATTGGGCAGATTGTGTCGTGTGGATAACTGGCTGTTTATCCAAATTTATTAGTGATCCAAGTAGGCGCGGTGCAGCTTTTTTTCAAGCTTCAAATAGGCCTGAACCCAGCCATTCTGCGAGGTCGCGCTCGATCCCCTCGCCGCGAATACCGCGAGATAATCGGCCTCAGTTGCTTCGCACAGCAAGGGTGTGAAACTGAGCAAAAAATGACGGGCCAGGTAGGGGTCGAGGGGCCAGATATTGAGGATGGCCCGCGCCACTGGCTGAACGGCGGCTGAACAGATGAAATGTAGGTGCCCCGTCTCCAGCCAGGCGGTCATCTCGCCAAGGGCCTGTTCGGGGACGATTCCCCCGTCTCCCTGCTCGCATGCAAGCTTCATGCGGTGACCATTGCCAAGCAGCAGGCTGCCATCTTCCTGCAAGACTCCATCGTGACCACGCAGGGACACGGCCGTGGGCTGCTCCAGATAGAGGCTGCACCTGTCCGACAAGGCCGCCAGCACAGACTCCGCCTCGCTTTGCAAAGAGGCGGGCAGCCAGAATGCCTCGGCCCGGGCTTGCTGGCTCTGGCTGAGTTGGAGGGGAAGGGATGCGGGATCCGAATCCGGATGGAGACGGGAAATGATGCCGGGGAAAGCCATGCTGATTACTCTTTAAGGGATAACTGGCGGATTATACGGGGGATGACCATGGCGACCATAAAGGTTTCTCTTCGAGACTGTTTACCTGAGGCGACGCAGCGATTACCATCCCCGATGTTTGTTAGGGTTGTCGTCGAAAGACGCTGATTAAAGATAGAGGCTCGACCATAACGAGTCCGTTCAAAACTGATACACTTGACTACGAGTCGTCGCGAAAAATAAAGGTGGAATCAATCCGCCGAACGGAGTAAGGAACACATGAATTCAAATATCGTAACTGTTGGCAAGAAGATCCGTCAGATCCGCGAAGCGGTTGGCCTGAGCCGTCCCAAGTTTGCCGATCTGCTGGGTGTCCCCCCGACCACCCTGAAAAACTACGAACTGGGTTATCGTGAAGTTGGTGGCGCCTTCCTGGTCGCCCTGGCTCACCACCCGGAACTGCACAAGTTCACCCTCTGGCTGCTGGCCGACAAGAAAGTCGCCGAAATCGGTCAGATCGGTCCGGACGACCTTGCCAAGGCTTGAGTGATCGAGCCGAGATAAAAGTGCCGCCTACGGGGCGGCATTTTTTTATCCATCACTTCCTATATTGGCTTAATTAAATATTGTTTACTGTGCTCTGGGCAGTGATTTCAACCAAAACTCCTTGGCAAGCTGGCGTGATCCCCAGAGAATTCCGACCCTTTGATCGGGGCCTTCCCGGGATGCGCACAGCGAGACAAGCATGAGTCACACCACCCACAAAGCCAGAGATGGCTTCACCAGCACCTTCGGCGTCCTGGCCGCCACCCTGGGCTCGGCCGTCGGCCTTGGCAACATCTGGAAGTTTCCCTACCTGACCGGCGAGAATGGCGGCGCCGGCTTCCTGCTGGTCTATGTGATCGCCACCCTGCTGGTGGGCTTGCCGGTGATGATCTCGGAGATCATGCTGGGCCGTCAGGCGAAATCAGATGCGGTGACGGGTCTCATCAAGCTGGCCCCCAAGGGGCAACCCTGGTGGCTGATCGCGGCCATGGGGGTGACGGCGGCCTTCCTCATCATGTCCTTTTATTCCGAGGTGGCGGCCTGGGTGTTCGCCTACATCTTCAAGGCGATCGACGGCTCCATCCTCTCCACGGATCCCGAGGTGACCGGGGCGGCCTTCGGGGCGCTGATCGCCAACCCGCTGCAGAGCCTGCTGTGGCAGTGGCTGGTGCTGGCGCTGATGGGGGGCATATTGCTGATGGGGGTCGCCAAGGGGATAGAGGCGGTGACCAAGCGCTTGATGCCCGTGCTCTTCATTCTCTTGCTGATCATCGGGTTGCGCAGCCTGACCCTGCCGGGGGCGAGTGAAGGGCTGCACTTCCTGTTTTCCCCTGATTTCTCCAAGATCACCGCCGGCGTGGTGCTGACGGCCATGGGGCTGGCGTTTTTCAAGCTCTCTATCGGTATGGGCTGCATGATGACCTACGGCAGCTACTTCCGGGATGACCAGCACATCCCCCTGACCACGGTGCGGGTCATGTGCGCGGATCTCTTCGTCTCCATGCTGGCGGGGATCGCCATCTTCCCGGCGGTGTTCGCCTTCGGCTTCGAGCCCTCGGCTGGCCCCTCCCTGCTGTTCATCACCATACCGGCGGTGTTTGCCAGCATACCGTTCGGTCACCTCTTCATGGTGCTGTTCTTCGTGCTCTCCGCCATCGCCGCCACGGGCGCCATGCTCTCCATCCTGGAGGTGCCTGTCTCCGTGCTGTCGGAGCGCTTCCACATGAGCCGCAAGAGGGCCACCCTGATCAACTTGCTGGTGCTGGGGGCGGTCGGCTCGACCTGCGCCCTCTCCAACAGCACCCTGGCGGACGTGCAGATCGCCGGCAAGACCTTCTTCGACCTGTTCGACTTCATCTCCTCCAACGTGCTCATGCCCCTTGGCGGCATACTGCTCTGCCTGTTCGTCGGCTGGGTATGGGGCTTCGAGCGCATGGAGGCCGCCCTGACCAACGGTGGCCAGCTGGAGATCCGGATCCTCAAGCCGCTGTTCTTCATCATCCGCTACGTCTCGCCCCTGTTGATCCTGGTGGTGATGCTCAAGGGATTGGGGCTGTTCTGAGGCTGACGGAGCATGAAAAAGAGCGCCTCGATGGCGCTCTTTTTTGTGGAGGGGCTAGATGACCCTGAGGCGGGAGAGCTCTTCTTTGAGTTGCTCCAGGTTGCGCTCGACGCAGGCCTCCCCTTCGTTGATGGCGTCGCTCGCCCGGTGGAAGTCCATGATGGAGAAGCTGCCAAGGCGCGGGCAGAGCTGGATCTCGGGGGGATCGCCCGCCATACGGGCGCGGGTGATGCGCTCCTGCATGATGTTGATGGAGCCCGTCATCACGCTCCACATGCCTGGGGTGCTGGGTTCGCGTTCCCCTCGGTTCAGCCACTGGCTGAGCAATCCGCCCTGAGCGGGTTCGTCAGAGTCATCGGCCCAGGGCTGGTGCATGTCGGCGTTGAGGTTGACGGCGATCACCACCTCGGCCCCCATGGCGCGGGCGAGGGAGATGGGCACAGGGTTGACCACGGCGCCATCCACCAGCCACTGCTCGTCGACCCGGGTCGGGGTCAACACGCCGGGCATGCCGCAGGAGGCGCGCACGCACTGGCGTAGCGGCCCCTCTTGCAGCCAGATCTCGCGCCCGGTGTTGAGCTCGGTGGCGACGCAGGCGAAGGGGAGCGGCAGGCTCTCTATGGGGGGATCGCCGAGGTGGTTGGCGGCGATGCCAAACACCTTGTCGCCGCGAAACAGGCCGCCGGAGAGGGCGGGATCGAGCAGGCTCATCACCTGCAAGCGGCTGAAGCCGCGCACCCAGGACTCCAGCTTGTCCAGCTCACCGGCGGCGTAGGCGGCACCCACGAAGCTGCCGATGGAGCAGCCGGCCACCAGATCCGGTTTGACACCGAGCCGCTCCAGCGCCCGTATGATACCTATGTGCGCCCAGCCCCGGGCAGCACCGCTACCCAGAGCCAGTCCCAGACGGGGTTTTCGTGACACTGTGCGTCTCCTTGGATGAATGAAGGTTCCAGCTTACTCCGGCTGTACCTCGCCGTCATCCTGCCAGGCCTCGCTGCGATTGCGACCGTTGGCCTTGGCACGGTACAGGGCGACATCCGCCCGGCGTATGGTCTCGTGCAGGCTGATGTCCGCGCTCTGGCGATGATGGCCGAGGCTGACCGTCACCCCGAGCCCAGTGGCTATCTCTTCCCAGGGATGATCGGCGATGGCCCGCCGCAACTGTTCGGCCAGTTCGGCGAGGGAGGCCGCCTCATCGACCACCAGCAGCAGAAACTCTTCGCCGCCCCAGCGGATCAGCAGGTTTCCTCTGGTGAGGAGTGGCTGGCACAGTCGCACCAGCTGGATCAGTACCTCATCACCGACCCCGTGACCGAAGGTGTCGTTGACCCGCTTGAAGTGATCGCAGTCGAACATGATGGCGCCTGTGGTGTGGGCGCCGCCCTGGGCCTGCTTCTGCTCGAAGGCGACGAAGTGGTGGCGATTGAAGGCGCCGGTGAGGGCGTCGTGGCGGGAGAGATAATTCAGGCGCTGGTTGAGACGGCGGGATCTCAGGCTGGAGAGGGTGGCGACCACCAGACAGAGCAGGGTGACGAGGGCGGTCACCGATTGCCAGAACAGCGCCTCCAGCAGGGCGATGAGCGGGATGCGGTGAATAAGCGTCAGCGGAGTATCCGGGATGGCATGAACCAGCTGGAAGGCCCCCTGCTGCCAGCGGTAGCGATCCTGCTCCCGGTCGTGGCGCAGCGGCGGGGCCGTGCCGGGCTGGCTGCGAGCCAGCACCTGGCGATGCTGATTGATCAGAAACAGGGTGCCCACCTGGGGCGCCGGTTGTTGCAGGGCCCGCTCCAGGTTGGCGAGCAAGATGTCGATGCTGAGCAGTCCGACGACCTTCTGAGCCTTGGTGATGGGCTGGGACAGGGTGATCATCTGCCCCCGTCCGGCGAAGTCCTGATAGGGGCGCGACAGGCTGGCCCGCCGGGCCGGGGGCTGCTGGGCCAGCATGTCCTGCCAGTAGGACTTGGTGTAGATGGCCGGGTCGAAGTGAAACTGGCTGGAGGGCACCCAGGGGTAGAGGTAGATGAAGTTGTCGGAGCCGGTGAAGTAGATCCAGGCCACGTCCTCGTCCAGCAGCTTGCTGGCGGTGGAGAGCAGGGGGGAGAGGCTTAGGGCCAGGTGAATCGTCTCTTCTCGCTCGCTGACGGGGGCGGGCAGGGGGCCCAGCCCCGTCAGGTTGCCGATGAGGGCGGGGGGCAGATCGGCGGGCACCCGGTCCAGAGTGATCAGATTGCTTCTGTCCACCCGCAACGCCTGATAGAGGTGGCGGGAGAGGATGGACTCCGGGTTGCTGCGCAGGCGCTCCTCGGCCTGGCCCCGCATGGACTCCAGAAAGGCCTCCATCTCCTGGAACTGGGATCTCAGCTCCCCCGCCATGGCGATGGTGTCCCGCTTGTTCAGATCGGTGATATGGCGAAAGGCGTGTTGCAGGGAGAGGACCAATAGCAGGGAGCTCAGGCCAAACAGTAGCCACTGCAGGGGATATCTGACGAAGGCGTGGCTCAATCTGGACATAAATACACCGGAAACTACTGAGTTTTGGCTCATCAGTGTAAGGCACAAAGCCCATACCGTCTTTGCCGGATATCATTTTGATGATCTTTCGTCGCCGCTGTTACGATTTGTCACATTTCTACATAGTCGCGGCATAGTCAGGGGGTAACATGGTGCCATCATTGATGAAGTCTCCTCTTTTCTCTTAATTCATGGATCGTTTGATGAAAATGCGCATCTGGCTGTGGTTCTTTCCCCTTCTCCTGCTGCTGGCGGCAGCGGCCTGGTATCTGCGACAACCCGAGCCGGTCAGCGCGCACCAGCCAAAAGCGCTCAACATCAGGGCCGAGACGGTGAAACAGAGCCTGGCCGAACCCACCATCAAGCTGGTCAGCAAGCTCGTGGCCAACCGCTCCGTGGTGGTGAGCCCGGAGGTGACCGGCCGCATCATCAATATCGCGGTGCGCTCCGGCCAGCAGGTGGAGCAGGGGCAGACCCTGATCGCCCTGGACGCGGGCAAGCAGCAGGCCGAGCTCGCCGAACAGAGCGCCAGCGTGCGCGACGAGAGCCGCAAGCTACGGGACATGCGCAAGCTGGTGGCCCGCGGCGCCATCACCACCTCCGAGCTGGAGGGGCAGGAGGCCATAGTCGCCCAGGCCCAGGCCCGGGTCGATGCGGCCCGCTACGAACTCTCATTGCGCACCCTGACGGCCCCCTTCGATGGCACCGTCAGCCTCATCGACTTGAGCGAGGGGGCCCTGGTCAACAGCGGGGACGTCTTGCTGCACCTGGACGAGCTCGCCAAGCTGCGTCTCGACTTGGCGGTGCCCGAGCGCTACCTGGCCCTGCTCAAACCCGGCATGACGGTGACGGCCACCAGCTCCGCCTGGCCGGATCAATCCTTCTCCGGCGTGCTGGAAACCCTCGACAGCCGTATCTCCAGCGAGACCCAGAACATCAAGGCCCGGGTCATACTGCCCAATCCCAGTGGCCAGTTGAGGCCCGGCATGCTGATGAACGTGGAGCTCGAACTGCCCGCCCAGAAGATGACCCTGATCCCGGCCCAGTCGGTGGAGTACGCCGGTGAGCTGCGCTACGTCTACCGCCTGGAGGCGGACGGCCGGGTCAAGCGCATCCCGGTGGAGCTCGGCGACACCCACGGTGAAGAGGTGTGGGTGCTCAAGGGGCTCAACGTCGGGGATCGCATCGCGGTGGAGGGGCTGGTCAACCTGCGTGACGGTGCCCTGGTACAGGATCTGGCTGAGGTGAAAGGCTGATGTGGCTCTCCGATATCTCAGTACGCCGCCCCCTGGTGGCCGTGGTCATCAGCGCCCTGCTCACCGTCTTCGGTCTGGTCGCCTTCAGCAAGCTGACGGTGCGGGAGATGCCGGACGTGCAGACCCCGTCCGTCTCCATCACCACCACCTATGACGGGGCCGCCCCCGAGGTGATGGAGAGCCAGGTCACCAAGCCCATCGAGGATCAGCTCTCCGGCATCAGCGGCATCAAGAACATCAACTCGGTGACCCGCAAGGGGCGCTCCATGATCACCGTGGAGTTCAAGCTCGGCTGGAACATGCTGGAGGGCACCTCGGACGTGCGGGATGCCATCTCCCGCGCCCGGCCCAAGCTGCCGGACGAGGTGGACGAGCCCATGGTCACCAAGGACAACGGCAACGGGGACGTGGCCATCTGGCTGAACTTCAGCAGCACCCAGATGGACCGCACCGCCATGACCGACTATGCGAACCGCATGCTGGTGGACTCCCTGAGCCTGGTGGACGGGGTGAGCGAGGTCTCCCTCTCCGGGGATCTGAGCCAGGTGATGTATGTGCGGCTGCGCCCTGCCGACATGGCGGCCCGCGGCATCACGGTGGCGGATGTGCAGGACGCTCTCAAGCGGGAGAACATCGAGCTGCCGGGCGGCGAAATTCGCAACAACAGCATGACCATGGCGGTGCAGATCGCCCGTCTCTACCACAGCGCCGAGGATTTCCGCTCCCTGCCGGTGACGACCGCCGCCAACGGTCAGAGCATCTATCTGGCGGACATCGCCGACGTGGAGGTGGGGGCCAAGAACGAAGACAGCGCCTATCAGCGCAACGGCCGCGAGAGCTTAGGGATAGGCATCGTCGCCCAGTCCACCGCGAACCCGCTGGCGGTGGCCCAGGGGATCGAGCAGAAGATGACACAAATGCAGCGTTTTCTGCCGGAAGGGGCCAGCCTGGAGGTGGATTATGACTCCACCATCTTTATCAAGCAGGCGATCCACGAGGTGTACGAGACCCTCGCCATCTGCGCCGTGCTGGTGGTGGCCGTGCTCTATCTATTCCTGGGGCAGGGGCGCACCACCCTGATCCCGGCGATTACAGTGCCGGTGTCGCTTATCTCCGCCTTCATCGGCGCCTGGTATCTCGGTTTCTCCATCAACCTCATCACCCTGCTGGCGCTCATTCTCGCCATCGGCCTGGTGGTGGATGACGCCATCGTCGTGGTGGAGAACATCCACCACCACCTGCAGCGCGGGGAACCGCCCCTGATGGCGGCCTGGCACGGCACCCGGGAGGTTGGCTTCGCGGTCATCGCCACCACGGCGGTGCTGGTGATGGTGTTCGTCCCCATCGCCTTCATGGAGGGCATGGTGGGGCGGCTCTTTACCGAGTTTGCGATCCTGCTATCGCTGGCCGTGCTCTTCTCCTCCCTGGTGGCCCTGACCCTGACCCCGGCCATGGGCTCCTGGCTGATGCGCGCCGTGGACAAGCCTAATCGCCTGACCGCCAGTCTGGACAAGGGCCTCGGCTGGGTTGAGATGCACTATCGGCGCCTGCTGGGCTGGGTGCTGCGCCGCTCCGTCTGGATGCCCCTGGTGCTGCTGCTCTGTCTCGGCGGCATCGGCGCCCTCTTTGGCAAGCTGCCGGCGAGCCTGACTCCCACCGAGGACAGGGGCGTGCTCTATGTGTTCGTGAAGGGGGCCGAGGGCACCAGTATCGAGCGGATGAAACGCAATATGGAGCAGGTGGAGGCCGCCATCATGCCCCTGCTCGGTAAGGGGGTGGTGCAGGCCATGAGTTTCAGCACCCCGGCCTTCGGGCGCGGCGGCGATCAGACCGGTCTCGCCATCATACAGCTTACCGACTGGGCGGCCCGGGGCGAGACCGCCACCGAGTTCGGTCGTTCCCTGAGCGGTCGTCTCGCCGGCATCCCGGACGTGATGATCCGCACCTTCCAGCCGGGCTTCCGGGGCGGCTCCACCGCTGCCGTGCAGTTCGTGCTGCAGGGCTCGGATTACGCGGAGATCTACCAGCAGGGGCAGGCCCTGCAACAGGCGGCGAGCCAGAGCGGCCTGATGCTGGCGCCGGATCTCGACTACGCCGAGAAGACCCCGGAGCTGCAGGTGACCATAGAGCGAGACAGAGCCAGCCAGCTCGGCATCCCGGTCTCCACAGTGGCGAGTTCACTGCAGGCCCTGCTCGGCGGGGTCAGCCAGACCACCTATGTGGACAGGGGGGAGGAGTATGACGTCTACCTGCGGGCGAACCAGAACGACTTCAACGGCATCTCCGACATCAGCCGCATCTATCTGAAGGCGGCGAGCGGCGAGATGGTGAGCCTCTCGACCCTGGCTACCATCAAGCAGGTGGCGAGCCCCCAGCGCCTCAACCACTACCAGCGCCAGAAGGCCATCACCCTGACCGCAGATCTGGCCCCCGGTCACACCCTGGGAGAGGCGCTCGACTTCCTCGACGGCTGGGCCGCAGAACATCTGCCCACCGGCATGTCGGTGGATTACGCCGGTGAGTCCAAGGACTATCGCGACAACCAGGGGGAGATGGCGCTGGTGTTCGGCCTGGCCCTGCTGGTGGTCTACCTGGTGCTGGTGGCCCAGTTCGAGAGCCTGATGACCCCGACCGTGGTGATGGTGACCGTGCCGCTCGGTATCTTCGGCGGCCTGCTGGGGCTCTGGCTGACGGGGCAGGAGCTCAGCATCTACAGCCAGATCGGCATGATCATGCTGATCGGCATGGTGACCAAGAACGGCATCCTGATCGTGGAGTTCATCAACCAGTTGCGTCAGCGGGGGGAATCTTTCGAGGAGGCCATCATAGCCGGCTCGGTGCGCCGCCTGCGCCCCATACTGATGACCTCCCTCACCGCCATCATAGGTGCCGTGCCCCTGATGATCTCCATGGGAGCCGGTTACGAGAGCCGGATGGCCGTGGGGACTGTGGTGTTCTTCGGCCTCTCCTTGGCGACCCTGGTGACCCTGCTGATGGTGCCCGCCATCTATCACCTGCTGGCGAAGCGGGCTGGCATGACGGGGGCTCGGGATCGGCTGGTGGACGAGGCGCTGGCTGCGGATGCCGCCATCACGGCACCTGTACCTGAAATCGCTCCGGCGCCCGAGGCCCATCCGGCGTCAGAGCCCGGCCCACAGCCGCGAGACAAGCCGGCCGCCTAGTGCGGCCCCCCATCTGGGAAAAGGGATGCAAAAGAGGATGGCTGGCAGGGTGGCGCTGGTTATTATGTGGCCAGTGCAACCCTGAGAGCCTCCACCATGCTGCCATCCGCTATCTATGAACCGCTGCCCTTTGTCTATCTGGGGGGCGGTTTATCCTTGTTGGGGCTAGCCGATCGGCCGGCTCTGCTGCTGGCCGGTCTGGCCCTGTATCTCGCCGGCTCCCTCATCTGGTTTAGGCGCGGCCATCACAGGCGTCAGGACAAGCAGCGTCAGCCTCATCAGCGGGATTGGCCACACTGGCTCTACGAGAGCCGCCCCTTCGCTTTGATCCTGCTCGGTGTGCTGATGCTGCGTCTCTCGACCCACCCGGTGTTCCTCATCCCCGCGCTCATCTGGTGCCTGCTGGGTGCCCGCCAACTGCTGCAGCGCCATCTTCACCGTTTCCTGCTGGCTCCCCGCTGAGCCAGCGCTTCTCGCCCTGATGAGTCAACAAACCTGAGCGGGGGCCCCTTGTCCCCGCGCTTATCACTGCGAACAGTGGGGCCAAAAAGCCATCGCCCCCGCTCTGCTCTGCCGGTATAATGCGCGACCCGAATTGTTCCAGGTGTTCAAAATGCAGCCGGTTACCCCTCTCTTCTCCTATCCCCGCTACTGGGCCGAGTGCTACGGCACCGCGCCCTTCCTGCCCATGTCCCGCAAGGAGATGGACAAGCTCGGCTGGGACAGCTGCGATATCGTGCTGGTGACCGGCGACGCCTACGTGGATCACCCGAGTTTCGGCATGGCGGTCATCGGCCGCATGCTGGAATCCCAGGGTTTTCGGGTCGGCATCATCGCCCAGCCGGACTGGTCATCCAAGGATGACTTCATGCGCCTGGGCAAGCCGAACCTCTTCTACGGGGTGACTGCGGGCAATATGGACTCCATGATCAACCGCTACACCTCCGACAAGAAGCTGCGCCACGACGACGCCTACACCCCGGGGGACGTGGGCGGCAAGCGGCCGGACAGAGCCACCCTGGTCTACACCCAGCGCTGCAAAGAGGCCTATAAAGAGGTCCCGGTAGTCATCGGCGGAATTGAGGCGTCACTTCGCCGCATCGCTCACTACGACTACTGGTCCGAGACCATACGCCGCTCGATCCTTATCGACGCCAAGGCCGACATCCTCATCTACGGCAACGCCGAGCGGCCGCTGATCGAGGTGGCGCACCGCATCGCCAACGGCGAGACCATGGAGACCATGCAGGACATCCGCGGCACCGCCGTCATCCGCAAGGAGCCGCTGCCGGAGTGGCGCGGGGTGGATTCCAGCAAGCTGGACCAGATCGGCCGCATCGATCCCATCATGAACCCCTACATGGAAGGGGCGCCTTGCTCGGACGACGAAGGCTCGGCGCCGGCGGAGCAGGAGGCCAAGCCAGTGTTGGTGCAGCCGCCCAAGCAGAAGCCGTGGGAGAAAACCTATGTGAAGCTGCCGGCGTTCGAGCGGGTGAAGGAAGACAAGGTGCTCTACGCCCACGCGTCCCGCATCCTGCACCACGAGACGAACCCCGGCTGCGCCCGCGCCCTGGCCCAGGCCCACGGCGATCGCATCATCTGGGTCAACCCGCCCGCCTTCCCGCTCGAGACCGACGAGATGGACGGGGTGTTTGGCCTGCCATACCAGCGGGTGCCGCACCCGGCCTACGGCAACGAGAAGATCCCGGCCTACGAGATGATCAAGACCTCGGTCAACATCATGCGTGGCTGCTTCGGCGGCTGCTCCTTCTGCTCCATCACTGAGCACGAGGGGCGCATCATCCAGAGCCGCTCGGAAGAGTCGATCATCAAAGAGATCGAAGAGATCCGCGACAAGGTGCCGGGCTTCACCGGTGTCATCTCGGATCTCGGCGGCCCCACCGCCAACATGTACAAGCTGCGCTGCAAGAGCCCCAAGGCCGAGCAGACCTGTCGCCGCGCCTCCTGTGTCTGGCCCACCATCTGCCCGCACATGGACACCGACCATACCCCGACCATCGATCTCTATCGCAAGGCGCGGGATGTGAAGGGCATCAAGAAGATCCTGATCGCCTCCGGGGTGCGCTACGACATCGCGGTAGAAGATCCGCGCTACATCAAGGAGCTGGCCAAGTACCACGTCGGCGGCTACCTCAAGATCGCGCCGGAGCACACCGAGGAGGGCCCGCTCTCCAAGATGATGAAGCCGGGCATGGGCAGCTACTACAGCTTCAAGGAACTGTTCGACAAGTATTCCAAAGAGGCGGGCAAGCAGCAGTACCTGATCCCCTACTTCATCTCGGCCCACCCGGGCACGACCGATGAAGACATGGTGAATATGGCGCTGTGGGTAAAAACGAACCGCTTCAAGCTGGATCAGGTGCAGAACTTCTACCCGTCGCCGCTCGCGAACGCCACCACCATGTATTACACCGAGAAAAACCCCCTCAACAAGGTGAGCCGCCAGGGCGGGGACGTGTTCGTGGTGAAAGGGGAGCGTCGCCGTCGCCTGCACAAGGCGCTGCTGCGCTATCACGATCCGGCCGGCTGGCCCATGATCCGCGAGGCACTGCAGGAGATGGGCAAGGGCCACCTCATCGGCAACGGCCCCGACTGCCTGGTGCCGCCGGAAGGGCGCGGCGAAGCCAAGGCCGAACGCAGCCGCAACAAGGGCCTCAAGCCTGCGTTGACCCGTCATAGCAATATCGTGCATCAACGCGGTAATGGCGCAGGTAACAAGGCGGCTGGCGGCCAGAGCAACGGGCGTGGTAACAGCACTGCCCGCAGCGAGGCCGGTGCAACCAATACCCCGACGGCCAGCAGGAATGGCGGCAAGGCGGGCAATGGCAAACCGGTGGGATCCCAGTTGCAGAAAGGGGCTGGCAACGGCAAGCCCGCGGCGCAAGGTGCTGGGCAGGGCGCAGCTCAGGGTAAACCGGCCGGCAAATCCGCTCACAAGGGCAAGGCTCCGACCCGCGCAGGCTCTGCCAAGCCGGGTGCCAACCCTGCCACTCAGGGCGGCAAGCCTGCGGCCAAAGGCAATGGTGCCAAGCGACCGGCGCGGTGAGTTTTTCTGATTGGGAAGCGATTTAAATAAAAAGGCGACCGGATGGTCGCCTTTTTAAGAGAGTAATAATGGATAAGCATATGCTCAATATGCCAGTAATATTATTACTATGTTAGTAGGAGTAATAAAAATAGAGGTAAGGGGGGATTTTATATTCCTTCCCATCGTAGACTAGTGTGTCGACTCGCCGATCTGTTTCAAATTCCTCATTAATACAATCCACACTTCTTCCATTAAATTTCTCGGTCGACTTGGTGTTAGTGGATATACTGGTCAGAATAATATCTTTGTAAGCAGATGATGAGTCATTTTTTCGGACATGAAGCAATGATTTTCTGACGGCATATTCAGAATCACACATTTGATTACTTTTGCTAAGTCGATAGTGAGAGTCAACAATCAACCCTTTTATAACCAAGGCAAGCGACCCATTATCTTTCGGCTGGAAAAGATTCAAGGTAGTAACGAGATGGCCCTTTGTATCCCAGTTAATTCTTAAACCAAACGCAAGATGTGAAGAGTTCAACTGATATGGTGCGGTATCAATAAACATGTCACCATCGGAATAATCCTCATGTTCGAGGAGGTCGTGACGCACTGTTCTATATTTTATACCCATATCATTGCTATCAATGACTACAATATCCAGGCTGGAGTACATCATTTGGCCATGAGCGCGCAATGGAATAGCAATGATCACCATATTGTCATGCGCAGGCCATGTCTTGCACGTATAATTCTGTGTTGATCCCTGATACTTCTTTCCATCATGTACTATCTCGACATGGTCATTGAATGCTGCCGCCGCCAAAAGTGACCTCATGTATTGGTAGCATGGGTCGGCAGATGCGTTGGTACTAGCAAAAATAAAGAATAAAAATAGCAACCTAGATATCATATCTCTTACCATTTAACCCATCTAAAAATAGAACGAATATATAACTTACACCACAATGTTTACTTTTATTATTCCAGCTATATCTGATTCATGGCTGTACAAAATATTTATATCTTAAATGCTATGAAATAATTAACCAAGGATAAATGGATACCCAGCTTTTTGTTGCTGCGTTATCACGACCCAGCCGGCTGGCTGGTGATCCGCTAAGCCCTGCTGGAGATGGGCAAGGGCCACCTGATCGGCAACGGCCCCGACTGCCTGGTGCCGCCGGAAGGCCGTGGCAAAGCCAAGGCTGAGCGCAGCCGCAGCAAGGGGCTGAAACCTGCCTTGACCCGCCACAGTGCCATCACCCATCAGCGCAGCAACGGGGCGGGCAACAAGGCTGCCCGCAGCGAGGCTGGCGCAGGGAATGCCCCGGCAGCCAGCAGAAATGGCGGCAAGGCGGGCAATGGCAAACCGGTGGGCTCCCAGCTCCAGAAAGGCTCGGGTAACGGCAAGTCTGCCGCGCAGGGCGCAGGGCAGGGCACTGGTCAGGGTAAACCGGCCGGCAAACCCGCCCACAAAGGTAAAACCCCGACCCGCGCCGGCTCTGCCAAGCCGGGCGCCAAACCCGCCACTCAAGGCGGCAAGCCTGCGGCCAAAGGAAATGGCGCCAAGCGACCGGCACGGTGAGTCTGCTGATCGGTTAAGTGCTAAAAGTAAAAAGGCGACCGGAGGGGCGCCTTTTTATTAAAGGTAATCGTACCTGTAAATTTATTAAAAATGCTTACTCACAAGGTTTTTCATTACTTATTTTTGTAACTACCAAGTCGGAGTAAACAGATGAGCGAGATATGCTTGAGTCATCGTGTTGGAAAAGGCCGTTTCATCCGTGCCTTGTGCATCAGCTGCGCCTAAGTGGATGGAGATGGTGAAATCTATTGCAAAGTAAGCTAGTGCGCGCATTTTAGATGCCGAACGACCACATTTTCGGCTAGTTTGGAGCTCAGTGGAAAACCAGTCCGACAATATGCACTTGTTATGACTCAATGCTGTTTACAAGCGCTAAAGCATCCGACCAGCTGGTATTATCTTCAATGTGCCTTTTTATCAATGCGCGATTGGATGCAACAACTGCTGGCCAACGCTTTTTCCAAGCCTTGTAAGCATGCCAAGAATATCCAATGTAATATTCTTTTCGCATCGTAGTCATTGACCGAAGAGTTGCTTCCAAAAACTGGTCCTCAATTGAAGTCCCTTGAATCTCCATTATTGATGCAAGGTACACCAACCAACCTGCAAGGTGCTCGTATTGTTCCCAAGCGTTATGTTCTAAAGTTAGCTCTCTCTTTGACTCAATAACTTCACCCAGCATGTTGACAACTCTTGCATCATTGAGGCTCAACCCTTCAGCCGATAGCGAAGAAATTATTCTGTAGAATGAGTCATCTAACTTTAAAAAGGCTTCTTTAAAGTGAAAGCCGTCATGTACAACTTTCCTTATGCTCCTCAGTGAACGCTCTGTGATTCCAGCTACTTTCGGTATCTTATTATTTAACTTTCGAAAAAAACTCTCTGTATTAATTCTATCAATAACGCGAATGCCATAGCAGTGTGAATAGTAATCTTTTACGTGTTGATCTACAGCAGACCTAGAAACTAGAAAGATATTGGAACCAATTACATGGCTCTTAGAGAAACCTTTGTAATCACTAATTATTGCCTTTAAATTAGTATCACCAAGTGAGTAGCCCAAAATCACTACCGTATTTTCATGTAGTATCGTACTCAACTTTCTTGAAAAATAAGAGTCGCTGTTTATAAACCTGAAATAATCTTCAGATGTTACCACCATATTCTCAGGGGAATCGACTGAACCATGCACATGGTACACCTTTACATTAGCAGAGGATCTAGGTATAGGCCTTCCAGGTGTAATCGATTGACAGCTATTCTCACCTGTCAGCTTTTCAGCCAGCTTGTCATAATTAGTAGTGATAACCCTAAAGGACCTATTAGAGAAAAACTCTTCTATTTCTTCTATTTCATCACCAAGGTCTACTTCCCCTATTAATTCGGCTATCTCTTCATGGATGTTTTTACCAACAGAAGAAAGCTTGATTGATATGACCTGAGCAGCCTCTTCTAAACTAAGTTGCGCTGGTCTATTTTCAGGAAATAGGGATTCCTTGATTTCTTCTGGATTCGGCAATAGGTCACATAGCTCTTCCAATAACCCCTGCCAACTTGGAGCTTCATTATCAGAAATAGCTTTAGAAAAACCAGTACCAGTAAACAGGCACAATTTATTTGTTGCGGCTGCATATGCGATTTCGAAGTACTCGCTCAACATGTTCTCCTTTAGTCATAACGCCGAGCTAAGCGGCGGTAGGAAGCTGGGAAACCCACCTTTCTGTGTGAGGCGTAACACCACCAAATCCTATGCTACCGCCCGTGGATTACAGCTTCCAATATGCTCCCTTGACCCGCGCTGGCAGCAACCCATCGCAGTTCAACAGGTTCTGAATGGCTATGGTAAGCCAAACGAAACTACCTGGGCGAGCCTTAAAGTGATGTAACCATCAGAATTGCATCATTTTTTGAACTGGATCAGCAAATGGATTTGAAAGGGGTATATGTGGCTATTCTCATCCCCTAAAAAGATGGCTGTCCCTATCGGGGGAGGCTTTGTTATCTTGCCTGGGATGTCGGCAGGGGCGATAAGTGCCCCTTTATCTCACTCCAACAGGAGCAATCAGATGGCGTTAAAGGCGCGATCCCGCAGGGAGAAGGTGGGCAGCGGCCTTGGGCTGCTGCTCGGGATCATCGGCTTCAATCTGCTGGTGCCCTTTTTCTTTGAAAAGCAGGCGGGTTTTGATGGCAGCCAGATGCTCTGGGCCGCCGTAACTGCGCTGCTCTGCGCCGAGCTGGGGGCCAGAGTGGGCAAGTGGCTGGATCGCAGAGAGCAATCTTAACGGGATTTCGCTAGTTACCCGGCAAACGGCTGTCACCTGGCCAGGGGGCAGCAAAGCGTTCAGCTTTATAGCCCCTTATTGCCAGACTTCCTGCCCCTTGTCATTGAGTAGGGTGTGAAACAGATAGTGATCGTCCCGATCGTAATAGACGGTGAGGGTGTGCTGCTCGGTGTAATCCGCCGCCACGCCAGCCACCGTCATCGGCACCAGGATCAGCTCCCCCAGCCCCATAGTCACGGCGCTCGCCGTGGCCTGGCCATTGCCGTCACCGCGCTTGTGGATCTTGCCAAGCACGGTAAAGCGATCGCAGCCCTGCACCTTATCCTCGGTCAGAAAGGTGGCCTGCTGGCAGAGCTGGGGGTCACCCAGCTCGGCACGAATGGTCGTGCGGGTCTCCCCCGATACCAGGGTGTTGCTAAAGCGCCCCGAGTAGTGATCGATGGCGGCGGCGCAGCCGCTTAGCAGCCCGATCAGCAGCAGCGGTGTGAGCTGCAAACAGGCACGTTTCATGGTCGTGCCCCGCCATCTGCCAGGGGGGTATTACCTCGCCGCCCGGGTTCGCTGCGATGCAGGAATGCGGTCAGGGTATCCCGTGGCGGCGTGATGCCGCACTGCACCAGAAGCCGCCCTATGGCCCCCCTGTGATAGCCGCCGTGGGTCACCAGATGCAGCAGCATCTCCTCGCGGCTCATCTGCCCCTTGTCTCCATCCACAAAGTTGAACGAGAGTTCGGCCTCGGCATCTGGTTGGCTCAGCTTGGCTACGTAATCCAGATACCAGGTGTCCAGCGTGCCGATAGCGGTGCGAAGCATCGCCAGGGTCGGCGTCTGTGGGGTATTGGTGGCACTGAAACCGTGGGGCTCCCCCAGCAGATTGCCCTTGAAGATGGCATCGACCACATGGATATGGTTGAAGATGCGAAGGGCATTGTGGTGCGCCTCCTCATATTGCTGTGGATCCAGGGTGGCGAGGGCATCCAGCAGTTCGCTGTCGGCCCAAGCCTTGTAGCGAAACAGAGAGTGAAGGGTCGAGGTGCTCATGGTCTTCCTTGATGGGGTATCGCGTGAAGTAGGCATCTTATCCAGATGGAGCCAGTAAGGAAACTCCCTCACCTGACGGGGCCGGTGACTGGCCAGCGTGCAGTCCATCGGATGTGCCCGGTGCGAGCGAGATGTTACCCTGTGCTACAGCATCCATAACAAGGAGTTCCCATGCGCATTGCCCTGATCGGCCTCGGTGATATCGCCCAGAAGGCTTATCTGCCGCTGCTCGCGAGCGACGAACTAGTCACTCCGCTGCTCTGTACCCGGAGCCCAGAGGTGCTCGGAAAATTGGCCCGTCAGTACCGCATCGCCGAGTGCTTTACCGAGGTGGAGGCGCTGCTCGCGAGCCACCCTGACGCCGTGATGATCCACGCCGCCACCTCGGTGCACTTCGCGCTGGCCCGCCAATGCCTGCAGGCGGGCATCCCCACCTTCGTGGACAAGCCGCTCTGCTTTGATTACGCCGGGGTGGAGGCGCTCGCCAATCTCGCCATCGCGCAGGATTGCCCGCTGTTTGTGGGTTTCAACCGCCGCTATCTGCCTGCCATGGGGGCTGCCCGTGCCGAGCCGCTTACCGATATCCACTGGCAGAAACACAGGCACGCCCTGCCTGGGTTGCCGCGCCAGTTCCTGTTCGACGACTGTATCCATGTGCTCGACAGCCTCTGCTTCTATGGCGGCGCGCCGGATGGAGATCTCCATGCGGTGCTGCGGCGCAGCAGCCAGCAGCCCGAGCTGCTGGCCGGGGTGAGCGTCGCCTGGCAGAGCGGGCAGGCGGCGGTGAGCGGCAGCATGAACCGCAGCGCCGGCATCACCGAGGAGCGCATCGACGCCTATGGCGACAACCTCTCCCTGCATATCGAGAATTGCACCCGCGGCACCTTGGCGCGGGACAAGACCCTGCAGACCCTGGCTCCGGATGACTGGCAGCCGGTTCTGGCCCAACGGGGCTTCGTGGCGATGCTCGCGCACTGGTATGGGCAGATTGAGGCGGGCCGCGCCGATGGGGCGCTGATTGAGAGCTATCTGCAGAGCCATCACTTGGCTGAGCGGTTGGTGGCCTTGGCGGGGGAATAAGCCCGGTCTGGAGTCTGCCGCGCCTGTTGCTGCGAGCCGGATAGGCGAAGGAATGGCCAGAGCACTGTATAGGATGACGGATCCCTGCGCAGTCGGCAGGGGAGGGGGCTCACCGTGCGAGCCAAGCGCCGGCTTGTTTGCTATCTTGGCGGCAGTCACAGCGTCAAGCACAGCAGCGAGTCTATGAGCATTATTTTGGGCATCCATCCGGGCTCCCGGATCACCGGGGGTGACGGCGTGAGCCGCCTCCCGCCGAGTCAGGCGGAGCCGACATGAGCATTATTCTGGGGATAGATCCGGGTTCGCGGATCACCGGCTACGGCGTCATCCGCATCGTCTCCGGCAAGGCGGAGTACCTGGGCTCGGGCTGCATCCGCACCGATCTGGGCGAGCTGCCGTCACGCCTCAAGCAAGTCTACGACGGGGTGAGCGAGATCATCACCCAGTTCAAACCGGACGAGTTCGCCATCGAGCGGGTCTTTATGGCCCGTAATGCGGATTCGGCCCTGAAGCTCGGCCAGGCCCGCGGCAGCGCCATCGTCGCTGCGGTCAACGCCCTGCTGCCGGTGAGCGAATACTCGGCGACCCAGATCAAGCAGGCTGTGGTGGGAACCGGCGGCGCCGCCAAGGAGCAGGTGCAGCATATGGTGACCCATCTGCTCAAGCTCTCGGCTACCCCCCAGGCGGATGCGGCGGATGCCCTCGGGGTGGCGCTCTGCCACTTCCATACCCAGCAGAGCCTGATCAGGATGGCGGGACGGGCGACGGGGTCGGTTCGCGGCCGCTACCGCTAAGCCCGATGTCGCGGGAGGGGCTGCCCTCCCGTGGCGTCGCCCAAGTGCCATCCCCCCATAGAGTCACTATCTGTCGCACCCTGTTCAGAATCTCTTTGCGAACAAGGGCTTGGATTGGCGGTATTCATTCCCATTAATCAATCACTTGTGACTCATGTCACATTTTTTGACCGCTCAGGTTCCCTTCGACTTCCCATTCTCCGCTCCCATAATGGTGCCCCCTGCTGAAAAGCAGTGTCCGTATGAGCCTGTGCTCATGTCCTGTCATCATCGGAGATTTGTGAAGTGAAACCTTTTGCAGCTGAGTTTATGGGCACCTTCTGGCTGGTGCTGGGGGGCTGTGGCAGCGCCGTGCTGGCCGCCGCCTTCCCGAACGTGGGGATTGGTCTGCTGGGCGTGGCCCTGGCCTTCGGCCTGACCGTGCTGACCATGGCCTATGCCATCGGCCATATTTCAGGTTGCCACCTGAACCCGGCCGTCACAGTCGGTCTGTGGGCCGGTGGCCGCTTCCCGGCCTCCAACGTGCTGCCCTACATCGTCTCCCAGGTGCTGGGCGGTATAGCGGCGGCAGGCGTGCTCTATGTGATCGCGAGCGGCCAGGCCGGTTTCGATCTGAGCGCAGGTTTTGCCTCCAACGGCTATGGTGAGCACTCCCCAGGTGGTTACAGCCTGCTGGCGGCCCTGGTGTGTGAAGTGGTGATGACCGGCTTCTTCTTGTTCGTCATCATGGGCGCCACCGACAGCCGTGCCCCCGCCGGTTTTGCCCCCATCGCCATCGGCCTGTGCCTGACCCTGATCCACCTCATCAGCATCCCGGTGACCAATACCTCGGTCAACCCGGCGCGCAGCACAGGGGTTGCCCTGTTTGTCGGCGACTGGGCCATCGGCCAGCTGTGGTTGTTCTGGGTGGCTCCGATTGTCGGTGGCATTCTGGGTGCTTTGGCCTATCGCGTGGTCGCCACGAAGGAATAAGCCGTTGCGCAGTCAACGTGTGCTATCGACACGCCCTCGGGCGTGTTTTGTTTTTTCTGGGGCAGTGAAAACAAGATCGCGGGCAGGCCGTGACAGACCACGGAGAGCACAGACGGTACGGGGCTGTCAGGGTGCCCGCTCATATAGACGCGGATCTTCCCAGGATGGGGGGGACGGCACCGTGCCTGATGAGGCTCTTACAGACCCCGAGCGCGCAGCATATCCCGGTAGCGCTGGTGCAGCAGCTTGACCCGCTCCACATAGGCGCGGGTCTCGGCGTAGGGGGGGATGCCACCGTGTTTTTGCACGGCGCCGGCGCCGGCGTTGTAGGCGGCGGTGGCCAGGGCGACGTTGCCGTCGTACTGCTTGAGCAGGCCCGCCAGGTATTTTACCCCGCCGAAGATGTTCTGCTCCGCCAGCAGGGCGTTGCCGACCCCGAGTTCGCGGGCGGTGGCCGGCATCAGCTGGGTCAGCCCCATGGCCCCCTTGCGGGACACGGCGAGGGGGTTGAAGGCGGATTCTGCGTGAATAAGCGCCCGGATCAGGGCCGGTTCCACGCTATACGTTTTGGCGGCGGCCTGTATGGTGCTGGCGTAGTCATAGAGGAAGAGGCCTGTGGTACGCCAGTTGACCTTGGAAGCGGGATCGCAGGCGTAGCAGTCGTTGAACAGCAGCAGCTCGTAGTGGCCCTGATCCGGCATGATGTCGGAGTAGCGGATGACGCCGTTCTTCTGCACCGACTTGTAGACCTGGATCTGGCGTGAGGACGGTGTGGAAGCCTTGGCCACCTCTATGGAAGGCTCGGGCCTGGGGGCGGTAACGGGCGCCGCCTTGGCCGTTGCGGCGGGGGGGACATGGATGGTGGCGGGCCGCTCCGCCGTCAGGATCACCACCTCGGCTGGCGCGGGTGCTTGGCTCCATGCGGATATTGATACGAGGGGAAGGGCTCCCAGCAAGATCCATGCTTTCAACGGCTTGCTCCTTAAGCCTTGGACGCCCGTTGAGTAAAGCATCAGGGGCTGGGCAGAACAAGTCCGCCGTGCGCGCGGCGCGCGAAAAGCCAAAAGAAGAGGCCGCACTCTGGCGGCCTCGGGCAGGCACTGGCGGGCTTATTCCTGCAGCCAGAGGCGGGCGCTGCGGGCCGGTATGGCGACCCGTACCCACTGGCTCTGCACATTGATGACGGCGTTTTGATCCAGCACGTCCCTGTAGTTGCGATACCAGTTCAGCTCGAACCTGGCGGTGTCGAGCCAGTACTCCTGCTCGTAGTCACACTTGTTGACCCCGACCAGACCCTGCTTGCCGCGCTTGAACAGCACGAAGCAGTCGCCGCTGCCGATGAGCTGCATGGGCTGACCCTGCACGGCATTGTGGAAGCGGATCATTCCCTTGAGATCGCTGCGCAGGTAGTAGTCCTGCCAGCGCAGGTCATCCTTGTCCTGGGTCTCGCCGTGATCCGAATAGACCAGGGGGGAGCCCCCATCGCGGCCGAGCAGATAGGCATAGGCCAGCTTCTCGTCGGTCTGGTTCAGGATCTGGTAGCGGAAACCGTCGTTGGTGGGGATGTCGTGGGTGATGGCGAAGGTGACCGCCCGGTTGCCCGGCAGGGCCTGGCCGTAGGCGCCAGGATCCGCCAGCTGGTTCATGCTGCCGCCATAGCCGAGCGCCCCGCGCAGGGAGGCGAACAGCGGGAAGTCATAGGCCCCCTGACCGCTGTTGTCGAGATAGGGCTTGAGGAAGCGCTCGTAATCCGTGCTGCCGGCGCCCCCCGTGGTGATGACCTCCCCAAACACGTGCATGCCCTGCTTGATCTCGGGGGTGAAGACCGCGTTGATCTGGTAATCGCTCATGTGCTTGACCGCATCGACCCGAAAGCCCTTGATCCCCATCCCCTTGAGCGCCTTGAGATAGGCCTGCTGCTGGCTCACCACCCAGTTGTTGGGGTCGAGATCCGGCAGCCCCTTGTCGCCGGCGCCGCCACACAGGCGCCAGTACTGGACATGACCGGGATCGCTCCAGTCGGTGATGCAGCCCTCGGGGTGGAAGTCGGAGGCCGACAGCAAGTTCTGCCCCAGATCGCCGAACAGCTTTTGCCGCTCGAAGTAGGCGGGGTTGGCGGCATAGGTTTGCAACAGCTCGCTGCCGGGGTAGTTGAGGTCGCTGCGCTTCCAGCTCTCGTTGGCCATGTGGTTGAGCACCACGTCCGCATAGACGGCGATGCCGCGGGCCTGCATGGCGGCGATGAGCTGCTCGAGATCCTGCTTGTTGCCCAGCGGGCTGTCGACGAGCCGCAGATCCTGGGGCTGGTAACGGGCCCACCACTCGTTGCCGGAGGACTTGAGGGGGGGCGAGATGAGCACCTGCTTGTAGCCCGCCCCCTTGATGAGGTCGGCCTTGGCGGTGACCTCGCTGTATTTCCAGTTGAAGGCGTGCAGTATGACGTCGGCTTGCGCCAGTGGGGCGATCAGCATGCCTGCGATCACCCAGATTCCCGCTGTGTTTTTCATTATTGTCTGTCCTTGATTGGGTGCCCGAATGGGCACCCAGAGCCTCCCATCACGACCGGGTGGCGGCAATCGCCTCATGGTCGTTTTGTGAGCAGAATCAAGGCGGACTCTCGGGAGTTGTGACGGCTTGCAAAAAACCGTCAGGGCCCCGGTATTACTGTGTTTACTGTCATTCTGGCGGGTTAATCCAGGCCATTGTTGTAGACCGGCTGCCAGGCGCAGAGTCGCTGCCCGTTGCGGCTGTTTTGCAGCCAGAAGCGGTTGCAGTTGTCGTCGTAGTTGCTGCTGCCCACGTTGATCCCGTAGCTGCTCAGGCGCTGCCCCTGCAGGGACTGGAAGACCCCGTTATAGAGCAGGGAGAAGTGCAGGTGCGGGCCGGTGGAGGAGCCCCCCTCGCACAGCGCATCGTTGCGGTTGCTGGCATAGGTGCCGATGGGGCTGTCTGCCGTCACGTAGTCGCCGCTGCGCACCGAAATGCCGCTCATGTGGTAGTAGTTGGTGGCCCAGCCATTGAGGGCGGTGATCCTGAGCTGGCAGCGGGAGAAGACGGTGACGGTGCCGCTGTTGGCGGCGGTCACCGTGTAGGTGGCGCCCCCCCAGCCCGGCCAGTCGTAGGAGACGTCGATGGAGGAGTAGGGGTAGCCGGAGCCGCTGTGGGAGTGGGCGCCGTTGACCTTCCAGCTGTAGCCCTGTCGCCAGGGCAGCTGGAACTGACCGGCTGCCAGCCGGGCGGGGGCAGCGGCAACCGATGTGCTGGCGCGGCTCAGGGCCTGGTCGCCAAACAGGGTCTGCCACTGCTCGCTGAGTTGCTGCCGCTCCTTCGAGTCGAGCAGGCTGGTGAGGGCGAGGCGATGGGCATCCCCAGGGGGCAGGGCGGGGGCGCTCTGCCTGCTCTGCTGCAGCCGGGTCCTGGCCTGATAGAAGCGATCCGAGAGCTGACGCGTCATCTGCTCCAGCTGTTCATCGAACCCCTTCCCCTGAACCAGCTTGGCGAAGGGGGCCGCCATGGCCTCTTTGGAGGGGGCCGAGACGAGCCGACTGCTCGCCTCCATCAGGGCCAGCAGCAGTTGGGGGTTGAGGCTGGTGATGCCGCTCCAGTGCAAAATCACCTCCTCCTTTGGCAGCAAGTGAGGGGCCTGCTGCAACAGGAAGTCGTGCAGATCGAAGGCCATGGCCGCCTCGCCGTAGACGAAGTGGGCCTCGTCCAGCGGCACATCCGCCCTGTCTATCGCCCCGAGCTGCTGCTGGCTGAAGGCATGGGGGGCGAGGGGGGCGTGGATGTCGCCGGCCCAGGCGAGAGCGGGGAGCATCAACATCACTAAGGGGGAGCGGGTCTTGAGCATGGCATTCTCCTTGTTGCTCGCGTTGAGGTGCGCCTTGGGAGCCCGAACGGCGGATGGCTGGCTCTGTTCAGGTCCATCCACTCACCCTAGGGGGAAATGCACGAAATGCTACTCAAGTGGAGCTTTATTTTGAGGCCAGGATTGGCGGGAGATGTTAATGAATATTTACATCGATAGTTTCCCTTTTCAGATCAGCATGTTGTGATCTGGCTTATGGCATGCTGCCGTAAAGGGAGTAGGATCGGCTGGCCGTCGAGCCAACCGGATCCTGAGTCCGGCGGGCGGAGAGAAAGGGCCTGTGACCACAGGGCTATTGGCTTCTTTGTAAGTTAAAGGCGTGTTATCTTGCTGTTGCTCTGGTCTGATCTGTTGGCCGGAGCGGAACTGTGAATGGAAGGAGAGGGCCCGGGGGGCCAAGGGTGACATGGGTGTGATCAGCAAGCGAGCGATGGAGCTCAGCTTCGAAGAGTACTGTGATGCGGATCTTTCCCTCATCAGGGACTACTACGAGACGACATTTTCCCACTATGTGCCGGACCTGGCCGAGCGGATCTTCGTGGTGCGCGACGCTCACTGGCTGGTGGGGGCCGTGCGCCTGCGCGATGAGCAGGAGTACTACCACCTGTGCGGCTTCCGGCTGTTGCCCCACTATCAGTCGCTGGGGCTGGGTTCCCGCCTGCTGCAACTGGCCTGCTCGGATCTGCAGGACAAGCCGGTGATCTGCCATGCCCTGCCGTTCGAGAAGCCCTTCTACCTCAAGGCGGGCTTTGCCCACCTGCCTCTGCACGAGTTGGAGGGCCCCCTTCATACCCATTATCACCAGCAGCGCGAGCAGGGTTACCAGATCGATCTGCTGGTGCGTCAGGCCATTCCCACTATCTACAACTGAGGGTCATGGGGTCTTGGTCAGCAGGTGGATCTTGCCCGGTGACAGCTCCAGCCCCAGCAGGTTGTCCTTGAGCCAGGCCTGATTGGGATCCTTGTCGTCCAGCTTGTAGACGGGCTGGGTCTCCAGCCGTTTCTCCATGCTCTGCAGCAGCATCCTCAGCATGAAGCCGAACTTCTGCTCCGCAGCCGCCGGCTCCAGCTTGTAGTCGATCAGCTTCATGTTGTCGAGAAAGAGCGCGCTCTGGGCTTTGTCGTAGCGGGGCCTGGCCTCATAGGTCATGTTCAGCAGCGCATCGTATTCGGTGTTGTCCGGCAGGGCTATCTTCAGCTTGCCCTTGCCAAATACCCGGGCCGTGTCCGGCGCCTGGCGCCCTATCTGCACATCGCTCTGCTCGAGCTTGACATGCGCCTTGATGATGCCGGGCAGTTCCAGCTGTTTATCCACTTGCACCTGGGACTGCAGGTATTGATTTATTTGCTGCTCACTGATGTCATATGAGCCTTGACCCATGAGGGCCAGACTCAGCAGCATTGATTGCAGGATCATGCTAACGACCTGATAGAATGGGTTTGTTCTACAGCATACCATTCTGGCCCCGTGGGATCTGCCCACCGCCTTTGCTCATGACATCGAGGTCTCGCCTTGTTCGACGGTCTGGAATACGACATTCATCTGCTGTTCTCCCGCTTTCTCGGCTGGTTGCTGCTGTTCTTTCACACCGTGATCGTGGCCGGGGTGTCGCTGCGGGTGGTGATGAAGCGCCGCCCCATCGGTGTCTCCCTGGCCTGGCTCGCGCTCATCTACGCCATCCCCTTCGCCGGGGTCGGCTTCTACGTGTTGTTCGGGGAGATCAGGCTGGGCCGCAAGCGGGCCGAGCGGGCCCAGGCCATGTACCGCCCTTACGCCATCTGGATCCGCCAGCTGGCTCGCCTCTTCCCCCAGCACTGCTGCGAGGTGAGCAGCAAGGCGCGGCCGCTGCACGATCTCATCCAGGGACGGCTGGCCATGCCCATGCTCTCCGGCAACCGGATGACGCTGCTGCACAAGCCGGACGCCATCTTGCAGGAGATAGTGCACGACATCCTCGGCTCCTCCCAATCCTGCTACCTGGAGTTCTACATCTGGCAGCCTGGTGGGGATGCGGACGCCGTGTGCGAGGCCCTGATCGAGGTGGCGCAGCGCGGCGTGGATTGTCGCGTCTTGCTCGACTCCGTCGGCAGCAAGGACTTCTTCCGCTCTCCTTGGCCGAAACGGCTGCGCAAGGCCGGGGTCAAGCTGGTAGAGGTGTTGCCGGTCGGCGCCTGGCGCATCCCGTTCCAGCGCCAGGACTTGCGCATGCACCGCAAGCTGGTGGTGATCGATGACAAGGTCGGCTACACCGGCTCCATGAACATGGTGGATCCCCGTTTCTTCAAACAGAATGCGGGGGTCGGCCAGTGGGTGGACATCATGATCCGGGTGCAGGGCCCAGTGGTGCCCCTGATGTGGTCCACCTTCGTCTCGGACTGGGAGATGGAAACCGGCGAGCGGCTGCTCGACAGCCTGCTGCACGAACCAGAGGCCTGGCCCCAGACCGATTATCGCGCCCAGCTGATCCCGTCCGGCCCCTTCGTCGGCGGCGACTGTATCCAGCAGAGCCTGCTGCTGGCCATCTATCAGGCCCGGCATCATCTGGTACTGACCACCCCCTATTTCGTGCCGGACGATCCCCTGGCGGCGGCGCTCTCCTCGGCGGCGGCCCGTGGCGTGCTGGTCCAGCTGGTGCTGCCGGCGCGCAATGACTCCCTGATGGCCAACCACGCCTGCAACGCCTTCATGGAGGAGCTGCTCGAGGCGGGGGTCGAGATCTATCGCTACGACGCCGGCCTGCTGCACACCAAGAGCGTGCTGGTGGACGACGATTTCGCCCTGGTGGGGACGGTGAACCTCGACAGGCGCAGCCTCTGGCTCAACTTCGAGATCACCCTGCTCATCGACAATCCTGCCTTCGTGGCCGAGATGACTCATCTGGTGCAAGGCTATATGGAAGAGGCTACCCCCATGTCGCTCACCCAGTGGCGGGCCCGCCCCTGGTACAAGAAGCTGCTGGAGAATATCTTCTATCTGTTCAGCCCCTTGCTCTGAATCTGTGCCAGCAAATAATGGACGTTGGCCGGGAAGACCCTTGCCTCTTGCCCCGTCCGCCCCGTAGAGTGCGCCCATGCGCCTTTGGAGAATGAAACCGAGATGAAGAAGACAGTGGCCCTGGCCGTGGGTGCGGCAGTGGTGGCGGGTGGGCTGGGTGCCTGCTGGTATACCGGACAGACCTTCGACCGCATGCTGGCCGAGGAGATCGCCAAGGTGACCCAGGAGACCGGGATCGAGCTGAGCTGGATGCCAACCAGCGAGAACCTGTTCACCCGTGACGGCGTGCTGAAAGTGGTGGTGACGCCGGAGGCACTGGCAACCCTCGACCCCCAGTTGGCGGGGAGCGAGCCCATCGAGATGCAGCTCAACTTCGATAACCGCATCTTGCCGCTCTACATCAAGAGCAACCTGCTGTTCGATACCGCCAAGGGGACCCTGGCCCCCGTCTTCACTGCCCTCGGCATGCAGCAGTGGCAACTGGGGGCGGAGTCTGCCAGCAGCCTGTGGACCATGAGCAACAGCAGCCGCTTCTGGATCGGAGACTTCAAGGTGAAGGAGGGGCTCAACGAGCTCAGCGTCCTGCCCCTCAATGGCACCTACAGCGGCGATCTGGAGGGCAATGGCCACATGACCTTCCAGTGGCAGGGAATGACCTTCCACGAAGCCCAGAGCAAGATGGACATGGTGTTGGCGGATCTCAAGGGCAGCGCCGATGTGGCCGAGATCCAGGGGCTCTGGCTCTCCCCCCGCAGCGATGCGACCCTGTCCGCCTTCACGTTATCCATGCCGGAGAGCGTCAAGATCAGCCTGCAGGGGCTGACCACGGCGACTCAGATTGCCGGGGACGATGCCCAGACCCTGTCCAGCAACTATCAGATGCAGGTGGCGACCCTCAATCTGGAGAACGAGAGCGACAGCCTGGCACTGACCGAGGGCAAGCTGGATCTGGACTTGAAAGGCCTGGATCTGGAAGGGTATCAGGCGCTGCAGGCCGTGAGCGGGCAGCGAGTGGATGAAGCCGCCATCGAGCAGGCCCTCGACAAGCTGTTGCAGCGGGGGGCCACCCTGCAACTGACCGATCTCAGCGCCAAGCTGAACGGGGAGCCCGTCACCGTGCAGGGGGAGGCCAAGTTGGCGTCGACCTCCTTGCAGCAACTGATGGAGAGCGAAGCGGGGATGCACGCCCTCTCCGGCCAACTGCAGGCCAGGCTCAGCGACAAGCTCGGCAAGGCCGTCCCGCAACTGGCGCCCATGCTGGCCCAGTTCACCGGCGTCGGCTATCTGAAGGCGGACAAGGCTAACTTGACCGCCGAACTCAGGCTCGACAAGGGGATGATGACCATCAACGGTCTACCGCTGCAGCAGTGAATTGCACCCTGACGAAAAAGGCTCCCTCGGGAGCCTTTTTGTTGCCTGGGGTAGGGCTTATGACTTGAACACCACCGTCTTGTTGCCGTAGACGAACACTCGCTCGTCCAGCACCAGCTCCAGTGCCCGGCTCAGCACGGATTTCTCCACGTCTCGCCCCGCCTTGGCCATGTCGTCGGCACTGAAGGTGTGGCCGACGTGGATCACGTCCTGCTCTATGATGGGGCCTTCATCCAGATCGTCGGTGACGAAGTGAGCGGTGGCACCGATGAGCTTGACCCCCCGATCGAACGCCTGGCGATAGGGGCGGGCGCCGATGAAGGCGGGCAGGAAGGAGTGGTGGATGTTGATGATCTTGCGCGGATAGGCCTCGACGAAGCTCGGCGTCAGTACCCGCATGTATTTTGCCAGGATCACGTAGTCCGGCTGGTAGCCGTCGATGAGGGCACGCACCTGCTCTTCGTGCTCGGTACGGCTCAGATCATCGTGGCTGACGGTGTGGAAGGGGATACCAAACTTGCCAGTCAGCTCGGCCAGGGTGTCGTAGTTGCCGATGACCGCCACTATGTCCATGTCCAGGGCGCCGGCGTAGTTCTTCATCAGGATGTCGCCGAGGCAGTGGGTCTCCTTGGTCACCAGGATGACGATGCGCTTCTTGCCCGCCTTGACCAGACGGCGCTGGGCGCCTGCCGGCAGGGCATCGTCGAGATCCGCCAGTAGGGTTTCGTCGTTGAAGCGACCCTCCAGCTCGGTGCGCATGAAGAAGCGGCCGTTCTCGTGATCCACGAACTCATCGTTCTTGTTGATGTTGAGCTGATGCTTGTAGCAGATGTTGGTGATCTTGGCGATGAGCCCCTTGGCGTCGGGGCAGTCGGTCAGCAGTATTTTCTTTTCCATCTCTGTCATGATTCCGTTTGTGGTGTTGGCGCCCGAGTCTGCGCAGGCGGCACGTTTTTAGGCACAGTTTTTCTCGGCAATATGCCACAAAGGAAATTGGAAAGGACAGCGCGTCGTGCACGCCTGGCGCAACTTGTTGCAAACGAGAGGCTCTGGCATGCCTCCTTTGTCTTTGATGGGTTTTTGGCTGGCATCTCGCGCTTTTTTTCTTTACGCTGTCTGCGCTTATTCTCAGGGCGGGGTGAAATTCCCCACCGGCGGTATCCCGATCCGACTCGGGGAGCCCGCGAGCGCCCGACCCAGGTTTCACACCAGGGTCGGGGTCAGCAGATCCGGTGAGATGCCGGAGCCGACGGTCACAGTCCGGATGAAAGAGGATAAGACAGATATTGCCGGTCAGGCCCGCTGGGCTGGCCGCCGCATGCCTATCTCTGTCTGCCTTTCCATGCCCTGATTCTGGTCCTTGTCTTATTTAGGAGTCTTACCATGAATCAGTCTCTACTCAGTGAATTTGGTGGTCCCATCGATCGTGTCGAAGCGGCGCTCGCCGCCCTGCGTGCCGGACGCGGCGTGCTGGTGGCCGATGACGAAGATCGGGAGAACGAAGGGGATCTCATCTTCGCCGCCGAGTCCATGACCAACGAACAGATGGCCATGATGATCCGCGAGTGTTCCGGCATCGTCTGCCTCTGCCTGACCGACGAGCGAGTGCGCCAGCTCGAGCTGCCCATGATGGTGGAGGCGAACTCCAGCCACTACCAGACCGCCTTCACCGTGACCATAGAAGCGGCGCAAGGGGTGACCACGGGAGTCTCCGCCGCCGATCGGATCACTACCATACGTGCCGCCATCGCCGACGGTGCCCGTCCCTCCGATCTGCACCGCCCGGGTCACGTCTTCCCCCTGCGTGCCCGCACCGGTGGCGTGCTGACCCGCCGCGGTCACACCGAAGCCACCGTGGATCTGATGCAGCTTGCCGGACTCAAACCGTTCGGTGTGCTGTGCGAGCTGACCAAGGCCGATGGTTCCATGGCCAGGCTGCCGGATCTGGTGGAATTCGGCCGTCTGCACCAGATGCCGGTACTGACCATAGAGGATCTGGTGCAATACCGTCAGTTATTGGCCGAGCGTTCGGCTTGAGCTTCATACGAAATTGAAATAAGTACATTTTTTGGTTACGCTTTGTCCGAACCTCATCCAGGGCACTCATTTTTGACTTAAATTTGCGCAAAAAGTGTACGTTTAAAAAAAAATGAGGGTTTTAATGTATTTATCTGTGATGAGGCCTATCCAAACTCTGATTTTTTTATGCCATAATCACGCCGCTTGCTAAACGTCTGGCGAGTTAAAGGGAGCTTTAAAAATGAAAAAAATGTTGTTGGTAGGTGTTGTTGGTCTGTCCGCTCTGCTGGGCGGTTGTGCAAACACCAGCGAACTGGAAACTTCCGTTCAGAATCTGTCTAACAAAGTTGACCAACTGGCTCAAGATGTTAGCGCTGTTCGTGCTGATCAGTCCAAGATCGCTGCTGATGTTGCAGAAGCCAAGCAAGAAGCTATGCGTGCTAACCAGCGCATCGACAACATGGCTACTTCCTACAAGAAGTAATCCATGCGAAAAAATGGCGCATTTTAATGCGCCATTTTTTTTGCCTGAAATTCGTATTTTCCCCGCTTTTTCCATGTCTTTCGGCCGCTCAGGCCAGATCTTTCCCCTGTTGAGCAGGCAATGCCGATGGCTCGGCATCACCTTTATTGCTGTCAGATCTCAATAAAGCAGGCTGTAGAGCTTGCGACGGTATTGCTGTGCCGCCGGATGGGTGCCCATGGTGGTCAGGATATCGAGATACGTCTTCTTGGCATCGCCATAGGCCATGTCGCGTTTGAGGATATCGAACAGCAGCGCCAGGGCTTCTTCCTGCCGACCGACCTGGCTGTAGAGCACCGCCAGCTCCTGGCTGAGGGCATCATCCCCCGGATTCTCACTGTGGCGCAGCTCCAGAGCGCGCAGCTCAGGGCTGTCGTTGGCTTGCTGCGCCAGCGCCAGACGGGAAGATAGGGTCTGGAAGTGATCGTCCTGAGCCGCCATGGGGATGGTCGCGAGCAACGCCTGCGCCTCTTCCAGCAGATTCAGATCCAGCGCGGCCTGTGCCAGCCACAGGCTGATGTCGTGGCGACCGGGGGCGAGCAGATGGGCCTTGTTCAGCTGGGTGTGGGCGACACTGGCCTGCCCCTCGGCCAGGGCCTGCTTGGCTTGCTCCAGCAGCAGCTCCTCTTCCTTGGGGGCGAAGGCGGCGAAGTACTGGCGCAGGGTGGCCTCATCCTGCGGACCTTCCAGAATAGCCTGCTCGTCCGGCCGGCCCTGATGGAACAGCACCAGTGCGGGCAGGGCCCGCAGGCCGAGCTGGCTGGCCAGGGGTTGCAGCTGGGGATCGTTCATGTCGACCTTGGCCAGGGTGACCTGGGCATTGGCCGGGCCGACCAGGGACTCGATCAGCGGGGTCATGCCCTGGCACTCTGGCATCTGAGGGGCGTGGAAATAGATGACGACCGGCTTCTTCATGGACGCATCGATCAGCTCGGCGTGGAAGTTCTGGGGATTGATGTCGACGATCATGAGGCTGACTCTCGGAAAATGGTGTGAGTTAACATGGGGTTCAGTGGTGTGGATTTCAAGCGCTCATCCAGCAGGCAGGCACTGACCTCCTGGGTAGGGGCGGCGAGACTGAGCCAGCCGCCGTCGAGGGACCAATCCTGCACCTGATAGGCGTTGTCATCGAGCCGGTTGTCGAGGCGCCATGCCTCCTCTGGCAGGAAGCATACCTTGTCGAGCCCGGCGGCGATGCCGCCGCCCTGGGCTTTCAGCACCGCCTCCTTGCGCGACCAGAGCCGATAGAAGGCCGATTCTCGCTCGCTCTGTGGCAGGGCAAGCAGCCATTCGTACTCGCTCCTTGCGTAGAAGCGCTCCGCCAGGGGCAAAATGGCACGCCGGCGCTGACCCATCTCTATATCCACCCCGAGCGGCCCCTGCTCGCAGAGGGCCAGCACCAGCCATTCACCGCTGTGGCTGAGATTGAACTGCCACGGCTGGCCGAGCAGGGCGGGCTTGCCCTGGGCATGGGTGACGAATTGCAGCGCATCGGCCCGGCATCCCAGTCGCTCTGCCAGCAGGCGGCGCAGCAGTGCCCGGCCGAGCAGATACTCCCGTTGACGTCCGGGCAGCCGGATCCCCTGCCAGTGCAGCGCCTCCTCCGGGGAGAGATCGCCCTGCAGAGTATTCAATGGCTCGGGGTCGACGAGGGCAGGTTTTAACAAGTAGAGATCCACAGAGAGCATAATTTTTCACTTAAAAAAGGGGGCGAAGCAGCGATAAAAGTCAGTTTTCCATGGCACCCAGAGGCCCTTTCGGGATTGTATATTGTTTGGCCATGATCACATTAATTATGAAAAACAGTGCATTTACTTGCAAAAATGTGAGGTCGATTAGGATTTTCGCTTGCCTCGATAGGATTCTTGGATATAGTCGGGTGCTGTTGCCTTATAAATTACCGTCCACGGTCGAATTTTAACAATGTTCTTTACTTTTTGTGGGGATAAGGGATTGCGCCACCTGATGCTACTGCTGGTCGCGCTCGGAATGGTGGGATGTGCGTCGGCACCCCAGCCCGAGGTCGCGAGCAAGATTGAAGTTTCCATGATGGAACCCGTGGTTGAGCCGGAACCTTCGCAAACACCGGACGTCAACGAAATTCTCACCGTATACAAAGAGTGGCGTGGTGTACCCTACCGCATGGGGGGCAGCAGCCAGCGTGGCATCGACTGTTCCGCGTTCGCCCGCGAGGTGTTCCGCAACGCAGTGGGCATAGAGCTGCCGCGAGATACCCGCTCCCAGGTCCACGAAGGCACGCGCGTCGCCAAGCGGGATCTGATGGAAGGGGACCTGGTCTTCTTCAAGATCAGCAAACGCCTGAATCATGTCGGCATCTATGTGGGCAACGGTGAATTCATCCATGCCTCCACCCGTGCCGGGGTAACCCGCTCCAAGCTGGACAGCTCCTACTGGCGCGGCAAGTTCTGGCAAGCACGCCGGATCGAGATCTGAGTCAGGCTGGACAAACGGCTCGCAGTACGGACTGTTTTTCCAACCTCACTTGAACCGGGCTCCGAGAGCCCGGTTTTTTATGGCCGTCGTTTAGACTTTCGGCGGCCGAATCTCTATAGTGTGGCCCCCTTGATCCTCGGTGGCCCAGCATGAAGACCCAGCACAAGAGCGGACTGCATCCGCGCAATCGCCATCAGGCGCCTTACGACTTCGATGCGCTCTGCCAGCGCACCCCGGCACTGCTTCCCTTCGTGTTCGTCAACGAGCATGGCAACCAGACCCTGGATTTTGCGGATCCCGCCGCCGTCAAGGAACTCAACCGGGCCCTGCTGGCCCTGCACTACGGCATCCATCACTGGGATCTGCCCCCTGGCTATCTCTGTCCCCCCATCCCCGGACGGGTGGATTACCTGCACCGGGTGGCGGATCTGCTGGCGGAGAGCGCGGGGGAGCCGCCAACCGGGAAAAAGGTGCGGGTGCTGGACATCGGCGTCGGCGCGAACTGCATCTATCCCCTGCTGGGGGCCCGTGAATATGGCTGGCGTTTCGTGGGGTCGGACATAGACCCGGTGTCGGTCAAGGCGGCGACCCTGCTGGCGGCCAGCAATGGTCTCGGCAACCAGATAGAGTGCCGGCATCAGCCGGATGCCAGGCAGATATTTCGCGGCATCCTGGGTCCCAGGGAGCGCTTCGCCCTGACCCTGTGCAATCCCCCCTTCCATGCCTCTCTCGCCGAGGCGAGCAAGGGGACGGAGCGCAAGCTGCGCAACCTCGGCAAGGCACAGGCGGGGGCACCCGTGCTCAATTTCGGTGGCCAGAAGGCCGAGCTCTGGTGTGAAGGGGGGGAGGCTGCGTTTCTGGCGACCATGATCGCCCAGAGTCAGGCCTTCGGGGCCCAATGCCTCTGGTTCAGCTCCCTGGTCTCCAAGAAAGAGAATCTGCCGGCCGCCAGCAAGGCGCTGGCCAGGGTGGGGGCGCAGGAGGTACGGGTGCTCGAGATGATGCAAGGGAACAAGACGAGCCGGATCCTGGCCTGGAGCTTCCTCGATGAGGCGAGTCGGGCGGCCTGGTGGTCTGCTCCCGGCCGCTAGGTAAAAACGGGGTGCTGACGAGAAAAACCGGTCAAGTGACGCCCTTTTGTCACTCTGCGTCTCGTCTGCCATTGCCGTCATGCCAATCGTTTTCTCACCCGATCCCGGCGAGATTTTCGGCACAAGTTAGTGAACACTCTCGGCGTCGGTACAGTTGTACGCCGAGATTTTTTTGCACTTACGGGTGAAACTTTCATAAAATAGGACTGGTTAGACCTCTTCACAGGCATTGAATCGAATAGGGATCGCACATGAAAGTTGTCGATTTTCTGAAGCACAAGCGCGAAATTCTGGCGCAACACCCCTTTGAGCTCAAGGATTGGCTCTCTCCGGCGATCCGCGACTATTGGCGTGAGTTTCAGCAAAAGGCACACCTGCATCCCCTGCTGGGACGGGTGCTCGACTTTCAGGCTGACCAACAGCTGTTGCAGCAACAGGCCGCCAGCCAGGCCCAGGCCGTCAATAGCCAGCCGGTTCTCAAAGAGAACGCCGTCGAGCTGAGCGGCGAGGCGGCGGCGCTCTATGTGGCGTTGCAGAGCAAGATCGGGGAAGAGACCCATGTGGGCGAGTGGCTGCAAGTCAGCCAGCCGCTGATCGATCAGTTTGCGGCAGTTACCGGCGATCACCAGTGGATCCACACCGATCCCGAGCGGGCGGCGGCGGAGTCGCCGTTCAAGACCACCATAGCCCACGGCTTCCTGACCCTGGCGCTGCTACCTCAGCTGACCGGCTCGGTGGATGAGGCGACCCCTGAGTTCCCGAGCGCCCGCATGGTGGTGAACTTCGGGTTGGAGCAGGTGCGCTTCCCCTATCCCATCAAGGTGGACAGCAACATCCGCGCCCGCACCAGGCTGGCCAGGGTGACCCCCATCAAGGGTGGCCTCGAGCTGCTCAAAGAGATCAAGATAGAGATCGAAGGGATCCGCCGCCCCGGCTGCGTCATCGAGTCCCTCACCCGCATCTATTTCTGATCCCCCTTCGCTTGATGCGAATATGAACAGGCCCACCTCGGTGGGCCTGTTTCGTTTTGGGCACTCATGGACAAGAGACGCGCTAGAAGCTGGCCCCCAGGGTGACGGTATGGCGCCACTCCTTGTCTCCCAGGCTCTCCCGCCCGCCGCCATAATCGAGCCAGCTGTCGTCCCAGCTCAGTTCACTCGACCAGGAGAGGCGCAGGTGATCGTTGAAGTAATACCTCAGCCCCAGGTTGCCGTTGACGGTCTGGTTGCGGGTGAGATAGGGGGAGGGCTGATCGATGAACTTCTCGTAGCTGCCCTTGCTGAACAGCTCGAAACGCTGCTGCCAGAGGGAGAGGGGCTGGCGATAGTCCCATCCCAGGTTGACCACGGGGTAGTTGATGATGCGCTCGTCGAACAAGTCTGAATACTCCCACTCATCCGGGGTGAAGTAGGCCTGCTGCAGGCCGAGCTGGGCGATCAGCTCCAATCGCCGTCGCTTGTCATTCCAGAAGCGATAGCCGGGCCCGGTGGCATAGCTCAGGTTCAGATAGTTGGTATCGAGCATGTCATACTCGGCCTCGACGGAGGATCGCAGGAACCAGTTGGCATCGAAGAAGAAGTCCAGCTTGGGGCTGAGCCTGTACTCGTGGCTGTCGGTGACGCTGTTCGAGGTCTCGTAGATGTACTCCCCATCCAGGGTGTAACGCCAATCCAGGTTGGCCACCTCGGTGGAGGCCTTGAGATTGATGTTGTTGGTCTTCTTGGTGCTCTCCTTCAACTTGACGTTCAGATCCGCCGTGCCGGTCCAGAGCCAGGCGTTCACCTCGTCCGGCGAGTCCAGCAGGGGGATCCCCGTCTTGGTCAGGGGCTTGGGTTGCTCCTGCTTGTCCAGGCGCCAGCGTTTGATGGCATCACGACGCACCGTCAGGGTCTGGCTATAGGGCAGCTTGATGGTTACCTCGTCGTCGCCTATCTCCTCTATGGTGCCGGTCAGGCGATCGCCGTTGTGCATCCAGAGGATGTCCGCGCGTGCCTGTGAGGTGACGAGCAGGACAAGCAGACAGAGCCCGTATTGGGTCACCCTCATATGGACGTCAGCACTTCGCCGCCGACGGGCTGGGGCAGCCCGTTCTTGTCATCGAGCAAGGTCATCACCCGCACGCTATCCACCTCGGGGGCGGCGATGAACTGCTCGGCCTCGGCGGAGAGGATCAGGGGGGCGCCATCGTTGAGCTCCTGCTCGGTGCGCGAGAGCGGGGAGTGCACCTCCATCCAGCGCCGTCCATCCGGCTCCACCGCCATCTTGACCGGCTGGTTGATCACTCTAACCGGGGTGCCGACAGGCACTAGCTCGAACAGGGTCTCGATGTCGTCGGGACGCAGGCGAATGCAGCCCGCACTGACCCTCAGGCCCACCCCGAAGTCCTTGTTGGTGCCGTGGATGAGGTAATCCTTGTTGCCATAGCCGAGGCGCATGGCGAACTTGCCGAGGGGGTTGTCCGGGCCAGGGGGCACCACGGCGGGCAGATCGATGCCTTTCTGCTCCAGCCAGGACTTGCGCACCATGGGGCCGGGCACCCAGGTCGGGTTCGGATTCTTGGCGATGACTGTGGTCGTCATCTCCGGCGTCTCTCGGCCGATGTCACCGATGCCGATGGGCAGCACCATCACCTCCTGCTTGCCCTTGGGGAAGTAGTAGAGGCGCAGCTCCGGCAGGTTGATGACTATGCCCTCCCGGGGCACGTCGGGCAGCAGCATCTGGGTCGGCAGGGTCAACCGGGTACCCGGGGTGGGCAGATAGGGGTCTATCCCGGGATTTGCCTCGAGCAGCGCCAAGAAGCCTATCTGGGTGTGCTTGCCAATGAGCTCCAGATGGTCGCCCTCTTGCACTATGTAATCTTCCAGCTCGCCGATGAGGCGGCTGTCAGCCGGTGGGAGAGGATAGGTTTTGGACCAGACCGGCGCGGCCCAGAGGCTGGCAGCCACCAGCAACAGTGAGGCGATACGTGTGTACAACATGGTTTTTCCTATCTGTATCTCTTGAGGGACATGTCCCTCCCCAAAAATGAGCGGGAATTGTTAACCAATCATCCGGGGATTACCAGCCTTGCCGCCGAGGGTGGATCAGGGGCTGCGGCCTGCTCCCGGCATCCTATCCCTCTCATCTCCCTGTTATCGGAGGGCGGGCCCTTCCCGCCACCCTGCTCGAGAGAGGGGGGGTCAAAGAGGGTGACGAGGGGGTGAGAAGACAACACCTGGCAAAGCCAGGCGTGATGGGCACATTGGACGGGGTGAAGGCGTCGCTGCCTGTTTAATCGCCAGTTGTCTGATCTGCAACGATATTTACGTTGATTTCCCGCATCGGGTTGGGCCAATATGAGGGCCCGTGGAGAGATGCCGGAGTGGCCGAACGGGATTGACTCGAAATCAATTGTGGCAGCAATGCCACCCAGGGTTCGAATCCCTGTCTCTCCGCCATTTATTCCCTTCAAACCCGCGTCCGTCGCGGGTTTGTCATTTCCAGCCCATACCAGCCCATACCTGTGTCGCCCTTCCTCTCGACCCCTGGTTGAGAGAAGAGTGACTGCGTCGATTGGGGAGGTGGTGGGGCCAAGTCGCCAATCCCTTGTCGCGATGTCACTACCGCCATGAGTCCACGGTGGGACCGCATCCGGTTGTCAGCGACGGCGATCGAGGCTTGTTCTCGGGCAGCCACCCATCGATGGCCTCCGGCATCTGCCCGGATGTGGGTTGTCGGGTCATGCGCCTCCGCAGCACATGGCGATGGGTGAAGGACCAGGTGTCACGGGTCATCACCTTGTCCCTCAGGGCCACGATATGCTCCTCGCCGAAGTGGCTGTTGTAGGTGTTGAACAGCACCACCTCTGTGCCATCGAAGCTGTTGTGCTCGACGAAGGCCCTCCAGCACGCTGCCGATCACGACACTGGCATTGGCAGGCTCTGTCCCGCTCGACTTACTGGGATCGAGCAGCAGCAGGGTCTGGCGGATGTCGCCCTGCCCGGCGAGCCCCTTGACCACCCACTGGGCTATCTGGCCGCTGGCGCCAAGGATCAGCATGTTTCGCATATCGGTTTACCTTCTTGCTTATCGCTTGAAGGGGTGGGGGATACTCCCACCGCGGGATCACAGGGTGCGCTGGAAGAAGGGCACCACGCTTGCGATGGTGATGGCCACCGGCTCGGGTTGGTCGTAGAGGTCGTAATGGGACCAGCCTTTGGCCACGACTATGTGCTTGTCGCTGGAGGCGGCGCGGCCGTAGATCTCCCAACCGTCCCGATAGGCGCCAAAGCCCCCTGCCTTGTCGCCGATGACCACCATCAGCGGCTGGGTCAGCAGCACCTCCGCGTGGAGGAAGGCATCCCATCCCATGGCGGCGCCGGTGAAGGCCATCAGCTGGCGAGTCGCGCCGTGAGGCTGCTGGCCGCGTGCCGTCTTGTAGTACTCGGTGGCCTCCAGCACGTCGATGTCGGTGATGCCTGCCGCCTTGACCGCCGCCACCGACTCCGGCAGCAGATCGGCGGGCTCAGTGGCGCCCCCTTGTGCCTGCGCCGTGCGCATCCGGGCGATGCCCTGGGCCAGCTCAAGAGGTTTGAACTGGGCGAAGCCTTCGCGGATCAGGCGGCCATAGTTGACCCCTGTGATGGAGACCAGCGCCTTGAGGCGATGATCCGTGATGCCCGCATGTATGGTGTAGGCGCCGCCACCGCACACGCCGATGGCGCCGATGCGATCGCTATCCACATAAGGCAGGGATTGCAGGTAGTCCACCGCGAAGCGGATGTCGGAGACCCGAATGGCCGGATCCTCGATAAAGCGCGGCTCACCGCCGCTGACGCCCTGGAAGCTGGCGTCGTGGACCAGTACCACGAACCCCGCCGCGGCCAACCCCTTGGCGTAGACATTGCCAGCGGTCTGCTCCTTGCAACTGCCGATGGGGTGGGTGCTGACGATGGCCGGGTATCGCCTTTGCTCGTCGAAATCGGGCGGCAGGTAGAGGTCGGCCGCCGTCTGCCAGCCCAGGTTCTGATAGGTCAGGTTCAATACATGGCTCATGATGATGCTCCTCGATGAACGAGAGGGGCTTCCCCCTCTCGTGGGCCGATTAGTTCAGGGTTCGCAGGAAGAAGGGGGCCAGCTGGGCGACGGCCTCGTCGACATAGCGGGGCACATCGTAGAGGGACATGTGGTTGGCCCCCTCCACGACATGCAGGGTCTTGTCACGGCTGGCGGCGCGGGCCAGCAGGTCGTCGCTCATCCACTTGCTGCCGGCCTGGCTGCCAGCCACCGCCATAATGGGCTGGGTCAGGAAGGCCTCCGCCTTGTGATAGGCGTCGTAGGTGATGATCTGGTTCAGGTTGCGGGTCAGGGCAAAGCCCGGTGCGTTGGGGTGCTCGCAACGCGGGGTGTGGTAGTACTCCCAGGCTTCGCGCAGCTCCTCGTTAGGGGCATCCTCTTCACGCAGCGGGGCGAGCGGTATGGTGGCGTAGCCGGCACCGGCCGCATCTGCGGTGCGGGCCTGGGAGCCGAACTCCAGATACCCCATGGCATCGGCATCCTTGACGCTGTTGTCCCAGCCATTGCGGAACATCTGGCCGATGTTGACCGCGCTGACCATGCCGAGGGCCTTGATGCGGCGATCCTGGATGGCGGCATTGGCGCTGTAGCCGGCACCGGCGCAGATGCCCATGGCCCCGATCCTGTTCTGATCGACATAGGGCAGCGTGGTCAGGTAGTCCACCACGGCGCTGACATCCTCGGTGCTGACATGGGGATTCTCCAGCTGACGCGGTTCCCCCGAGCTCTCGCCCTGATAGGAGCGGTCAAAGGCGATGGCGATAAGCCCCTGCTCGGCCAGCTTGCTGGCGTACAGACCCGCAGTCTGCTCCTTCACGCCGCCGCCGGGGTGGGAGACCACGACCGCCGGGTACTGCTTGCGCTCATCGAAGTGCGGCGGGAAGTGAAGGATGGCGGCCATAGTGATGCCTTGGCTGTTGCGATTGGGGAGGGTGACATGGGACATGGTCGGGCTCTCCGTTAGGTTCAGGGGCGTCATGCTTGACGCGAGTTCGAGCTAATAGTAATGAGTCTATTGAGCTAGATATACGCACCTATCCAGACATGACTGATTAGCCAGGCTAAACAAATGCCCATAGAACCCTCACTCGTCGCGTCACTGACGTGGTTTGCCCACATCGCTCGCCATCGCAGCTTCACCAAGGCCGCCACCGAGATGGGGGTGACCCGCGCCGCCCTCTCCCTGCACCTGAAGGGGTTGGAGCAGCACTTGAACGTGCGGCTGCTCAACCGCACCACCCGCGACATGTCGCTGACGGAGGAAGGTCGGCGCCTGCTGGACGTGCTGCAGCCCTCGCTCACGGCCATTGAGCGGGTGGTGAGCGAGCTCAATGACTCCCAGCTCGAACCCTCGGGCCTTATTCGCATCAACACTTCGCGCATCGCCGCACGGCTGCTGATCGAGCCGCATATGGGGGCGTTTCTGGCGCGCTATCCGAAATTGCGGCTGGAGCTGGTGATGGCGGACGGTTTTTCCAACATCATCGCCGACGGGATGGATGCCGGCATTCGCCTGGGGGAGAGCCTGGATGAACACGTGGTGGCGGTGCCCATCACCCCACCTTTGACCATGGCCATCGTCGGCGCCCCCGACTATTTCAGGCAGCATGGCATGCCGCAGACCCCGAGCGATCTCACCCGGCACAACTGCCTGGCCTACCGCTTCACCTCCAGCAACACCATAGACCGCTGGTCGTTCACTTCCCCCGATGAGGATCGGCACACCCAGATTTTCGATCCCCAGGGCAATGCCGTATTCAATGACGACGACAGCATGTTGCAGGCCGCCTTGCAGGGAGTTGGTCTGGTCAAGCATCTGGACCTGCGGGTACGTCAACACCTGAGTGACGGGTCACTGGTACGGGTGCTCGCTCCCTGGTGCCAGCCTTTTCCGGGGTTCTACCTCTACGTGCCGTCGCGAGCCCAGATGCCCGCCAAGATCCGTGCCCTGATGGACTTTCTGGTGGAAAAGCGCGAGTCGATCGCCAAATAGCCTGCACCGAGTACTCGGCGTTAGGTGGAGACATCGACTCGAGGTTGCCCGGGGCGATGAGACAGTGCGCAGTATGGGATCTGGCAAGCAAGGGATGCGGCCGCCTGTTGCAAGGGCTGCCCAGACAGGGTAGCGCCGAGTACATCAGATACACATGGGCAGGGCCCGGGCAGACCTGGGTAATGTTTCACTCAGGCTGCCAACCTCCACCACCGCGTTCTGCCAAGGCGGCAACGATATCGAGAGGTCCCTGGTGGCCATGATGCCCCTGGGGTTCCAGCTAGTGATCGGACGTTGTCGCCCCCTGGGGGCCGTCTCCCCGGGCTTGGCGGACGAGCTGCTTTGGCGAGAAGCCAAACAGCTTGCGAAATGCGGTGATGAAGTTGGCGAAATGGGTGTATCCCGCGAGCTCGGCGGCCTCTTGCAGGGAGAGGCCATGCTCCTCGAGCTTCACCTTGGCCTCCTGCAACTTGCGCTCGCGCAGGTAGCGCTGCAGGCTCATGCCCAGCTCCTTCTTGGCCGCCCGCTGCAGGGTGGAGACGCTCATGCCGAGGGCATCGGCGATGTCGGCGAGGGCCATCTCGTCCACCCTCTCATCCATCAGCAACATCTTCAGCCGGGTCGGCTGCTCGCTATGCCTGAGGCCCGAGACTTGGGCCGTCTGCCGGAGGTTGGCCATCAGGCTCTCCCAGAGGGTGAGGGCGAACGCCTCCCGCATCAGCATCTCGGGGGTATTCTGGCTGCTGGTGAGGTTCAGGGCCTCCGCGATCTGGCCAAGATGAGGGGGCAGGGACCAGTCGAAACGGCTCAGATGGTGGTTGAAGATGCGATCGAACGCGGCGCGCTGTCTGCCATCCAAATGCTGCTCCAGCCAGGACAGGCTGAGGGAGAGCACTATGCTGCGGCTGCGCACATGGGCCTTGGCCGCCCCCTGCACCCTGTCGGGCTGGCGATAGAGGATGGCGGTGGCAAGGATGGGGTCGGACTTGTGAAAGCGACAGCCCCGCAGGCGATGGGTGGCGCCGTAGGTCATCAGCGCCTTGCTCTCGAGGGGGAGGGCGATGATCAGCTGGGGCGGCAGTTCCCGCTCGGTGGCAAAGTCGGCCTTGTGCACTATGTCCTTGTTGTGAAACAGGATGCCGTCCTGGATCATCAGGTTCTCCACCCTGCCGGTAAACAGCCCCCGTTTACGAACCTTGGTGTCTCTCACCACTGAGTCAGTCATGTTGACGTCGACCATCTGAAACTTTGACCATTACGAAGTATTAAATGACCAGACCGCAAAACTACTGCGGTGCCTTGGATGCTATATTAGCCCCCTAAAAATCAAATGAAAATCATTATCATCTATGTTCGGGGTCACTCTCACTATGGTCGTCTTTAAGGATAAAGCGCCAAGCCCGTTGGCTTTGGCCGTCTCTGCCGCTCTGGCTGTCACCGTCGCTTCCCCCGCCTGGGCGGAGACTGCGAATATCAAGGCGGATGAAACCGTCGTCGTCTACGGCAACCCGCTCTACGGGATGGCGCCATCGGAGGAGACCGGGGGCTACAGCGTCGACTCGGCCACGGTCGGGACCAAGACCCCGGCGGCCCTCAAGGACATTCCCCAGTCGATTACCGTGCTGACCAACGACTACATCGAGGAGCGCAACTTCGTCGCGGTGGATGATCTGGCCAAATACACCCCGGGCCTGCGCACCATGGTCAACGACAGCGGCCGCTCCTCCATCTTCTCCCGCGGCTATGAGTACGACGAGGTGAACCTCAACGGCCTGCCGTCCCCCATGCAGAGCAAGTTCGGCACCCTGCCGTCCCTGGCCGCCGTGGACCGGGTGGAGATCATGCGCGGCCCCTCCGGCCTGTTCAACAGCACCAGCGAGCTGGGAGGCGTCATCAACATGGTGCTCAAGCGTCCGACCGACGAATTCAAGGGCTCGGTCACCGCCCGTTACGGCAGCTGGGACAGGCACTACCTGGAGGCGGATCTGGGGGGCGCGCTGAACGAGGAGGGGTCGGTTCGTGGTCGCGCCGTGGTGGCCAACGCCGACATCAAGAACCAGGTCGACTACAACAACAACGACAACGGTACCTACTACGGGACCCTGGAGTTCGATCTCTCGGATCGCACCCTACTCTCCGTCTACGCCCTGCATCAGACCAAGGACATACTGCCCACCAACGGCCTGCCGGCCTATAAAGACGGCACCATGCTCGACATCGGCCGCAGCACCTACCTGGGGTCGGATGAAGACTTCTTCGACGCCGACACCACGGATGTGGGCGCCAACCTGCAGCATGCCTTCGCCAACGGTGGTGTGGGCCAGATCTCGGCTCGTTACATGGACCACGACATGCGCCTGGAGCAGACCTTCACCAACGGTCCCGTGGACGCGGCGGGCAATACCGGGCTGATGTTCAATGGCCAGGCGAACCAGCAGAAAAACATGGCGTTTGATGCCAACTACAGCCAGATGTTTGGCTTGCTCGGCCACAAGAGCGAGTTCGTGCTGGGTTCCGACTACAAGCGCTATGAGTCCGACATCCAGACCTACACCAACCGCAACATCGGCAAGATCAATGTCTTCAACTTCGATCCGACCACGGTCGCCAAGCCGACCTACAGCTACACCAAGAATGACCACGAGGAGCAATCCGAGCTCGGCCTCTACGGCAAGGTGACCTGGCGTCTGCTGGAGCCTCTCGCGGTGATCACCGGGGCCCGCGTCTCCTGGTACGATCTGGAGACCGTCAGCACCACCCTGAGCTCCGGCGCTCAGAGCAGCGAGTCCGGTGAGTTCAACGGCAAGTTCACCCCCTATGCCGGGGCCGTCTATGACCTGACCGACGAGCATGCGCTCTACGCCAGCTACTCCAAGGTGTTCAAGCCCCAGACCAGCCAGGACGAGAGCGGCAACATGCTCAAGCCGCGGGAGGGCAGCCAGTGGGAGACCGGCATCAAGTCCTCCTTGCAGGATGGCCTGCTCAACACCCGGGCGACCGTCTTCCTGATGAAGGACAGCAACATCGCCGCCCAGGCCTATGACGATCAGGGCATCGCCATCACCAACACCTATTGGGCCACCGGCAAGGTGGATACCCAGGGGGGGGAGCTGGAGGCGACCGGTTACCTCAGCCAGAACTGGATGGTGATGACGGGTTATACCTTCACCGACATCGAGGAGAAGTCCGGGGATCATAACCCGAAATTCGATGCCATCCCGCGCCACTCCCTCTCCTTGTGGACCGACTACCACCTGGCGGACTGGGTGCAAGGACTGCATCTGGGGGCGGGGATGACGGCGGTGAGCGACTACTCCTTCAACCAGAAGGGGGTAGAGACCCATCAGGGGGGCTATGCCCTGTTCGATGCGGCGGTGCGCTATGACATCAACGACAGGATGCAGGCGACCCTGAACGTCTACAACCTCTTCGATCGGGAGTACTTCTATCGGGTCGGCTCGACCAGCACCTTCAACATGTATGGCGAACCGGCCAACCTGATGGCAGGTTTCACCTACAAGCTGTAACGACAGACAACAACAGGGTCCGCCGGCCCTGTTGTTGTTTCCCGTGCCATCCATACAAGGCGCCAGCGGTACATCCTTGCCGCCAGGCAGTGACTCACCTTATGCACAGACTCATCGCGATACTCATCACCATGCTCAGTCTCTCTTCTGCCCAGGCAGACCTGCTCCACTACGCCGAGGGCTTCAGCCATCACTCGGCACTGCTCAACGAAACCCGGCAATACAGCGTCTACCTGCCGGACGGTTATGATAAGCAGCCGGACCAGGATTTCCCGGTGCTCTATCTCCTGGACGGGGAGAAGTTCCTGCTGGAGGTCGCCGGCATCACCCAGGCGCTGCGGGCCGGGCTGAATCGGGCGATCCCGCCCCTCATCATAGTGGCGGTGCACAACACGGACCGGATGCGTGACTATACCCCGAGCCATACCATGGCACTACCCAACGGGGCGCCGGCGGGCCCCGGCTACGCCAAGACTGGGGGAGGCCCTGCCTTCATGCAGTACCTGACGAAGGAGCTGCGCCCCCTCATCGAGGGCCGCTATCGCACCGCCTCACCGGCCCTGCTGGTGGGCCACTCACTCGGGGGCCTGCTGACCCTGGACACGGTGGCAAGAGACGAAGGCCAGTTTCAGGGCTATCTCTCGGTCGATGCCAGCCTCTGGTTTGACTACCCCCACAACTACCAGCGCATCGAGCGGGCCCTGACCCGGCCTCTAAAGCACGCCTCTTCCCTGTTTATCGCGGTGGCCAACAACCCCTACACGCCGGGCTTCGGGCGCTCCGAGTTTCATCGGGATCACCTGCGCCAGTTTGCCCAGGGCGTGACGGCGCGGCCCGGCCAGAACCTGCATGTCACCAACCGTTACTTCGAGGAGGAGGATCACCACAGCGTCTACCATCTGGCGGTCTATCAGGGGCTGCAGTGGTTGTTTTTGGGCTACCGGCTGGATCTCTCCCCTGACCACTTCAGCCGGCAGGCGGCCATCGCCCGCTACGATGCCCTGAACCGCCGGCTCGGCAGTGCACTGCGCCCCGAGAAGGGGGGGCTGGAGGATATCCGGGACAAGGCCACTCGCTGGCCGCAGATGGAAATCTCACCGGCAGAGGCCAGCGCCCTGCTCGAGCACTACTATGGTCAGCAAGAAGGTCACTGAGAGGGCAGGGGATCAGATTGAAGGAAGCGCGCCCAGACAGGCGCGCTTTTTTTTATGGGATGAGCCGGGCAAGATTGGGGATCACCCCTTGCGGCCCGCGAGCTGGCGCAGCAGCTGGGTGCTCTGGTGCAGGCTCTGGCGCTGGGTCTCGTTCAGGGGGCACTGCTTGAGCACGTACTCGGCGCTCGCCACCACAGTCTTCCAGCGCGGCGCCTTGGGCAGGGTATCCAGGCTCAGGTATTTGTCGAGGGTGCGGGTCTGGGGGCTGGATCTGTCCATGTAGACGCGCCACAGCTTGCTCTTCTCCGCCAGCACTATCTTGCCCTTGCCGGTGCTCTGCTGCCAGGCGTCCAGGGTGAGGTGCATGGTGTCCACCAGGGCCCGGCGTAGGGGCTCGTCATCCTGCTGGCGGATGAGGTTGTCGGCCAGGGATCTGAATTCACCGCCGAGCCGGCTGAGCTCACCCAGCAGTTGGCCGTCTTCGATGATGGCCTGGCGGGAGAGGCTCTTGAGGGCGTTTTCCAGCGCCATCACCCTGTTGTCGTCCGGGCTCGCATCCAGGCTCAGGGTGAGGGCGTAGGCGCTCTGACCGCCGAGGCTGATGGGCAGGGCGCGAGCGTTGAGCTCATCTTTCTGCCCGGCCACCAGGAAGTTCAGGGTCTGCTCCCGTTGCCCATCCAGATCAGGCCATTGGCGGGCCAGAGGGGCGGCCAGCCACTCATCCAGCGGCAGCCCCTCCATGGCTTCCGGCTCCTGGCCGAGCAGCCGCGCCAGCACCCGGGAGGCGAACAGCACCGTGCCCTGGGGATCGATGAAGACCATGGGATCGGCTCCCTCCCCTAGCAGGGCCAGCAGCCGTTCCTGATCCTGGTGCAACTGCCCCTGCAGGCGCAGGCGATGCTCTATTTCCTGCTTGAGCAGGCGGTTCTCCACCAGGGAGGCGCGGCCGGCGCTCGCCTCCAGCAGGGCCTTGACCCGGGCAAACAGCTCCTCCTTGCAGAACGGCTTGACCAGATAGTCGTTGGCCCCGGCGTTGAAGCCCTCCTCGATATCCTTCGGCTGGTTGAGGGCGGTGAGCAGCAGCACCGGCAGCTGATCCTTGGGGTGTTGCTCCCGCAGGCGGCGGCAGACGTCGAAGCCGGACAGGGTCGGCATCATCACATCCAGCAGGATGAGGGCGACCGGCTCCTGGGCCAGCTTGGCGAGGGCGTCGTGACCGTCGCTGCTCGGCAGGATGCGATAGCCGCAGGGCTGCAGCAGGTGGCGCAAGATGTGCAGGTTGATGGGCTCGTCGTCCACCACCAGGATAAGGGGCGCATCGGCGGGGGGGATAGGCAGATCGTCGCTCTCCCAGTCCGGCAGGATCAGCGGCTGCTGGCGCACCAGCTGATGCTCTATCTGGCGGCTGTCCAGGGTCAGGTTGCCCGCCTTGCCGCTGGCGAGCGGCAGGGTGAAGGCGAAGGTGGAGCCGACGCTGGGCTCGCTCTCCACGCTGAGCTCCCCCCCCATGAGGTGCACCAGCTGGCGGGTGATGGAGAGGCCGAGACCCGCCCCCTGCTTGCCAAGCTCGGGGTTCATCTGCACCAGAGGCTCGAAGATGTGTTCCAGATGCTCCCGAGGGATGCCGATGCCGGTGTCCGTCACCTTGATACGCAGGAAGTGGCCATCCACCTGGGCACTCAGCACCACCTTGCCCTGGGGGGTGTACTTGATGGCGTTGCCCACCAGGTTGTAGAGCACCTGTTCGAGCCGCTGCTCGTCCGCCAGCACGGGGGGCAGCTCGGCCGGGCTGATGTCCACCAGGGTGAGGGGCTTGGCCTGCACCAGGTGCTGGCAGAGATCCAGCACCAGCCGGATGACCCCCTTGGAGGAGACGGGCTGGGGGTGGATCTCCAACTGGCCGTAGCGCATCTGGTGGTAGTCGAGCAGATCGTCCACCAGCCGGGCCAGGCCGTCGGCGCTCTTGATGATGAGGCCGAGCTGCTTCTGCTGCCCCTCTGTCAGGCTCTGCTGGCTGGCGAGCATGGACTCCGCCATCCCCTTGATGCCGTGGATGGGGGTGCGCAGCTCGTGGGAGGTGTTGGCGAGCAGCTCATCCTTGAGTTTATCCGCCTGTTGCAGGCTCTGGTTCTGCCTGTGGGTCAGCTTGACCTGCTGTTGCAGCTCCTGGGTCTGGCGCTCGATGAGCTCTATCTTGTCCTTCACCGAGCGCTGCATGTGACGAAACGCCTGGGCCAGTCGGTCTATGTCGTCGTCGGTGCGGGGGATCTGGATGGGATGATCCAGGGCGCCATCGGCCACCTGCTCGGCGGCGGCGGTGAGGGATCGCAGGGGCGCCGTGATGGAGTGGGAGAGCCAGCGGGAGAACAGGATCAGCAGCAGCAGGGAGGCGGCTCCCAGCAGGATCACCAGGGTTTCCAGCTGGCGAATGGGGGAGTAGGCCTCGCTGGTGGAGATCTCGGCGATGAAGGCCCACTCGGTGTCAAACACCTTGACCTGGGTATAGGCGGCCAGTACCTCGTCATCGTGGTAGGAGAGGAAGGGGCCCACCCCCTGCTCGCCGGAGAGCGCCTTGAGGATGAGGGGGGTCTGCAATGGCCTGAAGTTCGGGCTGAAGCTGTTCTCCACGCTGAATTCCGGGGCCAGCCAGGCATCGGCCCGCATCCGCTTGTCCGGGCCGATGAGGATGGTCTCACCGGTTTTCCCGAGCCCCTCCCGCTCCGCCATGATCTGGTTCAGCTTGTCCGGCAGCAGCTCGAAGATGACCACGCCGCGCACGTCGTCGTACTGCATGACGGGGGCGGCCAGGTAGGCGACCACCTGGCCGGTCAGCTCATTGCGGCCAAAGTCGGTGAACTCGAAGATCTGGCGCGGTTTCTGGCCGCCGTCGAGGCGGCGCTTGACCTTGGCGAAGGTGTTGCCGAGTCCGCTCGCCTGATAGGGGCCGGAGAGCAGGTTGGTGGCAAAGTTGGGTTGCTTGGTGACGGAATAGACCACGTCCCCGTTGAGATCCACCAGGAAGATGTCGCTGTAGTTGCTCTTGCGCACCATGTCGGCATAGCCGCGGTGGAAGCGCTGGTGGACCCGGCCATACATCTCGTCCGCCAGGATGAGAGCGCTGATGGAGGGCTCGATGACCAGCTGGCTGTCCGGTTGCTGGAGCTTGTCCCAGGAGCCCGGCACATAGCGGGCCTGGGCACGGGCACGGGCGCTCTGGGGGGTGGTGCCGAGCTTCTCGAAGGCGCCGGTAAAGCCGTAGAAGCGGCCGATGCTGTCGCCGGCGAAGTCTTGCTGGGAGAAGTTGGTGATCTGCTCCTGCAGGTTGCCGAAGTAGTCCTCCAGCTGGCTCTTCTTGATGTTGCGCACCGAGACCAGATGGTTGGAGGTCTGGGTGGTGAGATCCTTGCCGTGGCTATAGAGGAAGAAGAGGGTAATGACCAGAAAGGGCACCATGGCCAGCATGAAAAACGCCAGCATCAGCTGCGGTCTGAGCCCACGAGGCCTGAAGGTCCATTTCATTTTGTGTTTTTCAATTGAGAATCCAGTTACTAAGCGAGTCGAGTTTCTGATTAAAGGCTAATTATTTCAATGACTTTATCCTGGATTCGCCTGCCAGATCACAAGGATTGGAGGGATTTTCGAGCAAGCCGTTTAAAGCCTGAGCAAACAGTCGGCAAAAGCGCTGAAACTCACAAAAAAGGGTTGTGCCCAGGCTCGGGGTACGTATAATGCGCCTCGTTGTCAGGCAACTGACATCAGGCAATAAAGCGGGAATAGCTCAGTTGGTAGAGCACGACCTTGCCAAGGTCGGGGTCGCGAGTTCGAGTCTCGTTTCCCGCTCCAATTTCTCATGTTCACCAAGCATGAGCATCACACTCAAGACGCTTGTCTTGCAGCATGGCGCGTTAGCAAAGCGGTTATGCAGCGGATTGCAAATCCGTTTAGTCCGGTTCGACTCCGGAACGTGCCTCCATCTTCTCGTTACTCTTATCTCCTTATCCAGACCATATGGTCTCTGCTCATCGCAGCCATCACTGATCCGTGATCAACTGATCGCACCCCTGTAGCCGCCACTCCTTTTGCAGATAACGCTCCAGATCGGCGAGGGCCTGACCGCGAAACTGGTACTGCATCTCGGCCGAATGCTCGCTCAACTGCCCCATCTTCTGCTTCAGCTGGCCGCATTGCCACAGGCTGACATTGGGGGCGCCATGATAGGCGAGTTCGATGGTGTCATTGCGATTGAGTTCCCACTCCTGCCACTGGGCCCAGATCAGCAGACCCAGCACCCCCAGGATCGCCACTTCTGCCAGTTTCATACCCTGTCCCCTTTGCCTTTGCTCTCATCCCTTAACTCTGATCCAGGCCCGGTCTTTTGCCACTCTTGTTGTATTTAGGTTAATGAATGTAACCGACTTTCATTTATCACTGGAAAGGTCACTTTTTCACAAAAAAATGGGCATCATGGTGTAGTAATCCTACAATTTGTGGAGTAATCTTTGCTCAGTGGTCTTACCAGTGAGGTGCCGTATCATGTTTCATCCCTTCTCTCTGACTCAGATAATCCTTCGTCGCATCCTGGTGTTGCTGGTGGGCGTGCTGGCCTTCCCGGTGATGCTGTTTCGCAGCGATCGCGCTCGCTTCTACAGCTACCTGCACCGCATCTGGAACAAGACCAGCACCAAACCGGTGTGGCTCAAGATGAGCGAGAAGGCGGATCGGATCTTCTACTGATCTCCGCCGCGAATAAAAAAAGAGAGCCTAGGCTCTCTTTTTTTATGGTTTTTTTCCGCCGAGGAGGCGGGTACTCAGGCGGCCGGCGGTTTGAGCCCGGCCAGCGCCATTCGCAGGCGTGCCAGCCCGATGGGTTTGAACAGACACTCGTCCATGCCGGCGGCGAGGCAGAGCTCCCGCTCCTTCGGCTGGGCGTGGGCGGTGAAGCCCCAGATGGGCAGCTCATGGCCGTAGGCCCGCAGCCGGCGAGCCAGCTCGAAGCCGTCCATCACCGGCATCTGGCAGTCGGTGATGACGAGATCGAACTGCTTGCCACGGATGGCTCTGAGCGCCTCGGCGCCGTTGCCGCGCACGCTCACCTCGTGGCCAAGGTGCTTGAGCTGCTGGCGCAGCAGGGTCTGGTTGGTGTGATTGTCATCCACCACCAGAATGCGCAGGGGGCGCTGACCGGCCGGGGCGGGCTCCGCAGGCCGCGGATGTGCGGAGTGCGCGGGAGCCTGCGCCAGTTGCAGGGGAAGGATGACCTCGAGCCGGGTGCCCACGCCGATGTCGCTCTCGACCCGGATCTCCCCTCCCATCATCTGGCACAGGATGCGGGAGATATTGAGACCCAGCCCGCTCCCCTCCTGAGGCTGGGCGCCGCGGCCGCGATAGAAGGGGGTAAACAGCCTCGGCAGCTGGTCGGCGGCAATGCCCACCCCGCTGTCATGGATGGCGAGATGGAGCACGGGGTTCATGCCCTGCTCGTCCAGCCTCGCCTGCACCGTCACCTCCCCCTGATGGGTGAACTTGATGGCGTTGCCGAGCAGGTTGAAGAGGATCTGGCGCATGCGCAGGGGATCGATGACCACCTGGGGCAGGGGGTCGGTGGCGATGTCGATGCGATAGCCGAGCCCCTTGTGCTCGGCCATGCCCTGAAATGCTCGGCAGACCGAATAGAGCAGGGGCGTGAGGGCGCAGGGGACAGGATGCAGCGTCATCTGGCCCGCCTCTATGCTGGAGATATCCAGCACATCCCCGATGAGATCCAGCAGCCCGTGGGCCGACTCCGAGGCTATGTTCAGTTGCTCTGCGCTGCGACGGCCCAGGGCCGGATCCTGGCTGACGAGCTCCAGCATACCGAGAATGGCGTTCATGGGAGTGCGGATCTCGTGGCTCATGGTGGCGAGGAAGTCGCTCTTGGCCCGGCTCGCCCGGTCCGCCTGCTCCTTGGCCAGCCGCAGATCCTCTTCCAGGGTCTTGCGATCCGTGATGTCTATCCAGCCATCGATCACCCCGCTGACGGCTCCCCCAGCATCGAAGTAGGGCACCATCCAGTGATAGATGACGGAGCAGTGCTCCCCCTGATGGAACAGGCGATCCGCGAAGATAGGTTCGGCCGTCTCCAGTATCTGGGCAAAGTCCTGCTCCAGCACGGCGATGTCCTCGCTGTTGACCCGACCAGCGAGCCCGTCGGCGAAGGTCTGGCCCAGCACCCGATCCTGCCGGGTGCCCAGCTGCGTCAGATACTTGCTGTTGCACATCAATACCCGACCATCCTTGTTTCGCACCACCATGGGGTGGGGCAGGCTCTCCCCCAACGCCTCGATGAAGCGGACGTGGGCCTCGAGCTGCTGGCGTGAATGCTGCTCGGATTGGGCCAGCCGCTTGAGCATGCGGTTGCGGTAGAGCAGCAGCAGGGCCACCCCGAACAGGACGGCAAACAGCAGGTAGACGTAATGGGCATGGCGATTGATGAAGCTGGGGGCAGGCAGCGTCCGGTTGCGCCACTCGTAGCTCATCATGGCCAGCTCGCTCGGGGAGATGGAGAGTATGGTCTTGTCGAGGATCTCCATCAGCATGGTGTTGTCTGGCGTGCTGGCAAAACCCATCTGGATGGGATCATCGCTGGCGGGGCCGGCGATACGCAGCTGGCCGTCGCCGCTGCCCACCATGTGCTGGGCGAAGTAGAGCGGCACTATGGCGGCGTCGAGGCGCTTCAATTTGAGGGCCCGCATCGCCTCGGCCGCGCTGTCCGTGAGGGTGAGCCGGCTGCTGTCAAGCTGGCTGGCGACGGGGTTGTGGCGGGTCATGCCCACCTGCCTGCCCGCCAGATCCGTCAGGGCATGGATGCTGTTATCTTCCTGCCGGGCCAGGATCACGTAGATGTCGTCGGTGGCATAGGGGGAGGATGGCAGCAGGCCATAATGCCTGGCGACGGGGTGGGAGATGGCCCCGATGAGATCCACGTCCCCGCTGCGGACCGCCTCGCTCAGCTGCTGCTCCGAATGGTATGTCACGAAGCTGAAGTGCAGGCCGGTGCGTCTGCTCACCTTGGCCAGCATGGCGACCGCCATGCCGGTCAGCTGATCGTCATAGTCCTTGACCCCATAGGGGTAAAGGTTATCCATCAGCCAGACCTTGATGGTGGGGGCCTGGCGCAGCCAGGCCAGCTCGTCGGCATCATAGAGGCTGGCCGGGCCGTCTACCGAATCCCGGATGGGGCCGCTCCACTGGCTGAAGATGAAGTAACGGGTCAGGTCGCTGAGATCCTGCAAGGTGGTGTTGATGAGGCTCAGCAACTGGGGGGCATGGCGGGAGACCGCGAAGCGAAACGCGCCCGGGGCCAGCTCGGGCTGGGCTTCGCCACGCAGCCTGAGCTGGTCGAAGCGCTCGCCGTTGAGGTAGCGCATGGCGTAGGCATCGCTCAGCAGGACCTCCTGATGACCGAAGAAGACCGCATCGAAGGCGGCCTTGTTGGAGGGATAGGTCACCAGATTGAGGGTGGGGTAGTAGCGCCTGAACTGGGCCGCATCCGTGTAGCCGGCGACCGTCGCCACGCTCTGTCCCGGGGTCAGCAGGGGGCCGTGGTGCTGCCTGAGCGCGGAGAAGACGGGGGTGCTGCTGAAATAGGAACGGCTCAGGCGGATGCCGGTCTCCCCTTCGTCCAGGGTCAGGTTGCCGATATTGGCGATGTCTATCTCTCCCCTGCGCAGGGCCGACAACATGGCGTCTTTATCTGCATAGGGCGTGAGTGACAGGTTCTTCTTCAGGGATTTCCCGATGATGTCGAGATAATCGGCAGATACCCCCTCGAAGCGGTTATCCGGGATGAGGATGCTGAAGGGGGGATAGTCGTGGAGCAGTATGCCGACTCGCAGGAGCGGAGTCCGTTGAAGCCACTGATCTTCCGCCGGCTGTCTGGGGGAGTAGACAGGCTGAAAATCGTGGCGGCTGTGCAGGATGAGCGCCTGCACGGGCAGGGTGAACAGCAGGCAGAGCAGGATCAGTGATCGAAGAAGGTTCATCATGCCACCCGGAACGCGACAGCCATCCTTGCCGGTCAAGATTATCCGAAAGCGGCCATTCTACCGGAACTCGGGCACGATGAGTCCCTTGTTTAGGCATTTATCGACATAAACGACACACATTAATGGCGGGCCTGGCCCGCCATGGAGGCAGATTGTTAGCGGCCCATTACCGTGGCGTTAACCGAAGCGGTAGGCCCCCATGTAGAGGCTGCCGTAATCCCAGCTGTCGTGCAGCTTCACCGGCTTGTCCGCCCCCGCCGCCCCCAGGGCCACGAACAGGGGGCGCAGATGATCGTCATGGGGGTGGGACTGCTCCGCCCCCGGGGCCCGGGCCCGGTAATCTTCCAGCGCGGGGCGATCCGCCGCCGCCATGGCCTGCTCCAGCCAGCGGGCAAAGTCGCTGGCCCAGCCGGGGACGGGGGAGCCATCCGGCCCGAGCGCCCTCAGGTTGTGGGTGATGGCGCCGGAGGCGAGGATGCCGATCCCCTGTTCGCGCAGGGCCTGCAGGGCCTCACCCAGTCGCCACAGCTCGGCCGGGCTGAAGCTGGCGGGGATGGAGAGCTGCACCAGGGGGATCTCGCTCGCCGGATCCATCAGGGAGAGGGGGGACCAGACGCCGTGGTCCAGCTCGCGCTTGACCGGGGTGGCGGGCAGACCCGCCAGCAGCAGCTGATCGCTCACCGCCTCCTGCAGCCAGGCCGGGCTCCTGGCGGGCCAGCGGATGCGGTAGAGCGGCTCCGGGAAGCCGTAGAAGTCATACATCAGCGCCGGGCTCGGCTCGACATTGAGCTGCGGCTCGGTGCGGCTGAACCAGTGGGCAGAGATCACCACCAGCCCCTTGACGCCTTCGAGGCGCAGGCCCCTGAGAAACTGGGTCGCCGGTTGATCCCGCAAGACCAGATCCGGGGCGCCGTGGGAGATGAACCAGACGGGAGCGATAGCCATGATGAGACTCCTTGTTGGCGGCGTGGGCACAGCCGGCCGCCACCGCATGACATGGGATCAGGGCAAGATGCCACTGACATTGAGGTCATTATCCTCCCCGGTTTTAAGGTTAACAATCAGGCTATATGTATAATCACTGTTCACTCATACTTGATAGTCAGAGGCATCTTGCGGGGAGCGCTGGCGCAAGGGAGGGATAAAAAAACCAGGCCAGCGGGTTGCGCTGGCCTGGTGGAGAGCCGTGGGATCTTGCCGAGGCGAATTACTGAATGCCCAGCAGTTCCACATCGAAGATAAGCACGGGTGCTCAGTGGGATCTTGCCGAAGCCGGTTACTGAATGCCCAGCAGCTCCACGTCGAAGATAAGTACAGAGCCCGGCGGGATCTTGCCGGCGGCACGATCGCCATAGGCCAGGTTGGCGGGGATATAGAAGCGGGTCTTCTCCCCTTCCACCATCAGTTGTACCCCTTCGGTCCAGCCGGGGATCACCTGGTTGAGGCCAAATTCGATGGGCTCTCCGCGGGCGACCGAGCTGTCGAAGACGGTGCCGTCCAGCAGCTTGCCCTCGTAGTGCACCTTCACCTTGCTGGTGGCGGTGGGATGAACCGTGCCCGTGCCCGGGGTCAGCACCTCGTATTGCAGGCCGGAGGCCGTGGTGGTCACCAGGGGCTTGTCCTTGTTGCTGGCGAGGAATTCGGCTCCCAGGCGGACGTTCTCGGCCGCCACCTTCTTGTTATTGGCGCTGGAGTAGAAGTAGTAGGCAACCCCGGCAACCAGCAGTGCTATCAGAATGAATTTCATCGGTTTTCCTATTCCCTGAAATGCAAAGAGTGCAATGAGACTGGCATCTTATCTCAGCGAGCGGGAGGGGGCGAGTCATCTGCGCGGCGCTGTGGCCGGCCCATGGACGGCCCCGTCCCGATCACTTGGAGGCGACCATCATCAGGGCGGGCAGGGCGAAGAAGAGCCCGGCCACATAACCCAGCGCCAGCAGCTTGTTCTCGCTGCCGACCCGGGCCAGGGTCTCGGCGGCCTTGATGGGCAGCTCACGCAGGAAGGGCACGCCATAGATGAGCGCCACGGCGAAGACGTTGAACAGCACGTGCACGAAGGCGATGGTCAGTGCCAGCTGGGCACCGGCGCCGCTGATGGCGGTGGCCGCCAGCAGGGCCGTGATGGTGGTCCCTATGTTGGCCCCCAGGGTGAAGGGGTAGAGCTGGCGGGTGTTGAATACGCCGCCACCGGCCAGGGGGATCATCAGGCTGGTGGTGGTGGAGGAGGACTGCACCATGACGGTGACCAGGGTGCCGGAGGCGATGCCGGTCAGGGGGCCACGGCCCAGGGCCTTGTGCAGCAGCTCCTTGGCACGGCCCACCATGACTCGTTGCAGCACCTTGCCGAGGGCGGTGACGCAGCCGAGGATCAGCAGGATGCCGATGACTATGGTGGCGATGGCGGGGCCCTTGCCCGGAAGGAAGGCGACGGCGCTGTCGATGAGATCCAGGGAGGGGGAGATGATGGGCTTCATGAAGTCCATGCCCTTCATGGACATGTCGGCGGAGCCCATCAGCAGACCGGATAGCCACTCGGCACTCTTTTGCAGCAGGCCGAACATCAGCTCAAGCGGCAGGAAGATGAAGACCGCCAGCAGGTTGAAGAAGTCGTGCACAGTGGCGGCGGCGAAGGCGCGGCGGAACTCGCTCCTGTCCCGGATATGGCCGAGGGAGACGATGGTGTTGGTGATGGTGGTGCCGAGGTTGGCCCCCATCACCATGGGGATGGCCATGCCCATGGGCAGGCCGCCCGCCACCAGGCCGACGATGACCGAGGTGACGGTGCTGGAGGATTGCACCAGGGCGGTGGCCAGGATGCCGAGCAGCAGGGCGACGAAGGGGTTGTTCGCGAAGGCGAAGATCTGGGCCGCACCCTCGGCGCCGCCGGAGAAGCCTTTGAAACCGTGGGAGACGGCCCCGACGGCGACCAGGATCAGGTAGACAAAGGTGATCACCGCTAGCCAGTTGAACAGGGGGCCGGTAGCGCGGGTCTGCGGGGACGACGGTATGCTTTGCATGGTGCCTCTTGGGACGTCTGCGTTGAATTGGACGGGCGCATTACAGCAGCGCTCTATGACAGAAATATGACAACGTGACACTTTGATGATGTTTTGATGACAGCCGTCTCATTGCCAGCCATCGGTACTATCACCGCGACATATAATGTCGACATGGTGTTGTTTATTGGTGCATTTGACCATCACTATCGATGGATGCGTTAGAAACTGACGGAGGCGGTGCGAAACATAGGGCAAGCCGGTAACGTCTCTTGCCCCCAGGGGGTAGACTGACCCGTCTGTTATCTGCAATTGCGAGTCTGTCATGAAACATTGGTCTCTTCTGCTCCTTCCGCTGGCCCTGGCCTCCCTCCCTGCTCACGCCGGCATCGTCTCATCGGGTTGCGACGCCAGAGACGTGGCGATCGGCTCGGCCGTCAACAGCGCGACCGGGGTCAACAGCCGCTGCTCGGCCCAGAGTGCCAAGCAACGGGTAGACAATGCGGTCAATGACCCCGCTGGCTACGCCAAGCGCAAGGCGGCCCAGGCCACCGGCGTGGACGAAGCCTACAACAAGGCGAAGAACACCCAGCAGCGGGTGGAGAACGCGGTGGACAATCCGGCCGACTACGCCAAGCGCAAGGCGGCCCAGGCCACCGGGGTGGACGAGGCCTACAACAAGGCGAAGAACACCCAGCAGAGGGTCGAGAACGCGGTGGACAACCCTGCCCAGGCGGCGGGCCGCGCCGTGCTGCGCAAGACGGGCGCCTACTGAGGGCTGCCAGCTGGCGGTGTGCCGTGCAAATGAGAGAGGGGAGCCCGCGGGCTCCCCTCTTTGCATCATATGGATGGTTTGTTGGGCATCATACAGTTGGCTTATTGGCCGTCGGCCGCTTCCTCGTACTGGCGGAAGGGGATGCGGAATACCGCGAGGCGCAGGAACAGGTAGGTCACCCCCAGCCCTGCCCAGATGAGGCCAAGCTCCAGGGAGCTGCGCTCCAGGTTGATCCAGAGCGCCCCTATGGTGGCGGCCCCCAGCAGCGGCAGCACCAGGAACAGCAGGTGATCCTTCAACGTCTTGTTGCGCTTCTCGCGCACCCAGAACTGGCCGATGACCGAGAGGTTGACGAAGGTGAAGGCCACCAGGGCGCCGAAGTTCACCAGGGCCAGCGCCATGTCCAGATCAAACGACACGGCGGAGAGGGCCAGGGCCCCCACCAGCAGCACGTTGATGGCCGGGGTGCGCCAGGTGGGGTGAATGTAGCCAAACACCCGTTCCGGGATCATGCGATCGCGCCCCATCACGTAGAGAATGCGGGAGACGCCCGCGTGGGCCGCCATGCCGGAGGCGAGCACCGCCACCGTGGTGCACACCAGCACCACGCTCTGGAACAGGGTGCCACCGACGTAGAGGGCGATCTCCGGCAGCACGGCGTCCGGCTCCTTGAAGCGGGCCAGATCCGGGAAGAACAGCTGCAGGCTGTAGGAGACGGTCACGAAGATGATGCCGCCGATGAGCGCCGTCAGCACGATGGCGCGGGGGATCACCTTGCCGGCGTTCGGAGTCTCTTCCGACAGGGAACTCAGGCCGTCGAAGCCGAGGAAGGAGAAGCAGAGGATGGTGGCGCCGGTGAACAGCGGCAGCATGCTGGCAGATTCCACATGGAAGGGACGGCTGCTCAGCAGGGTCGCGGCCCCTTCACCCTGGGTCAGGCCCCAGCCGATGAGGCCGAGGAAGGTGAGGATGATGGCGACCTGGATGAAGACGATGACGCCGTTGAAGTTCGCCACCAGCTTGATGCCGCGCAGGTTCAGGAAGGTCATCACGGTCACCAGACCGAAGATGAAGATCCAGGGCTCGACGTTCGGGAACATGGCGGTCAGGTAGATCTTGGCCAGCAGGATGTTGATCATCGGCATGAACATGTAGTCCAGCAGGGAAGACCAGCCCACCATGAAGCCGATGTAGGGGTTGAACACCTTCTGGGCATAGGTGTAGGCAGAGCCCGCCGAGGGGAAGCGGCGCACCAGATGGCCGTAGCTGAAGGCTGTGAGCAGAATGCCGCCGAGGGCCAGTAGGTAGGCGGTGGCCACGCGGCCATCGGTGATTTCGCCGACGATGGCGAAGGTATCGAACACCGCCATGGGAGTGAGGTAAGCCAGACCCATCACCACCACCTGGAACAGGGTCAGCGTCTTGAGCAGCTTGGCACCGGCCATCACGCTTTCTCCTCTGCGAACGCCTGGGTGGCGAAGGGGGACGGGATCAGGGACGCGGCAACGCGTACCTGGACACAGGGTGCGCCAGTCTGGGCGACAGACGGGTGGCACATGCCGGTGGGGACCGGCAGGAAAGCAGTGAAAAGCCCCATGTATTTCCTCACAACGTCGGGAGATTGCTCTGCAATCTCGATATCAATTCCGGCGCAAAGTCCGGCCTCTTGGTGAATGGTGGTGTGCCCCTAAAAAGCAAAGAACCGATGCTGCAAAAACATCGGCTCTCAAGGGGCGGCGTATTGTGCCCCCAGAGGGGGGGGGTGACAAGCAAAAAAGGCCGCTATTGGGCATTTTGTTGATTGGGGTCAGGGTTGTACTTCTGCCGGTCTCGAACGCCTCGGGAGCGGGGCGTAGAAAGGGCTGAAAGGGAGTGGTCGATGGCGCCGGTTCGGGTGGGTGCTATCAAAAGAAGAGCCCGCGCTGGGCGGGCTCTGCAGGGACATCCTGATTAAGAGACGTCCGTCTCCGGCTGGCGCAACTGGACCCGGAATACGGTGAGGCGCAGCAGCAGATAGAGGGCGCCGAGGGCGGCCCAGATCAGCCCCAGCTCGAAGGAGGTGGGTTCCAAGTTGAGCCAGAGCACCCCGATGCAGGCGGCGCCGCACAGGGGCAGCACCAGGAACAGCAGGTGATCCCGCAGGCTCTTGTTGTGACCGAGCTTGATATAGAAGTGGGCGATCACCGCCAGGTTGACGAAGGTGAAGGCCACCAGGGCGCCGAAGTTGATGAGCGCCAGCGCCATCTCCAGATCGAACGACACGGCCGAGAGGGCCAGGGCCCCCACCAGCATCACGTTCAGGGCCGGGGTCTGCCACTTGGGGTGTACGTAGGCGAAGAAGCGGCTCGGCAGGGCCCGATCCCGCCCCATTACGTAGAGCAGGCGCGAGACCCCGGCGTGGGAGGCGAGCCCGGAGGCGAGCACCGCCACGGTCGTGCACACCAGTACCACCGCCTGGAACAGCTTGCCGCCGACGTAGAGGGCTATCTCCGGCAGCACCGCATCGGGCTGCTGGAAGCGGGAGATGTCCGGGAAGAACAGCTGCAAGAAGTAGGAGACCGAGATGAAGAGCACGCCGCCGATGAGGGCCGTCAGCAGGATGGCGCGGGGGATCACCCGATCCGCATTGGGGGTCTCCTCGCACAAGGTGCTGATGGCGTCGAAGCCCAGGAACGACAGGCAGAGGATGGAGGCCCCGGTGAACAGGGGCACCAGGTGCATGTGTTCGGAGAAGAAGGGGCGGCTGCTCTGGAGGGTGCCTAGCCCCTCGCCGTGATAGACGCCCCAGGCGATGAGGCCGATGAAGACGGCGATAATGCTGAACTGCATCATGACGATCAGGCTGTTGAAGTTCGCCACCAGCTTGATGCCGCGCAGGTTCAGGAAGGTCATCACCGCGGTCAGGGCCAGGATGTAGGTCCAGGGCTCCACCTCCGGGAACAGGGCCTCCATGTAGATCTTGGCCAGCAGCATGTTGATCATTGGCATGAACATGTAGTCGAGCAGGGAGACCCAGCCCACCATGAAGCCCACATAGGGGTGGAACACCTTCTGGGCATAGGTGTAGGCGGAGCCCGCCGAGGGGAACTTGCGCACCAGGTGGCCGTAGCTCATGGCGGTGAACAGCATGCCGATGAGGGCGAACAGGTAGGCGGTCGGCACATGGCCTTCGGTGATCTCGGTGACGATGCCGAAGGTGTCAAACACGGCCATGGGGGTCAGATAGGCCAGACCCATGATGACCACGTGCCACAGCTTGAGGCTCTTTTTCAGACCGGTAGGGTGAGCATTCATCATGCTTTCTCCCCTGTCTTGGCCGAGGGGATCAGGGTGACGCATCTGTCATCCTGGTTCTTGGGGGCGCCAATGTGTTGCACAGACGGCAGGCGCAGACCGGCGAAGGCCGGCAGGAAAGCGGTGAAATACCCCATGGTGTTCCTCACTTGAGAAGCGGGTGTCGTGAGATGGCTATCCATCTCGCTATCATTTCCGGTCGGTTCCGGCCTCGTTATGGATTTGGTTGCCGCAAAAAAAGACCGGGCTGCGATGAGCGGGCGGTCCTTGAAAGCGGAGGCGCATTGTGCATTCGTGATGCCCCCCTGACAAGCATATCAAGGGGGAAAAAACGCATTTTTTAGCACAAATGCGAGGCGCTGGTGAGCACCTTAGGGTCTGGCGGCTGCCAGCGCCTGTTCGAGCAGGGTCAACCCCTCGTCGACGATGGCCGCCGAGGCGGTCAGGGGAGCGAGGAAGCGGATCACGTTGGCCCGTACCCCGCAGGCCAGCAGCACCAGGCCGCGCTTGCCGGCCTCGGCCACCAGGCGCTTGGTGAGATCCGGGTCGGGCTGGCCGGCATCGCCTCCCTTGACCAGCTCCATGGCCACCATGGCGCCCGGGCCGCGGATGTCACCGATGCAGTCGAAGCGCTCCGCGAGCTTGTGCAGGCGCGCCTTGATCTGCTCACCCTGGGCCAGCGCCTTCTGGTTGAGCTTCTCCTCCTCGATCACTTCCAGTACCGCCAGGGCGGCGGCGCAGGCGATGGGGGAGCCGGCATAGGTGCCGCCCAGACCGCCCGGCTTGGCGGCGTTCATGATCTCGCTCTTGCCCACCACGGCGGACAACGGGAAGCCCCCCGCCAGGCTTTTCGCGAGCGTCATGATGTCCGGTTCGACGCCGCTGTACTCGGTGGCGAAGGTCTTGCCGGTGCGACAGAATCCGGTCTGGATCTCGTCGCAGATGAGGACGATGCCGTGCTGGTCGCAGATCTTGCGAAGAGCCTGCAGGAAGCTCGGGCTGGCGACATAGAAGCCACCCTCACCTTGCACGGGTTCGAGGATGATGGCCGCGACCCGGGCCGGCTCTATGTCGGCACTGAAGCAGAGATCCAGCGCCGCCAGTGCCTCGGACTCGCTCACCCCCAGGTAGTCGGCGGGGAAGGGCAGGTGATAGACCTCCCCCGGGAAGGGGCCGAAGCCAGTCTTGTAGGGCACCACCTTGCCGGTGAGCGCCATGCCCATCATGGTGCGGCCGTGGAAGCCCCCCTTGAAGGCGATGGTGCCGCTGCGACCCGTGTGGGCGCGGGCTATCTTGATGGCGTTTTCCACCGCCTCGGCGCCGGTGGAGAGGAAGAGGGTGCGCTTGGGAGTCGGACCCGGCACCAGGGCATTCAGTTTCTCCGCCAGCTCGATATAGCCGGGATAGGGGGTGACCTGGAAGCAGGTGTGGCTGAATTTCTCGAGCTGCTCGCGCACGGCGGCGATCACCTTGGGATGGTTGTGGCCCGTGTTGAGCACCGCGATGCCGGAGGCGAAATCGATGTAGCGATGGCCCTCCACGTCCCACAGCTCGGCGTTTTGCGCCCTGTCGATAAAGACCGGCAGCAGGGTGCCGACGCCCTGTACCACGGCCGCTTCACGGCGGGACTGCCAGGATTGGTTACTCATCTCTATTCTCCCTCTGGGGCTTGCCCCTCAATTCACTGTGATGGGCCGGCAACTTGGCTGCAGGCCCTCTCCTTGTGGTGAGTCATGGGGTGGACGACTCTAAACACCCCGATCACTAAAGAATTAATAATTACAATAGATGTATTTTTATGCAATCGAGCCGAAGCAGAGATATTTGGTCTCGAGGTACTCCTCCAGCCCCTCGGCGGCCCCTTCCCGGCCGAGCCCAGACTCCTTGATGCCGCCAAAGGGGGCCAGCTCGGTGGAGATGAGCCCCTCGTTGATACCCACCATGCCGTATTCCAGCCGCTCGGCTACCCGCCATACCCGGGCGATGTCCCGGCCATAGAAGTAGGCGGCCAGCCCATAGGGGGTGTCGTTGGCCAGCGCGATGGCCTCGGCCTCGGTCTCGAAGCGCACCAGGGGGGCGACCGGCCCGAAGATCTCCTCATCCAGGATGGGGTTACCCTTGGCCACCCCGGTCAGGATGGTGGGGCTGTAGAAGAGCGGGCCGGCGGGGTGGGGCTCGCCCCCCACCAGCACCTTGGCGCCGGCGGCCTCGGCCTGCTTGACCAGGCTCGCCACCTTGTCGGCGGCAGCCGGGTTGATCAGCGGACCGATCTGGGTGCCCTCACTCAAGCCATCCCCTACCTTGAAGGCACTCACGGCGGCGGCCAGCTTCTCGGCGAAGGCGTCATAGACGCTGGATTGCACCAGGATGCGGTTGGCACAGACGCAGGTCTGGCCCGCGTTGCGGTACTTGGAGGCCAGCGCCCCGGTGATGGCGGCGTCGAGATCCGCGTCGTCAAACACGATGAAGGGGGCGTTGCCGCCGAGCTCGAGGGAGAGGCGCTTCATGGTGTCGGCACACTGGCGCATCAGCAGCTTGCCGATGCGAGTGGAGCCGGTGAAGGAGAGCTTGCGCACCTTGGGGTTGGCGCACAACTCGTTGCCCACGGCGGAGGCCTGGTGGGAGGTGACGATGTTGATGACGCCGGCCGGGATCCCCGCCTGCTCGGCCAGGGCCGCCAGGGCCAGGGCGCAGAGGGGGGTCTCGGTGGCGGGCTTGATGACTATGGTGCAACCGGCCGCCAGCGCCGGCCCCGCCTTACGGGTGATCATGGCGATGGGGAAGTTCCAGGGGGTGATGGCGGCGACCACGCCCACCGGTTGCTTGATGGTGGCCAGCCGCCTGTCCCCGGAGAAGCCCGGAATGGTGCGGCCATAGGCGCGCTTGCCCTCTTCCGCGAACCACTGGATGAAGCTGGCACCGTAGGCGACCTCGCCCTTGGCTTCGGCCAGCGGCTTGCCCTGCTCGGCGGTCATGATGCGGGCGAGTTCGTCCTGGTTGGCCATGATGAGTTCGAACCAGGCCTGGAGCCGACTGGCACGCTCCTTGGCGGTGAGCGCCGCCCAGGCAGGCTGGGCCTGGTGGGCGGCTTCGATGGCGTCTCGAGTGTCTGCCTCGTTCATGTCAGGCACCCGGGTGATGAGCTGGCCATTGGCCGGGTTCAGCACCTCGAACTGGCGGCCGCCCTGGGCCTCGCACCAGCGGCCACCTATATAGGCAAGAGACTTGAGCAAGGAGTGAAGGGGTTGTGATGCTGACATAAGAAGCCTCGATTGTGGGTTCAGGTGGCCGACTCGTCCCAGGTGCCACCGTATAGAATAATAAGCACGTAACGACCATAAATTGAGCCGAAATGTTTTTCAAGTGTTAAATATATTTGAGTAAACCGGACGACACATGCTAGAAATGGAGCTGTCAGGACGATTCTACCGGTTTTTATCGGAACGGGTGTGCAAAATAATGAACAGTTGAGGCTGTGAAGGATAACGAACACCGGAACGGGATTGAGCCACTATTTTAACCAGACACACAGCGTCTTCGAATGGCACACAGGGAGGTGGGCGATGCAGCAATCACAGGGCGAGGTCAGGTGGCAGGCCATGACGGACAATCCCCAGGATCAGCAAGAGGCGGAGCCTGGGCCCCACAAAGGGGTCGATGAGGGGAGCGAGCGCAGCATGGGGGAGCGGCTCGCCGCTACCCGTCGCCGGCTCGGGCTCTCCCAGCGGCGGGCCGCCGAGCTGAGCGGGCTGACCCACGGCGCCATCTGCATGATAGAGCAGAACAAGGTGAGCCCATCGGTCGCCTCCCTGCAGAAGCTGCTGAGCGTCTATGAGCTGCCCCTGTCGCGCTTCTTCGCCGAAGAGGAGGGGCGGGCACCGAGCGTGGTGATCAAGCCTGATCAGCTCATCGAACTGGGCAGCCAGGGGGTCTCCATGAAGCTGGTACACAACGGCAACAACCGGCGCCAGCTTGGCTTCATGCTGGAGACCTATGCCCCGGGCACCGACACCGGCGGCCAGGTCAAGCACTTGGGGGAGGAGGTGGGTACCGTGCTGGAAGGGTCCGTGCTGCTGACTCTGGCCGGGCAGACCTATCAGCTCAGCGCCGGGGACAGCTACGTCATCGACACCGGCGAGCCCCACAGTTTCAGCAACCCGTCCGGGGAGACCTGCCGCATCGTCAGCGCCCATACCCCGGCCAGTTTTTAATGTTTTGACACCTTTGATTTGGAAAAGAACCGGTAAGGAAGCAAGGATCATGACCGAACATGTAAACAGTTACTACGCCGCCAGTGCCAATCAACACGCGCCCTATCCGACCCTGACCGAGCAACTGGAGTGCGACGTCTGCGTGATAGGTGCGGGTTATACCGGCCTCTCCAGCGCCCTACATCTGGTGGAGAAGGGCTATTCCGTGGTGGTGCTGGAAGCCGCCCGCATCGGCTTTGGCGCCAGCGGCCGCAACGGCGGCCAGATAGTGAACTCCTACAGCCGCGACATCGACACCATAGAAGCGAACTGCCCGCCGGATCAGGCCAGGCTGCTCGGCTCCATGTTGTTTGAGGGGGGCGACATCATCCGCGAGCGGATCAAGCGCTACAACATCCAGTGCGATCTGCAGCAGGGGGGGGTCTTCGTCGCCGAGACCGAGAAGCAGCTGCACGAACTCAAGGCCCAGCGTGATCGCTGGCAGAAGTGGGGCAACGAGGAACTGACGCTGCTCGACGCCGACGGGGTGCGCGAGGTGGTAGCGAGCGATCGCTACGTCGGCGGCCTGCTCGACAAGCGGGGCGGCCACATTCATCCCCTCAACCTGGCGCTGGGGGAGGCGGAGGCCATCCGCATGCAGGGGGGCAAGATCTTCGAGCAATCCGCCGTGACTTCCATCACCCCGGGCCAGCCCGCCCTGGTGAAGACCGCCAAGGGGGCGGTGAAGGCGCGCTTCGTGGTGGTGGCCGGCAACGCCTACCTCGGCAACCTGGTGCCCGAGCTAGCGGGCAAGAGCATGCCCTGCGGCACTCAGGTGATCGCCACCGAGGTGCTGGGGGAGGAGCGGGCCCGATCTCTGCTGCCGCAAAACTACTGCCTGGAGGATTGCAACTACCTGCTCGACTACTACCGCACCACCGGGGATCACCGCCTGCTCTACGGCGGCGGCGTCGTCTACGGGGCGCGGGATCCGGCGGACATCGAGCGGCTGATCATTCCCAAGATGCTCAAGACCTTCCCGCAGCTCGCGGACGTCAAGGTGGAGTACACCTGGACCGGCAACTTCCTGCTGACCCTGTCGCGCCTGCCGCAGTTTGGCCGGATCGGCCACAACATCTACTACATGCAGGGCTACAGCGGCCACGGCGTCACCTGTACCCATCTGGCGGGCAAGCTGCTCTCCGAGGTGCTGAGTGGTCAGGCGGAGCGCTTCGATGCCTTCGCCAGGCTGCCGCACTACCCCTTCCCGGGGGGGCGTCTGCTGCGCATCCCCTTCACCGCCGCCGGTGCCGCCTGGTATACCCTGCGGGATCGGCTGGGGGTCTAAGTCAGAAAGGAATATATGGTTGCCTATCCCGCGCGCTGGGCTTTATGGCCAATGGCCCTGTGACGGCTGGTGCCGATAGCAGAGTGGGCAAGTCCCCTTTTTACAGGCCACTGACCCTGAATGGGCAGGTGCGGGGACGTGCCAGCTGGCTTGCTTATGAGGTGGATAGACCTTGCCGGCAGACCGACATTTAGATAGACAGAGGGAGGCGCTATGCCTCCCTCTTTATTGGATCCAAATCCCCCGCTTGTTGAGCATCGATGGTCGATGTCGGCTCGCTCAACCGTATCGGTCGCGGAAGAGATACCGATTGGGATATCCCATCAGAAGCGATAAGGGAAGCGGAGCCCTATGCTGTAGTCCGGTGCGTCCGTGGTGAGGCCGGCAGACCAGTTCACCGCCATGGAGAGATTGTCGGTGATGGCCCAGGTCGACCCCATGCCGAAGCTGGCGGCGTTGGCATCCGTACCGGTGACCTTCTCCATGTCGAAGCCTTCCGCCCCTTGTTCGGATTCGAGGGTGATGCGCTGGTTGATGTTGAAGGAGAGGCTGAAGCGCTCGTTCAGGGCAAACGCGACCCCGAGCCCGTACTCATACCAGTCGCCGAGCTGGATGCTGCCAGGCTGATTTCCCGGTTGGTAAGAGACGTCGTCGAAGTCCTGCTTGAGGCTATGGCCATAGTTGAGGTTGGCAAACAGGATGGCGGGATCCAGGGTCTTGACCAGGGAGAAGCCGGTGGATAGCTGCCAGAGCCCGTTGCCGGTGGCGAGCTCCTTGGGAACCATCAGGTTGCCGGATTCTGACGACTCTATCTCTATGCCGTAGGGATCCTTGCCGGTGGGGGCCTTGGCGCGCAGGTTCCACACCAGATCCGGCCAGCTTTCATCCTCTGCGAGGACACGGTAGTAGATGGCCATGCTGATGTCACCGATCCCGCCATCGCTGACGCTCTGCTCTTCAAAGTCCCGGCTGGAGTTCTCCTTGCCGGTGCTCTGATAGTTGGTGTTGCGATACAGATAGGGGACGGCCAGCTCCGCCTGCCAGCGGTCGTTGAAGGTGTAACGGGCTACCATGTCCGCTGTCCACTGATCGGATCTCACCCTGTCCAGATTGATCTCCCCGAGGAAGATGGCATCCAGCGCCAGGAAGCCGCGCAGGGCGAGATCCTTGCGATTGTAGTGTTGATAAGAGAGGCCGAAGTCCAGGGTCAAAGCCCGGTCGAAGACGTTGTGCTGCTCCAGCATCAGGTCTTCGGTACTGCGCCCTGCCTCGGGGGTACGGCGGGTGGTCGTTTCTTGCTGGGAGCTGGCTGCGGCAGCAGTGGCACCGGCGGCTGCCCCTGTGGCTGCGGCTGTGGTACTTGCCCCGGCGGCCTTGACCGCTTCCAGCCGGGCCTGTAACTGATGGAGAGCCTGATTCTGCTGGATCAGTTGCTGACGCAGTTGATCCAGCTGTTGTTGTAGGGCTTCTTCCTCTGCGGTCGCCCCCCAGCAGGTGAGCGGGGTCAGCGCAAGCAACAGCACGGTAGACTGTTTCATCGAGCCATATCCTTGTTGTTTATTGTCCCTCTACTGCGCACTCCACTGGGAGATCCGATTCAATGGGAGAACCAGATCCTGGTCTGATTCAGGGTCTGGAAGCCATCCCCCCTGACCCGGTTGAGTTGCAGCAGACCTCGACTGAAGTCCGCCCCCCTCAGACTCTGTTCCAATTGGACGCGTCCATCGGAAGAGTTTAGCTGCAGCCCTGCATAATTGCCGGAAACCCGATAACTGGCGGTTCCCAGGTCTCCCTGACTCTCATAATTGCCGGCTGTCACGGTTTGTCCCGTTATCGCAGGTGCTGTCAGTGCAATGCCCGCCTGATTGACCGAGCTGTTGCCGGTCCCCTCAAGCTGCATGACCTGCACCAGCCCGGATCCCTGAATGGGGGCGCTCTCGGGTGTGCTGGCCGTTGTCTTGACGTTATCCTCGATCCGGATGTCGAGCTTGGGCTGGCTCTGCGCCACGCTCAGCGCCAGGTTCATGGCTGCCGTTTGCTGGGCCTGGGCCGTTGTCAGGGTTGAAATGAATTCGATGCCAAAATAGCTGATCCCGCGGGAGCTGACGTAGCGCCCCCGCATGTTGGCCAGCTCGCCGTCAGCCATCTCGGGCGCAAATTGATCTGACAGCAGTGCCAGGGGATCCGAGGCGGCCAAGAGTGGACAGGCAACACCACCTAGGCTGCAGATGAGGCAGAGAGCGGGTCGGGTGTTCATGATGACCTCACATTAACTCTTTGGACTGGAAGCCGAATTCCAGCAAGGATGTTTCATTGACGGGGGCAAAGAGTCCATCTTTGCCTCTGACGGATAGCGGTGGGGCGGGGTTGGCCAATGGGGCATCCGCCCGGTAACCGGAACCGATGACGGCCAGCAGGATCCCGTTCCAGCTATCCTTGAACTCTTTGAACGTGATGACACGATTGCCCAAGGCAGGATCTGCCAGATAGACACGGTCGTGTCGGTCGATGGCTCTCAGCACGGCGAAGTGCTGGTAGCCGCGAATATTGAGCAGCACTATGGTGGGCACCCTCACCTGGCGCAGTTTCTCATCGCTCAGGCGGTAACCCCGGGCTCGCATGCCGAGCATCTGTACGTACTGCTTCATGTCGAGCATGGAAAAGCCGTAGCGTTTGACCAGTTCAGGGTTGGCCATGGCCATCATGCCATCCATGACCCAGCGCTCATTGGTCACCTGGCCGTAGGCATAGCGCAATATGGTGGCGACGGCGGCGGCCCCGCAGCTGAAGTCCGTATGCTGACGTTCGATATTGGCGTATTTTCGCTCCAGAAGACTCTGCACCGGCTTGTTGAGATCCCCCAATCCCGAGAGATGTTCCCCCATGGGCAGAGTGGCACTCCAAGTCATCGGGCAAAACAGCAACAGCAGTAGCCAGCGCATCTGTGTCTCCTTGTCCCTGGAAAAAAGGGGGCCTGAAAACAGGCCCCCGACTGGATTATTTGGCGAATCCAGCAGCCAGCGAGAGGTTGTTGGCTTGCAGGTTGTTGCTACCCGAAGCCACGTTCACCCCGATATTGCCGACGGCACCGTTGAAGGAGCCGCCATCGATGGTGGCGTGATTGAAGGTCTCACGACTGGTGTAGGTGTTGACCACAGGGATATAGCCGGTGGCATAACCACTGAGCTTGATATCCCCCTCTTCCTTGAACTCGAACTTGCCGTCGTTTTTACCTTCATTGTCGTAGTCGATATGACCCCACATGTCCCCACCATTCGGGTGGTCTCCGTCTTTCCAGATTTCCGGATAGACGTTGTTGGACTGCTTGCTGGTCCCCTCGTACTCGCCATTGGCCTTGAGCTTGAGGAAGATGGGGTTGTAGTCGACCGTCTTGGTGGCACTCAGGCTCTTGTTCTCGGTCATGTTATGGGAGACGCTCTGGCTGTTGGCCACGGTCGCGACCGCCATGTTGCCGGTGGATACGGAAGCCGCCATGTTGTTGGCCTGCACGTTACCCGAGCCGGACACCACGTTGGCCCCTATGTTGCCCGCAGCCTCTTCGAAGGCCCCATCACCCACGCTGGCCTTGTTCTGATGGCCCTGATTGCTGGTCATGTTGTGGCTGGCGCTCTGATCGGAGAAGATCTCTGCATCCGAGGAACCACCCGGGGTGCCTTGTTGTTGGCCCCGTCCCATGACAAATTCGGCATCGACTTCGTCATAGGCGGCCAAGGCCCCGCTGTTGCCCTGGACGTTGGAGTCCCCGGCCGCGACGTTGGCGCCGACGTTACCGGATGCACCCTGGAACGAGCCATCGATCTTGCTCGTGTTATCGGTTCTGGTATTGGAAGTGCCGATCATGGAAGTGGATTGCTGGTTGTCCACCACCGCCATGCCGAGCTTGTTGACATTGATGTAGCCGCCGACCCTCACGTCGCCTTCATACTCTACATCGACCTCTGCCTTGACCTTCTTGGTCAAGGTTGCCCCTGTCTCATCCCTGTCACCGCGATAATCGGCGGATGCGGTGCCCGACATTGCCATGACGACCGCGGCGGCTAATGAGCTATAAATAAGTCCACGCATAATGAGTCTCTCCATTGAGCTTTCTGTGGAAGCCTTGTCCATCGACTTAACAGATGCCTCCAGACTTGGCTTCCGATCCCTGCGGCATCATGGTGATGCCGTTACTGCGCCTGCCAGAGGCAGGGACACCAGGTTGACGGCCTGGTTTCCTTGCCCCGTGACCTGGTTCACCTGAATGACCCCTTTGCTGCCCGTCAGGGCGGAGTCATCCATATAGATGCTGGTCGTCGTGGTCGCGGGTACTTTGCCCGACGGTGTCTTTGCGACGCTGGTACTGAGATTGATATCTGTCACCACCCCCATGCCGCTGCTGTCATCCAGTGACAAGGCGAAGGCATTGAGCTGCTGATTGGCCTCACCCGCCCCCTGATTGATGCCCACCAGCCCCTGATTGTTGCTAAGCGCCGACCCCAGAATGGCGACACTCTGGTTGCCTCTGAGATTGGTAGCAGATTGATTTTGTTGGCTGAACTGAATGACGGCGGGGCCGGAGACGGCGATGGCGGCAAGGTTGCCTTGCTGGTTGTTATTACCGGCAACCATATTGACACCCATGGTGCCCCGGATATTGCTGAGCGCCTGTGAGCCCAAATCCACGCGATTCTCCGCTCTGGGTTGGCTCGTTAATATCGAAAGGGAACAAATTGCCAGTGCAATATATATATTCATGCTCTTTCTCCATTTGCCACTTGGGCCAATCAGAGAGAGCAATGGATATGCCAAATCATAATGAAATGATTTCTAAGGCATTTTTAATTGTTGTTATTGTCATTAAGTCTCGGTATTGAGACGGAAATTTATTTAAATTTATAACGCACTGTTTGCAAAGGATTTTGTTCGTTCTCAGTCATAAAATGACGTTCTCAGTATTGTGGTGCCATTGGTCTATAAATGAGATGCATTATAGTTAACAGCGTCTGGCGGTTGAATATTGGCGTCATTTGAAAACTTAAATGTTCTCCAAGAATGAAAAGAGTGAATCTGGACGCACTAGGGTCTGGTTCTCTCTTTTTTAAGGTACCTCGTGGAGGCTCTTATATGACCGAAACGGCATTATTACTCATCAATTCATGTGCCGTGCTGGAAAGCCTGCTGGTGGAAGGGGAGTGGCGAATAGAGCAGGCGAATTCCTTGGCGGTGGCAGAACGAAAACTGAAGGAACAGGACTATCCGCTGGTGCTGGTGGCGATAGAGCCTGATCAGCATGAGGCGCTGCACGGCTTGATTGCCGGGCATGCCAATAGCCTGTGGGTTGGTTTGATCCAGCGGGAGAGTCTGGCGAGCGAGACGCTGCGCAATCTGCTTGCCGCCTGTTTCCATGACTTTCACACCTTCCCCCTCGATCCGGACAGGCTATCCCACAGCCTGGGGCATGCTCTGGGGATGGCGCGGCTCATCCGGCGTCACAGGCCCAAGCTGCCGGCCCAGTTGCGCTTCATTCAAGGGGAGAGCATCCCCATCCGGCAGCTTAGGGATCAGATCATGCGCTTGCAGCACTGTCGACTGCCAGTGCTGGTGACGGGCCCGAGCGGTACCGGCAAGGAGCTGGTGGCCAGAGAGCTGCATTACAGCACCTTCGGGGAGGAGAGTCCCTTCGTGGCCGTCAACTGCGGAGCCATGTCCCATCAGCTGATCCAGTCCGAGCTGTTTGGTCATGTGAAGGGGGCCTTCACCGGTGCCCAGAGTCGCAAGATAGGCAAGATAGAGGCGGCCGACGGGGGGACGCTGTTCCTGGACGAGATCGGTGAATTGCCGCTGGAGGATCAGGCCACCCTGCTGCGCTTCTTGCAGGAGCAGAGCATAGAGGCGGTGGGCAGCCATCTGTCCCGCAGCGTCGACGTCAGGGTCATCGCCGCCACCAATATCGATGTGGAGCAGGCGGTGGCCAACGGCGGCTTTCGCATGGATCTCTACTACCGGCTCAACGTGGTGAGGCTGCGCACCCCCTCCTTGCGCGAGCGAACCGAAGACATTCAACTGCTGGCGGACGATATTCTGGCGGAGGTGCGCGGCGGGCGGGTGCTCAACTTCACCCACAAGGCGCGCCAGGCCATGCAGTCCTACGGCTGGCCGGGCAACGTGAGGGAGCTGCGCAACCGGGTGCAGAGAGCGGCGGTCATGTGTTCGGGCCCCTATATCGAGGCCCACGACATGGAGCTGACCAACATGGACTCCCTGCTGCTGGATGGCTCCCTCAAGGCGGTGCGAGAGGCGGCAGAGCGTCAGGCACTGCAGCAAACACTTGCCCGCTTCCCGGATCAGTTGGAGGAGGTCGCCCGTCAGCTCGATATCTCCCGAGCCACCCTCTACCGGCTGCTGGACAAGCACGATCTGCTGTAACCCCATGGGGATGAGCCTGTCACCATGTGAAACGCCCGGGTCATTGGCCCGGGCGTCTGTATTTATGGCTCAATGTCATACCGGCATAGGCTGGTATAGAGAGGGATCAGGCTGGCTGAGTCGCCAGCTGACAGAGGCGGCGCGCCGCCTCCTCTTCCCGCAGCACGACCTGGTGCACCCCGCGTACTCGCAGATGATGCACCTCTTCGGCTTGCTGGCCACAGGCGGCGATGCGCAACAAGCCGCCCTGTTCCCGCGCGGCGGCGGCGATTTCACCCGCCAGCAGGCTGTCATCCAGGGTGATCAGCAGCCAGCTGGCATCGGGCAGGGCCACCGACAGCAGATCCTGCTGGATTGGATGGCCGGTGAGGCAGGTGATCCCCAGCGCGCGCCAGGGCTCCAGCAGGCGATCCTCCGTGTCGATCACCACCATCTCCCGCCCCTGCTCGTGCAACTGTCGAATGAGATGGCTGCCGATGGCCTCGGCCCCCACCACCACGACATGCCCATGCAGAGCGCACTGGGGAGGTACCTCGTGTGGCTCAGGGCTGCGCCTCAGCCAGCGCTCGGCCTGGTTGAATACCAGGGGGTTGAGCATGATGGAGAAGCAGGCCCCGACCAGCACCAGATCGCGGGCGACGCCCGGTACCAGCTCCAGCATGACCCCCAGCCCCATCAGGATGAAGGAGAACTCCCCCACCTGGGCCAGGCTGGCTGAGATGGTCAGGGCGGTGCGCTGGCTGTGGCCGAACAGCCGCACTATGGCGAAGGCCGCCACCGACTTGCCGATGACGATGACGAAGATGGTCGCCAACACTGCCAAGGGCTCGCGCAGCAAGATGGTGGGGTCGAACAGCATGCCCACGGAGACGAAGAAGAGCACGGCGAAGGCATCCTGCAGGGGCAGGGTATCGTTGGCGGCCTTGTGGCTGAGGTGGGAGCTGTTCATCACCACCCCGGCGAAGAAGGCGCCGAGGGCGAAGGAGACCCCGAACAGCTTGACCGCACCGAAGGCGATGCCGAGGGAACAGGAGAGCACGGCTAGGGTGAACAGCTCGCGGGAGCCGGTGGCGGCGGTACGGGCCAGCAGCCAGGGGATGAGGCGGCGACCACCGATGGCCATCAGTGCGATGAAGGCGGCCACCTTGGCCAGGGTAAGGCCGATATCCCGTAGTACATGACCCAGGGTCAGGCTCTCATCCCCCTGCTGCAGGTTCGCGAGGATGGGGAGCAGCACCAGGGCCAGCACCATCACCAGATCCTCGACGATGAGCCAGCCGATGGCGATACGTCCCTCGTTGGTATCGACCTGGCCCCGGCTCTCCAGAGCCCGCAGCAGCACTACTGTACTGGCGGTGGAGAGGGCAAGGCCGAACACCACCCCGGCGGTGATGCTCCAGCCGAGCAGCTGGGAGAGGCCGAGGCCGAGCAGGGTCGCGAGAGTGATCTGGACGATGGCACCCGGGATGGCGATGTGCTTGACGGAGAGCAGATCTTTCACGGAAAAGTGCAGGCCGACTCCGAACATCAGCAAGATGACCCCGATCTCCGCGAGCTCGGGCGCGAGCTGCAGATCGGCGACATAACCCGGTGTGAAGGGGCCACATATGACCCCGGCGGCAAGATAGCCCACCATGGGGGAGATGCGCAGGCGCTGGGCCAGCATGCCGAAGATATAGGCCAGCACCAGGCCGCCAACCAGGGTCGTGATAAGGGGGAGTGAGTGGTCCATGTCGTCACCTCGCTAATGGCAGTCAGGGGCTACCAGATCGCGCGGCGGCGAAGAGGGCAGCTGTCAATGAGCAGGGGGCGAAAGAGACAGTGTTGGCCGCAGTAAGCAGGGAATTGGGGGACAACAGTTGCCGTTTCTATTGAAAAATAATGTATTTATCCATTCAGAACAACACTTATCCAAGTTTAAGTCATTATTTGAGATTAAAGGCGCATAAATGCAATTTTAAAGGAGAGGCCGTGTGCCTTTTCTCCCGTTATTGGCAGATAAAATCAATCTTTGATGAGTTGTCGTCAATGAATGCGAAGGCGGCTCCGGGCCGCCTTCGCTGTACTTGTGGAACTCAGTGCCAGCAAGTCGTTACTCGCCCCTGGCGATCCCCTCACGCCTGGGGTCGGCGGCGCCAAACCAGCCGCCGGCGTTGCGCTCCACCCCTTGCAGGCCCGAGGTCTGTTCATTGAGCAGTACCTCGTGGCCTCTGGCCTTGAGCCCCTCGACCACAGTCGGCGGCGTGCGTCCCTGCTCCAGCTCGGTGGGGCCATTGCGGCTGCCAAAGTTCGGCAGATCGATGGCCTGTTGCAGATTGAGCCCCCAGTCCTGAGTGCCCAGCAGTGCCTTGCCCACGTAGTTGATGATGGCGGAGCCCCCCGGCGATCCCAGGCTCATCTCGAGCTGCCCGCTCTGCTTGTCAAACACCAGCAGGGGGGACATGGAGGAGCGAGGCCGCTTGCCGGGTTCCACCCGGTTCGCCACCGGCAGGCCGGCCGCATCCACCGAGGTGAAGGAGAAGTCGGTGAGCTGGTTGTTCAAGAGGTAACCGTTGACCATCAGCCTGGCACCGAAGCCATCCTCGATGGAGCTGGTCATGGAGACCGCCATGCCCTCTCTATCGACGATGGAGACCTGGCTGGTGGAGGGGAGTTCGGGGGTGGCATCCTTGCCCATGGCGAGCGCACTTGGCGGGTTGCCGGGTTTGGCCACGCCCATGGATCTCGGGCCTATGAGGCTGCCCCGCTCATTGAGATAGCCCTTGTCCAGCATGCCCGCCACCGGCACGGAGACGAAGTCGCCGTCGGCCACATACTGGTTGCGGTCGGCAAAGGCGAGGCGCGCCGCCTCGCTGTAGAGGTGGATGGCATCGGCGGAGGCCGCGAGTTTTCCGTCCGGTCCTTTCACCGGTTTGAGGGCCGCCATGTCCCGGCTCTCCAGCATGCCGAAGATCTGGCCGAGGGCCAGGGTGCCGGAGGAGGGGGTGGGGAAGCCGCAGATCTCGCTCTGGCGGTAGTCAAAACAGAGGCCGCCCCGTAGCTTGGCGCTGTAACTGGCGAGATCCGCCGCCGCCAGCACGCCGGGATTGGTGGGGTGCTGGCGCACCTTGGTCACCATGGCGTCGGCGAGCGGCCCCCGATAGAAGGCGTCGGCCCCCTCTTGGGCCAGGGTTCTCAGCACCTTGGCCAGGGCCGGGTTGGTGAGCTTGCTGCCGGCCGCTTTGGGCGTACCGTCCGGCTGATAGAAGTAGGCGCGGGCCTCGGGGTCTCTGGCGAGGTAGGGATCCTTGGCGATCAGGGTGGCCAGCCGCGGACTTATCACAAAGCCCTGTTCCGCAAGCGCGATGGCGGGTTCGAACAGGCTGGCCCAGGGCAGCTTGCCATAGCGGTGATGGGCCAGCGCCAGAGCGCGCACCGTGCCGGGCGCCCCGACGGAGCGACCCCCCACCACCCCGTCGTAGAAGGCCAGGGGCTTGCCATCCTTCATGAACAGCTGACTCGTGGCAGCCGCCGGCGCCGTCTCCCGGCCATCCACCGCCGTGACTTTCTGGCCATCCCACACCAGCAGCAGGGAGCCGCCCCCGATGCCGGAGGATTGCGGCTCCACCAGGGTCAGCACCAGCTGCACCGCGATGGCGGCATCCACGGCGCTGCCACCAGCCTTGACGATCTGGTAGCCCGCATCCACCGCCAGCGGGTTGGCGGCGGCCACCATGAAGTCGCGGCCCTGCCAGCCTGGCTTGTCCGTCCAGCCGCTGGCCGCCTCGGGGGCGATCAGGGTCTGGGGTGGGGGCACATAGTGAAAGGCGCTCTGGGGGGCACAGCCTGCGAGCAGGCCCAGGGGACCCAGTAGGCTGAGGGTGACCAGTAGGCCGAGGGGTTTGAGGGACATGACACTCTCCTTGTCGATTTATTGTGCAACTCCAGAAATCTGTCACAATTGAGGCTCAATTGAAAGATTGTCTTTCTACTCATATGGTTACAAATCTATCAACGATTGAACCCAGGGTTGAGGGGGGAAGGGATGAGAGGTGTCGTGATGGGCCTGCTCTGTCTGCTGCTGGCCGGGTGTGGCGAGCCCGAATTCAGACCCCTGGGAACGGGGGAGACCATACTGGCCTTCGGCGACAGCCTGACGGAGGGGCGCGGGGTTGGCCCGGCCCAGAGCTACCCCAGCGTGCTGGCGGAGCTGAGCGGCCACCCCGTCATCAATGCCGGGGTCTCGGGGGAGCTCAGTGAGGCGGGCAGGACCAGGCTACCGGCCCTGCTGGCCGAGCACAGGCCGGCACTGGTGATCCTGCTGGAGGGGGGCAACGACATCCTGCGGGGCAGCGGGGAGGGGGCGCTCAAGGGCAATCTCGCCGCCATGATAGAGGCGGTGCAAGGCAGCGGAGCCCAGCTGTTGCTGGTGGGCGTGCCCCGCAAATCCCTGTTCGCCGATGGGGCTCCCCTCTACGAAGAGCTGGCGGATCAGTACCGGCTGGTGCTGGACAACGACAGCATCGGCGAGCTGCTGCGCAGCCCGGGCCTCAAGTCCGATACGGTGCACCTCAACGAGCAGGGCTATCGCACCCTGGCGGAGCGGCTGCACGGGCTGTTGCAGCAGCGCGGTGCCCTCTGAGCCGGGGGATGGCCATGAAAAAACCGCCAGTTGGCGGTTTTTTTACGCTAAATCCTGTCGCCAGCGGGGCCGGACATCAGATGGACTGCTCTTCCCCACCCAGAGCGGCGAACAGTGCCGGGATGAACTGGGCCAGCTCGGCGGTCACCAGGGCGAAGTCGGCGTCCAGACGGGCGGCGGGATCCTCGCTGGTCACGTCGTCGTTCTGCTCGCGCAGCTCTTCGCTGAACTTGAGACGCTTGATGGAGAGATCGTCTCCCAGCACGAAGCTCAGGGTCTCGCCCCAGTTCAGGGCCAGCTTGGTCACCAGCTTGTCGTTGGCCAGGTGATTCTTGATCTCCTCGCTCATCAGATCCTGTTGCTTGCAGCGGATGATGCCGCCGTGCTCCATGGCGCTGCGCAGCTCCGCCTCGTCTTCCAGGGTGAAGCTGGCGGGCAGGTTGCCCTCGTTTAGCCACTCGGTCATGGTGATCTCGGGCGGGTTCTTGAGGGCCACCGGCACCACCGGCAGGGTGCCAATGGATTTGCGCAGCAGGGCCAGCAGATCGTCCGCCTTCTTGGCGGAGCCCGCATCCACCACCATCAGGTTGTCGGCGGGGTTGATCCAGGCGAAGGTCTGGCTGGTGCGGCTGAAGGCGCGGGGCAGCAGGGTATGCATGATCTCCTCCTTCAGCGCCTCCTTCTCCTTCTTCTTGAGGGCACGGCCCTGCTCGAATTCGATCGCCTCAACCTTCTCCGCCAGCATCTCCTTGACCACTGTACCCGGCAGCATCTTCTCTTCCTTGCGGGCACAGATGAGCAGGTGGCCTGCGGCCGCGTGAGTCAGGGTAGAACCGAATTTGCCGAGGGGCTTGACCCAGCCGAAGCGAGAGATGTCCTGGCTGCCACAGGGGGTGAAGGCGCAGGCCTCGAGCTGGGTTTCCAGCTGCTCTGCGGTCAGCTCGAAGGGGCGGGTAAAGCGATAAATCTGCAGGTTTTTAAACCACATGGCGTCCTCGGTCTCATAGATTGTCCGGCCGGCATTGTACTAGAGAGGCGCTTTGTGATCAGCCAATCATTCTCGCTAAATAAAGGATGATCATGCTCACAGGGCACCATCTTGCTCCCCAAAATCAGCAGGAAACTCCCCTAGACTGCATGTGTTCAGCTTGTTAACAAGGATAAAAAAATGTTGAGAATGAGTCGGCCGGAAGACATGGAAGAGATCGTCGAGATCTGGCTGCTGGCCTCCCTGCAGGCCCATGATTTCGTCGACGCTTCCTGCTGGTGGCAGGCTCAGGAGGACTTGCGCACCCGCTACCTCGACCACGCCCGCATCTGGGTGTTCGAGGAACGGGGCGACCTGCTCGGCTTCACGGCCCTGGTAGAGGATTTTCTGGCCGCGCTCTTCGTGCGCCCCGACCGGCAGGGGCGTGGGGTGGGTCATGCCCTGCTGCAGGAGGTGAAGGCGCAGGGCAAGGCGTTGCACACCCGGGTGTTCGTGGAAAACGAGCCGGCGGTGCGCTTCTATCGCCGCCACGGTTTCGTCATCGGGGGGGAGGTGGCGGATCCCCTGACCGGTCATCTTCAGTACAAGATGTCCTGCCCGGCTATCAGAATACCAGGCTAGTGCCCTGATTTGGCAGGCTATCTTGCTTGAAAAAAGGGAGCGCTGTCCGCATCCTGTCTGCACAGGGTAGCGCGACTACCTCCCTCTTTATCCGAGCCGCTTTCTCATGAAGATCCTGCACACAGCCGACTGGCACCTTGGCCATCAACTCCATGGCCACGAGCGCCGTTTCGAACACGACACCTTCCTCGACTGGCTGGCCGATACCATCAAGGGGCGGCAGATAGACGCCCTGCTGGTGGCCGGCGATCTGTTCGACACCGCCAATCCCCCCGCCAGCGCCTGGCAACAGCTCTATCGCTTCCTGGCCAGGCTGCGCGCCGAGCTGCCTCACCTCAACATGGTGCTGATCGGTGGCAACCACGACTCCCCCTCCAAGCTGGACGCCCCCCACGAGCTGCTGCGGGCCTTCGATCTGCACCTGGTGGGCAGTATAAGCCGGGACGCCGAGGGGCGACTCGAGACGGATCGTCTGCTGGTACCGTTGCAAGACAAGACGGGCAAGGTGGCCGCCTGGTGCGCCGCCGTGCCGTTCCTGCGCAGCAGCGATCTCAGAGTCGAACAGTTGGAGGAGGGGCAGGACAGACTGATCGAAGGGGTTCGCCAGATCTATTCCACCGTGCTGGATGCCGGCCGCGCGCGCTGCGAGCCCGATCAGGCCCTCATCGCCATGGGGCACGCCTACCTGGCGGCGGGACAGCTGTCGGAGCTCTCCGAGCGGCGGGTGCTCGGCGGCAATCAACACGCCCTGCCCGCCGACATCTTCGCAAAGGCGGACTATACGGCCCTCGGCCATCTCCACCTGGCCCAGAGCCCGGCGCCCGGGGTGCACTACAGCGGCTCGCCGCTGCCGCTCTCCCTGGCCGAGGCGAACTACAACCATCAGGTGCTGGAGGTGACGCTGGAACACGGCAAGCTGGTGGGGCTGGAGCGGATCCCCGTGCCCCGCGCGGTGGAGATGATCCGGCTGCCGGAGAGTGCCCTCGATGAGGCGCTCAACGCCATCGCGGCGCTCGAGGTGCCTCCATTGCCCACGGAGGCTCAACCCTTCCTCGAGGTGCGGCTGCTGTTGCCGAGGCCCGAGGCCCGCATCCGTGAGCGGGTGCTGGCGGCCATGGCGGACAAGCCGGTGCGTCTCGCCCGCATCAGCACCCGTTATCAGGGCTCGGGTCAGGGGCTCGCCGATGGGGCGAGCCGGCGCAGGCTGGACGAGATCTCCCCGACCGAGGTGTTCAGGCTCTGCTACCAGCGTCAGTTCGAGGGAGAGCCAGCCCCCGAACTGGTCGCCTCGTTTGAAGAGATCCTGGTGCAGGTGAAGGAGTCGGAAGCATGAAGATCCTCTCTCTCTCTGGCGAGAACCTCGCCAGCCTGACCGGCCAGTTCACCATCGACTTCAACCGGGGGGCCCTGGGGGCCGCCGGCCTGTTCGCCATCACCGGCAACACGGGGGCGGGCAAGAGCACGCTCGACATCGGGTCGGTATGGATGGAGGCGTGGAACGCATGAAGATCCTTTCTCTCTCTGGCGAGAACCTCGCCAGCCTGACCGGCCAGTTCACCATCGACTTCAACCGGGGGGCTCTGGGGGCCGCCGGCCTGTTCGCCATCACCGGCAACACGGGGGCGGGCAAGAGCACCCTGCTCGACGCCATCTGCCTCGCGCTCTATGACGAGATGCCGCGCTTTATCGCCAACCGCAAGAACGTGGCCGAGGTGGGGCGCCTCGATGACGAGGAGAAGCTCAAGGCCAACGACGTGCGCGGCATCTTGAGTCGCGGCCATGCCAGCGGCTCTGCCGAGGTGCAGTTTCGCGGCTGTGACGGCCGCATTTATCTGGCTCGCTGGGCGGTACGCCGGGCCCGCAATCGCTCGGAGGGACGCTTTCAGGCCCAGGAGCGCAGCCTGACCGACGTCGAGAGCGGTCAAGTCTTCTCCGGCAGCAAGCGGGAGCTGCAGGATCGTATCGACGAACTGGTGGGTCTCTCCTGGGAGCAGTTCCGCCGGGCGGTGATCCTGCCTCAGGGGGAGTTCGCCGCCTTCCTCAAATCCAGCGCCGACGAGCGCTCGGCGCTGCTGGAGCGGATGACGGGTACCGAGCTCTATTCCGCCATCTCTATTCAGACCCATGAGCGGGCCAGGGCGGAGCAGCAGACCCTGGCCACCCTGACCCAACGCCTCGGCGACATTCCCCTGATGAACGAGGAGGCCCGGGAGGAGTGGGTTGGTCGTCAGCAGAGCCTCGCAACCCAGCTCAAGCACGAGCGCCAGCAGCAGCAGTTGCTGCAGGATTTTCGCGATCTCAATGAGCGTATCGCGGCACTGAGCCAGGCCTGTCAGGCCGGGCAGGTTGAACTCGCCGCCGCCGAGCAGGCCCATGGCGAGGCTGCCCCCCTTAGGGAGGAGTTCCTCCGTGCCGAGCAGGCCCAGGTGGCCCGTGCCGATCACGACGAGCTGGCCCGCCTCGAGCATGAGCTGCAGCAGCAAACGCTGATGATAGGCCAGCTGGGTCCTGAGTTGAGCCAGGTCGAGCTCGATCAGCAGCAGGCTGCGCTCAATGAGCAACACCTGATAGCACAGAAGAGTGCGGCCGAGCGGGAGTGGGGGGCCTTGCAGCCCGAGCTGAAACGGGCCCAGGAACTCGACACCCGGATCAGGGAAAAAGCCAGCTTGTTGCAGGAGATCAAGCAGCAGGGCACCCAGGCCCGGGCCCTGCAAGTGACGCTGCTGCAGGAGTGCCGGCAGCAGCGTGAGCGGGTACAGGCGCTGGAGGCTGACCGACAGCGCTGGGCCCAGTGGCTCGACGATCGCAAGACCCAGATCCCCTTGGCGCCCCAGTGGCAACCCCTGCTGGCGGCCATGCAGGATTGGGCCGAGGGGCGGGGACAACAGCAGCGATTGCAGCAGCTTCATGCGCAGCGAATCCAGGCACTGCGGGAGCTGAATGGGAGCCTCGAACAGGGGCGGCGGGAGCGGGATGACTGGCAACAGGAGCATATCCGGCTGCAGCAACAGCACGATCGGCTGCTGGCCGAGGAGTGGGACACCAGGGTCGCCAGGGTGCAGGAGCAGCGTCAAGCCGACACCCAGCAACTGGCACGGGTGCAACAATTGCTGGAGCTGGCCCAGAGCGGGCGCAGTCACAGCGAGCAGCAGGAGCGGCTCTGCCAGGAGCTGAGCCAGCTCGAGCAACAGCTGACCCGCCTCGCCGCCTCGCACGGCGAGCGGGAGCCCGTGCTGGCCCGTCTCGCCATCCAGCGGGACGAGGCCCGCCTCGCCCTCGAACAGGCCAGGGCCGTGGCCAGTTTCGAGCAGCATCGCCACGAGCTGCAAGATGAGATGCCCTGTCCGCTCTGCGGCTCGACGGCGCACCCCTACCGTCAGAGCCAGCCCCAGGTGGCGGGCATTCTGGCCCAGCAGGGGGAGCGTGCCCGCCAGTTGGCGCTGGAGTGGGATAGGCTCAATCACCAGCATATCCAGGAGCAGAGCGAGCACGCGGAGCTGGCTCGTCAGCTGGCGGCCCGCCAGCAACAACTGCCAGCACTGACGGCGAGATCCGAGCAGCTTGCCCAGCGCTGGGCCGAACTCGGTGGGTTGGGACTGTCAGGGCAGCAGCTGCCACTGAGCCGGGGCCCTGCCGAGTGGACCGAGCTGCAGGCCCGGCTGCTGGCAGAGAGTGATGCGTTGGAGCAACGCCTGGCCGCGGGCCAGCAGCAGTTGCAGCAGGCCCGGCAGGGGCAACAGACATTGGCGGGGTTGCGAGAGCAGCTCGCCCAGCTCGGCGCCCGCCAGCAAGCCTTCGAGCAGAGATGGCACGAACAGGGGCGGCAGAAGGCCGAGTGGGAGGCCGAGCTCAAGGGGCTGGCGGAGCAGGAGGAGCACTTGTGCCAACGGCTGGCTCAGGGAGAGGCCAGGCTGGATCGTCAGATGGGAGCCGAGCCCTGGCGCCCCTGGGCCGAGGAGGGGCGCTGGCAGGAGTGGCAAGAGTGCTGTGAGGCCTGCCTGCAGGGGCAGAGGGAATGGGAGCGACTCGGTGCCGAGTTGGCGAATCTGACCCCCATCCTGAGTGCCCAGGAGGCGCGGACGGCGAGCCAGAACGAGCTGTTGCACAGGCTGGAGCGCGATTACAAGGAAGGGGAGCAGCAGCGGCAAGGGTTGCTGGCCAATAGGGACTCCTGCCTCGCCGGACGCCCCATCGCCGAGGTGGAGGAGGAGTGGCAGCGGCGGCTGCAAGAGGTGAACCGTCAGCTGGAAGCGGCCGCCCTGGCCTTGCGCGCCCTGCGTGAGAAACAGACGGAACTCAAGACCCGCTTGACCCAGTTGGAGCAGGACAAGCAGGTGAGCAGCCGCCGTCAGCGGGAGGTGCTGGGGCGCTGGGCGGCCCATGCCAGCAGCCTCGGCATCGCCGAGCACGAGCTGCGCCGCCTGCTCTCCCTCTCTGCCGACGAGATCAAGGGGCGGCGCGCCGCCTTGCAGCAACTGGACGAGGCTTTGGCCGAGGCCCGCACCCGGCTTGGGGAGCGTCGGCGGGCGCAGGCATTGGAGGAGGCCAAGCTCGAGCGTTACCGCGAGCATCACGGGGAGCTCAGCGCCCTCTCCGGCGAGGCGCTGACCCAGGCCCTGGTCGCCAGCGAGGCCCGCTGCCGCGAGCTGGAGGAGCAGTGGTTCCAGTGCAAGAGCACCCTGGCTCAGGCCGAGGCGGCGGCGCAGCAGGCGGGCAGTCTGCAGGCTGAGCTGGTGCGCCAGCAAGGGGTGGCGGATCACTGGCAGCAGCTCTCGGATCTCATCGGATCGGCCAGCGGGGCCAAGCTGCGCACCTTCGCCCAGAGCCTCACCCTGGAGCGTCTGTTGCTGGAGGCCAATGCCCAGCTCGCCGAGCTCTCCCCTCGGTATCGGCTGGAGCGGGTGCCCGGCACCGATCTGGCGCTGCAGGTGGTGGATCTCGACATGGGGGACGAGGTGCGCTCGGTGGACTCCCTCTCCGGCGGTGAGAGCTTCCTGGTCTCCCTGGCGCTGGCCCTGGCCCTCTCCAGCCTGTCGTCGCGCCAGACCCAGGTCGAGTCGCTCTTTATCGACGAGGGCTTCGGCACCCTGGATCCGGACAGCCTGGATCTGGCCCTCTCCAGCCTCGATTCCCTACAGGCGGCGGGACGTCAGATAGGCGTCATCTCCCACGTCCAGACCCTGGTAGAGCGTATCGGGGTGCAGATAAGGGTCGAGGCCCTAGGGGGGGGCGAGAGCCGGGTATGCCTGCCCTGAGCCCCTGAATGCCGATTTAAGCCAAAACCCCTGTCAGGCGTGGGTCTGACAGGGGTTCTTAGTTGGTTAATGTTTAACTGGATAGCATACGGCGGCAATAGCCAATTCATGGTGTGACACGCCGGATACGCCTCCAAGGTCTGGCAAACGACCATAAAAAAACCGAAGCCCAAGGCTTCGGTTTTTTGTTGCGGCAGCTGGCTTGAGACCAGGGTCGCCTTATTTCTTGATGCGGATCACCGGAGTCTCACCGACGGTCACGGCGCCAGTCATCTTGATCAGCTCTTTGATCTCGTCCATGTTGGAGATGACCACGGGCGTCAGGGTAGACTTGGCTTTGGCTTCCAGTACGGCCAGATCGAACTCGATGATGGTATCACCGCGCTTGACCTGTTGACCTTCCTGAGCGATACGGGTGAAGCCTTCGCCTTTCAGCTCAACGGTGTCGATACCGAAGTGAACGAACAGCTCGATACCAGAGTCGGATTCCAGAGAGAACGCGTGGTTGGTCTCGAAGATCTTGCCGATGGTGCCGTCGCACGGAGCCACCATCTTGTTGCCAGCCGGCTTGATGGCGATGCCGTCGCCGACGATCTTCTCGGCGAAGACCACGTCGGGCACATCTTCGATCGGTACGATTTCGCCTGACAGGGGGGCAAAGATCTCGATGCCACCGGTGTCAGAGCTGTCATCGGAAACCAGTTTCTTCAGTTTATCAAACAGACCCATAGTAAAAGCTCCTAGAGATGATTGTCGCTGTTTGCAGCGATCTTAGCAGACTGCCTTCTGCTTAATAAAGTTATCTACACAGGCTTCGATTTCGGCGGCGGTCGCAAAGCTCAGGGCCTGGTCTGCCATTGCCTTCACATCTTCGAAGTTGGTGTTACGGATAAGCTTCTTGATACGCGGTACAGAGATGGCGCTCATGGAGAACTCATCCAGACCCATACCCAGCAGCAGCAGGGTGGCGCGTTCGTCACCCGCCAGTTCGCCGCACATACCTGTCCACTTGCCATTGTCATGGGAAGCGTCGATGACCATCTTGATCAGGGTCAGGACGGAGGGTGACAGCGGGTTGTACATGGCGGAAATCATCTCGTTACCACGGTCGACGGCCAGGGTGTACTGGGTCAGGTCGTTGGTACCGATACTGAAGAAATCCACTTCCTTGGCCAGATGATGTGCCATCACGGCTGCAGCCGGGGTCTCGATCATGATACCCACTTCGATGGATTCATCAAAGGCTTTGCCTTCGGCGCGCAGTTCAGCTTTCAGCGTCTCTACGGTGGCCTTCAGGCTGCGGAACTCTTCGACGGAGATGATCATCGGGAACATGATGCGCAGCTTGCCGAAGGCGGAGGCGCGCAGTATGGCCCGCAGCTGGGCGTTCATGATGTCGGCGCGATCGAAGAAAATCCGCACGGCACGCCAGCCCAGGAAGGGGTTCATCTCTTTCGGGAAATTCATGTAGGGCAGTTCTTTGTCGCCGCCGATGTCCATGGTACGGACGATGATCGGCTGATCCGGCATGGCCTCTGCCACTTCTTTGTAGGCCTTGAACTGCTCGTCTTCGGTCGGCAGCGCATCACGGTCCATGAACAGGAACTCGGTGCGGTACAGACCCACGCCCTCGGCGCCATTGCGGATGGCACCCTCGGTATCCTTGACGGTACCGATGTTGGCGCACACCTCGACCTGATGGCCGTCCAGGGTGATGGCGGGCAAGTCTTTCAGCTTGGCCAGCTCATCTTTCTCAGCCTGGAACTGGGCCTGCAGCTCTTTGAACTTGGCCAGTTGATCGGCGGTCGGATTGAGGACGATCTGATTGTTGATCGCATCCAGTACCAGCACGTCACCATTCTTGACGCGCTCGGTGATATCGTTTGTCCCCACGATGGCCGGCAGCTCCAGGGAGCGGGCCATGATGGAGGTGTGAGAGGTACGGCCACCGATGTCGGTGACAAAACCCAGCACGTATTTCAGGTTGATCTGAGCGGTTTCGGACGGGGTCAGGTCTTTGGCGACCAGGATGACCTCTTCGTCTATGGTGCTCAGGTTGACAACGGCGATGCCCAGCACGTTCTTCACCAGACGGGTACCGATGTCACGGAAGTCGGTGGCGCGCTCACGCAGATAAGGGTCATCCAGCTCGGCCATCATCTTGGCGTACTGCTCGATCACCTCATAGATGGCTTTGTCGGCGGATGCCTTGTTGTCTTTGATGAAGGATCTGATATCCCCTTCGAGCTCCTCATCTTCGAGCAGCATGATGTGGCCTTCGAAGATGGCCTCTTTTTCTTCACCGAAGGTGCGACCGGCCATCACCTTGATGGCTTCCAGCTGTGCGGCTGACTTGGTGCGGGCTTCGAGGAAGCGGTTGATTTCGGCGTCAATCTGGTCAACAGAAATCTTGCCCTGATTGATAACGATTTCATCTTCTTTCAGAAGAAGCGCCTTGCCGAATGCGATACCGGGGGACGCAAGAATGCCAGATATCATAATCCTTCCTATTAAAACGACTGTGGGGGAGGAATAAAGCTGGATTACTCCAGCTCGTCCATCAGGGCAACCAGCTTCTCAACGGCTTTCTGAGCGTCCGGGCCGTCGGCCTGGATGGTCACGTTGGTGCCTTTGGTCAGGCCCAGGGTCTGCAGCTTGAACAGGCTCTTGGCGCTGGCGGATTTGCCACCGGAGACCACAGTGATCTCGCTTTGGAATTCTTTGGCTTCTTTCACGAACTGAGCTGCGGGACGGGTGTGCAGGCCGTTTTCAGCAGTAATAACAACAGACTTCTCGTACATGGTTTCACCCCATATTATTGATATTGTGTGGAGAGGTGGTTGCTTTTGAGGCTTCCAGTCTCACCGTGTCAGTATGGATATGTTGTAAAGTAACGAAATAAGACCTGCAATGGTTTAATCCAGGTCAATTTTCTGTGCAGTATTCGGTGCCCCGGCTAACTCTTTTTCGTTATCGCTCTACAGGCCGCACCAGTGCTGGCTTGAGATTAATTTATAACGAAAAATAACACTTTGTTACCTTGTGATACTTAGCCGGTAATCACCTCGTGACGCGGCACAGGATATGAGATTTATCACAGAATGTCTGCTTTTTTTGTCATCTCGGGATTTGTTATTTTACCCCAAAAAATAAGGGTCGTCTGACACTGTTGGCTACTGAGTTTAGCTCATAAAGAAAACGGCGCCCCGAAGAGCGCCGTTGTTTTGATGTAAGGGGATCAATTATTGCTGCAGTTCCTGCTCGCTGAACACCCCGGCGAACAGGGCGCTGGAGAGGTAACGCTCGGCTGCGCTCGGCAGCACCACCACTATGGTCTTGCCTTCGAACTCCGGCAGTTCGGCCAGACGGGCGGCAGCCACCACGGCGGCGCCAGAGCTGATACCGGCCAGGATGCCTTCCTCTTCCATCAGGCGACGAGCCATCTCGATGGACTCCTCGCTGCTCACCTGCTCGACGCGATCCAGCAGGGTCAGGTCCAGGTTGCCCGGAATGAAGCCGGCGCCTATGCCCTGGATCTTGTGGGGACCCGGCTTGATCTCCTGGCCAGCCAGCTTCTGGCTGATGACCGGGGATTCTGACGGCTCGACAGCGACGGAGACGATGGTCTTGCCCTTGGTCTGCTTGATGAAGCGGGAGACGCCCGTGATGGTGCCGCCAGTACCGACGCCTGCCACGAACACGTCGATGTCACCGTCGGTGGCTTCCCAGATTTCGGGGCCCGTGGTCTTCTCGTGGATCTCGGGGTTGGCGGGGTTCTCGAACTGCTGTAGCAGTACGTACTTGCCCGGCTCGGATTCCAGGATCTCGTTGGCCTTGGCGATGGCGCCCTTCATGCCCAGCGGGCCTTCGGTCAGCACCAGGTTGGCGCCCAGGGCCTTGAGCAGCTTGCGGCGCTCCAGGCTCATGGTGGCCGGCATGGTCAAGGTGATGGGATAGCCACGGGCGGCCGCCACGAATGCCAGAGCAATACCCGTGTTACCGCTGGTGGGCTCGATGATCTCCTTGCCCTTGGTCAGCACGCCGCGTTTCTCGGCATCCCAGATCAGGTTGGAGCCGATCCGGCACTTGACGCTGAAGCTCGGGTTGCGGCTCTCGATCTTGGCCAGCACACGGCCCTTGGTAACACGGTTGAGACGAACCAGCGGGGTGTTGCCTATGGTCTGGCTGTTGTCCTCAAAAATTTTGCTCATGGTGCTATCCCTGTGTTTGTTAAGGCGATGAAACAAGATTACCCTGTGATTTCTGAATGAGAAGTGACGAATCGTTATAACAATATGTTATTACAACATATAGAACTTATTCTTTATTACCTAGGCCCAGGGCGGGCCTTGTGCTACCAAGGAAACGGACGCCATGGGATTTGCAGGAAGCGATCGCTATCTCGCCTCAAAGGATCTGAGTATGGCCGTCAATGCGGCCGTGGTGCTGGAGAAGCCGCTGCTGATCAAGGGAGAGCCCGGCACCGGCAAGACGGTGCTGGCGGAGGCGGTGGCCGAGTCCCTCGGCGCCGAGCTCATCGCCTGGCACATCAAGTCCACCACCAAGGCTCAGCAGGGGCTCTATGAATATGACGCCGTGGCGAGGCTGCGGGATTCCCAGCTCGGGGATCCCAGAGTGGGGGACATCAACCACTACATCCGCCGTGGCAAGCTGTGGCAGGCCTTCAGCGCCGAACAGAGGCCCGTGCTGCTCATCGACGAGATAGACAAGGCGGACATAGAGTTTCCCAACGATCTGCTGCTGGAGCTGGATCGGATGGAGTTCGATGTCTATGAGACCGGCGAGCGGGTGAAAGCACGCCAGCGCCCCGTGGTCATCATCACCTCCAACAACGAGAAAGAGCTGCCGGATGCCTTCCTGCGCCGCTGCTTCTTCCACTACATCCGCTTCCCCGACAAGGCCGAGATGCAGGCCATCGTTCATTTGCACTACCCCAAGCTGAAAGACGAACTGCTGGACGAGGCCATGAGCCTCTTCTTCGAGCTAAGAGCGGTGGAGGGGCTGCGCAAGAAGCCGTCCACCTCGGAGCTTTTGGACTGGATCCGCCTGCTGCTGGCGGACGGCATCTCCCCCGAGGCGATGCGCAATCGCGAGCCGGGCAAGCTGGTGCCGGCCCTCTACGGTGCCCTGCTCAAGACGGAGCAGGATCTGCACCTGTTCGAGAAGCTCGCCTTCCTGGCCCGGCGCGGCGGCTGAATGCTGATCGATTTCTTCACTCACCTGCGTCGCCACAAGCTGCCTTGCAGCCTGCGCGAATTGCTGGACCTGCACGGGGCGCTGGCGGCCCGGCTCGCCCGCCTCGACATGGATGAGTTCTACCTGCTCGCCCGCTGCCTGCTGGTGAAAGACGAGGCCCACTACGATCGCTTCGATCGCGCCTTCGCCGAATATTACGACGGCCTGCAGGCCAGCCCATTGTTGCCGGAAACCTTGCCGGACGACTGGCTGCGCCAGGAGTTCGCACGGCTGCTGAGCCCGGAGGAAAAAGCCCTGCTGCAATCCCTGGGGGGCCTCGACAAGCTGCTGGAAACCCTCAATCAGCGGCTGGCGGAGCAGAAAGAGCGTCACGCCGGCGGCAACAAGTGGGTGGGCACGGGGGGCAGCAGCCCCTTCGGTCACGGCGGCTTCCACCCCGAAGGGATCCGGATGGGGGGTGAGGGCGAGCACGGCCGTGCCGCCAAGGTGTGGGAGGCACGCCACTTTCGCAATTTCAGCGACGATGACGCGCCCCTGGGGCAGAGGGCCATCCAGCTGGCCCTGCGCAAACTCAGGCGCTGGGTACGCAAGGGCAACCCGGATGAGCTGGATCTCGATGACACCATACGCAGCACGGCCCGTCAGGGCTGGCTCGATGTGAAGCTCAGACCCGAGCGCCATAACGGGGTCAAGCTGCTGGTGTTCTTCGACGTGGGGGGCTCCATGGACAGCCACGTGGCCGAGGTGCAGCGACTGTTCTCTGCCCTGCGCCACGAGTTCAAGCACCTGGAGTTTTTCTATTTTCACAACTGCCTCTACGACTTCGTCTGGCAGGACAACAACCGTCGCTTCGAGGAAAAATTCGATACCTGGCGCCTGCTGCGCACCTATGGTAGCGACTATCGGGTGATTTTGGTGGGGGATGCCAAGATGGGCCCCTATGAGATCACCTGGCCCGGCGGCAGCGTCGAGTACTGGAACGAGGAGCCGGGCCAGCTGTGGCTCGCCCGGCTGCAGCACCAATACCCCAAGCTGGTGTGGATCAACCCCCTCCCCAGACGGGAGTGGCTCTGGCATCCTTCCATCAAGCTGATGAATGACCTGATCGGCGGGCGCATGCACCCGCTGACCCTGGCCGGTCTCGCCGAGGCGATAGATCGGCTATAACCGCTTACCCTACAAAACAGACAAGCCGGGATTGCACCCGGCCAGGAGCAAAGATGACTTCCATAGTAATCAGCGGCTCAGGCCTCTATACCCCTCCCTTTGCCGTCAGCAACGAAGAGCTGGTGGCCGCCTTCAACCAATATGTGGATCTCTACAACGAGGAGAACGCCTCCGCCATCGATGCCGGTCAGCTGGATGCCAAGCAGCATTCGAGCTGCGAGTTCATCGAGAAGGCCTCCGGCATCAAGAGCCGTTACCTGGTGAGCAAGGAGGGGGTGCTGGATCCGGACATCATGCAGCCGCTGCTGCCCGAGCGCCCGGACGACAAGCCCTCCATCATGGTGGAGATGGCTGTGGCCGCCGCCGAGCAGGCGCTGATCGCCGCCGGTCGCGAGCCGGGCGAGATCGATCTGGTGATAGTGGCGGCCTCCAACATGCCGCGCCCCTATCCGGCGCTCTCCATCGAGCTGCAGCACTATCTCGGCACCACTGGCATGGCATTTGACATGAACGTGGCCTGCTCGTCCGCCACCTTCGGCATCAAGACGGCGGCGGATCTGCTGGCGGCGGGCACAGCCCGGCTGGCGCTGGTGGTGAACCCGGAGATCTGCTCGGGTCACCTCAACTTCCGGGACAGGGACAGTCACTTTATCTTCGGCGACGCCTGCACCGCGGTGCTGCTGGAGCGGGCCGAAGACTGCAAGGTGGCCAACCCCTGGCAACTGGTGGCCAGCAAGCTGGTGACCCAGTACTCCAACAACATCCGCAACAACTTCGGCTTCCTGAACCGCTTCAGCCCGCGCACCCGCTATGGGGATGACAAGCTGTTCCGCCAGCAGGGGCGCAAGGTGTTCAAGGAGGTGCTGCCGCTGGTGTGCGATCAGATCGCCGGCCAGCTGGCCGAGCAGGGCTGGGAGGCGGGGGAGCTGAACCGGCTCTGGCTGCATCAGGCCAACCTCACCATGAACCAGTTCATTGGTCGCAAGCTGCTGGGGCACGATGCCAACCAAGCGGAAGCGCCTGTGATCCTCGACCGCTACGGCAACACCAGCTCGGCGGGCTCCATCATCGCCTTCCACCTGTTCAATCAGGACCTGCCGAGCGGCGCCCGCGGCGTGCTCTGCTCCTTCGGCGCCGGCTACTCCATCGGCAGCCTGCTGCTGCAGCGTCGCTAATCATTCCGACCTTGCTTTCGCAATGAAAAAGCCACCCGTTTGGGTGGTTTTTTATACTGCATTGTTCGTGTTTTCACGCCATTTCTATGGCTATAACCAGGCAATCTGGTTCAGTTATCTTAAATTTTACGTTCAGGTCGAACAATCTCACCCCGTACTCTTTGTCGTCCGGCTTGCCCTTCTTGTAGGCCGGGCGCGGATCCTGGGCCAGCACCTCGCTCACCAGCTGGCGCAGCTCCGGGTGACGGGAGGCGAGTTGGTCGAGCTGCTGCTCCGCTTCAGGGCTGAAACTGACCGCCAGCGGCGGAGTGGGGGCATCCGGGGCGAAGCCGCCACGGGCGTCCGGCAGGCTGTCGGCGTAGGGGATGTAGGGCTTGATATCGACGATCGGGGTGCCGTCCAGCAGGTCCACCGCGCCGAGTTCGAGCCACAGCTTGCCGCGCTCACGGCCCACACCGTGCAGCTCCACCACAGAGAGGCCGAGCGGATTGGGGCGGAAGGTGGAGCGGGTGGCGAAGACCCCGACCCGCTCGTTGCCGCCGAGGCGCGGCGGGCGCACCGTCGGGTGCCATCCCTGGGCCATGGTCTGGTGGAACACGAAGCTGAGCCAGAGGTGGGAAAACTGCTCGATGCCGCGCAGCACATCCGGCTGATCGTAGGGAGGTAGAAGCTCGAGACGGGCACGGGCCGATTTGACCAGGCCGGGCTGGCGGGGGATGGCGAACTTCTCCTTGTAGGGGGAGCGGATGATCCCCAGGGTGTCGATTTCGAACTTCATGGCGCACTCGTGGCTAAAAAAACCCCGGCAATTTAGCACAGGCGCCCCCAAAACGCAGGCTCAGCGCCTCGCTCATCCCTTCGATGCCGTCGTGATCCCCGTCCCATCCCGGCTCGCCGGGGGCTGCCTCTTGGCGCCGACTTGCGTAGGGTAGGGGCAGGAAAAACGATTGCCATCCGCTCCGTGACTCTCGAGGTCGCCGAGCCGGTCGACAGGGAGTCACAGGGATGAAACTGCTTATCATAGGGGGCACCGGGTTTCTGGGCCGCCACCTCAGCGCCCTGGCGCTGGATTGGGGCCATGAGGTGACCCTGTTCAACCGCGGTCGCCGCCAGCACCCGGACTGGCGGGATCTGCATCAGCTGCACGGGGACAGGGACCATGATCTCGGTGCCCTGCACGGGGCCGGGCTGCATTGGGATCTGGTCATCGACACCTGCTGCTATAGACCCGAGCAGGCAGCCCGTCTCTCGGCGGCGCTGCTGGGGCGCTGCGAGCGCCTCATCTTCATCTCCACCATCAGCGTTTACCGCGACTTCGCCCTTAAAGGAATGGATGAGTCCGCGCCCCTGCACGCTATTCCTCCAGGGGAGATGCCGGAGGAGTACGGCCCCCTCAAGGTGCTGTGCGAGGCCGAGTATCGCGCCCGCTGGGGGGAGAGACTCTGCATACTGCGCCCGGGCGTCCTGTGCGGCCCCCAAGATCCCACGGGCCGCCTCGCCTGGTGGGTGAAGCGGGTGCAGCGGGGCGGCCCCTGGCTGTTGCCGGGGAGCGGGCAGGACAGGTTGCAATACCTGGACGTGCGGGACTGCGCCGAGTTCGTGCTGCGCGCCGCCGAGCAGCGCCTTGGGGGCGTGTTCAATCTGCTCAAGCCCGGTATATCGCTCGAAAACTGGGTGGAGCGCATTGCCGCTCGGCTAAACCCGGCAGTGCCCATCCAGCCCGAATGGGTGCCCTGGCCAGCGTTGCTGGCCGCCGGGGTGGAGCCCTGGCAGAGCTATCCGACCCTGCTGCCGAGCGAGCAGGCCGAGTATGCGGGTTACGGCCGGATCAGCGCCGAGGCCGCCATCGTCCAGGGGCTCAACTTCCGGCCGCTGGAGGAGACGGTCGCGGATCTGGCGAACTGGTTGGTGGAAGGGGGACAGGGCGCCACGACCGGGATGACGGCCGAGGAGGAGCAAACCCTGCGCCAGCGGGTGTTGGCCGCGCACGCCATACCCTAGTCGTACCGAGTCGGGACCCTGAATACGGAACGGTGTAGGGAGTGAAAAACCTCATAAAAAAAGAGGGCGCCTCGCGGGGCGACCTCTTTTATTGGGGGATGTGGCGCTAGCGCAGCATGGCGCCGCAACCGGCCAGCAGCTCTTTCAGTATGCCGCGATGGCAGCGGGATTCGTGCTCGCAGTAACAACCCACGGAGAGATCCGTGTGATGGGAGAGGGAGGCCAGCAGGGCGAGATCATGCTTGGCGGCCGGGGTGGCCATCTCGGCCTTGTACTGCTTCGAGAAGGCGGCCCACTGGGCCTGGGTCTCGGCGCCCTGACCGAGCTTCATGGTCTCGGGGCTGGGGGCCAGGTTGGGGAACCAGACGTCGTACCAATCCTGGCTCGCGAATTCGCTCTTGGGCACGCCACGGGGTGGCCTGCGCACGGTGCCGATGCGAAGCCCCTCGTTAGGCAGGCGGGGAGTGCCGAGGCGAACGACGGCGAGAGCCATGGGCTTATTTCTCTTCGGCGACTTTCAGCGCCTGGCCGTAGCAGATCACCTGCTTGAGGCAGCCCGGCACATCGCTGAACTCGGCGCACTTGTCAAAGCTCACGCCGTTGCCCCCCATGTCCGCCACCCGGCGGCGAGCCAGGGTACGGGCCTCACCGGCGTTTGGAACCGCTTGATTGGCATCGCTCTGGCAGGACTCCCCCTCGACGGTGCCGAGGTAGAGGTAGTTGAGGTCGGCGAGCTCCCCCTGTTCATAGATCCGCACGCTACCCGGCTTGAAGTACTCGTCGAAGTTTTCCTTGTCCAGATTGCTGTTGAAGGAGAAGTAGGAGCAACCGGAGGTGAAGAGGGGCAGCAGCAATAGGGTCAGGCGTTTCATGGCGATGTCTTGTTGAACAGTGAGGGGGCCATTATAGGGGCCAGTCGCAGCTGGCGACCAGCCCCATTTTTAGCCACCGGGATGGGATGTGACTGGGATCTGGCTTGGATCGGCATCGGCATCGACGGGCCGCCATCGGATTGGCGTCCTGCCAAAAGCAGAGAGGGGGCATGATGCCCCCTCTTGTTTTTAACGGATCCAGACCGGCGCGAGTCGCTGGTGCAGGCTGCGATAGTAGTCATCGCTCAGCAGCTCCTCGTGGGGGGCACACAGGCGGATCCGCCCCTCTTCCATCAGGGCGATCCGGTCCATCTGCTCCAGCCCCAGCAGGCGGTGGGAGATAAACAGCAGGGTGCGATCCGCCCCCAGCCTGAACAACAGGGCCATGATCTCCCGCTCGGTCTGGCTGTCGAGCCCCTCGGTCGGTTCGTCCAGCAGCCAGAGGGGGGCGTCGTGCAGCAGGGCGCGAGCGAGACCGATACGGCGGCGTTCACCACCGGAGAGTGGACGGCCGCCATCCCCGAGCCAGGCATTCAGCCCCCCCTCGACCAGTTCATCCGGGTTGTCCAGCAGGTTGGCAAGACCCACCTGCTCCAGCACTGCGATGAGCCGCTCGTCGCTGGCATCCGGCGCCGCCAGCTTGAGGTTGCCTCTCAGGGTATCGGCAAACAGATGCACCCGCTGGCTCACCACGGAGAAGGAGGCGCGCAGTGCCCCTTCGCCGTAATGGGTCAGCGGCTTGCCATCCAGAAGGATCTCCCCGCTCGCGGGCGTCCACTCCCGGGTCAGCAGCCCCATCAGGGTGGACTTGCCGCAGCCGGTCTGGCCGAGCAGCGCCAGCTTCTCGCCGGCATTGAGGTGCAGGGTGCAGCCGTGCAGCACGGGCTCGGCGTCTGTGCCGGGCTGAGCGACCGGGTAGCTGAAACTGAGATCCTTTATCTGCAGGCTGCCCGTGGCGGCCGGCTGTTGCTCGCTACCCCACTCGGGGGCCTTGGCCTCCTGCAGGATCTCGTTGAGACGGCGGGCCGAGGTGAGGCTGGTGGAGAGGTGCTGGAAGGCCCCCGCCAGCGGCAGCAGGGCCTCGAAGCTTGCCAGGGTGGCGAACACCATGAGCGCCGTGATGGGATCCGGGGTCGCCTCGCCCACCCCGTGGCCGGCCAGCCAGAGCATCAGGGTCAGGGTCCAGCCGCTCAGCAACTGGACGGAGGCATTGGCCAGCGCGCTGACCCTGGCCATGCGGGCCTGGGCGCGGATCAGCGCCTGCTCGGCCTGCTGCAGCTCATGGAGTGCCTGGGGGGCGGCAGCAAACATCTGCAGCTCGGCCTGGCCGTCCAGATAGTCCACCAAGCGGGTGCGCAGGCTGGACTTCTCGGCGATGAGGGCCTGACCCGGTTTGCGACCGAGGAGGTAGAACACCAGGGGCAGGGCCAGCATGCCGGCCAGCAGGATGGCGCCCAGGGTCAGGGTCAGCTCGCTGTCGAAGAAGGAGAGGAAGAACACCAGGCCGGCGCAGCTCAGCAGGGCCGCTCCTATGGGGGTGATGAGACGCAGGTAGACGTGATCCAGCGCATCGATGTCGGTCACCAGCCGGTTGAGCAGATCCGTCTGGCGGAAGCTGGCCAGGGTGCCGGTGGAGAGCGGCGAGAGCTTTTGCCAGAACCAGACCCGCAGCCGGGTCAGCACCCGGAAGGTGGCGTCATGGCTCACCACCCGTTCGCCCCAGCGACTGGCGGTACGGATGATGGAGAAGAAGCGCACCCCGCCGGCGGGGGTCATGTAGTTGAAGGTGTCGCGGGTGGCGACGGCCAGCCCGGCCACGGCGGCGGCGGAGAGGAACCAGCCGGAGAGGGACAGCAGTCCCATACCGGCCACCAGGGTGACGAAGGCCAGCAGCAGACCGGTGGAGAGGCTCAGCCAGTGCTGGCGATAGAGGCGCAGGAACGGCAGTAGATCACGCATCGAGAGAGTCTCCGCTAGCTTGTGACTGGTGTTGCGACAAGAGTCTGGCGAAGGGGCCGCTGGTCTCGCTGAGGTGCTGGAAGTTGCCTTGTTCCACCAGTTGGCCGCGCTCCAGCACCAGGATCTTGTCCATCTGGCTGAGCTGATCGAGGCGGTGAGTGATCATCAGCAGGGTCTGGCCTGCCGCTGCCTGTTCGAGGGTATTCATGATGGCGCGCTCCGAGTGGCGATCCAGGCTGGCGGTGGGTTCATCCAGCACCATCATCTGGGTACGCTTGAGCAGGGTGCGGGCGAGGGCGATGCGCTGGGCCTGACCCACCGAGAGGCCGCCCGCCTGATCCCCGATGCCATAGTTGAAGCCCTTCTCCCGCACGAACTCCCAGGCCTCTGCCCGTTTGAGCACGGCTTCCAGTTCGTCATCGCTGGCCTTGGGGTTGCCCAGCAGCAGGTTGTCGCGCAGGGTGGCGTGGAACAGCTGGGGGTTCTGGGAGAGCCAGCCGAGCTGCGATCGCCACTGGCCCATGTCGAGCTCGGCGAGCTCCTGGCCGTTGACCCTGAGGGAGCCGCGATAGGGGGCGAAGCCCAGCAGGGCGTTGACCAAGGAACTCTTGCCCGCGCCGCTGATGCCGACCAGGGCGGTGCGAGAACCGGGTTCCAACTGGAAGTCTATGGGACCGACCAGCACCTTGCCCTCGGCGCTCAGCACCTCGAGTGCCCTGGCCTCAACCCGGATGGGACCCTGGGTATGGAAGGGGGTTGTGCCGGACGCGGGTTCGCTGACCTCGGCTTCCAGGAATTCCAGCAGCTGTTCGGCGGCGCCGATGGCCTGGGCCTTGGCATGATAATGAGCGCCGAGCTCTCGCAGCGGCGCATAGAACTCGGGGGCGAGGAAGAGCACGAACAGACCGGTGAACAGGGTGACCTTGACGCCGTAGCTGCCGAAATCCAGGTGGTCGATGTAGGAGAAGCCGAAGTAGACCGCCACCAGGGCCACCGCGAGGGCGGCGAAGAACTCCAGCACGGCGGTGCTGAGGAAGGCCAGACGCAGCACCTCCATGGTGCGTTCCCGAAAATCTTCCGAGGCCTCGCGGATGGCCTCCCCTTCCGCCTGGGTGCGCATGAAGAGCTGCAGGGTGCGCAGGCCCTTGAGGCGGTCGAGGAAGTGGCCGGAGAGGCGCGCCAGGGATTGGAAGTTACGGCGGTTCGCATCGGCGGCGCCCACTCCCACCAGGATCATGAACAGCGGGATCAGGGGGGCCGTGCCGAGCAGTATGATGCCCGCTGCCCAGTTGACCGGGAACACGGCCACCAGGATCACCAGGGGGATGAAGACGGCGACCGCCATCTGGGGCAGGTAGCGGGAGAAGAAGTCCTGCATCTCTTCGATCTGCTCCAGCAGCAGGCTGGCCCAGCTCCCGGCAGGGAGGCGCTGGATATAGGCAGGGCCGAGGCGGGCGAGGCGGGTAAGTACCAGCTCACGGATGGCCAGGCGCACCGCGCTGCCGGCCTTGAAGCTGACCACTTCCCGGCCATAGGCCAGCACGGCCTTGCCGAGGGTCACCAACAGCAGGCTGATGAAGAGGGGGATGGATTGCTCCGGGGTCTGGCCCTCGATGATGAAGCCATGGAGCAGGGTGGCCAGCAGCCAGGCCTGTGCCACCATCAGCATGCCCTGGCCCAGGCCAAAACCGATGGAGAGACCGATCCAGCGTCGGCCATGACTCGACTGCTTGCGCAACCAGCCATAGAGATGTTTCTGCGTATCTTTGTCCATTACCACCCTCCTCAAACGAGTGGCGCAAGACTATCGTCGCCCCCATGGCTTGGCAACCTTACAGATGCGGGAGCCTTGGGTCGTTTGCCTGAAAAATAGACTGCATGCTCATTAGTTGGCCGAACAGCTTGATTTACTGCAAAAAACACCAGGGTGGTGATTGCGCTTGCCGGCAAAATGCATATAGTAGAGGCCACTGACGCGGGTGTAGTTCAATGGTAGAACGGTAGCTTCCCAAGCTGCATACGTGGGTTCGATTCCCATCACCCGCTCCAATTTCAAGTCCCGATAGAGCGCCGTCTTGTTCCTGCCTCTGCCTAGCACGCCATCCTGACGTTGACCCCATATCCGGTACTTATCGCTAGTTTTGATGCTTTGCGGGCATCGTATAATGGCTATTACCTCAGCCTTCCAAGCTGATGATGCGGGTTCGATTCCCGCTGCCCGCTCCAGCTTCCATGCAAAAAGCCCACTCCTGCGAGTGGGCTTTTTGTTTTCCGCCTCCTTGTCTGGCAGGCATTCTCTGCCGCGACTCTGTGCAAGGCAGCCATCGACGGCTCGCCGGAAACAGAAGAGGCGCCATCGGCGCCTCTTCTTACCACACAGGGATCTGACAAGCAGGGATTATTCCTGCTCCAGCTCGCCGCAGAAGCGGTAGCCTTCGCCATGGATGGTGGCGATGATTTCAGGGGTGTCGCCCACGCTCTCGAAGTGCTTGCGAATGCGGCGGATGGTGACATCCACGGTACGATCGTGGGGCTTGAGCTCACGGCCAGTCATCTTCTTGAGCAACTCGGCACGGGTCTGGATCTGGCCCGGGTTTTCGCAGAAGTGCAGCATGGCGCGGAACTCGGAGCGCGGCAGCTTGAACATGTCGCCCGCCGGGCTGACCAGGGCGCGGCTGTTGATGTCCAGCGCCCAGCCGTTGAACAGGTAACGCTCGACCAGCTTCTTCTCTTCACCACCGGCGGCCACGTTCATGGTGCGGCTCAGCAGGTTGCGGGCACGGATGGTCAGCTCGCGGGGGTTGAACGGCTTGGTGATGTAGTCATCTGCGCCGATCTCTAGGCCCAGGATCTTGTCGACTTCGTTGTCACGGCCGGTCAGGAACATCAGGGCGATGTTGTCATCTTCGCGCAGCTCGCGCGCCAGCAGCAGGCCATTCTTGCCTGGCAGGTTGATGTCCATGATCACCAGATTGATGGTGTGGGAGGTCAGGGCCTGATGCATCTCGTCGCCATTGTTGGCCTCGAGGACGATATAGCCTTCGGCCTCGAAGATGCTCTTCAGGGTATTGCGGGTGACCAGCTCGTCTTCGACGATCAGAATGTGTGGTGTTTGCATTGAGTATTCCCAGATTCTTATCAGTTAATTTTCGAAATTTTAACACTCTTTGGCGTTATCCGACCGGTCCTGAAAATTTATTACGTCATCCTGGGTATGAATATCAGGTCGAATCATCGCGAATTTGGTAGCTATGTCGGCAAACATCCATGTGCCACACACGGGGTCTCAACAAGTCTGGCTGAGCGGAGCCCTGAAAGGTAGTCCATTACAAAAGTTGCTGCATTTTATCAGTTAACAGGCGCATAACAACACTCTTTGCCGTCAGATAGCAACTTTTTAACTCTGGTTTGATATAAGTCAAACCCTGAGTTATCTGCATGATACTTGGGCTGGCTCGCTTTTTCGCCCCTATGAAATGTAATGGGATGTAACATGTGATTGACATGCGTTTGTGGGAAAACTACAGAAAAGTGTGCTTTATTGCCCCTTTCGCCCCGCCGGACTGGTCCGACTATGCCATTGTGACGGCCTGGAACCCGGGGAGCCAGGCGGTGGGAGGCCGCCGCAATGCCCGCCGCCAGCGCGCCTTGTGGCGCCTCATCCAACGTGCTGACGCCATGCAGGCCATGGGCCCGGTATGGGGTAGTGCCCTTGACGAGGGCTGGCAGGAGGAATCCTTGCTGTTGCTTGCCCCTCGTGCCGATGCCGTCCGGCTGGCGGCCGCCTTCGGCCAGAATGCCATCTACCGGGTCGAGGAGGGAGAACTCTGGCTGGAGCCTGTCCTGCTCAAAGGGGAGCCCTGCCATCTGGGTAGCCTGGCCGCTCACTGGATTGTCAGGGGCCCGGCATGATGAAAGAATGAGCGACGCACTCACCTATCTACCCACCTATATTCACTCACCCATGGAAGGATGACGATGATGCTGGATCTACTGCCCGATCTCTGTGATGAACACCCCGATAGCGTGCAGGTGGCCGAGCCGCTGTTTCGCGATTATGGCGGCAAGGCGCTGTTTCATGGAGAAGCGGTCACCCTCTCCTGCTTCGAGGATAACAGCCTGGTGCGGGAGCTGGTGACTCGCCCAGGTCACGGCAAGGTGATGGTGATCGATGGTGGCGGCTCATTGCGCCGAGCCCTGCTTGGGGATCAGCTGGCCATCAAGGCGGCGGAGCAGGGGTGGGAGGGGATCCTCATCTATGGCGCCGTGCGGGATGTGGGCACCTTGGCAACCCTGGCTCTCGGCGTCAAGGCGCTGGCGGCCTGCCCGGTGAAGACGGAGAAACGCGGCCTGGGGGAGATCGATGCCACCGTCTCCTTCGCGGGCGTGACCATCACGCCCGGGGATTATGTCTACGCCGATCTCAACGGCGTGTTGGTGAGCGCCAGCCGGCTGATCTGACGGCCTAGAAGTGCAGGCCCAGCCCCAGCACGAGGAACTGCTCGGTGCTGAAGGGGCTGACGCCGTAGTTGGCCGTGAGTGCCAGCTGGGGCGTTAGCAGCAGGCTGCTGTTGAGCTCCACCAGGGTGCTGGGCTTGCTCGTCTCCAGCTGTTTGACCTGGCTGCCGATGTTGAGGGAGGGGGAGAGCTGGTAGCGCACCCCTGAGCTGATGTTGAAACCGGCCTGATCGCCGCGAGTGCCGAGGGCGGGGCCGGCCTCCATGTAGAGGCTGATATCCTCTTCGACCGGATACTGATAGCCGGTATTGATGAGCCAGATGTCGAAGCTGTCGCTGGGGTGGGTCTGAGAGCCGAGCAGTACGCCGGAATAGCTTTTCACGTAGAGCTGGCTGTCGGTATCGTTCTGGAGAAAACTCCAGTCGGCTGCCTGGGCCGAAAGCGCGAATACGGATACGAGTGCGATGACGAGAGACTTGACCATTCGTTTCCCCTCCCTGGGTCCGAACAGGACTACAAGCATGGCACATAGCTTCTGGCTGTAAAGGCAACATTCGTCACAATAAAAGAGTTTAAATTGGCACCCGACTCATGCTACACAGGCCCGGTCACTCTGAGTCTTCATTAATTTTCTTCATCAAGAGGCGAACTCATGAACAAGAAACTGACCCTATTGGCCGCACTGGCCCTGGGAGGCTGCGCCATGGCGACGGGTTCCAATCTGGCTGCACTGCAGGCATCGACCTGGCAACTGCAAGGGGCGAGCGGCGATACCTTCACCCTGCAACTGACCGGGGACAAGGTGGCGGGCAAGGGCGGCTGCAACCGCTACTTTGGTGCCATCACCCAGCAGGGGGACGGTGTCCTGGCCCTGGGCCCCATGGGGGCGACCCGCATGATGTGCATGGGGGATCTGGCCGGCAAGGAGAACAGCTACCTGCAGGCCCTGGAGAAGGTCGCCGGCTTCGAGATCAAGGGCCAGCAGCTGGTGTTGCAGGATGCCAGCAAGGCGCCTCTGCTCACCTTCGATGCGATGAAATAATCCCGGGTACCGTCAGTGGCTGTCGCAACCAGACCGCCATGTCGTGCACAACAAGAAGGGACGCCGCGGCGTCCCTTCTTGTTGTAGGAAGACTTGTGTCGTGAAGAGCCTTGTTGGGCCTCCTCATCCCCCGCGCTGGAAGCGAAAGCGCTTCTTGCGCCGGTAGGGATAGACGTCCTCGAACACCCCCTCCTTGATGTTGCTTTGCAGCCGTTTCCAGTAGTTGGCGTCGAACAGCTCCTTGTGCAGCTGCATCATGATCTCCCGCACCTGGGGCTTTTGCAGCAAGAAGGTGGCGAACTCCTCGGGGAAGATGTCGTTCGGTGCCACCGAATACCAGGGCTCGGCGCTCCACTCGTCCTCCGGGTAGCGGGGCGGCGGGATCTGGCGGAAGTTGCACTCCGTCATGTAGCAGATCTCGTCGTAGTCGTAGAACACCACCCGGCCGTGACGGGTGACACCGAAGTTCTTGAACAGCATGTCGCCGGGGAAGATGTTCGCCGCCGCCAGCTGTTTGATGGCATTGCCGTACTCCTCCAGCGCGAGCCGGGTTTGCTGCTCGTCGGCCCTGTCCAGATAGAGGTTGAGCGGGATCATCTTGCGCTCCGTGTAGAGGTGCTTGATCACCAGCTTGTCTGCCGTGATGGTCAGCGCCGAGGGGGCCACCGTCTTGAGCTCCGCCAGCAGCTCGGGGGAGATCCTCTCCAGGGGGAACTCGAAGTTGGTGAACTCCTGGGTGTCGGCCATGCGGCCCACCCTGTCGTGCTGTTTCACCAGCCGATATTTGGCCTTCACCTGCTCGTGGCTCACGTCCTTCGGGGGCGTGAACTCGTCTTTTATCACCTTGAACACCACGTCGTAGGAGGGGAGGGTGAACACACTCATCACCATGCCCTTGATGCCGGGGGCTATGATGAACTGCTCCCGACTCGCTGCCAGGTGCTGCTGGTAGTGGCGATAGAGCTCCGTCTTGCCGTGCTTCTGGCAACCGATGGCGTTGTAGATCTCGTAGTCCGGCTTGCGGGGCATGATCTGGCGCAGGAACAGCACATAGAGGGCCGGCACCGGGGCATAGACCATGAAGTAGGCGCGGGCGAAGCCGAAGACGATGGAGGCGAGCTCGGGCTCGAAGATGACGGTATCCACGTAGATGTGCTGGCCCGTGCTGAGCAAGGGCAGTATGAAGGGATGCACCTCGTCCCTCACCCGGATCAGCCCCACCAGATAGGCCCCCTTGTTGCGGTAGAAGACCTCCTTCAACAGCTCGATGGCGAACGGCTCCTCATGCAGGATACTCGGGCCGTTCTCGGCAAGATGGCGGTGGATGTCGACAATATCCCGCTGTTTGTCCTCGTAGGGCAGGGTGAAGCTGTAATCCCCCAGCAGCTTGCTCAGGGTCTGAGGCAAACGAGTCAGATCCGTGCGATAGACCCGCAGCAGAGCACCGAGATCCGGGTGCTCCCCCCGGCTCACGAAGGGATGGATGTAGAGGTTCTCGTCGCGGATGTTGCGATGGCGGAAGATGCGGCGATAGACGGAGTTGAAGAAGGACTCCGCCACCTCGAAGTTCTCGCATTGGGGCAGCAGATCGCTGAAGGCCCCCTTCACCTGCTTGAGCAGGGACTGGCTTGGCAACTGCTCCCCCATCATCTGCTTGATCTGGGCCGTGGTGGCGCCCACGTGATGATCGTAGAGGCGGATGCGCTCGCGCCCGGCGAGTTGCACTCCCAGCCAGTCGCTGTTCTCGAAGCGGCTCTTGCTGCCCTGAGTGATCTCGAGAAAGCGGCTGTAAAATGACTCGAAGCGCTGCAAGATCGTTTCTGCGACCGCCTGTTCCAATGGCTGCGGCATCTCTACCTTCCTTGTGATCTGTCAGTCCGATGACGTCTGCGTTTGTCTGCAGTTTGTTCACATATCGGGCCACTATGGCAACATTCAAACATCCGTTCAAGTGGCATTTTTTGAGGATAAACGGTAGATTGCGCCCCTGTTTTGCCGATGGTCCACCGCCCTTCTCGACCGCGGCCCCTCCAGGAGAAAACCCGATGAAACTCTATTTTGTACTGGTGGCTCCGGCCCGCGCCGCGAACGTGGGGGCCGCCGCCCGCGCCATGAAGACCATGGGCTTCGATGCCATGCGACTGGTGGCGAGTCGGGTGCACGAGGAAGAAGAGGCGAGCTGGGTCGCCCACGGTGCGCAGGAGATTTTGACCGAGGCCCAGGCCTTCGACACCCTGGAGGAGGCGCTGGCGGACATGGATCTGGTAGTCGCCACCACGGCCCGTCAGCGTGGCCGCTATCAGCACTACCTAACCCCGGCCGAGATCCGGGATCAGATCCGTGCCAAGCCCTCATTGAACAGGGTCGCCATCGTGTTCGGCTGTGAGGAGTCCGGCCTCTCCAACGAGCAACTGGCCCAGGTGGATCTCATCAGCTATCTGCCCCTCAAGGTGAGCTACCCCTCTCTGAACCTGGGTCAGGCGATCATGCTGTATGCCTACGAGATGAGTCCGCTGCTGGATGAACCCGAAGCCGTAGCAGAAAATTTTGATAACGCCGGGCAGGTTCGGGTGCTGAAAACCAAAACAGCAGAAATTCTCGGCGAACTCGGAGTTTCACAGGATGAAAAACTGCATCAATGGGTGATGGACCGAGTACCCATGCTGCCGCAGCGGGATCTGAATATGCTGCATCTGCTCTGTAAAGACCTAGTTCGCCGATTTGAACGCAAGGAGTAAAGCGGTTTAGGTTGACAGCCCATCACCCGGCGCGGTATTGCTAAAAGCCAGCTTCGTTCAAGAGTGTTCGTCATGCAGTCATTCATCAACGTCATCACCACCACCATTATTACCGGTACCACCACAGGTGGCACTGGGGCCGGTTGATGCGCTGACGAACAAGCACAGAAATCAGAAAAGGCCCGTACCCACCCAGTACGGGCCTTTTTGTTGGATGATTTTCAGAACCATAGTCGGGCAGATTTTTAAGGATCAGAGGGAGAGAAAGCGATGAGAGTGTTGAAGTTTGGCGGGTCTTCACTGGCCGATGCAGAGCGTTTCTTACGGGTAGCCGATATCGCGGTGAACACCCACGGTCAGTCTCAAGTAGCCCTGGTGCTGTCGGCCCCGGCCAAGGTGACCAACCACCTGGTAGCCCTGGTGGAGCAGACCAGCCGCGGCATGGATGCCAGCAGCACATTGTTCGAGATCAACGGTATCTTCTCCCGCCTGCTGGCGGGGCTGAAAGCCGCCTATCCGGCGCTGGATGACAAGGCGCTGCTGGCGCGTCTGACAGCTGAGCTGGATCAGGTGGAGCGGCTGATGCAGGGTATCCGGCTGCTGGGGCTCTGCCCGGACAACGTGCAGGCCCGCATCCTGAGCCGCGGCGAGAACCTCTCCATCGCCTTCATGCACGAGCTGCTGCGGGTGCGCGGCCTCGAGCTGGATCTCATCGTACCGGAGCAGTTGCTGGTCACCGACGGCGGCTATCTGGAAGCCCACGTCGACATCGAGGCCTCCCGCCTGCGCTTCGCCGCCAAAGGCTTGCGCAGCGATTGTCTCTACCTGATGCCGGGCTTCACCGGCGGCAGCGACAAGGGCGAGACCGTGCTGCTCGGCCGTAACGGCTCCGATTATTCAGCAGCCGTCTTGGCCGCCTGCGTCGATGCGGAGTGTTGCGAGATCTGGACCGACGTGGAGGGTTGCTACAACTGCGATCCGCGCCTGGTGCCGGATGCCTACCTGCTCAAAACCCTCTCCTACAAGGAGGCGATGGAACTCTCCTACTTCGGCGCCAAGGTGCTGCACCCCAAGACCATCGCCCCGGTGGCCCAGTTCCATATTCCCTGCCTCATCAAGAACAGCTTCAACCCGCAAGGGCCGGGGACGCTTATCGGTGTCGAGCAGGGGGATGACGATCTGAAAGTGAAGGCCATCTCGGATCTCTCCGGCATGTGCATGTTCAACGTCTCCGGCCCCGGCATGAAGGGCATGGTGGGCATGGCGGGCCGCATCTTCTCTGCCGTCTCCCGCGCCGGGGTCAGCATAGTCCTCATCACCCAGTCATCCTCCGAGTACAGCGTTAGCTTCTGTATCCACAGCTATGACAGCGACAAGACCCGCAAGGTGCTGGAGCGCGAATTCGAGCTGGAGTTCAAGAACCAGCTGCTGGATCCGCTCGAGATCATGACCGATCTCGCCATCATCTCCCTCATCGGCGACGGCATGCGCACCAGCAAAGGGATGGCGGCCCGCTTCTTCACCTCATTGGCGCAGGCCTCCATCAACATCGTCGCCATCGCCCAAGGGTCGAGCGAGCGCTCCATCTCCGCCGTGGTGCGGGATCGCAAGGTCGCTGAAGCCATCAAGGCCTGCCATCAGAACTTCTTCGGCAGCCAGCAGTTCATCGACCTCTTCGTTGTCGGTGTCGGCGGTGTCGGCGCAGCCCTGGTGGATCAGATCGCTCGCCAGCAACCCGTGCTGGCCGAGCAGGGCACCGGCCTGCGGGTGGTGGGCATCGCCAACAGCCGCCAGATGGCGGTCAACAAGGATGGGCTCAATCTCGCCAACTGGCGTGAACAGCTGGTGGAGGCCCGCGATAGCTTCAGCCTGGAGGCGGTGAAGAAGGCGGTGGAAGAGAGCCACCTCATCAACCCGGTGATCGTCGATTGCACCTCCAGCGAGGCGGTCGCCGTCCAGTATGCGGACTTCCTGGCCGCCGGTTTCCACGTGGTCACCCCGAACAAGAAGGCGAACACAGGGTCGCTGGATTACTACAAGGCGCTGCGCCGCACCGCCCGCCAGACCCGTCGCAAGTTCCTGTACGAGACCAACGTCGGCGCCGGCCTGCCGGTCATCGAGAACCTGCAGAACCTCATCAAGGCCGGTGACAAGCTGCGCGCCTTCGACGGCGTCCTGTCCGGGTCGCTGTCCTTCATATTCGGCAAGCTGGACGAGGGCATGGCCTTCTCCGAGGCCACCGGCATTGCCCGTGGCAACGGCTTCACCGAGCCGGATCCCCGCGACGATCTGAACGGCATGGACGTGGCGCGCAAGCTGCTGATCCTGGCGCGCGAGGCCGGCATGGCGCTGGAGCTGTCCGATGTGGAAGTGGAGCAGGCATTGCCGCCGGGCTTTGATGTGAGCGGCGATGTTGAGGCCTTTATGGCTCGCCTGCCACAAGCCGACGGCTGGTTCCGCGACCAGTTCGCACTGGCCCAGAGCGAGGGCAAGGTGCTGCGCTACGTGGGGTCGATTGAGGGAGGCAAGTGCAAGGTCGCCATCAAGGCAGTCGGCGCCGATGAGCCGCTGTTCAAGGTCAAAGACGGGGAGAACGCGCTCGCCTTCTTCTCCACCTATTACCAGCCCATCCCCCTGGTGCTGCGCGGCTATGGCGCCGGTACCGAGGTGACTGCCGCCGGCGTCTTCGCCGACGTGCTGCGCACCCAGAACTGGAAGCAGGAGCTATAAGCATGAGTTCAGACATGTACGGCAGTGTAGTGGCCTATGCCCCGGCCTCCAGCGCCAACCTGAGCGTGGGTTTCGATGTGTTGGGGGCGGCCCTCGCCCCCGTGGATGGCTCCCTCTTGGGGGATCGCGTTCAGGTCAAGGCCGCGGGTGTACCCTTCGCCCTCTCTTCCGTGGGCCGCTATGCCCACAAGCTGCCGGATGATCCCAAGAAGAACATCCTCCATGACTGCTGGCTCGCCTATGGCGAGGCGTTGGAGAAGCGCGGCCTTGGTCTCAAGCCGCTCGAAATGGTGCTGGAGAAGAACCTGCCGGTGGGCTCGGGCCTGGGTTCCAGCGCCTGCAGCGTGGTGGCGGCACTCGAAGGCCTCAACGCCTTTCACGGCGCCCCCCTCAATGAACACGACCTTCTGCTGCTAATGGGGGAGATGGAGGGGCGCATCTCCGGCTCCGTGCACTACGACAACGTGGCCCCCTGCTATCTCGGCGGCATGCAGCTGATCGTGGAAGAGGCGGGCGTCATCAGCCAGGGCATTCCTGTGTTCGAGCAGTGGTACTGGGTGGTCTGCTACCCGGGCACAGTGGTCTCCACCGCCGCCGCCCGCGCCATACTGCCTGCCCAGTATCGCCGCCAGGATTGCCTCACCTACGGTCGTCGACTGGCGGCGTTTGTGCACGCCAGCTACAGCCAGCAGGAAGGGTTGGCGGCGAGTGTGCTCAAGGACGTTATTGCCGAGCCCTATCGCGCGGCCCTGATCGAAGGTTTCAACGAGGTGCGGGCCCAGGCGGCCCAGAACGGGGCATTGGCCACCGGCATCTCGGGCTCCGGTCCCAGCGTCTTCGTGGTGATGAAGGATCTGGCCCAGGCCGAGCGCATGAAGGATTGGATGGACGCACATTTCGTGCAGAACGAAGATGGATTTGCCCGGGTCTGTAAATTGGACATGGCCGGGGCACGGGTAACAGGAAGCGAGCTATGAATCTTTACAATATCAAGGACAAGAGTGAACAGGTCAGCTTCGCCCAAGCGGTGCGCCAGGGGCTGGGTCGCGAACAGGGGCTCTTCTTCCCCGAAAGACTCGAGCCGCTGGCCGACGTGGACGCCCTGCTAGCGCTGCCGCTGGCCGAGCGTTCCGCTCGCATCATCAGCCACCTGTTGGGGGACGAGGTGCCTGCGGCCAAGGTGAGCGATCTGATCGATGCCGCCTTCACCTTCCCGGCGCCCCTGGTGAAGCTGAAAGATGGCACCTATGCCCTGGAGCTGTTCCACGGCCCGACCCTGGCGTTCAAGGACTTCGGTGGCCGCTTTATGGCCCAGTGCTTGGCGACCTTCAGAACCAACGACAAAATTACTATCCTCACCGCCACCTCGGGCGACACAGGCGCCGCCGTGGCCCACGCCTTCTACGGGCTGGAGGGGATAGAGGTGGTCATCCTCTATCCCAAGGGCAAGATCAGCCCATTGCAGGAGGCGCTGTTCTGCACCCTGGGCGGCAATATCCGCACCATCGCCATCGACGGCGACTTCGATGCCTGTCAGGCGCTGGTGAAAGATGCTTTCGACGACGAAGAGCTGAAAAAGGCCATCGGCCTGAACTCCGCCAACTCCATCAACATCAGCCGCTTGTTGGCCCAGGTCTGTTACTACTTCGAGGCGCTGGCCCAGTTGCCCAAGGCGGATCGCGCCAAGGCGGTCATCAGCGTGCCGTCCGGCAACTTCGGCAACCTGACTGCGGGCCTCATCGCCAAGGCGCTGGGGCTGCCGGTGAAGCGCTTTATCGCCGCCACCAACGCCAACGATACCGTGCCGCGCTACCTCAAGACCGGCCAGTGGGAGCCGCACCAGACGGTCGCGACCCTGTCCAACGCCATGGATGTGAGCCGCCCCAACAACTGGCCTAGGGTAGAAGAGCTGTGCCGTCGCAACGGCTGGGCGCTGGAGACCCTGGGCTCTGGCATGCGCAGTGATGCCGAAACCCGTGATGCGCTGAAACGCCTGCATGAGCTGGATTACCTGTGCGAACCCCATGGCGCCATCGCCTGGGATCTGCTGAACGAGCAACTCGGTGAAGATGAGGTGGGGGTGTTCCTCTGCACCGCCCATCCCGCCAAGTTCAAGGAGTCGGTGGACGAGATCCTGGGGCTGGATGTGCCGCTGCCGGGCCCGCTTGCCAAGCATGCCGCCCTGCCGCTCTTGTCCCACAACCTGCCGGCGGAGTTCGCCCCGCTACGAGCCTTCCTGCTCGGTTAAGCACTTATCAAACATCCCCGGCCTCGGGGGATGTTTGTTTTCAGCCTCAGGCGGGGAAATCCGCATTGGATTATCGCTTTGGATTAAGGAGCACTGCATGAGCCAGCATCCACTACGCGCGCTTATCGAGACCTGCGACGCCGCCATCTCCCGGCGCAACTTCGACGCCCTGATGGCCTTCTACGCCGAGGACGCCGCTTTGGTGGTCAAACCCGGCATGGTGGTGCGCGGCATTCCCGCCATCCGCCGCGCCTTCGGGGCCATCTCGGATTACTTTGACGGGCAGCTTGAGGTGACTCAGGGCGCCATGGAGGTGATCGAAGGGGCCGACAATGCGCTGGTAATTATGGAGACCAAGCTGAATTACCCGGATGGTAAAGGCGGCCGGATCGACGAAACCCGCCGCGCCACCTATGTGTTTCGCAAGGAGGCAGATGGGCAGTGGCGCTGTACCATAGATAACTCCTATGGCACCACCTTGCTGGATGCAGACCTATAAGTTGCAGAATCTGCTGATAGTGCTGTCCTACTACCCGGGCACCTTGCTGTTGATCTCCCACGATCCCGACTTTGTGGCGGGGGTAGGGATTGAGAGGGAGTATTGGTTGAAGGGGGAGAAACAGATACTGACAAACGTATGAGCCTCTACACAAATTTAAGGAGTCGGTGGACAAGATTCAGGGTCTGGATGTGCCGCTGGCCAAGCTACCGCTGCTCTCCGTTAATTTGACTGCGGAGTTTGCCCGGTTAAGAGCCTTTCTGCTGGCTTGAGTCTTGGCCGCGAGCTAACCGATAGAAATAAAAATCCCCCGGTAACGGGGAATTTTTATAGCCAAGGGTATAAAACACGGTCGTGCATTGTTAGTGAGTTTCAACTTCATCCTTCGCGACACTTTCATAGTAAAAGTCAGTTAATTGCGAAGTTAAAAAATCATCCATTAATATCTTTATAAATAGATCTTTGGATACTTTGGTATCGAGCATTATTTTTGTTTTTTCAGGGTTAAAGCGGATTCTGTTTTTTAATGCTGGATATGCTTGGCAAAATGCAATGATTTTATCATTGCTAATATTTGAGGAAAGCACTGGAGATGATTTCGCGACCCTTGTTAACTTTCTTGCATATTTTACGTCACTTACCAAATTCTCCAACTCACTGATGTTGGATAAAATGTCTTTGTTTCTAATTGCAGCTATGCCTAATGCGGCTTCTTTTTTTATGACGTCATGAAAGCCAAAACTCTTTTCAATGACATCCAATTCAAAAATAAAAATACCTTTTTCTGTTCGTATTAGCTGAAAGTTATCACTAATCCTAAAAAAGTCATCATTTATTTTTTCAAATTTCGAATGAGATTGTTTCAAAAAGAAATGCTTTTTCGAAAAAATGTTTACTGGAGCCATAGTTTTATATAAAACTATCTGTTTATTGTGATCCCCAATCTCTATCAGTAGTACTTTGATATTATCAATGCCATCCTCATCTACTTTAAAAAACTCATGGTCATCAGTCTCAACTACTTTGTTCATAGCATTGAGTTCATCAGGTATATCAAGATCATAGTAGTAAATAACCTTTGATCTGCTATCTGATGAGGATAGGTTTAAAATGCTTAAATCTTCGTTATCGATCACTGTCGACTGTAATTTGGTAAGAAATAGTGAAATTAATCCACCTTGTGCTTCAGGATTAATATCCATTTTCTTCGGAGTATCATCTCCCTTTACTAGTGCATATACAACAACTGATATTTTATCTTTATTTTCAATGAAATATTGTAGCTCAGCATTTAATAGCTGTTTTCTTTCAATGGCTTTTGTCATCATCAAACCTTATAATCTGAATAGTAAATTCTGTCATCTAATTTTATGTACCTTACAAGGTCATTATTTTTTAGCTTTTGGCGGGTAATAACAATAATGTCATCTCTAGTTTGATTGCCTTTAAATTCACCACTAACTTTGTAAATATGAAACCCCAGTAAAGCCAATGATGGATTTGCATAAAAAAGATCTGTTTTTATATATATTACGCCCATGACAATTAGTAGTATTACAAGAACGAAAATATATTTTGTTTTTTCAAGATCAAAGGTTATCAATGGTATTACGTATGTTGCCAAAAAAGTCAGGTGTTCATAGTTTATGCTTTCAATTTTTGTTATTTTAAAAGGGATTTCAGGTGTTTGTCTAACGTCACTTTTGAATTTTAAATAACAGCAAACACTATATATAAAAATGCCAATGAAGATTATTGATGTTGTATTTCTTTCAATTAAATTATAAGTTCCAATGAATTCGCATTGTTCTCCAAAACAAACTGGAATATCAATTGTAATGATTATAAAAAATAAAAAAAGTAGTGATAGAGACAATATGTAGAGGCTGGCTTTTTTATATGTATTACTCCAGTGATAATTTTCTTTATTCATAGAACCTCCGTTCTATTACCTTATCCTGTATATTGGGCTAAATACTGTAGGTTGGTGCTGAACGAAGTGAAGCCCAACGTTTACCGAGAAAGCTAAATTCGGTTTCTTATTTTCTATTGTCACGATTCCTATCGTATTTTAGACATCATATCTCTCATTTGTTGGGCTTCGCTGTGCTCAGCGCCAACCTACAACAAATCCCAAGCCGATTATTCCCGACCCGAGTTACTATCAATGGCCCAATCTGGCCCTATCCATCCTGCGGTGATATGGCGATGAATGGAGGAGTAAGGCCAATCGACCGGCTTGGCACAATAACCATGTTTGACCGGATTGAAGTGGATGTAATCGACATGGGCTTGCAGATCCTTGTCATCCCGGATCAGATATTCCCAATAACGGCGTTGCCAGATACCGCGTTCCCGTTTTCTGAGTCGGCTCTCCTGTATCCGCTCTGTTTTGGCGAGCCTTCGTGAAAAGCCAGCCTTGATCAGAGACCAGCGCATGGGATAGTCACTGTCATCGGGCGGTAGTTGCCAGATGGCATGGAGATGATCCGGCATCACTACCATGGCAATAATTTCGAAGGGGTGTTGCTGTTTGACGTAGCGGATCACTTCGCGCAGCAGGTCGATGTGACGTACCAGCAGATCCTGTTTTCGGTCAGCCAGGTTGACGGTGAAGAACCAACATGCCCCACTGGTTGTTGCTCGGCGATAGCGCATGGTTCTCCTTTCCGGTATCGGGCGGAAATATCCAGTCTGTTCGGTTGCACCGAATGACCACCAACTGACCGAGGGCATGCGTGTTGGGCTAACTTCATCAATCACAGTGCAAAGCCACGCTACCGCCCGTGGATTAAAGCTTCCAATATGCTCCATTGACCAGCGAGGGCTGAGGCCCATCGCAGCAATAGGCAACGGATGGCTATGTTAAGCCAATTGAATCTGCTCTCACCAGACAAAAAGTGACGTAACTATCAGGAATATCTGCGTTTTATGCGCCAGCTCAATAAATCGCAGTGGCTGGGTACAGGATTCCCATGGCCCTTGATTTTATTGGGGGCGGCGAGCGTCGCGGAGTAGAGGGGGATGGCTTGCTGTTGAAGAAGGGCTGGCCGGGGAGAATCCCGCTCAGCCAATCGGCGCTATAGTGCGGGCTATGGTGCCCTGTGCTCCGTGGCCCTTGCTGGCGAGGCGGAGGATCTGCGGCAACAATCAGCTGTTGTCATAACAGTTACTTGCAATCAGATCACCATGCAAACAGGTCACCATGCCAACACATCACAATAAGGAACGTCATATGAAGCGTATTGCCATCCTGTTCGGCCTGCTCTGCGGCAGCGTGCTGCTGGCCAATCCGGTCTTTGCCAACGACGCTGCCCAGTTGCAGTGCGAGGCGCAGGCTGTGGCCAAAAAACTGGCGGGCGCCGCCAAGACCAGCTTTGTCGGCAAGTGCGTGAAAGATGCTGCTGGCGCTGCGACCGGCGAGTGCGAGAAGGCGGCGGCCGACAAGAAGCTGGCCGGCGCGGCCAAAAACAGCTTTATCCAGAAGTGCGTGAAGACGGGCGCGGCGATGGATCCGGCGGCCAAGTGCGAGAAGGCTGCGGCCGACAAGAAGCTGGCTGGCGCGGCCAAGAACAGCTTTGTCCAGAAGTGTGTGAAGGATAGCGCCGCCAAGTAAGGGGTTTTCTTGTCCGGTGTGTTTGCGGGGGGCCATCAAGGCCCCCCGCGCTTTTTGGGCGCAGGGGCGTTATTGCTGAATGGGTGACGGGGCGTTTGCCGCAGGGGCAGGGTTGGGTTGTGTGGAGGCAGATAAGCAGCGGCGCAGGGTGGCAAGCGGGGCTGCCCCGGAGAAGTTGCCGGAACTGGGATCTCGATCGGGGCAACAGGACTTTTGTCCTGCAAGGGGCGAGGGGGCGGGGGCTAGGATGCCCTCATCCACACGAGTCAAACTGGAGCACAACAACAATGACCGCTCATATCAATGCCAACCCGGGCGATTTCGCCGAGACCGTCATCATGCCGGGGGACCCGCTGCGGGCCCGCTATATCGCCGAGACCTTTCTGACCGATGCGCGCGAGGTGACCAATGTGCGCAACATGCTGGGCTACACCGGCTATTACAACGGCCAGCGCATTTCGGTGATGGGCCACGGCATGGGGATCCCCTCCATGGTGCTCTACGCCCACGAGCTGGTGAACGACTTCGGGGTCAAGCGGATCATCCGCATCGGCAGTCTGGGGGCGACCCAGCGCCACGTGCAGATGCGTGACGTCATTCTGGCGCAGGCGGCGGGCACCGACTCCCCGACCAACGCCAAGCGCAGCGCCGGCTACCAGATGGCCACCTCGGCCGACTTCGCCCTGCTGTACAAGGCATTTACCAAGGCGCAGGAGAAGGCGATTCCGGTCAAGGTGGGCAATATCTTCACCGGCGATCTCTATTACGATCCGGACGAAAACCTCATTCCGGCGCTGGAGAAGTTCGGCGTGCTCGGCATCGACATGGAGGTGGCCGGTCTCTACGGGCTGGCCCATCAGCAGGGGATCGAGGCGCTCGCCATCCTGACCGTCTCCGACCACTGCCTGACCGGTGAAGAGACCACTGCCGAGGAGCGGCAACTCTCCTTCAACCAGATGATCGAGCTGGCGCTGCACACCGCGCTGTAAGCGCCGCAGCCCGCCCAACCCTGCACGCACCCTGACCCTTATGAGAGATCCAATATGAACAATAAGCTCTCCCTCACTGCCATCAGCTTCCTGGCCAACTTCGTGATGGCCGGTTTTGCGACCCAGTTCGGCATGCTGATCGACCCCATCGCCGCCAAGTTCGGCGCTGACGTCAATCAGGTGGCCTCCATCTTCTCCCTGCTCAACGGCGGGGCGCTGGCGGGCACCATTGCCGCCTTCTTCCTCATCGAGAAGGTGGGCCTCAAGCGGATGACGCTGCTCTGCTACGGCCTGATCGCGCTGGCGGCGGCCGCGCTTCATCTGACCGGCTCGCTCTATGTGGTGATGGCGGCCATGACGGTGATTGGCCTGTGCGGCGGGGTGGGGCTCTGCATCGCGGGGACGCTGGTGGTGAGCGTCTGGCAGGCGCGGATGCAGAGCACCATGCTGGTGGTGCAGGATGCCACCTTCAACGTGGCCGGGGTGGTCTTTCCACTCATCACCACCTACACCCTGACTCACGCCATGGCGTGGAGCTGGAGCTATCTGGCGGTGGGCGTGGTGGCGCTGGCGACCATGCTGGTGGCGGTGCTGACCAACTTTCGCAGCTGCGAGGCAGGCGGCGAGAGCGCCGGCAACGAGCACTCGGAGTGGAACCTCGGCATCATCAGCGGCGGGGTCGGGCTCTTTCTCGGCATGCTGGCGCTCTACACCTTCCTCACCTGGGCGCCCATGTTCGTGAAGAACAAGTTCGGCATCCCCTTCGAGGAGGCGGGCAACATCATCACCCAGTACTGGACGGCGGCCCTGCTCGGTGCGCTGGTCTCCACCGCCATCGTGACCCGCATTGCGATCCGCACCTTCCTCTTGGTGATCATCACCCTGGCGATGGGGATGACGACGCTCATCGTCACCACCGACAGCCTGAGCCAGCTGCCTTACCTCACCTATGGTTACGGCTTTGTCTGCGCGGCCCTCTACAACGCTTTTATCGCCTACGGGGTGTCGTTTGTGCGGCAGGCATCGAGCAAGAACGTCTCCTATATCCTTATCAGCGGCAGCGCGGGGGCCATGTTCAGCCCGGCCATCAGTGCCCTGCTGGAGCAGGTGATCGGCCTGCAGGCGGTGATGTACGCCATTCCGCTCATCTATGGCGTGATCCTCGCCATGCTGGTAGCGTCGCTGCGCATGGCCCGGCCGCAGCCTTGTCTCGCCTGAGCGGGAGAATGAACAGCAAGAGGGGCGGTATAAACCGCCCCGCTTTTTTGTCTTTAACTGGCAACTGATGTCCGCGACTTATGGCTGCTCCAGAAAGGCCTGGAGCCCCGCCAGATCGCGGATCTGCAACCCCTCTTCGCCGCGCTCCACGAGTCCCTTATCCATCAGCTCTTTCACCGCCCGCCGGTAGACCCGATCCGTGGTGCCAAAGCGCTCCGCCTCCTGATACCCCTTGCGAAAGCCGCTCACCGGGTTGTGGTGACAGTGGCTGTGATAGAGGTCGAGGGCGATGTTGTAGCTGATGGGGTAGAGCATGCGGCAGGTGAAGATATCCACCGTGTCCTGATAGTCGATGGCAATGGCGGTGGCAAAGAAGAGCGCCACCCTGGGGTGGGCGACCAGCGCCTGCTCCAGCTGTTCGCCATCGATGCGGGCCACTTCCAGCGGCTCCTCGGCGATGATATCGAGCTGGCAGCGATAGCCGGTGAAGAACTCCATCTCGCCAAACAGCTGGTGGTCGCACTCCAGGGTGCCGAGCTGAAAGCGGCGGCCATTCATGGCGGTGTGGCCCATGGCGATGCGGCCGCTCTTGACCAGCACCAGATCCCGCAGCGGTTCGCCCTGGCGCATCAGGGGCTCCCCCTCGGGGAGCAGGCGCCGCTCCGTGATGCAGGAGCCGACCACCTGTTCGATGAGATCGTGGCCGGCTTGCCAGTGGGGCTGAAAGCGCCCCTTGAGAAGGGGTTTGAGTTGCATGGGGTTCCGGGTCGTCGCCAAACACAAACGGCTATTACACACGTTCGCACCCGGATACTCCAGCCCCTGGTAGCCTGACGTCTTGTCAAGGACACAAGCGATCCCTGCCTTGTGTGTCATCGCATAGCGGCAGACGGGCAAGCAGCAAGAGATTTTGTGGCAGATATGGCCAAGAACAACTTTATCCAGAAATGCGTCAAGACGGCCTGAGTACCGGGCATGGCTGGTGGAAGGGGCCTCTGGCCCCTTTCTCTTTTTATCGAGACCCATCAGTGACTCTCACGGCCTGGGAGGTGGCGGCAGCACGTGTGATAGGTTTTTGACTGCAGGCCGTGTTTGATGCGGTTTGACGGGGTAGGGCATCTATTCCCGTACCGTGGTCGCCGCTGCCGGGCAGAGGGGCAGGCTCCCGTCTTTTTATCTGCATTTATTTTTCATATATAAAACAGCTTGTTACCTGAATTTTCTTCATCTATTTCTCCCAATATCGCCTTTTGATGAAATCTTTTCTGCCCGGCACCGGTTCTATAGGGGGTAGCCGGCGCGCAAGCCCGGCAACACATTCACACCGCAGATATCAGCCATTCGGCTCAACAATAAGGAAGATCCCAATGAACGTGAAAAAAAGCACAGTCCTCACCTGCGCCATGACCGGTCTGCTTGCCCTGGGGGCCCAGATGGTCGCCGCCCCGGCCATGGCCGCCGAGGAGAAAGAGAAGTGCTACGGGGTGGTGAAGGCGGGCAAGAACGACTGCGCCACCAAGACGGCCTCCTGCGCCGGCACCGCCAAGATGGATGCCCAGGGGGATGCCTTCGTGGTGGTGCCCAAGGGGTTGTGCGAGAAGCTGGCGGGTGGTTCCCTGCAACCCAAGTAAGCGACACACCATGATGTGGCGACTGGGCCACATCATGGTTTTCCCTCGATGACTGCGAGCCTCGCCATGAACCCTTTGATCGGTATCGGATTACGCCCCCCTCACTATGACGACCTTCGCCAGACCCGCCCAGCCGTGGGCTGGCTGGAGGTGCACAGCGAGAACTACTTCGAGCGCCACGGCCTGGGCTTCGAGGTACTGGCCGAGCTTGCCGGTCACTACCCCATCAGCCTGCACGGGGTGGGCATGTCGCTCGGCTCCGCCGATCCCCTGGATCCTGTCCATCTGCGTCAGCTCGGAGCCCTGGTGCGGGATATCCGGCCGGTGCGGGTCTCCGAGCACCTGAGCTGGGGCAGCATCGGCGGGCGTTACTTCAACGATCTGCTGCCGGTGCCCTACACCCAGGCGGCGCTGGCCCGGATGAGCGACAAGATAGAGGAGGTGCAGCAGACCCTGGGGTGTCAGCTGCTCATCGAGAATCCCTCCTCCTATCTGCAACTGCCCGGCGAGATGAGCGAATGGGCGTTTCTGGCCGAACTCGTCCGGCGTAGCGGTTGCGGCATCTTGCTCGATCTCAACAACCTTCATGTCAGTGCCTTCAACCACGGCTTCGACTGCGCCGACTATCTCTCGGCCATAGACCTTGACCGGGTGGGGGAAATTCACCTCGCCGGTTACACCGACAAATCCCTGCCCGAGGGGCACCTCTACATCGATACCCACAGCGCCCCGGTGGCCGAACCTGTGTGGGAGCTTTATCGCCAGAGCTGCGCCCGGCGAGCCATCCCCACCCTGATCGAATGGGATCTGGATATACCGCCGCTGCCGGTACTCCTGGGGGAGGCGCAGCTGGCGAGCGACATCATCAGCGCCGCCCAATCCATGCCCCCCGTGGCCGGGGAGGTCTTTCATGCCTGAGCTGGCCCCCTTGTTCTGCCCATCGCACCCTGTCGATCTGGCGCCGTTGCGGCGTGTACAGCAGGGGTTTGCCGCGGGGTTGCTCGGCGACGACGATGCGGCCCTGGGGCTGATCGCCCCCTCGACCCTGCCTGCCGAAGCCCTCTTGCAGGTCTATCGCAACAACTTCGTGCTGGGCCTGAGCGAGGTGTTGGCCAGCACCTATCCCGCCGTCGAGGCCATGGTGGGGGGAGCGTTCTTCGCCGCCGCGGCCCGCGGCTTCGTGCTGGCCGAGCCGCTGAGAGAAGGCTCTGTCATGCACTATGGCGAGGGCTTTGGTGATTGGCTGGCGGCCCTGCCCACTACGGCGACACTGCCCTGGCTGGGGGAGCTGGCCCGCTTCGAGTGGACGCTGGAGCGCGCCGCCCTGCTGCCAGCGGATCCCCGTGTCTGGCCGACGGAGCGTCTGGCAGCCGTCCCCCCGGTGCGCTGGGAGCAGTTGGTGCTGCAAGTGGCGGGCGACATATTGCCGTTCGAGAGCCCCTATCCGGTGCTGGCGCTCTGGAGGATGGCCCTGCACGGCGGCCCCGAGGCCGGCGATCTGGACGCCCCTTGCTGGCTGGCGCTCAAGAAGCGGCCGGATCACAGGGTCGAACCCGTCTCCCTCGGCCTGCCCGCCTGGCAACTGCTGCAAGGCTGTCGCCAGGGGCAGCCGCTGGCCACCTTGCTTGGTCAGGATCCCGTCTTGGCCAAACACCTGCCCACCCTGGTTACCCTCGATCTGCTGGTCGATCTGGAGCTTGCCTATGACTGAACACACCGCATCCTCGTGCCCCTGGTCCGAGCGACTTCAACCCAGCCTCGCTGGCGCCGTGCTGCTGCTCGCCCGGCTCTGGGTCGCCTTTGTCTTCCTGCGCTCCGGCTGGCTCAAGCTGAGCGCCTGGGACTCCACCCTCTATCTGTTCGAGTTCGAGTACCGGGTACCCCTGCTGCCCTGGCAGTGGGCGGCCTATGTGGGCACGGCCACCGAGCTGCTGTTGCCGCTCTTGCTGGTGGCCGGCCTCTTTACCCGTCCGGTCGCCCTCTTGCTGTTTGGCTTCAACATCATGGCGGTCGTCTCCTACCCCACCCTGTGGGCGGGGGGCTTTTACGATCACCAGCTGTGGGGCTGGATGCTGCTGACCCTGGTGGTGTGGGGGGGCGGACCCCTGGCGCTGGACCGCTGGCGCCTTGAAAGGGGGCGCCGGCAGGGTTAGCCTGCATGAGCAACGAAGGGGCCTTTGGCCCCTTTTTCATCCCCGGTGACGGCGGACCAAAGAGGAGGATTTTCATGGGTTCAGGGAGCGCGAGATGAGAGTACGAGAGGCCGGGCTGGCCGATATCCCCGCCCTGGTGGCGCTGCGTTTGCAGCTGTTTTGCGAGTTGGGGGAGCTTGCCACCCCCGAGGCGGATCCTGCCCTCTGGCAGGCGACCCAGGCCTATTTCACGCAGTCGATGCAAGAGGGCAGTGGTCGCTCCTGGCTGGTGGAGGTGGACGGGCAGCCAGTGGCCTGCGGGACCCTGGCATTCTTCGTGCGCCCGCCCTATCCCGGCAATCTGAGCGGGCGGGAGGCCTATCTGCTCAACATGTATACCCGCCCGGATTGGCGAAATCTGGGCATGGCGAGCGCCCTGCTCGATGCCATGGCCAACTGCGCCAGGGAGCTGCAACTCGGCAAGCTGTGGCTCCATGCCAGCGAGGAGGGGCGCCCCCTGTATGAGCGCATGGGCTTTGTGGCCAACCCCGCCTATCTGGAGTGGTGCCCCGCCGACTGATGCCGCCGACATTGAGCGGATAGGCCTTCTGGGTAAGGCGGCCAATCTGGAATGGCGCCCGCCGGGCTAAACCGCTGACACCGATGATCCGAAACTGTGTGTTTGACGTACTGTCTGCCCTTGGCACCCTTGCTGCTTTTCTATACACTGCGCGCCCCCGGTAAATGAGAGGTATCTGGGGCAAGTTGATGTCTGCTCATCGGACCTCAACAGGCGTGTTCCCTTCGGGTTCGGCTCTGTCGATAACAGGCTGCCTTGAGGGTGCTCAGTGGCTGTGCAGGCGTGATAGGAACAAGGGGCGACATGGCTCCATTCATACGGGTTCAGAGGTAGATCATCCATGTTCAATAACAAACTGAAGGCGCAGCTGCAGGCTTGCCAGAACGAGCTCGATGAGCGACAGGGGGTGGTGGAGGCCATCAGACAGGGGGTCGCCACCGTCATCTTCTCTCTACAAGGGGAGATCCTGGAGGCCAATCCGGCCTTTGCCAGCCTGGTGGGGTATGGGGCCGGTGAGCTGGTGGGGCAGGATCACCGCCTGCTCTGCCCAAGGGACTGGGCCCAGTCTCCCGCTTATCAGCAGTTCTGGGACAGGCTTCGCCAGGGGCAGGTGGAGTCCGGTCTGTTCGAGCGCGTCAACCAGGGCGGCGAGACGCTCTGGCTGGCGGCGAGCTACTTGCCGGTGAGGCAGCAGGGCAAAATGGTGCGGGTGATGCTGATTGCCAGCGACACCACGGCCCGGGAGCAGCAGTTGCAACGTCAGGAGGCGCTGGCCCAGGCGCTGGACAAGTCTCAGGCGATGATAGAGTTCACCCCGAACGGTGACATCCTGAGCGCCAATGCGAACTTCCTCGCCTGCATGGGTTACAGCGCGAGCCAGCTGCAGGGCAAGCATCACAGGATCTTCTGCGACGAGGCCTTCCTGCGCGAGCAGCCCCACTTCTGGGAGGAGCTGGCCCGCGGCCAGTTCAAATCCGGCCTTTTCATGCGCTACAACAGCCAGGGCGAGGCGATCTGGCTGGAGGCGACCTACAACCCCATCCGGGACGGGAGCGGCAGGGTGGTCAGGGTGGTCAGGGTGGTCAAGTTTGCCAGCGACATCACGGCGCGGATCCACCAGAACAATGCCACCCGGGATGCGGCAAGGCTCGCCCACAGCACGGCCCAGGAGACCCTGAGCAGCGCAGAGCAGGGGGCGGGCTTGCTGCGCGCCGCGGTGGAGACCTCCTCCCTCATCGCGACCCAGGTGGAGCAGGCCATCGACCTCATCGGCCAGCTCAACGAGCAGTCGAGGCACATAGAAGCCATCGTCTCCACCATCAGCGCCATCGCCGATCAGACCAATCTGCTGGCCCTCAACGCGGCCATTGAGGCGGCGCGGGCGGGGGATCAGGGTCGCGGCTTCGCCGTGGTGGCGGACGAGGTGCGCCAGCTGGCGGCCCGCACCTCACTCTCGACAGGCGAGATAGCCAAGGTGGTGCAGAAGAACCGGGAGCTGACCGCCCAGGTGACCGGCGACATGGCCGGGGTGGCGGGGAGCGCCGAGCTCGGCAGGGAGCAGATAGCCCGGGTCGACGCCGTCATGGTGGAGATCCGCCAGGAGGCGAACCGGGTGTCTGAGACGGTCTCCAACCTCTCCATCTGATCGGACCCGCGCGGGGGGCGGCCCCCGCGACGGGTTCTGGCACGATCGCCAAAAGTGTGAGCGGTCAGTCAGCCAAACTGAATACCGCCTGTACCGACTCCCCCTTGTGAATTGTTCAGCCCTCTCCCCTTGATTAGTCTGCCGGCTCATTATTCATTGAGCTGGAGTCAAGTGATGGCAGTTGGACAGAAAGGCAGGGCCGCGGCCCTGTTGCTGGGTATGGTGGCGAGCCTTGGATTGAGTGGTTGCATGGGGTCCATGGGCCTCTCCGCCATGGTGACCAAGGGCAACCTGAGCGTGGTGGATAACCGCTATGGCCGCGCCGGGGTCTTCGTGCTGCTCTCCCCCGTCTATGGTCTGGCGGCGACCGCGGATCTGTTCGTGTTCAACACCATCGAGTTCTGGTCCGGCAAGAACCCCATTACCGGCAAGTCGCCGGCCCTGGTGGATCAGAAGGCGGATGCGGTGATCAAGGTGAACCAGCACCTGGATCCGGCCCTCAACAAGGTGCCGCTCGCCATGTTGCCCCAGGGAGTGCGGGAGGTGGAGGTCACCTATCCTGACGAGCGTACCGCCCAGATGGAAATTCACTATTTGGATGGCCGCAGCAGCATGATGCGCGGTGAAAAGCGCGGCGATCAGGTGGATCTCTATCTCGACGGCAAACTGGTCTCGACCCTGACCGAGCAGCAGCTGGCCGAGATGAGCCAGGCGAAACGCACCCTGGCCTGATGCCGCGGCCGGTCAAGGCTGGCGTGATGATGGTTGTGAAAAGCCCCGCATTCGCGGGGCTTTTTTATGGGCGTATGCTGCTTCATGGGCACCGGCTTAGGGATGCCTCAGGGGCGCTGGAGCGGCTTGCCGTAGGGCTGCAGCACTAGCCCGAGCAATCGACTCAGTTGCTTGAGCTGCAGGGTGAGCTGCAGGTTGAGCCAGAGGTAGCCGCTGATGCTGGCCTCTTCGGCACTCAGGCGCACCCGGGTGGTGGTCTCGTCCAGGCAGGCGATGGCGAACTCCAGCTCCCGCTGATCACCGCTCTTGAGCATGAGGGCGAGTTGGGTGATCACCGTCTCGGTCGCCTGCTGACAGGCCCGCAGCTCGGGGGCGCTCTGCATCAGGAAGTGGCTGTGGCGATTGTTCCAGTAGGTGTTGGCCAGCATCTCCAGGGTGCAGAGGGTATTGCGAAGGGTGGTCTGGATGGCCTCGAAATGGGGGGCGTTGAGGCGGGTCTCCTTGACCGCCGGGGCCAGCAGGGGGCGCAGGCTGACCATCTTGGCGAGCAGGCGGGCGTGGCTCCGGGCCAGCTTGGGTCGCTCCAGCACGTTGGGGGAGAGGTGAGTGTGATAGAGGCGCTGGGCCATCATCAGGGTGTCGTGCATCTGCAGCCGCCAGTGGAGGTAGGCCCGCTGGGGATAGATGCTGCAAAACAGCAGCGCCAGCAGGGAGCCCAGGATCACGTCACCGCTGCGCCACAGGGCCGTCTCTATGTCGCCGGGCTTGCCCCCCATGACCACCCCCAGGGTGATGCCGATGAGCAGCCCCACATAGGGCCGCTTGCCGAGGGCCAGATAACCGCACAGGAACATGATGGCGCAGCTCCAGGCCAGCATCAGCGGCATGGAGTAGAGCTCCAGATAGAGGGCCACCACACCGCAGGCCGCCCCGAAGATGGTGCCCACCACCCGCTGCAGGGCGCGGGAGAAGACATTGCCCCAGAACGAGATGGGTCCCATCACCACTACCAGGGTGATGAGGGGCCAGGTGCTCTCCGGCAGCTGGAGCTCCCGGGTCAGCAGGAAGGTGAGGGTGAAGGCCAGGGCGATGCGCAGGCCGTGCACCAGGCGGTAGCGGCCATAGACCAGCAGATCGAGGCGGGAGAGGGGGGCGTTCAGGCGCAAGGGCGTCGTCTCATCTCGGGTTGAATGAAGAGGCCGGGGGCTTAGGTCGCTCCGGTCGGCAACAGGCGGATCCAGACCTCCTCTCCCTGTGCCACGGGCCGGGAGGAAGGACGCTCGATGAGGCAGTTGGGATCCGGCGGGGCCGCTGACATCAAACCACTTGCCGGCTGTACCTGCAAGCGGCCACTGGCATCCTGGCTCACATGACCGAGCAGAGGGCCGCTTTCCCCCGTCGGTATCACCGTGCGGATGCGGGCGAGCAGGCGCAGGGGGGCCGACGCCCTGGGGGGCACTGCCGCGCCTGCCCGTTCGGCCAGCCGCTCACAGATAAAGTCGCAGAGGGGGGAGAGGGCCGCGAAGCCGAAGCGGGGCAGCGCCGTGGCGACGGGGTCATCGCTCACCAGGGCGATCACATCGGGGTCCGTGGGGAACATCAACGGTCGGCCGATGGCCGCTCTGTGCAGCTCTATCTTGGGGAAGTGCTCGTGCTTGAAGCCCTCGATGAGCAGCAGATCGAGGCGCGACCAGTCAAAGCTAGCCAGCAGCTCGGCGAAGGGGGGCTCGCCCTCCGGGGTCTCGCGGATGAGGGCATGGCGCAGGCTGGAGGCGGCCATCACCTGGCCGGCCCCGGCCTGGCGCAGGCGGTAACTGTCCTTGCCCGGCTTGTCCATGTCGAACTGGTGGTGGGTGTGCTTGAGCACCCCGAGCCGCAGGCCGCGCTCGCGGAGCCGCGGGATAAGCTGCTCCAGCAGGGTGGTCTTGCCGGTGCCGCTCCAGGCCACGAAACCGAGCAGAGGCAGCGGGTTGTCCATCATGGCTTCTCCTCGCAGGCGCCCTTGCCGCTCGCCTTCAGACGCGCCTCGTACTCGGCTAGCTCGTCGGGGCTGTTGAGGTTGATAAAGGCGTCAGGCTGGTCGGCAAAGGGCACCACCGCCATCTTGTGGCGGCCAAACCAGGCGGCAATCTTGCGCTCCCCTTGCGCCAGCGCCTGCTGGAGGGAGGGGGCCAGGGGGCGGCTCAGCAGGGCGACCACGGGTTGCAGATGGCTGCCGTCGTGGGCCACCACCAGCTCGGCGTCCGGCTGCTGGGCCAGCGCCGCGCGAAAGCGGCTCATCAGATCCTGCGGCAGGCCGGGTCCATCGCAGGGGACGAACAGCACCCAGTCGTGGCGAGCGGACTTGAGGCCCGCCAGCATGCCGGCGAGGGGTCCCTGAAAATCGGCGAATTCATCACAGATGACGGGGGCGAGCGCGCGGTAGCGCGCCTGGCTGCGATTGGCGTTGATCAGCACCTCGTCCACCTGGGGCCGCAGGCGCGTCAACACATGTTCGATGAGGGGCTGGCCTGCCAGGGGTACCCAGCCCTTGTCATCCCCTCCCATACGGGTGGCGCGGCCACCGGCCAGGATCACGGCACTGACGGGAAAGGGGTGGGGGTCGCGGATTGTCATGGCGCTCCAGATGGTTGAATCAAGGTGTAGGTCGGCGGCGCACTCCTTGTGCGGGGGCGTTCGCTGGCTGACGATCTTGCGTCAAGGGCGCCGGGCCTGCAACCCAATCCGGGGCTCGGGGCCGAGAATGGCGGGCTTTGGCCGCAGGGTATGGCTGAGGTCACAAAACCGGAAGGCCAAAGGGCTTATGATGCGCTGTTATGAGTCTTGCTCTCCTGCCGAATGGCAACTTCATGTAAATCAAAGAGAATGACTATGGCTACCGGACAATATCTGCTGTGGAAAGACGCACAGGGAGAGGATTTTCGCCCCGTCTCGCTGACAGGCACCAACCTGCTCAACGATCGCAACCTCAACAAGGGCACCGCCTTCACCGAACAGGAGCGGGCCGACTTCGAACTCGACGGCCTGCTGCCCCCCCAGGTGCAGACCTTCGAGGCGCAGCTGGAGCGGGTCTATGAGGCCTTCCTGAGCGCCTGCAGCGACATGGAGAAGTACCAGAACCTGAGGGCGTTGCAGGATCGCAACGAAACCCTGTTCTATGCCCTGCTGTCCCGTCACGTGGAGGAGATGACCCCCATCATCTACACCCCGACCGTGGGCAAGGCGTGCCAAGAGTTCAGCCACCGCTACCAGAAGGCGCGTGGCCTCTACATCACCCAGCACAACGTCGATGACATGGGCTCCCTGGCGCGGCACATGGATGCCAAATCGGTGCGCATCATAGTGGTCACCGACAGCCAGGGCATACTCGGCATCGGCGATCAGGGGGTGGGCGGCATGGGGATCCCCATCGGCAAGCTCTCCCTCTATACCCTGGCCGCCGGCATCCACCCCGCCTGCTGCCTGCCCATCGCCCTGGACGTGGGCACCGACAACCAGGCCCTGCTGGATGACCCCATGTACCTGGGGCAGCCCCATAGACGCATCCGTGGCAAGGAGTATGACGACTTCATCGACAAGTTCGTGGCCGGGGTCAAGCGTCACTTCCCGAACGCCGTCTTGCAGTGGGAAGACTTCAGCAAGTCCAACGCCTTCAACAATCTCTCCCGCTATCAGCAGGCGCTGCCGTCCTTCAACGACGACATCCAGGGCACGGGGGCCGTGGTGCTGGCGGGGATCATCGGGGCGGTCAAGTCCAAGAATGAGACCCTGGGCCAGCAGAACTACCTGGTCTATGGCGCCGGTGCCGGCGGGGTCGGGGTGGCGGATCAGATCTGCGCCGGCATGATCCGCGAGGGGCTGGATCCCCAGGCCGCGCGGGATCGCATCTATATCATGGATACCCAGGGGCTGGTGTGCGACAACCGGGAAGAGCTCGACGAGTACAAGCGCCGCTACGCCAAGCCGGGCCTGCTGCTGGCCCAGTGGGGCGTACAACGCGCCTGCTTGAACGACATTCTGCGCCATGTGCCCATTACCGTGCTGCTCGGTACCAGCGGCTCGGGCGGCGCCTTCAAGGAGGAGCACATCCAGTTGATGCTGGAGCACAGCGATCACCCCATGGTGTTCCCGCTCTCCAACCCGACTGCAAACTGCGAGGCCCTGCCGGAAGACATCTACCGCTGGAGCCAGGGCCGTGCCATCGTCGCCACCGGCAGCCCGTTCAAGGACGTGCACTTCGAGGGGCAGGACTATCGCATCGGCCAGGGCAACAACGTCTTCATCTTCCCAGGGGTGGGGCTTGCGGCCATCGTCAGCCAGATCCGAGAGATCAGCCCGGATATCTTCACCACAGCGGCCTTTGCCCTGGCGGAGTGCGTGAACGAGGCGGATCTGGCCCGTGGCTCCGTCTACCCGCGCATCAGCGATCTGCGCAACATCTCGGTGCATGTGGCGACTGCCGTGCTCAAAGACATAGTGCGCCGGGATCCGTTCCACCCCCTCATCGGCCAGGATCTGCAGCAGCATATCCTGAGTCACATGTGGGAGCCCGTGTATCTGCCCTACAGAAGGGTGTGATGGCCGCGGGTCTCACAGGCCTATAGCCCGAAGCCGGGCTGACACGGAGAAGGGGATGGCCATGCCATCCCCTTTGTCATTGCACCCGGGTCAGGATGGGGGTCAGTGTTGGGGTAAAGATGCGGGACTCAGGGAAATGATCGGGTCGGCGCTCACAATTTGCCCCCCTTGCCAGCCTTGTCAATAAGATCTGGATGAAAAACGTTTTGCGCCGGCCGTAAAAGTGCGTAAAATCGCTTCCTCGATGCTTGTAGCAACGAATCCCGCCTAAAAAGCCAGTTTCATGCCCTCCCCAAGCAGTAAAAGGTAACGAATGACGCCATTTCGTGCGTTTCTTGCCTTGAAGATCTGTAGTGATGACTGGAAAGTGTCAATTATCCCTGTCAGTTATCAAAAAATTAAGGACACCCATGTTTTCCTTGGTCAAGCAAAGTGTCGCCGGGCTGCAAATTCTGTTTGTCGCCTTCGGTGCCATGGTTCTGGTGCCCCTGCTCACCGGACTGAACCCCTCCATGGCCCTGCTTGGCGCCGGTGTAGGTACCCTGCTGTTCCAGCTCTGCACCCGTCGCCAGGTGCCGATCTTCCTCGGCTCCAGCTTCGCCTTCATCGCCCCCATCATCTACGCCACCCAGACCTGGGGCCTGCCCTCCACCATGTTCGGCCTGTTCGCCGCCGGTTTCATGTACTTCATCCTGGCCGGCATCATCCGCGCCCGGGGCATGGGGTTCGTGCACAAGCTGCTGCCCCCCGTGGTGATTGGCCCGGTGATCATGGTGATCGGCCTCTCGGTCGCCCAGGTGGCCTGCAACATGGCCATGGGGCGCGCTGGTGGTGAGCAGGTAGTGCCCCCCGCGACTGCCCTGACCCTGGCGGGCATCTCATTGGCGGTGACCCTGATCGCCGCCGTGTTCTGCAAGGGCTGGATCAAGCTCATCCCCATCCTCTCCGGCGTTATCGTCGGTTATGTGGCCGCGGTCATGATGGGTCAGGTGAGCTTCGATGGCATGGTCAACGCCCCCTGGCTGGCGTTGCCCCACTTCGTGACCCCGGAGATCAACTGGGCCGCCGCCCTGTTCATGCTGCCGGTGGCCATCGCCCCCTGTATCGAACACATCGGCGGCGTGCTCGCCATCGGTGGCGTGACCGGCAAGGATTACACCAAGGATCCGGGCCTGCACCGCACCCTGGCCGGTGACGGCATCGGCGTCTGCTTCGCCGGTTTCATCGGTGGCCCTCCCGTCACCACCTACGCCGAAGTGACCGGCGCCGTGATGATCACCCGCAACTTCAACCCGGTCACCATGACCTGGGCTGCGGTGTTCGCCATCATTCTGGCCTTCTTCGGCAAGTTCAACGCCCTGCTCACCTCCATCCCCATGCCGGTGATGGGCGGCATCATGCTGCTGCTGTTCGGATCCATCGCCGCCATCGGTCTCAAGACCCTGGTGGAGTCCAAGGTGGACTTAGGGCTAGCCCGCAACATCGCCATCGTGGCCGTGACCCTGACCGTCGGCGTGGGTGCCCTCGAGATGAAGATCGGTGACTTCGCCCTGGCGGGCGTGGGCTTGGCCTCGGTAGCCGCCATCCTGCTGAACCTTATCCTGCCGGCTCACTCCGAGATTGGTGCCATGGAGAGTGCCAAGGATTAAGGCTCCATCCTTCATCTGATTCGACAAGAGGCCACCATCCGGTGGCCTCTTGCTTTGTGTCACCCGCCGAGTCGGTGCCGTTTGGGCTTTTGTCCTTCACCCCGGTCCCTGACGGCTACAATCAGGGGCGTCATTACAGGTAGAGGGAAACGCGATGAAGAAGGCATGGATCCTGGCCCTGATCGGGCTGATATGGGGCGGTGCGGCTCAGGCCGGCGCTGTGCGCTACGAGATCGATGGCCAGCAATTCGAGGGCTATTACCTGGCGGCGGGCAAGGGGGCGCCCCTGGTGCTCCTGGTACACGACTGGGATGGTCTGACCGATTACGAGGTCAAGCGGGCCGAGATGCTGGTGGCCCTGGGTTACAGCGTGTTTGCGGCCGATCTGTTTGGGGCAGGGGTGCGGCCGACCGTGGTGGAGGAGAAGAAGAAGCTCACCGGCGCCCTCTATCAGGACAGGCCCAGGATGCGCAAGCTGCTGGCGGGGGCCCTGGCCGAGGCGGGTCGGCAGGGGGGACGGCTCGACAACGCCGTGGCGCTCGGCTACTGCTTCGGCGGCGCCGCCGTGCTGGAGCTGGCCCGCAGCGGCGCCGATCTCAAGGGGGTGGTGAGCGTGCACGGCGGGTTGGAGACCCCGGCTGGCCAGGATTACAAGCAGACCAAGGCCCAGCTGCTGATCCAGCACGGCAGCGCGGATCAGGCGGTCTCCCTCGGGCAGTTCGCGGCCCTGATCGCCGAGCTGGAGAGCGCCGGCATCAGGCACGAGGCGACCAGCTATGGCGGCGCCCCCCACGCGTTCAGCGTGTTTGGCTCCGAGAACTACAGGGCCGATGCCGATGCCAAGTCCTGGCGGCGCTTCACCGAGTTTCTGGGGGAGGTGACCAAGGGCGAGTAGGCTGACCCTATACTCAGTCGACAGGCCCTTGCCCCGCGTGTTCGTCGCAGCGGGCAAGGGATGGCGATGACGGGCCGGCACCCACCGGCTCGCCGTCAGATGGCGGAAAGGGGCCGGCGCCTCTTTTCGGTCAACTGGAAAGGAGTCATGACATGCGTCACTTACGGCTATGGAGCCAGATCCTGCTCCTGTTGCTGCTGGCGGGTTGCGGTGCCAAGGGGGATTCCCCGGCCGAGCAGCGCAGCAGCATCTTGCAGATGCGCGAGCAGGCGCTCTCAACCCTCTATGCCAAGGATGGGAAGATCAGACAGGAAGTGGCCAGATCCAAGGGGTATGCGGTGTTCAGCAACGTGAACAACAACCTGCTGCTGCTCAGCGCCGGCAGCGGCTATGGGGTGCTCCGGGATAACCGCAACGGCCGGGATACCTATATGAAGATGGCTACCGCCGGTTTCGGGGTGGGCATGGGGATCAAGAAATTCCAGGCCCTGATCATCTTCAACGATACCACCGCCCTGGACAGATTCATCACCACAGGCTTCGATGCCAGCGCCCAGGCCGATCTGGCGGCCAAGTCGGCGGACGATGGCAAGGTGGTGGTGAGCGAGGCGGCCAACGCGGACTTCCAGAAGGTGAAGATGTATCAGCTCACCGAGCAGGGGGTGGCGGTGCAGGCCACCATGCAGGGTTACAAGTATTGGCCGGATGAGGATCTCAACGGCAGGTGATCGCCTGTCTGTCCTTGAACGCAGGCGGCGCTCCATGAGCACCGCCTGTTTCTTTATGGCTGTCAGGGCCCTGAGCCCGGATCACTCAGGCGGTGCGCCCATCCAGCGCCAGGACCCTCACCCACATGGCCCCCTTACCCACCTCATGGCGAGCGGCTGGTGTGAGTTGGCCCGTCTCCCCGTCGATGCGGTGCAGGATCAGATCCTCGCACGTCTGCCCGGTGGCGATGAGCCAACGACCGCCGTGGTCGATGGCAAAGCCGCGGGGGCAGGAGGCGGTGGGGAAGTGGGTGAGGACGCTGAGGCTGCCATCCGTCTCGCTCACCCCGAACAGGGTCAGCAGGCTGCTGGCCCGCTCGCTGGTATAGAGGAAGCGCCCGTCCGGGGTGAGGTGCAGGTCCGCCCCCCAACGCTCCCCCTCATAACCCGATGGCAGCATGTCCAGGGACTCCCGCAGCAGGATGCGTCCGTCCGCCTCCCTGTGGTAGCGGTTGAGGGTGCCGTCGAGCTCGTTGAGGCAGTAGAGATCGCCGTTGCTCGGATGCAGTGCCAGATGACGTGGCCCGGCACCGGGGGCTGTGTGCCGATCCCCCAGAGGGTGAGGCACCAGCCGACCCTCTTCACTCAGGGCGAAGCGGCGGATGGCGTCCTCTTTGAGGCTGGCCACCAGCAGCTCCTGCCGCCCCTGTCCATCCACCAGCAGGGTGACCGAGTGGGCGGCCATGAGATCGTCGATGCGCTGATGCATCCCGAGGACCCGGCCGGCTTCATCCATACGGGAGACGCTGAGGTGGTTGAAGGCATAGGAGGCGGCGAAGAAGAGCTGACCCGCCGCATCGGTGCAGGTGTGGGAGGCACTGCCCGCGAGGGGCGCCGAGGCGGGGTCACCGAGGCGGCCATCCGGGCCTATGGGGTAACTCAACACCTTGAAGTCGGGCCGCACCCCGGCATAGAGCCAGCGCCTGTCCGGGCTGATGACCAGAGGCTGCACCTCGCCGCCGGTCTGCACCTGCTGCAGGGGCTGGAGCCCGGAAGCGGTCAGCTCGAAGACATGGATCAACCCGCTCACCGGGTTGGCGATATAAACCACTTGCTGCATGACGCCTCCTGATGGCGATAGGGCCCGCGTGGCGCGGGTGGGATGGCTTGGGGATGGTGGCACAGATGGGGGCTTGAGCCCAGCACGGCCGCGGCCCAATTCCCCTGGCTGGGCGGACTCAGGCCAGCTGTTGCCAGAGCTCCCGCACCACGGGGGCGACGGAGAGGGCCAGCAGCGCCCCCATGGCCTGATTGAAACGGCGGCGGGCCCGCTCGCCGGCGAGCCAGCGCTTGAGCACGGAGCCGAACAGCAGCCAGATGCCGACGCTTGGGAAGGAGATGATGAAGAAGGTCAGCGCTAGGGTGAGGTTCTGCTCATAGAAACCGGCCCCGGCGCTGGTGAAGGCGGCGATGGCGCCTGTGGCCACCACCCAGGCCTTGGCGTTGACCCACTGGAACAGGGCCCCCTTGAGAAAGCCGAGGGGACGGGCCTGCCCCTTGCCCGCCAGTTCGTCCGCCGAACGGGCGATGAGCCAGGCCAGATAGAGCAGGTAGAGGGTGCCCACGCACTTGATGACGAGGTGCAGGGAGGGGAAGAGGGTAAATAGTTGGCCGAATCCCAGCCCCACCAGCAACAGCATCAGGGTGAAGCCGACGCAGATGCCGGCCAGCAGCGGCAGGCTTCTTCGTACCCCGAAGTTGACCCCGGAGCTCATCACCATCAGGTTGTTCGGCCCCGGGGTGACCGAGGAGGAGATGGCAAACAGCACCACGGCATAGAGATAGTCCATTCAATCCTCGCGCTATGACATTCCTTGTCCCCTCTATATTGGGGAGCCCGCCTCCCTTTCAAGGGGAGCCAGGCCGCAAAAAAAACGGGCCCCGTGATGGGGCCCGTTGTGTGTCGAGATGAGCAGGATCAGCTCGCTTCGCCGTTGCGCCGGGGAGGCGGCAGGCTGGTGCGGGACTCAATTTTCTGTTCATCCCCCTGCTGGTTCTTGATGTGCACGTCCATCTGGTTGAAGGCGATGTCGATGCCGTGCTCACGGAACAGCACGTCGATACGGCGGTTCAGCTCATCGATGGCCGGGTTGCGATCCCCGAGCTCGCTCACGAAGAAGCGCAGCTCGTGATCCAGGGTGCTGGCACCGAAGGTGAGGAAGTAGACGATGGGGGCCGGATCCTTCAACACCCGGCTGTTCTCCATGGCTGCCTGCATCAACAGCTTGCGGGTCAGCTCCAGATCCGAGCCATAGGCCACCCCGACCCGGGCGATGACCCGGGTGACGGTGTCCGACAGGGACCAGTTGACCAGCCGCTCTATCATCAGCTGCTGGTTCGGGATGATCACCTCTTTGCGATCGAAATCGGTCAGGGTGGTGGAGCGGATGCGGATCTTGTTGACCGTGCCCGAGATGGTGCCGATGGTGACGGTGTCACCGATCCGGACCGGGCGCTCGAACAAGATGATGATCCCCGAGATGAAGTTGGAGACGATCTGCTGCATGCCGAAGCCGATACCCACCGAGAGGCCGGCGGCCAGCCACTGCAGCTTCTCCCACTGTACCCCCAGCATGGCCAGGGCGGTGAGTGATCCCACCCCGATGAGCGCATAGTTGAGCATGGTGGTGAAGGCGTAGGCGGTACCCTGGGCCAGGCGCATCTTGGAGAGCACCAGCACCTCCAGCAGGCCAGGCAGGTTGCGGGCCAGGGAGAGAGCGGCCCCGAACAGGAAGAGGCCGGTCAGCACATCGCTCAGGCTGATGGGGAAGAGCACGGCGTTGGCGCCAGTCCCCTCGCTCTTGTGCCAGAGCACCACGCTGTCGAGGTAGGTGAAGACCGCCACCAGATCGGACCAGAGCCAGTAGAAGGCGACGCCGAACACCAGCAGCAGCATGATCCGGGTCAGGCGCAGGGACTGCTGGCTGACATCCTCCAGATCCATGGGCTGCTCTTCGATGGCCTCGCCCCCTTCCGCATCTTCCTGGGTCTTGTGCTCACGCTTGGCGACGGCGCGGCGATAGGCCAGGCGGCGGGCTGCCAGCTCCAGGCCTCGCAGGGCGGTGCGATAGACCAGGCTCCAGATGATGATGAGGTAGAAGGACTCAATCAGTCGTCCGGTGAGTTTCAGGGCCGTGTAGTAGTAGCCGAGCGCCGCCAGCACCATGAGCGCCACCGGTGCCAGAGCCAGGGCGACCGCCGTCAGGATCTGCAGCATGCTCGCCTCGCCCTTGATGCGGGCGCGGGAGATGGGCAGCACCAGATAGCCGGCGAGCCCCAGCAGCACCAGGGTCAGGGCCTGACCGATCACGTCGTTGCCAAGAGAGGAAGGCTCTACCACGGCCTTGGTGGAGAGCATGATCAGCGGCAGCAGCGGGATCCACAGGTAGCGCATGCTGGCACGCTTGGCCTGCAGCTCGGCCCTCGGCATGCGGAAGTGGCTCTCGCCGATGCCGCCGGGTCGCATCACCGACAGGTAGACGCTGAACACCAGGTAACCCATGGCCAGGTTCAGGGTGATCTGGAAGATGAGTTTGGGGCTCAACAGGCCGCAATAGGTGAGCAGCAGGCCGGCGGCCAGGATGAAGAGGGTGCCGGGCAGGCGCTGCAGCACTGTGTAGAACAGGGCGCGCGGGGTGTGCCACTGGCTGTCCTGGCGGAAGCGGCCGAGATCCTTGGCGATCTTCTGCTGGCGGGCGATGATGGTCGGCCGTTTCCACAGCAGCAGGCCACCCACCAGCAGCAGCGGGAAGGCGAGCAATGAGATGGGCAACAGCATTTCGCCCCACTTGCTCCAGTCCGGCTTGAGCACCCAGTCGGAGGCCTGCTTGTAAGCCTGTGCGGGCCAGTTGATCAGCCACTTGCCATCGATGGGCTTGTTGCTGCTGACCCAGAAGATGTGCTGCTGCAGGGTGAACTCGATGGAGGCATAGACCCGGCTCAGCTGTTGCTGGGTCAGCTGCAGGCTGATGGCGTTGGTCAGCTGGCTGTCGAGTTGACGGTTCAGCTGATCGAGCAGGCTGATGCGGGTGTCGATGAGCTTGGAGAGGCTCTCCTTGTCCTCTTCGCTGACCGGCTCGCTGCTGCCGGCGATCAGGCTGTCCAGATACTGGGTCTTCTGGAACAGCTGGTCACGCTGCTGGCTCAGCTCGAACTGGGCCAGGTGCAGATCGGCGATCTGCTCCTCCAGGTTCTTCACCAGGGTGGAGGGAGCCGCCTCCAGCTGCTGGTAGAGCTGGTAGAGGATGCGTGACAGCAGCAGGTTGCCCTTGAGCATCTGCACCTGTTCATTTAGGTTGCGCTCGGTCTGGGTACCGCGCTCCAGCCAGCTCTTGGCCTGCAGGTTTTTCTGGGCGAGGGAGTTCAGGTTGGCGGTGGCGCTGATGAGCTGCTGGCTGAGCTGGTGGTTGATCTCCTGCTCTTTTTGCACCAGGGGATTGTCGGCGGTGGCTACCAGCTCGCCGGTCTGCTCGGCGGTCTTCTCGGTGTCGCCGAGGCGCTTGGCGCTGCTCTGCTCCTGCAGGGCCTGCAGCCGTTGCTCCTCGTAGGCGAGGCGAGCGCTCTGGTAGTCCCGCTGCTTGACCACGAGATCCTGCATGCTGGTGCGGTTATCCAGCTCCTTTTGCAGGTTGGCCAGTTGCAAGTCCAGCAGGTTCAGCTCGGTATTGAGCTTCATCTTCTCGGCGCTGCTGATGCTGTCGCCGGAGTTCAACCGGGTGCGGATCTCCTGGCTGCGCTGATAGGCGCGGCTCATGTTGGCCTGGGCCCGCTCCGGCAGTGTCTGCAGGCTGGTGATCTGGCTGCCTATGGTGCCGAGCGCCTCCTGAGATTCCTGCAGATTGGCCATGATCTCGGCCTGGCGGTTCTCCAGCTCGGTCAGGCTCATGGTGGCGTATTCGCTCTTGAGCTGCTCCGGGCTCTTGCCCTGGGTCAGGTTGTCGAGCTTGGCGCCGATCTCCCTGAGCTCGCTGGGCAGTGAACGGACCCGCAGGGTCTGGGCCTTGGCCTTCTCCTGCTCCTTCTCGATGCTGTCGAGCAGGCTCAGGGTATCGGTCAGGAACTTCTGATCCGCCTGCTGGCTGACGGTGAGCGTCTCGGATTTGCCGAGGGCATCGAGGGAGCGCTGAACCGTTGCCCGTTGCGGCACGTCCTGCGCCAGGGCTTGCGGGGCGCAGAGGCTGAAGAGTAAACAGAGCAGCGGCAACCACAGGGCCGAGGCTCTTCTGAACTGTAATGAGGGCATAAAACTTCCGGGTTATTACGCGATATTGTGGAGATTTCTGACTTGACTGAAATCCGCGTGGATTCTAACACCGGGCCGGAGGGGGCAGCAGGGGGGAGGATAAAAAAAACGGCGCCCGCAGGCGCCGTTTGATCGGTTCAGGACTGATTACAGAACGTGAACGGAAGCGGTGTTGGTCGTGCCGCTCGGTACCAGAGCACCGGAGACCATGACGACCACGTCACCCTTCAGACCCATGCCGCTGGCCAGAGCCGCTTCTTTGCCGATGCGATAGAAATCGTCGGTAGAGGCGATGCTGTCAACCACGTGAGCAACCACACCCTTGGTCAGAACCAGCTGGGCAGCAGTCTTCTTGTTGGTGGTGATGGCCAGGATCCAGGCTTTCGGGAAGTACTTGCGGATGGCCTTGGCAGACTTGCCGCCTTCGGTGGCAACCACGATCAGCGGGGCGTCCAGCTTCTCGGAGGTCTCGACGGCGCCCTTGCAGACGGCTTCGGTGATGCGCAGCTTGTTGCTGTCGTTGGCAGCAGACAGGTTGGACGGCATCACGGCATCGGTACGCTCGCAGATGGTGGCCATGATGGTCACGGCTTCCAGCGGGTACTTGCCCTTGGCGGATTCACCGGACAGCATGACCGCGTCGGTACCGTCCAGGATGGCGTTCGCCACGTCGCCGGCTTCGGCGCGGGTCGGACGCGGGTTCTTGATCATGGAATCCAGCATCTGGGTGGCGGTGATGACCACTTTGCGTGCCTTGTTGCACTTGGTGATGATCATCTTCTGGGCGAAGATCACTTCTTCTACCGGGATCTCAACACCCATGTCGCCACGAGCGACCATGATGCCGTCGGAGACAGCCAGGATGTCGTCGAAGTTGTCCAGGCCTTCCTGGTTTTCGATCTTGGAGATGATCTGGATGTTCTCGCCACCGTGGGCCTTCAGGTGCTCACGGATTTCCAGCACGTCTTCTTTCTTGCGAATGAAGGAGGCGGCAACGAAATCAACGCCTTGCTCGCAACCGAAGATGAGGTCGCGCTTGTCTTTCTCGGCCAGGGCCGGCAGCTTGATGGAGACGCCCGGCAGGTTGACACCCTTGTTCTCGCCCAGGTCACCGTTGTTCAGCACCTTGCAGATGACTTCGCGTTCGGTGATCTCGATGACGTCCAGACCGATCAGGCCGTCGTCCACCAGGATGCGGTTGCCGACGCGCAGGTCGTTGGCGAAGCCGGCGTAGGTCACGGCGACCTTGTCCTTGTTGCCAACCACGGTCTGGTCGGTGGTGAAGGTGAAGGTCTGGCCAGCGACCAGAGACACATCGTTGCCACCTTCCAGTTTCATGGTACGGATTTCCGGACCCTTGGTATCCAGCAGGATGGCTGCGTGCTTGCCGGTCTCGGCCATCACTTCACGCAGGTTGCTGATACGGGTGCCGTGCTCTTCGTAATCACCGTGAGAGAAGTTCAGGCGCATGACGTTCATGCCGGCGTCGAGCATCTTGCCGAGCATTGCTTTGGATTCGGTCTTGGGACCTATGGTGCAGACGATTTTGGTCTTTTTCATGTCAGTCTTCATGGTTAAGGAGTTTCCGCCGTGCAATATACACCAGTTTTTGGATACTTTTTATGATCCAGAAACAACGTTTTGAGCTAAAACAGCCTCATTTCACAAGATAACGTTTTCGCTCACGGTTGATTTTAGGGGCTAAAATAATTGGTTTCGCTCACCACAGCCCATTTGGTGCCCATCATCCATGCACAGGGGCGCACCGATCTTATGTAGTTAAATAACAAAAGCGGTTCAAGAAGCGGGCGATGGCATCTGGATGGGCCAGGGTCTGCCGGAGCGCCTTCAAGTGTAGCGAGAAGCCGAGCCGTCGCCAGGCAAAGGGAAGGGTAAAATGGTGGCGGCTGTGCAGGGTAGATGACAAAAGAGGGGCACCGCTGAGATAGCGGTGCCCCTCCTATTAAGCAGCTTTATATAGTGGTGGCAGAGAATCAGCCGATACGCTCGATCCGCGCCATGTAGAAGCCGTCGAAGCCGGTCTCGGCCGGGCTGACGCTGTGATCATCCAGCAACCTGTAGTTCGCGTTGGCAGCCAGGAACTTGTCCACCTGCTGGCGGTTTTCTTCGGGCAAGATGGAGCAGGTGGCGTAGACCAGGATGCCGCCCACCTTGGTCATCTGGCTGTAGCGCTGCAGTATCTCTTCCTGCAGGGCGACCAGCACAGGCAACCGCTCGGCGGTGTCGCGCCACTTGGCATCCGGATTGCGCTTGAGAACACCCAAACCGGAGCAGGGCACGTCCAGCAGCACCCGATCGGCGGTGCCCTTGAGGCGCTTGACGGTCTTGCTGCTCTCGATGACCCGGGTCTCCACGTTGTGGGCCCCGGCGCGGCGGGCGCGTTGCTTGAGGTTCTCCAGCTTCCACTCTTCCACGTCCATGGCGAGCAGACGGCCCTTGCCGTTCATCATGGCGGCCAGGTGCAGTGTCTTGCCACCGGCGCCGGCGCAGGCGTCGATGATGCGCATGCCGGGGGTGACTTCCAGGGCCGCGGCCACCAGCTGGGAGCCCGCATCCTGCTGCTCGAACCAGCCATCGGCGAAGGCCTTGGTGCGGAACAGGGCCGCATCCGAGGTGACCTGCAGGGCGCTCTCCACCCCCTCCACCGGGACTGTGGTGACATGCTCCTTGGCCAGGGCTGCTTGCAGCTCTTCCTTGGTGCATTTGAGGGTATTGACCCTTAGATAACGCTTGGGCATCCAGGCCAGGGCGGCGCGCTCGGCAGGCCAGGCCTCGCCGAGTTGCTCGCTGCCGAGTTTCTCCAGCCAGGTGGGGCAGCCATCCATCAGCACAGGGTTCTTCTTGGCCTCGGTGAGGCGGCGGCGGAAGGCCTCTTCATTGAAGCGATCCAGCGTCGGGTTGTTCGGTTGGGCTATCTTGTGGAAAGCGTGCCAGCTGTGCAGCAGCGGCCAGACGTTCTTCGAGGCTTGGCGTACCTGGATGCCGGTCAGGAAGCAGTAGAGGCTGAGGCGGCGCAGCAGATCGCCGGTGACCAGGGCAATCCTTGCCTGTTCTTGGGGTTTGAGTTCGATGCCGGAGAAGTGACGGGCATAGGCCCTGTCCAGGGTGAGACCCTGAGCCAGCACATCGTCAACGATGGCAACGACCAGATCCCCGAAACGGGGCAACAGTGGGGACTTGAGCATGAGATTAACCTTGGCCAAAAAAGGATGAACCGGCCCCATCACGGAGGGGGTTCTGAAACGGACAAATCCGCGCAATGATAGGGGCTAGACTGAGCCGGTGCAACCATCCCCATTCGGGGAATGTACAGGGGATGGGGCTGGACTAATGACGGCAGCGGGCAAATGATGCCGTGGCAGTTCGGGTGAACGCATTAAAAAGGAATAAAAAGATGCAGTTGATGAAATTCTCCCCGCTGGCATTGCTGGTGGCAGGCCTGATGGCCTCCACCGGTCTGGCCGCCAAGGAGTGGCAGACCCTGGTGGCGCGCGCCACCAATAGCGACGGCTACGAGGTGCGGGCCAATCAATACCGGATAGCCACAGTACCGGTCGGGTACTTCGATGCCCTGAAGGCGGGTACGCGCGAGCTGACCCTGCCCCTGCCGGATGGCAAGGAGGTCGTCTTCGCCCTGCAGCCCTATGATCTGCTGCCTGCCGACCTGGCAGCAAAATATCCCGATATCCTGACCTTCAAGGGGCAGAATATACGATCGCCGACCGACACGGGCCGCTTCGATCTGAGCCCCCAGGGGTTCCACGCCATGTTCAGCCACGAGGGCCGCATGGTGTTCGTCGATCCCCTGCGCAATGGCGAAGGCTACGCCGTCTATTACCAGCAGGATGCCCACAGCCGGCTGGAAGAGGAGGCGGACAAGGTCATCGGCAGCGAAGCCAGGGCGCTGGCGCGTCAGGTGCTGGTGAATGGCAACGAGCGCAAGCGCTACGTCATCGCTGTCTCGGCGGCGGGGGAGTACACCCAGTATCACGGCGGCACGGTGGCGGCCGGGCTGGCAGCCATCACCACCATGCTGAACCGGGTCAACGAGGTGTACCAGCGGGATGTGGCGGCCGAGTTCCAGCTCGCCAGCGGCAACGACACCATCATCTATACCGATGTCGCCACGGATCCCTTCATGAACGATGACAACGACATCGATATCAACGTCAATGTGCAGAAGAGTGCCCAGAGCCTGGCCGGCACCAGGCTCGGCCCCTTCGATATCGGCCACGTGGTCAACACCGGCGGCGGTGGCCTGGCACAGCTCAACTCCCTGTGCGGGGGGGATGAGCGCTCGGCGGGGATGACGGGATCCCCCAATCCGGTGGGGGATGCCTTCTTCATCGACTACGTGGCTCACGAGATCGGCCACCAGTTCGGTGCCGAGCACACCTTCAACGGCACCACGGGCAGCTGTGGCGGCGGCAACCGTTCCCCGGGCCAGGCCTGGGAGCCGGGCAGCGGCAGCTCCATCATGGCCTATGCGGGGATCTGCGGGGAGGAGAACCTGCAGGCCAACAGCCTGCCCTACTTCCACAGCAAGTCCATCGAGCAGATGCGGGCCCACATGGCCACAGTGCCGAGCTGCGGCACGGCCCTGAGCCTGACCAACAACGCCCCCCAAGTCGCCGCCGGCAGTGATTATGCGATCCCGGCCAACACCCCCTTCGTGCTCAAGGGGGCGGGCGCGGATCTGGATGGGGATCCCCTCTCCTACACCTGGGAGCAGATCGATCTGGGCAACGCCTCGGTCAGCGCCGCCAGCATGATCGACGACGGTACCCGCCCGATCTTCCCCTTCGTGGCCCCCACGGCGGTGCCGGAGCGCACCCTGCCGAGCCTGCCCTCCCTGCTCACCAATACCCTGGTGAAGGGGGAGGCCTGGCCGACGACCAATCGGATGCTGAACTTCCGCCTCACGGCCCGGGATGGCAAGGGCGGGGTTGGCAGCGACGAGATGCAGATCCAGGTGGTCAACACCGGCCAGCCCTTCCGCCTGACCAGCCCGCTGGTGACCCCCCTGGCCGCCGGTCACAACCAGACCATCGGTTGGGCGGTGGCGGGCACCAATGCGGCACCCATCAACTGCAGCACGGTCGACATCGCCATGACCCGTGACGAGGGGGCGAGCTGGACCCTGGTCGCCGGCGGCCAGCCCAATTCGGGCTCGGCGAACGTGGCCATTCCGGCCGGCAGCGACGGCACCGCCCGCCTGAGGGTCGCCTGCAGCGACAACCTCTTCTTCGCCATCAGCCCGTTCAAGCTCTCCGTGACCCAGCGGGTGGAAGAGAGCGGTGGCGGCGGCGGTGGTACCCTCGGCCTCTGGACCCTGGCCCTGGCGCTGCTGGGTTGGCAGCGGAGACGGGGATGAGAGCCGGTTACGCCCTGCTGCTGGCCCTGCTCACCGGTTGTCAGGCGGATGCCGGCACCCTGGAGCAGGCGGTGGAGCAGAGTCTGACCCTGCAGGATTACCGGCTGATCGTGCGGGCCGGGCGCGGCGAGGTGGCGCCAGGTATCCCGGCCGAGGAGCAGGCCGAGGCCAAGGCGCGCTGCGGCGTGCGCTACCTCGACGGCCTGGGGGATGTGATCCGCCCCGAGCAGAAGGAGGAGCATGCCAGGCTCAGCGCCTATGCCGCCGAGTACAACAGGCACATGCTGGCCCACTGTCCTCCCATAAAATAGCCGCAGGAGAAACAATGGCGGGCCTGGCTGGGTCAAGGATCGGGGAGGCGCAAGCCTCCCCGCTTTTTTGGGCGGCCGTTTGCGGGGATGCGGGCTTGAACCCCGCCCCCGCTCGTCGCACAATGCCCCCATGCAGGCCGCACTGGCGGCAAAGAGAGAAGGAAAATCAAGATGATGGATGTAGCCGATCTGCGCCGTGAGTACACCAAGGGTGGATTGCACCGGGCCGATCTGCCGGCCCAGCCCCTCGAGCTGTTCGAGAAGTGGCTGGCCCAGGCCTGTGAGGCCAAGCTGACCGATCCCACCGCCATGGTGGTGGCGACCGTGGACGCGGACGGCCAACCCTGGCAGCGCACCGTGCTGCTCAAGCACTACGACGCCCTGGGCATGGTGTTCTACACCAACATGGGCAGCCGCAAGGCGGGTCAGCTGGAGGGCAACCCCCGCATCAGCCTGCACTTCCCCTGGCACCCCCTGGACCGCCAGGTGCACGTCACCGGCCGGGTGGAGAAGCTCGGCACCCTGGAGGTGATGAAGTACTTCCACAGCCGCCCGAAAGACAGCCAGATCGCGGCCTGGGTCTCCCAGCAGTCCTCCCGCATCTCGGCGCGCGGCGTGCTGGAGGCCAAGTTCCTCGAGCTGAAACAGAAGTTCGCCAAAGGGGAGGTGCCGCTGCCTAGCTTCTGGGGCGGCTATCGGGTCGTCATCGACACCGTGGAGTTCTGGCAGGGTGGGGCCCATCGCCTGCACGATCGCTTCTACTACAGCCGGGAAGGAGAGGGCTGGCACATCGAGCGTCTGGCTCCCTGATGAACATCGCCCGTCTCAAGAACTTCACCGAGATAGTGAAGAACAACTTCAACATCTCGGCGACGGCGGAGAAGCTCTACACCTCCCAGCCGACCCTCAGCAAGCAGATGAAGATGCTGGAGGATGAGCTGGGGCTGGCGCTGTTCACCCGCAAGGGCAAGAACCTCATCGGCCTGACCCCCATGGGGGAGCAGGTGATGGAGCTGGCCAAGGGGGTGGTGGCCCAGGTGGATCAGATTGGTCAGCTCTCCTCGCGCGAGCAGCTCGCCACCAGCGGGGTGCTGCGCATCGCCACCACCCACACCATGGCGCGCTACAAGCTGCCCGCCGCCATCACAGAATTTTCCCGTCGCTATCCCGAGGTCAGCCTCCATCTGCATCAGGGGGCGCCGGCTCAGCTCGCCCAGATGGTGCAGAACGGGGACGTGGAGATGGCTATCGCCACCGAGTCCATGCACCTGTTCGACGAACTGGCCACCGTCCCCTGCTACCGCTGGGGCCGCAGCGTGGTGGTGCCCCACGGCCATCCGCTCATCGACTGCCAGCCGCTCTCCATGGGGGATCTGGCCCGCTACCCCCTCATCACCTATGTGTTCGGCTTCACCGGCCGCTCCAAGATGGACGTGGCGTTCGGCCGCCACGGTCTCAGCCCCCGCATCGTGCTGACGGCGACGGACACCGACATCATCAAACACTATGTGCGCCTCGGCATGGGGGTGGGGGTGATCGCCTCAGCCGCCTTCGACGAGGGGGACAAGGAGAGCCTGGTTGCGCTCAACATCGATCACCTGATCGCCTCCAGCGTGGTCCACGTCTGCCTGCGCAGGCACGTGCACCTGAGGGACTACATGTATGACTTCATCCATCTGCTGGCCCCCCACGTGAGCCGGGAGACGGTGCAGCTCTCCCTCCTCAATCAGCCCCAGGCGACCAATTTGGCGACCCTGCCCTGGCTCTGACGCCGGGGCATAAAAAAAGAGAGGCCAGTGGCCTCTCTTTACATTGGGTTGCAGGTTTTTACGCCGCCCGGGTCGCCAGATTGACGAAGATCCGGGCGCCGATCAGCGGGCTGCCGCCGATCCTCCTTGCCCGTCAGTCGGTCCTGGTCGCCAGATTGACGAAGATCTGGGCCCCTATCAGCAGGCAGTCGTCGTCCAGGTAGTAGGGGTTCGCATGCAGGTAGTTGCAGATCCCCTTGGCCTGGCAGCCGCTGCCGAGGAAGAACATGGCTCCCATGCGCCCCGGCGTGGCGTTGATCATGTAGCTGAAGTCCTCGCTACCGGTCATGGGCTGGCCCTGGGCATTGATGCCCTCGGCGGGCAGCACGGGGCTCGCGGCCTGACGCAGCCGCTCGCAGGCGGCGCCGTGGTTCTCCACCGCCGGGTAGCCGGCATAGACCATGCTGGTCTTGAAGCCGCGCAGCTCGCTCTGGGCGACCATGTCCTTGAAGCTGTTTTTCAGGATCTGATCCGTCTCGGCATCCATGGCGCGGATGGTGCCACGGGCCTGCACGTGATCGGCCACCGCATTGGGGATGGTGCCGCCGTTGATCATGCCGCAGCCGAATACCGCCGGGCTGAAGGGGCTGGTGCGCTTGGCTACTATGTAGTCCATGTCTTCGATGATGCGCACCGCCTCGCGGATGGCGTCCAGCCCCTTGTGGGGAGTCGAGCCGTGGGCGGAGATGCCGTGCACCTCTAACGTCCAGGCCGAGCCCCAGGAGGACATGACCCCCTGGTTGAACTTGATGGTGCCGGTCTCCATGGCGCCGTCGTTGTGCAGGGCGTAGACCTCGTCCACCCCCTCCATGCAGCCGAGTTCCACCATCTTGCCGGCCCCCGGCACCCGCATGTCCTCTTCCGCCATCTGGAAGATGATGCGCACATTGTATTGCAGCCGATCCTGGTGAGCGGCCAGGAACTTGGCGGTGGTCAGCGCGATCGCCATGTGGGAGTCGTGGCCGCAATTATGGGCCATCCCCTCGTGGGTGGACTTGAACGCCACCTCGCTCATGTCGTGCATCTCGAGGCCGTCCATGTCGGCGCGAAACGCGATGGTGGGCAGGCTGGGGTCTATGTGCAGATCCCCGTGAAAGCCGGTGAAGCCCGGGTAGTCGGTGATCTGGTAGCCGAACTGTTCCATCAGCTGGCGGCAATAGGCCGAGGTCTTGAACTCGGCGCCGGAGTATTCCGGGATGCTGTGCAGGTGGTGGCGCACCTCGCAGCTGAAATCACGCAGGGCGAGCAGGTCAGGTTCGATATGGTAGTCGTGCATCAGATGATCCCTTGAATGGAGAAGCCGAGTTGGGCAACCAGCGAGGCGCCGAAGAAGCAGCAGGTGGAGACGATCATGAAGATGAGGATCACCTTCCAGGACATCTTCTTGAGCTCCTCGAGTTGACCGCCGACGGAGAGGCCGGCGAAGGCCAGGAGCGGCACGCAGCAGGAGAGGAAGGAGATCTTCGCCACCGCGTCGATGAAGAGGCCGCGCACCGGGGTCTCCGGCAGGCAGATGAGGATGCCGATGATGGTCGCATAGGCGAAGGCCGGCAGGGAGGAGGGCAGGTAGCGCTTGGTCACCAGGGAGGCGAACACCACCAGGGACATGGCGACGAAGCTGTCCCCCATCTGCCACAGCGGCAGGCCCGTGGTCAGGGTCTGGGTGAACATGGCCAGCAGGATCGCCAGGAAGACGAAGCGCATATCCATCACGATGCTTTTCATGCTTGCTCTCCTTTGGAAGAGATGGCGAAGATCTTCTCGGCAAGGGGCAGTCCCAGATAGGTGAGGGAGAGGGCGCCGAGGGCCGATGAGAGCAGGTTGGAGGCAGCGGCGATACTCAGCACCTGCTGGGCCAGCGCCTCGTCCAGACCGTTGATGAGGGCGCCTGAGGCGGCACTCAGCATGGATCCCGAACCCACCCCTGAGCCGGCGGCCAGGGCCAGCGGATGTAGGCCGGTCAGCGGCGCTATGCTGCCGAGCACGCTGAACCAGAGGGTGCCGATGACGGAGCCGCATAAGTAGATGGCGAGCACACCTATGTACTCCTGGGAGCCGGTGCCGAACTTGCCCTGAATGACCGCGACCGAGGGTTCACGGCTGATGGAGGAGCAGGCCCCGATGGCGCGGCGACCGAAGCCGAACTTCACCGCCAGCGGGATGGCGATGAGGATGGGCAAGAGGTTGCCTATCTCCTGCAGGAAGAGCGGCACCCCGACGCTCAGGATCATCTTGAGGTTGGGGATGATCATGCCGGCATACTGGGTACCGAGGATCAGCAGGCTGAAGCCCACCATCTTGCCGCAGAAGCCTTCCTCCTTTTCGGTGAAGAGCTTCTTCCAGCCGGGGATGCGATCCTTGACCGGTTTGGCGGAGACTATCATGCCGATGATGACGGCGAACAACATGGGCAAAATGGGGATGATGGCGATGCCGATCTTGATCTCCTGTTTCCCAATCAGATACTGGGCCACGAAGATCAGCAGGGCGGTCGCCAGGGTACTGACTAACACCGTCTTGAGGGGAGTGGTTTGCTGCATAGTCTTTTCTCTTGTTATGCATGGTTATTCATGAACCCGCGCTGGTGGTGCATGATGTGGCCATGATAGGAAGGGAGAGACCCCATTAATGTGACCTTCATCAAGGCGGACATATGGCATTTTTTCATGGGGTATGCCGTTTAACCATGATAAAAATAGGGTTTAACAGCCGGTTAGCAGGCTGTCATGCTAGCGGTTGAATCGTGGCCCGTGACGGGACGCAGGGTGAGGAAGTTGCATACGGCAGGCCCTCCAGAATGCCCTGCCATCACAACGGTGCACCTTGGGGGAAGGATGGAGCTATTGATTGAAGGGGGCCTCTGGCGGCCCCATTGGCTGGCGGCCCTGCAGGCATGGCGCGGGCAGGGGCACAGCTGGCAACTGCTGCAGAGCAAGCGGGCCGGGCGGGATCCACAGATCCCGGCTCCCTGGGCGGCCTGCCCGCCGGACGGCATCCTCTCGGCCAGCGCATTGCTCGCCGCCTGGCTGGACGGGGACGAGGCCCCCGTGATGGCGGTCGATCCGAGCCGGCAGATCCTGATCTGCACCTCCAGCGCCCTGCTGATCCTGGCCAAGGAGAGCGGTCTGCTCACCCTGGGGCCCGTGGGGGCGGATCTGACCCTGGGGCCGGACGACGATCTGGCCGTGGTGCTGGAGAGGCTGCTCGCCCGGCGCCTCTCCATCCCCGAGCTGCGTGAGCCGGGCCCGGGAGCCCTGGTGTTGCGCCCCTTGCGGGCGGAGGATGAAGCCGAGATCGCGCGCTACTGCGCCGACGGCGCGCTCGCCCGCTATACCCTCAACATTCCCCACCCCTATCCGTCGGAGGCGGCCCGGGACTGGCTCGCCATGAGCGGGCGCAAGGCCGCTCTCGGCCTTGGCCGAACCTGGGCGCTGAGCCTGCCAACCGGATCTGAACCTGCCCCCTTGCTCGGGGTCATCTCGTTGCACTGGAGCGGGGAGCTCGCCTGGTGGGTGGGGGTCCCCTGGCAGAACCGGGGGCTCGCCACCCGGGCGGCGACCCTGGTCAAACGCTTTGCCTTCGAGCAATGGCAATTACCCGCCCTGACGGCCCGCCATATGCCGGACAACCTGGCCTCCGGCAGGGTGATGGCCAAGATAGGCATGCACTGCTGCGGGGTTCGGGCCGGGACTGACGGTCAGGGGACGCTCAGCCACTGGCGACTGGATCGCGCCCCCATCCTGTCCGCCCCCCTGCGGGCTAGCCTGATCCCCTGGCTTGAGGATGAGAGGGTAGTGGTGGCCATACTGCACGGCCCCTGGGAGCGGGAAGGGAGTGGTAATACCCCAGAGCTGGCGCTCTTTATGGATGACGAGATGGATGGCGAGGGGCAGGACGGCACACCTGGGCGGGCGACGGCCGGGCTGGTGGTGAGATCCCATCCCGTCTCATGGCTAGAAGGGGAGGGGCCCCTCTCCTGGACTCATGGGGATGGCGTGCTGCTCAAGGAGCGGGGAGAGCTTGGCCTCAACTATCTGCTGGTTCTGAGGGATCCAAGACGGGGGGATCGCTGATACCGCATCGGGTGGGATGAGCGGGTCGCGCGGGGGCCGTCCCCGCGGCCGCATTCGTTTTCCTGAGTCCGGCCTCCCATTTTCGGATAAAGCCATTCAGGTCGGGGGCCACTTGTGTGGAATAATGGCCGCCCTGCCGTACGAGGAGTTATGCCCTATGTTGAGAACCGAGCGTCCCGGCGACATGCTGCCAGTCTATGAGCTGGTGAGCGCCGCCTTTGGCCGATCCGATGAGGCCGAGCTGGTTAATCGCCTGCGCGAATGTGGGGCCGCCGTGGTCACCATGGTCGAGGAGGAAGAGTACGAGTTCATGGGACACCTGATGCTGAGCCCGATCACCATTAACGGTCAGGAGGGGCCCTGGCTCGGCCTGGCGCCGGTGGCCGTGCACCCGGACTGGCAAGGACAGGGCATCGGCTCGGATCTGGTGCGCGAAGGCTTGGACACGGCGCTGGAGATGGACTGGAAGGCGGTGGTGGTGCTCGGGGATCCCGCCTACTACGCCCGCTTCGGCTTTCGTCCCGCCAGCGAGTTTGGCCTGAACTGCATCTACGAGGTGCCCGCCGACTGCTTCATGGCGATGGAGCTGCAGCCCGGTGGCCTCGCGGGGTTATCGGGGGAGGTGCTCTATCACCCCCTGTTTGACGAGATGGAAGAAGAGTAACGCAGCGACCCTCTCCTGAGTCCAGGATGCCGCTCCCCAAGGGGAGCGGCATCTGTTTTGGGTCGTCGGAAAGCCGTCAGGAGGATTGCTGCTTGGCCTCGTACATCGCCTTGTCGGCCCCCTCGATGAGCTCGTTGGCGGTGACGAACTGCTCATTCCCCGTCACGCAGATGCCGATGCTGATGGAGTACTCGGGGTAGGCGGTGGTGAAGGCGGCCTCGATACGATCGCCGATGTGCAGGGCGGTGGCCCGGCTCGCCTCCGGCAGGATGACGCAGAACTCGTCGCCACCGATCCGGCAGGGGAAGTCCGACGCGCGACAGCTCTCGGTGATCGCCTGTCCCAGGGTTTACAGGACTTCATCCCCCTTCGCATGACCGAAGGTGTCATTGATGAACTTGAACTTGTTGACGTCGATGTAGATCACCGACAGGAAGCTCTTGCGGCGGATGGCCGCATTGAGTTCACGCATGATGGTGCGATGCATGGCCCGCTTGTTGTAGAGCTCGGTGAGGGGGTCCCGCTCCGCATGGGCGCTCAGGATCTTGGACTTCTCCTCCAGCTCGCGGGCATAGGTCTCCATCCGCTTCTTGGCATTCTCGACCGCACTCAGCAGGGTGCCGATATAGGTGTCGAACACCAGTGCGGTGTCGAAGCTGATGAGCTTGTCGAGGGCCCGCAGCACCTGGGGCAGCTCGGACGGGTTGGCCATGTGCTCGATCAGCACGTCTTCCACCAGGTATTTGAGGGTACAGCTGGCGGAGAGGTAGAGCTTGGGCTCGACGCCGATACGCTTGTGCACCAGGCCGATCCGCAGGCGGCTGTTGACATAGGCGTTGTCGTAATGGCCTGAGAACAGCTCCTGGATGTAGCGGCGCTGGGCGTTGCGCAGCCGCTGCAGGGTGTCGGCGTCGCCGATCAGCAGAGCTATCTCGTCAAATTGCGTCTGCTTGTCGTAGAACTTGGCGACTAGGCTGTCCAGATGCTGTTCTATGATGGGCTGCTGCTGCGCCAGCAGATCCAGCTCCCCCTGGGTCAGCTTGAAGAGCTCCATCCGGCGTTGGATTTCGATCTCATTGATGTTGAATTGCTCAAGCAGTGTTTTCTCGATCAACATGGCTACCTCATGTTCCCCGGCTTGGGGCCGGGTATGGTTCTTATTATGTGTTATCTCGTGATGGGGCAGGGAGGACATTCCCTGCCGGAGGCGATACTTCCATGAATAGCCGGTGTTGATGAAGGTTTCAATATTATCTGTTTGTTTTTATTGATAAACACAGCTGAACGGAGGGCTTTCATCCCTGCCGGGCGAGAGGCGACAGCCCGCGCCATGGCCCCGCCATTTCGGCTTGGAAAGGCCGAGGTTGCCCATCACTGTGCCAGGGCCTTGAGCTGCTGCCGGGTGGGGGGATTGCTCCAGTCGATGGGGCCGTGGGTGAACCTGTATTGCAGTCTGGGGAGGCTGATCTCCAGCCACTCTTCCCGGAAGTAGGCATAGCCGAGGTCCCAGTCGGGATCGTTGGCCCAGCCGGTCTGCAGGAAGTGGAGGCGGGTGCCCTGGCCCTCCGGCACGAAGCGCAGGCTGATGAGGGTCTTCTGCTGGCGGATATGGGGAAACTGGGTGGGGAAATTCCAGCTGAAGCTGAGCAGGTCGTGAGGCATCACCGCCATCACCCGGCACCCCTCGCTGCCTCGCTCACCCAGGGGGGCATCCGGCCGGAAATAGATCTCGAACGGGCCGTTTGGCTCGGCCACCATCAGGCACTCTGGTGCCAGAAAACTGCGCAATCCGCTCTCCGTGGTCCAGGCGCGCCAGACATCGTCGATGTGGGCCGGAACCAGAATGCTGCCTTCTATCTGCTTGTTATCCATAAATCAGTGAACCTCGAACCAGTCATGGATGGGACCCAGGCAGTATAGTCCCTCGGGCGATAAAATAGGCAGCCCTGGGTCACGCATTATGTATTCAAGAGGGTCTGTGCTGCGCATTTGACAGCGCGGCGGGATCCACCGCAAAGTGGGCGAGGACGACCAGGAAAAAGGACATCTTCATGATCAGAGCGATGCGAGCGGCGGATGCGCCCGTGCTGGCACAGTTGTTCCTCAAGGGCAGGCGGCAAGCCTTCGAGTGGGTCGAACCCTCCCTGTTCCGGCTGGAGGATTTCGCCGAACAGACCCGGGGGGAGCGGATCTGGGTGGCGGAGAAGGGGGGATCCCCCTGCGGCTTTGTCTCCATCTGGGGGCAGGAGAGCTTCGTGCATCATCTCTATGTGTCGGCGGACTGGCATGGGCAGGGGGTCGGTCGGGCCCTGCTGGCCGAAGGGTTGGCCGGATTCAGGAAACCGGCGTCCCTCAAGGTGGCCACCCGCAACACCACGGCGCTGGCCTTTTATCATCGCCTCGGTTGGCAGAACACGGACGAAACCGGCCACTGCGACATCACAGGCCCCTGGCGGCGGTTGGTGCTGACCGCCGAGGAGTGACTAGGCGAGAGATGGCGTGAACACCGGCAATCGAGCATAAAAAAGGCCACTTCCTGCGCTGGGGGAGTCTGAATCAATGGCTCATGGTATTGATTTTAAATGATTTAATGATGTGATCTAGAGCTGTGGTGTTGCCGTTGGTGTTACTGGCGAATAAGCCACCCCACATTTTTGCCATTGAGGCGTACCGGTCTACCCCGCGGAAAAGCCAGCCAGATTTCCGGCTACTTAGAGCGCTCGCGACGCAATTCTCGGGATGCGGGTTCAAATCCCTATGACCCGGATCCCACGATTCATTCTCACCGTGTTTTTCTTTGCGCCGATGTAATTCGTTTTGCGCAGAACTGCGCAATTGCGCAATCTCTAAGCCTCCCACTTCCTCCCCAGGCCTTGCCACGCCTCGAGCATCCAATATTGGTCTGTCCGTTGCATTTCGTTTTTGCGCAGTTCCAGTACGCAGAGAAGTGCGCAATTTGCGAAGTTAGTAGTGCGCAGTTCAGAGGGGATTGCGCAGGTGGTGAAAGAGGCAAGTAGCCGGCCCAGGAGGAATAGTTCATCTGGTAGCTGTGGGGTGTTGTTTCACCTGCCGTGGCAGGAGCGCTCCATCACCCCCTTGGCTTTCTGCCGGCTTAGGCGCGGAGTTTGCGGTCAGTACCGGTACCGGGTGTAACGGAGCCTAGTCGAGTTAGGTGCGGAGTTACCGTTATCGGAGCGTTCGAGCATAGCCGTATCAGGGAAACGACGACGCTGGTGAGCACAGCTAATGGCCAGGGAATGGCGCCGCATGAACAGAGCCCACCAGGTGGCGGGAGGGAACATAGACGACTTCGGATGAAAACATGAGGCCTTTATCCTGCAAAGCATGTAAAAGAGGGGGCTACTAGATGCCCATGCTGGGCATGCCTGCAACCCCCTATGGCGACTCAATCAGCAGGCCATCCCCAACGTGGCGGGGGATTCATCATCAGCTAAGAACGCCCTCCACCAGCGACTCAGCCAGGGCAAGCTGGGTCTGCTGGCTGGTTTGCAGGCGGGATTTTAGTTGGTCGCAGAGGATCATTAGTTCATCAACTCTCGCAACAATTCGATATTGTTCTTCTAATGGTGGACATGGAAAAGTATATAGAGTAACGCTATTTGCAGATAAATTAGGTTGTGCTGAGCCATTATCAAAACGATAAATCTGTGAGCGTCCCACCGGGCTTATTAAATATTTATAAATGAATTCACCTAAACCCTTAATATGTGGCCTAATAATCATTAATGAAGATGCAATTGCGCCCTCCTCAAATGGTTTGACGAATGCGGTCTTGCCAAATGTTGCCCCACGCAAACAATAAACTAAATCATCAGGTTTAATCTTCCCACTTTTTAATGAATTGAACTTCTCTTGAGAAATAAAATTCATGTCTTGTGTAGATAATGTGCCATCTGGATTAATGTGGCCAGTATTAATCCAAGCAATCCCTGCGCTAACATATTCATCCTTATTAGGATAGTTCTTACTTCTATCCCCATTGATGAAATCTGCTAAAAATCCAAATTTGCACCACATCCACCCCTCTGGCAACTCAAACAGCATTTCCTCTTCGCTAATCGCAGGCAGCGGTTTCTCTTTTTTAATTTTCTTCTCTTTAACCAAACGTTCCTTTTCTGCGGCGATACGTTCCAGCAGTACTGAGGCGGGATCATCGTTGGGGTCTTGAGGCACGAGCTTGCCCATCACCGCTAATTGCAGAATGATCTGCTTGAGAGCGTCGATGCTGGCATCGGTGGTAAAGAGGGTATCGAAGTGAGTGCTTAGCCGCGCCCAGTTTTTCGCCAGCTCGTCGGCATCGGCACTGTCTGTCAGCGTGGTGAGCAGGGTTTCCACCAGCGTCTGATGGGCCGCCAGCTGCGCCTCGCTCTGCTGCTCCAACTGGTCGCAGAGGGCCATAAGCTCATCCACTTTGGCAACGATGCGGTGCTGTTCTGCGAGTGGAGGAATCGGAAACTCAAACTGCTCTAATGTTCTCTTGCTGAGACCTTCGATGGCCATTCCAACTTGTCGACCCCATATCAAGTCTTGAACGAGGGGAGACTTTATTCCTAAATGAACAAATGGAGCCAACTCATCAATTAACAAACGGATAATTGTGACATGCTGACTTACGTTAGCCTCTTTAATCGAATCAGGAAATATCAATGTTCGCCCTAATGATGCGCCTGTAATATTTAAAAGCACATCACCAGGAATGACTTTAGTTCCTTCCATCTTTAGATGTGTGTTTTCATCGATATACACAACATCATCCAATCTCAGCCCCTCATTCCACACGTTCTGAGAGCGCAGGAAAGGAACACCTTCCGAGACATAGGCACTTTGTCCACCTCTAGGTGTGCTACCCGACCCCATTTTACTGGTTAAGTCTCCCAGACGAATACACTCCCACCCTTCCGGTAGTTCGAATGGCTTCTCTTCCTCGCTAATTTTTGGCAAGGCTTTGGTTTTTTTTATTTTTCCCTCTTTCACTAACCGCGTCTTTTCGGCAGCAATCCGCCCAAGCAAGACAGAGGCGGGCTCATCGCTGGGATCTTGCGGTACCAGTTTGCCGCGTACGGCCAGCTCCAGGATCAGCTCACGCAGCTTTTTGATGCCGGTGAGCTCTAGCTTGCTGTTACTGCCACGGCCGGCACTGCTCTTGGGGCGTACGGCGGAGGTCCATAGGTCCAGGTGGTCGGTAATCAAGTTCTCGATCGCCATTACGCCTGCTCCCCATGTTTGGCCGCGTCCTTGCCCAGCGCTTCGCTCAGGATGGCTTTTAGCTGGTCGCGCAGGGTCTGGATATCAGCCTGTTGGCTGGCATAGCTGGCCAACAACTCATCCGGATCGTGGCTGACCTGCTCACCGACATGGGGGTTTTTGATATCGAGGTTGAAGTTGCGCTCGATGATGGTGTCGATACTAACCTTCCAGGCCTGCTCGGTCTCAACCCGGGCGGCAAACCCATCTGCCTCGTCACCCCACCAAGCGATCTCGGTCTCGAATTCCTCAAACTTCATCGGCTTGGTCTTGCTGTAGCTTTTGGCCCCGGCCGGGTAGGGATGCTCATAGAACCAGATATCTTTGGTTGGCAGGCCCTTGGTGAAGAACAGGATATTGGTCTTGATGCCGGTATAGGGGGCAAAGACGCCGTTGGGCAGCCGCACTATGGTGTGCAGGTTGCATTCGCTGGTGAGCAGTTGCTTGATCTTGGTCTTGACCCCTTCGCCAAACAGAGTGCCATCTGGCAGCACCACGGCAGCGCGGCCGCCCTTTTTCAGCACCTCGATGATGAGTTGTAAGAAGAGATCGGCAGTCTCACGGGTGCGCATATCTGCAGGGAAGTTCTGCTCGATACCGTCCTCTTCAGTGCCACCGAATGGTGGGTTACTCAGGATGACATCGATGTCGCTGTCCCAACTGGAGAGCGGTTGGTTGAGGGTGTTGCAGTGGCGGACCTGAACTGGTACTTCAATGCCATGAAGAAGCATATTGGTGGTACAAAGCAGGTGTGGCAGTTGCTTCTTCTCCACCCCCATGATCTGCTGCTGCAGAGTTTGATGGTCGCTGACTGACTGGACGTAACGCTCTTTCACATGGTCAAACGCACAAGCCAGGAAACCGCCGGTACCGCAAGCCGGGTCCATGATCCTCTCCCCCAGTTTGGGGTCGATGCGGTTGACCATAAAGCGGGTCACTGCGCGTGGGGTGTAAAACTCACCGGCGTTACCAGCGCTCTGAAGGTCACGCAGGATCTGCTCGTAGATATCACCAAACAGGTGGCGCTCACTGCTGTCGGTAAAGTCGATTTCGTTGAGCTTGTTGATCACCTGGCGCAGCAGAGTGCCGTTCTTCATGTAGTTGAAAGCGTCAGAAAACGCCTCTTTCACCACAAAGCCACGGGGATTAAGTTTGATGCTGACAGGCAGGTTTTTCAGGCTATCAAACAGATCGTTGTTGATGAAGTCGAGCAGTTCATCGCCAGTGATCCCTTCACCATCTGCAGCCCAGTTACGCCACAAGAAGCGCTCGGGGATGGGGTGGCGATATTCACTGCCATGTTCAAATTCCAACTCCTCTTCCTGGGCATCGAAGATTTTAAGAAACAGCAGCCAGGAGAGCTGGCCTAGGCGCTGGGCGTCGCCGTCGATACCGGCGTCCTTGCGCATGATGTCCTGGATAGATTTGATGACTGAGCTGATGGATGACATGGTTTTCTCTTTCTTGCGAAGACGTCAGAAACATCGATAAAAACAAGTGGCCATAGTCTGTATGGCCACTCGGGTTACTGTTCTATTGCCGGGAAACCGTCAGGCGCGCTGTTGCTCGCTGTAGATCTCTTGCTCCAGCTCGGTGATGGCCTGCTCAAACTGTTGGGGGCCACCAAAGCCTTTTTTGGCCAACTCCAGCGGACGCCCCAGCTCGGTAAAGGGGGCGACTTTGAGCGCGTCCTTGGTTTCTATTTCGGCAACGCCTTGGTCAGCATATTTGTCGAGCAGATTTGTCAGCACTTGCTGAGCGGTCTCGTTGTACTTGGTGAAGTAGTTACGCTTTTTGACGTTGTCGGCCCGCTCGCGGCGGGTCAGCGGCGGCTGATCGTATACCACATGGCAGATAAGGTCGAACGGGTCGAGCTCTTGGCCCACTTCGGCACTTAGGACATCCCACAGCACCCCTACCTGGGCCAGCTCATCCATGATGGCCTGCTTGCGCTCAGCAGCTTGCCAACGTCTAGTGAAGTCATCAAGGGTGGCGCACTCCTTGAGCAGGGTCTTACGGGTGTAATCCTTGAACGACTCGGTCACCAGCTTGCCATCAGCATCGTAATACTGCACCCGCTCGGCAATGATACTGACGGAAACCCCGTTGACATAATACTTGCGGACTTCCGACTGAGGATCACCTGTTGGGTCAAAGGCCCCCCCCTGGCCACCACCCGTGCTACCTGTGGTATAGGTTCCTTCTCCTTCCCCAGTATTGCCAACAGCTCCCGGCTCACTTCCATCACCTCCCTCATCTGCTGGTAAGGGGTCTGCACCATCGATGATGTCGCTAAGACCATCATCTGGGTCATTAATGGCTTCCGGCTTGGTAACGATGACTCGTACAGGGTCACCATCAAAACGAGGATCGGCAAACAGCTCCGTGGCCTTCTTGAAGTCGAGAATGGTGAACCAGAGCTTGCCGTACTTGTCGTCGATACGAGTGCCACGGCCGATGATCTGCTTGAACTTAGTCATGGACTGAATGTTCTGATCCAGCACTACCAGCTTGCACGTTTTGGCATCCACCCCTGTGCTCATCAGTTCAGAAGTCGTGGCGATGACAGGATATGCTCTCTTGGGGTTGATGAAGTTATCGAGCTGGGCCTTGCCAAGGTCATCATCACCGGTGATTTTCATCACGTAGCGCTCGTCCTTGGCCATCTGCTCTGGATTGAGGTTGACCAACGCCCGTCGCATCCTGTCGGCATGATCGATGTCGTTACAGAAGACGATGGTCTTTGCCATTGGATCTGTTTTCTTGAGGTAGTTCGTTATAGTCTCGGCCACCAGCTGAGTTCGCTCATCGATCACCAGGGTGCGGTCAAAGTCCTTCTGGTTGTAGATGCGATCTACTATCTCGTTGCCCTGTTTATCCAACTGTCCCTTCGTGGGCCGCCACCCCTGCAGGTCCACGTTGATATCGACCCGCACCACTTTGTAAGGGGCAAGAAAACCATCCTCTATTCCTTCTTTCAGAGAATAGGTATAGACGGGGTCACCGAAGTAATCGGTGCTGGAGACGGTCTCGGTTTCTTTGGGCGTGGCTGTCAGGCCAATCTGTGTGGCCGATGAGAAGTATTCGAGGATCTCGCGCCAGGCACTATCCTCGGCAGCACTGCCGCGGTGACACTCGTCGATGATGATCAGGTCGAAGAAATCTGGAGAGACTTGTTTGAAAGCTTTCTGAGTCTCTTCTGGTCCAGTCAGCGCTTGGTAGAGGGCAAGATGAATTTCAAAAGCTGGATCGACGGTGCGACCCGTCACCTTGGTCATCGCTGAACCGAAGGGCTGAAAATCGTTCTGCTTAGTCTGATCCACCAGAATATTACGGTCGGCAAGGAATAGGATGCGCTTCTTGGCTTTGGCCTTCCACAAGCGCCAGATGATTTGAAAAGCGGTATAGGTCTTGCCGGTACCGGTAGCCATCACCAACAGCACTCTATCCTCGCCGGCAGAGATAGCCTCTATGGTTTTGTTTATAGCCTGCAGTTGATAGTAACGAGGGCTCTTGTCGCTACCATCCGAATAATAGTCCTGGCTGATCATGGGTAGTTGAGCTGATGTGTAGCCTTTCCAGCTACAGAACTTATCCCACAACTGATCGGGGGTGGGGAAATCAACTAGCGAGACCTCGGTCTCCAGCTGCTGACCATTAGTTTTGTCATGGAAAATAAAACCGTCACCGTTGCTGGCAAAGACAAAGGGCACATCCAGCATGCGGGCGTAGTCGAGCCCCTGTTGCATGCCCTTACCGACCTCATGCTTGTTGGCTTTGGCCTCGATCACCGCCAATGGCAAGCCCATCTTGTGATAGAGCACGATATCGGCCGATTTCACCTTCTTGCGGGCCGCCATCTGGCCACGTACCACCACTTTACCGTCCCGCAGTTTCACCTCCTGGCGGATCTGGGTCAGGTCATCCCACCCGGCGGCCTTGATAGCAGGCAACAGGTATTTGGAGATGATATCGGCTTCGGTGAGGGTTGCCTTGTTGATCTCGGCCATGAGTGATTTCCGTATACGGGACAGAATTAGTCGAAATCATCTCATAGAATCAGCCAGATTGGGTTGATCTTGGACTCATTAAGGATACGAATAGAAACGCCTTGGGACGACATGGCACTCAGGCATCACTGGCCCACACTAGCTGACGAGGTTTTCCAGGATTTGCTCCGCTTCTGGCATATCTTGGCGATCGCTGACCATCAGGTAGCGGAGGGTGTCCTTGGCTTCTTCCCGGGTCCGCGGCCGTAGCTCTGCCAACAAGCCGAAGATGAACCAGTCTCGGGCAGACGACTCCATGCGGTGCTCGTAATCGCCACTGGTATCACAGGCCTTTCGCAGGTAGTGAAGGTCATTCCAGTAGGCCAACTCGTGAAGGCAGTCACTCAAAGTGTGCGGCATCAGTTCGGGTAGAGCCTTGAACCGATCGGCCACCTGTTCCGGCGGGTAGTCCCATTCCACTCGCTCAACCGTTCGCAGGCTCTCCAGGCAAAATACCTCCGCCGGTGTGTCATCCCACAGTTCATCCCCGAAGCGCCCGACCGCCTCGGCTTCCTTGGCTCGTCGTTCGATGGCACGCTCTGCCAGGCCATCTAGGTTGGCAAAGCCGATGCTGCCAAGGCCTGCCATGATATGCCCGGCACTGGCCGCCAGCCACTTACCGTAGCGCGTCTCAAGCTCCTCGAGTGGGGTGGTTATCCGGCATGCAGCTTCCTTGGCTTGTTCAATCCGGTCCGGATCACCAGTCTCCATCATCTGGCGTAGCCAGAGTAGGGCATCGATTTCCTTGTCTCCTGTCACCACCAGCTGGGGTGGCAACTCTGGAACTGTCGGCAAGGTCTCCCTGCTGCTTTGCCGTGGAGGCAAGGTGAACATGGCCCGGTGCTTTGAATTATCGGCAAACAGCCCCGACCGGCTGATGATGGACTTCACGGTACCCAATGGCAGGCCGGCTATGTCAGCCACCTCCCTCATTGAGTGCTGGCGGCGCAGTTCGAGCACCCGCTCTCGTTGTTCGTTGGTCAATCTCAAGGCAACCCCCTGTTGCAGTAAAAGTGTGATCTCGATCGGCTGTCTGCACTCTATGTATGAAAAAAACGGTGGCTACAGTGGCTACGCGGCTACAACTCCCCTCTAGGCCGCGCCATTGCTGGGTTTGTCGTGTAGCCACTACTCAAAAAGGTGGTGGCTACAGGTGGCTACAGCCCCCTTTTGTAGCCACCATTTTTGTTTCTTCTTTCACGCCCGCGCCTGAGGCAGAGAAGGCAAGGGTCACACTCGGTGGCCCTTTAGTTCCTGTTGGCAGAGACTCTGGGGTAGTAAGGTTGTTTTTGAGACTTCCACTTGTCGCTTCAGTCGACATAGATAGGTGACAGTACAGCGTGATTCCAGCCAGCAGTTTGCTCTATATATCAAGTAGGCGCTGGTTGCACTGGTTACGAGGTTACATTGCCTTCTAACTCACGCCATCATTGGCTTCTACTGTAACCATGTCCCTAAGAAATGGTGGTTACCGGTGGTTACACAACCACTCTAACAGTGGCGATAGGTTCTTGGCGAAGCCAAGTCGTTCCTATGGCTAGGGCTAAATATCTATACAGTAAGCCTGTGTGAATAATAACGATATCGGTAGTCATTAATTTCTGCTGAAGCAATTCTTAGCATGGAAATAAGAATTAATAACTATTATTTCAAGTCTTGCCAGTCCATGACATCTGTTTGAGCAAATTATTGCGCAAGCACTATCACACAGTTCAAATATGTGAACATAAAATATTGATTATTAAGTAATTAAGTGAGTGGCATAGTCACTGCTAATGGTTCCGGTTGAGTGTCATTACCGTTTGACCAATCAGGAGCATACCTATGCCAACCCCATGTTATATCAGCATCGAAGGTAAAACCCAGGGCAACATCACCGCCGGTGCTTTCACTTCTGACTCCGTCGGCAACATCTTCGTGCAGGGCCATGAAGACGAGATGCTGGTACAAGAGTTTCAGCACGTTGTGACCGTACCAACTGACCCGCAATCCGGTCAGCCGGCTGGTCAGCGCGTCCATAAGCCGTTCAAATTCACCGTGGCCCTGAACAAGGCAGTGCCGCTGATGTACAACTCCCTGGCCTCCGGCGAAATGCTGCCGAAAGTGACCCTGAAGTGGTACCGCACCTCTGTTGAGGGCAAACAAGAGCATTTCTTCAGTACCCTACTGACCGATGCCACCATCGTCGACATCGACTGCCAGATGCCCCATTGCCAGGATCCGGCGAAGTCTGACTTCACCCAGCTGATCCAGGTCTCTCTGGCTTACCGCAAGATCGACTGGGAGCACACCGTCGCCGGGACTTCAGGTGCCGATGACTGGCGCGCCCCGATCGAGGCATAAGACTCGCCTTTTATGCCCGTTATTTCTTCTAATCAGGCCGGTTATACAACCGGCCTATTTCCTTATTTTTCAGTTAGTTAATTTTTTCGTGGTTTTTATGTTTTGCCATCTCCCTGCTTACGCGGAGTGATTGCAAAGCAATAAGAGGTGTCCTGTTATGCAGAGACAATCAACGTATTACCCGTCTTGTTACTTATCTCTAGTTGTCGAAAATGGACCGGAGAGGGCGGTAGCGTGTTGTTTTAGCAGGTTTCAGGTGGTGTTTGGAGAAGTGACAGGGAGATATCATGGCTAATCAGACCGGACTGCAGTTCACCGTTAAGGTGGGGACGCTGCCAGATCCCACTTTTGTAGTGGCCGGCTTTACATTGAATGAGGCGTTAAGCGATCCGTTCACACTTGCGTTGGAACTGGCAAGTAGCCAGCCTGATATCGATTTTGGCGCTGTACTGGATCAGCCGTGCGAACTGTTGGTGTGGTATGAGGGCGAGCTGCAGCGGCGTGTGAACGGTGTTGTGAGCCAGTTCGAGCAAGGTGACAGTGGTTTTCGGCGTACTCGCTACAGCATGGAAGTCAAACCAGCTCTGTGGCGATTAGGTCTGCGTCACAATGCCCGAATCTTTCAGGCACAAAAGCCGGAAGAAATCATGGGGGCCTTGCTGCAGGAGCATGGCATTACTGATTACGCCTTTGCACTCAAAAACGCCCATGCTCAGCGGGAGTACTGCGTACAGTACCGGGAGTCCGACCTTGAATTCATCAATCGCCTCGCAGCAGAAGAGGGGATGTTCTATTTCCATGAATTTGAGCAAGGCAAGCATCGTCTTGTGCTTGCAGACAATACAGCCGCACTCACCGATGGCCCCGCGCTCTTCTTCAATTTGGGCAACCGCTCGCTAGAGCAAGGGCCCTATGTTCGCAAGTTTCACTATCGAGAAACGGTGCGCCAAGCTGAGGTTGAACTCAAGGACTACAGCTTTAAAACCCCGGCGTATGCCTTATCTCATAAAAAGCTAGGGAGTGAACTTGAGCACCAGCGTGACACTTATCAGCACTTTGACTATCCAGGGCGTTTCAAGCAAGACCCCAGTGGCAAATCCTTCACCCAATATCGGCTCGATGCGTTGCGCAGCGATGCCATGGCGAGCCGAGGTCAGTCGAACTGTGCGGTGCTGTTACCAGGTCAGACTTTTGCACTCAGTGAGCATCCTAATGCTGTCCTGAATACCAACTGGCAAGTTGTCAGCATTCTCCATACCGGTAAACAACCTCAAGCCTTGGAAGAGGAAGGCGGAGATGGGGCAACAACTATCACTAATGAGTTCACGGTAGTCAAAGCACTACAAACCTGGCGACCACAATTACCTCATAAGCCCATGGTAGACGGTCCCCAAGTTGCCATGGTCGTGGGCCCTGCAGGTGAAGAGATCTATTGCGATAAATATGGCCGGATCAAGCTGCAGTTCCCATGGGACAGATATGGCGCCAGCAATGATCAGAGCTCCTGTTGGGTGCGAGTCAGCCAAGGTTGGGCCGGTGGCCAATATGGCATGATGGCAGTGCCCCGTATCGGTCATGAGGTCATCGTCTCATTCCTGGAGGGGGATCCGGATCAGCCTATCGTGACTGGTCGTACCTATCATGCCACTAATCAAACCCCCTATGTGTTACCCGAGCATAAGACACGTACGCTGTTGCGAACTGATACACATAAAGGCAAAGGATTTAATGAACTGCGCTTTGAAGATGAAGCATCTAGAGAGCAGATCTACATCCATGCCCAAAAGGATATGGACGTCGTCATCAACCATATTCATCGCCAAAGTGTGGGACTGGATCAACATCTGACAGTCAATCAAGATCAGTTCCAGCGGGTGGACCGCCATAGTCATCGCACGGTAGCCCAAGATGATTTTGAACAAATTGGGCAGGATCATCATCAGCTTATCGGCCGCCATTTTGTACAAAAAGTGATGGCTTCATTTAAGCGCTTCATTGGTGGGGGAGAGATAACCCATTTAGATGGTAGCCGCCAGACATCGATCTCCGGTGGGGAAGAGATGATAGTTGGCGCACATCAGCGTGTAGTGGTGGGAACAGATAGCTACCTCAAGGCTACCGACATTGTGCTGGAAGCAGGGCAGGCTCTGACCATCAAAGGACCCGGTGGTTTCATCAAACTTGACGCAGCCGGGGTAACTATCTCGGGCAATGTGGTCAAGATCAATGACGGTGGCTCTCCCGGCGCCGGCACTGCGCCGGTTGCAATAGAGCCGGAAGCACCCAATAAGCCCACCTTGCCGGATGCGCCGGATCGCCGCTAAGGAGTCGATATGCCAAGTGCTGCTCGATTGGGCGATAGCTGCGCCGGTCACGGCTGTTTTCCTGCCACACCGATCATTGCTGGTAGTGGCGATGTCATCATTAATGGCAAGCCTGCTGCACGCAAAGGTGATTCCGTGTTACTCCATGCTTGCCCGTGTCCCAACATGCCCCACGGCATTCATAGCCGCGCTATTTCTGGTGGCTCTAGCAATGTGTTTATCAACGGCAAAGCGGCGGCCAGGGTAGGAGATGCCATTGGCTGTGGGGGCTCTGTCGCCGCAGGCAGTGGCAATGTGATTATTGGGGATAGCCCCTATCAATCGCCGGCCAAAAGCTGCGCCGAACAAGCCGCCAAAAAGCGACTGCCACTGCTGGCGCTTTCTCCCATGCTGGTGCCATGGCAAACACTGCTCGAGTGGGCTGCCCCTGTGGCCTTGCCAGAGGTGGAAAAAGCCTTAACGGAAGCTCAGCGTAAGCTGCGCTACCAGGCGCGTAAGCAATTATCCGAGCGTGCCGCCAAGGTGCCTGGGCTGGCTGATGCAGGCAAGCGTCTTGGTTTTAACAATGACAACATATTACGGGCAGAGGCCGCGAAGCATGTCTATGCCGTCGATGAATTTAATCGAGGAGCTCGGACGGCTTTACCCACAGCCCCTGTCGGACTTGAGTTACTTGATACCAAGAAAATACCCGGCCTAGAAAAAACGGAATTTACGAATAAAACGACAGGATTTGGTGCGGCCTTGTTCAAATCTTCCATTAACAACGAGACCATGCTCACCTATCGTGGGACTAACAATGCGGTCACCGGCCGATTGGATTGGATGACCAATGCCGCTCAGGGAATTGGTTCGGAAACCAAGCAATACAATCAGGCAATGGACTTAGCTCGACAGGTAAAAATGGCGGTTGCTTCTCCTTCATCCCCATTGGTTGCGGTGGGGCATTCCTTGGGGGGAGGAGAAGCCTCAGCAGGGGTTGGTGCTACCGGTCTGCCCGGTTATACCTTCAATGCTGCTGGGTTACATGCCAACACGGTCAGCCGCAAAGGTGGCTTACCACTGGACAAAATAGGTGAGCTGATCACGACTCAGGCAGTCGATGGGGAGGTACTCACTATGGTGCAAGGAGTGGGAAAAATGGCGGTACCCACTTTGTTTGCTGGAATTGGTAGTGCGGTGGGGGGCTCGGGCGGTGCGGCTATTGGTGGGGCCTTGGGAGGTATGCTATTGGCAGGGGGAGCGCTGCCTTCTGCTGCCGGTAAGATGTTACCCTTGCCCTCTCAAGGGGGGAATCCCATCGCTCGCCACGGTATGGATCAAGTTATTGCTGGTATTGAAGCGCAAAAGAGCGAGGATATTGGCACCATAACCAGCAAGCTTGGAGGAGTAAAATGATATGGGTTTCTCGTTTGAAGATGTTTTGTGTAGGGGTGTTGGGTCTGTTATCAGCATGTCAGGTGGGAGGAAAAAGTATGCAGGCCAGTGAGTTTTTTCCAGCCCCAGTAGTTAGCGTGTTGGATGCTATCCAACGCGGTGATGAGGCAGCTGCGCGTCGCCAGATAGAGCAAGGTGTTAATCTAAATATCCAGGGAGAGGAAGGGATAACTCCACTGCTTTGGTTAGTTTATGAAACTAAAGATCATAAAGCGGTCAAGCTTGCTCTCAAGGTTGGTGCCGACCCAAACTATAAGAATGGGTTTGGTGAAAATATTGTCAGCTCTGTTGCTGGTTCCAAGTTTCCCGAACTGCTGGATGTGGTATTAGATGCGGGAGGAGATCCCAATTCGTTAGGGGAGAATGGTGTCCCTGCGATATTTAATGCAATAGGAGAGGCTCGATGGGCCGATATCAAGTTATTGGTAGAGCATGGTGCAGACCTCAATTTAGTCGATGGCCCTGGTCGTAATAGTGCTTTATATGGGGCATTTATCAATCAATATGAAGTTGTCTACTGGTTGCTGCAGCATGGTGCCGATTTTAGACAACGAAGTTCAGTAGGAGCGGATCTGGCCTACATCGTCGACGATAGCCTCTCACTTATGGATAAGTCTTCTCCTCAGTATCCTTGGGCTATAAAAGTAAAGCAGTTTTTGATAGATAACGGTGTTAAATTTCCTCCTTTGACGCCTGCTGAAGTACGTGAACGATGGGCCAAGGGTGAGCAGCTCTAAATGTGCTCGAGGTCCTGCCTAATGCTTCTCTGGGTCACTGTGCTGAGCTCGTTATCTGCGTGCCAAGTGGGAGGGAAAAGTATGCAAGCCAGTGAGTTTTTTCCAGCCCCTGTAGTGAATGTTTTGGATGCAATCCAGCGTGGTGATGAGGCTGTAGCTCGTCGTCAGGTTGAGCAAGGGGTTGACCTTAATATACAAGATGAAGAAGGTATTACTCCGTTACTATGGCTAATTCTTGAGACTAAAGATTACAAAGCGGTCGAACTTGCCCTGAAAGTGGGGGCAGATCCCAATTATAAAGATGGGTTTGGTGATAACGCAGTTTGCTCCGTTGCTGGTTCTAAATATCCAGAACTGCTCAAGGTTGTTTTGGATGCAGGAGGGAATCCAAATTCTCTGGATAGAAATGGTGAGCCAGCTATATTCAATGCAATTGGTGAAGCTCGCTGGGCTGATATTAAATTATTAGTAGAGCGTGGTGCAGATCTTAATCTGACAGATGGACCTGGTAGCAATAGCGCATTGTATGGTGCATATATTAACCAATATGAGGTTGTTTATTGGCTGTTGCAGCATGGTGCCGACTATAAAATGAGAGACAGCGGTGGTTCAGATTTAGCCTACTCAGTGGAAGACAGCCTATCTTTAATGGATAAATCATCACCTCAATATCCATGGGCTATTAAGGTAAAACAGTTTTTGATTGATAAGGGAGTTAAATTCCCACCGTTGACTCCTGCGGAAGTACGTGAGCGTTGGGCTCGCGGAGAAAAGGTATAGTGATGTGTAATAGTGGGCAGGGAAATTCCGGCCCACCGTTTAACGACTGAATTACGTTGTGCGGCTGATAATTTTAGCCATGTTCTGCAGTTACTTAAACCCCTCCTGTCCTATAGGCATGTGTATATAAGAGCAGCTTGCTCCATTAAAGCCACAACTAGATAGGCAATTCTGATGCTGTTTCCTATATTCGATATCGTTAGAAATGAAACATCGAAATTATATGTTGTTGTTGACATCACCAAATTTGAAGGTGGTATTGATTATTGGAAATCTTTATGTAATAGATGCCAAGAATATTGGCGCTTATTGCCTAATAAAAATCATGTTCAAGGTTACCCCGCCTCTGAACTTCTGCTGCTTTCCATCGAAGAAGGCGCGGCAACGGAAAGCCTGCTGTTATGGATCTTGTCACATGAATGCTACCCTGACGTGGGTGTCGTGCTACTGACAGCAACTGCTGAGATAAATGAAGTTCAGCGAGTGTGCATGGCTCGCCTCACCTGTATTTACCCGGATGAGCGTCACACATTTTTCCCCTTTCACGAACCCACCTTGCTAAGGACATGGCTCGCAATGGTTGACTTGCCAACGAAGCAACAGTTTGAGGCTCAATTTCTAGCGATATATGTACCCGAAGTGGTGGGCGCCGGCTATTCAAGGTCGCAATTTGAATGTCTCGGGGAGCGAGGGCTGTCCACTAACCAGCCTTCACAAAAATATGAAAACAGACTGAGCGCAGAGAATTATCGAGTATTGACCAATCAAGCTCGCTATCAATATCTAACCAAAACCCTGTTCATCAGGGCCAGCGAGTATTATCCCTTTGAGCTGAGTATTGAGTGGCTGGAGCTGCGCTTTATCAGCGGAATTACATTGGCAAAAGAGTTTTATCCCTCTGCATCGGAGGATGAGTGGGAATCCTGGTCAGCACATCGCTGGATTATAGGTTCTGATTATTATCGGCACCCTCAGTTTATCAAATTGGTTTCCCACTACTCGCTATCGATGGCCATTAAAAAATTCAAGATGGACGCTGTGCTGGTGAGTGATTCAAGAGCTCATTTTCATCGGCGTGAATGGATGTTTGGCCTGGCAGACGACAAAGGAGCGTAATGCGTGACCGATAACAAGATGATGGTATCTGGTAGGTATAACGATGATGAGTGGCAGAGCCTGCTTGATGGGCAAGGTCTGTTCATGTTTGCCGAGGCAGCCATCAATGATGCTGTGCCCAGCTTGGCTGAAAAATGGGGTGGCAGCCTCGAACAGACCAGGCTGTATTGGGGGGAGACGGGAAAGCTGCATAGCACTATCTCGCCTTATCTCATCCCGGTTCATCGTGGAAGTTGGCCAGAGCTCCAGCGCCTTGTCATCCATCAAGCTGGATGGGGGCTGATGCTGCAACTCGATTGGTTCATGTTGGCGTATACGCCGCTCCAGCAGTTGCAAGCATTGCTGGCTCATCTGCGGCAGTGGTCCTGGATAGAGACACCCGAAAATGAGACTGCCATATTGCGGCTCAGTGATTGGCAGGTGGTTAAGCCCCTTTTGATGGCAAGCTCTCCCGCCGAAGCCACTGCGCTGTTTGGCCCTAGCGCCAAGATCATCGATGTGTCACCCGAGGGCGGATGTGAACATCTCAATCTTGTTGAGCGGGTTGAACATGACCTTGCTGGACGCACACCCCAACAGTTGTCGCCCACTCAATGGTCTGCATTGAACTCGCAATCAGATCGTATTGCACACGATGAGTATGTTGCGCATATCCAAGCGCATCATCAGGTGGTTAAGGGGTGGCAGCCAGAACAGTTGTTCTATTTCGTCAAAGAAGGTGAGAAAGAAGCAACCTCCCATGGGTTCAAGAATCAACAAGATGTTATCCGTTTCTTGAGTCTCAAATTGGAAATGCCGGCGGGGTTTATGGCGTTTCCCTGGGCAAAAAAAATAATGGATGACCCAATCGAATTAGTTGGTCAACAAAACCGCATGGATAGGTTGTTTGAACAGGCACTTCATGAATTGGATAAGGAATAGGTTGAGGGACTCATGAGTAAAAATAAAACAGCAAGCCTGATGTCCAGTGATGAGGCTGCCAAGAACAACTTTTCGACCGATAACATCATTTCTGGCGGATGCGTAAAGTGTGGCTGTGAAGTCATCATTCATTATCATTATGACGATGGGAAACCAGTCCCTAATGCCCCTTTCGTGTTGACAGACAGCAATAAGAAAGAGATCAGTGGCAAGACGGATAAAAATGGACTCTGTAAGATAAAGGATATGGGGTGCGGCCCTTTTGAATTACTGCTGGAAGAAGGGAGTGACTCATTCAAACCTCAGGAAACGTTGCAAAATAACCCGGTCTTTCAATCCAATCCTGCCCATGCTGCATTAGCTGCCGAATATTTCACGTTGTTTCTTATTCTGCGCCAGCAAGGACTTATTGAATATGACGCCTCTGACAGTGACGCAGATGAAGTTGATGTCGATGACGTCGGTATGCTCGGTGGGATTTTCAATAGTGTTCCGGACAAGTACAACCAGGCCTACAAGCGCTTTTGGGAATTGGATAAAAAAATAAACAAAGGTAGCCGTGAGCTCAAAGTTGCCGTCAACAAGATACATCACAGCTTAGCTGCTGAGTTAGGTGATAAGGCCAGCAGCAATGAAGCGGTACTCTTGGTGTGTGAAGTACTGCTGGGGTTTGTTCCTGTGGTTGGTCAGGTCATCGACCTGTATGCGATTGGTGAGTGGGGTTACGTCTCCTACAAGGAGCCAGCAAAGCTGGATGATAATCTGCACTTGGCGGGAGGGGCGCTGTGCTTGATAGGAGTTATCCCCGGCTTTGGTGATGCCATCAAGGTCAGTGGTAAGGCCATTATCAAGGCATTGAAACTGGGCGATAGGAAGGCGATCCAGTTTGCCATCAAGACTATTCGCAGCCTGTCTAATGGCAACCTGATTAAAGGGTTGACGGAGCTACGTTCCCAGATATCGACATATGGGCAAAAAGCCAAAGCCATTTTGCTGCAGGTGATTGCGGCCCTGAAGAAAATGCTGATAGACCCGGCGAGCAACCGCTGGTTGATTGCCATGATGAAGGAGCAAATTACCGGGATTATCCACGCGCTGGAGAAACTCTCGGCAAAATACGACTCAGCACTTGCCTATATAGCAGCAAAATTTGATGAATTTATTGGCAAGGTGGTCACCCGTGTCACTGGTTCACCTCGGGCGAAAGGGCGAGCTGAACTGCCTGAAGGCGTCAATGCCGGCCGCAACAAGGGTGATGGTGATCTCGATAAACCTCCCACCGAAACAACCCAAGCTGGGCAGGCAGATGGTACTAACTGTGCCTCAACAAAAACGTGCCAAGGGAAAGGTGAGCCGGTCGACATGGCCACCGGTTTCGTGTTCGAACGCCGGGAGGATTGGCGCTTAGCCAGCTTGTTGCCAGTTGGATTTACTCGTTACTACCGCTCTGGCGGGCCGCGTCGGCCCGGCATCCTGGGTTCGCTCTGGCGTACGGAATGGGACATGTCACTGGAGCTGCAAGGAGGCATGGTTGTCTTCACCGATGGTGAATTTAACCAAGCCTTCTTTACCCTACCTGATGAGGGGGAGTGGGCGCAAAGCCTCTCTAACCCTGAGTGGCGGCTGACCCGTACTGAAGGTCTGCTGCAACTGCATCATTTGGATGGTCGTCGTTATGGGTTCGAGCATGCCCGTGGTCCTCACCTCTACCTGACGTCCATGAGCGATGCCTATGACAACACCATGCGTTGGGTATGGGAACGGGGTCGGTTGGTACGCGTGCTGCTAGCCGATGGCCGCTATATTCGGGTCAGTCATCAGGGGCGCTATGTCAGGGCGCTCACCTTGGTAATGTCGGAATTTGACCCTCCGCGCCAGCTCTCCCGTTATGAGTATGATGCCAATGGTGAGCTGCTTGAGGTGCGGGCCGGAGCCGGGCGCAGTTTTGACTATCAGTATTCACCGCAAGGGTGGCTCACCCGCTGGAGTGATCTGGCCCAGACCTGGGTTGAGCATGAGTACGATGTGCAGGGGCGCTGTCTGGTCAACCGCTGCGCCGACAACTATTGGGATGGCTACTTCCGTTATGACGATACCAACCTTACCAGTTACTACCACAGTGGTTTTGGTGGTGTTACCACCTATGTGAGGGATGAGCGTAACAATATCCTACTGCGCCGTGAGCCAGATGGCGGCGAGACCCGCTTTGAGTGGATGAACAATCAGTTAGCTGCGCTGGTCAATCCGCTGGGCCAGCGTACCGAGTTTGAGCGTAACGAATGGGGTCAAGTCACCCAGATTATCTTGCCCGATGGCACGACACACCATTATGGCTACGATGAGGCGGGTAGGCTGCAGGCCTATATCGATCCCCTCGGTCAACCTTGGCAATACAGCTATAACCATCTGGGGCAGCTTGAGACGGTGACGAATCCTATGGGGCAAACTTGGAGTCATGAATATACCCCCCAAGGGTTGCTTTCGGCCATGACCGATCCGAGTGGGCTGCGTAGTCAATGGCAATATACCCCACGTGGCTTGCTGGTTCGCTACGAGCCGGCAGTAGGTGCGCCCTGGCGCTTTGAGTACGACCCGCAGGATCGTTTGGTTGCCCGTTATCAGCAGAGTGACCAACACACCTTGGTTCGTCGCTGGGAGTATCGCCATCACGAGCAGCAGCCAAGCAAGGTTATCTATGAAGATGGCACCGAAAGCCGCTTCGATTATGATATCGAAGGCAATCTGGTGCGACTGACTGATGCCCTTGGTCAGCAACATCAACTTGCCTATAGCGCCTTTGACAACCTCCAGAGCGTGACCGACCCGCTGGGGGCGACTACCCGTTATTACTACAATGCCGAGAGTGAGTTTGCCGGTGTTACCAACAGCCTAGGGCGTAGTTGGCGGTATGAGTTTGACCACTGTGGCCGGGTGGCCAGAGAGGTACACTACGACGGTCGTCGCTATGACTACCGTTATGATATGGTCGGCCAGCTTGTCTTGCGTCGTGCGCCGGATAACGCCGAGCTGCACTATCACTACGATGCGTTGGGGCGGTTAAGCAGAGTTGAAGCTTTGCGTGAGCATGGCGAGCGTGAGGGGGAGACTCATTTTGCCTATGACGCTGCCGGTCGTTTGCTGCGAGCCAGCAATGCAGATGCCCTGGTGGAATACGAGTGGGATGTGCTGGGGCGGGTGGTGTGCGAGCGCGTCAATGGCGAGAGTATCGAGAGTCGTTACGGCGAGGCTGGCCAGCGTGAGACCATCACCGGCTTGCTGGCGCCACTGGGGCTGGCTTGGCAGCAAGGGCGACTGACCCAGCTCACCGTGGGCAGCCGCCAGCCCCTGCAGTTTGCCCATGACCGGCAAGGGCGTGAGCAGGTGCGCCAGAGTGAGGCCGGTTTTACCCTCAATCAGGGGTGGAGCGCGACTGGGCTCTTGCTCTCTCAATCCCTGGTGCCGGCGAGCGGCGCTGTACCCGACACCCTGTCGCGTCACTATCAGTATGATGCCCTCGACCGCCTGGTTGGGGTCAACGACAGCCACTGGGGCGAACAGGGCTGGAAGCTCAATGGCAACGGTCAGGTGGTGGCTGAGCGCAGCAAGCGCGGTCACGAGCGTCAGGCCCGACTGTTTGGCTATGACAGTGAACTGAATCTCTGCGAGCTCTCCCATATTCTGCCAAGCGATGGGCAACCGCTGTCCAGCCAGCAGGCACAGGCCGAGCCGCTGCGTCAGTATGATGAAGCAGGCAGAGTTAGCCAGATTGGGCAACGTCAGTACCGCTATGACAAATGCGGGCGTTTGTGTGAAAAGGTGGTATCACGGCCCGGATTCCGCTCCCAAACCACCGAGTTCCGGTGGGATGCCCACGACCGCCTGCAGCGAGTTACTTTGCCGGATGGCAGCCGCTGGCGTTATCGCTACGACCCCTTTGGCCGCCGTATTGGCAAGGAGCGGGAAGGTCAGGTGTCAGCGTTGGCCGCCATTACCCGGGTTCATTATCGCTGGGATGGTGACCAGATGGTACAGCAACAAAGCTACCGGGCCGATGGCAACGCCGCCCGTCAAGTGCAGTGGGTCTATGAGCCGGGCAGCTTCAGACCGCTGGCACAGTGGGAAGTCGAAGCAGAGGGCGAGCGTCTGCACTATATCGTGACCGATGTGGCGGGCACCGCCCGCGAGCTGTGCAGTGAAGCTGGTGACATCCTCTGGCGTGGTGAGCAGCGGCTGTGGGGCAACTATCGCGCCGATGTTATCCCACAACAGCTCAGACGCTTCCTCGGGGATGCAGCCAACGAAGAGACCTACTGCGAATTACGTTATCAGGGTCAGATCTATGACCAGGAGACGGGGCTTTACTACAACCGGCACCGTTACTTTGACCCTGAGTTGGGGCAGTATATCTCGTCGGACCCGATAGGATTTGCAGGAGGGCTGAGGCCACAAGGGTATGTGCATAACCCGCTGGAGTGGGTGGATCCGTTAGGGCTCGTTGCCCTTGATGATAAAGGGTGGAGTTTGTATCACATCATGAAAGGTGATGATGTTGTGTATGTCGGGATAACAAAGGATGTTCGGACGAGAACAACACAGCATACAAATTCAGGAAGACTGGGGCGTGGTTATGAGCTTGTAGAGGTTGAGAGCGACCTTACTCATGCTCAAGTCAGAGGGTATGAACAAGCGGATATTGAACATTACAAAACGTTAGATACTTCTCAGCGTGGAGTCTACACAGAAGATGGTAAATTTAATGCTGGAGCAGGCAACCGTGCCCGCTCTTACGACCCCAGCAGATTGAATGATCCTAATGATAAGAGGGCCAAAGCGTTTGATGAAAATTATAGAAATAGAATGTCATCACATTCATCTTCGAAGAAAAAATGCTAACTTCGTGGGGGCGTATGAAAAAAATTGATGTAGGTACTTGTTTTTACATTCCGCTTGAAAACGGTGAGTTTGGTTTCGGGTATATTGTTTATGATGAGCAGTTTCTCATTGTGAATATATTTGATTTTAAATCGAACAGTTGCAAGGATGTTATCTCTGCTTTTAGTAGACCACTTTTGATTGAGGGGTGGCTAATCGATGTGGTTGTTTTTGCTAAGATAAAAAATGCAATGTACCCAAAGTGGGAGTTACTACGTAAAGTTATATATGACAACCCTAGGTTCCCTGTAAATCCTATAGTAGTATATGGACTACCAAGCAGGCTCAAATGCCTAAATTATGTAACTGGCGACACGTTTGATGCTACGGATGATGATGTGAAAACTTACCCTAAATTTATTACGAGACATTGTGATTATTACTCTGCTTTCGTAAGGTTAAAGTATTCTGGGGTTCAGTTTGATAGTCTGCAGTTCGATGAAAATCTTGATTGCTATATACCAGTGCTCAATGGCTTGTAATTTTTGCCATTAGCAGAGGTTGCATTAATGTTACGTGATTGGATGTGTTGGTAGCCAAGCGTCAGTGAAGTGTTGGCGTTTTTACTTGCAGTAAAATAGGTAATATATCTGAAGTCGCAGCTTCAAAGGAAGGAAATGAGTTTTTGATGATTTTGTTGAAATTCCTGGTAATGCCTCCAATCAGTTTAAATGGTATTTCTCGATAAAGGCACCGATCACCTTCTCGTGCAAATCGACAGAGCGCGAAAAGCAGATGGTCTTGCGAGCCAGCCGTTTGATCCGGGTTCGAAGTGTCAGGTTATTACGCTCAATCCGCTGCGTGAATATCTTCCCGGTCAGATGCTTCTCAGCCGGGACTTCCCTGGCGTAGCTGCCCCAGTCATCGCTGGTGATGAACCTTATCTGAAACGGTGAGAGCAAGGCTAACAACTGACGGCATGTGGCATCAGTCCGGGGGCCAAAGGTGTAGGCCACAACTCGCTTTCGCTTGGTGTCAAAGGCATACCAGAGCCAGTTTCGCAGTGCTTTGTTACCGACGAAGGACCACTGCTTATCGAGTTCGCAGATAAGGGCTACATCGTCCAGCGCGGCTTGGTTAGAGGTTACTTGCCTTGGGTTGAGTTTTTTAAGGTGCGCAGGACGGTGTTGATGCCAATCTTAAGCACTCGAGCGGTGTCACGGATGCCGGCGCCATTGAAGGTCATGTCGACAATCTTGTCTTTCACCCCGGGTTTGCGGGCCTCGTAGGTATAGGTGAGCTGGAAGACATGAGGGCAAGCAGGGCAGCGGTAACGGGCATGACCCGCTGGGGTCTTGCCATGGCGGTAGACGCGGTCGGATTGGCAGCGAGGGTAATGGACGTTGATGGTGGCCATGAGAAATGCTGAGCCTCAAAAGCCACCATCATACACACTCAACTGATTGGAGGCATTACCGAAAAAATATACCGGAAGTGATGGACTTTCTGACTTCAACAACCCTTATTTTAATTAAGTGATAGCATGGATATCTCATCGTTTAAAAAATATATAAAATTGGCACCAGAAAATGTATCCGAGTGGCAGCGGTGGGAAGAATCATTGCCTACCTTCGATTCTATATTGCCAGTTTTGGATTGTGTATATAACTCTGAGTGGCAGCGTGATGATTGGAAAGCAATAATGGCGTTCATTCGAAAAGGTTATTTGGAGCGAAATGAAACGTCTGAGTTGGTTAGTGGTGTTAAGCATGTCAACATATTTAACTCTAAAGTTATTAATGTGAAAATAGATGTCGCAATTTCATTAAACTTCTCCATTGTTCGTTCATTGGAATCGATAAATTTATACTCGAACTCAGTAGAGTCATTAAGTGTGTCTCATGCAAGCAAACTCGCTGAGATTACTGGGAACATCCAGGGTTTAAGTTATTTATCTTTAAATAAATGTCAAAAACTAGATATTGGCTCGATCATTCCAACTCTTGATAGAGTAAGAATTCTAGATCTCAGTGGGAACCCACAGTTGTCTAGTATTGACGAATTACGTGGAAATAAAAATATTTTTGCGTTGTATCTGATTGAGACGAATGTAATTAAGAATAAAGAGACAGTGGATGTCTTGGCTTCGATGCCAAGCTTGAAAAAACTTTGGATTAAAGCAAACAAAAATGAGTTGGAAGTTTTGAGAGAAGCTTTACCAGAGATTGTAAATTAAGTATGGAAAAATCAGGGAATATATGGCCCTAGGCTCGGCTAGCGAAGCGTAATTGGGCGTTCGTGAATGATAAATGACAATAAAACTCGGGACAGTTACCGCGTTATTCATTACCAGCCGCGCTAGATATCCTGCCTTGCCACTATCGTTACGATGTCCTCAGCCGCCTAGTTGGAGCGAACAAGGCATTGTTTCCAAAATAAACTATCAAGCCACAACTGCTGTAGCCCCAAGTGACCGTTACCCTTGGGGCTTTCTGACTGGCAGACCAAGGGCATCCAGTTTGTTTATCGCTCTTACATATGCCATTACTTTTCCCACTTGGCCGTTTGTAGTTATGCAGACTGATTTTCTCCGCCATCAACTCTTCAAACTCGCACATCGCCGTTGCCGCCAGCGAGCGACCGTTATCCCTTCTTCCGCATCGGGAACTGCCAGAGAGCTTTGCAGTGAAGAGGGAGATATTGTCTGGCGGGGTGAACAGCTCTTTTGGGGCAACCATCGCACCGATACGATACCGTAACAGCTCAGGCGTTTCTTAGGGGATACTGCGAATGAAGAAACCTACTGCGAGTTACGCTATCAGGGTCAGCTTCATGATCAGGAAACAGGTCTCTACTACAACCGCCACCGTTACTTTGACCCTGAATTGGGGCAGTATATCTCGTCAGACCCGATAGGATTTGCTGGGGGGCTTAGACCACAAGGGTATGTACATAACCCGTTGGAATGGGTGGACCCGCTGGGGTGGGTGGGTGATCCAGCTAATGCGACCCATATCACGTATCAAGGTATAAAAGATGGAAAACCCTATGTCGGTTATGCAAGTAAGCCGGGATTCGGCCATAGCGCTCAAGATGTTTTAGATTATAGATATGGTAATAACTACGACGCATTTGATATCGAACCTAAGCCGTTCTACCGAGGGGAGGGGATAGAGGGGAAATCTACCGCAAGAGGCTTAGAACAGCGGCGATTTGAAGAGCTAGGTGGATTAGAAGGAACATCAAACAAACAAAATCCTGTAGGCCCAAACAACCCTAGAAGGGATGAGTATTTACGTAAGGCTGATGAGCATAACAACAAACCACCTAAAGGGTGTTAAGAGGGTCGACTAATATGGTCGTTAGGAAAAAAGATTTACAAGTTGATACTGTCTTCTCTATTGAAGTGCCGGAGCATGGATACATTTTGGCTCAATTGAGAGAAGATTGTTGCATGGATGTTTTCGACAACCTGAGAAAAAATAACTCATGGGAAGGTGAGGATCTCAGCACTACCCCCATTTTATTCACCATTGTGGTCGCGGCACATAGGCTATTAAAACTATTCTCAATGCAAGTGACGAGTATAGTTAAAGTCAACGATAGACCACAACCTTCAATGAGTTTGGCATTCAGTTCAGAGGTAAGACCGTCTACAGGCCTACCTGGCCTAAGACTTGAAAAACATGGTAAAATATATGATCCAAATAATGTGGATATTATAGTGCCTTTATTAGATGCTGAAAAGCATCGCGATATACTATACTCATTTGAGTATCACGGGGTGGTGGGAAAGCCAGATGTTTTATTAGAGCGCATTAGCAATTTTTATAAAACTGGAATTAACTGGGACAAGCAAAAAACAATATTATACCCTGAGCTGCCACCACCTCCTAAAGGATACATCAAGGTTACGAGTGATAATCTTGTTGGAGTATGATTCCAGCTGGTTTTTAGTTGATGTGATTGACCCTAAGAAGGGGGGGGCATGAAAGCTGGCGATGTATACTCAATTCCATTGTTTTTAACAGATGTTAGTGGGCTGACAAGTTTTTCTCGCTATGATTTTACTAAGGAAGGAATGACTTTCTGTTTTGCTAGGGTAATTGAACATAGAGGGGGAAATGGTCTTATCATCGAAGTGTTTAATATTCAAGGAAGCATAAACATACCACTTTCGGAAATCATTAGTTCTTCTCGCCTTTTCAATCCAGTAACTGTCGCTGGTGAAGCTATTAAGAAGAAGAGATGGAGGCTAGTTGGTTCGACTGATTACGATAAAGAAAGAGACTCTAAGTATAGTGAAATTACTTTTCTTATCGGTCCTCGAGAAAATCGCTCGATTTGGAAAGGAGGGCATGAGTTATCTATAGAGAATTCAACTCACTCTGGTATTGAAGAATTTATTGTTTGGCCAGCCGTACAAATTGAACGAAGGATAGTTCACGATCTTGAAAAGCTAAACGATATTAAAAAAGTATAAACTTGAGCTTTAGGTTTATATCATTATACCGGCATTGCGCCGGTTTTTTAACGAAAAAATAAATTGCAGGCATTCTTGAGTAATGTAATCAAATGATCTCGGAGATAGCCATGGATGCAATTGGTTTTTATGAAGATGACGAAGGTATTTGCTGTGATATTACATTGGAATCATTTGTAGATGTTCCTGTCCAGGTTGTAAATCTCGAGACCTATGAAATTGATGGTAAATTCATCACGGATGTTGAGTATCTTCGTAATAACCAGCGCGAGATGAATTCGAAAGTTAATGAAGCAATATCCGAGTATATTAAAAGAAAATACCATTCTGATACTGTTGATTTCAAATTAGTCAAAGTGTATGCCTTTCATGATGAAAAAAGTATATATGGGCTTGTCTTCACTTGGGATGGTGATTCAGAACACGGAGTTGGTGTTAAAGTCGATAATACCGATGTAATTAAAGTCGGTCCTGCAGAGGTATCATTCACATAAGCTATATATAACTTAGCCTAGAGGGTGCTTGCATAATAAAGCACCCTTTTTGATACGTCCATTTTTGAAAGAGTTTACTATCTTGACTAATACGTCAGATACCAGAGTAAACATTTAGATCGAGATTAACCAGTGTAACCAATGTGTAACCATTCAATTTTATGTCAGTGGTTACAGCGGAATCTCTTGATACATGAGGCTTTGGTTATTTTTCTGTAGCCATGTAACCACTGTAACCACCATTTTTTCTTCTTTCTTTCACGCGCGCACGTGGAGCGATTATGACCTGAGTATGATGTGGTCTTTATGGTCCCTGTTGGCTAACGCTATTTGTATTCTCGGCTATCATCCTCATCGGTCAATACACGTTCGGTCAGCACATAGACCCTTGATGCTTTACCCATACCCGGCAATCGATAAAGGTGCTGTAGCCGATTCTTGTCTTTGCTCACGGCACATCCCCCCAGCAGTAACACCAAAACCAGTGTTACAAAACCAATGTGACCGTAGATGTTACTCTTATGACTGGATTTAGGCGACTCGCTCGGACTACTGCGGACAACAAAAAACCCGCGAGACGTTGAATCTTGCGGGTTTTTGTACTTCTTCGTTCCCGGCCGGAACATTATTTGGTGGAGCTGGGGGGATTTGAACCCCCGTCCAAAATTACTACATCCTCGGCACTACATGCTTAGTCACTCTTTACATTCGCCAACCCGCTGCGGAGAGACACGCCACGCATTGACTAGCTCGATTGGTTTTAATGCTTCCGCCCCGAGCAGGACTTCCACACGATCCTGTGAAGGATGACCTTCCATTTCCCTAGGACACAGGCAAGCTAGGGGAGAAGGGCTCAGCGCAGGTTATTAAGCTGCGAGTGCGTAGTTTTCGTCGTTTGCGACTATTTTTTTGCGGTTTATTAACGAGGCCTACCGCACCTCGGCATGCACCTTGGGTTTCGTGAATCTTGTCGAATCCAGAATCAGCCCCAAGTTGTCTAGAGCGATTGTACGCAAAAAACCTGTCATGGCAAGGCGTTGATGGCAATCGACCGGCCCGGGCCGGTCGATTGCTGGTTTATTGGGCGACCCGATGGGATCAGCCGCGGTTCTTGTTCTTCATGATGCGGGCTTTTTCCCGATCCCATTCGCGGGCCTTGGTGTCTTCCCGCTTGTCGTGTTCCTTCTTGCCCTTCACCAGGCCGATCTCGACCTTGACCCAGCACTCCTTCCAGTAGAGGGCCAGCGGCACGATTGTGTAGCCCTGGCGGGCGGTCAGGCTCTCGAGCTTGTCGAGTTCGCGGCGACTCAGCAGCAGCTTGCGGGTGCGGGTCGGGTCGCACACCACGTGGCTGGAGGCGGCGTTGAGGGGCAGGAAGCTGGAGCCGAACAGGAAGGCCTCTCCCTGCAGGAAGATGACATAGGCTTCGCTGATGTTGGCCTTGCCCGCCCGCAGGGATTTGACTTCCCACCCTTGCAGGGACAGGCCGGCTTCCACGCGCTCTTCGATGAAGTACTCGTGACGGGCGGTTCTGTTGAGTGCAATGGTGCTGGACCCGGCTTTGTTTTTACTGTTCTTTTTGCTCATGACGGGGGCCTTAGGCGATGTTGATGAAGGCGCATTATACGTGGGCGGCGGCGGCTGTAAAACGCGCAGCCGCTCGACTGTCTGCTTTATAGGCAGTTATGGGGTTATTTTGACTGGAGGGGTGACAGGCGACCGGTTGAGGGAGGCTGTCAGGCGCCCGATGGCGCGAATGGCGGCGATGTGCGCAGTTGTGGGGAGGATTTTGGCCAGCAAGGTGATAAAATCCCGGCGATTGGATGAGGAAACCCCATGCCCCGTATTACTCGCAGTGCCCTGGTGATGTTCAGCGCGGAACAGATGTTCCGGCTGGTCAACGACGTTCACGCTTACCCCGAATTCCTGCCGGGCTGTGTCGGCAGCCGCGTTCACGAGGCGGGTGAAGACTACATGACCGCCTCGGTGGATGTGGCCAAGGCGGGCATCGCCAAGACCTTCACCACCCGCAATCGGCTCGATGCCAACCGCGCCATCAAGATGGAGCTGGTGGAGGGGCCCTTCAAGACACTGGCGGGCTGGTGGACCTTCACGCCGCTGGATGTGGACGCCTGCAAGGTGGAGTTCGATCTCGATTTCGAATTCACCTCCAAGCTCATCGAGCTCGCCTTCGGTCAGATCTTCCGCGAGCTGGTGAGCTCCATGGTGCTGGCCTTCTCCAATCGCGCCAAGGTGGTGTACGGTGTCTGATCTGCTCAATATCGAAGTCGCCTACGCCCTGCCGGAGCGTCAGACGGTACTGCGCATCCGGGTCGTCCCCGGCACCAGCGTGCTGGCCGCCATCGAGCAGTCAGGCATCGTCGGCAAGCACCCGGAGATCGATCTCGCGGTCAACAAGTTCGGCATCTACAGCCGCCCGGTCAAGGGCAGCGAGCCGGTGCAGGACGGGGACCGCATCGAGATCTACCGCCCCCTGATCGCCGATCCGAAGGAGATGCGCAAGAAGCGGGCCGAGAAGGCCAAAGAGGAGGGACGTGCCGATGTGGTCACCGGCGGGCGCCCCGACGTGCACCGCAAGCGGGACGATGGCGACCCGGCCTGACGGGCCAGGCCACATCCGCATCGAAAAGAGGCGCCATGGCGCCTCTTTTTGTTTCTTGCTGCATCTATACCCTGCGGTCTCGATATCGCCTGTCAAGCGAAGTCGTCACAGGGCTAGCAGTCTCTCATTCTCCACGATGTCGATGCCTTCTTCCTGATCGGCGAGCACCGTCAGGGCGTGGGCCACCTGGCGCGCCTCGATGGCGCGCCAGCGGGTGAAGCGCCCGCGCAGCAGGGGCTTGACCAGGGGATAGACAGCCTGGATGAGCAGCTCCGAGGTGCGCGGTGGCTGGCGATCCCCGAGCAGCATGGCGGGGCGCACTATGGCGAGCCGTTGCCACTCCAGGGCCAGCAGGGCCTGCTCCATCTCCCCCTTGGTGCGGGGGTAGAGGGCGGGGGAGTGGGGGTTGGCGCCCAGGCTCGAGACGATCAGCAGGCGGCGGCAGCCGTGGCGACGGGCGAGGGCGGCGAAGGCCAGCACATAGTCGTGATCGACCCGGCGAAAGGCGGCATCCGAGCCTGCATCCTTGCGGGTGGTGCCGAGGCAACAGAAGGCGATGTCGACGGGGGCGGGTAGAGTGGTCTCATCCAACTGCTCGAAGTCCACCGGCAACCAGTGGCGGTTCGGGGCCGGTTCCCCCGGCGTGCGGCAGAGCAGGGTCAGCGCGTGGTCGGCGCCGAGCTGGCGGACGAGCTCGCGGCCGATGAGGCCGGTGGCGCCGGCGATGAGGATCTGGCTCATGGGATCTCCCGGTGTGGCACTCAGGCCCTGTGTGGATGGAGGCCCTTCAACCTTGGGCCAAGCCGGCGCGCGCTTCAACCCGGACACCCTAGTTCGGGATGCCGGCCCCCAGAAACACAAAACCGGCCGGGGCCGGTTTTGTGTGCAATCAGAGCGGGGTGGTGAAGGCCGCCGGGAGCGGGAAGTCACCGGTGGCGGTGGAGAGCCGGTCACCCACGAAGTTCAGGGTCAGCTCCTTGCGTTCCTTGTCGCCGCGGCCGGGCGTGAACTCATAGAGGTAATACCAGGTATTGGGGTCGAAACCGTCCCGCAGCATGGGGGAACCCAGCACGTACACGACCTGCTCGCGCGTCATGCCCTGACGCAGTTTGTCGACCTGCTTTTGTTCTACGTAGTTGCCCTGGGGAATATCGATGCGATAGACCAGGCTGCAACCGGACAGGGTGAGGGCGGTCAAGGCCGCGGCAATCAGGTGTTTCATCCGCATATCGGGTTCAGATCATCCATACAGTCTTTTTTAGCTCGGCAAATCATACCCACTCCCTGTGCGGAAGTAAAAAGCCATTGATCCACCTGCCAATAAAAAGGGCCGCGAGGCGGCCCTTGGCAAAGCGGGGCAAGGCCTACATGGCGGCCCGGAAGATATCGACTATCTCGGCGTGAGTCGCCTGCTTGGGGTTGGTGAAGCCACAGGCATCCTTGAGGGCATTGGTGGCCAGCACGTCGAAGTCGTCGGCCTTGACCCCGAGCTGCTCCAGACCGGCGGGGATATTCACATCCCGGGCCAGCGTCTTGATGGCGGCAATGGCGGCGGCGGCCCCCTGCTCGTCGCTCATGGCGCTCACGTCCACCCCCATGTGGCGGGCCACCTCCTTGAGACGGGCGGCGCTCACCTGGGCGTTGTAGGCCTGCACGTGGGGCAGGAGCACCGCATTGCAGACGCCGTGGGGCAGGTCGTAGAAGCCGCCGAGCTGGTGCGCCATGGCGTGCACATAGCCGAGGCTCGCGTTGTTGAAGGCCATGCCGGCCAGGAACTGGGCATAGGCCATCTGCTCGCGGGCCTGCAGATCATCCCCCTGGTGGACCGCGGTGCGCAGGTGTCTGGCGACGAGCTGGATGGCCATGATGGCGCTGGCATCGGTCACCGGGGTGGCGGCGATGGAGACATAGGCCTCGATGGCGTGGGTCAGGGCATCCATGCCGGTGGCGGCGGTGAGGCCAGCGGGCTTGGCCAGCATCAGCTCGGGGTCGTTGACCGACATCAGGGGGGTGACGTGTTTGTCGACGATGGCCATCTTCACGTGACGGGCCTCGTCGGTGATGATGCAGAAACGGGTCATCTCGGAGGCGGTGCCGGCGGTGGTGTTGATGGCGATGAGAGGCAGTTGGGGTTTGGCGGAGCGATCCACCCCCTCGTAGTCCTGAATGCTGCCACCGTTGGCCGCCACCAGGGCGATGCCCTTGGCGCAGTCGTGGGGGGAGCCGCCGCCCAGCGAGATGACGCAGTCGCACTGGTTGGCGCTGAGCATGGCCAGCCCCTGCTCGACGTTGGTCATGGTGGGGTTGGGCTTGGTGTCGTCGAACACGACGCTCTCTATGCCCTGTTCGGCCAGCAGGGCGGCGACCCTGGCCACCACGCCGATCTGGTTGAGGATGCGGTCGGTGACGATCAGCGCCTTGCGATAGCCATAGCCCTTGATGTCGGCGGTAGCCTCCTGCAGGCAGCCGGCCCCCATCAGATTGACCGCGGGGATGTAGAACTTGAATGTTGCCATGATGGCCTCCGTCATTTAGCCATTTAGTGGTAATTGGCGGCCAAGATAACAGCCTCTCTGGCCCGAAACAGGGTTCAATGGTATCTGGTTTACAACTTTGTGGACTCGATCGCGATCTGGCAATCCACCGGGAAGGGGCCCTTGACAAGGGGCGGGAAGGCGGTGATAACAGAAAAACGTTTTCCAATTAATTCATCACGTTAGCAAACGTTTTGCATGAAATTGGCGGTTGTCAATGCGTGAAACTGTGAGTTGCCTCAAGGATTTGGAAAGCGCTTTCGACCATAGTTGCGCCTTCCCGAACGAGGGGAAAACAGGCTTGAAAATTACATAAAGAACCATCTTATCTGCACGCTGCCATCCGTGGCGGGGCGCAACCAGGAGTCCACTATGTCTGATGTTTTTCACTTGGGTTTGAAGAAAGCTGATCTGCAAGGCGCCACCCTGGCGATCGTTCCCGGCGACCCCGAGCGCGTGAAGCGTATCGCAGAACTGTTGGACAACCCGGTACATTTGGCCAGTCATCGTGAATTCACCACCTGGCGCGGCGAGATGGGCGGCACCGCCGTCATCATCTGCTCCACCGGTATCGGCGGCCCCTCCACCTCCATCGCGGTGGAAGAGCTGGCCCAGCTGGGTATCCGCACCTTCCTGCGCATCGGCACCACGGGCGCCATCCAGCCGCACCTGAACGTGGGCGACGTCATCGTCACCACAGGTTCAGTGCGCCTCGACGGTGCCAGCCTGCACTTCGCGCCGATGGAGTACCCGGCCGTCGCCGACTTCGAGTGCACCACCGCACTGGTCGAAACCGCCAAGGAGCTGGGCTCCAAGCTGCACGTGGGCGTTACCGCCTCCTCCGACACCTTCTACCCGGGTCAGGAGCGCTACGATACCTACTCCGGCCGCGTGGTGAGCCGCTTCCAGGGCTCCATGAAGGAGTGGCAATCCATGGGCGTGCTGAACTTCGAGATGGAGTCTGCCACCCTGTTGACCATGTGTGCCAGCCAGGGCCTGCGCGCCGGTATGGTGGCGGGTATCATCGTCAACCGCACCCAGCAAGAGATCCCGAGTGCCGCGACCATGGCCAAAACCGAATCCGATGCGATCAAGATCGTGCTGGGCGCCGCCCGCAAGCTGATCTGACGCTCTCTTAACAGAGAGTACCGAGTGGGGGTGGGGGCCGCTGCGAAAGCACGGCCCCTATCTTTATCTGCCGTTCAGCCCTTTCCCCATCCAGCTCACTGCCTCACCCCCGGTTTCATTCCCCGGCTCTTCTGCCAGATCAAAACGGCGTGGCACAGGTCACCGCCATCTGCTCGCCGCTCACCGGATGCACGAATGTCAGGGCACTGGCGTGCAACATCAGCCTGGGTGTCCGCTCCGTACCCGGCTGGGTCAAGCCGCCGTAGAGATCGCATCCCAGAATGGGGTGACCCAGCCACTGGCAGTGGATGCGCAGCTGGTGGGTGCGGCCCGTCTCCGGGCTGAGCCGCACCCGTGTCACGGGCAGGGGCTCACCGGCCTCGTTCAGGCGTTCGGTGCGCGTCAGCACCCGATAGCGGGAGCGGGCGGGCTTGCCCCGGGCGACGCAGATCGCCATCAGGGGGAACAGGGCCGGATCCTTGGCGATGGGGGCGTCGATCACCCCCTCATCCTCGGCGAGGTGGCCCCAGAGCTGCGCCTCGTAGGTCTTGGTCACGGCGCGCTGGCTGAACTGCTGGCAGAGCAGGGCGTTGATGGCCTTGTTCCTGGCGACCACCATGATCCCCGAGGTACCGAAGTCGAGGCGGTGGATCAGGGTGCAGCCGGGGTACACCTGCACCAGCCTGTGGTGCACGGAGTCGAGATTGAGCGGGTTCTTGCCGGAGAGGCTCAACAGGCCGCTCGGCTTGTTGATGAGCAGCAGGTGCTCGTCCTCGTGCAGGATCTCAATGGTGGCGGCGCAGGGAGGCGCGATAAAGGTATCTATGATGGTGGACATGGTGCACTGGGACTGAAAAGGGAGGAGGATCATACCCGAACGGAGGGGGTGCGGCGAATTTGGGTTGAGACGGCGCCCGCCTCGCGGCTAACTGCTTGATAACGTGGGGAAGGGGCCGTTTTGTGACCCCCTCCAGAGTTAATCCTGCCGCGGCTTGCTAAGGTATGTCTCCCTGTCTTGTTGTAAGGAGTCTCCCCATGGCGTTGCCCGTTATTCTCGATTGCGATCCCGGCCACGATGATGCCATCGCCCTCATCCTGGCGCTGGCGAGCCCGGAGCTGCAGGTGCTGGCGGTCACCACCAGTGCGGGCAACCAGACCCCGGACAAGACCCTCAACAACGCCTTGCGCATCCTCACCCTGCTCGGGCGCCACGACATCCCGGTGGCGGCGGGAGCGCCCAAGCCCCTGGCCCGGGAACTCATCATCGCCGACAACGTACACGGCGAGTCAGGCCTCGACGGCCCCAGGCTGCCGGAGCCCGGCTTCGCCCCCCAGGCCATGACGGCCCTGGAGCTGATGGCCAGGACACTGCGGGAGAGCCCGGAGCCGGTGACTCTGGTGCCGACTGGCCCGCTCACCAACATCGCCCTGCTGCTGGCCGCCCACCCGGAGCTCCATCCCAAGATTGCCCGCATCGTGCTGATGGGGGGCGCGGCCGGGCCGGGCAACTGGACGCCGGCGGCGGAGTTCAACATTTATGTGGATCCCGAAGCGGCCGATATGGTGTTCAGCTCCGGCCTGCCCATCACCATGTGCGGGCTGGATGTGACCCACGAGGCCCAGGTGATGGACGAGGACATCGAACGGGTGCGGGCCATCCCGAACCCTGTGGCCCAGTGCGTGGCCGGGCTGCTCGATTTCTTCATGATCTATCACAGAGACCCCAAGTGGGGTTTCCTCGGTGCGCCCTTGCACGATCCCTGCACCATCGCCTGGCTGCTGGCGCCGGAGCTCTTCCACGGGATAGACTGCTGGGTCGGCGTGGAAACCCGGGGCACCCATACTGTGGGGATGACGGTGGTGGATCGCCATGGCTTGACGGGCAAGCCGGCCAACGCCCGGGTCCTGCTGGGACTGGAGAGGCAGGGCTTCATCGATCTGCTGGTACGGCGCCTGCAGGCATTCAACGGATAACTGGGATCAGAGAAGGGGCGGGGGATGCGAAGAGAGACGCTGGCAGCGCTGGTGTGTGTGCAACTGACGGCGTGCGCCACGCCATTCGAGTCGATGTGGCAGGGGCTGGCGACCTGCGATCTGGACGGTCTCTATCTCGACAGCGAGACGGGGGAGGCCTCCCATCCCCTGCTCAAGACCTTCACCCCCTACAAGAACGCGGACGGCTTCGCCTGGTACAAGACCCATCAGGAGTTGCACGGCCTGCCCATCACGGGCTTCCTCATCCCGAGCTCCACCTTTGAGGTGCACGCTCTCTTCGTCGACACCCCCATCGCCAATGCCAGGCGGCTGACCCACAACGCCTATGGCAGCGAATTCACCGACGAGGAGAAGCACAACAAGGGGGAGGCGCCCCTGCTGCTGCGCGACCCGAATAACCCCAAGCGCTCCATCATCGACTGCACCCAGGGGGAGTCCGAGGAGCCGCTGCCGGAGGAGCCCTTCCCGGAATAGCCGCCTATCTCGGGCCAAGCGCCGGATATTGCAATGAGAGAGGGGAGCCATGGCTCCCCTCTTGTCGTTATCGCTTGGTCAAACCCTCAGGGATAACCGAGGGTCTCCTTGATGGCGGGCAGCTGAGCCGCAATCCAGTCCGGGTTGCATCTGTCCCCAGTCGCTGAGTGCGTAGCCCTCATCCAATTTCAGGGATAATCTAGGGTGTCCTTGATGGCGGGTAGCTGAGCCGCAATCCACGCGGGGTTGATGGGACCCCAGTCGCTGATGCGATAGTGCCCCTGCAGGTGGCGTGCCCCCTCGGTCTGCTCGAAGAGGCAGAGGATGTCGAGCTCCGCCAGCGCCGTCAGGGTATCCTGGGCGGTGCGCCTCGGCATGCCGGTGGTGGCCATGATGGCGGGCACAGTGTCCGTCCCCTGGCTGATCAGATAGGCCACATAGAGGCGCCGGTAGAAGCTGGTGCGGGTCTTGCTGGGTTCTGTCATGGTCGATTCCGTTATCCGCGCTATGAGACAGGCCGGGTTTACAGCTCATCCTCGAGCCGGTCGAAGTAGCGCCAGGTCGCGATGGCGGCCTTGCCCATCACCAGGGCCCAGATGCCGAACCAGAACCAGCGGAAGAAGCTCCAGGTGGAGGCGTCGGGCGCCGTGGTCTCGATCTTGGTGACGTTCGGGAACAGGGAGAACATGTTCACGCGCCAGCCGTAGGAGGTGATGATGGCCAGGCGCTTCTCGAACTCCATGGACTTGGCCTTGGCCTGGACGTCGGCGGCGTTGAACTTGAAGTAGAAGGGCCAGCCCCAGAGGGTATCCTCGTTGCGGAACACCCGGATCTTCTCGCCGGGACGCTCGGTGTAGATGTAATAGACATCCACGGTGGGGCCGTCGGCCGGGTTCTTCTGGCTGATGGGGCCGTCCTTGTCGGTACGCTTCACCTCGACCCCTGTGATGGTGGCGATGGTGTGCTCCGGCAGGTAGTAGTCGAGCCAGAGTGCGGAGAGCAGGGCGATGAGGCCCAGGACGATAAAGGCGGGTTTCTTGAACTTCAGGCTCATGGTGTTCTCTGTGAGGGGCAGTGACGTGCCTCTACCATACCCATATTTGCGAATAGAGCCCAGCCCCTAATGGCGCCTAATGTTCAAAAAGCCGTTTAAAACGGGGCTGGGTATAGCACCGCACTGGCTGAGCTGACTCGCAGATGGGCGAGAGCGTACGTTCCGGGGTGACCCGTCATGGGATCCTTGCCTGCCCTGCTGATGACGCCAGCAGCTGGCCGTCATAGCATCGGCTGCGTCAGCTTCTGCGCGCCCGCTGGCAAGTGTGTCAGAGGACGATCGCCGTTTGTTTGTACAAGCAGAGCCCAGGCTGGGCTCCGATGGCTGAAATCGGCCGACAGCACAGGTTTTTTCTTGTGTGAAAAGAGGGGGATGGGCAAGATTGATGGCTTGTTACCATGGAGGTGTAGTGTGTCCCACTGGATTGATCCCGCTATTCTGGCGCTGTTTATTCCCACGTTCTTCTTCGTATCCGTGACTCCCGGCATGTGCATGACCCTGGCCATGACCCTCGGCATGAGTCTGGGGGTGCGCCGCACCCTGCACATGATGTGGGGGGAGCTCATCGGGGTCGGTCTGGTTTCCGTACTCTCCGTGGTGGGGGTCGCCGCCGTCATGCTGCACTATCCGGCCATCTTCGCGGCCTTCAAGTACGTGGGGGGCGCCTATCTGTTCTGGCTCGGCATCCAGATGTGGCAGGCCAAGGGCAAGATGGCCATTCCGGCTGACTTGTCGAAGGAGCAGGAGACGAGCCGGTTGGGACTGGCGGTGCAGGGGTTCGTCACCGCCATCGCCAACCCCAAGGGCTGGGCCTTCATGATCTCCCTGCTGCCCCCCTTCATCAACGCGGCCAAGCCGATGGCGCCGCAGATCAGCGCCCTGGTGGCCCTGATCCTGGTCATCGAGTTCTCCTGCCTGCTGCTCTATGCGAGCGGCGGTCGCACCCTGCGCCACTTCCTCGCCAAGAGCGGCAACGTCACCCTGATGAACCGCATCGCCGGCTCCCTCATGCTGTTTGTCGGCGTCTGGCTGGCCTTCGGCTGATAGCCTCGCCATGCAAAAAGGCCACCTGCAAGAGGTGGCCTTTTTCGTGAACGGCTGGCAACTTGGCTAGTCGGTCAGGCAGTCCGGATCGAACACGTATTCCCCCGCCAGCCAGCGCAGTATCTCGTCGACACAGCTCTGATCCTGGAACGGCAGGTAGCGGGCCTTGAGATGGGCCTGCTGCTCAGGGGTGAGCTGGGCCAGGCCTATGTCCTGGAAGAGCGGCAGATCGGCCTGGATCATGGCGGAGATCTGCGGGCCGCAGGTGGCGTTGAGGGAGGCGTGCAGCGCCTTGTCCGGATCGTACTGCTTGCCGAGTCGGTAGCTCATGGGCAGGGTGGCGAGCGGTAGCGCGGAGAGGGCCGCCTGCTTCATGGGGTTGACCGCGTGGCCCGCCACCAGGTCGCCGAGTTCGGTGCGATTCTCGAAGGCGCGCAGGTGCAGGAAGCTGCTGGCCTTGCTGCCGTCGTTGACCGGGTAGTTGTCCCACAGGAACGGCTTGCGGTGCAGCCAGTCGGCGGCCTGCTTGAGGTGCGCCGCCGGGTATTCGCTGGAGCAGACCCTGGGGCCGGTCCAGAAGATGTCGAAGCGCTTGTCCAGCCCCTGCCCCAGATCCTGCAGATAGTGGGGGGGCATGGCGCCAAATACCTTCTCCAGCACGGGATCCGTGGAGTAGTAGCTGGGGCAGAACAGCAACCGGCTGGTACGGGTGTGGGCGGCTATGTCGTGGGCTATGGTGAGCTGCCAGTGGGCGAGATCCGGGGTATCCCCCTTCATGTCGTCGAACAGCACCGCCAGTATGTCCGGTTGGAGCTCTTGCTCGATGACCCTCAGCTTCTCCAGCAGGGCGGGGCGCTGGCGATCGTAGTCATGATGGGCCCCCATGGGGCTCAGGCCCACCCCGAAGGCGAGGCCGTTGTCCCGGCACTGCTGGGCGAGCCGGCGCAGGGCGGCTAGCTGATCCGCAGGCCAGGGCTTGGCCCAGTGCTTGCGCAGATAGCCGTCCTCTTTCGGGGCATAGATGTAGAAGCCGTAGCCGTGGCGGGGCAGCCACTGGGCGTAGCGGGCGCGGGCCTCCCAGCTCCAGCCCTTGCCGAAGAAGCCCTCGATTAGGCCGAGTTTGGGGGAGGGAGGGGTGAGACCAGACAACAGTGTTTGGTAAGGCATGGGCAACTCCCTGCTCGCTGAGCACATTGTTATGGGCAGACTCGCGTCTTAAACCGGATCTTCTTCCAGGAAGCGTACCCCTATCTTGCGAGGCTCACCCTCTTCCATCTCGGCCACCGTCCAGAGCAATCCCTGCCAGGCAAAGTGGTCACCGACCACCAGATTATCGCCCAACTGGCCAGCGATAAAGTCGCCTAGGGTCAGATCCGCCACCTCGCTCACATCCAGCCCGTAGAGCGGGGCGAGATCCACCAGCTTGGCGGCCGCCTCCAGCAGGAAGTCACCGAAGAAGCGCGGGCCCAGATCCTGCTCCGGCGCCTGGCTGAACAGCTGGCCGAGGGCGGGGAGATCGCGCTCGTGGCCGATGACGCAGAGGATGTCGTCGGACTGCAGCCGGGTACTGCCCGAGGGGTGCAGCAGCTCCTGGCCCCGGAACAGGGCGCAGATGCGGGTGCCCTCCGGCATGCGCAGCTCGCGCAGGGGAGAGCCGATGCACCACTTCTCGGCGCTCAGACGATAGACGAAGGTCTCCCACTGGCTGTCGAGATCGATCTCGAGGCCGGAGCGGTTGATGGGCGAGGGGGGCGCCGGTACCTCGACTCGCGCCAGGCGGGAGGCCAGCGGCAAGGAGCTGCCCTGCAGGATGAGGGAGACCAGCACCACGAAGAAGGCGACGTTGAAGTAGAGCTGGGCGTTCGGCAGCCCCGCCATCATGGGGAAGACCGCCAGAATGATGGGTACGGCGCCGCGCAGCCCCACCCAGGAGATGAACCAGCGCTCCCGGGGGGCGAAGTTCTTGAACGGCAGCAGGCCGATCCAGACCGAGACGGGGCGGGCGAACAGTATCATCCAGCCGGCCAGCACCAGGGCCGGCAGGGCGATGGGCAGCAGGTTGCTCGGGGTGGCGAGCAGCCCCAATACCAGGAACATGCCGATCTGGCTGAGCCAGGTCAGGCCGTCCAGCACCGACAGCGTGGTGCTGCGGCTGCGCAGGGAGAGGTTGCCGAGCAGCAGGCCGGTGAGGTAGATGGCGAGAATACCGCTGCCACCGAGGGCCGTGGTGAGGGCGAAGATGAGCAGACCGCCGCTCACGGTGAGCAGGGGATAGAGACCTGGGGCCAGGCGGGCTGTGTTGATGAGGCGCCACAGCAGCCAGCCGCCGGCGAGGCCGATGCCGGCGCCGAGGCCAAACTGCTTGCCGAGCTGCAGCAGCAGGAAGGTCCAGTCCAGGCTCTGCTGCTGGGTGGCCAGCACTTCGATCAGGGTGACGGTGAGAAACACCGCCATGGGATCGTTGCTGCCGGACTCTATCTCCAGGGTGGCGCTCACCCGCTCGTTCAGGCTGCGTCCGCCGAGCAGGGAGAAGACGGCCGCCGCATCGGTGGAGCCGACGATGGCGCCGATGAGCATGCCCTGCATCAGATTGAGATCGAACAGCCAGGCGGCGGCGAGGCCGGTCAGGCCCGTGGTGATGGCCACCCCGACGGTGGCGAGCGACAGGGCGGGCCAGAGGGCGACCCGGAACGAGGAAACCCGGGTGCGCATGCCGCCGTCCAGCAGGATGATGGCGAGAGCCAGGTTGCCCACCAGGTAGGCGACCGAGTAGTCGGCGAAGTGGATGCCGCCGGGGCCATCCTCACCGGCCAGCATGCCGACGGCGAGGAAGATGACCAGGATGGGGATGCCGATACGGGAAGAGAGCGCGCTTAACAGGACACTGCATCCCACCAACAAGGCTGCGACAAAGAAGAAACTGTTGATGGTGGTGGCATCCAATGGCGAACTCCTTATGGCGGGCTGCAAAACAGGCACATTATATGCAGTTTGAGCCCCCTTGTGTGGCTTAATCGTGCATTAATTTGCAGTTTTTTACCTTTCGGTGCTGTTTTTAAGCAAAAAGAAGGCGTGAAGAAGCAAGAATGAAATGAAAATGAAACAGTAACGTTCGGCGCCGGTGATTGGCACCGATAGGGGCTTTGAACGAGGGGAGGGCAAGGGGCTCCGCCGGGAGCGGCAGGCAGGGAGGGTGAGGCAGAAAACCGGCTCAGGGCGCCGGTTTGGCGCCCCGAGCTCGGGGTCAGTCGTCCTCGTCGTCCTTGACTTCCCGGATCTTGTCCCTGTATTTGGGCAACTGCTTCTCGAGCTGTTTCATGTCCTTGATGGCGTTGAGAAACAGGCCGAGCAGGAACAGCAGCGGCAGCCCTATCCATAACCACAGACTCATGGGTTAGTCCTCCTCTCGCTGAGACAAGGGGTGACGTCATGGCTGACCAGGCGCTCGTCAAGCCGTGTCAGCATGGTCAATTTGCCTTCAATACTCCCTGTCTTCATGAGTGATCCCTCGTGTTGAGACTGGGGGTGACGTAACGGGCCAGGATCTCGTCCAGATGGGCCAGTATGCACTCCTTGCCTTCAATATCCGCCTGCTGCAGGCAAAGCGCCAGCGCATCGGGATCGAGTCGCAGATCTTCCGACTCCAGCCGGAAGCTCAGGTGCCAGGGTTCGTAGGCGACCCCGCAGCCTGCGCCACTGAGCTGGGCAAAGGGGAGGAAGAAGCCGAAGTCGTTCATGTGGTCCCCGAGCCAGGCGCTCAGTTCCCCAAACCAGCCGTTCCCCTCGTACTCCCAGGGCTCCAGCGCCAGCTTGGTGCCCGCGGGCAGGCAGTCCGGATCATAGATGTCCAGATCCGTCCCCCAGTGGTGGCGGCTGGTGCCGGGCAGGGCGCTCCAGCGCAAGATGGCGTGCAGCCGCTCGGGCTCGGAGAGCGCGGCCGCATCCAGCGGCTGGCCGGCGGCGTCCAGCAGGGGACGCTCGCCGCGCCACTTGCCATTCCAGATGGCGAGCTGGCGATCGAAGCCGCGCCAGCTGGAGGCGGGCTGCAGGTTGTGCCCTTCATAGGCTGCGGCCACCTGCATGTCGTTGAAGGCCGCCGCGGTGGCGACGGTGAGGCGGTGGGGGCCACGCCCCAGCAGGGTCAGGTGGCTGTCGTCCAGCCCCAGCAGTTGATCCTGGGTCATGTCCGCTCCTGTGCGGTGAGATGACTAGGGTGGGCGGCCCGCGGGCGGCCCGGTCGGTATGGCCGCATCATGAGGCCAGCAGGCGCTCCAGCACCCCTTGGTACATGTCCGCCAAGAGATCCAGATCCTCGGCCTTCACGCACTCGTTCACCTTGTGGATGGTGGCGTTGACGGGCCCGAGCTCGATCACTTCCGCGCCCGTGGGGGCGATGAAGCGCCCATCGGAGGTGCCCCCCGTGGTGAGCAGGGCGGGGCGCTGGCCGTTGACGCCCTCGATGGCCGCCACAGCGGCATCCAGCAGGGCGCCGGTGTCGGTCAGGAAGGGCTGGCCGGAGAGGGTCCACTTCAGTTCAAAATCCAGCCCGTGACGAGTCAGCAGGGCCTCTACCCGATCGCGGATCGCCTGGTCGGTGAGCTCGGTGCTGAAGCGGAAGTTGAACTGGACGTGCAACTCGCCGGGGATGACGTTGGAGGCGCCGGTACCGGCCTGGATATTGGCAATCTGGAAGCTGGTGGGGGGGAAGTAGGCGTTGCCCTCATCCCAGACGGTACTGGCGAGCTCATCCAGCGCCGGGGCCGCACGGTGGATGGGGTTGTCCGCGAGATGGGGGTAGGCCACGTGGCCCTGCACCCCGCGCACCAGCAGATCCCCGGTGATGGAGCCGCGGCGGCCGTTCTTCACCACGTCACCGACTTCACTGGTGGAGGAGGGCTCGCCGACGATGCACCAGCGGATCTTTTCGCTCCGAGCCTCCAGGGTGTCGATCACCCGGGTGGTGCCGTTGATAAAGGGCCCCTCCTCATCGGAGGTGATGAGAAACGCGATGGAGCCCGCATGATCCGGATGCGCGGCCACGAAACGCTCGGTGGCCACCACCATGGCGGCGAGGGACCCCTTCATGTCGGCGGCGCCGCGGCCGTACAGCATGCCGTCCTGTATGGTCGGCTCGAACGGCGGGGTGTGCCACTTCTCCAGCGGTCCGGCCGGCACCACGTCGGTGTGACCGGCGAAGCAGAACAGGGGCCCCTCGGTGCCACGGCGGGCCCAGAGGTTGGTGGTGTCTTCAAACACCATGGGTTCGATGACGAAGCCCAGGCGCGCCAGGCGCTCGGCCATCAGGGTCTGGCACCCCTCGTCCAATGGGGTCACTGAGGGGCGGCTGATCAGATCGCAGGCCAGGTTGATGACATCCGACATCGGGTTTTCCTTAACGAGAGAAGAGGGATTGGTAGTGGTCGGCCTTGAAGCCGAGGTGCAGCTCGCCGTCCTTGTCCAGCAGGGGGCGTTTGATCGTGGCGGGCTGGGCTAGCAGCAGGGCGCGGGCTTTTGCATTGTCGAGCCCCTGCTTGTCTTCATCTGGCAGGGCACGGAAGGTGGTGCCACGGGTGTTGAGCAAGGCTTCCCAGCCGAGTCGCTCGAGCCACAGGTCCAGCTCGGCAGGCGCCAGGCCGTCGGCCCTGTGATCGTGGAAGCGGTATTCGACGCCGGCCTCGTCCAGCCACTTGCGGGCCTTCTTGATGGTGTCGCAGTTCTTGATGCCATAGAGGGTGGTGGCCATGGGGATCCTTGGTCTGCGGGCCTTGGCCCGACATGGAAAAGCGTGAATTCACGGGAAGGCCCGATTCTGGCATCCCGATCTCGCGATGGCAACGGCGGCGCCTCGCCGCCTGCGTTTTTCCATGGACATTCCGACCAGATGGAGAGAGCCAAAAAGCACAAAACGCGCCAAGGGGCGCGTTTTGTCGTATTGGTGTCCAGCCGGGGGCTTATGGCGAGACGGGCCACTGGTAATCGAATACCCGGGCACGCTCCCAGGGGGCGTTGGGCAGGCTGGAGGAGAGGCCGGCGTACTTGCCCACATCGTCCACCACTATGGTGGAGAGGATCGGCAGCTCGTGCTCGGTGCAATACATGCGGATGCGCTGCAGCAGGGTGCGCAGCTCGTCCTGGCTGCTCTCCAGCCCGGCCCGTTTGGCCAGCTTGGAGTAACGAATGGTGGTGCGCTCCTTTGCAGACTCGACGAGGATGTCCCACAGCTTGTAGTCGCAATTGGTGCTCTCTACGGTGGCCAGGTTTGTCATAACTCTCTCCGGTGCGAAATGGTCGCTCTGTGTCGATGGGCATCTTGGCCAGTTCAACCGCCGTGGATGTTGATCCAAAGCAAAAAAAGTTGAGGTTATTGGTCTTAACACCACGAAGAGGGATTCTAGAACCTTATTGCTGGTTTTAATGGCTGTTTTATGTGATTGGTGTGGAATTTAATGCTACAGGCGCCCATTCAAGTCATCTTTATTGATAGGGATCAAGGGGAAAGCCGGGCCTCACCACTAGATTTCGCTCTTCGATAATCTTCTCAGGAGCGCACTTTGGAACTCTTATTCGTCTCGTTCGTGCTGATCGCCGTGGTCTACGGCATCGTCAAGGACTATAACCCCCAGGCCGTGCTGGCGCTGGCGGGGATGAGCCTCTTCACCCTGGCCTACTGGCTCGGGCTGCATCCCATCCTGCCCGCCGACAAGAGCACGGGGTTTGCCCTGTTCGACCTGTTCGAGGTGTTCAAGGGGATCTTCTCCTACCGGGCGGCGGGGCTCGGCCTCACCATCATGGCGGTGGCCGGCTTTGCCACCTACATGTCCCACATCGGCGCCTCCCAGGCCCTGGTGCGGGTGGCGGTCAAGCCGGTGGCGGGGATCCAGTCCAGCTACCTGATGCTGGCCATCTGCTACCTGGTGGCGGTGTTCGTCTCCCTGTTCGTCACCTCGGCCACCGGCCTCGGCCTGCTGCTCATGGTCACCATGTACCCCGTGATGCGCAATCTCGGCATCAGCCCGGCCTCCGCCTGCGGCGTCATCGCAACCTCCCAGGCGTTCGAGATCGGCCCGACCCAGACCAACGCCATCTTCTCCGCCGGTCAGTCCGGCATGGATCCGACCAGCTACTTCGTGGATTACCAGATCTGGCTGGTGGCCCCCATGCTGCTGGTGACCATGGTGCTGCACTTCTTCTGGCAGCGGCACTGCGACCGCAAGGATGGCTGGGATCCGGCCCAGCACAGAGGCGATCACGCGGAGCTCGACGAGCAGGGGACGGACGAGGTGAAGGCGCCGACCTGGTATGCCCTGCTGCCCATCATCCCCTTCGTGCTGATGATGACCTTCTCGAAACTCCTGGTGAGCGACATCAAGATGAGCGTGGAGGTGGCCATGCTGCTGTCCGTGTTCCTCGGCATGCTGTGCGAGCTGCTGCGTAGCCGCTCGGTGCGCACCGCCTTCGCGGGGCTGTCGAGCTTCCTCGACGGCATGGGCAAGGTGTTCGGCCCGGTCGTGGCGCTCATCGTCTGCGCCGAGCTGTTTGCGGAATCCCTCAAGGCCATAGGTGCCATCGATACCCTGCTGCACTCTGCCAGCAACGCCGGTATCGGCAGCGGTCTGATGACGCTAGTGATGGTGGGCCTCATCATGGTGGCCGCCGTTATCATGGGCTCCGGCAACGCCGCCTTCCTGAGTTTCTCCACCCTGGCCCCTGCGGTGGCGGCCAAGTTCGGGGTGCCGGCGGTGACCATGCTGCTGCCCATGCAACTCGCCTCCAGCATAGGGCGCAGCATCTCCCCTATCGCCGCCGTGTTGATCGCCTGCGCCGGCATCGCCAAGGTCTCCCCCTTCGTGGTGGTCAAACGCACCAGCGTGCCCATGGCGGGCGCCCTGCTGACCGCGCTGGCGCTCAACTATCTGCTGTTTATGTAATCAGGTGGCGGACGGCCCGGTCGTCCGCTCTTTTCACTCGGCTGTCGGATGGGGAGCCTGCCTTCCCACCCCATGGAGACGATGATGACAGACATGCACAACGGTTTTTCCCTCGACACCTATCTGGCGGATCTCGCTCCGCTCATCAACCTCGATTGCGGCACCCGCACCCCGGCCGGGGTGGCCAGGGTTGCCGACATCATGACCGAGAAGTATGAGGCCATCGGCTGGCAGGTGGTACGCCATCAGTTCGCCGATGAGTGCGGCCCCTGCCTCGAGATCACCAATGCCCCCGGCGCCACTCACTACGACGTCATGCTGGTGTGCCACATGGATACCGTGTTCCCGGAAGGAACCGCCGCCAAGCGGCCGCTGACGATCGAGGGCGATCAGGCCTTCGGCCCCGGCGTGTCGGACATGAAGAGCGGCCTGCTCTCCACCTGGTATGCACTCAGCACCATGGATCCTGATGTGCTTGCCAGGTTGAAGGTGCTGGTCTGCTGCAACTGCGACGAGGAGATAGGCTCCCCCTGGTCCAAGGATTGGCTGGTGGAGAAGGCGAAGCAGAGCGCCTGCGTGCTGGTGGCGGAGGCGGCCCGCCCGAGCGGGGATCTCATCAGCGCCCGCAAGGGCAACGCCAAGTACCGCATCCGCTTCCACGGCAAGGCGTCCCACGCGGGCTCTGCCCTGGCGGAGGGGGTCTCCGCCATCACCGAACTGGCGAACTGGGTGCTCGCCATCAACCAGCAGGTGAACATGGAGACAGGTACCACCATGAACGTGGGGGTGATACAGGGCGGCACCGGGGTCAACGTGGTGCCGGACTTTGCCGAAGCCATCGTCGACTTGCGCTTCTGGAGCAATGAGGAGGCCGCCGCCGTGCACGACAGGCTCGGCTTCATGGCCAAGAACCCCTTCCTGGCCGGTTGCCGGGTCGAGGTGGAGCGCCAGACCTTCAAGCCGGCCATGCGCCCGAGCGCGGATACCCGGGCGCTGATGGCGCTGGTGGAGGTGGCCGGCCAGGAGGAGGGGATCCCCTTCAACTGGCTGGAGGCGGGCGGTGGCTCGGATGCGAACTTCACCGCCGCGGCCGGGGTACCGTCCTTGGATGGCTTCGGCCCCATGGGGGGCGGCTTCCATTCGGAGAGCGAGTTTCTGCTGCTGGAGAGCATAGAGCCGCGCATTCGCCTGCTTAAGCGGGTGCTGACCAAGCTGGCCAAATAGCGCTGATGAAAAGCAAAACGGGAGGTCATCGCCTCCCGTTTTTTATCTCTCGTACCTGCGAACATTCATCCCGCAGAGCCGTTCTTCTTGCGCCCTCAACCTTCATCCTCCAGCAGATAGGCAAGCTGTTCCTGACGGGCAACCTGCCAGTGACCGAGCGCCAGCGGTGCCGCAAAGCCCGGGCCGTCCGTCACCATGGTGTGATATTCCCCCTGCTCGCCGCTGGCATCGAAGCCCTGCTCCGCGGCCAGTTGCTGCAACTCGGCCAGGGTGGCCCCATCGAGGGTGCGTCCCACCCAGTCCTCTGCCAGCACCCGGGTATCGACGCAGGATAGATGAGCCCGGATGCCGCGCGCCTGCAGGTCCGCCAGCAGCGCCTCTCGGGATTGCTGCCAGAGCGGCTGATACACGGAGAGACCGAGCGGCCGGCAGCGGGCGCAGATCCAGTTATCGGCGCCATCCACCCGGTCGATGTCGCCGGTGACCACCCCTTCTATCCCCCACTCCCGTTGCAAATCGGCCAGCGCCTCTTCGTAGCTTTGCTCGAACGGCGCCTCTATGGTCACCAACCGGTGGGGGAGATTGAGGGCCTCGGCCTGGCGCCGCACCAGGGGCAGGGGGTGGGCCAGGAAACTGGGGTTGGGGGGGCCGAAGGTGACCAGGGCGACGATCTCATGACCCTGCTCGCGGGCATGGCAGAGGGCCTGCATGGCATCCTTGCCGCCGCTCCAGAGCGCGATGACGCGAGACATGGGGGCTCCTTGGAAAGCTGAAAAGAAGGCATGCTAACCCGCCGGGGACATTCGGCAAAGGGGAGAGAGGGTGGCTGGAAACAGACAGGCCCCCGAAACGGGGGCCTGTTGGGTCATGGCATCAGAAGTGCCAGGGGGTGAGAGAGTTACAGCAGCACGTTGGTCAGCAGATAGCCCAGGGTACAGGAGGTGGCGACCCCGATGAGCCCTGGAATGATGAAGCTGTGGTTGATGATGAACTTGCCGATGCGGGTGGTGCCGGAGCGGTCGAAGCCGATGCAGGCGAGATCGCTCGGGTAGGTCGGCAGCACGAAGTAGCCGTAGCTCGCCGGCAGGAAGGCGATCAGCAGCTTGGGTTCGACGCCCAGCGCCAGCCCCATGGGGGCGATGGCGGTGAGGGCCGCGGCCTGGCTGTTCACCAGCTTGGAGATGAGGAAGAGCACCAGGGCATAGGTCCAGGGCTGGGCCTGCACAACGTGGGCCAGGGTCTCTTTGAGCAGCGGCATGTGGGCCTGGAAGAAGGTCTCGCTCATCCAGGCGACCCCGAATACCGAGAAGATGGCGACCATGCCCGCCTTGAACACGGCGCCGTTGGAGATGTCACCAGGCTTGACCTTGCAGCGCATCAGGATCACGGCGCCGGCGATCAGCATCATCATCTGGATCACCAGGTTCATGGAGAGGGGCCCTGTCTTGCCACCCATCTCGAACACCGGGCGCAGGGAGGCGTCGGCCCCCAGCACCACCACGGCGGCGATGGCGGCGAAGAAGATCCAGGTTGACCAATAGGCCTCTTTCGGGAACTTGGTGTTGAGCAGGGTCTCGCCGCCGCCGTAGATGAACTCACGCTGCTGCGGATCCTTGATCTTGGCCTGGAACTCCTCGTCCTTGTCCAGATCCTTGCCGCGGCGCAGGCTCCAGAGGGCCGCCACTATGACCCCGGACAGGGAGGAGGGGATGGCGATCATCAGGATGTCGAGCAGACTGTAGGCCTGACCGATGCCGTGACCGGCCGCCAGGATGGAGACCATGGAGACCACGGCCACCGACACCGGAGAGGCGCAGATCGCCATCTGGGAGGCGACAGAAGCCACCGCCATGGGACGTTCCGGGCGGATATTCTTCTGCAGCGCTATGTCGGCGATGATGGGGAACATGGTGTAGACCACGTGGCCGGTGCCGCACAGGAAGGTGAGGGTCCAGGTGGTGAGCGGCGCCAGTATGGTGATGTACTGGGGGTGACGGCGCAGCAGGCGCTCGGCCACCTGCATCATCAGGTTGAGGCCGCCGGCGGTCTGCAGGGTAGCGGCGCAGCCGATCACCGCCAGTATGGTCAGCATCACCTGTACCGGTGGCTCACCCGGGGTGAGGCCGAACACGAAGGTCAGCAGGAAGAGACCTATGCCGCTGATGAGACCCAGTCCCATGCCCCCGAAACGGGTACCCAGCAGCAGACAGCCGAGTACCACCATAAATTCCATGAAGATCATTCCATTACCTCGTGTGATTCGATCCATGCAGGCGCAGGGCCCAGGACGGGATTATCTGTTGTTATTTAGCCCTAAAGGGTTAGTGGTTATTTTGCCTACCCAAAAGGGGTAAAAATTTGAGGTGGTTCAATAACCCATGTTTTTCCGATTTAAGTGCATAAAAACTACGGTTTTGAGGGTGAAATCGGGGCTGAAAGGTGGGAAGCGGTGAGCAAGGAGGGGGTTGTGCTAAAGAGGCGGGTAGGTGCAGGCGTTCGCGAGACAATAAAAAAGCCGACCCTGGGGTCGGCTTTTTGCGATTCGCGCGCTGTTCGCGATCAGAACTCGGCGGTACGAGGGGTACGCGGGAAGGGGATGACGTCGCGCACGTTGCCCATGCCGGTCACATAGACCACCAGGCGCTCGAAGCCCAGACCGAAGCCGGAGTGGGGCACGGTGCCGTAGCGGCGCAGATCGCGATACCACCAGTAGTCTTCCTTGTTCAGGCCCATCTCGGCCAGGCGGGCGTCCAGCACGTCCAGACGCTCCTCACGCTGGGAGCCACCGATGATCTCGCCGATCCCCGGGGCCAGCACGTCCATGGCGGCGACGGTCTTGCCGTCGTCGTTGAGGCGCATGTAGAAGGCCTTGATGTCTTTCGGGTAGTTCTTCACCACCACGGGGGACTTGAAGTGCTCCTCGGCCAGGTAGCGCTCGTGCTCGGAGGAGAGATCGATGCCCCAGGAGACCGGGAACTCGAAGCTCTTGCCGCAGTTTTTCAGCACTTCGATGGCGTCCGTGTAGTCGATCTGGGCGAAGTCGGAGGCGACGAAGCGCTCCAGACGGCCGATGGCATCCTTGTCAATGTGCTGGGCGAAGAACTCCAGATCGTCGCGGCGCTCGGTCAACACGGCGTTGAAGACGTATTTCAGCATGGCTTCGGCCAGGGCGGCGTTGTCTTCCAGATCCGCGAAGGCGATCTCCGGCTCCACCATCCAGAACTCTGCCAGGTGACGGCTGGTGTTGGAGTTTTCGGCGCGGAAGGTCGGCCCGAAGGTGTAGACCTTGGACAGGGCGCAGGCATAGGTCTCGACGTTCAGCTGGCCGGAAACGGTCAGGAAGGTCTCCTTGCCGAAGAAGTCCTTGTCGTAGTCCACCTTGCCGGCCGGGGTACGCGGCAGGTTTTCCAGATCCAGGGTGGAGACGCGGAACATCTCGCCGGCGCCCTCGGTGTCGGAGGCGGTGATGAGGGGGGCGGCGATCCAGAGGTAGCCCTGCTCATGGAAGAAGCGGTGGATGGCCTGGGAGAGGCAGTTGCGCACGCGAGTCACGGCGCCGACCACGTTGGTGCGGGCGCGCAGGTGACCCTGCTCGCGCAGGTATTCGATGCTGTGGCGCTTGGCGGACATGGGGTAGGTGTCCGGATCCTCGACCCAGCCCACCACCTTGACCTCGGAGGCCTGCAGCTCGAAGGATTGGCCGCTGCCCTGGGACTCGACCACCTGGCCGGTCACTTCCACGGAGCAGGCGGTGGTCAGACGCAGCACTTCATTCTCGTAATTGGCCAGGGTATTGGGGACGACGGCCTGTACCGGATGGAAACAGGAGCCATCGGATATGGCCAAAAATGAGATCCCCGCCTTGGAATCGCGGCGGGTCCGGATCCACCCTTTCACTGTCTGGGTGGTGCCGACCGCATACTTACCGGTCAGCACATCTACTACGGATGCGTGCGTCATCGAAAATTTGTCTCCAGCTTGTTCTTGCAGCGCTATTGGCAACACTAGGGGTCTGGCCCGGGCACAGGTGGCCCACCATGGCAGACTAAGCCGTTCATCTTACCCGCGCAGGAGTGATAAACAAGCAAAAATGTCTGTCCCCCTCGGGCTTTTCAGCAGGAAGCGTGCGGGCTTGGTCGAATGGCAGGGGAGGGGGCGCGAAGGCGCGAAGAGCGGGGGTGGATGGACTGATAAGGCGACTGCTGGGGCCGGCCACCCTCCTTGGCTATCTGGCCGATGGCGAGGCCGAGGCGCGCCAGTGCAGGTCCTCCTCGCGCCCGGCTACTTCATGGGCTCTGGGTGCGTCGCTGGCGGACCTGGGTCTATTGCCGATCTTGGTACCCAGCCGCTGTTTCACTATCTGGCCCTGGCTCAGCCTGCCTTGTCTTCGGGGGATGCCCGAGAGGTCTTGGACTAGGCCTCTTCTGGATCTGCCATGGGGCGCTGGCCGAGCTGGCGTTCTGCACTGCCGAGCTGTCGCTCCACGCTGTCGAGCATCTGGTTGTAGGCGAGCGCCAGCCGGCCAATCTCGTCTCCCTCATCCCCCTCCAGCCTGTGGCCGAAGTCGTGGCGATCGGTCGCCTCCTCCATGGAGCGGGTCAGCTGGTTGAGGGGGCGCACTATCCAGGTGCGGATGACCCAGAGGGTCAGCAAGAGCCCCAGGCCGAAGATGACGGTGAGGCTCAGCGCCGAGGTGAGGATGTTCTTCTCGACCCGGGTAAACAGGGTGTCGAGGGAGTAATCGAAGCGCACCGCCCCCAGCACTGTATTCTCTGCCACCTGGTGGCAGCTGGTGCAGTCGGTGCCGCGAAGGTCTTTCTTGGCCAGCAGGGGGCGGGTCACCACCAGGCGGCTGTGCAAGCCGTCGTGGACCACCTCCAGGCTGCCCTTGCCCGCCAGCGCCAGGGCATCGAACCTGTCCTTGGGCGCCTCGACATCACGTCCGGGGCCGTACTGCTTGTTGACCGCCGCCCCGCGCACTATGCGGGCATCCTCCACGTGGGCGTGGTCGAGGAACTTGCTCCGCAGGGTGTCACGGGCTTCCATCTTGCCGGTCAGCATCAACATGTTGAGGCCGTCGAAATAGGCCTCTGTCTGCTCATGGCTCTGCTCCTTGATGAGGGAGAGGATGAGATCGCGCTCGCGCACCGCCTGATAGGCCGCGGAGAACACCAGCACCATGGAGAAGATGAACAGCAGGAAGAAATTGATTTTGGCAGCGATGGAGAGGCGCATGGGAAAAGGTACATCTGTTGGGTAAAACCCACACAGTCTACTCCCCTTGCCCCCGGGCTTTTGATGGTTTGCTCACATTCTGATGAAAAAGAGTCAAAAGACCCCGTCTCACGACGGGGTCGGCCTGACTCAGAGCTCTCCCTCGGCGATGGCCTCTGAAATGGCATGGGTCAGCACGCGCAACTCAGCCTCCGTGATGACGAAGGGGGGCATGAGGTAAATCAGCTTGCCGAAGGGGCGGATCCAGGCTCCCAGCTCGACGAACTTGCGTTGGATGCGCGCCACGTCCACCCGCTCTTTCATCTCCACCACGCCGATGGCGCCGAGCACCCGCACATCCGCCACCAGCGGGCTCAGGGTCAGCTGCACCAGCTCGCTTTGCAACTGATGCTCGATGGCCTTGACCCGCTCCTGCCAAGGTGATGCCAGCAGCAGCTCGATGGAGGCGTTGGCGACGGCGCAGGCCAGTGGATTGCCCATAAAGGTAGGCCCATGCATAAAGACGCCGGCCTTCCCATCACACACGGTGCGAGCCACATGCTCGGTAGTGAGCGTGGCCGACAGTGTCAGATAGCCGCCGGTGAGGGCCTTGCCGAGACACAGGATGTCCGGGCTGATCCCGGCCCAGTCACAGGCAAACAGCTGGCCGGTGCGGCCGAAGCCGGTGGCGATCTCGTCGGCGATGAGCAGTACCCCGAACTCGTCGCACAGGGCGCGCACCCACTGCAGGTAGCGAGGGTGGTAGAAGCGCATGCCGCCGGCCCCCTGGACTATGGGTTCCAGCACGATGGCGGCGATCTCCTCATGCTTGTCCGCCATCAGGGTGGCGAGCTCCACCACGCACTCTTCGTTCCACTCTGCATGGAAGCGGCAGCTCGGTGCCTCCACGAAATAGTGCTCGGGCAAAAATCCCCGATAGAGCTCGTGCATGCCGCCATCGGGATCGCAGACGCTCATGGCGCCGAAGGTGTCACCGTGATAGCCGCCGCGCAGGGAGACGAACTTGGCGCGGGGCGTGCCCTTGGCGTGCCAGTACTGCAGGGCCATCTTGAGGGCCACCTCTACCGCTACCGAGCCGGAGTCCGCCAGGAACACCCGATCCAGCCCGGCCGGGGTGATCTCCACCAGCTTGCGGCATAGTTCGATGGCGGGGGCGTGGGTCAGGCCGCCGAACATGACGTGGGACATCTTGCCGAGCTGGGTGGTGGCGGCTGCGTCCAGCTCGGGCACCTGGTAGCCGTGCACGCAGGCCCACCAGGAGCTCATGCCATCCACCAGCTGGCGGCCGTCGCTGAGGGTCAGGGTCACCCCCTGGGCGCTCGCCACTTCATAGCAGGGCAGGGGCTGGGTGAGGGAGGTATAGGGGTGCCAGACGTGGCGCAGGTCAAATTCTTGATTGGTCATTATGTGTTCTATTGTCAATTCAGCTGATCTGGTCGGTGTTGACAGTCTACGCCTGCTGCTTACACTAGCCAACAATTTCAGCCACTTACTCGGTGGCCGATCCTGCCATCGGTCGCAGATCCAAGGTCTGTGCCTGGCATCCCGGCGAGCCGCCCCATCGAGAAGGCGAAGCCCTTCAACACCACTGGAAGCCATTCATGCATTCACTCCCGACGGGCCAACGGGCCCTGCGTCACGACTGGACCCACGACGAGGTCCAGGCCCTGTTCGCCCTGCCGTTCAACGATCTGCTGTTCCAGGCCCAGACGGTGCATCGCGCCCACTTCGACCCGAACGAGGTGCAGGTGAGCACCTTGCTCTCCATCAAGACCGGGGCCTGCCCGGAGGATTGCAAATACTGCCCCCAGAGCGCCCGCTACCACACCGGCCTCGAGGCCGAGCGGCTGATGGAGGTGGAGAAAGTGCTGGAGCGGGCCCGGGAGGCCAGGGCCAACGGTTCGTCGCGCTTCTGCATGGGGGCCGCCTGGCGCAACCCCAAGGAGCGGGACATGCCCTATATCCTGCAGATGATCGAGGGAGTGCGCGGGCTCGGCATGGAGACCTGCATGACCCTGGGTATGCTCACCGCGGATCAGGCCGCACGCCTCGGCGCCGCCGGTCTTGACTACTACAACCACAACCTCGACACCTCGCCGGAGTTCTACGGTGACATCATCACCACCCGCACCTATCAGGACCGCCTCGACACCCTGGAACACGTGCGCGGCGCCGGCATGAAGGTCTGCTCCGGCGGCATCGTCGGCATGGGGGAACAGGCGCGGGATCGGGCGGGCCTGCTGATTGCCCTCGCCAACCTGCCGCGCCACCCGGAGAGCGTGCCCATCAACATGCTGGTCAAGGTGAAGGGCACGCCGCTCGAGAACGAGGAGAACCTGGACCCGTTCGAATTTATCCGCACCATAGCGGTGGCGCGGATCCTGATGCCTGCCTCCCATGTGCGCCTCTCCGCCGGGCGGGAGAAGATGAACGAGCAGATGCAGGCCATGTGCTTCATGGCTGGCGCTAATTCGATTTTTTATGGCTGCAAGCTGCTGACTACCCCGAACCCCGACGAGAACAGCGACATGCAGCTGTTCAAGCGCCTCGGCATCCGCCCGGCAGAGCGGGCCCAGAAGCCCGATGCGGTGCAGACCGAGGAGCTGGAGGCCGAGCTGCGCGCCCGGGCTGCCAGCCAGCCGGTGAGCGGCGAGCTCTTCTATGACGCCACCCGCCAGCGCAAGGTTCCGTCATCAGCACAAACCCCTGCAAAGTCCGTATGAAGGCGGTGCACCTGACGACCCATCGTGGCCCCTTCCCCCTGGGCGAGTCGCTGGCCGCCCGGGAGCAGCAGGGCTTGCTGCGCTGGCGCATCCCGACCGAGGGGTCGACCGGCTCCAGACTGCGGGTGGAAGGGCGGGATTACCTCAACTTCTCCTCCAACGACTATCTGGGGCTGGCGGGGGATAAGGCCATCAAGGCCGCCTTCGCGGCGGGGATCGAGCAGTATGGCGCGGGATCCGGTGCCTCCCCCCTGGTGACCGGCTACAGCCGGGCTCACCAGCAGTTGGAGGAAACCCTGGCCGAGTGGCTCGGGCTGGAGGCGGTGCTGCTGTTCAACTGCGGCTTCTCGGCCAACCAGGCTGTGCTGAAAGCCTTGCTCGGCAAGGAGCACCTGCTGTGGCAGGACAGGCTCAACCACGCCTCCCTGCAAGAGATGGGCAGCCAGCTGCCCTGCAAGATGCGGCGTTTCGCCCACAATGACATGGGAGCCCTGGCCAGCCAGCTGGAACCCGATCGGGGGCTGATCGTCTCCGAGGGGGTGTTCAGCATGGACGGGGATCAGGGTCTCTGGGGCGAGCTTAGCCGGCTCGCCGCCCAGAGCCATAACTGGCTGATGATCGACGACGCCCACGGCCTCGGCGTGCTGGGGTCAGAGGGGCGCGGCACTCTGGCGGCCCAGGGGGTGGATCCCGCAGGGGTTCACATCCAGATGGGTACCTTCGGCAAGGCGCTCGGGGTGGCCGGCGCCTTCGTGGGGGGCAGTCGCGAGCTGGTGGACTATCTCGTCAACTTCGCCCGCCACTACGTCTACAGCACCCATATGCCCGCCGCCCAGGCCTGTGCGGTGAGCGAGAGCATCAGACGGGTGCGCGCCGCCGATGAGGGACGCGCCCACCTGAGCCGGTTGATCGCCCGCTTCCGGCAGGGGGCCGGCCAGCTCGGTTGGACCCTGGGTAATAGCGAGACCCCGATCCAGCCGTTGCTGGTGGGGGAGAGCCGCGCCGCCCTCGCCCTGAGCGAGCGTTTGAAGGCAGCCGGCCTCTGGGTCGGCGCCATCCGCCCCCCTACAGTGCCTCAGGGCACGGCGCGCCTTCGCATCACCCTGAGCGCAGCCCATCGGGAAGAGGATATCGACCGCTTGCTGGCGGGGCTGGGGCCCTGCCCTGAACCCGGAACCGGGTCGCTGGGGGGAGGGGGGAGCCATGGATAAATCCCCTGTCTCGCAGGCTCACTCGCCAGATGAGGGTCTGCATGGACCCGCTGCTGGCCCGCAGCGTCTTGGCTCGCAGCCCTCTGGCTCACAACGCCAGGAGATGGCGGCAGCCGAACCCTTCCAGCGGGTGGACAAGGTGCAGCTGGCGCGGCGCTTCGGTGCCGCCGCCCGCCACTACGACGCCCATGCCCGCTTCCAGCAGGAGGTGGGACAGGCGCTGCTGGCGCGCATGCCCCAGGGGGGAGAAGGGACAGTGGCGGCCGGGCATCGGCACGTCGCCGATTTGCCCGAGAGCGGCCTGGATCTCGGCTGCGGCACCGGCTTCTTCCTGCCGGATCTCGCCGGGTGCTGCCAGCGACTCTACGGGCTGGATCTCGCCCCCGGCATGCTGGCCCAGGCCGCCCGGCGCGATAGCGGGGCTTTGCTGCTGTGCGGCGATGCGGAGGCGCTGCCCTTCGCGGATCAGAGCCTTGACTGGATCTTCTCCAGCCTGGCCCTACAGTGGTGCGAGCGGCCGGTCCAGGCCTTCGCCGAGCTGCACCGGGTGCTCAAGCCCGGCGGTCAGCTGCTGTTCTCGACCCTGCTCTCGGACTCCCTCTGGCAGCTCCGTGAGGCCTGGCGCACGGTTGACGAGTCTGCCCATGTCAATCGCTTCCTGGGGCTGTCACAATTGCGCCACGCCGTGGCCGATGGCGGTTTTGCCCTGATGGAGCTGGAGTCACTGACCTGGCAGCTGGCCTATGGGGAGCTCGGCTCCCTGCTGCGGGACCTCAAAGGGATAGGGGCGAGCCAGGTCAACGACGGGCGTTCTGCTGGCCTTGGCAATCGCCAGCGCCTGCAGCGTCTGGGGGAGGCCTATGAGCAGTATCGTCAGCCGGACGGCCTGCTGGCCGCCAGCTATCAGGTCTGCCTCGGACGCCTGATCCGCCAATAGCAGGCACTGATATGCCAATAGAAATCAGGCTCGTTCGAGACAGCCATCAGCCGGCCCTGCGGCAAGCGCGGGGCCGGTACCTTTACCATCGCACATCATGAATGCGCGGGGCGGCCAAGAGGCCGTCGCCATCGCGCCGAGGAGTCATCATGGCCAAATCCTTCTTCGTCACCGGCACCGACACAGACGTGGGCAAGACGCTGGTTGCCCGCACCCTGCTGCAGGAGTTCGCCGCGCTGGGGATCCCCTGCGCCGGCTACAAGCCCATCTCGGCGGGCTGTGCCCGCACCGCCGAGGGGCTGCGCAATCAGGATGCCCTGCAGCTGCAGGGTGCCGCCAGCCTGAAGCTCCCCTACGATCTGGTCAATCCCTTCGCCTATGAGCCCCCCATCGCCCCCCATATCGCCGCCCGGGAGGTGGGGGAGTCCATCGAACTGGACGGCCTGAGCGCCGGGCTGAGGGCCATCGAGCAGGCGGGGGCCGAGCTGGTGATCGTGGAGGGGGCGGGAGGCTGGTTCCTGCCCCTGGACAGAACCCACCTGCTGTCGGACTGGGTCAAACAGCAGAATCTGCCGGTGATAGTGGTGGTGGGGGCCAAGCTGGGTTGTCTCAACCACGCCCTGCTCACCTTCGCCGCCATCCGCAATCTGGACCTGCCCATCGCGGGCTGGGTCATCAACCGGCTGGATGAGCGCATGAGCCACTATCCGGAGAACCTGGACACCCTGAGGGGCTTGCTGCCGGCGCCGTTTTTGGGTGAAATACCCTTTGTAAACAATCCACTCGAGGCGGATCTGCGCGGCTGCCTCGACGTCTCGCCTCTGCTCTGAGGGGGACATTCAGCAAACATTCATCGAGTCTATCTATTATCTGGGACAGAAGTGGTACTGGGTCGACGATGGATCGAATCGGACCACACATCTATCTTTCAAGGAGTCAATATGAAGCGAATTATGCTATTCCTGGTGACCAACCTGGCCGTCATGCTGGTGCTGGGGGTGGTACTCAATATCCTGTTCTCGGTTCTGGGGATCAACAAGTCCAGCATTTCCGGTCTGTTGGTGTTCTGCGCCGTGTTCGGTTTTGGGGGTTCCTTTATCTCCTTGCTGATGTCCAAGTGGATGGCCAAGCGCAGCTATGGCGTCCAGGTCATCGAGCAGCCCCGCAACGAGACCGAGCACTGGCTGGTGAGCACTGTGGCCCGTCAGGCCCGTGAAGCCGGCATCAAGATGCCTGAGGTGGGGATCTACGACTCCCCCGAGATGAATGCCTTCGCCACCGGTGCCCGCCGTGACGACTCCCTCGTCGCCGTTTCGTCCGGCCTGCTCTACAGCATGAGCCGGGACGAGGCAGAAGCCGTGCTGGCCCACGAGGTGAGCCACGTGGCCAACGGTGACATGGTGACCCTGACCCTGATCCAGGGGGTGGTGAATACCTTCGTGATGTTCTTCGCCCGCATCGTGGCCGGCGTCATCAGCAACTTCTTCAGCTCCAACAACGAGGAAGAGAGCAGCAGCACGGGTGGCTTCGCCTACATGATCACCGTCTTCGTGCTGGAGATGATCTTCGGCGTACTGGCCTCCATGATCGTCATGTGGTTCAGCCGTCAGCGTGAGTTCCGCGCCGATGCGGGCGCCGCCAAGCTGGCCGGCCGCGACAAGATGATCGCCGCATTGCAGCGCCTCTCCCGTGGTGCCGAGCCCCAGATGGAAGGCTCCATGATGGCGTTTGGCATCAACGGCAAGCGCTCCATGAGCGAGCTGTTCATGAGCCACCCGCCCATCGAGCAGCGCATCGCCGCCCTGCGCGGTTAAGCACACCGCAATGAAAAATGGCTGCCCTTGGGCAGCCATTTTTGTTTCCGTACTCGCAACTGACTCGGGCCGGGCTCTCGCCCGCCAATCGCGGTGCGCTTGTCTGGCCGCCCGGTTATTTGATCACCAGATCGGTCAGCGGCACGGCGCAGCAGGTGAGGATCTTGCCCTCGGCCCGCTCCGCGGCCGTGATGGCCGGCGCGTCCGGGTGATCCACCTCCCCCGAGACCAGGGTCTGCTTGCAGCTGCCGCAGATGCCGGCGCGGCAGCTCCAGGGCAGCTCCACCCCCTGCTTGTGGGCCTGATCCAGCACTGTGCCCTGGTTGTTGCCGGCGAAGCTCTGCTCGCCGATGCGCAGCTGCACCGCCTGGTGGGGCCGGGCCACCGAGAGGATGGCGCCGCCGAAGCTCTCCTGCCGGATGCGCCCGGCGGGCACGTCCAGCGCCTGCAACAGGTCGACCGCCTCGCTCATGAAGCCGTGGGGGCCGCACAGGAAGACCTCACGGGCCGCGAGCTCAGGCACCCTGGTCAGGTGCTCCTGGCAGAGACGACCGCGCAGACCCTGCCAGTGGGCGTCCGGTTGGCTCAGTATCAGCGTGAGACCCATGCCGGCCTGGCGCAGGGCGTGCAGCTCGGCGGCGGCCGGGATGTCGGCCTCGCCGCGGCACAGGTGCATAAAGTGCACGTCCCCCAGCTCCCCGCGCAGCAATAGGGTGCGGGCGATGGCGAGCATGGGAGTGACGCCGGAGCCTGCCGAGAGCAGCAGCAGCTTGCGTTCGCGCCCCAGATGGAAGTCACCGGCGGGGGCGGAAGCCAGCAGGTGGTCGCCGACCTTGAGCTGACTGTGCAGCCAGGGGGAGATACGGCCGTCACCGAGGCGCTTGACGCTGATGCTGTAACGCTCCGGCCGATCCGGCGTGGAGCTCAGGGTGTAGCGCCGTTGCAGCCGCTCCCCCTTGATGTCCAGGCTGATGGGCAGGTGCTGGCCGGGCAGGTAGTCCGGCAGGGGCTCGCCGTCGGCCCCCTCGAACCAGAAGGTCTCCAGATCCCGGGCCAGGGGCTCGCGAGCCACGCACACCAGCTCCCGTTTCTTCGGCGCCCCGTTGGGGTAGACGGGAGGACGGGCGCGTTCCAGCACCTCGATCTCGCTGCCCGCCTCGATCCAGCCCTCGTTCAGGGCCACCAGGTTCTGGCCGAAATAGACCTCCCCATCCTCACCGCGGCGATAGCGGGTCAGGGTGGCGAGCGGCTCCTTGAGGGCGTTGAACCGCTCGCTGCCGGGTTCTACCGTGGTCATGATGCAGCGGCTGCAGGGTTTGGCCACCAGGAATTCCACCTCACCGATGCGGATCCGCTTCCAGCCATCCTCCTCGAACGGCAGGGTGCCACCCGCCACCAGGTTGGTCCTGAACTGGCTCATCTGATGCAGGGCATCGGATCTCAGGTTGAGATCGTCCAGGGATCCCTGACCGATGAGCAGCAGGGGGTAGCCGTCGGCGAAGCTGACCCGGGTGCCCGTCTTGGCCCGGAAGCGATCGGAGCGCTCGCCGAGCCAGAGCAGACGTACCGGCTCTCGCGCCACCTGGCTCAACCAGCCATCCGCCTGATCATGAGTGTGCAGGGCCTGGAAGCTGTCGCTCCAGACCCCGGTGGCCTGGGGGGCGCGGCTGAAGTCGCTCTCCAGCAGGGAGAGGGGAGCCATGCCCGGGTAGCGCAGCTGCAGGCCGCTGTCCATGGGGGTGGCCACCACCAGTTGCAACTGGGGGTGGGTGCGGGCCGTGATGAAGCTGCCGTCCGGCTTGACCACCATGTAGCGGCGATCCCCGAGCAGCCCCTCCTCGGTCACCCGGGCGCGGGAGAGTGGCATGCCTGCCGTCGATTTGATGGGATAGAGGTGGATGCTGTCGAGCCTTGGCATGTCAAAGTCCTTGTTAATCACGGGAGGGCAGATGTTAACCGTCTTGGGGGCGCCAACCAAGCCTTCAATGGGGGAGCTAAGTGGAATACTCGCCCATGGAGGATGAGCAACAAAAAGCCCGGCGCTGGGGCCGGGCTGGGGGATAAGTTGCTTATCCGTGCATTCGTCGAGGCGTCTAGTGTGGATGTTGTTTGAGGATGTCGTATATCTCCTCTTTCAGTTTAAGTTTCTGTTTTTTCAGATCCTTCACCTCGGAGCTGTAATCGCTGGCGTGATGCTTCTCCAGTTTTCTAATCTCCGCATCCAGGTCGTTGTGCAAGTCAAACTTCTGCTGGAAATGGACATCACTGCTCTTCAGTTTCGAGATGAGTTCTCTGTACTCTGGGAACATGTAATGCAGCCTCCTTTTTGCTGTTTGATTGTGCCTTGACCTTCAAACTACCCCTAAGCTCGTCGCAGAAATGTGATCCAACTCATATTCGGGGCCAATGATTTGCTCTCCCCGTAAGGAGTTTTTTAACTGATTGAATCGCAAGCTGATAAGCCGGTTCTCAGTAGGCAGAGAGTCCTAAAACTGCCAGCGGGATCACAACTTCGCAGCCTGATGACGGGTGAGGGGCATCGGGTGGGCAGCAAAAAGGGGCCTGCGGCCCCTTTTGAATAACGCCGATGGCGTTTATTCCTTCTTCTTTTTCTTCTCGGGCAGGGGCTGGCCGTTACGGGCGATGACCTTGCCTGCCTCGAAGCCCACCTGGGCCGCCAGCTCTTCCAGATCCGGCGCCTTGGCCTCGTTGCCGATGGCGTACTGGTAGTTGGCGATGGTGATCTTCTCCGCCACCGGGGTGCCGGGGACTATGGGCTCGCGCCAGCCCTGGCCGATATGGGCCACCAGGGTGCCGTTCATGATGAGCTCGCCGACTATCTCCTGGGTCGGGATGCCCTTGCCATAGGTCAGACCCTGGGCATGTTTCTTGCCCACCAGGGGTTCCTGGCTTGCGGAGATCAGCTTGGTGCGGATCAGCCACTTGGGATCCTTGGTCTTGCCGAGCGCCTTACCGGTCTGGTACTCGTTGATCTTGATGGTCTTGATCATCTGAGCCATGAATTCCTTGGTCAGGGCCTTCTGGGCCTCGCTGCTCTCATCGATGACGATGGGGGCCACATACCAGGTCTGGGGGGCCGGTGCCTTGGGGGCCTTGGGCGCGCTCTGCGCCATGGCCAGCGGGCTGAGCAGCAGGGCTGCCAGCAAGAGTCCGATTTTCTTCATCATGATTCTGCTTATGATTCCACTGATGGTTCAACGAGGATTTTGTTTTGCCAGCGGCGACTGCGCCAGCGCCAGAACATGGCCAGGCCGCGCACCCACTCGTCGCAGGCGAGCGCGAGCCAGATACCGACCAGCCCATAGCCCTGCATGATACCAAGGAAATAGGCCAGGGGAACGGCAATTCCCCACATGGAGAGGAGCGCCATGTAGAGGGGGAAGCGGGCATCCCCGGTGGCGCGCAGGGCGTTGATCACCACCAGATTGAAGGTACGGCCGGGCTCGAGGATGAGGCTGATGAGAAACAGCTGCGCCACCTGGGTGATAATGTCGGCATCGTCGGTGAACAGGCTGATGATGGCGCGCCCGTTCAGGGCCGCAGCGATGGCGATCAGGGTGGTGACGATGAGGCCGAGCTTGAGGCTCTTGAGCAGTTGCTTGTAGGCCTGCTCGAAGCGCCGCGCTCCCGCCAGATGGCCGATGATGATCTCGTTGCCAAGGCCGATGGAGAGGCCGAACAGCAGGATGAACAGGCAGATCTGGAAGAAGTAGGACTGGGTCGCCAGCGCCTTGTCCCCGAGCAGGCCGACGAAGGCGGTCACCACCATGAACTGCAGCATCCAGGAGAGGTTCTCCCCCGCCGCCGGCAGGCCTATGTGCAGCACCTTGTCCAGCATGGCTTTGCTCGGCCGCACTATCTCCGGCAGGCGCAGGCGGATGCCGGTCTTGCGGGCTACCAGCCACACCAGCAGCACCACGCCGACGATGCGGCCCGCCACCGTGCTGATGGCGACCCCGGCCACCCCGAGCTGGGGCAGGCCGAACCAGCCGTAGAGCAGCAGCAGGTTGCCGACGAAGGTGATGAGGTTGACGGTCAGGGTCACGTACATGGCCTGACGGGTGTGGCCGTGGGCGCGCAGGGTGGCCGCCAGGCAGAGGGCCGCCGCCTCGGGTAGCAGGCACAGACCGATGATCTGCAGGTAAAGGGTGGCATCCCCCATCAGGTTGGCGGGCAAGTTCATCAGCGCCAGCATGGTGCCGGCACCGGCCATGACCCCCACCGCGGCCACCAGGCCAACCAGCAGGTTGAAGCCGATGGCGGTGTGGATGACGACCCGCGCCTTCTCCTTGTCACCGGCCCCCAGATACTGGGTGATCACCACGCTGGTGCCGATGCTGACGAAGCTGAACAGGGTGATGGCGAGATCGAACACCTGGTTGCCGACGGCCAGCGCCGCCACCCCCTGGTAGGAGACGTGCCCCACCATGAAGGTGTTGAGGGCCCCGGTCAAAAAGTGCAGGGCGAGATCGATAAATAGCGGCCAGGTCAGGGCGAAGAGGGTGCCCGGGCCCGCGTGGGATTGAGTCTGCATGGGATATCCAACTGCTGATGATGGCCCTCGTCAGGGTCATCCGGACGGGCATTTAACACCAAGAGCCTGAGCGGTGCAATGGGGGATCCCCTCACCCCTTCCCGCGGGGGAGGGGTGAGGGGAGGACGGTTCAGGCCGGGGTGGCGCCGGCCTCCTGCTCGGAGGGCAGGGTGAGGCGCGCCGAGTCCGGCAGCACCTCATCCCTGGGCCAGGAGGGGCTCTGGCTGTCCGGAACCACCTGCTCTGCCTCGTCATCCTTGAACACAGGCTCCCGGTAACAGCGGGTCAGGCGCAGGGCCTGGTACATGTCGGGGCAGATGACGATGCCCTCCTCGCCGACCCGGATCCCCGCCTGCTGCAGCCAGTGGGTCATCTGGCCGTGACGACCGGCCATCACCATGTGGATGCCACGCCGCTTCAGATCCTTGTGCAACTCCCCCACCATGCTCATCACGCTGATGTCCTGATGGGTGAAGCAGGCGACGGCGTCGATCACCAGGCACTTGGGACTTCGGGGATCCTGCACCAGCAGCGCCAGCACCCGCCGCTTGAAGTAGGGGGCGTTGAAGTAGGTGAGCGGGGAGTTGAAGCGGTAGACCAGGATGCCGGGGATGGCCTTGGCCTGCTCGTTGTCCCCCAGGGTGCGCACCACCCCCTCGTCGTCCATGCCGAGCAGCTGATCCGTGGGGCGCATCACGTTGCGCAGGAACTGGAACAGCCCCAGCAAGACCGCGAGGGTGATGCCCGGGATCACCCCCATGGCCAACACGCTGATGAAGGTGATGAGGGCCAGCCAGAAGGCGGCGCGGTCGGAGTTGCGCAGGGCCCAGAGGCCGCGAAAATCGGTCAGGGACAGGGACGCCATCACCAGCACCACCCCGAGGGCGGCGGTGGGGATGTATTGCAGCGGCGAGGTCAGGTAGAAGGTGACCAGGGCGATGACGGCGGCGGCTATGATGGAGACCAGCTGGCTCTTGCCGCCGTTGGCATCGTTGACCGCGGTGCGCGAATCCGCGCCGCTGATGGCAAAGCCCTGGGAGGCGGCGGCGGCCAGGTTCGCCATGCCGAGGGCTCGAAACTCCTTGTCCGCATCGATCTCGTAGCCGTTCTTGGCGGCGAAGCTGCGGGCGGTGAGCATCATGGAGACGAAGCTCACCATGGCGAGGTTGAGGGCGGGCAGCACCAGTTCGCGCATCAGGCCGGGGGGAAACTCCGGCATCTGGAAGGCGGGCAGGCCGGAGCCGATGGCCCCCAGGGTGGCGATGTCGAAGCGGCCGAGGTCAAAAGCCCATACCAGGGCCGCGGTCACCACCATGGCCACCATGGAGGAGGGCCAAGCCGGCCTATAGCGTTTGGCCAGCAGCAGGGTGAGCAGGGCCGTCAGGCTCATGGCCAGGGTGGGCAGATGGGTCTGGGTGATGTAGTTGGTGCCGTTCAGGATCCGCTCGATGAGGTAGCGTTCGCTGAAGGTGAAGCCGAAGATCTTGGAGAGCTGGCCCACCATGATGGTGATGGCCACCCCGTTGAGCAGCCCCATCAGGATGGGACGGGAGAGAAAGTCCGCCAGCACCCCCAGCTTGAAGCGGCTGGCGATGAGGCACCAGAAGCCGGTCATGGCGGTCATGGTCATCACCAGTTGCCAGTGGCGGGTGGCATCCCCGGCGGCGAGGGGGGTCACCACGGCGGCGATGACGGCGCAGGTGGCGGCGTCCGGGCCGACGATGAGCTGGCGTGAGGTGCCGAACAGGGCGTAGACCAGCATGGGCAGGATGCAGGAGTAGAGGCCGACGATGGCACCGACCCCGGCGAGTTCGGAATAGGCGATGGCCACGGGCAGCGCCACGGCGGCCACCGACAGGCCGGCGCGAAGGTCCGGCACCAGCCAGGCCCGCTGATATTGCAGCAGGGCGGCGAGGCCCGGCAGCCAGCGTTCGAGAGAGAAGAATTCGCGCATTATTTAACCCATTGAGTTATAAACAACTTTTGGTAGTTTGCCCAAGCATGCATGGGCATTGCAACGGCCTATGGCCACAGGACCTCAAGGTCGGGCCAGAGCGACTGCCAGCCCTTCTGCTGGATGCGGTCCACGAACACCTGGCTATCCTGGCGGCATCTGGGGTTGGCGAGCACTCGCAGCGACCAGTTGTGCTCAAAGCCGTAGGGGGCCAGCCACTGGAACCCGTCATCGGCCAACAGCCTGACGCCGATGCAGGTGGGCAGTTCCACCCAGTGGCTGAGGGCCTCCTGGCTACTCCCGAAAGGAGAAACCCGTTGTCGCAGATGCATGCGGGCCTGGTTGCGCACCTCCCAGCGCTGATCGGGCAACCGGGCGCTGAGCCAGGCCTCGTGATCGGCCTCCGCCAACCCATCCGGATCACTCTTGTCCAGATAGATGAGATCCACATCGTTGAGCGGGGTAGAGGCGGTTTTCTGGTGCAGGTGATCCCAGATAAGGTTTCGCACAAACCCGGCGCCGAGTGCCCAGTCGGGCAGGGCCAGATCCCGCGCCGCCCGCAGGCAGTCCATCCGCAGCGGATCGGCCCGCAGCAAGGCCTCGGTCCGTGCCTGCAGGTGCATATCTTGCTGGGTCTGGGTATCACTTGGCATTGCGGCGCAGCCAGACCTCGATATAGCTGCAGCTGGGCACTATGGTCAGCCCCTTCTCCTGGCTCCAGTCGTAGAAGGCGCGGGCCAGCTGGTCGGCTATCCCCTGTCCCCGCAGCTCGCTTGGCACCTGGGTGCTGTAAGCCTCGACCGTGTTCGCATCCAGCGGTCGGTAGGCGAGGCGGGAGAGTTTGCCGTCGACAAGGCTGACAAATTGATGCTCATCGGTCTGATGAAGGATTTCGCTCATGGTGGCTCCTCGAACTGTGACAAGGGTGATGAGAACATGCTGGGGGGCTTTTGCCAACCACGCTGTCGGCCAGTGCCCGTCTGCCGATCGCCCGCTTTGACTATCCATCCCGCTCGCTTACACTGGCCGCCGGTCCGCGGCCGCGAGCCAAGGGGCTGATAAGCCAAGGTATAGAACAGTTAACGGAGGATGGATCCCCTATGGCCTTTGCCACCCTGGAGAGTTTGATCGGCAATACCCCGCTGCTGCGGTTGCAGCGCATCAATCCCCACCCGGGGGTCACCCTGCTGGTGAAGCTGGAGGGCAACAATCCCGCCGGCTCGGTCAAGGACAGGCCGGCCCTGAACCTCATCAAGGCGGCTGAGGTGAGTGGTCACTTGCGTCCCGGCGACACCCTGATCGAAGCCACCTCGGGCAACACCGGCATAGCGCTCGCCATGGTGGCGGCCGCCCGGGGCTATCGGATGCGGCTCATCATGCCCAGCAACATGAGCCAGGAGCGGCGCGACGCCATGCAGGCCTACGGCGCCGAGCTGGTGCTGGTGGACGATGGCATGGAAGGGGCGCGGGATCTCGCCCTGGCCATGCAGGCGCGCGGAGAGGGGCTGGTGCTCGATCAGTTCAACAATCCGGCCAACCCGGATGCCCACTATCTGTCGACCGGCCCCGAGATCTGGCACCAGAGCGAGGGGGCGGTCACTCACTTCGTCTCCGCCATGGGCACCACGGGCACCATCATGGGGGTTTCCCGTTATCTCAAGGAGCGGAACCCCGCCATCGAGATCGTCGGCCTGCAACCGGCGGAAGGGAGCCAGATCCCCGGCATCCGGCGATGGCCCGCCGCCTATCTGCCCACCATCTTCGAGCCGGCGCGAGTCGATCGGGTGCTGGACGTGACGCTGGAGGAGTCCCTGGCCATGATGCGCCGCCTGGCGCGGGAAGAGGGGATCTGCTGCGGGGTCAGCTCAGGGGGCGCCGTGGCGGGGGCCCTGCGGGTGGCGGCCAGCCTGGATCGCGGGGTGGTGGTCGCCATCATCTGCGATCGGGGGGATCGCTACCTCTCCACCGGGGTGTTCAGCAGCTGAGGGCCTGAGCCTGGGCGGCATTCGATGGGGGATCAGGCCGGCCCTATCCCCTTGATCATCGCTATTTTCCCTTTTTATTCCCACACCTGCTCCAGCAGGGCCAGCAGCTGTTCCCTGTCGGCATCCTTGCGGTTGTAGAGCAGGGCGCCGTCGTCGATGGCGAGATCCCGTATCTCCACGAGCAGGGAGCGGTCGGTGACGCCGGCCTCCGCCAGGGTGCGCGGCAACCGCACTTCCTCCCACAGGGTGTCGCGCAGGCTGTTGATGGCATCCAGGCAGGCCTGCGGCCGCAGGGAAGGCGGGGTCGCGGCGAAGCGTTCCGCCCCCGCCAGCGGCAGCAGCAGGCGGGCGAGCTCCTCGTCTATCTGTGGCCTGTTGTAGTCCAGCACGGCGGGCAGGAAGAGGTTCATGCACAGGCCGTGGGGCAGGTGGCAGCGGGCCCCCAGGCTGTGGCCGAGGGCATGGACCAGTCCCACCATGGAATTGGAGAATGCCATGCCCGCCAGGGTGGAGCCTTCCGCCAGTTGCAGCCGCAACCCCTTGTCCTGGGGGGATCCCAATACCTTCGGCAGGGCATCTGCTATCTTCTCCACCGCCCCCAGGGCCAGGGCGTCGCTCACCGGGTTCTTGCCGTTGCCGATGAAGGCCTCGATGGCGTGGGTCATGGCATCCATGGCGGTGGCGGCCGTGATGGGCAGCGGCAACCCCTGGGTGAGGCGGGGATCCAGCACCGCCAGCTGGGGCAGCAGGAAGGGGGAGGTGAAGGGCACCTTGCGCCCGCTGTGCTCGTCCCGGATCACCGCCACCAAGGTCACCTCGGAGCCTGTGCCCGAGGTGGTCGGCACCACGGCCAGGGGGTTCAGGGGACGAGTGAGGCTGCCGGCCCCGGCGTGTGCCATCAGGTTGTTGCCCCCCAGGGTGGCGAGTATGTTGACGGCCTTGGCGGTGTCGATGACGGAGCCGCCCCCCAGCGCCACCAGGCTGTCGCAGCCTAGGGTGCGATAGCGCACGGCTATCTGCTCCACCACGGCGGTGGAGGAGTCTGCGGGGATCTCGTCCCAGCAAGCCGCCACCGGCAGACCCCCCTCGGCCAGCAGACCCTGCACCAGGGTCGCCAGCCCGCTGCCGCTGACTCCCTTGTCGGTGAGCAGCAGGGGGCGCGATGCCCCGAGGGCCATCAATTCGCTGGCGACCTGTTCCAGCGCCTGTTCCCCGGCCAGCACTTTGACTGGGCAGAAGAAATCGTAGTATCGGCTCATGGGTGACTCCCTGTGTCTGAGCGAGTAGAACGTGGCGGACGGGGCATTCAGCCCGTAAGCAGCCCGAGATAGATGCGGCCGGCCCGCACGGCCTTGTCGACGGGATCCGGATAGTGGCGCATCAGGGGCTTGGCGATGAAGGCGGGCAGGATCAGGGCCTGCAACTGCTCGATGGCCCGTACCAGGTGCATGGCGGTGGTGAGATCTCCCTCCACCAGCAGGCGGTTCTCGCAGAAGGCCTGATTGATCCCGAGGCGAAAGCTCAGGGCCCGAAAAGCGATGGCCGGGTGTTTGAAAGATACCCGCAGCGGATGCACCGCCCGGGACGGGGCGCCGCAGCGCCAGCGGCCATCCTGCTTGTGGAGGTTCAGTCCCCGCCGGTAGCCGTTTATCTCCAGCCGGATGCAGGTGCCGTCGGCCAGGGGGGAGAGCTCGCGGCGCACCGATTCATCGATGCGGGCGGCCCGGCACAGGGTGCGGCCCAGCACCCAGAGCAGGCTGAGACTCCAGAGACGGTGGCCGGTTGAACGCAGCTTATCCAGCGTCATGGGCACTCCTCGCGATGGCGGACCAGAACAGGGTGAAGGCGCCTTCCTGCCAGTCGGCGTCTCGCCCAAGCTCGGGCCGGTCGACGAAGAGGGAGGCGCAGGCCAGGAACTGGCTCTGGCACACCTCCAGCATCAGCTCGGGGGGAACGGGATGCAGGGCGCCGTCGGCCTGACCCCGGGCCAGCAGCCGGGGCAGGAAGCGCAGGGTGTCACTCAAGATCTGGCTGCGCAGGGGGCGTGCGAGCAGGGGGGAGTGGAAGAAATCCAGCACGAACTTGAGCTCATAAGGATGTTCGATCATCCAGACCATGGCCTGGCCCCAGTAATGGCGGGCCTGCTCCCTGAGGGGCAGGGCAGGCTCCGCCTCGCTGATGGCGGCCCCGAGGCGCTGTTTGATGTCCTGATAGAGCTGCTGGATCAGCACCTCCTTGCTCGGGAAATGGTGAAACAGGGTGCCGTTGGCCACCCCGGCAGCCTTGGCGATCCGGGCGGTGGCGGCCCCCTGCAGGCCATCTTCGGCGCACAGGGTGAGGGCGGCTTCCAGGATCTGGCGGCGTTTGTCTGTCATGGGAACTCCTAGCGCAGAAACAGGGCCATCATCAGCCGCTGATACCAGCGGCCATAGGGGGGGTGAACAAGGGTGCCCGGGTTGAATTTTCCCCGGCGCAGCACCGTCTTTGCCTTGGAGAAGGTGAGGAATCCCTCGTGGCCGTGATAGTGGCCCATGCCGGAGGGGCCGATGCCGCCGAAGGGGGCGTCGTCCGCCGCCACCTGGAACAGGCTCTCGTTGATGGCCATGCCGCCGGCGTGGGTCTCCCGAATGACGCGGGCCTGCAGCGCCGGATCCAGCGTCATCAGGTAGAGGGCCAGCGGGCGGGGGCGGGCGGCGATATAGGCCAGCGCCTGGTCCAGATCGTCGTAGGGGATGAGGGGCAGCAGGGGGCCGAAGATCTCCTGCTGCATCAGTTGGCAGTGCTCAGGCACCTCGGTCAGCAGGTGGGGGACCAGCCGCCGGCTGCCGTCATCCCGGGCCGGCGAGGCGCAGGGGTGCAGCTGGGCGCCCGCCTGCTCGGCCTCCGCCAACCAGGCGGTGAGGCGCTGGTACTGGCGCTCGTTGATGATGGCGCCGTAGTCCGGGCTCGTCACCCCCTTGGGATAGAGGCGAGTGAAGTGGCGCCGGTAGGCGTCGATGAAGGCCTGCTCCTGACCGCGGGGCAGCAGCACATAGTCCGGGGCCACGCAGATCTGGCCGGCGTTGAGGCTCTTGCCGAAGATCATCCGCTCCACCGCCAGGGCCAGAGGCATGTCGGGGGCGACGAGGCAGGGGCTCTTGCCGCCGAGCTCCAGGGTCAGCGGCGTGAGCTGGGGGGCCGCCGCCGCCATCACCTGGCGGCCCACAGCGGTCGAGCCGGTGAACAGCAGGTGATCGAAGGGCAGGGTACTGAAGGCCGCCGCCACCTCGGCATCTCCCTCGATGACGAGCACCTGATCTTCATCGAACACCTCGGCCAGCAGGGTGCGCAGGGCGGCATTGGTGTGAGGGGTGAACTCGGAGAGCTTGATCATGGCCCGGTTGCCGGCGGCGATGGCGCTGATGAGGGGGCCGAGACTCAGCATCACGGGGAAGTTCCAGGGTACCATGATGCCCACCACCCCGAGGGGCTGGTAGTGCACCTCGACGGTGGCCGGCGCCAGCAGCAACCCGGGGTGGCGTCGCTCGGGTTTCATCCAGCGGCCCAGGCGCTTGCGGCAGTAGTTGATCTGCATGACGCAGGGCAGGATGTCGGCGATCAGGGAATCATGGTCGCTGCGCCGGCCGTAGTCGCTGGCCAGGGCCTGGCAGAGGGCTTGCTTGTGGGCGAGCAGGGCCTGTTTGAGCCGCAGCAGCCGGTCCTTGCGCGCATCCAGGCTCGGCATGGGCTCTGCCTGATAGGCCTGTCTGAGGCGAAGCAGTTGAGCTGGCAGGGCAAACTTGTCGGTCTCTGTGGCGTGCAGCTGTATGGCTTCCATGAAAGACTCCGTTCGAAAAATGGCCGACTGATTAGTCGGTCTGAATTTACCCCGATGTTGATAATTTGTAAACATCTGACGATGTGCACACTCGCAGGGGGAGGGATAGGGGTCGTGAACTGTGCTCTGAGCCACAGTTTTTGGGAGTACGGATTGGGTTTATATCCAATAGTGGGTAGTTTTGGCTTGTCTATCTTATGGAGAGCAGCGATGACCAAGGAACTGCACAGCCTGTTGGCCAGGCTCGACGATGTGATCGAGCGCATGCCGGAGAGTTTCAACACCTATGAGTTTGTCCAGAAGCTGGCGCTGAAACACCAACGGGAGTATTTCGCCGCCGGCCACTCCCTCGCCGGGCAGGAGGGCTGCCTGCTGGGGGCGCTGCACCAGAAGATTGCCGAGGCGCTGGCCGCGTGTGATGGGGTGATAGAAGGGGCCCTGTTGCCCTGCACCACCCCCTGGGGGGAGAGGGCCACCTCGCCCCGCTGGCACCGTAAGCACTGAGGGGCAGGCAGATAAAAAACAGGGCCCAATGGGCCCTGTTCGCTTCTCTGGCGTCCTCACTGGGTCAGGCGGCGGGCCTGCCAGTAGCGGCTGTTCCAGTAGACGTTGTCGAGACGGGAGCGGATCACTCCCTTGCTGGTGGAGGCGTGGATGAACTCCCCCGCCCCCGTGTAGACGCCGACGTGATACTGCTGCCAGCCGGTCTTGAAGAACACCAGATCGCCGTACTGCAGGCGGTAGCGATCCACGGGGCGGCCGAGGCTAGCCTGGGACTCCGTGGTTCTGGGCAGCTGGTAGCCCAGCACCTGGCTGTAGGCGAGCTGGGTGAAGGCAGAGCAGTCGAGGCCGGCGCGATCCTCGCCCCCCATGCGATAGGGGACGCCGCGCCACTGCTGATAGAAGCCATCGAAGGCGCCGCTCTGGCGGGGGGCCACGGGCTGGGGCTCCGGGGTGCTGGAGCAGGCCGTCAGCAGCAGGGCCAAGAGGGGAGGTAGCAGCGAGGTGCGAAGCATCCGGACTCCTTCATGGGATACGAGACTCATCATAGCCACATCATTCTGCCTGTAACCTGAATATCGATAGCATAACGTGCTGCATTTCGCAGATATTTTACTGGCAGCAAGGTGCCATTCAGGCAATTTCTATTCGACCAGCTCCTTGGGAGGGGCGATCAGCGGTGCCAACAGCTCCGACAGCTTGTAGAAGGTCTGCACCCGGGTGGTGCTTGGGCGCCATACCAGACCGATCTCGCGATAGGGCTTCTCCCCGGGTAGGGGGATGGCTACCAGATCCGAGTTGTCGAGGATGCCGGCATCTATGGCCATCTGGGGCAGGAAGGTGGTGCCAAGGCCGGCGCCCACCATCTGCACCAGGGTGTGCAAACTGGTGGCGGCGAAGGGGTTGATCTTGCTCTTGTCCCGCAGCCGGCAGGCGCTCACCGCATGTTCCGTCAGGCAGTGCTCCCGCTCCAGCAGGAAGATGCTCTGGTTGGGCAGCTCCTTGTAGTCGAACGGCATGTGCAGAGTGGCAGCCATATTTGACGGCATCACCATGTGGAAGGGATCTATGCCCACCACCTTGCTGTGGAAGCCGCCGATTTCCACCGGCAGTGCCAGGATCAGCAGATCGAGCTGCCCCTGCTCCAGCTGCTTGAGCAAGTTGGTGGTGGTGTCTTCCCGCAGCAGCAGTTCCAGCTCCGGGTAGGCCTTGCCGCACACCTGCAGCAGCTTGCTCAGCAGGAAGGGGGCTATGGTGGGGATGCAGCCGAGGCGGACGGTGCCGTGCATGACACCTCCCTGCTGCTGGCCGAGCTCCATCAGATCCCGGGCGTCGGAGAGCAGGTGGCGGGCCCGCTCGACGATCTCCATGCCCACCGGCGTCATGATGAAGCTCTTGTGATCCCGCTCCACCAGTTGCAGCCCCATCATGTCCTCCAGGGTCTGGATCCCGGTACTCAGGGTGGACTGGCTGACATGGCAGGCCTTGGCGGCGCGGTTGAAGTTCTTGTGCTCGTCCAGAGCGACCAGATATTGCAGCTGTTTCAGGCTGGGCCAACGTTGCATAAAGAAACCCGATAGTTGCTATCTATTTGATTTAATTAATCTACCATCGGCAAACGGGTTTGTCGCCGGGATTAGGCGCCAATCTGGTTGCTGGCAGGGCGTGGAACGCGTCCCCTGGCGGCGCCGTGGCAGGCCGGTACAGGGGCTCTGGCAGCTTATCCTCTTCATCCGCGCCGTTGAAGCGCTCCGGCGAGGGGATGTGATGGGGATCCGCATCAGACGCCGTGCCTCGCCTCTTCAATCAAGACAGCCATAAAAAAACGCGCCATTGGGCGCGTTTTTACGATGGACTGTATCTCTGGGTTACTCGTCGAAGATACCGAAGTGATCCTTGGCGAAGTTGACCCGCTGATCCACCGTCATTTTGACCTGGCCCAGCTTCTCGATGGTCTTGAGGTTGGGCACCAGGCCGCGGCCGTTGGCGATCTGGATGGCGAGGCCCGGACGGGCGTTCAGCTCCAGCAGCATGGGGCCGCGGAACTTGTCGAGCACCATGTCGGTGCCGATGTAGCCAAGCCCCGACATCTCGTAGCAGGAGGCCGCCAGGTTAAGCAGGGTATCCCAGTGGGGCACCTTGAGCTCGTAGAGATCCAGGCCGGTATCCGGGTGATGGCGCAGCGGGTTGCCGAACTGTACCGCCCGCAGGGCACGGCCGGTACGCAGGCACAGACCCACCCCCACGGCGCCCTGGTGCAGGTTCGCCTTGCCGTCCGAGGCCGAGGTGGAGAGACGCATCATGGCCATCACCGGGAAGCCCTTGAAGATGATCACCCGGGCATCGGGGACCCCTTCGAAGGAGTAGCCGTCGAACACGTCGTCGAAGTTGATGAGCCCTTCCACCAGCGCCACGTCGGGCTTGCCGCCGAGGGAATAGAGCCCCGCCAGGATATTGGAGACATGACGCTCCAGATCCTGGCCGTTGCTGGCGCTGCCGTTCGGCTTGTAGAAGAGGCCATCTTCCTGGCGCAGGATCACTAGGATCCCCTTGCCGCCCGAGCCGCGGGCCGGCTTGATGCAGAAGCCGGGCCAATCCTTGACCAGGGTCGTGATCCGCCCCACGTCGTGCTGTTCGCGGATGGTGCCGATGAGCTCGGGCACCGTCACCCCCGCATCCAGCGCGATGCGCTTGGTCTTGAGCTTGTCATCCACCAGCGGGTAGAGGCTGCGCGGATTGTAGCGGCTGATGTAGGAGTGGTTGCGCTTGTTCATGCCGAGGATGCCTGCCTGGGACAGGCTCCACGGACTGGTGTATTTCTGCCAGAACCACATCTGTTACTTGTCCTTACCCGGGGTGCCGCCGGACTTCATCTCGTCTACCAGCGGCTTGAAGCGCTTGAGCTCGCTCAGCTTGTAGCCGGTGTAGTTACCCATCAGCAGCACGGTGGCCATCAGCACCAGCTGCAGGCCGAGGAAGTTGAAGGTCAGGTGACGGATGAGTTCGTTATCCATGGCCAGGTAAGCGATGACCGCCACCAGCAGGGAGCCGCCACCCTGGCGAACCACCTCCTTCGGACCCTCTTCTTCCCACAGGATGGACATCCGCTCGATAGTCCAGGAGAGGATGATCATCGGGAAGAAGGTGATCTTCATGCCGTCGGTCAGCCCCAGCTTGAAGGCCAGCGCGGAGAAGATGCCGATCATCGAGATCACCATGATGATGATCGCCGATATTCGGGCCACCAATAGCAGGTTCAACCTCGAGAGATAGGACCGGATGATGAGGCCGGTACCGACGATGAGCAGGAAGCCCACCAGACCCGTGATGAGGGAGGTCTGGATGAAGGCCACCGCGATCAGCACCGGCATGAAGGTGCCCGAGGTCTTGATACCCACGATGACTCGCAGGAACACCACCATGAGCACGCCGATGGGGATCAGCAGCAGACCCTTGAACAGGGCTTGCTCCTCCAGGGGCAGGCTGTGGATGGAGAAGTTCATCATCTCGGACTTCTCGAACTTCTGGGCCAGGGCCACGTTCACCGGCTGTTCCTGCTCGATCATCGAGAAGGTCACGCGGGAGTTGTGGCCGCCGGTCACGTCCAGCAGGGCGCCTGAGTTGTATTCCCACAGCAGCAGGTTGGCCGGCTGGCCCTGTTCACCGGTCTGCGGGTTGAACAGCTTGTAGTCGGTCGGGCTGTTGAACACCTGCAGATAGTCCACCAGTTCCTGGCGGCGGCGACCATCTTCCATGTTCAGGGCATGAACCACCCGGGCCGGCACGTCTGCGTTGTTGAGCAGCTCGGCGATCAGGTTGGCGCGGGTCTTGTGGGATTTCAGCAGCTCGGCGTTCTGCTCCTGCTTCTCGATCTCCTTGATGATCTCGCGAGTCAGGGTGTAGCCGTCGGCGGAACGCTCCTGCGCCCGCTCCAGGATCTGCTTCATCGCGGTGGCGTAAGGCTCACTCTCGATCTGTTTCTCGATGGCAGGGGGCTGGGGATTCGCGGCCGGCTTGGCATGGGCATCGGCCATCATGTCGACGCGGTAGTAGAGCTCCTGACGACCGGAGGCGGTGCGGATGGACCACTCGGCGCGGGCATCCCCGTCCTTCTCGACGAACGACAGACCATAGCCCGGGCTCGCGGCGTTCTCGTTCATCAGGGTGAAGCCGGGCTGGGTGCCCGGGATGGCCAGGGAGGCGATGACCGGCTCACCGGTCGCCTCAAACTCCAGCTTGGCTTCGATGGACCAGATCTGACGTTTCTCACCGGGCGTCAGAGGAACATCCAACGCGGCGTGGTGATAGATAGTCATACCCAGGCCGACAATGTACAGCAGGGCAACCAGCAGATAGAACGGCTTGCGGGAGACCATGAATTATTTCACATCCTTGAGCTTGGGTTTGGGTTGGATATATTCGCGGGCCACATCGACCACGGCGATGTCTTTGAGGAATTCACGGCCCAGCAGCACGGGGAAGGTCATGTCGCTGCGATCTTTCAGGGTAAATTCGGCCTTCTCGGTCATATCGCCGATGCGCACCGCGAGGCGTACCACGGGGCGACGGTCGAGATCGTCGGCGGAGGCCTGACGGACGCGAACGTGGCGCACCAGGGGGGCCTCGATCTGGATCTTGTCATCCATCTCCTGATGGCTCAGGAAGAAGCGCACCCAGTTCTTGCCGTTGCGCTCGAAGATGGTGATCTCCTGGGCGCTGATGGAGGAGGTGGTGGCGCCGGTATCGACCCGAGCCTGGAAGGCATCGTTGGCCGCATCGACCCAGATCCACTCGGCTTCACCCACCAGCAGCTTGCCATCGACGGTGTGACCCTGGCTCGGCGCCGGGCACTTCTCGGTCGGGATGGGCATGGCCTTGGGGGGCTCTGGCGGTAGCTGAGACAGCTTGCTGTCGACTTTATTCACGGACTCTTTCATGTTGGTGACATCGGTGTTGAGCTGAACCAGCAGGTGCTGTTGCTGCACATACTGCTTCTGTTGCTGTTCCATGGATGTTTGCAGGCGTTGTTCGCTGAGGCTTATCTCGTTGCGAAGGTCGGCCAGCGTCAGGGTCGGAACCGGGGGCGCTTTCTCCATACTGACACACCCGCCGAGACTGAGCAGGGAGAGCAGGGTCATTCCTTTTAATTTGCTTTTCATGTCATTCATTTAACTGTGCTTCCTGGAATTGGGTCAGTGTAACTTCCACAGGCGCCATCGGCTAGTCTTTGGCCTTCCTGGCAATCAGTACGGCACGCTTGGGTGCCGGATATCCTTCCACCGTGAGCGCCGGATCGGCGGGATCCAGATAATCGCTCAGGGATTCATTGATCATCCAGTCGGTACGACGCTGTTCGTCGGTGCTGGTCATATTCTCGTCCACGATCCGCACGTCCTTGAATCCGCAGCGCTCGACCCAGAGTTTGAGGGCAGCGCTCGAGGGGATGAACCAGACGTTGCGCATCTTGCCGTAGCGATCCCTGGGAACCAGGACGTCATTGACGCCGCCGTCGATCACCAGGGTCTCCAGCACCAGCTCCCCATCGTCTTTCAACTGGTTGCGCAGCTGTTCGATGTGCTCGATGGGGGACTTGCGATGATAGAGCACCCCCATGGAGAAGACGGTGTCGAAGGCGCGCAGCTCCGGCAGCTCCTGGATGCCGAGGGGCAGCAGGTGAGCGCGCTGATCGCCCCCGGCGAAGTGACGGATGGCCTCGAACTGGCACAGGAACAGGGGGCTGGGATCGATGCCGACCGCCAATTTCGCCCCTTCGCCGACCATGCGCCACAGGTGATAACCACTGCCGCAGCCCACGTCCAGCACATAACGCCCCGCGAGCGGGCTGATATGGGGCAGCACCCGATCCCACTTCCAGTCCGAGCGCCATTCCGTATCGATGTGGATGCCGTGGACATGGAAGGGGCCCTTGCGCCAGGGCATGAACTGGCGCAGCAGGCTCTCGGTCTTCTTGCGCTCCCCGTCACTCAGGCTGCTTTCGTCCCCAATCTCGACGCGGCTTTTCAGCTCGATATGGCCGGGGGCGACGGAAGGCAACTTGTTGAGGGCACGGTTCCAGCGCGGCAGATCCCCGTGCAGGTTGTCGTGCTGCCAGGCGTGCAACTGGGCGGGCAGGGTATGCAGCCAGTGGCTCAGCCGGTTCTTGGCGATCAGTTGATAAAAATTGGCAAAGTCGATCATGGCTTAGTTGGTGTCGCTGGCTTTGATGGCAATCATGGAACCGAAGTTGAAGCACTGGAACCAGAGATCCTGATGGGCGAAACCGGCCTCACGCAGGCGGGCCTGATGGACCGGCAGGCTGTCGGTGCGCATCACGTTCTCGAGGGCGGTGCGCTTCTGGCTTATCTCCAGCTCGCTGTAGCCGTTGGCCCGCTTGAAATCCAGGTGCAGGTCGATGAGCAGCTCGTTGACCTGTTCATCCTCGAAGCGGAACTTCTCGCTCAGGATCAGGATCCCGCCCGGGCGCAGACCGTCATGGATGCGGCGAATGAGGGCGGTGCGCTTCTCGGGCTCGACGAACTGCAGGGTGAAGTTGAGCACCACCACGGAGGCGTTCTCGATCTCGATGTCGCAGATATCCGCCTCGATGAGCTCCACCGGCACCTCGGACTTGAAGCCGGAGAGATGGGCGCGGGCCCGCTCTATCATGGGGTGGGAGAGGTCGACGGCGGTGATGGTGCAACCGGACTGGGTCAGGTTGCGACGCATGGCCTGGGTGGCTGCGCCGAGGGAGCATCCGAGATCGTAGAGACGGCTGTCTGGCTGGGCGTAGCGGGTGGCCATCATGCCGATGGCGGAGATGATGTTGCTGTAACCCGGCACCGAGCGCTGGATCATGTCGGGGAAGACATCGACGACCTGCTCGTCAAAACAAAAATCCCCCAGGCGGGCGATGGGGGCGGCAAAAATCTGATCGTGCATGTTGGCGCAACCTGACGGTCGGGACAGAACCCGGCTGTGTTATTCAATGGGGTTGTGGCGCAACGCTCTGGCGTCGTCACCGGTTGACGGACGGGGTAGCGGCCTTGAAATCCCTGGTGCCGCCTCCGTTCGCAACGGGCCATCATCCTGGCCCTTAGCGGGACCGCGCCGATTGTTGCAGACTGTTGCAAGAAACGGGGGCTGGCCCTGTTATATGGGGCGCTAGTGTAGTGGATTGACTGGCGTTTGTCTTGACGGCGCACCCCCTGGAGCCACAAAAAATCGGCTTTTTTTGCCCCCGGCCGGTGGCGGCGGAACGGGCGGGCTAAAAGTGCAGTTCCCCCTGGCGCGCGCGATCGTTTTCCCCCGGCCAGGTGGCCATTTCGTGACCGAGCAATTGGCAGATCTGGCGGGCCAACCTCGGTGCCTCGGCATTGTCGGCGGTATGAATAAAGAGGTAGAGATCCTTGCCCTCGACAAGCCACTGCTGCCAGCGGGGCAACCAGGGTGGCAGGAAGGGGTGATTGTCCTCGGGGCGTGGGAGGCCGATGAGGCGCACCACCGGAGCCTGGGCGGTGGCGAGCAGGTGCACCGGGAGCCTCGGCTTCTTGCCCTGGGCGTCTATCATGGCCGTGCTGCTGGCGGGCACCGAGAAGAGCGGGCGGGAGTCCAGCATGATGCGGTTGATGCCCTGCTCCATCAAGAGCCGGTTCAGGGCGCGCTCCGCCTCTCCCTTGGCGAAGAAGTCCGGGTGGCGCACCTCGAGGGCATAGGTGAACGCCCGCGGCAGGCGGCGGAAGAATTCCGCGAGGCGTGGCAGGCCAGCGGGGCCGAAGCGGGCGGGCAGTTGCAACTTGAGCAACCCCAGCTTGTCGTGCAAGGGCTCCAGCAGGCGGATAAAGGCCGTCACCTCCTGGTCGACGCTCACCAGATCGCTCTGGTGGCTGATGGTCTGGGGAAACTTGAAGCCGAAGCGAAAGTGAGCGGGCACCGCATCGGCCCAGCGTCGCACCGTCTCGGGGGTCGGCAAGGCGTAGAAGGTGGTGTTGCCTTCCACGGTATTGAACACCCGGGCGTAGTCGGCGAGGTGCTCGGCGGGTCTGGCATTCATGCCCAGCAGTTGGCCGGGCCAGGCCGGGTGTGACCACTGGGGAAGACCCAAATAGAGGCTCATAGGGAATCCTGTCTGCGGGTTTGTCTCGTTTCGCACCCATTTTTGCGCCAGGACAAGAAAAAACAGGGCAAAGGAGGCTGCGGGCTATTTTACCCAAATGGGGGTTTTCCTCTATAATGCCAGCCCTTTTGTTTGCCAATTCGTTGTGACTCATGCGCTCATGTACCCGGAGAGGTCATGATGGCGCCCACGAATTGAGCAGACACGACGCTGCCGATGCCATCGTAGAGCCCTATCCGGGACCTGTGGTTGCACCGCCTCGGCAGTACTTATCCGGCTCGGGGGAGCCGGATGATATGAGACTGATTTCAAACCGGGTAAGAACCAAGATCTGGCCAGCTATGAGACAGACGGTGCTTGCCAGTCGTGCCCGGCGACCCAAACCGTCTCTCTACTATTTCGAAGGAAGAAGTCCATGCGCTCTATCTATTGCGGACAGGTCAATGAGGCCCATGCAGGGCAGACCATTACATTGTGCGGTTGGGTCCATCGTCGTCGTGATCTCGGTGGTCTGATCTTTATCGACATGCGTGACCGGGAAGGGATCGTGCAAGTGTTCTTCGATCCGGACAAGCCGGATGCCTTCGCCCTGGCCTCCGAACTGCGCGGTGAATTCTGCATCCAGGTGACCGGCGTGGTGCGCACTCGTCCCGAGTCCCAGCGCAACAAGGAGATGGCCACCGGTGCCATCGAGGTGTTCGCCCATGAGCTCACCATCATCAACCGTTCAGAGCCGCTGCCCATCGACTTCAACCAGGTCAACAGTGAAGAGGTGAGCCTCAAGTACCGTTATCTGGATCTGCGCCGTCCCGAGATGGCCAAGTACCTGAAGACCCGTGCCAAGGCCAGCGCCTTCGTCCGTCGCTTCATGGACGAGCAGGGCTTCCTCGACATCGAGACCCCCATGCTGACCAAGGCGACCCCGGAAGGAGCCCGGGACTACCTGGTGCCGAGCCGGGTGCACAAGGGCAAGTTCTATGCCCTGCCCCAGTCCCCGCAGCTGTTCAAGCAGCTGTTGATGATGTCCGGCTTCGATCGCTACTACCAGATCGTCAAGTGCTTCCGCGACGAAGACCTGCGCGCCGACCGTCAGCCTGAATTCACCCAGATCGATGTGGAGACCTCCTTCATGACCGCGCCGCAAGTGCGCGAGCTGATGGAAGAGATGATCCGCCAACTGTGGCAACACGTGCTGACCGTGGATCTGGGCAACTTCCCGGTGATGACCTTCGACGAGGCCATGCGTCGCTTCGGTTCCGACAAGCCGGATCTGCGCCTGCCCATGGAGCTGGTGGACGTGGCCGATCTGCTGACCGCGGTGGAGTTCGCCGTGTTCGCCGGCCCCGCCAACGACCCGAAAGGCCGTGTGGCGGCCCTGAAGGTGCCGGGCGGCGCCGAGCTCTCTCGCAAGCAGATCGACGAGTACACCAAATTCGTCGGCATCTATGGCGCCAAGGGACTGGCCTGGATGAAGGTCAACGAGGCGGCCAACGGCCTCGAGGGCGTGCAGTCCCCGGTGGCCAAGTTCCTGTCTGACGCGATCGTGCGCGAGATCCTGGCCCGTACCGGTGCCGCCGACGGCGACATCATCTTCTTCGGTGCCGACAGCAAGAAGGTCGTCTGTGACGCCATGGGCGCCCTGCGTCTGAAGGTGGGTCGCGATCTGGGTCTGGTGGAAAACGTCTGGAAGCCGCTCTGGGTCATCGACTTCCCCATGTTCGAGGAGGACGGCGAGGGCGGTCTGGCGGCCATGCACCACCCCTTCACCGCGCCGAGCAAGCTGAGCCCTGCCGAGCTGAAGGCGAATCCGGTCGGCGCTTATGCAAACGCCTACGACATGGTGATCAACGGCTACGAAGTGGGTGGCGGCTCTGTGCGTATCCACAACAGCGAGATGCAGTCCACCGTGTTCGACATCCTGGGGATCACCCCGGAAGAGCAGCGCCTGAAGTTCGGCTTCCTGCTGGATGCCCTGAAATACGGCACCCCGCCTCATGCCGGTCTGGCCTTCGGCCTGGATCGTCTGAGCATGCTGCTGACCGGCACCGACAACATCCGCGATGTGATCGCCTTCCCGAAAACCACGGCGGCAGCCTGCCTGATGACCGATGCCCCGAGCTTCGCGAACCAGGCTCAGCTGACCGAGCTGGCCATTGCCACCGTCGCCAAGGCAGATGCTAAGGCAGAAGGGGCAGAGTAACTTGTTCGGGCCGCACTAGCGGCCCGATTAATTCCATGTATCTGATTGATTTATAAGTATAACGGAGAGTTTTTATGGCAGGTCACAGCAAATGGGCCAACATCAAACACCGCAAGGCGGCGCAAGACGCCAAGCGCGGTAAGATCTTCACCAAGCTGATCCGTGAAATCACCACCGCAGCCCGTCTGGGTGATGCGGATCCCGCCAACAACCCGCGTCTGCGCGCGGCCGTGGCCGCCGCCCTGACCGGCAACATGACCCGCGACACCATCAACCGCGCCATCGCCCGTGGGGCCGGTGGCGGTGATGGCGAGCAGCTCGAGACCATCGTCTACGAAGGCTACGGCCCGGCGGGCTCCGCCGTCATGGTGGAGTGCCTGACCGACAACCGCAACCGTACCGTGGCCGAGGTGCGTCACGCCTTCAGCAAGTGCGGTGGCAACCTGGGCACCGACGGCTCCGTCGCCTACCTGTTCAGCAAGAAAGGCCTGCTGACCTTCGTGGGGGTGGATGAAGACGCCCTGATGGACGCGGCCCTGGAAGCCGGTGCCGATGACGTGGTCACCGAAGAGGATGGCTCCATCGAGGTCTACACCAGCCCGAACGACTTCGGTACCGTGCTCGATGGTCTGGAAGCCGCAGGCTTCAAGCCCCAGAGCGCCGAGGTGACCATGATCCCCTCCACCGAGGCGGAGCTGGACGCGGAGACCGCCCCCAAGCTGATGCGTCTCATCGACATGCTGGAAGATCTGGACGACGTGCAGGAGGTGTACCACAACGGTTCCATCTCCGACGAGGTGGCGGCGACCCTCTGATCCCGCCCGTCTCGTGAAAACGGCAGCCATCGGCTGCCGTTTTTTTTGCCTTGCACTATGCAAAAAGACTCATTTTTATCCGCTACGCCGACTCTTAATTCCCGCTTAAGTTTGCCTTCCTAGTCTCTCCCTGTATCCGGGCCGCCGTGCCCGTCCTTGTCTGCTCGGGATGAGAGACAGGGGAAAATGCCCCCTGGAGGGCCTAAGATCTAATGGCTTGTCGGAGTATTCCTATGCGTTTCACCCTCGGCGTGATGAAGGTCAACCTGTTGCTGGTGCTGCTGTTTGCACTGGTGTTCAACTGGCCCATCTTCCTGCACTTTTACCGTATCCTCACCGCTTTGGAGCACGTCAAGACGGGCTTCGCCCTCTCCATCCCCTTCGTGCTGATGGCGGCCCTCAATGCGGTCTTCCTGCCGTTTACCTTCAAATATGTGCTCAAACCCTTCTTCACCCTGATGATCCTGACCGGCTCCATCGCCAGCTACGCCATGCTCAAATACGGCGTCATCTTCGATGTGGGCATGGTGCAGAACATCATAGAGACCAACAGCGGGGAAGCGACCTCCTACCTCAACGGCTCGGTGGCGCTCTGGTTCCTGCTGACCGGCGTGCTGCCGGTGCTCTGCCTGCTGGCGATCAAGATTGACTACCCCAGCCTCTGGTACAAGGGGCTCGGCATGCGTCTGGGCTCCATCGCCCTCTCGCTCTTGTTCCTGGGCGGGGTCGCGGCGCTCTATTACCAGGATTTCGCCTCGGTCGGTCGCAACAATCACACCATCGTCAAGGAGATAGTGCCCTCCAACTATGTGCGCGGCGTCTATCGCTACTTCCGGGACATCGTCTTCGCCACCCCCATCCCCTACGAGCAGATCGGGACGGATGCCAAGATAGTGGGCAAGCGCGACAAGCCGACCCTGATGTTCCTGGTGGTGGGGGAGACGGCCCGCAGCAAGAACTACTCCCTCAACGGCTATCAGAAAGAGACCAACAGCTTTACCGGGCAGGAATCCAACATCGTCTCCTTCAAGGATGTGCGCTCCTGCGGCACTGCCACGGCGGTCTCCGTGCCCTGCATGTTCTCCAACCTGACCCGCCACGAATATGACGAGACGGTGGCCAAGTCCCGGGACGGCCTGCTGGATGTGTTGCAGCACGCCGGTGTCTCCGTGCTGTGGAAGGAGAACGACGGTGGTTGCAAGGGGGTGTGCAAGAACGTGCCCACCATAGAGATAGAGCCCAAGCAATATCCCGGTCTTTGCAAGGGGGGCTCCTGCTATGACGAGGTGCTGCTGCAGGGGCTGGATCGGCAGATCGCCGAGATGAAGGGGGGCAACAAGCTGGTGGCCTTCCACCTGATGGGCAGCCACGGTCCGACCTACTATCGCCGTTACCCGGCCGCGGATCGCTTCTTCCTGCCGGACTGCCCGCGCAGCGACATCGAGAACTGCAGCAACGAGGAGCTGGTGAACACCTATGACAACACCATCCGCTACACCGACAAGGTGCTGTCCCAGCTGATTGCCAAGCTCAAGACCCTGGAGAGCCAGTACAACGTGGGCCTGGTCTATCTGTCGGATCACGGCGAATCCCTCGGCGCCCTGGGGCTCTACCTGCACGGCACACCGTACAAGTTCGCGCCGGACGATCAGACCCGGGTGCCGCTGCTGACCTGGTTCTCTCCCCAGTTGCAGCAGGATCGCCAGCTGAACCAGGAGTGCCTGCGCCAGGAGGCGGGCAGCAAGCGCTTCTCCCACGACAACCTGTTCCACTCCATGCTCGGCATCATGGATGTGCAGACCAAGGTCTACGACGGGGCGCTGGATATGTTCAAGCCCTGCCGGGCGGGGTAGGTCAGCAAAAAAGCGCGCAATAAGAAACGGCAGCCACTGGCTGCCGTTTTTGTCTAGCAAGACCTTAACCTTATTTCTGCTCCATGATGATCTGCAGCAGATCACCCTCCAGCAGGGAGCGCTTGACCAGGGCGAAGCCCCCTATGGTGGGCTGGTTCTGGAAGCGTGCCTTGACGATGGGCAGGCCGCGGTGGAAGCTCGGCAGGGACTGATGCTCGACGCAGCGACGGATGGCCGGGATCAGGATCTCCTCGGCGGCGGTGATTTCCCCGGCGATCAGCACCTTCTGCGGGTTGAACAGGTTGACCGTGATGGCGATGGCCCGGCCCAGATGTTCTCCCACGTTCTCGATGACGCTGCGGGCCAGCTCATCCCCCGCCACGGCGGCCTTGCACACCTCCTGGATGGTGATGTGCTTCTCCTGCAGCGAGCTGGAGTGACCGCGGCTGATAAGCTCCTTGACCTTGTCGACGATGGCCTCGTTGGAGGCGATGGTCTCCAGGCAGCCGAAGTTGCCACAGTGGCAGCGTTTGCCGAGCGGCTCCACCTGGATGTGGCCTATCTCGCCGACGTTGCGGTTCTGACCGAGGAACACCTTGCCCTTGGTGATGATGCCCGAGCCCGCCCCCTGGTGCACGCTCACCAGGATGGAGTCCATGCAGTCGCGGGATTCGCCGAAGAAGTGCTCGGCCAGCGCCAGGGAGCGGGTATCGTTGCCCACGTAGCAGGGCAGGTTGAAGTGGTGCTCCAGCAGCTTGGCCAGCCCCAGATTGCGGATCTGGTAGGTCGGGGTGTAGATGACCATGCCGGACTCCGGATTGACCAGCCCCGGCATGGTGAGGGCAACACTGATGAGGTTGCGGCTGCGATCCGTATTGGCGTCGATGAAGGCGCCGATCTCCCGCAGCAGCATGTCGACCACGGGTTGTTGCTCGATCTCAGTCACCTGGGTGATGTGCTGATCGAGCTCCTTGCCGTCGAGGTCGTACAGGCTGAGCTGCAGGTAGCCGCGACCCAGTTTGGCGGAGACAAACTGAAAGCGATGCTTGATGGTGGTCAGGGAGATGGCGCGCCGCCCGCCAGTGGAGGCTTGCGGTGAGGTCTCCCTGATCAGCCCATGCTCGATCAGCTGCCGGGTTATCTTGGTCACGCTGGCCGGGGCCAGCTGACTCAATTCGGCAATCTTGACCCGGGAGATGGGCCCTTGCAGGTCAATGAGTCGATAGACGACGGCACTGTTCACCTGCTTGATAAGATCTACGTTTGCTATTTGTCCGCCAGTCATAGTGTCACTGTTGTGTGTAGTGTCCGTTAACCACGGTCCCGCAGACCGCGAAGGCCTGATCAAAGACGGTGAGGTTGGCAATTTTTCCGACCTGGATACTACCGAGACGTGAGTCCCATCCAATGGCGCGAGCGGGGTAAAGGGTGGCCATTCTCAGTGCTTCATCGAGCGGTAAACCGACCTGTTTGACCAGATTTTCCACCCCTTCGATCATGGTGAGGGCGGAGCCGCCGAGTGTACCATTCTCGTCGATGCACTGACCATCACGCAAATAGACGGTTGCCCCACAAAAATCAAACTTCTCAAAGCCTTCCGGTGCACCGGCCGCGGCGGTCGCGTCGGTGACCAGCACCAGCTTCTCCCCCAGCATCTTGTGGGCAAGGCGCACGTTGGCCCAGTGCACGTGATGGCCGTCGACGATGATGCCCGCATAGACATCCTTGCGATCGTAGATGGCACCGACCACCCCAGGCTCACGGCCGTTCACGGTCGGGGTCATGGCATTGTAGAGGTGGGTCGCGAAGCGGATGCCGCTGTCAAAGCCGGTCATGGCCTGCTCGTAGTTGGCGGCGGTGTGGCCTGCGGAGACCAGGATGCCGGCCTCCACCAGGCGGCGGATGTGCTCCGGCTTGTTGCGCTCCGGCGCCAGGGTGATCTTGGCGATGGCATCGCCGTTGGCGCAGAAGAAGTCGATCATCTCGTCGGCGGGCTGGCGGATCTGCTCTGCCGGGTGGATACCCTTGCGCTTGAGGTTGGTGTAGGGACCTTCCAGATGGACGCCGAGCACCTCGTTCGGGTGGGCGGCCATGTAGTCGCGAGTGACTGCCACCGCCTGCTTCATGTCCGCGTCCGGGCTGGTGATCAGGGTCGGCAGGAAGCTGGTGGTACCGGACCTGAGGTTGGCCGCCTGCATGGTGGCCAGGGTCTCGACCGAGATGTGGCCGTTGAACATGACGCCGCCACAACCGTTGAGCTGGACGTCGATGAAACCGGCGCTCAGGTTGGCGCCGTGCAGATCATGTTGTTTGACACCGGCAGGCAGTTCGTCCTGACGCAGGATGGCGACGATGCTGTCGCCATCGATCAGGACGCCATGGCCGGTCAGCACGCAGCTGCCGGTATAGATGGTGCAATTAGTCAGTGCGTACATGGGGACTCCTCACAGGTGCTTGATGTTGTCGACTTCCAGTTGCTGGAAGTAGCGCACTGTCTTCACCTTCAGCTCCATGGTGGAGGGCTCGTCACACACGACGATGCCTTTCGGATGCAGCTGCAGGGTGGAGATGGTCCACATGTGGTTGACGCTGCCCTCTACCGTGGCCTGCAGGGCCTGGGCCTTGGCGTGACCGATCACCAGGATCAGGATCTCCTCGGCGTCCATCAGGGTGCCCACGCCCACGGTCAGCGCCAGCTTGGGCACCTGATCCATGTCGCCGCCGAAGAAGCGGGAGTTGGCGATGCGGGTGTCTTCGGTCAGGGTCTTGACCCGGGTACGGGAGGCCAGGGAGGAAGCCGGCTCGTTGAAGGCGATGTGGCCGTCGTTGCCGACGCCGCCCATGAACAGGTTGATCTTGCCGTAGGACTTGATCTTGTCCTCGTAGCGCTGGCATTCGGCCACCAGATCCGGCGCATTGCCGTTGAGAATATTGATGTTCTCCGGACGGATGTTCACGTGGTTGAAGAAGTTGTTGTGCATGAAGCTGTGATAGCTCTCTGGGTGCTCCTTCGGCAGACCCACGTACTCGTCCATGTTGAAGGTGACCACGTGCTCGAAGCTCACCTCACCGGCCTGGTACAGCTCGATCAGACGCTTGTAGGTGTTGAGCGGGGTGCCGCCGGTGGGCAGGCCCAGTACGAAGGGGCGGTCACTGGTGGGCTTGAACGCATTGATGCGGTCAACGATGTAACGGGCAGACCAGAGACCCACTTGGCTGGCAGACTTCAACGGGATCAGGCGCATTTCTATACCTCTGTACGGGTTGCGGCAGTCTATCGACGGCAAGGACGAGACACTTTTTTAAGTTGTTTTATAGCGTAAATAAAGATTGCGGACTAAGCCACATCAATCGACTACTTTTATCTCTGTTGAGTGATAATGATCACGAATGCTGGTTTATTAATTTGCGCAGCGAAATAAAACCCATAGACTGCCAATCAAGCCTTGATGGCTTATGCGTCGAACGTGATAAGCACTTAATTTCTAGAAAAACATCAACTAAGGAGAGGAACCGTGAACATTCTCGGTTATTTACAAAAGATCGGCCGTGCCCTGATGGTGCCGGTGGCGGTATTGCCTGCCGCAGCGATCCTGATGGGGGTTGGCTATTGGATTGATCCGAACGGCTGGGGCGGTGACAGTGCGCTGGCAGCCTTCCTGATCAAGGCGGGTGCCGCCATCATCGACAAGATGGCCATCCTGTTCGCTGTCGGTGTTGCCTACGGCATGTCCAAAGACAAAGACGGTTCCGCCGCGCTGGCCGGTCTGGTCGGCTACCTGGTGGTGACCACCCTGCTGAGCCCGGGTGCCGTATCCCAGATCCAGCAAATCCCTCTGGATCAGGTCCCTGCAGCGTTCGGTAAAATCGAGAACCAGTTCATCGGTATCTTGACCGGTGTCATCGCCGCCGAGCTGTATAACCGCTTCAGCGGCGTCGAGCTGCACAAAGCGCTGGCCTTCTTCTCCGGCCGTCGTCTGGTGCCGATCGTCACCTCCGTGGTCATGATCGTGGTCTCCTTCATCCTGATGGCCGTCTGGCCGGTCATCTACGGTGGCTTGGTGCACTTCGGTGAGTCCATCGTCAGCATGGGCTCCAGCGGCGCCGGTATTTACGCCTTCTTCAACCGTCTGCTGATCCCTGTGGGTCTGCACCACGCCCTGAACTCAGTGTTCTGGTTCGACGTGGCCGGCATCAACGACATCCCGAACTTCCTGGGCGGTCAGAGCTCCATCGAGGCGGGTAAAGCCGTGGTGGGCGTCACTGGTATGTACCAGGCTGGCTTCTTCCCCATCATGATGTTCGGTCTGCCGGGCGCCGCGCTCGCCATCTACCACACCGCGAAGAAAGAGAACAAAGAGAAAGTTGCATCCATCATGATCGCAGCCGCCTTTGCCGCCTTCTTCACCGGGGTGACCGAGCCGCTCGAGTTCTCCTTCATGTTCGTGGCACCGGTACTCTACGTCATCCACGCTGTGCTGACCGGTATCTCCGTGTTCATCGCCGCCAGCATGCACTGGATCTCTGGCTTCGGCTTCAGCGCCGGTTTTGTCGATATGTTCATTCAATCGCGCAACCCGCTGGCGACCCACTGGTACATGCTGCTGGTACAAGGCCTGGTGTTCTTCGGTCTCTACTACGTCATCTTCCGCGCCGTGATCGTCAAGTTCAACCTGAAGACCCCGGGTCGTGAAGACGACGAAGCCGTACCGGTACAGGCTCAGACCACTGACCGCACCGAGCTGGCCAAGCAGTATCTGGAAGTGTTGGGTGGTCATGACAACCTGGTCACCATCGATGCCTGCATCACCCGTCTGCGTCTGACCCTGAAGGATCGCAGCGTCGTCGACGAGCGCAAACTCAAAGCCCTGGGCGCGGCCGGTGTGGTCAAGCTCGGCGAGCAAAACCTGCAGGTGATCCTTGGCCCCTTGGCCGAAATCATCGCCGGTGAGATGAAAGCCCTGCGTTAATCGAGCACGAGCTCACCTCAAGACTAAGTCCATTGTTGACATAAATAAGGGCCCCGCTCTGGGGCCCCATATAAAAAAAGCCAAGAAAATCCAACCTTTACTTCAAACGAGAGCAGCAGTTATGAACTTGAAACATTCTCTGTTAGCCATTGCCATGTCTACCGTTTTCACCGCCCAGGTACAGGCAGCCGATACCGCCAAGCAAGCCGTGGTCGATTCCATCGCCAATAACCTCGTCGTCAAGTACGAAGTGGTGACCAACGATGGTGCCGGCGCCGGACTGGATTGCCAGGCGCTCGGTTCCGAGTGGGCGAGCTGCGGGGTGGCCAAGCTGCACCTGACCAACACGGGTGCGGACGTGACCTCCAAGGACTGGAGCATCTATGTCTCCTCCATCCGCCGCATTCAGCGCGTCGACAACGACCAGTTCACCATCACTCATCTGACCGGTGACCTCTATCGCCTCTCCCCGACCGACAAGTTCCAGGGCTTTGCCAAGGATGCGACGGTCGAGGTGCCCATGGTGGTGGAGTACTGGGTACTGTTTGAAACCGACATCATGCCGAGCTGGTACGTGACCGCCGAGGGCGCGGAGCCCAAGGTGATCGCCAGCATGAGCAACATCGACGATGCCACCACCTACGAGAAGCCGATGCCGGCGGATGGCTGGAAGCGTACCAAGGATGACAACAACATCCTGATGAACAGCGAGACCCGTTTCGCCGCCAACCAGTCCAGCACCCTGTTGCCCGCCAAGCAGATCGATGATCGCATCCTGCCGACCCCGCACAAGCAGGTGATCAAGGCTGGCCCCCAGGTGGATCTCTCCACCATCAAGCTCAATGCGCTGGACTTGCCGTCCGACCGCGCCGACGTCATCAAGGCTCAACTGACCAAGCTGGGTGTTACCCTCTCCGACACCGGCTATCCAGTGACCGTCAAGCTCGGCAGCAAGAACAAGCAGGCTGAAGGTTATGACATGACCATAGGCCAGAAGGGCGCCGTGATTCAGGGCCACGATATTCAGGGTGCCTTCTGGGGGGCCCAGTCCCTCATCTCCCTGCTCGGGGTGGATGACAAGAAAGTGAGCCAGATGGTGGTCGAGGACGCGCCGCGCTTCGAATACCGTGGCATGCAGACCGACGTGGCCCGTCACTTCCGCAACCCGGAAACCCTGCGCAAGCTGATCGACCAGATGTCCGCCACCAAGCTGAACACCCTGCACCTGGGTCTGACCAACGATGAGGGCTGGCGCATCGAGATCCCGGGCCTGCCGGAGCTGACCGAGGTCGGCAGCGAACGTTGCCACGATCTCTCCGAGACCCAGTGCATCTTGCCGCAGCTGGGTTCTGGCCCTGGCAGCGACAACATGGGGACCGGCTTCTACAGCAAGGCCGATTACATCGACCTGGTGCGCTATGCCAAGGCCCGCGGCGTGACCGTGATCCCCGAGATCAACATGCCGGCCCACGCCCGTGCCGCCGTGGTCTCCATGGAGGCGCGTTACAAGCGTTTGATGGCGGAAGGCAAGGAAGTGGAGGCGAACCAGTATCGCCTGACCGATCCGGCGGACACCTCCAACGTCACCTCGGTCCAGTTCTACGACAAGATGTCCTTCATCAACCCCTGCCAGCCGGGCGCCGCTACCTTCGTGGCCAAGGTAATGGACGAAGTGGCCAAGATGCACGAGGCCGCCGGTCAGTCGCTTACCGCCTGGCACTACGGTGGTGACGAGGCGAAGAACATCATGCTGGGCGGTGGTTATCAGGATCCCAACACCACCAAGAAGGAAGAGCTGGTGGCCTGGAAGGGCAACACCGACTGGAGCAAGCAGGACAAACCGTTCGGCAAGTCCCCCATGTGCCAGAAGATGATCGACGACGGCAAGATCAAGGACGTGGCCGAGCTGCCCGTCTACTTCGCCAAGGAAGTGAGCGAGATGGTCAAGGGCCACGGCTTCTCCACCCTGCAGGCGTGGGAAGATGGCCTCAAATACGCCAAGGATGCCAGCGTCTTCGCCACCGACAAGACCCGGGTCAACTTCTGGGAAACCCTCTACTGGGGTGGCTTCAACGAGGCGATGAAGTGGGCGCACAACGGCTATGACGTGGTGCTCTCCAACCCGGACTACCTCTACTTCGACTTCCCGAACGAGGTGCACCCGGCCGAGCGTGGCTACTACTGGGCCACCCGCTTCAACGATACCCGCAAGGTGTTCGCCTTCGCGCCGGAGAACCTGCCGCAGAACGCCGAGACCTCGGTGGACCGCGACGGCAACGCCTTCGTCGCCAAGGGTGATCAGGAGCCGGTCAAGTTCAAGGGGATCTCCGGTCAGCTGTGGAGCGAGACGGTGCGCACCGACGCCCAGTACGAGTACATGGTTTACCCGCGCATCTTCTCCGTAGCCGAGCGTGCCTGGCACAAGGGCGGTTTCGAGCTCGACTACGTGAAGGGTCGTGAGTTCTCCGGTGCCACCAAGTTCGTCAACAAGGCGACGCTGAACAAAGAGTGGAACCAGTTCGCTAACCTGCTGGGTCAGCGTCAGCTACCGAAGCTGGATCAGGCCGGGGTGGAATATCGCCTCTCCGTACCGGGCGCCAAGATCGTCGACGGCGTGCTGGAAGCGAACGTGGATCTGCCGGGTCTGCCCATCCAGTACAGCCTGGATGGCAAGAGCTGGAGCGCCTATGACGCCGCGGCCAAGCCGAGCGTGACGGGCAAGGTCTACCTGCGTACCACCAGCTTCGATGGCAAGCGCACCAGCCGCGTCACCGAGCTGAACTGATAGGCCGATAGATTGGCACAGGGTGGGTCGCAAGACCCACCTTTCCCAAGCCCGATGGCCATCGGACTTGGGAAAGGTTGACTGTGCGTGTGAACCTTTGTTGTGTGTGTATTGTCTGTTTTTCATCACTTGTGACCCCGCCTAGTGCGGGGATTTTTTTATCTGCCGAACGGCAATCTTTCGGTGAGAATGGCGTTGGCGTTGGCCGATGACAGAGACAAACACTGCCAGATAGGGAGGGGTCTCCGATCAGAGGGGGTCGTTTGGCCAGTCGATGTCTTGCACACAGCCGGGATCATCGAGTGGCAGGCAGCGCAGGCGCGCCTGGTGATGGGCCACTATGCGCTGCGCCCCCTGTTCACCGCTGAGGCTGGCGAGCTCGGGCAGCAGGTCGGCGGGGAAGCTGACGGGATGGCCGGGTTGCCCCAGGTAGAGGGGGCGCACTATCTCCCGGCCCGACTGAGCGGCCCGGAGCGCCTGCAGGCTGGCAGACGAGAGGTGGGGCATGTCGGCCAGGGCTATGGTCAGGCTGTGAATGGAGCTGCCTTGGCTCAGCAGGGTCCGCACGCCGTGGGCCAGACTGTCCCCCAGGCCCCCGTCGAGGGGCACCTGGGTGAGCTCGGCCCCGGAATCCGCCAGCAGGTGGCGCAGCGCCTCGTCGTCGCGGCGCAGCACCACCAGCACACGGTCATGAGTAGGAAGCAGGGTCGAGAGGGTGCGCAGGATCAGCGGCGGTGAGCCGGCGAGGCGCTTGTCGCTGCCATAGCGGCGGGAGAAGCCCGCGGCCAGCAGCAGGGCAACCCGTTCAAACGGCATCTGGGGGGCTCCTCAATATGAGTTCATGCAGGGTTGGTTCAGGCCCCATGGGCGGTGCGCGCCAAGGTGATGCCCTGGCGCACGGCGATCAGCTCCGCTAGCACGGCGATGGCGATCTCGATAGGGGTCTTGCTGCCGATGGGCAGCCCGATCGGCGCGTGGATCCGTGCAAGCTGGCTCTCGCTTGCCTCGCAAACCCGTTGCAACCGCTCCAGCCGGCGTGCACTGGTACGGATTGAACCCATGGCGCCGAGATAGAAGGCCTTGGACTCGAGCCCCGCCATCAGGCCGGCGTCGTCGATCCTGGGATCGTGCGCCAGCGCGAGCACGGCGCTTTGGGCCGTGGCATGGCGCTCGACGAAGCGCTCGGGATCGCACCATTCCACGTCGATGCCACCCTGCTCAGGCCCCCAGTGCCAGTCGGCGCGGTAGGGCTCACGGGTATCGCACAGCCGCACCTCGAAACCGGCGGCCTGGCCGAGTCGCGCCACTTGCTCGCTCACCTGGCTGATGCCGAGCAGCAGCAGGCACCAGCGCTGGGCGTAGGCGAGCCGCACCTTACCGGGCTCGTCCTGCTCGCACTGGTCCTGGTGCTCGCCTGCGAGATAGCGGCGAACCCCTTGCTCAAGCAGCACCTCCCGCACGAAGGGGAGACCCCCTTGCAGCCGGGTCAGCCACTCATCCAGATCCGCCATGGCCTCGTCGCCTGCGAGGCGCTCCACCAGCAGCCGGATGCGACCACCGCACGGCAGCTCGAACGCACTGCCGTCGGGGGCGAGATGGGCGCCATAGTCCAGCAGGCTCAAGGGCGAGTCATGCCCCCCCCTGGCCAACATGGCGACGAAGGCATCCTCGATGCAGCCGCCCGAGATGGAGCCGCTGCGGCTCGCGCCGTCGGTGGCGAACAGGGCCCCCTTGGGACGGGGGGCCGAGCCATAGGTGTCGACTATGCTGCACAGCCAGATGCTCCGGCCCTGAGCGAGCCAGGCGAGGCTCTGGCGCAGCACCTCCAGCTGGGCGCTACTCATCGTGCCCCCCGACAATCTCCTGCCTGAGCGCCTTGATGTCGTCGGCCGTCAGGGTCGAGGGCTGGTGGGCCCAGGTCTGGCGCAGGAAGTTCACGAGATCCGCCAGTTGCTGTTCGTTGAGCTCCTTGGCGTAGCTCGGCATGGGGGCGAAACGCTCGGTCTGGCTGTAGCTCTGGGCCGGGATCCCGCGCAGCAGCACCGCCAGGGTGTTGGTCGGCGTCTTCTGATCCAGGGTGGCGTTGGTGTACATGGACGGCGTCACGTTCGGCTTGCCCTGACCCTCCTGGCCATGGCAACCGGCGCAGTAGCTGTTGTAGAGCGCATAGCCGGGGTGCGCGCTATCAAGCCGGACCGGCTTGGGTTCTGGCACCGGCAGCGGGATGTCGCTACCCAGCAGGTAGCTGGTGACGGCGTGCATGTCCTCGTCGGTCAGATAGGCGAAGCTCTTCTCGACCACGGGATACATGCCGGCGAAGACGCCCCCCTTGACCGAGTAACCCTTGCGCAGCAGCTTGGTCAGGGAGTCGTGGGTCCAGCCCTGGCGCCTGAGCTCGGTGGCGGTGATCTCCGGCGCCATCACCCCCTCGATCATGTTGCCCTTGAGGTAGTTGGTTTCATCCATCGCCATGAACACGTTCCGCGGCGTGTGGCACTCGCCACAGTGGCCCAGCCCATCCACCAGATAGCGGCCGCGATTCCAGTTGTTGCTCTTGGCCGGATCCGGCTGGAAGGGGCTGTCGTCGTGGGCCACCAGGTTCCAGGCCATCAGACCGGTACGTATGTTGAAGGGGAAGGAGACGTCGTTGTCGCGGTTCGGGGTGGCGGCTGGCCTGGTCTGCATGAAGTAGGCGTAGAGCGCCTTCATGTCCTCATCCGTGACCAGATGATAGGAGGTGTAGGGCATGGCGGGATAGAGACGTCCACTGGGGGCGTCGCCGTTGTGCATCACCTCGCGAAACTGCTCATAGCTGTACTGGCCGATCCCCTGGGTCTTGTCCGAGCTGATGTTGGTGGAGTAGACGACGCCAAAGGGGGTCTCGAAGCCGAGCCCCCCAGCGTACTTCTGGCCACCTTCTGCGGTGTGGCAGGCGGCGCAGTCACCGACCCTGGAGAGGTAGGCCCCCTGTGCCACCAGGGGATCCTGGGCATCGGCCCCGTGCACAGTGCCTGCGCCCAGCAGCAGTGCGAATGTGAGTCTGGATAGCATCATGTGCGTACTACCCCCTCCGCGATCAGCATGGCCTTGACCCCCTCGTAATACTTCTTGTAACCGGTGCAGCGGCAGACGTGATCCTTGAGTGCCCCCTCTATGGTGGACTCGAGATCGACCATGGCCACCGGCTGTTTGCGCAGGCGTTCGAGCAGGACTGTCGTCTCGTTGACGAAACCCGAGGTGCACCAGCCGCACTGGAAGGAGAAGTGATCGAGGAAGGTCTTCTGCACCGGGCTCAGGGCGATCACCTTGCCGAGGTTGTTGCGCTTGGCGTGGCCTTCCACCGTGCGTATGCGCTGGCCGTTGAAGCGACCCACCCCGTTGATGCAGGTGCGCACGCTCTCGCTGGTGCCGTCCGCCCCGTCGACAACTATGGTGCAGGCGTGGCAGACACCGACGCCGCAGCCGAACTTGGTACCGGTCAGGTTCACATACTCGTGCAGGAAGTCGATCATCATGGTGTTGTCATCCACGTCGATCGGGCCGATGAGACGGTCGTTGATGGTCATGTTTACGGTGATCATTGGATGGCCTTCTGAATGTCGGTTGCAGTGACGGGAAGATGATAGAAGCGGGTACCGGTCGCCTGATAGATGGCTTCGACCAGGGCGGCGACGACGGGGATCATCACCACCTCGCCTATGCCCTTGGTGGCGTCGGTGGGGGAGAGGGGCTCCAGCAGGGTGTGGGTCAGGTTCCAGACCGGCAGCTGATGCGCGAGCGGCACCTGATAGCGGTTCAGGTTCCAGGTGCCGTTGCCCGGCCCCTCTTGGCCTGGTGGCAAGTATTCATACAGGGCGTGGCCGACCCCCATGGCGAGGCCTCCCTGGATCTGGCCTTCCACCAGTTCGGGGACGATGACCCGACCGGCATCCAGCCAGCTGTGCGCAGAGAGGATATGCACCTTGCCCGAGCCCTTCTCCACTGCGATCTCGACCAGGGTGGCGCAGGGGGCGTAGTAGGTCACCATGGCGTTGTTCAGGCTGGTGCTGGGGTAATGGGCCTGGGTGCGCTCGAGCAGGTGATAGCCGTTGGCATCGGCCTGGGCCCGTTTCTCGCTGCTGGCCCCCTCGCCGTAGCGCAGCGCCAGCGCGTCTATGGGCAGGCGCAGGCTCTGACCCTCGATGGTGAAGTCGCATTCGGCCCAGGCCCAGCGGTTGAAGGCGTGCACCATGGCGCCGGTGATGAGGCCGTTGGCGTGGGCATGGGCCGCCAGCAGGGAGAGGGGCAGTGGCGGCATGCCACGGGTCGTGAGGCCAGCCGGGGTCCAGCTCGCCTCGCTGGAAGGGCCCAGATCCAGATTCGCCTGACCGACGAAATACTGCTTGCGCCAGATGGCGGTCGCCGCCGGCCAGAGTGTCTGCTCAAACAGGAGGCGGGCAGCCGTCGCGGTGACGTGACTCTGGAAGTAGGAGGAGATGGAGGCCGAGGAGGCCTGTGGAATGGCCAGCGTCCAGCGCGGGTTCTTCTGCATCTCGTCCTGGCGTTCCTGAGAGATGGTGTAGGGGTTGTCCGTCTCTTCCAGTTTGAAGCTTTCCCAGAGCGCGATTTCGGCGAGATCTATGGTGTCGGCCGGCTGGCCAAGGTAGCGGCTGACGATCTCGGCCTGAGAGGTCTGGATCCCGGTGCCCATCTCCATGCCGCTGATCTTCAGCAGTATCTCCCCCTTGCTGGTCAGCTCGACACAGGCCGAGGGTGCCACGGCACCCGTGCCGTAGTCCTTGGTGGTGATGCTGAACCCTGTGCCGTGCAGGCGATCGGGGTGCTGGGCCTCATAAGCCTGCTTCCTGCTCTCACGCTGGGCCCAGGCCTCGTGCTGCCCGGCCATCGCCAGGATCTCGGGGTAACGGTTGTTGCCCTCGGGGATGGCGCCCTGGGTATTGGGCTGACCCGGCTTGATCAGGTTGCGGCGCCTCAGCTCCAGCGGATCCATTTTGAGCAGCGCGGCGGCCTCGTTGACCATCATCTCCATGGCCGCCATGGTCTGCAGGGAGCCGTAGCCTCGCATCGAGCCGCAATCCGGGTTCTCGGACGGCAGGGCGACCGCCGTGATGTCGTTCTTGGGCAGGTAGTAGACGCCCTGGATGGCGCTGGCGCCCACGCTGGCGACTGAACCGGTGAAGTTCAAGCGACCGCCGCCATCCACCGTCATGGAGGAGATGAGGGCGCGGAACTGGCCGCTCTGCCTGTCGAGCACCAGCTTGTTTTTCATGTTGAACGGATGACGCTTGAGGCCACCCTGGAACTGCTCGAAACGGTCGTTGGCCAGGCGCACCGGGCCGTTGCCATAGATGGCGGCGAGCAGGCCGTAGAAGGGGAATATGGTGTGATCCTTGGCTCCGAAGCCACCGCCGATGAAGGGGGAGTGCACCACCAGCTTGTCGACCTTGCCAGCCAGCGGCCCCTTGGCCAGCATCTCGGCGGCTTCGTAGTAGAAGTCGTGAGGGGACTGGGTGCTCACCACCAGGTGCATGGTGCGCGCCTTGGTATCGAACCAGCCGTTGAAGTTTTCCGGCTCCATCATCATGGGTTCGATGAACTGGGTCTGATAGGTGCGATCCAGCACCAGGGCGTCTTCGGCTTTAAGTTCCTCGTGTACCAGCTCGGCCTGATACATGCCCTGTTCACCCGCATCGCCATCGGCCTTGGGGGTCGGCCATACCGGCTGGTGATCGACGATGGCCGGGAAGAAGAGGCCGTTTTTCAAGGCGCTGTATTGATCGGCCATGCCAAGCTTGCCCTCGATCCGGATGATGCGCCAGCAGGCCCAGGGATCGCGGGAAGTTGCGACCAATGGCGCCGGGTCGCCGTAGCGCACCACCTTGTCATTGAATTGCAAGGTTTGCTTGGCCCGATTGAAGGTGGCGAAGTCCGGGAAGAGGAGCATAGCGGCGGCCTGGCCCAGATAGTCCGGGGTGGCGCCTTCGTTCACCAGCATGTTGATGCCATAGAAGGCGGGCAGCTCGACGCCGTCGCGCAGCAGATCGGCTGCGGTGAGCACCCGGCTGGGCTGGGCATTGGCGGTCAGCACGGAGAGATCCAGACCCAGATAGCGGCGATCCGCCTTGTCGAGCCGGATCAGCAGCGCATGTTGCTGCTGGGACGGCCAGCCAGCCAGGTCCTGGGCGCGATAGTCCCGGCTGTAGATCTTCTGGCCGGTCACCTTGGCCAGGCCATCGCTGCGAAACTTGACCTTGCCCCCCTGTTTCCACTGGCCGAGCAAGGCGGGATCGAAGACCTCGTCCTCCATGCCGGACAGGGAGAGGTTAGCGAGGAGGGGGGCGCTGTAGACGGCGATGCCGGCGATGACGCACTGCTTGATGAATTCACGTCTTGATAAGGGATAGGACATGGTTCGGCTACCTGTGTGAGGGAGGCGGGTGGCAAGGGGGAAAGGGACAGGGCTGTCGACCATCTTCCCTGATGTCACAGCAGAAAATGACAATGTTATAAATAAGATACTAGGGTGATGCGATTTGGAAAATGTCGGGTTTTTATTTATGCCAACTCGATCCGGTTTGGCGGCGCGATGCACTGATTGTTGGCAGTTAGTTTCGCCATGTTGGAATTTAATAGTGAAATGTTAGCAATCAATGGCGTTTTATTTGTCCTCATAAGACACCCATTTGTGCTCGGGTGACTCGCCCCACCTGTCATTCTGATCCGATAATCGCTTTTGTGGGTCACGATTGAGGCCTTGCTGAGGGGCTCTGAACTCGGGGAGCAGGCATCCCCCAGATATGAACGGGGCTCGGTGTGATGTCATACAGGGCGCGGCGGCAAATTCCTGTTGAGCCTCATGGGTGAATAGTGGATCATTGTCGGTTTCTAAGCGGGGGCGCGCGGTTGCCCCATGAGCTGAGACTTTCGAGGTGAATTCATGAGCGAGGCGAGCAGCCCAACCAACTTTATCCGTCAGATCATCGATGAGGATCTGGCTAGCGGTAAGCACAAGAGCGTGCATACCCGTTTTCCACCCGAGCCGAACGGCTATCTGCACATCGGCCACGCCAAGTCCATCTGCCTGAACTTCGGCATCGCCCGCGACTACCAGGGCCAGTGCAACCTGCGCTTCGATGACACCAACCCGGCGAAGGAAGACATCGAGTTCGTGGAGTCCATCAAGCAGGACGTGCAGTGGCTCGGCTTCCAGTGGAATGGCGAGATCTGCTACTCCTCCGACTATTTCGACAAGCTGCACGGCTATGCCGTAGAGCTGATCGAGAAGGGTCTGGCCTATGTGGACGAGCTCACCCCCGAGCAGATGCGCGAATACCGTGGCACCCTGACCAGCCCGGGCAAGAACAGCCCGTTCCGCGATCGCAGCGTCGAAGAGAACCTGGCCCTGTTTGCCAAGATGAAGAACGGCGAGATGGCCGAGGGCAGCGCCTGCCTGCGCGCCAAGATCGACATGGCATCCCCCTTCATCGTGATGCGCGACCCTGTCATCTATCGCATCAAGTTTGCCCACCATCACCAGACCGGTGACAAGTGGTGCATCTACCCCATGTATGACTTCACCCACTGCATCTCGGACGCCCTGGAGGGGATCACCCACTCCCTGTGCACCCTGGAGTTCCAGGACAACCGCCGCCTGTATGACTGGGTGCTGGACAACATCAGCATCGACTGCCACCCCCGTCAGTACGAGTTCTCCCGTCTGAACCTCGAATACACCGTCATGTCCAAGCGCAAGCTGAACCTGCTGGTGACCGAGGGGCACGTGAGCGGTTGGGACGATCCGCGCATGTTGACCGTCTCCGGCCTGCGTCGCCGTGGCTACACCCCGGCCTCCATCCGCGAGTTCTGCAAGCGCATCGGCGTGACCAAGCAGGACAACATCGTCGAGATGAGCATGCTGGAAGCCTGCATCCGCGAGGATCTCAACGAGAATGCCCCGCGCGCGATGGCCGTGCTGCACCCCCTGAAGGTGGTGATCGAGAACCTGCCTGCCGACGAGGTGCTGAGTGCACCGGCGCATCCGAGCAAGGCCGAGATGGGCAGCCGCGAACTGACCTTCAGCCGCGAGATCTTCATCGACGAGGCGGACTTCAAAGAGGAAGCCAACAAGCAGTTCAAGCGTCTGGTGCTGGGTAAGGAAGTGCGTCTGCGCAACGCCTATGTCATCAAGGCCGAGCGGGTCGAGAAGGATGCGGATGGCAAGGTGACCTGCGTCTACTGCTCCTACGATCCCGAGACTCTGGGCAAGGATCCGGCCGATGGCCGCAAGGTGAAGGGGGTGATCCACTGGGTCAGCGCCACTCACTCCCTGCCGGCGGAGATCCGTCTCTACGATCGCCTGTTCAAGATGCCGAACCCGGGTGCCGAGGATGACTTCGAGGCGGCCCTGAACCCGGACTCTCTGGTCATCATCGAGGGTGCCCGTGTCGAGGCCTCCCTGAAAGATGCCAAGCCGGAGTTTGCCTACCAGTTCGAGCGCGAAGGCTACTTCTGCGCCGACAACAAGCTCTCCAGCCCGGAGCACCTGGTGTTCAACCGCACCGTGGCCCTGCGGGACGTCTGGGGCAAGGCCGAAGGCTGATAGCCAGATTTAGGGCAGGGGAGACCCTGCCTTGTTTAGCGGATAACGGATACAAAAAAAGCCAGCGTGATGCTGGCTTTTTTTATGGGCAGTGGCAGCAGGAGTTACTCCTCGTGCTTGCACTCACCGGAGGCGCAGTGACCGTACAGATAGAGGCTGTGGTTGGTCAGGCGGATGTTGTGGGCCTTGGCGATGTCCCGTTGACGCTGCTCGATGACCTCGTCGGAGAATTCGATCACCTTGCCGCAGTCGAGGCAGACCAGGTGGTCGTGGTGCTCCTGGGTCGCCAGCTCGAACACCGACTTGCCCCCTTCGAAGTGGTGGCGGGTGACGATACCGGCATCATCAAACTGGTTGAGGACGCGATAGACGGTGGCGAGACCAATCTCTTCACCCTGATCGATCAGCCGTTTGTACAGATCTTCCGCACTGGTGTGCTGGCAGTCCGGCTGTTGCAGGATTTCCAGGATTTTGACGCGGGGCAAGGTGATCTTGAGCCCGGCCTTTTTCAATGCTTGGTTGTTGTCAGCCATGTTCTATTTATTCGCATTCTCGAAGGTGTGGTTATTCTGATTGACTGCCGAGGGAATGGCAACCACGAACTCGCTTGGCCTGTCATTATAGGTCGTAGCCATGTGGAAAATAAACCCAGCGATTCAAGGGCTTTTGTGGGTTAATGCCCTCGTGGGACAAATTGTGCCTGTGGTGGCCAGGCTTGCTCATGAAGGGAATGTTGATAAGATGTAACTTCTTCATAATCTGGTCGGATGAGATCCATGGATTGGCTTTTTGACAATGCGGCCTGGGTGCGCCGCGCCCTCAACGCCTGGCCCCCCTTCTGGGGCGCGGGCATCAAGATAGAGACCCTGAGCGATGACTTTCGTTTCTGCCGGGTCACCCTCAAGTCCCGCTGGTGGAACAAGAACGCAAACCGGACCCAGTTCGGTGGCAGCATGTTCGCCATGACGGATCCCATCTATCCGTTGATGCTGATGGGGCACTTCAAGAACCGTTATTACGTCTGGGACAAGGCAGGCAGCATCAATTATATCAAGCCGGGCAAGGGGATGCTGGTGGCGGAGTTCAACCTGACCGACGCCAAGCTGGCCTCCATCGTCGCGGCCACCGAGCGGGGGGACAAGCACTTTCCCGAGTTCGAGGTGCAGGTGCTGGACAAGGGGGGGGAGCTGGTGGCCCAGGTCAAGCGTACCCTCTATGTGAGATCCAAGCCGGAGCACAGGACGACCGGCCAGGGTTAACGGTGACTGCCACAAAAACAACAAGGGCCCCAGCGGGGCCCTTGTTGCGAGAGGAGGTGGATCAGGCCAGTTCGCCCAGATTCAGCTCGTCGTGCAGTTGCTTGCACCAGCCCTTGACGCGCTCGGCGGTCAGCTCGGGTTGGCGATCCTCGTCGATGCCCAGGCCGACGAAGTGCTTGTCGTCCACCAGGGCCTTGGAGGCTTCAAATTCGTAGCTCGCGGTCGGCCAGTTGCCGATGACGATGGCGCCCTTGGCTTCGACGATGTCACGCAGGGTGCCCATGGCGTCGAGGAAGTACTCGGCATAGTCTTCCTGATCGCCGCAGCCGAAGATGGCTACCAGCTTGTTGGTGAAATCGATCTCTTCCAGTTCGGGGAAGAAGTCATCCCAGTCGGCCTGGGCTTCGCCGTAGTACCAAGTCGGGATACCGAACATCAGCAGATCGAAGCTGTCGATGTCGGCCTTGCTGCTCTTGGCAATGTCACGGACTTCAATCAGTTGTTTGCCCAGTTCTTTCTGGATCATCTTGGCGACAGCTTCGGTATTACCGGTATCGCTGCCGAAAAACAGACCTACACTAGCCATAGTGTTTAGTTACCCGTATTTGGTGTTGATGCTTAACGGTTCAGATTGCGACGCCTGCTGCAAAAGCAGACTCAATCTGTTGCTTCAGGATAGATTGGATCAGCTCGGCTCGGCTGACGTTCTGTTGCAGCGCAAGTTGGTTCAGGCGCTCCAGCAACTCGGCCTCCACCTTTAACTCAACCCGTTTCAGACCGTTCTCCCGATCGCGCTTGAGCTGGTTGCGCTTGTTGATCTTGAGCTGGGTCTCACGGGGGAGTGGATTGGTCTTTGGCCTGCCGGGGCGCTTCTCATTGGCGAACAGATCCAGTGTTGTTCGATCAGTTTGCTGTTTGGCCATACATCACAGATGAAAAGTAGTTAGCCGATCCCTGAGCCTTCCCAGCCCATTTCGATCAGCCCCTTGGCGACAAAACCCGCGCAACCCAGAAACAGAACCAGCCAGACGACGAAACGGCCGAAACGGGGCACGTTGCCGCGTTTGAGCACGTCTTGAATGGCCAGACCAATCAGCAGGAAGATGGCCACGAAGAATAGCTTCAGGCCCAGACTCTCGATCAGATCGATATGTTCACTCAGCATGGATTGCGCACACTCCTTATGACGGGCGCACTATATCACAAAGGATTTGAAACTGTTAACCGCCTGTCGACAGGAAATCCACAACCAATTTATTGAACAAAACCGGTTTTTCGGCGTGCAGCCAATGGCCGGTGCCGGCGATGACGCGGGCCTTGGCGGCCGGGAATTGCGCCATCACTGTCTGGGTGTATTCGGGCAGCACATAGTCAGAATCCCCCCCCTTGATGAAGAGGGTCGGCCCCTCGAAGCGGGTCCCGCTGTCGGGCCAGCCCATGATGTTGGCGTAGTTGTGCTCGAGCGCCGGCACGTTGAAGCGCCATCCCCAGCCAGCGTCATTCTTGGCAAAGGATTTGAGCAGGAACTGACGCACCCCCGGGATCTCGATGTGCCGGGCCAAGGTAGCCTCGGCCTCGCTGCGGCTCTGGGGCGGATTGGCGAGGGTGGCGTTGAGGCCGGCGAACACATTCTTGTGACGGGCATGGGGATAGGCGACTGGGGCTATGTCGGCCACCACCAGCTTGCTGACCCGCTCGGGGGCCTGCTTGGCCAGCTGCATGGCGACCTTGCCCCCCATGGAGTGACCCACGATAGCCACCCGCGCCAGACCCAGGTGGTCCAGCAGGGCGAGCACGTCGGCGGCCTGCTGGGGGTAGCTCATCTCCCCCGAGTGAAAGGAGGCGCCATGGTTGCGCAGATCGATGCTGATGACGCGAAACTGCTCGCTCAAGGGGCGGGCCAGCAGGCCTAGGTTGTCCAGACTGCCGAACAGGCCGTGGATCAGCACGACGGGGGCACCCTGGCCCTGCTCCTTGAAGTTCAAATACGGATTCTGTTGCAAAATGACACCCTATCGGTCGATGGCGCTGTCGCCAGATTTTTAATGCATTGAAAGAAAAGGATTTCACTCTCTCGTCGGGATTTTTTTGTGGTTTTTTTTCAAAAAGTCACCCCGGGATCGGCTATCAGTGCGGGGGATCACACATCTGGTTGCGCATTATGCCGTATTCTCCATGAGATTCATGCACATCTGTCCGCCCCTTGCTTGGGCTGCCGGGTTTGCCTATGTATAATCGCCGCATCCGAACTTCGACGAGCCCAGCGCATCCCTATGAAAACCATCGAGCTTGATGACGATCTCTACTTCTTTATCGCGAGCCAGACCCGGCATATCGGCGAGAGTGCGTCCGATATTCTGCGTCGCCTGCTGGAGCAACCCGGTCAGCGTACGCCGGTCGCCAAGGCCGTGGCGCCAGTCCAGGCTCAGCCCCAGCCGGTGGCTGATGCGCAAGGGCTGCAGGCCCTGCTCGATGCCGGGACCTTGCAGCAGGAAGAGAAGTCCATCAACCGCTTCATGCTGGTGCTGAGTACCCTCTATCGGGATAACCCGGAGGGCTTTACCCAGGCCACCGAGATCAAGGGGCGCAAGCGTGTCTATTTCTCCCGGGATCCGGAGGCGCTGCGGGCCAGTGGCAGCACCACCAAGCCCAAGCAGGTGCCGGATACCCCGTTCTGGGTGATCACCAATACCAACACCAGCCGCAAACAGAACATGGTGGCCCAGCTGATGAACAGCATGGGTTATGACGAGGATTTGACTGCTCGGGTGTGCGCAGCGGTTTAACGGTTCACTGACTCAAGGCCTTGCCAGGCAAGGCCGCCATCAAGCAAGGAAAACGCCATGGCACAGCATCCTCACGCCGGCAAGCCGGCTCGTCTTTGCGATCTGACCAACATCCCCCGTCTGGTCAGCGCCTACTACCTGAACAAACCGGACATGAGCCGCCCCGAGCAGCGAGTGGCCTTCGGCACCTCCGGCCATCGCGGCAGCGCCCTGCACAGCGCCTTCAACGAATCTCACATCCTGGCGGTGACCCAGGCCCTGGTGGAGTATCGTCAGCAGGCCGGCATCACAGGGCCCCTGTTCGTCGGCATGGACACCCACGCTCTGTCCGAGTCTGCCTTTGCCAGCGCGGTGGAAGTGCTGGCGGCCAATGGGGTCGAGACCCGCATCCAGGCCGGCCTCGGCTTCACGCCGACCCCGGTCATCTCCCACGCCATCTTGCGCCACAACGCTGGCAAGCCGGCGGCCCTGGCGGACGGCGTGGTGATCACCCCGTCCCACAACCCACCGGAGGACGGCGGCTTCAAGTACAACCCGCCCCACGGTGGCCCCGCCGAGGGTGAGATCACCAAGTGGGTGGAAGACCGCGCCAATGCGATCCTGGAAGCGAACCTCGCCGGCGTGAAGCGGATGCGCTTTGCCGAGGCGCTCAAGAGCGCTCTGGTGGTCGAGCACGATTACGTCACCCCCTATGTGGACGACCTGGAGAACGTGCTGGATCTGGCGGCCATCAAGCGCGCTGGCATCAAGATAGGGGTTGACCCCCTGGGTGGCTCCGGCGTCGCCTACTGGGACGTCATCGCCAAGCGCTACGATCTCGACATCGAGGTGGTCAACTACCGCGTCGATCCGACCTTCTCCTTTATGACCCTGGACAAGGACGGCAAGATCCGGATGGACTGCTCCAGCCCCTTCGCCATGGCGGGCCTGATCGCGCTCAAAGACAAGTTCGACATCGCCCTTGGCAACGATCCTGACTACGACCGTCACGGCATCGTCACCAAGGCCGGCCTGATGAACCCTAACCACTACCTGGCGGTGGCCATCCAGTACCTGTTCACCCACAGAACCGGTTGGGCAAAAGAGGCGGCCGTCGGCAAGACGCTCGTCTCCTCTTCCATGATCGACCGGGTCGCCGGCGAGATCGGCCGCACCCTGAAAGAGGTGCCGGTCGGCTTCAAGTGGTTCGTGGACGGCCTCTACAGCGGCGAGTTCGGCTTCGGCGGCGAGGAGAGCGCGGGCGCCTCCTTCCTGCGCAAGGACGGCACCGTCTGGACCACCGACAAGGATGGTTTCATCCTGGCCCTGCTGGCCGCCGAGATCTTGGCCGTCACCGGCAAGGATCCCCAGGCCCACTACGATGCCCTGGAAGCCAAGTTCGGCCGCTCCAGCTATCGCCGCATCGATGCCCCTGCCAACGGTGCACAAAAAGCCGTGCTCTCCAAGCTGGATCCGGCGCTGGTGGAAGCCTCCACCCTGGCGGGGGATCCCATACTCGCCAAGCTGACCAAGGCCCCTGGCAACGACGCCGCCATCGGCGGATTGAAGGTGGTGACCGAGCACGGCTGGTTCGCGGCGCGCCCCTCCGGCACCGAGTCCATCTACAAGATCTACATGGAGAGCTTCAAGGGCGAGGCCCACCTGGACCTGATCCAGCAGGAGGCTCAGCTGATCGTCTCCGCCGCCTTGGCCAAGGCCGGCGTCTGACCCTTTCTGGCGTCAACCCATGTGAAAGAGGAGCCCTGGTGGCTCCTCTTTTTTATGTCGTTTTTGACCCCGGTTAACCGTTGTCCACCTTGCCGGTGGCGGCCTTGCGGGTCTGCCAGCGTTTGAAGAAGGGGCGGGCCGGCAGCTTCATCAGGAACAGGGAGAGCAGGATCACCCCTATGCCGAGCCACTGGCGACCGTCCAGGCTCTCCCCCACCATGAGCACCCCGAGGGACACCGCCACCATGGGGTTGGTGAGGGCCAGCATGCCCATCACCTCGGGGCCGTGACGCTTGAGACCCCACAGCCAGGCCCAGTAGGCGAGCGCCGTGTTGAGCAGGATGAGCCAGCCAAAGGCGGGGGCACTCGCGAGGTGAGGCATGGGCATGGGCCCTGCCAACCACCAGGCGATCGGGATCAGCATCAGGCCGCCGAGCAGCAGCTGCCAGGCGGTGAGTGCTAGCAGATCGCTCACCGGCCAGCGCTGCATCCAGCGGCTGGATTGACCGATGAGTACGGTGGCGAGCAGGGCGCAGGCTACACCGACGGGATCCAGATTGGCGGAAGGGTTGAGCAGTAGCAGGACACCGGCCAGCCCCATCAGCCCCAGCAGCAGCCACTTCAGGGTCGGCCGCTTGCCATCCTGCAGCCAGGCCAGCGCCATCAGGATGAGCGGCAGAGTGGCGCCGAGGGTGCCTGCCACGGCCCCCGGCAGGCGGAAGGCCGCCACGAACAGCAGGGCGAAGAAGGCGGTGATGTTGCAAAACGCCAGCAGGAATTGGCGGCTCCAGGTGAGCGGCGGCCAGCGCGGATGCAGCAACAGCAGCAAGACGCCGGCGGGCAGCGCTCGCCATACCGCCACCCAGTAAGGGGAGTAGTCGGTCAGGTAGAGGCTGACGAGGGCATAGGTGCTGCCCCACAGCAGGGGGGCGAGCAGGGCGATCAGCAGCGGCATGGTTATCTCATGAAGAAGTATCTTTAAGTAAAGATACATTAGCCACGAGTTGGTTTATTATCAAGTATCTTTATGAAAAGATAATGGAGCCATGATGGAGACAGATCACGTGGATCTGCTGCTGGGGCAATGGGCACGGCAGCGGCCGGATCTCGACTGCAGCCCCATGGGGGTGTTTGGGCGGGTGGCGCGGATGGCGGCCATCGCCGGGCGCGAGATCAATGACGAGCTCAAAGAGTGCGGCCTGCTGGGCTCGGACTTCGACATTCTGGCGACCCTGCGCCGCGCCGGTGAGCCGCTGACCCCGACCGCCCTCTACCAGTCCGCCATGCTCACCTCGGGGGCCATGACGGCGCGCCTCGACAAGCTGGCGGAGCGTGGCCTCATCGAGCGCCAGGCCGCCCCGAGCGACAGGCGAAGCCTCCTGGTCTGCCTGACCGAGGCGGGTAGAGAACTTATCGATCTGGCGGTGGAGCGGCACGTGGCGAACGAGCAGCGTCTGCTGGCCCCATTGACCGGGCCTGAACAGGTGCAACTCGCGGCCCTGCTCAAGCGCTGGCTGCTGGAGAACGAATAGCAAAACGGGCCTGATGGCCCGTTTTTACGTTTTGGCGGAATTAATAGCTTCCTTTGGCGTCTTTCACCGCCAGGCCCAGCTGCCACACCGCCATGGCGTAGTGGGTGCTGTGGTTGTAGCGGGTGATGGCGTAGAAGTTCGGCAGGCCGTACCAGTATTGATAGCCGGTCCCCACGTCCAGGCGCAGCAGGCTCGCCTCCTTGTGATTGCCCAGGGATGCGATGGGGGCGAGGCCGGCGCCGCGCAGGGTGGCGACCGGGTAGCGGGTCTGGAAGCCGTGTTCATAGCCGGGCAGCTGGCCCTGGCCGCGCACCGCCACCGGTTGTCCCTTCTCCCAGCCATGGGCCTTGAAGTAGTTGGCGACGCTGCCGATGGCATCCACCGGATCCCAGAGGTTGGTGTGACCGTTGCCGTTGAAGTCCACCGCATAGCTTCGGAAGCTGGACGGCATGAACTGGCCATAACCCATGGCACCGGCGTAGGAGCCCTGCGGCTCGGCGGGATCCATGCCCTCGTCCCGGGTCATCACCAGGAAGGCCTCCAGCTCGCCGGTGAAGAACTCGGCCCGGCGCGGATAGTCGAACGCCAGGGTCGCCAGGGCATCCAGGATGCGGGTCTTGCCCATCACCCGACCCCAGCGGGTCTCCACCCCTATGATGCCGACGATGATCTCCGGCGGCACCCCGTAGATCTGTTGCGCCCGATTGAGCTCGCTCTCGTATTCGCGCCAGAAGTTGACGCCGTTCTGGACGTTGTCCGGGGTGATAAACTTGGCGCGGTAGCGATTCCAGGCACCGGTCGGCCCGGTGGGGGGCGTGCTGGTCGGTGCCTGGGCATCCATCAGACGGATGATCCAGTCATAGCGCTGGGCCTGGGCCAGCACCTGGTGCAGGTCGGCGTCGTTGAAGCCGTGCTTCTGCACCATGCGCTGCACGAACCTGTCCACGTTCGGGCGATTGGCGAAATCCCCCTTGCTGACCCCCTGGCTGTACATCGGTTTGCTTGGCGGCGTCTGGTTGATGAAGGCGCTGTTGGGTTGTGGCTTGACCACGGGCTTGGGTGCCGGTGTGCTGCTGCAGCTCTGGAGCAGCGGCAGGGCGGAGAGGGTGAGAAGGCAGACAAGGCGGTGCATAGGGATCTCAAAAGGCCTGAAACTGAGTGTCGTCATGGTAGAGCATTGGCGCCGGTGCGCAAGTGCCGAGTCGCATCGCAGCCTCTCAAATGAATCTAGTCCCGCAGGGTGTGATAACCGCTCCAGAGTCGGGTGATCGTGGTGATGAGGCAGAGCAGGGCGAAGCCGTAGGCAAGCGCCGGGAAGGCGGCGGGCCAGAGGCACATCAGCACGAACAGGGCTAGGGTCTCGCTCCCCTCGGTGAGACCGCCGAGATAGTAGAGGGACTTGTGGTGGTAGACGGGGTTCTCGATCCCCCGTTTGCCCGCCATGATGGCAAAGGCCAGGAAGCTCGAGCCCGTGCCCATGAAGGCGAACAGCAGGGTGGCGGCGGGCAGGGCATTGGCGGGGGCTGCGAGGGCAAAGCCCAGCACCACGGCGGCATAGAAAATAAAGTCGAGCGTGATGTCGAGGAAGCCGCCGCAGTCTGTGATGCCATTCTGGCGCGCCACGGCGCCATCCAGCCCGTCCAGCAGCCGATTCGTGAGGATGGCGAGCAAGGCCCAGCCATGCAGCCCCTGTGCCAGCAGCGGGAGAGCCAGCATGCCGATGGCAAAGCCGGCGAGGCTTATCTGGTTGGCGCTCACCCCGGCCCGACACAGGGGGCCGGCCATGAGCGCAAGGGGGCGACGAATAAGGGGAATGATGCGGCTGTCAAACAAGGTGTGGCTCCTCCGGGTTGAAGAAAGAGGGGGGCATGAGATCAAGAATGGTGCCCGGTGCATCCTCTTCATCGTGGGTGACCAGTATGGCCGGGATCTTGCGTTCTGCGATGCGCTCGAACACCAGGGTGCGGAACGCGGATCTCAGGGGTTTGTCGAGGCGCGAGAAGGGCTCATCCAGCAGCAGGGCCGCGGGCTCGGCGAGCAGGGTGCGCATCAGGCTGACCCTGGCCTTCTGGCCGCCGGAGAGCTGGCCCGGCAGCTTGTCGGCCTCGGCAGCCAGCCCCACCTCGTGCAGGGCCGTCAGCGCCGCCTCCCGCCTGGCAGTCATCCCCCTGAGGTGGGCGGGCAGGCCAAACATCAGATTCTCCGCGGCGCTCAGATGGGCGAACAGCAGATCTTCCTGGAACAGCATGCCGATGTGGCGCTGCTGGGGCGGCAATGCCGTGAGTCGGCGATCACCCAGGTACAGATCACCCTCCAGCCGGAACGGGCCTCTCCCCGTCAGCACGCCGGGCAACACACCAGCCAGCGCCGCCAGCAGCGAGCTCTTGCCACAGCCGCTCGGTCCCATCAGGGCCAGCACCTCGCCGGGGGCCACCTCAAGGGCGGGCAGTGCCAGCAGCAGGCGATCGTCGAGATGGAGGTGCAGGGGGGAGGTGTGCAGCATCGGGAGGTCTCGGGTTAGCGGGCGCCCTTGAGCGCCGGGTTGAGTCGGGCGGGCAGCCAGAGTACCAGGGCATACACGCAAAGAGGCAGCAGCAGTTGCAGCAGACCGTAGAGCCCCGCCAGCCGCCGGTTGAGGCCGCTGCCGATGGCGACCGCCTCGGTGGTGATGGTGACGACGCGGCCAGCCCCGAACAGCAGGGTAGGCAGGTACTGGGCCAGGCTGACCGCCGCCCCGACCCCGAAGGCGAACAGCAGCGGCCGCGCCAGCAGGGGGGCCTTCACCCGCCACCAGGCTCGCCAGGGACTGGCGCCGAGCAGCAGGGCCGCCTGGCTGAGGCGACCGTCAAACTGGCGATAGGGGCCGTGCAGGCAGAGGTAGACATAGGGCGTCACGAACAACAGCTGGCTCCAGAGCACCCAGCCCCAGCCTATGCCCCCACCCAGCCCGTCGATTTGCAGCCGCAGGCCGAACAGCAGGCTGGCCTGGGGCAGCAGCAGGGGCAGGCAGATGAGCCAGAGTGGCCAGGGGCGTCGGCCCTGCTGCGCCTCCAGGCTCAGGATCACCAGCAGCAGGGCCATGGTGGCGGAGGCGAGGGCGAGCAGCAGGCTCTGCCCGAGCAGTGGGGCCAGGGTCGGCAGCAGATCCTGCCAATACCGGCTATTCCACTGGCTCGGCCAGAGCGCCGGAAAGGGCCAGCGCCGGGTCAGGGACCAGAGCAGCAGGCTGGCCAGCACCAGCAGATTGATGGCGAGCAGGCTCCACACCAGCAGCCCGGTCCAGTGATGACCGAGGGGGGCGCGGGCTCGCCTCACTCCATTGAGGCAATGTGCTTTGCCCATGTTCAGATGACCCCACTCCAGCAGCCGCAGGGCGGCGAGCAGCAGCAGGTTGGCGGCCAGCAGCAGCAGGGCGCCGCTGGCGCTGACGCCGCGCCAGCCGAGATCCGGGTCCTGATACCAGAGCCAGAGCCGCACCGCCAGGGTGGGCGGAGCGTCTGGCCCCAGCAGCTGGGCGAGATCCACCACGGCCAGGCCGTAGGCGGCCACCGCATAGAGCGGTAGGCGCAGGGCGGGCCAGAGGGCGGGCAGCAGCAGTCGCCACCAGATCTGGGGGGGACTGAACCCCATGGTCTGACCGAGCCACTGCTGGCGGGCCACCCTGGCAGGGTCCAGGGCCGAGAGCGCCATCAGCAGCAGGAAGGGGGTCTCCTTGAGGATGAGGGCGGCGATGAGGCCGAGCCCGAGGGGATCGCGCACGCTCTGCCAATCCGGCGGCCATTCGAAACCGGTGAGAGCGGGGGAGAGCAGGCGCAGCAGCCAGCCGGAGGGGGCGAGCAGGAAGGCAAAGCCGATGGCGAAGGCGACGTGGGGCATGGCCAGCAGAGGGGAGAGCAGGCGGCGCAGCCAGCGCATCCAAGGCCGCCCGTCCCCCTGGGCGAGCACCAGTGCAGTTAGCAGCAGGGCCCCCAGGGTGGAGGCTCCCGCCACCCAGAGACTGAGCATGAGGGAGTGCCAGAGCCCGGGCTGGTCCAGCAGCAGGCGTAGATTGTGGGCGGCCAGACCCTCGGCCAGCAGCAGGAAGAGGCCGCCCACCAGGGGGGCCCCGAACAGCAGGGCACAGAGCAGGATGAACAGGGCGCGTCCCATGGTCAGCGGGCTGCCATCTCGATGGTTTTTGTCAGGGGATCAATGGCCATAACGCTCGGCCCAGGCCGCTTCCAGTCGCAACTGCCAGCTGGGGTGGGGTTCGGCTTGCGCCTTGAAGCGCAGGGCCGGGGCCGAGCCTTCGGGCAGGGCATCCCTTCGCAAGACGCTGGGATCCCCCCAGACGGCGGGATCAGCCTTGCGGGCCTGGGCGGCGGGGCTCAGCAGGAAGTTGGCCACCACCTTGGCGCCGGCCCGGGCGTTGGCGTTGAAGGGGATGGCGAGAAAGTGACTGTTGGTCAGGGCCCCCTTGGCCATGGTCACGGCCTTGATGCCGGCGGGCAGGGTGCCGTTTTGTACCGAGCTTCGGGCCTCGGAGGGATTGAAGCTGATGGCCATGGCGAGCTCACCATCGTCCAGCAACTGCCTGGTCTCGGCGGCGCCGGTGGGGAACAGCTTGCCCTTGCGCCAGAGGCTGGGGTGGAGGGCGTCGAGCCAGGCCCAGAGGGGGGCACTCAGCCGATCGAACTCGGCATCCGTCGCCTCCCGGTAGAGCGGCGCGGGATCCGGCGTCAACTCCAGCAGGATCTGCTTGAGGAAGCTGGAGCCGTGAAACTGGGGGGGCTTGGGATAGGTGAAGCGGCCGGGGTGGGCCTTGGCCCAGGCGAGCAGGGCCGCCGCCGAGGTAGGGGGCGTGCCGACTTCCTCCTTATTGACCATCAGATTGAGCTGCCCTATGCCCCAGGGGGCCTCCAGCCCGTCCACCGGCACGGTGAAGTCCTCCGTCACCGGCAGTTGTCTGTCCACCAGGGCCATGTTCGGCAGCTCACCGGTAAACGGTGCCCCCAACAGCCCCTGTTCCTTGAGGGCCTTGAAGTTCTCGCCGTTGACCCAGAGCAGGTCGATGGGCCCCCCCGCGTTCTTGCCCGCCTGCTGGTTGGCGAGCAGCTGGCTGACGCTCTGGGCGATGTCATCTACCTTCACTTGCACCAGCTTGACCCCGTACTGACGCTGGATCTCGGTGCCTGCCCACTGCAGGTAGGCGTTGATCTCCGGGCTCCCCCCCCAGGCGTTGAAGTAGACGCTCTGGCCCTTCGCCTCCTGCAGGGTCTGCTGCCACAGGGGATCATCCGCCGGCGCCGCCTGCAGGGTGCCGGCCATCAGCAGGGGCAGGGCGGCCAGTCGCAGGGGGCGCAGCAGGGTGCGAAGCCGGGGGAGAGTCTTGGGCATGATGATGACCTCGTACATAGGTTCAGACGCCACGGCGCCAACGGTGATAACGGGCTAGCCAGGGCAGCAGGCGCCTGGGCTGATGGGCCCGTTGCCAGGTCCCTGCCAGGTATTTGTTCCCCTCCACCAGGGTGGGGTAGGGATGAATGCAGGAGAGGATCTTGCGAAGGCCGAGCCCCTGTTTCATGGCCAGCACGAACTCCGCGAGCCGCTCCCCGGCCGCCTCGCCCACCAGGGTGGCGCCGAGGATCCTGTCCTTGCCGGGCACCGTCAGCACCTCGACGAATCCCGAACGTTCCCCATCGGCGATGGAGCGGTCGAGCTCCGCCATCTCGAAGCGGGTCAGCTCGAAGGGGATGCCGTGGATACGGGCTTCCCGCTGGTTCAATCCTACCCGGGCGATCTCAGGGCTGGTGAAGGTGACGGTCGGGATCACGCGATAGTCGGCTCTGAAGCGTTTGAAGGTGCCAAAGAGCGCGTTGACGGCGGCGTACCAGCCCTGGTGGGCCGCCACGTGAGTGAACTGGTAGGGTCCCGCCACGTCCCCCACCGCCAGCAGGCTGGGATAGGGGGTGGCGAGGTACTCGTCGACCCTGATGGTGCCGTCCGGGGAGAGGGGGATCCCCAGTTCCTCCAGCCCGAAGCCGTTGACGTTGGCGACCCGGCCGAGGGCCAGCAGCAGCCGATCCCCGTCCAGCACCAGCTGCTCGTCATCCCGGAGCAGGTGCAATCGAATGGGGGGCGACTCGGTTTGTGTACCCTCGGATGATGGCAGATAGTCGACCCGCTCGGCGCGCCAGCCGGTGAGTACCCGCACGCCGTCCGACTCCATCCGGGCCTGCAACAGGGCCGCGACCTCGGACTCCTCCCTGGGCAGCAGCTGATCTGCCAGCTCCACCAGGGTGACGGGGACCCCGAGCAGAGCCAGGCTCTGGGCCAGCTCGCAGCCGATGGGGCCGCCCCCCAGCACCAGCAGGTGGCGGGGCGCCTCGCGCAGCTGCCAGAGGTTGTCGGAGGTAAGGTAGGGAACCTCCGCCAGCCCCGGCAGATCCGGGACGCGGGGCCGGGCACCGGTGGCGATGACGATGTGGTGGGCAGAGAGGCGCCGGCCGTTCACCTCCAGCTCCCAGGGGGAGACGAGGCGGGCGGCGCCTTCGATGCACTCTACCCCCAGCCCCTGATAGCGCTCCACCGAGTCGTGGGGCTCGACGGTCTTGATCACCTCGGCCACCCGGGCCATCACGGCGGCGAAGTCGGCCCGGGACTGGGCTGGGGTGAAGCCGAATTCGGCCGCACGGCGCTGCTCGGCGGCGAAGCGAGCGCTTCGGATCAGCGCCTTGGAGGGGACGCAGCCGGTATGGAGACAATCCCCTCCCATCCTGTGCTGCTCGATGAGCCCGACCCTGGCCTTGACCGCGGCGGCTATGTAGCTGGTCACCAGGCCGCCGGCCCCGGCGCCGATGACCAGCAGGTTGTAGTCGAAGCGGTCGGGTTTGCGATAGGGGGCGTGGAGGCGGCGCAGGGCCAGTCGTTGTATCAGCACCTTCATCAGCCAGGGCATGAGCCCCAGCAGGGTCAGCGTCAGGATGAGGCCGGGGGAGAGGATGTTGCCCGTGCTGGTGAGGGTCGCGAGCTCAGCGCCCGCCAGCACATAGACGAAGGTGCCCGGCAGCATGCCGAGCTGGCTCACCCAGAAGTAGGTGCTGACTCTGATGGGGGTGAGCCCCATCAGCAGGTTGACCAGAAAGAAGGGGAAGAGGGGGATGAGGCGCAGGCTCAGCAGGTAGAAGGCCCCATCCTTTTCCATCCCCTGCTCGAATTGGGCCAGCCGGTCGCCAAAGCGCCCCCTGACCCAGTCCCGCAGCAGGAAACGGGCACTGAGCATGGCGAGGGTCGCGCCGAGCGTGCTGGCAAAGGAGACCAGCAGCAGCCCCCAACCGACGCCGAAGACGGCGCTGCCCGCCAGGGTCAGCAGGCTGGCCCCGGGCAGGGAGAGGGCGGTGCTGATCACATAGAGGGCCAGGAACAGCAGCGCCGCCTGGCCGAAGTGGGCCTCCACCCAGGCGACCCCCTGGGCCTGGCGGGCCTGCAACTCGGCGAGGCTCAGGTAGCGGCCGAGATCCAGGGCGAAGAAGGTAGCAATCAACCCCAGGATAAGCAGCAGCAACAGCAGGCGAGATCGACTCATGGCTGGGGTTTGTCCTGCCGGGGAGGGGTTACCTGCTCGGTTGTCGGTTCTGCGACGCTGGAGGTATCCGGCGCCGCGCCGCGTTCGGGCTGCACCTGAAGCTGGCAGAAGCCCTGGGGGGCGATGTCGAGGGCGGCGTTGAACTTGGCGGACATGTTCTGGAAGGCGATGAGGCCGGTCAGCTCCACCAGGGCGTCGTCATCGAACCAGGGCTTGAGGCGCGCGGCCTGCTCGTCGCTCACCCCGTCCAGCCCGGTCATGGCTTCGGTGTAGTCGAGCACGGCCCGTTCCCGCTCATCGAACAGGGGGCTGGTGCGCCACTGGGCCAGGGCCTCGACTTTCCCGCTGGAGCCCGCCCGCTTGATGAGCGTCATGGCGTTGATGTCGACGCAGAAGCGACACCAGTTGAGCTGGGAGACCCGTACAGTGACCAGGGAGCGCAACACGGGATCGATGGGGGAGCGCTTGCGGTTGATGACCCCGTACAGGGTCGCCACGGCGGCGAACAGGCGGGGGGAGCGGCCCCAGCACTTGCCGGGGGTCAGCACCTGGCCGTAGTTGCGCTTCTGCAGCCAGAAGAAGGGGCGGATAAACCAGGCGTAGTCCTGATCGGGTTTCACCTCGATGCGCATCTTGGCCTCAATCTTTCATCTTGGGTTTATAGGCCTGGCCGAGTCGCTCGTTCAGGCGCTCCTTGAAGTCCAGGATCCGGGCGCGGTTGACCCCGAGATCGCTGCGGCCCTGGCGGGAGGCGGAGCGCATGTCGACCCGGGTCTCCTGGGGACCCTGGAAGATACGCAGCGCCACGTCGTCCTCGAAGCCGAACCAGGGGCTGGTGACCACTGCGTCGAGCCCGCTCGGCGTCTCCCTGACGCGCCAGCCGAGCTCAGTCATCAGCTCCTCGGCCTCGGCCAGCACCTCGGCGGGGGACGCCTGGGTATAGAGAGGACCGGGGTTGCCGGTAAATGCTTGCAAAGGCGCGGGATTGATCGGCAGATCCTGCGCCGTTCTGAGCTCTTCGGCCCAGGCGAGGCGGGGGGGATGGTAGGGATCCGTGCTGACGTCGTTGGTCAGTGGCGCGTGCAGCGCCTGCAGCAGGAACAGCAGGGGCAGCAGCAGGGGGACTATGCCCCAGAGATCCGGCCACAGGTTGGTGGTGCGGCGACGGCGCCAGGGCAGACGCAGCAGCAGGCAGAGGCTGAGGAGGGCGCCGCCCAGGCAGAGGATGAAACCCGCCCACCAGGGCCAGAGATGGGTGCGGCTGCCGAGGGCTCCCCCCAGGGGCAGCAACCAGGCCAGCAGGGGCCACCACAAATAGCTGGGCATATCAGGGATCCACGGATTTTGATGGACAATGCTCAGAAGGATAAACTTAATTGACTGATAACGTTAGTAAATTAATCCATCCCTCGCGGCTTTTCACCCCGGCGACGGCTCAGTCAGACCCGGTGGAGAGCCAGGTAGAGAGACAGGCAGAGAGCCGGGTCCGGGTGGCGATACAGGGCGGCGGCATCGGTCGAGCTATCGGCGGGGATGCTGGCAAGGCGCAGGGAGTGGCAGGGGGAGAACCGGGTCGCAAGGCGGTTGGCAAGGCATGGCCTCGGACCATTTACGAGGGGAGCAGGGGCGGCGGAACACCACCCCTGCCTCGCAGCACCAGGGCTCAGCTGCGGTAGAGCACCTTGATGAGGTGGAAGCCAAACTTGGTGCGCACGGGGCCGAGCACGGTCAGGAGCTCCCCCTTGAACACGGCATCGTCAAACGCCTTGACCATGTCCCCCTTGGAGAACTCCCCCAGATCCCCGGAGCGTTTGCCGGACGGGCAGGTAGAGAAGCGCTTGGCCATCTGGCCGAAGTCGGCGCCCTTCTCGATCTTCTCCTTGATCTCGAGACACAGCTTCTCGGTCTTGACCAGGATGTGCTGGGCACAGGCTTTCTTCATGGGGGGCTCCTCGGCGGATGACAATGGCTGAACAGGGTTGGCTAAAAAACCAGGGGCGCAAGATTACCCCAAATCGGCCGAGGCGTCAGCCGCCGATGGCTGAGAAGCGGCGGGGTCTTCAACCTCGGGCGTTGGCGGCCAGCCGCGCCCGGGGGCGGGCCTGCCAGAGGATCTCCAACCCCAGCAGGGCGTAGAGGCTCCAGATGGCCAGCGGGTTGAGCCACTCCCCCCCGAGCTGCAGGGTGAGCAGGGCGCCGCCGGCGAGCAGCAGGGTGATGCCGGGCAGACGCCAGTGGGCGGGCAAGGGGGCCAGCAGGGCCATCCCCAGCAGCAGGGCGAGGCCGAAGGGCAGGTTGAGGGCGGTGAAGGCCAGCGCCTGTTGTCCGCTCATGCCGGTCAGCAGGGCCAGCAGGGCGCTGCAGCAGGCCAGGAAGGTGATGAATTCGAGTCGGTCGGCGATGTAGTCCGCCATCTGTTCGCTACGCATGGGCATGGGATCTCTCCTGCAATGGATGGGATCAGTGTGGGGCAGGGGGGGCGCCAGTGGCAGCGGGATAAATCGATTGGATTGAACGATGCTTTCAGATTTTCGGTTCAAGTCGTTGATTTAAACTTGTTTTCCGAACAAATGGCGACTGGCTAAGCGCGCCGGATGTAGGCATGATGTCAAGTAGCGCTTGACTCTCTGAGGGGCCGGGCAACCGCCGCTCCGACAGAGGCTGTCGCGCGGAGACATTGGGGGAGCAGCTCGACTCCCTGGGGACGAGAAAGGGTCCCAGTGCCGTTTTTTTACCCAAGGCTGCCGAGAGAGTGTCCAGTTTCGCCCCCTGAGGGCGGGGTTTTCGCCGACGGCCCCTGATTAGGGGTACGGCTTGGGGCAAGCCGCTGCCAGAATAGAGAGGGAAGCGCGGGGGGCATGCGCTGCTGCTCCGAGCGCGGTTATGCTAGGATGAGCGGCGCTTCTCGGGGTCACTCCCCATTATCATTCTAATTAATACAGCCATTTAATCACGTTATGCGGGGAAATCGACGTTTGACAGGATGCTATCCTCTCCTGCCAGCAGGAACCAGATCGCCCGGACGATATTGTCGTTCCGGGCTCGGTGCTTTGCTCGCCCTCTGCCTCTTGCTGCTGGCGATGCCTGCCATGGCCGCCAAGCTGACCTATCAGATCAAGGGGGTGAAGGGGGAGCAGAAGGATAACGTCGAGGCCTATCTCAACGCCCTGCCCGTCTATCAGGAGCGCCAGTACCGCACGGCGCGTACCCGGATCACCGAGGAAGTGCAAAAAGCGCTGCAGGTCTATGGCTACTATCAGCCCAAGATCACCCTGAACCGGGACAAGAAGGCCCCCGCCAAGGTGGTGATAGAGATAGACAGGGGCAAACCCGTGCTGATCTCGCGCCTCGACATCCTGCTGGAAGGGGATGCGAGCAACGACGAGATCTACAGTGCCCTGCTGGACAAGCTGCCCCTCAAGGAGGGGGATCCCCTCAACCACGGCATGTACGAGTCCATCAAGGCGGATCTCGGCAGCCTGGGGCTGGCCCGGGGCTACTTTGACGCCAAGATCAGCAAGAGCCAGGTCAAGGTCTACCCGGATCAGGGCAAGGCGGAGATCTATATCCTGTTTCGCTCCGGCCCCCGCTACCGCTTCGGCGACATCCACTACGATGCGACCCCTGAGGCCCTGCGCCTGATCCGGCCCCTCATCAATATCCAGAGCGGCGAGCCCTATCTCGCCATCCGCCTCGCCGAGATGTCCCAGGACATCTCCTCCACCAAGCTGTTCAAGCAGGTGGATATCAAGCCCATGATCAGCCAGGCCGAGAACAACAGGGTGCCGGTGCAGGTGACCCTCTCCAACCGGGTCGATCACGAGATCGAGGTGGGTGTCGGCTACGCCACTGACGTGGGGCCGCGCATGAGCGCCACCTGGGAGAAGCCCTGGGTCAACCGTTACGGCCACAGCCTCTCCAGCACCGCCAAGGTCTCGGCACCTGAGGCTGAGCTCAGCTTCGACTACCAGATCCCGGTGGGTAACCCGCTGCGGGACTACTACTCGCTGCAGGCCGGTTACCAGTACACCAACAACAACGATACCCGCTCCGATCTCACCAGCATCGGGGTGCACCGCTGGAAACGGCGGCCGGAGAGCTGGGACAGGGACGTCTTCATCCGTCTCGAGAACGAGCGCTACGTGCAGGGGAGCGACGAGGGCAACAGCCTCTTGCTGATCCCCGGTGTCTCCTGGTCGCGGCTGCGGGTGCGCGGCGGCCTGGTGCCGGAGTGGGGGGATCGCCAGCAGCTGACCATGGAGTTCTCCAGCCCCTACTGGGGATCCGACATCAACTTCATGCGGGTGTGGGGGCGCAGCAAGTGGCTGCGTACCCTGGGGGAGGATCACCGCTTCCTGATGCGGGTCGAGCAGGGGGCCATCGTCGGGGACGACTTCTCCCTGGTGCCGCCCTCCCTGCGCTTCTTCACCGGTGGGGATCAGACGGTGCGTGGCTACGGCTACGAGACCATCTCCCCGCGGGATGCGGACGGCAAGCTGACCGGCGGCCGCTACACCAGCGTGGGCAGCCTGGAGTACAACTACCGCTTCAGCGAGAAGTGGCTCGGCGCCCTGTTCGTGGATACGGGCACCGCCACCGTCGACTACAGCGAGGCCTGGAAGATAGGCACCGGCTTCGGGGTACGCTGGGTGACCCCCATCGGCCAGGTCAGGCTGGATCTGGCGGTCGGCATCTCCGAGGAAGACAAGCCGCTGCGGCTGCACTTCGCCCTGGGGCCAGAGCTATGAGGCAGAGTCTTGCGCTGCTTGTTAAATATTCTGTGATATCAAGTGCTGCCAACCCCACACTTGATGGTGTGATCCATCTATTCTGGCCGCTGCGGCTGCATTTCTCGCTGGGGTCTGCATCGTGATCTGGGTAAAACGCATTTTCTTGTGGTTGATGGGCATCATCTTCCTGCTGCTCATCGGCGTCAGCCTGCTGGGTTTCACCCATCAGGGCAACAAGTGGCTGTGGCAACAGGCCAAGTCGGCGCTGCCGTCCCTCAAGGGGGAGCTGGTGGCGGGCCAACTCGGCTACGGCTGGACCCTGGAAGGGGTCGGTTGGCAGGATGAGCTGGTGGATGTCACCGTCGAGCGTGCCGTGCTGGACTGGGATCTCGGCAAGTTGCTGCAGGGCAAGCTCTGGATCAAGTCCCTGGCGGTGACTCACCCCGTGGTGCGGGTGGCCGGATCCGAGCCCGTGCCAGAGGAGCCGTCAGAGCCCTTCGTCTGGCATCCCTTGCCCCTTCGCATCCAGTTTGACAGCCTCAGAGTGGCGGATCTGGACCTGATCGTGCCTGGCGTGGCGGTGACCCTCAAGGATCTCGACATAGGTGCCACCCTGAATCGGCAGGGGCTCATCGTGCGTGGGCCTGTGCTGGATGGCCTCAACATAGTGCTGGCGGAGGCCCCCAAGGACGCGGCCGACGACAAGAAGCCTGCCGACAAGACGAAGCAACCCGCCAAGCCGGCGCAGAGCAAGGCGGCCACTGACAAGCAAGACAAACAGGACAAGCAAGCCGGCGGTGCCTCCCTGGCGGCCACGTCGCCTGAGGGTGCCAAGGCAGGCAAGAGCGGCAAGGGCAAGGCCGCGAGCAAGCCCGAACCCATCAGCCTGCCCGCCATTCGCCTGCCATTCCCCATCCAGCTGGAAGGGCTCAATGCCACCAAGCTGCGCTACCAGCAAGGTGAGCTCATCGAGGGACTCGACAAGCTGCTGCTCAGCGCCACGGCCAGGGAGGAGCGCATCGATGTACGTGAGCTCTCACTGCGCCACGACATGGCGGATCTGGCCCTGAGCGGTCATGTGCGACTGATCGACGACTATCCTCTGGCCCTGACCCTGGATGCCAAGGCCCGCAAGGGGCTCAAGCAGTGGGAGCTCGATACCGAGAAGGCGACCCTCAAGCTGGATGGCTCCGTGGGCAAGCTGGCGCTGGCGCTGCAGGCCAAGGGGCCGGTCGCGGCCAATCTCAAGGGGACTCTGGCGGCCCTGGATCCCGACTTGCCGTTCGAACTGGCGCTGGACTGGCCGCGCCTCGGCTGGCCGCTGCACAAGCCCGCCAAGGATGAGCCCGGCTATCAGCTGGACAAGGGCACCCTGAGCGCCAAGGGCAAGCTCTCCGGCTATCAGTTTGCCCTGAAGACCGCTGGCAAGGGCACGGACGTGCCCCCCTTCAAACTGGCGATCGAAGGCAAGGGGGATCTGAACCAGTTCAGCCGCATCGAGCTGTTGCTCAATGCCCTGACCGGTGAGCTCAAGCTCGACGGCAAACTGGCCTGGAGCAAGGGGGTCCAGTGGCAGGGCAACACCGAATTCAAGGGAATAAACCCGGCCGAGCTGGTGCCCGAGATCAAGGGCAAGCTGGGGGGCAAGATCGCCAGCCGCTTCGAGCTGACCGAGGCGGGTCATTGGCAGCTGGCGCTCCCCGAGCTCAACATCGAGGGCAAGCTGAACCAGTATCCCCTGGCCCTGAAGGGGACCCTCAGCGGCAACGACAAGATGGAGTGGACCATCCCCTCCCTGGCGCTGCAAAGCGGCCCGAACCGACTGCAGGCCAAGGGGGCGTTGACCCAGCAGGCCTGGAAGCTGGATGCGGATCTGGATGCCCCCCAGCTGGGGGGCCTCTATCCCGCCCTCAAGGGGGACATCAAGGGCCAGGTGCGCGTCACCGGCAATCAGCAGGCTCCCAGAGTGAACGCGGATCTGGCCTCTGGCCGCCTCGTCTATGACGGCATTGTGCTCAAGAGCATCGCCATCAAGGGCAATGTGCTGGCCTCCGACAAGCCTGCCGGCGAGCTGTCGATGACGGTGGCGAGCCTGGTACAGGGGGCGAACAAGCTCTCCGATCTCGCCCTCAACGCCAGCGGCGATCTCAATCGTCATGGGCTGACCTTGACCATGAAGGGGGATCCGGTGGCGGCGAACCTCAGCATCAACGGCAGCCTGCGCGGGGATCACTGGCGCGGTGCCCTGTCCGAATTGAAGCTGAAGACGCCCCTCAAGCGCTGGACCCTGGCCGCCCCCTGGGCGCTGGATGCGGATCTGCCCAGGCAGCGGCTGACCATGGGGGATCTCTGCCTCGGCTCCCAGGGCTCGACGCTCTGCGTCAAGGGCAGCCAGATCTCTGCCGCTCAGGGCAGCCTGGAGTTTGCCCTCAGCCAGTTCGATCTCAAGCGCCTGCGCCCCTGGCTGCCGGACAACTTCCGCTGGCAGGCTGTGCTGTCGGCGGATGGCCGGGCCAGCTGGCGCGGCTCCCAGCCGACCCTGCACGCCACCGTACGCACCACCCCGGGTACCCTGGTGGCGGACGAACTCAAGACCGATTATCAGCGCCTCGAGCTCGGGGTCGACTTCGAACGCCAGCAGGCGGCCATCCGCCTCGATTTCGCCTCGGAGAAGATAGGCAACATAGACACGGATCTGCTCATCCGGGAGCCTGACGGACGGGGCCAGCTGTCGGGTCAGCTCAAGTTCGACGATCTCAAGCTGACCGCCTTCGCCCCCCTCATTCCCGAGGTGCGCTCCCTGCAGGGGATCATCTCCGCCAATGCCCGCTTCGACGGCACCCTCAAGGCGCCTCTGCTCTATGGGGAGCTCGCCCTCAGGGATGGCGAGGTGCAGACCCACTCCGACATGGTGACCCTCTCCAAGCTGGTGACCCGCCTCAAGATAGACGGCAACCGGGCCGAACTCGATGGCTCCATGCTGGTGGGCAAGGGCCCCCTGGCGCTGGGGGGCTGGATGAGCTGGGCCAGGCAGCCTCTCACCGGCAGCCTCACCATCCAGGGCAAGGATCTGGAGGCCCAGTATCCCGGCATGGGACGAGTGCGGGTGACGCCGGACATCGCCATCTCCCTCGGGGAGGAGACCAAGGTCAGCGGCAAGGTGGAGATCCCCTGGTCGCGGATCTTGGTCAAGAGCCTGCCGGACAGCGCGGTGGCGGTGTCGGACGACGTGACCGTGATCTACGACGACATCCCCCCCGTGCCCAAGGCCGAGCCCCTGCCGATGGAGATCAACCTCGCCATCCGACTGGGGGACGACGTGCGCCTCGAGGCCATGGGCCTCAAGACCAAGATGGCCGGCGGGCTCACCATCCGTCAGGATCCCTCCAAACCCCTGTCGGGCAACGGTCAGCTGGAGCTCAAAGATGGGCGCTTCAAGGCCTACGGCCAGAACCTCATCATCAAGGAGGGGCGGATCATCTTCTCCGGCCCCATCGATCAGCCTTATCTCAATATCGAGACCTATCGGGATCCCGATACCATAGAGGACAACGTGACCGTCGGTGTGAGGGTGACGGGACCGGCCGCCAAGCCGAAGATCACCGTCTACTCAGAGCCACAGATGGCGCAGTCCGAGCAGCTCTCCTATCTGCTGCGGGGCAAGGGGCTGCAGACTGGTGGCGAGGATGGCGGCTTCAACGGCCTGCTGGTGGCGGGCGCCGTCAGCCAGGCCAACGGGGTGGTCTCCAGCCTGGGTGAATCCCTCGGCATGAGCGATGTGGCCCTGGATACCGCCGGCAGTGGAGACGATACCCAGGTTACCCTGTCGGCCTATCTGCTGCCCGGCCTGCAGTTCCAGTACGGGGTCGGGGTGTTCAGCCCCATCGCCGAGTTCAAGCTGCGCTACGAGGTGATGCCGAGACTCTACCTGCAGGCCATGAGCGGGGTGGCCCAAGCGGTGGACATCTTCTATCGCTTCACCCTGTGAGGCAGGCATGAGTAGGAAACGGGAGGCTAGCGCCTCCCGTTTTCATTGGGGCTGGCGACAAGATGCGGGAGCCAAAAAGCGAAAACCCGGCACGGGGCCGGGTTGTCTGAAGAGTGGTGGAGGGAGAAGGATTCGAACCTTCGAAGGCAGAGCCGTCAGATTTACAGTCTGATCCCTTTGGCCGCTCGGGAACCCCTCCACGGGGTACTTTCCTGATTGTTCGCACTTGAATGGTGGAGGGAGAAGGATTCGAACCTTCGAAGGCAGAGCCGTCAGATTTACAGTCTGATCCCTTTGGCCGCTCGGGAACCCCTCCCCAAGTGCGAGGCGCATACTAACAGATCCCTCACCGTTGTGAACCCCTTGCCGGGGATTTTTAATGCTTAAAGGATCGGGTTGACGGCCGATAAGCAATGAAACCCCCATTTATAAGATTTATCCCATGTTGCCAAACGCTATTCGCGATCGCCTGCTCGTCGATGAAGCCCAGCTGGGTCAGCGTTTAAACCAGGATCTGCGACAAGGGGACAGGGCCGACTTTCGGCTGCACCTGGCACTGCTGACCGACGCCGTCGAAGAGCAGCCCTGGTTTGGGGAGCGGCCTGCCGGCGCCCCCGACCGCCGGGAGTGGCGCCAGCACTTCGGCTTGCCGGCGCAGGCTCCCCTGCAGGGCGGCGTGGAGGAGGGGGATGCCAGCGATATCAACGAGCGCCTGCAGCAGGGGGGCTGCGCGCTGGATCTGCAGCTCTGGTTGGCGCTACGCTCCCCCCCCATAGTGGCGAAGACATCGGTGCTGCCTCCCGCCGTCTACGACAACCTGTCGGCCCTCGGCCGCGAGCGCTGGCAGGCCAGGCTATCGTCTGATGTACCGGGGTCGGTGCCGAGGGGAGAAGACCCCCTGTTGATGCTGCCCCTGCTCGATAAGTTGAAGGGAGGGGTGGAGGCGGGGCTGCACTGGCTGAGCTGATGGCTGAAAGAGGGGCAGCAAAAAGGCGGGATAACCCGCCTTTTTCGTCAATCCTGGTGAGGAGTGCTGTGCCCTGTCAGACATCGGCCTCATCAGGTTCCAGCTGCGGCGCTTCTTTGGCCGAAGCGCGGCGCGCGATGGGCTTCTCGGTGTGGCGGTTGAGCTGGCGTTCCAGCTTCTGACCCAGTTCGGTGACGGCGGCGTAGAGATCCTCGTGCTCTGCCTGCGCAAACAGCTTGCCATTGGGGACGCCGGCCTTGGCCTCGACGATGTACATCAAACGCTCTTTCGAGATGATCACATGAGGCGTGATAAGAGGCACCTGAAGACGCTCGAGCTTTTCAAACCGGGATTCGATGCGCTCGCGGATAGCCGGGGTAATCTCAATGATTTTACTGGTAATTTCAATTTTCATATTGGCCCCCTTCGGGTCGTCTTGCTTGTGTTTTCACCTCCAGATTACCCATGTAGACGGATGAATGTGTGATCTGGATCACGAAATATTCTCGCGGTTATTTAGCGAATTATAAATTGTGACCTTTTCCGGTTTCGTGCCAAAAACCGCTTGAGCTCAGCGAAACCGGCAGGCAGTATGGCGGAAGTAGGATCGTTTCTGTCCCCCCTTGGCAGCGCCTTGTGCCGACCTGATCTCTGGTCTCTGCCCCCTGGTCTCGAATATCTTTGTCCATATTCATCCCATCCCACCGCAGGCGGATTGCCGTGTGCCGGTGAAGATATGCGTTTACAGATACCGGCTCGCAGGTGTTCGGGCGGGTAAGCTGGTTGTAGTGTTGGAGTCGTAAATGAAACAGCAAGCCACTCAACTGATGTGGTTTTATGATCGGCAACTCGAGAAATGGAGTCTGTCCGATCATCTCTCCTGTCAGCCCTGGCAGGGGGAGGGGGCCCACCCTTGGGCCACAAGGCTGGTACAGGAAGATGAATCCGGCTTCGCCGAGTTTCTCTCCAGACTCCATGACTCGGATCAACCCGGGCAGTTTATCGGCCACCTGCAGGACGAAGACGGAGCCATGCACCACGTGCTCTGGTGCGGCCAGTATGTACCCGCCCAGGGTCTCTGCTGTGGCTGGGTGGCACCTCTGGACATGGCGTCCCGCCCCCCGGACAGCGGCCAGTCGGCCACCCTCTCCCCGCAACCCCCATTGCTCCAAGATCCCTTGCTGGCCCAGCTGGCGCAGGCACTCTCCGCCAAGACGGGGCTCGACTTCTGCCATACTCTGGTCAATGAACTCGCCCATATTCTGGGGGCCAGCGCGGTCTGGCTGACGGAGTATCAGGGCAGGGACAGGCTCAAGGTGCTGGCGAGTCAGGGCATAGAGCTCAAGGAGTACTCACCGGCCCAGATGCCCTGCCAACACCTCTATGAGCAGGACGCCGCCAGCGCCGCGCCGGTGAGCGGGCGGCTGATGGAGGGGGCCGGTACCCTGCCCGGACAGTACTATTATGCCCAGCCGCTGCGGGATCGCGCAGGCCAGCTGCTGGGTCACCTGGCCCTGCTGTTCCCGAGCGAGATCCAGACCGCCAACCTGGACGCCGTGCTGACCCTCTTCTCGGCCCGCATGGTGGCCGAGCTGGAGCGCCTGCACAGCGACGCCCAGTTGCGGCTCTCCGCGGTTGCCTTCGAAACCCACGAAGGGATCATCATCACGGATCCCGAGTTCAAGATCCTGCGGGTCAACCACGCCTTCAGCCAGATCACCGGTTTCGACAACCAGGGGGTGATAGGCCAGCACCTCGGCAATGATCTCTGGTCCGGTCTGGGGGGGCTTGGCTACGAGCTCAGCAGCCTCACGCGCTGGCAGGGGGAAACCCTGCGTCTGCACGCCGACGGCCGTGCCTACCCCCAGTGGGAGATCGTCACACCGGTGCAGGACGACAAGGGGGGGATCAGCCATTACGTCATCTTCTTCGAGGACATATCTGAGCGTAAGGCGGCGGAGCGCCGCATCCAGGATCTCGCCTACTACGATGAGCTGACCGGCCTGCCCAATCGCCGCCAGCTCCATGAGACCCTGGCCCAGGCCTTCATCGAGGCGAGCCGCGAGCACCTGGTCGGCGCCCTGCTGTTCATCGATCTCGATCACTTCAAGACCATCAACGACTCCCTCGGCCACGCCACCGGCGACTGGTTGCTCAAGGAGGTGGCCAGCCGCCTCAAGCGCCTGGTGCGGCAGGGGGATTGCCTGGCCCGCCTCGGCGGTGACGAGTTCGTATTGCTGCTGCCATCGCTCTCGGCCAGCCCGCCCCAGGCGGAGATGCAGGCCGACATGATTGCCGAGCGCCTCATCGGGGAGATTGCCGCCCCCTATAGCCATGGGGGCCAGGTGCTGCATATCGGCGCCAGCGTCGGCATCACCCTGTTCCCCGGCCGGGAGCAGGAGGCGGGGGACTTGCTCAAGCAGGCGGACACTGCCATGTATCAGGCCAAGTCGGCGGGGCGCAAGACCCGGCGCTTCTTCGATGCCTCCATGCAGTTGCAGGCCGACCGGCGCCTGCTCATCCACAACGAGCTGCGCAGCGCCCTCAACAACCAGGAGTTGACGCTCCACTACCAGCCCCAACACATGGTGGAGGGCGGGGAGTTCATCGGGGTGGAGGCGCTGATCCGCTGGCAGCCTCCCGGCCGTGCCCTGGTGTCGCCGGGGGAGTTCATCCCCATCGCCGAGGAGACGGATCTCATCGTCGACATCGGCAACTGGGTGTTGCACGAAGCCTGCTCCCAGTATGTCTCCTGGGAGGAGAGCGGCATCCACGTGCCCCAGCTGTCGGTCAATGTCAGCGCCAAGCAGTTCCATGCCCACGACTTCGTCGAGCGTATTCACGACGTGCTGGCGGCGACCGGCATGGATCCCGGCAGCCTGAACCTGGAGATCACCGAATCCGTGGTGCTCGGCCATGCGGAAGACACCATCAGCAAGATGGCCGAGCTCAAGACCCTCGGCATCAGCTTTGCCATCGATGACTTTGGCGCCGGCTACTCCTCCCTCAGCTACCTCAAGCGGTTGCCGGCGGACGAGCTCAAGATAGATCGCTCCTTCATCCAGGACATACCCAGGGATGGGGACAACATGGCCATCGTCGAGGCGGTGATCGCCATGGCGCGTCACATGGGTTTCAACGTGACGGCGGAGGGGGTGGAGTCGCGCCAGCAGTTGGAATTCCTGCAGGCGCAGGGGTGTCATTTCTATCAGGGATACCTCGCCTCCAAGCCGCTGCCCGTGCCCTATCTGGAGCGTTATATCGAGCGCCTGTCCCGCAGCGAACGGCACCCTCCTGCCGATAAAAATAGTGTGGCGTCGCCCCCCTGATTAGCGGGTAGAATGAGGGTCATATCACCACCGCCAACGGGCGGTGGCTCTGCCTCTCAAGGGAGTACGCTATTCGTGAAAGCCGTCTGGGGAATCATAGTATCGGCGCTGTGCGCATCCGGGTTTGTGGCGCAGGCTTCGGCACAAACCATGGAGCAATCCCTCTACCGTCAGGCTTATGATGCGGTGCGCGCCGATGATCAGGCCCGTTTCCAGCAGATCCGCGCCCGCCTGACCCACTACCCCCTGTTGCCCTACCTGGATTATTACCAGCTGGCCTTCCGGCCTGGGGCGGCGGATTATGGCGACGTGACCCGCTTCATCCGCCAGCATGGGGATACCCCCCAGTCGAACCGGCTGGAGCGCGCCTATCTCACCTATCTGGCCCAGAGCCAGCAGTGGTCCCAATTCCTGCGCTTCTACCCGGCCAAGCCCAGCTCCACCGACCTGCTCTGCCAGCACTACCAGGCCCGCTATTACACCGGGCAGCAGAAAGAGGCGCTGCGCGAGGCGGGTAAACTCTGGCTGAGCGGGCAATCCAGGCCGGATGCCTGCGATCCCCTGTTCGATCTCTGGCAGCAGGCGGGACTGCGCACCCAGGACAAGATCTGGCAACGCATGCAGCTCGCGTTCGAGACGCAGAACCCCAATCTCATCCGCCACCTCGGCGCCCAGTTGGGGGGCAGCCTGAAACCCTATGGGGATCAGATGATCGCCCTCTATGATCAGCCGGCCCGGGCGATGAACCCCGTCTACTTCACGACGGCCCCCCAGTCCCGGCACTTGCTCGCTCTTGGCCTGGCGCGCTACGCCAATCAGGAACCCGAGGCGGTGCTGCGCCAGCTGGGGGAGATGAAGCGACGCTTCGGCCTCAGCCAGAGCGAGGTCGCGACCGTGGAGCGTGCCGCCGCCCGTCGCCTGCTGCTGGACAGATCCACCGCCCAGCGTGGCTGGCTGGATGCGACTCTGGCGCGCAGCAAGGATGCCGAGCTGCTGGAGTTGCGAGCTCGCCTCGCCATCTGGGAGCTGGACTGGCGCGGGCTTGAAGGCTGGGTCAAGAAGATGCCCATGGGGGCCCAGAAGGAGGATCGCTGGCGCTACTGGATGGCTCGTTCCCTCGAGGTGCAGGGTCAGCAGAAGGCGGCGCGGGATCTCTATCTCGAGACCGCCAACCTGCGGGGCTTCTACGGCTTCATGGCGGCCCAGCGCACCGGCGTGCCCTATCGGATGAAGAACCAGAGCTCGGGGCACAAAGTGCCGGACTGGCGCACGGCGAGCAGCCGCTGGCCCTTCCTGCTGCGGGTGCGCGAGCTGTTGGCCATGAACGAGATCACGGCGGCGCGCTCTGAGTGGATCCACAACATGGATCGCAACAGCGTGGCCCAGCGCATCGAGTTTGGTCACATCGCCCTCAATCAGGGCTGGCACGAGCTGGCGATCCTCTCCAGCATCCGGGCCGAGGCCTGGGATGCCTTGGACCTGCGCTTCCCGCTGCCCCTCAAGCGCACCTTCTCCCAGATGGCCCAGGAGCGGACCATGAACACCAGCCTGCTCTACGCCATCTCCCGCCAGGAGAGCGCCCTCTACCCGCTGGCGCAGTCGCCGGTGGGGGCGCGGGGCCTGATGCAGCTGATGCCGGCCACCGCGAAGGAGACCGCCAGCAAGCTGGGGGTGCCGTATCGCAATGAACAGCAGCTGTTCGATCCGGCCATGAACATCCGCCTCGGCAGCGCCTATCTCAAGCGGCTGCTGGATGTGTATGACGGCAACCGAATTTTGGCGGCGGCGGCCTACAATGCGGGGCCTGGCCGGGTGAAACGCTGGCGGGAGCAGAGTTCGGACAAGCCGATGGATGTCTGGGTGGAGAGCATCCCCTACCGGGAGACGCGCAACTATGTGCAGAACGTGCTCTCGTTTGACCTCATCTATCAGCACAAGCTACAGCAGCCCCTGCGCTTCATGTCCGATCGGGAGCTGAATCACACCTACTGAGGCAAGGAGGCCGTCACCCCGGTGGCTGCCTCCCATTGTTCCCCCAAAATGGTTATCATCCCTTAAGTTTTGTTACAAAAGGAAACCTGCCAGGTGATCGGGCACCCCATCTTGGGCTGGCAGGTTCGATATAATGACCCGATCAACAACACAAACAGGCTTTTCAACCAAGGACTAGAGAGTGGCAACGATCAAAGACGTTTCTCAGCTGGCGAATGTGTCCATCTCGACGGTGTCGCGTGTTATCAACAACACGGCGCAGGTCGCCCCCGAGAAGCGTGAGGCCGTGCTGGCGGCCATGAAGGAGCTGAGTTTCCGCCCCAACAGTTTCGCCCAGGCGCTGGTGAGCAAGCGTTCCAACTGCATCGGCGTGCTGGTGGGGGATCTCTGCGGCGGTCCCTTCTTCGCCCAGATGATGCGCGGCATCGAGAGCGTGGTCGACAAGGCGAACAAGTTCACCATAGTGGTCTCCGGCAACCACGACGCGGCCCGGGAACGCCACGCCATCCAGGCCCTGCTGCAGCGCCAGTGCGACGCCCTGATCCTGCACAGCAAGGCGCTGCCGGATGAGGAGCTGAGCGAGCTGGCGGCGGGTTCAACCCCCATCGTCTTCATCAACCGCCAGGTGCCGGGCTGCGAGGATCGCTGCGTCTGGCTGGACAACCAGGCAGGCATCACCACCGCCTGTCAGCACCTGCTGGATGCGGGCCACCGCAAGATTGCCTTCGTCACCTCGGATGACGAGGAGTTCGTAGACGGTCAGCAGCGGATGGCCGGTTATCGTTTCGCCCTGCAGCGGGCGGGTATAGCGCTGGATCAGTCCCTCATCGGCCGCGCCTTTGCCGACGAGAAGGGGGGCTATGTGGCCATGAGCGAGCTGCTGGCGCGCGGGGTCGAGTTCAGCGCCGTGCTTGGCTTCAACGATGCCATGGTGGCGGGGGCTATCTCCTGCCTGCTGGAGCGGGGCTACAAGATCCCCCAGCAGGTCTCTGTGGTGGGCTTCGACGACATCCCCTACGCCCGCTACATCTATCCCAAGCTCACCACGGTGCGCTATCCCATCGAGGAGATGGGGGAGCGGGCGGCGGAGCTCGCCCTGCTGTTGCTGGATCACAAGCCGGCCGAAGGGCTAGCCCTGAAGTTTGAAGCCGAGCTGGTGAGCCGGGAGTCCGTCGCCTGAGCGAAAGTTGGCCCCAACTGGGCCGACTTTTTCGCCTCGAATTGAAAGCGCTTTCAGAAATCCTTTTCAACTGTGATCGGCTTCAAAGCTTTTTGCCCGCGCTGCCACTAGCATAGGCCCCACGAATTAGGAGCGTGCGCTCCCGATTTTCCCGCTGTGGGAGGTAACCGGTCAATCCGGCTATTTCCTTCGTTACTTTCGACGGCCATCATGGATGGCCGTTTTTTTTTGCCGAGATTTTGCGATGACAACAGAGCATGAGTATCAGACGGGAATAGTGGGAGCGGGCTGGCTGGGATTGCCGCTGGCGAAGGCGCTGCTGGGGCAGGGTCACTCGGTCGCTGTGACGGTGAGCTCGGCCGAGAAGGCCGCGCGGCTGCAATCGGAAGGCATCACCGCCTTCCCCCTGCGGCTCGCCCCCGAGCTGGCCGAGCCCCTGCCATTTCGCAGCCAGGCGCTGGTTGTCTGCGTGCCGCCGAGCAAGACGGAAGACTATCTCGCTGCGGTGGCCCGTCTGTGCCAGCTGGCCTTGGCGGCGGGCACGAAAAGGGTGCTGTTTATCAGCGCCACCTCGGTGTGGGGGCCGGGGCAGACGGAGGAGGAGTCCCCGCATCCGGCCCATGAGCGAGGGGAGCGGATGCTGGCCGCCGAGCACGCCGTGCTGCAGGCCGGGTTTGAGTGCGCCATGGTGCTGCGTCCCGCCGGTCTCTACGGCCCGGAGCGGCATCCCGGCCGCTTCCTCGCGGGCAAGACGCTGGCGGGGGGGGATCAGGCGGTGAACCTGGTGCACCTGGACGATGTCATCGTCGCCTGCCTGCTGGTGCTGGATAAGGGGCAGGATGGGGAGGCCTACAACCTGAGCGCCCCCGTTCACCCGCGCCGAGAGCAACTCTACCCCTTCGCGTCCCGTCTGCTCGGCCTGACGCCGCCTGTGTTCACCGAGCCGAGGGGGGAGTTTGCGCCCATCGAGGGGCAGCGTATCTGTCAGCGGCTCGGCTTCGTCTACCGTTGGCCCGATCCCGCCCACTGGTTTGCGGATCCGGCAGCACAATCAGATTGAAACAAGATGGGGCTCAATATTATCTGCTGCGTCCCATAGGCTAGGCCCGTGCTCGCTGCCCAGGCAATTGCGATTTGCCAAGGGCGGGCTCCCCCCCTATCATGCCGCATCCATAGTGAGTGTGCGGTCATGATGCGGGCCGGGCGATGTCATCCAGGTGAGTCGCATCCTGCTTCATGGCGCCCTCTCTCCACATCATAGAGAGCCGTAATGATGGTCGATACCACGCGTCACCCCGATGGGGAGCTGTTGCTGAGAACCCTGGCAATGCCAGCCGATACCAACCCCAATGGCGACATCTTCGGGGGCTGGATCATGTCCCAGATGGATATAGGTGGGGGCATCATGGCCAAGGAACTGGCGAAGGGGCGCATCTGTACCGTCTCGGTCGAGGGCATGACCTTCCACAGTCCGGTCAAGGTGGGGGACGTGGTGTGCTGCTACGGCCGCTGCCTGAAGGTGGGACGCAGCTCCATGCGGCTGAAACTGGAGGTCTGGGTCAAGCCGGTGCTGCGGGAGAACGAGGCCCAGCGTTACTGCGTGACCGAGGGGGTCTTCACCTACGTCGCCATCGACGATCAGGGGAAATCCCGGCCCGTGCCGGTCTGATCCGGTTCAGGCAAGCCGGGCGCTGATGATGGATATCTCCTGCTCAAGCCCGGTTTTTTGCCGTATCATGCGCTCCAGCATCTCTTCCGAGCCGACACACTGGAAAGTGTCGAACAGGCAGAGATCGCACTGGGGATCCCGCCTGATCTGGTAGACGGTGGAAAGCTCCACTTGATGACAAGTTCCTTGTTGATCGTAGAATGTCACGCGGTACTGGTGCTGTCTCGCCATTGCGGGATCCCTCATGGATGAGTCGGGCCGGACACGAATAATGAGACTAGTCGGCGTTCATGACATTGGTGATGGTCGTGACGCCTTGCAGAGGCAGGTGGTTGTTAGCCAATGAAAAATAGTTATCGCATTCTGGGGACCTCCCTGCTGACGCTGGGATTGGTCGGCTGTTTCGAGGTGCCGGATCAGGATCATCTGGTCACGGCGGCGGGCATAGTGCCCGGGATGAGCTGCCATAAGCCACCGTTGGTGGCGCTGGCATCCACCGCTTTGCCTCGAGAATTTGGCATCACCGTCTGGAATCTCTATAAAGGGCAGCGTAAAAACTGGCGAGAAGGGCTGGATGAGTATGCCAAGTCCCAGGATCTGGTGCTGCTGCAAGAGTCCGCCACCCGGCCCGAGATGCTGGATTGGCTGAAGCGAGGCGACTTCCAGTGGCAACAGCTGCAGGCCTTTACCCAGGGGGGGGTCTCCTTCGGGGTGATGACGGTCGCCAAGACGCCCCAGGCCTTCGTCTGCGGCGTGCGCTCCCCCGAGCCCCTGCTGCGGATCCCCAAGTCCGGTCTGGTGAGCCTCTATCCCCTGCAGGGGGATCCGGACGGCGTGCTGGTGGTGAACCTGCATGCGGTCAACTTCGAGCTCGGCATGGCCACCTTCCGCGAGCAGATCAACGATCTGACGGCCCTAGTGCATCGCCATCAGGGGCCCGTGATCCTGGCCGGGGATTTCAACACCTGGAGCGACAAGCGGGAATACTGGCTGAACAAACTGGTGGGAGAGCTCGGCCTGCAGGAGGCCATCCCGGTACCGGATCTGCGCCGTACCGCCTTCGGCCGTCCGCTGGATCACCTCTACTACCGCAACCTGGATCTGGTGGAGGTGAGCTCGCCGGCCACCGACGCCTCGGATCACAACCCCATCATGGCGCGCTTCGCGGCCCAGGCCATCACGCCCTAGGGGGCGATGGATGGCAGGCAAAAAAATACCCCGCACTCGCGGGGTATTTTTTATCTGGCTTCATCCATCAGCTGTTGTTCTTCACGAACAGGGTCAGCTCCTGACCCGGTTTCAAGTAGTCGCTCTTGCCCAACTGATTCCAGCGCATCACGTCGTTGACGGCGACCTGGAAGCGGGCGGCGATGGAGGAGAGAGAGTCTCCGCGACGCACCTGATAGACCATGGACTTGTTGCTGCCCTTGCCCTGCTTGGGCCAGACCACCAGCTTCATGCCAGGCTTGAGGGCCGACTTGGCGTTCAGACCGTTCCACTTGGCCAGATCGGCGTGGGTGACCCCGTGTGCCTGGCTGATGCTCCACAGGTTGTCACCGGAGCGCACCTGATACTGGATCTTGTTGCCACCGTTGCTGGCGAGCTGCTGCGGCTTGCTCTGGGCGGCCTGACTCACCATGGCTTTGCCGCCGTTGGGGATGATCAGGCTCTGGCCACGGCGCAGGTTGTTGCTGCGCAGGTTGTTGGCCAGCTTGAGCTGCTGCACGCTCACCCCGTGATTCTGGGCGATACGGGACAGGGTATCTCCGCTGGTGACCTGATAGGAGCGCACACCACGGCTGCGTTCACGCTGGGGCAGATCGGCCAGGGCCAGCTCCAGGGTGTCGGCATACTCGACGGGCACCAACAGGTTGTAGGGGCCACGGGGCGACGTCATGCCGCGCTTGAGCGCGGGATTGAGCGCCTTCAGCTGGGAGGCCGAAACCCCCGCCAGTTGCGCTGCCACGTTCAGATCGATCTGGCCACCTGTGTTGATGGTGCGCAGTTGCGGCTTGTTGGCCAGCATCGGCAGGGTGACATTGTATTTGTCCGCGTTGCGGATCATGTCAGCCATGGCCAGGATCTTGGGCACATACATCCGGGTCTCGCGGGGCAAGTCCAGGGACCAGTAGTCGGTCGGTCGACCGGCCTTCTGGTTGCGGATGATGGCGTTGCGCACCCGGCCTTCACCGGCATTGTAGGCCGCCAGGGTCTGCAGCCAGTCGCCGTCGAAGAAACGGTTCAGGTACTCCAGATAGTCCAGTGCGGCGTTGGTGGACGCGATCACATCGCGACGACCGTCATACCAGTTGTCGTGGCGCAGGCCAAAGTTCTTGCCGGTCGCAGGAACGAACTGCCAAAGACCGACCGCATTGCTGCGGGAGCGGGCATTGGGATCGAACATGCTCTCGATCATGGGGATGGTAATAAGCTCCATTGGCAGCTCACGCCGTTCGATTTCCTCTACCATCAGATACAGGTAGGGCTCAGCCCGGCTGGCAATGGTCGCCATATGCTTATCATTACGCAGTAACCAATCACGCTGTTGGCGGACTCGGGCATTATCGTGCGAGTCCAGCTGCATATCATCGCTGATACGCACCCACAGGTTATCAGTGTCATCCAGCTCTTCTATCTGTTCGTCACCGAACAGCAATCGGGAAGAGTGTTTCTTGTACGTTTTCTTGTTGACTTGGGGGGATTTGATCGGCTCGATTGCCGTTACCGCCCGGTCATCCTGATGGCTCAGGTTTTGACAGCCGCTGAGAAACAGCGCCGCCAATAAGGCCGTTCGTAGCTTCATCTCGCTCAGGTCATATTGGAAAAACAGCCCGCATCATAAGGGGCAATGGCCCCCTGATCAAGGTTTGTTCAAAAAACGTCCTTCCAGCGACGCAGGACGGCGAAGGTATCCTCCGGATTTTCCAAGCATTTCAGGGCGTATTTTTCAGCAGAAAATTTCACCGAGTCCTGCTCGCAGCGCATAAATACGTTGAAATGACGCTCATCCCCCAGACGGGAGGGGAGACTCGGCAGGCCCTGCTGGCGCAGCTTGCTGATCAGTCCGATCTGGCGCTGGATCGCCAGGTTGTCCGGCTCCACCGCGTGGGCGAAACGCAGGTTGGAGAGGGTGTATTCATGGGCACAATAGAGGAGGGTGTCGTCGGGCAGGGCCGCGAATCGCTGCAAGGAGGCATACATCTGGGCAGGGGTGCCTTCGAACAGACGACCGCAGCCGGCGGAGAAGAGGGTGTCGCCGCAAAACAGCATGCCGTTGCCGTGATAGGCGATGTGGCCCAGGGTATGGCCGGGTACGTGCATGACCTCGAGACTCAGGCCATGCCAGTCGATCCGGTCGCCATCTTCGAGCCACTGGCCCTGATGATCCGGCATGGGGTCGTGCCTGGGGCCATAGAGGCGGGCGAGGGGGAACTGGCCGAGCAGCTCGCCCACACCCCCCACATGATCCTTGTGGTGATGGGTCAGCAGGATGGCGTCGAGCTCTAGCCCCAGGGCCTCGAGCCGTGCCAGCACGGGGGCCGCCTCGCCCGGATCGACCACCAGACAGCGATTCTCGTGTCGGATCAACCAGATGTAATTGTCGCTGAAGGCGGGAATTGTGATGACGGTATACATGGGTCGGTGTCTCTTAGTGTTCTCTTTGTGGAAGGGATCTTATATAACAGGATGGCATTCGAACCCCGGATTGGTCCCATTATGCAGCTGGCTCGTACCGAACAACAGATCGCGATCCCGACCAGCTGGTCGATGCTGCCCATGGGTGACTGGGTGGCCGCCGAGCTGCAGGAGCGCCTCGATAACTGGTGCCCGCATCTGTTTGGCTATCATCTGCTGAAGATTGGCGCCCTGAGCGCCGAACTCTCCTGCGGCAACTCCTCCATCCGCCACCAGATTGGCATAGCCCCCGAGGGGCGGGTGTTGGACATAGTGGGGGATCCCCTCGCCCTGCCGGTACGCAGTGCCAGCGTGGATGCCTGTCTGCTCGCCCATTGTCTCGATTTCTCCCAGGATCCCCATCAGGTGCTGCGCGAAGCCGAACGGGTGCTGACCGACGACGGCTGGCTCATCGTCAGCGGCTATAACCCGATGAGCCTGGTGGGCCTCGGCCACTATGTGCCCTTCATGCGCCAGCACCTGCCCTGGTCGGCGCGCATGTTTACCCCGACCCGGGTAACGGACTGGTTGCAACTGCTGGGGTGCGAGGTGATGTTCGACGAGCGTTTCGGCTTCTCCTTCATGGGCAGGCAGAGCCGGGTGGCCTGGTGGCGGGAGAGTCTGGGGCGGGATTATTGCCGCCCGCTGGCCTCGGTCTACGTGATCGCCGCCCGCAAGCGGCGTTTCCCCATCACCCCGGTGCGCAGGCGCTGGCGCCTGCCAAATTCGATGGCGGCACCGGGCATGGCGCGTCAGGGGGGATAAACTCAGGCCGAGTCGTGGCAGGGGATCTTCACCCTGATGCTCAGGGCTGATAGCCGGTGTCTTCGGCGAGCTGTTTGCCGCTCGCCGCATCCCGGGCCAGCTCGTCGCAGCGTTCGTTCTCCGGGTGGCCGGAGTGGCCCTTGACCCAGAGCCATTCGATCTGATGGCGCGCCACTTCCGCATCCAGCGCCTGCCAGAGGTCGACGTTCTTGACCGGCTGACGGTTGGCGGTCATCCAGCCTTTCTTCTTCCAGCCGATGATCCACTGAGTGATCCCCTGGCGCACATACTGGCTGTCGGTGGTGAGCCTGACCTGGCAGGGTTCGTTGAGGGCACGCAGTCCCATGATGGCCGCCATCAGCTCCATCCGGTTGTTGGTGGTGAGGCGATAACCCCCCGCCAGCTCCTTGCGATGCTTGCCATAGACCATGACGGCGCCATAGCCGCCGGGGCCCGGGTTGCCGAGGCAGGAACCATCCGTATATAAATCAATCTGTTTTAACATGAGCCTTGGGGTAAACTAGCGAGCAAAGCTGAAGTTTGACATAGATTGGATCATGAGCACACCCCAACTGAATCGCCAGATCATTCTGGATACTGAAACCACAGGTATGAACACGGCAGGCGGTCCCGTCTACCTCGGCCACCGCATCATCGAGATCGGCTGTGTGGAGGTGATCAACCGCAAGCTGACCGGCAACCATTTCCATGTCTACATCAAGCCGGACCGCCTGGTGGACCCCGAGGCCATCGCGGTACACGGCATCACGGATGCCTTCCTGGCGGACAAGCCCGCGTTCAGCCAGATAGCGGACGACTTCATCGAGTTCATTCGCGGCGCCGAGCTCATCGCCCACAACGCGCCCTTCGACGTGAGCTTCATGGACTACGAGTTCAGCAAGCTCGGCCTCAGTTTCAAGACCGCCGATATCTGTGGCATCACGGATACCCTGGCGATGGCGCGGGATCTCTTCCCCGGCAAGCGCAACAACCTGGACGTCCTGTGCGATCGCTACGGCATCGACAACTCCCACCGAACCCTGCACGGGGCCTTGCTGGATGCGGAGATCCTGGCAGACGTCTACCTGCTGATGACGGGTGGCCAGACCAAGCTCAATCTGGCCAGCGAGAGCAGTGAGAGCGACAGCAATCAGGACACCAGCATTCGACGGCTGGCGGACGATAGGGCCCCCTTGCGGGTGATCCGCGCCAGCGACGAGGTGGTCGCGACCCATGAGTCGCGCCTCGATCTGGTGCAAAAGAAGGGGGGAGCCTGCCTGTGGCGGCAATGAGCAAGTTCTGGGGGGGCCTGCTGTTGCTGGCTTCGTGCGGATTGATGGCCAACGAGGTGTTTGCCCCCTCCGACATCCCCTTGCTCGACAACCGGTTTCGCATCGATTACGGGGTGAAGGAGATCACCTTCATCATCAAGCGCCAGCCGGATACCCCCTCGGTGATCCTGGTGCGGCCAGATGGCAGCAAGCTCTATGTGGGCAAGGTCACCCCTCCCGACGTGGGTTGGCTGGCGCTGCCGGATCAGGATCTCATCACGGTGCGCGACCCCATGCCGGGTCCCTGGCAGGCCATAGGGGCGGTGGATCCGGACAACCGGGTGCGCCTGTTGACCGACATCCGGCTCGAGAGCGAGCCGCTGCCGGCCCGTCTCTATCAGGGGGAGCGCGTCAAGTTGCAGTCCCGCCTGCTGATCGATGGCGAGGCCCCCGATGCCGGCTACTACCTCACGGATCTCGGCATGACGGTGCGGCTGCAGCAATTTGGCGACGACAGTCAGAGTGGCGAACCCGTGCTGGAGCAGACCCTGGGACACTATCGCGATGACGGCAAGGGGCTCGATGAGCGACCAAGGGATGGCACCCTGACCGCCGAGGCCGTGCTGGATGTGCCGGCGGGCAAGTACCGCGCGCTCTACAGCACGGGCAATCAGGTGTTCACCCGTGCCCAGTCACAGCAGGTGCTGCTCTATCCCATGCCGCTGAGCTATACCCTGACACCTCCCTCGGACGAGGCGGGGGCCAGCATCGTCCTGCACATCGATGGTGAGGAGCTGGATCCGGCCTCCGTGGTCATCCAGGGCAAGGCGGCGAGCACCGCCGGGGATCGCCAGGTGTTCAATGCCGTGGCGAGCGGCCCCGACGTACGCATCGATCTATCTGCACTTAAAGAGGTGGGCCAGTACAAGGTGGAGGCCACCCTGTTTGGTACGACGCGCCTCGGGCGCGAGATCCAGCTGCAACTGCCTGCCAAGTCGTTCAACATCTTGCCGGTGCTGGCCCCCACGCCCTCCGCCGCCCCGGCGCCCAAGCCGGTGAAGTTCGAGGAGCGGGAGAGTCGCCCCTGGCTGCCCTGGGCCCTGGGGGGCGGCGCCGCATGCCTGCTTCTGCTGGGAGGCGCAGGTTTCCTCCTGCTGCAAAAACGCCGTACCCTGCACAAGGCGATGGCGGCGCAGAAGGCGCAGAGCGAGGCAGCTGCTCCCCCTGTGCCCAAGCTGGATCTGAACCTGCCGCAGCAGTGATGCCCGCCTGTGAAAAAGCCGCCCATCGGGCGGCTTTTTCATTGCGCGTTTCAGCAGGTCTCAATGTTCCCCGACGTAGATGTCCTTGTACTGATCCCGGATGTCGAGGAACTTGTCCAGGTTGGTCAGCATCAGATCCACCAGCTGGGGATCGAAGTGCTGGCCCCGCTCGGATTCAATAAGAGCGAGCACCTTCTCCTGCGGCCAGGCTTTCTTGTAGCAGCGATCCGACCCCAGGGCGTCGAACACGTCGGCCAGGGCCACGATGCGCCCCTCCAGCGGGATGGCTTCGCCGCCGAGCCCGTTGGGGTAGCCGCTGCCGTTCCATTTCTCGTGGTGGCTGCCGGCTATGGTGGCGCCTATCTGGAACAGGGCCAGATCGCTGCCGGAGAGCATGTCCTGCCCGAGCTGGGCGTGGGTCTTCATGATCTCCCACTCCTCGGGGGTGAGCTTGCCCGGCTTGTGCAAGATGGCGTCGGGGATGCCCACCTTGCCGATGTCGTGCAGGGGGGAGGCGCGCTTGATGAGCTCGCAGCGCTCCTCCTGCATGCCGAGCAGTTGACAGAACAGCTCGGTGTAGAGCGCCACCCGCTTGACGTGAAGGCCGGACTCCTTGGATCGGGTCTCCACCAGCTCGCCGATGCGGTAGATGATCTCCCGCTGGTTGTCGCCGATCACCTCGTTGAGCCGGATGTTCTCCAGCGCCACTATGATGTTCTCGGTGAACAGGCTCAGCAGGCCGGTGTCCATCTGGTTGAGGGGGCGGCTGGTCTCGATGTGGAACAAGAGGTGGTGGCGGGCATTCTGGCAGTAGAGCACCAGCTGGTTGCCGTCGTAGACGTTGGCGCCCTTGGTCATGGCGTGACGCAGTATGGCGGGCGCCTCGCTCAGACGCAGGGCGGGTCCGTCGCTGAGGAGAGGTTCCAGCACCTGATCCCGCACCTCGTAGGCCAGATGCTTCACGTCGTAGATCTGGGACTCTTCCAGATTGAGCAGGGCGCTGAGCTGGGTCTGGGCACCCTCGACGAACTGGCGCAGGGCCCGCTGCTCGAAGATCCCCTTGGAGGCTTCGATCACCTTCTCCAACCCCTGGCGGTTGCTCTCCAGGGTGCGGATGTCCCGATAGGAGCGCAGGCTGGCTCGCAGCAGGGTGCGCAACTTCTGGGAGGTGAGCTCGGTCTTGTCCTTGTAATCGTTGATATCGTAATTGGCGACGACGTCATCTTCCGGCGCCTGACCGGGCTGGCCGGTGCGCAGCACGATGCGCACCATCTTGTTGTGCAGCTCGCCCCGCACGAATTTCACCACCTCCAGGCCGGCGTGATCGGCCTCCATGACCACATCCAGCAACAAGAGGGCGACATCCGGGGTACTGGCGAGCAGGGCTTTGGCCTCGGCGGCGGAATAGGCATGCAAGAAGTCGATGGGCTTGCCGTCAAACTCAAATTTGCTCAGGGTGATCTTGGTGATGCGATGCACCTCGGGCTCATCGTCCACTATCATCACCTTCCAGCCGGGAAGCCGGCTGCTGGGTTGGTCCAGATCGTCATCGTCAATAATCAGGATTTGATCATCCATTATGCAATCCTGTCTTGGGTTCTGTGGTTACCTTAACCGCTTCACCAAGGATAGGAAACGGCTTGATAAACAAAATATGATCCAGCTTCCCTCTCTTTTTTATCCCCCATGCCGACCATGAAAAACGCCTCCACAAAGGGAGGCGTTTTGGCGTTCAATCGTCGGTTCAGGCTGCCCTGTGATAGGCCGAGGGTTCAAACAGTGCCTTGTTGGCCACCAGGTCGACGGGATCGAAGTCATCGACGTTGATGGTGCGCAGACGGCTCTGCTCGGCACGGCGCAGCAGCTCGGCTTCGCCCTGGTTGATGATCCCGAGTGCGAGGCCCGCGTCGGCGACCTTGTCCAGCTGGGTGAAGGGGCGTTTGCTGCCTTCGGCCTTGCAGATCTTGTCGAACAGGGGCTCTGCGGCAAGCACGTCATCCAGCGCCTGCTCCAGCAGGCCGAAGGGGTTGCCCTCCTCGCGGGTGAGGTACTGACCCTCGGCCAGACGGTCGCGGGTGGCGCTCGGTGTCTGCAGCAGCCGGGCAACCTGCTGGTCCAGCTTGTCGGACGGGCGCTTCAGGTCGCGGCCGAGGGGCAGCACGATGGCGCGCAGGGCCAGGCCAACCCAGCGATTCGGGAAGTTGCGCAGCAGCTCGTCGATCGCCTCCTGTGCCTTGAACATGGCGTCTTGCAGCGCCCAGTGCAGCAGCGGCAGATCCGCCTGCTGGCGACCCTCGTCCTGGAAGCGCTTGAGGGCGCTGGAGGCGAGGTAGAGCTGGCTCAGCACGTCGCCCAGGCGGGCGGAGACCCGCTCCTTGCGCTTGAGCTCGCCCCCCAGGGTACCCATGGCCATGTCGGACAGGAAGGCCAGGTTGGCAGACAGCCGGGAGAGCTGCTGGTAGTAACCCTTGGTCTGATCCTTGTACGGCGCCGCGGCGAAGCGGGCACCGGTCAGGCCCAGCCAGAAGCTGCGCACCAGGTTGCTGATGGCGAAGCCCACGTGGCTGAACACCGCCTTGTCGAACGCCTTGAGCGCCACTTCCTGATCCGGGTGGCTGGCGGCCAGCATCTCCGGCAGCACATAGGGATGGCAGCGGATGGCACCCTGACCGTAGATGATCATGCTGCGGGTCAGGATGTTGGCCCCTTCTACCGTGACGGCGATGGGGGCGCCCTGATAACCGCGGGCAAGGTAGTTGTTCGGCCCCATGCAGATGGCCTTGCCGCCGTGCACGTCCATGGCGTCTATGATGCACTTCTGGGCACGGTCAGTGAGGTGGTACTTGACGATGGCGGAGATGACCGAGGGTTTCTCCCCCAGATCGATGCCGGTGACCGTCAGCTTGGCGGCGGCCCCCATGATGTAGGCGTTGCCACCCAGGCGGGCCAGCGGCTCCTCGATCCCTTCCATCTTGCCGATGGGCAGCTTGAACTGGCGGCGGATGCGGCTGTAGGCGCCGGTGGCCAGGGCCAGCATCTTGACGCCACCCGTGCTGTTGGAGGGCAGGGTGATGCCGCGGCCGACGGAGAGGCACTCCACCAGCATGCGCCAGCCCTGGCCGGCCATGGCGGGGCCGCCGATGATGAAGTCCAGCGGCACGAACACGTCCTCGCCGCGGGTCGGACCGTTCTGGAACGGCACGTTGAGGGGGAAGTGGCGGCGGCCTATTTCGACGCCAGCTATGTGGGTCGGGATCAGGGCGCAGGTGATGCCGAGCTCCTCTTCCTCACCAAGCAGGTGATCCGGGTCGCGTAGCTTGAACGCGAGGCCGAGCACGGTGGCGATGGGGGCCAGGGTGATGTAGCGCTTGTTCCAGGTCAGGCGCATGCCGAGCACCTCTTCCCCTTCCCACTCGCCCTTGCAGACGATGCCAAAGTCGGGGATGGAGCCAGCATCAGAACCCGCCTCCGGGCTGGTCAGGGCGAAGCAGGGGATCTCCTTGCCTATGGCCAGACGAGGCAGGTAGTGGTCCTTCTGCTCCTCGGTGCCATAGTGCTGCAGCAGCTCACCCGGGCCGAGGGAGTTGGGTACGCCCACGGTGGAGGCGAGCACGGCGCTGGCGCCGCACAGCTTTTGCAGTACGCAGGACTGGGCATAGGCGGAGAATTCCAGCCCGCCGTATTTTTTCTTGATGATCATGGCGAAGAACTTGTGGTCCTTCAGGTACTGCCACACCTCGGGGGAGAGATCCGCACGCTCGTGGGTCACTTCCCAGTCGTTGACCATGCGGCACACTTCCTCCACCGGACCGTCCATGAAGGCCTGCTCCTCTGCGCTGAGGGTGGCGACCGGGATGGCGTGCAGCTTCTTCCAGTTCGGATTGCCGGCAAAGAGGTCGGCCTCCCACCAGGTGGTGCCCGCCTCGATGGCTTCCTTCTCGGTGCGGGACATCTCCGGCATGATGGATTTGTAGATCTTGAACAGGGGCTTGGTCAGCTGATTGCGGCGAAACTCCACCAGGTTGAGGGGGATGGCGATCACGGCGAACAGTACCCACACCAGCAAGGGGACATGGCCATAGAAGGCGCCGATAACCAGGGCCAGGGCCGTGGCAAGGGTGGCGGTGAACAGGGACGCCCGGCGATAAGCCATGGCGCCGATCACCAGGATCACTCCGAGCAGAGTGAGGGTCGTCGTCATTTTTCGCTCCTTGAATGAGTTGCCAAGTTTGATTGAACTGATCCAGAGGTCTGACCTGTTGGATGTGGCCTCTGTTGTAATTCATGGGCACAAAATTATCAAGCTGTTTACAACTTGGTTACCTCCAGGCTGTGAGCCAGCTAACGGGAGCCGTTTCCTGCGCCCTTGCCGGGGCAGGGGGCGACGGCGTGATCAGCTTGTGCGACAATGGGGCGACCCTATGTTGGACGATACAAAGAGACATCAGACCCATGTACCAAGAACTTATCCGCAATGAATTGACCGAAGCTGCCAGCGTGCTCCAGGCGTTCCTGGCCGATGAGCAGAACCTGAAGAATATCGAGGCCGCCGCCAAGCTGCTGGCCGACTCCTTCAAGCAGGAAGGCAAGGTGCTTTCTTGCGGTAATGGTGGTTCCCACTGTGATGCCATGCACTTCGCCGAGGAACTGACTGGTCGTTACCGGGAGAACCGCCCGGGTTATGCCGGCATCGCCATCTCGGATCCGAGCCACCTCTCCTGCGTCTCCAATGACTTTGGCTACGACTATGTCTTCTCCCGCTACGTGGAAGCGGTCGGTCGCCGCGGCGACGTGCTGCTTGGCATCTCCACCAGCGGCAACTCCGGCAACATCCTCAAAGCCATCGAGGCTGCCCGTGCCAAGGGCATGAAGGTGATCGCCCTGACCGGCAAGGACGGCGGCAAGATGGCCGGCCTCGCGGACGTGGAGATCCGGGTGCCCCATTTCGGTTATGCGGACCGCATTCAGGAAGTGCACATCAAGGTGATACACATCCTGATCCAGCTGGTCGAAAAAGAGATGGCCAAGTAAGAGCCCCTCTCAGGATGAGGAACGACGAAGCGGCATCGACCGACCGTGTCGTTCCTCATCTGCGGAGATCGCTAGAAAAAACGCAATGGATCCAGGCAGTGGAGGGGATATGTGTGAACTGCTCGGCATGAGTGCCAATGTGCCGACCGACATCTGCTTCAGCTTTACCGGGCTGATGCTGAGAGGCGGCAAGACGGGGCCTCACAAGGATGGCTGGGGGATCACCTTCTACGAGGGGCGCGGTTTTCGCACCTTCAAGGATCCCGAGCCCAGTGCCCAGTCCCCCATCGCCAAGCTGGTGCAGGCGCTGCCCATCAAGAGCCGCGCCGTGGTCAGCCACATCCGGCAGGCCAACCGGGGCTGCGTCTCCCTGGAGAACACCCATCCCTTCACCCGGGAGCTCTGGGGGCGTTACTGGACCTTCGCCCACAACGGTCAGCTGACGGGTTACAAGAAGCTGCCGACCGGGCGTCACCGTCCGGTGGGGGATACAGATAGCGAGCACGCCTTCTGCTGGTTGCTCGGCAAGCTGGAACAGAAATACCCCAGATCTCCTGCCAATTTTCCCGCCATGTTCCGCTACCTGGCGACCCTGTGCGACGAGTTGCGCACCCTGGGGGTGTTCAACATGCTGCTGTCGGACGGGGAGTTTGTGATGACCTATTGCAGCAACAACCTCTACTGGCTGACCCGCAGAGCCCCCTTCGGGGAGGCGCGTCTGCTCGATGAGGACGTGGCCATCGATTTTCAGAGCGAGACCACCCCCAACGACGTGGTGACCCTGATCGCGACGAGGCCGCTGACCGGCAATGAAAACTGGGTGAAGATGGCCGCCGGGGAGTCTTGTCTGTTCCGGCTGGGGGAACTGGTGCATGGCAAGGCCCTGAGGCCTCAGACGTCTGAATAAAAAAATACCAGGGTAGAATCCTACCCTGGTTCTTCGCAGCAGCCATACAGGCAAAAAGGGATGAGAGAGGTGTTGCTGAGTCGCATCATTCTCATGGCTTGCATTGTTATTTTATTGTTAATTTTGTTGCAACATTAATTTTCATCTCGCCGTGTCGGCATCTCGATAACTTGAGCTGGTTCACATTATGGTGAGGCCCCCGGGCGGCTTGGGTTGACCGCGGTGTGAAGCCCGGATGACAGCCGGTTTCATGATCGACTATATTGTGGTCTGTTTGGATACCATCAAAGGAATGGGAAGATGGAGTGGCTGGATCAGAAGGTGCTGCGGCAACTGGCGGAAGACATCGGTCAGGAGATGATGCCCGTGGTCATTTCAGTGTTTGTCGAGGAGGTGGGTGAGCAGCTCGCCCAGCTCAGGCCGCTGTATGAACAGCGGGACTGGTCCGCCCTGGCTCGACTTGCCCATAGCATGAAGTCCTCCTGCGGCAGTTATGGCGCAGAACCCAGCTATCGGCAGGTGCTGGCGCTGGAGCTCGCCTGTCGTGAGGAAGATGCCGATGCGGCCGGAGAGCTGCTGGCCCAGCTGGAACACTCCCTGCCGCAGGTGTTCTCTCACCTGGCGCGCTATCACTGATCCTGGCCGCCGGGCTCAGCCCAGCTTGTCATGGGCGAGGTGCCAGCCCTGGATCACGCCGTCCAGCGCCAGCCTGAGTTTGCGGCGATCATGGCGATGGGGCAGGGCAGCCTCGCCGAGATCCGCCAGGATGAGGCGGTGGGCCAGCTCGGGAACCGCCTGCTCCTCGGGGGCCAGGATGGCATCGATGCGACCGCTTCCAATTCTCTCCTCCAGCCAGCGATATTGATTGGGCAGCGTGAGCTGACCGGCCGGCCCCTCTTCCGCCACCAGATTGCTGATGAAGACGACGATGGCCTGGCTGTGCCGAATGGCGTCCGCCAACTCGTCGAGCAGCAGGGGCGGCATGACGGAGGTGAGGAAGCTGCCGGGCCCCAGGATGATCATGTCGGCCTGGGTCAGGGCCTGCACCGCTTCCCTAGTGGCCGGCACCATGGGACAGAGCCCCAGGGCCTGTGGCGGCGTCGCGAGCTGATCGATGGAGACCTCTCCCAGGATCTGGTCGCCACAGGGGGTGTGGGCGCACAAGTCCGTGGGTTGCTCGGACATGGGAAGCAGCTGGGGCTCGATCTTCAGCATATCGCTGATGAGACGGATGGCGTCGAGGGGGCGGATGCAGAGGTTGTCCAAGGCTAATAGCATCAGGTTGCCGAGGTTGTGTCCCGCGAGCTCCCCCTTGCCGGTGAAGCGGTATTCGAACAGCAGGCTGCCGATGCCGGGTTCGGTCACCAGCTGGTTCAGGCAGTTGCGCAGATCCCCCCAGGCGATGCACTCCTGATTCTTGCGCAGGCGGCCGGTGGAGCCACCGTTATCCGTGGTGGTGACTATGCCGGTGAGGCGGGGTCCCAGAAACGAGAGGGAAGAGAGCACCCGGCCCATGCCGTGGCCACCACCAATGGCGACGACGCGTTCAAAGTCATTGATATTGTTCTGCCACATGTCTTTATCCTGCGGGGGGCGTGAGCATCATTGTAGCCAAGCTGGCCAGTTAATTAGTTGATAAGGGTATGGTTTTTGCTTGCCTTGTGCATCGCATACCACGAGGAGATGGTGTTGAACTTCCTGACGGCTCACTCTATTGCACAGACGACCCCGCTGGCCGCCGAGCAGATAGCGGATCGGCTGTTCGATCAGATACCCCACCCCCCTGCACTCTTGCTGGTCTATTTTACTCAAGCTCACGATGTTGCGGTACTGCGCCAGACACTCAAGAAACGTTTTCCGGAGAGCCGGCTCATCGGTTGCAGCTCATGTTGCGGGATCCTGACCCAGGCCGGCCACCATGCAGAGCAGGGGTGGGGCCTGGCGGTGGCCGCCTTCTATGACAGCAAGGGGGCTTACGGCGTGGCGGGCCAGGCCGGGGATCGGCTGGATGCCCGTCAATTGCTGCGCGCAGCCATCGCCGATGGGGGGCGCCCAGGAGAGCTGCCGCAACTCATCTTGCTCCACACCAGCCCCGGGCTGGAAGAGGTGATGCTCGCGGGGATAGAAGCGGAATTTGGCACGACGGTTCCCGTCGTGGGCGGCTCGGCGGCGGATGACGGCGTCAGGGGCCAGTGGCAGCTGTGCTGGGATGAGGGGGAGAGCCAGCAGGGCTGCGTGCTGGCGGTGCTCTACCCCGATTGCCAGCTCGCCTTCCAGTTTCATTCCGGCTATGTGCCGACCGAGCGACATGGCATCATCACGGCGCTGGATGGCCGGGAGGTGCTGACCATAGATCACGAGCCGGCAGCCCGAGTCTATGCCCGCTGGACGGAGCGACAGGAGCCCTGGTCGGTGGGCCCCATACTGCGGGAGACGACCCTCTCCCCGTTGGCCCGCCAGGTCGGCTTGCTCGATGATCTGCCCTATTACAAGCTCTCCCATCCCGAGGCCGTAACCCCCAGAGAGGGCCTTCGCCTCTTCACCGAAACCCGGTTGGGGGAGCGGTTGCAGCTGATGTACAGCAGTCAGCAGGGCTTGCTGCAACGCAGCCTGAATGCGGTGCGGATCGAGCCCGAGTACGGGATGGCGGGTACCCTGCAACCCTTCGGGGCCCTGGTCATCTTCTGCGCCGGCTGCCGCTTGGCGCTGGGGGATGAGTTGAATGATGTGGTCAAACAGTTTCGCAATCAGTTGGGGGAGATCCCCTTCGTCACCCCCTTTACCTTCGGCGAGCAGGGGCGTCTGCCCCATGGCGAGCTGGCTCATGGCAACCTCATGGTATCGAGCGTCATTTTCCTCGATAGCTGAGCGGATACAGCGTTGGACACAAGATGATAGGCAATAGCGAACTCGAGGCCCTGGGCGACAAGCTGCAGACCACGCTGGTGGAACTGGTGCGTTGTCGGGAGCGAGAGGCCAAATATCGCCAGGAGTCCCAGGCGTTGTTGTGCGGGGTGGCTACCCTGGCGGATGCCCAGAGCCTGGAACAGGTGCTGGACAGCCTCATTCTCGCGCTCAAGCCCTTCATCGGCTTCGAGCAGGCGGATGTGATTGCCTGGGGGACCTCGAACGGTACGACCCATCTCAGCACTCAACCGGGCGAAGTGGGCCGTCCCTGGCCCCTGACTCCACTCTTCTCGCGCGCCATCGCAGGGGAAACCCTGGTCATCTACGACCCGACCCAGTTGCCCGAGCTCGCTCCCCTGGTGGGGGTGGCGGGCTGGGCGAGTGTGATGATGACGGGACTACAGGCTCCCGGCTTCTGCGGGATCCTCATCTGCCGGCACAGCGTGGCCGGCACCTTCGATCTCAAGAGCAAGGCAGCCATGCAGCGCTGCCGACCGCTCATCTCACAGGCCCTGGTCAACATCGCCTACCGGGCTCGCCTGCAGGAGCAGGTCGAACTCAAGACCCTGGCGCTGCAAGCGAGCGAGCAGCGCTTTCGCAGTTTCGCCGCCATGGCCTCCGACTGGTTCTGGGAGACGGATCCCGAGCATCGACTCAGCTATGTGTCGGCCCCCGGTTACCAGGGGGAGCTGATCACCCGCCAGACGGGCCGCAGCCTCTACGACTTTGCCCATGACAAGGGGGATCCGGAGTGGTGCAAGTACCGGCGGCTCATCATGAATCACCTCCCCGTGCGGGGGATGCGTGCCCAGGTCACCCTGGCGAGCGGCCCCTGCTGGATGGAGATCAACGCCGAGCCCTGCTTCGATGGGGCCGGTGCCTTCGTGGGCTACCGGGGCACGGCGCGGGACATCGGCAACCAGATCCGCCGTGAGCAGGAGCTGGCGAGGGCGAGGGATGAGGCGGAGAGTGCCAACCGGGCCAAGTCACAATTCCTGGCCATGATGACCCACGAGATCCGCTCCCCCATGAACGCCGTGCTGGGGATGCTGGATCTGTTGCAGCACGGGGGGCTGGAGACGCCACAGCAGGCGCTGCTTGGCCACGCAACCCACTCGGCTCACCTGCTGCAGACCATCATCGACGATGTGCTCGACTTCTCGAAGATCGAATCCCACACCCTGGCGCTGCACTGCGAACGCTTCGAACCCGCCCGGCTCTGCCAGGCCCTGGTGGAGCCCTTGTTGGCCCAGGCGGATGGCAAGGGGGTGCGCCTTCACTGGCAGTTGCATGAGGCCCTGCCAACCCAGTTGCTCGGGGATCCGGTTCGTCTCTCCCAGGTGATCGGCAACCTGCTCGGCAATGCGCTGAAGTTCACCGCCAGCGGCGATGTGCGATTGTTGCTGGAGTGGCGCTGTGAGCGATTGAGGGTCTCGGTGACGGACACCGGCATCGGCATCTCCCCCGAGGATCAGGCCCTGCTGTTTGAGCCCTTCTATCAGGTCGACAGCTCCGCCAGCCGCCGTTTCTGTGGCTCCGGCCTGGGGCTCGCCATCAGCCGACGCCTGGTCCAGCTGATGGGGGGAGAGATAGGTCTGCAGAGCACGGTGGGGCAAGGCAGCTGTTTCTGGTTCGAGCTGCCCGGCATGGCGGCCCCTGAGCCCATCGCCGTTCAGGTACAGAGGGATGAGCCCGGGATCCAGGATCTGGATGTGCTGGTGGTGGAAGACAGCCCGGTCAATCAGCTGGTGGTGTCCCTCATGCTGCAAAAACTGGTGTGCCGGGTACGGGTGGCGAGCAATGGGCTGGAGGCCTTGGCACGGGTCGGCGAGCAGCTGCCGGACCTCATCCTGATGGACATGAGGATGCCGCAGATGGATGGGCTGGAGGCGACCCGGCGGTTAAGGGCCATGGGCTGCGAGGTGCCGATAGTCGCGCTGACGGCCAATGCCATGGCAGAAGACAGGGTGCGCTGCCTGGCGCAGGGCATGAACGACTTTCTGGCCAAGCCCATCAGTCTGACCCGGTTACGGAGCTGTCTGCTGCGACATTGTCGGGTCTTGTGAGCGAATTTTGGATAAAAAAATGGTCAACCTGTTGGTTGACCAATTCTTCAGCAAATACTGAAGAGAGCACGGGATAAATCGGGTTGTACGATCCTATATGAAAGAGTCGTGCCAACTTTTATTAACCTGTTATTGCGGCTTGCGGCGCTATTTTCATGGTTTTATGGCTGCATGCGAGTCGCAAAATGCGAATGTTATATTTTCATTGTAAGAATTTTCGCATTTTGCAACGTACGGTTGACTCACTACCGGTTCACTACTGACTCACTGTGCGATCAGTCGGCGCAAGAACTGGCGCGCCGCTTCACTGTTCTGTTTGGCAATCAACATCTGTTTCTCATAGATGGGCATGGGCAGGATCTCGAGCCAGCGCTGGCAGAGCCAGGCGGCATCGTCAAACTGCTTGTCCGGGTAGAGTTCATCGAGTTCCGGATACTGTTCAAACACCTCCTGCAAACGGCTCACCAACTGCTTATCACTGAGATCCGAGTGGGCGCTCGGCCAGTTGGGCAGGGTTTCTACCTGAGCAAGGCGTAAGCCCGACTCGCCGGTTTCCATCTCATGAATGCAGAAGCGTTCCAGCCCGAGCACGGTGACCCCAAGCAAGCCATCGTTGAGGGTATAGAAATCCGTCACCTTGACCCGGGTTCCGACCGGCAGGATCCGCCCGCTGGCCCCCGCGTTGGTGGTCTCTTCCATCACTATGCCGAAGCCCCGATCGTCGATGAACGACTCCTTGAGCATCTCTATGTGGCGTGGTTCGAACAGACGCAGGGGGAGCTTGCCGCCCGGCAGTATGTGAGAAGGCAAGGGGAACAGTGCTAAGGGTTGAAGTTTCATGTTCCATCCTCCGAGTAGTCATGTCTGAATGTGACAATGCAGTGACTGTGCCAGAGGGTGAGAAATCATCGATAAGCGGCTGTGGTTCGGCTTGGGTATGACTAATAGTCTTTTACAATCATATGGTTATTATTTTTTCTAAATCTGACAGGAATTCGAGACGGGATGGGGAGTGGATAGTATGACTGGGCCTCGAACATGGCCCATCTGCAGAACGGGAGAAGAGTCGCAGATTGCAAATAATTCTCATGCATAATGCACGTCTCCAATGAGTCGCATTGTGCACACAGCTCAATCTGTATGGGGGCTGTGAGGGTCAGGCAAGGGTATCTGTGGGTTGCCTGAGGCCTTCTTGCATCAGGGCTGCAATCTCGTTATACATCTGCGACCAGGCGGCGGCCAATTCTGGCGTGAACCGCCCCTCCAGCCGTCTTGACAGCACCACTGTCATCGCCTGCTTCAACAGGTCGAACTGGTGTGGCTGCACGTTGAACTTCTGATGGCGGCGGCCGAGATCCCGGATGATGAAGCTCAGGGCGTCGAGCTGCTCCAGGCTGGTGATCACAGTGTTCAGGGTCTCGGACACCTTGGCGATCGGCATTCCCGAAGGATCGGGAAAGAGGTTGATCAGTTCAGGCGAGAGGCGAAACAGCTCCTCGTACACCTCCAGCACATAGGAGTTGTTCAGGGCGGTGACCTTGCCCCATGCCTTTTGTACCAGTTCGATCTGTGTGGGGGTCATGCTGCCCATCCTTTCGCTGTGGTCGCCTGAAATAATAATGCATCTACTCAATAGAAGGTTGAGGGAGATCAAAAGTGTTTGAGTGGCCCGCTCGTTGCCCGAGATGGTGAGAGACGAGCAGCAAAAGGCCCCGCCATGGCGGGGCCTTGTTGACCGGGAGCGAGCGCAGGTGGATGGCCCTGGCCAGCTTTGCGAGAGTCGAAAACCCCTGACTAGTTGCGCTGCTCCAGGTACATGACGGCGGCTTCCACCCGGCTCTGGGCCTCGAGCTTCTTCAGCAGGCTCTTCACGTGAACCTTGACCGTGCCCTCGGAGATATGCAGCACGGAGGCGACCTGCTTGTTGGAGAGGCCCTTGGCAATCTCCCGCAGGATCTGCATCTCGCGGCGGGTCAGGCTCTCGAGCTTCTGTTGCAGGTGATCCAGCTCGTAGATGTTCTCGAGATAGGGGCGCAGCGGCTCGCTCAGGATCTGCTTGCCGGTCATCACGTCAGCGAGCTGACCGAGCAACATGTCGGGCTCGGTGTCCTTGAGCAGATAACCGTCGGCGCCGGCCTTGAGCAGGGCCACCACGTCCTGGCGGGCGTCGGAGACGGTCAGGATCACCACCCGGGAGGTGACCTCTTCGGCCCGCAGTGCCTTGAGGGTATCGAGACCGGACAGTCCCTTCATGTTGAGGTCGAGCAGGATCAGATCCGGCTCGGACTCCTTGGCAATGGCGACGGCGTCGGTCCCGTTGGAAGCCTCACCGATCACCTCGATGTTATCTTCCAGGGCCAGCAGTTGCACAATTCCCTTGCGCATGAGGGGATGGTCATCCACGACCAGAACACTGTATTTCATCTCGTCCATCAGGCGTCTCTTGTTAGGCTGGTGGGGAAGGTCAGGTGCACACGGGTGCCACCGGAGGGCGGCTCGCTGATGGTCAACTGACCGTGCAGCTTGCTGGCGCGCTCGTTCATGATGCTAAGACCGTAGTGATTGACCGCGGAGCTTGCGCCCCCGATCCCGACACCATCATCTGAAATCTGAACCTGGATGTTACCATCAGTCAGGGTCTCACAGCTAACCTGGATACGCCGTGCACCGGCATGTTTGATGGCATTGAGCACTGCCTCACGAATTAGCTGCAGGATGTGAATATGCTGCCCGGCCTCCAGATCCGTGTCGGCCAGACCGTATTGAAGCCCGATCTCCGCCCCGGTCTGGGGTTTGAGCTGTTCCAGCATGACGCCGATGGCTTCCCCCAGATTCGCATCGCCGATGCTGAGGCGGAAGGTACCGAGCAGCTCGCGCAGCTGGATGTAGGCGCTGCTGAGCCCCTCGTCGATCTGCTGCATGGCCGCCTCGGCCTTGACGCCGTCCCCCTTGGCGACGGAGCGCTTGAGCAGGGTAGACTGGATCTTGAGGTAGGAGAGGGCCTGGGCCAGGGAGTCGTGCAGCTCGCGGGCGATGACGGCTCTCTCCTCCATCAGCAGCAGGCGCTGGTGTTGCAGCAGGGTCTGATCCTTGTGCAGCACCTGGGCCAGCAGCATGGAGAAGTTCTTCATCAGCCGCTCGTCGATGGGGTGGTCGCTGATCATGTCAAGTCGGCCGTACTCCTGCTCATCCATCTGCAGATAGAAGCTCACCACGGTCTCCAGATCGCCGGGCCAGCCGTTGCGCCCCGTGATGTAGACCGGCATGGCGTTGTGCTCGAAGCGGGTCAGCCGGATGTAGTCGATGTGCTGATGGGCGGCGGCCCGCTCCAGCAGCTTCTGCAGGGTACGGCGGCTCAGCGGCGCCGCGTGCAGCTTCTGGGCCGTGGAGTAGAGGAAGGAGAGGGTATCGTTGGCCTGCTGCAGCTTGGCGGTCTTCTCCTCCACCTTGCTCTCCAGCTCCCGATAAAGCTTGCCGAGATCGTCCGCCATGGTGGCGAAGGCCCCCGACAGCTCTCCCAGCTCGTTCTCGCAATGGGGGGGCAGGGCCAGGTCGAACTCCTGGCGCTGGATCTGGCGGGCGCAGTGCACCAGCTGGTTGAGGGGGGCTACCACCTGCTGGCGGGTGAAGCGCACGGTGAACCAGGCGATGGTGATGATGGAGAGCAGCCCCAGCCCCTCCGCCAGCGCCAGCATGCGTACCTTGAACTCCACGTGATACTGCATCTGGTTGACGAAGTCGTCGATGGCGGCGACAAACTGCTCCGTGTTATCGGTGTAGCGCCTGGGGGTGGCATTCTCGATGTGTTCGCGCATCACCTGCCACTGCAGCAGGACCTCGCCATAGGTACGGCGCAGGGAGGCCGGGGTGATCCAGCGCTGGGTCTCCTGCAACTCGGGGGCGCGCAGGGTCTGCTCGAACTGGGCGAGGCGCCCGAGCACGGGTTGCTCCTTCTCTATTTCATAGGCCATCCGGTAGGCCTGCATCCGCAGGGATCCAGACAGGTTGATGGCCTTGGCGTCGGGCACCGAATAGAAGAGGGTGACCATGGCCACCACGGCGATCAGGCTCGCCATGAACAGGATGAGCAGCATGGAACGGCCGATGGCGCTGCTGACCGAATGCACTCTGAACCACTTTCCCATGTCGCTTGTTCTTCCCCGGATCCGGCAATAACCCCACAAAGTAGCATGGGAGTGTACTCCAACTTGTGCTAGCATCGAAAAACTAGATGAACTCCGAGCTGTTTTCGCCTAAGTCGTTGAGATAAGGGGAAACAGCCGTCAGCCGCCGTATGAGCTGTAAGGGTCAGGAAAGAAATGCCCTGGCCTCCCGTATTTGGAAAGGTGTTTATGTTGCCACTTGAAGATGGGTTTTCCCGTCGTTTTTACTATCTGCGTCTGTCGGTGACTGACGTCTGCAATTTTCGTTGTACCTACTGTCTGCCCGATGGCTATCGCCCCGCGCAAGGAAATGAGGCGCGCAAGTCCTTCCTCTCTCTGGATGAGATCCAGCGCATCGTCTCCGGCTTTGCCGCCATGGGGACCCGCAAGGTGCGCCTGACCGGCGGCGAGCCCTCATTGCGTCGTGACTTCACCGCCATCATCGACACCGTGGCCAATACCCCGGGCATCGAGAAGGTGGCCATGACCACCAACGGCTATCGCCTGAAAGAACGGGCCAAAGAGTGGTTCGATGCGGGCCTGACCGCCATCAATGTCAGCGTCGACAGCTTGGATCCCCGCCAGTTTCACCAGATCACCGGCGAGAACAAGCTGGCGGAGGTGATGGAGGGGATAGAGGCCGCCCTGGCCGCCGGTTTCAAATCGGTGAAGATCAATGCGGTGCTGCTCAAGGGGCTCAACGATCACCAGCTCGGGACCTTCCTGGCCTGGATAAAAGACAAGCCCATCGAGCTGCGTTTCATCGAACTGATGCAGACCGGGGAGATGGATGCGCTGTTTCGCGATCACCACACCAGCGGCGAGCTCATTAAGCAGCAGCTGCTCGGCAATGGCTGGGTGCAGCAGCTGCGTGGCCAGGACGATGGCCCGGCTCAGGTCTTTATGCACCCGGAGTCGCAGGGTGGGGTGGGACTTATCATGCCCTACAGCAAGGACTTCTGCGCCGGTTGCAACCGGCTGCGGGTCTCCTCCGTCGGCAAGCTGCACCTGTGCCTGTTTGGTGACAGCGGGGTGGAGCTGCGGGATCTGCTGCAGGGGGATGACCAGCAAGACGCGCTGCAGTCTCGGATCCGCGAGGCCCTGATCGGCAAGGCGGCGACCCATCGTCTGCACGAGGGCAATGCCGGTATCACCCCCCATCTCGCCTCCATCGGCGGCTGATTGGTTCATCTCCCGTTCAAAATAGCCACCGATTAATAAGCAATCCTCACATAGGGGTATTTTGAGTTGCCCCTCTGTTGCTTTATTGCGCCAAGGGTTTGATCCAGCGCAAGAATCCCCCCTGTTTATCTCCCTGGTGGTATATCCCTGAACTTGTCAGGGTCGCAATATACACCCAATCTTATAATCGGTATTAAAAATGCCAGTCACGCATCTCCCCTAGGAAGAGGAAGCCATATGCCGGATGGGGTCGACCTGTCACGTCGCGGTCTGTTTCGAGGCAAGCTGAGTGCCCGCACGCCGGAAGTGCAACTGCCCTGGTCCATCCCCTGGCCCGATTTCGTGGCCGATTGCACTCGCTGCGGCGACTGTCTGGCGGCCTGCCCCGAGCAGATCCTGGTGAAAGGGGACGGAGGCTTTCCGATCGTGGATTTCCAGCTGGGGGAGTGCACCTTCTGCACCGAGTGCGTCTCTGCCTGCAAACAGCCCCTGTTTCGCCCGACCTCCGAGGTGGCGTGGGACTATGTGGCCCATATCGAGGCCGGTTGCCTGGCCCTGGACCAGGTGTACTGCCAGCGTTGCCAGGACAGCTGCGAGCCGAGGGCCATCGGTTTCTCTCCCCGGTTGGGGCAGGTCCCGACTCCGGTGATAGACGCTGATAGGTGCAACGGTTGCGGTGCCTGTGTCGCGGATTGTCCGGTTGGCAGCATCAAAATCAGCATGCCGGGTGGTGCAGTGTCACTTGGCTAGCACATCTGAATGCCATTCTGGTGGCATGGCGGCGATGCCGGTGCCAACCACCCAGAGCAGAACAAGGGAGTAGGGAAACCATATGAGCCGAGAAGAGTTTCACGTATCCAGCCTGGTGGTGCTGACCCAGCCCCCCCTGCGCCATCAGCTCGCCCAGCAGATTGCCACCCTGGATGGGGCCGAGATCCACGCCGTCAGCGACGAGGGCAAGTTGGTGGTGACCCTGGAGGGAATGAGCCAGCGTCCCATCATGGATGCCATCGACGCCATCCAGGCCATGCCCGGGGTGCTCTCCGCTGCCCTCATCTACCACCAGTTTGATGAGCTCGACCAGCAGGGTGAGGAGTAAGGGGGCAAGAGGCAGGGCCATCAAGGCATCGCCTCGATGCCAGATAGCAAGGAATACGTGTTCAGGGTTGCGCCAACGGGCTTCATCGGGGCGGCCAGGGATGCGAGAAAGGCGAGGCGTGTTGTTCACCGCCCTGAGCTACTAACAGATCGATACACTCGACAACTTACGCGATAAGCGATGTGAGGATATGCCATGAAGCTGAGTCGACGCGACTTTATGAAGGCCAATGCGGTGGCGGCAGCCGCTGCGGTGGCCGGTGTCAGTGCCCCCACCCTGGCGGCGAACCTGATCACCAGCACCGACAAGACCGCCATCACCTGGGACAAGGCCCCCTGCCGCTTCTGCGGTACCGGCTGCTCCGTGCTGGTGGGCTCCCAGGAGGGCCGCGTCGTGGCGACCCAGGGGGATCCCGATGCCCCGGTCAACCGTGGCCTCAACTGCATCAAGGGCTACTTCCTGTCGAAGATCATGTACGGCCAGGACCGACTGACCCAGCCCATGCTGCGCATGACCAACGGCAAGTTCGACAAGAACGGCAACTTCGCCCCCATCAGCTGGGATCAGGCGTTCGACATCATGGCGGAGAAGTTCAAGGCCACCCTGAAAGAGAAGGGCCCAACCGCGGTCGGCATGTTCGGCTCCGGCCAGTGGACCGTCTGGGAAGGCTATGCCGCCGCCAAGCTGATGAAGGCGGGCCTGCGCTCCAACAACCTGGATCCCAACGCCCGTCACTGCATGGCTTCCGCCGTGGTCGGCTTCATGCGCACCTTCGGCATGGATGAGCCCATGGGCTGCTACGACGACATCGAGCAGGCAGATGCCTTCGTGCTCTGGGGCTCCAACATGGCGGAGATGCACCCTATCCTCTGGTCGCGCATCTCGGATCGCCGCCTGTCTCATCAGGATGTGCAGGTACACGTGCTCTCCACCTTCGAGCATCGCAGCTTCGAGCTCGCGGACAACGGCATGGTGTTCACGCCCCAGACCGATCTCGCGATCCTCAACTACATCGCCAACTACATCATCCAGAACGACAAGGTGAACTGGGAGTTCGTCAACAAGCACACCCAGTTCCGCAAGGGGGTGACCGACATCGGCTACGGCCTGCGTCCCACCAACCCACTGCAACAGAAAGCCAAGAACCCGGACAGCGGTGACTCCACCCCCATGAGCTTCGACGACTTCGCGAAATTCGTGGCGGATTACGACGTCGATTCCGTGTCCAAGCTCTCCGGCGTCTCCAAGGAGAAGCTGGTGAAGCTGGCCGAACTCTACGCGGATCCGAGCAAGAAGGTGGTCTCCTACTGGACCATGGGCTTCAACCAGCACACTCGCGGCGTCTGGGCCAACAACCTCTGCTACAACATCCACCTGCTGACCGGCAAGATCTCCACCCCGGGTAGCGGTCCCTTCTCCTTGACTGGTCAGCCTTCCGCCTGTGGCACCGCCCGGGAAGTGGGTACCTTCGCCCATCGCCTGCCCGCCGACATGGTGGTGACCGAGCCCAAGCACCGCGCCATCGCCGAGAAGATCTGGAAGCTGCCGGAAGGCACCATACCGGACAAGGTCGGCTATCACGCCGTGCTGCAAAACCGCATGCTCAAAGACGGCAAACTCAACGCCTACTGGGTGATGTGCAACAACAACATGCAGGCCGGCCCGAACATGAACGAAGAGGGGCTGCCCGGTTATCGCAACCCGGCCAACTTCATCGTGGTCTCCGACCCGTACCCGACCGTCACCGCCCAGGCTGCCGACCTTATCCTTCCCACCGCCATGTGGGTGGAAAAGGAGGGGGCCTACGGCAACGCCGAGCGCCGCACCCAGTTCTGGCACCAGCAGGTCAAGGCGCCGGAAGGGGCCAAGTCCGATCTGTGGCAGCTGATGGAGTTCTCCAAGCGCTTCACCGTGGAAGAGGTGTGGCCGGCTGAGCTTATCGCCAAGATGCCGGAAGTGAAGGGCAAGACCCTCTACGAGGTGCTCTACAAGAACGGCCAAGTCGACCAGTTCCCGAAAGAGCAGAGCAAGGGCGCCCTGAACGACGAGGCGGAGCACTTCGGCTTCTACGTCCAGAAGGGGCTGTTCGAGGAGTACGCGAGCTTTGGCCGCGGTCATGGCCACGATCTGGCCCCCTTCGATCAATACCACGAGGCGCGCGGCCTGCGCTGGCCCGTGGTGGACGGCAAGGAGACCCTGTGGCGCTATCGCGAAGGGTTCGACCCTTATGTGAAGGCGGGCGAGGGGGTGCGCTTCTACGGCAAGCCGGACGGCAAGGCGGTGATCTTCGCGCTGCCCTATGAACCGGCCGCCGAGGCGCCGGACAGCGAATACGACATGTGGCTCTCCACCGGCCGGGTGCTGGAGCACTGGCACACCGGCACCATGACCCGCCGCGTGCCCGAGCTCTATCGCGCCTTCCCGGATGCGGTGCTCTTCATGCACCCGGAAGACGCCAAGGCCCGCGGCGTGCGTCGTGGGGAAGAGGTGATCGTCTCCTCCCGCCGCGGCGAGGTGAAGACCCGCGTCGAGACCCGGGGTCGCAACAAGCCGCCCAAGGGCCTGGTGTTCATGCCCTTCTTCGACGCGAGCCAGCTGGTCAACAAGCTGACCCTGGACGCCACGGATCCGCTCTCCAAGGAGACGGATTACAAGAAGTGCGCCGTCAAGGTCGTGAAGGCCTGAGGCGGGTAGGGGGATGAGCCGCAGCCGTCGCCAGTTCCTGGCCGATCTCGCCAAGGGGGCCTGCTCGGTGGGCCTGTTTGGGGCAGGGCTCGGCACGGTGGCGCGCCAGCAGGCGCAGGCTGTGCCTGCCCAGGCGCTGCGTCCCCCTGCGGCGCTGGCGGAGGCCGAGTTCCTCGGCGCCTGCGTGCGCTGCGGGCTCTGCGTCGAGGCGTGCCCCTATGACACCCTGAAGCTCGCCAGGTTGCTGAGCCCTGTGACCACGGGCACCCCCTACTTCGAGGCGAGGGCCGTGCCCTGCGAGATGTGTGAAGACATCCCCTGTGTGGTGGCCTGCCCAAGCGGGGCCCTGGATCAGGGGATGACCAGCATCGATCAGGCGCGGATGGGGGTGGCGGTGCTCATCGACCACGAGACCTGCCTCAACTTCCTGGGGCTGCGCTGCGACGTCTGCTACCGGGTCTGTCCCCTCATCGATGAGGCGATCACCCTGGAGTTGCAACGCAATCCGCGCACCGGCAAACACGCCATGTTCCTGCCGACCGTGCACAGTGATGCCTGTACCGGCTGTGGCAAGTGCGAGCACGCCTGCGTGCTGGAGGAGGCGGCCATCAAGGTGGTGCCCCGCGGGCTCGCCAAGGGGGAGCTGGGTCATCACTATCGGCTCGGTTGGGAAGAGAAGCAGAAGGCCGGCAAGTCCCTCATCGGCGATCGGCTCACCCTGCCCACCCGCAAACCGGAGGGGTTATGAGCCGGTATCCTGGACAAGAGGCGAGAGAGAGGCTCGGCTGGTGGCGGTCGCACCGCTTCCTGCTGTTGCGCCGCCTGAGCCAGTTCACCGTGTTGGGGCTGTTCCTGCTGGGGCCGCTCGCCGGGGTCTGGATCCTCAAGGGCAACCTCTCCAGCTCCCTGTTGCTGGAGACGGTACCGCTCGCGGATCCCCTCACCCTGCTGCAGACGGTGGCATCGGGTCACTGGCCCATCGCTACCCTGTGGCTCGGGGCTGGCCTGGTGCTCGCCGGTTACTGGCTGGTCGGAGGGCGGGTCTTCTGCTCCTGGGTCTGTCCGGTGAACCTGGTCACGGATGCCGCCGCCTGGGCTCGGGCCCGGCTCGGTCTCAAGGGCAACGGCCAGTTCAACCGCAACAGCCGCTACTGGCTGCTGGTTATGGTGCTGGTGGGGCCCGCCATCGCGGGCGTGCTGGTGTGGGAGCTGGTCAACCCGGTGTCGCTGGCCCTGCGCGGTCTGCTGTTTGGCATGGGGGCGGGCTGGGGCCTGCTGCTGGCGCTGTTCTTGTTCGATCTGTTCGTGGTGGAGCGGGGCTGGTGCGGTCATCTCTGTCCGGTGGGGGCCTTCTACGCCCTGGTCAACCGGGTCGGGTTTATCAAGATTTCAGCCAAAGGGCGTGAGCGTTGCAGCAACTGCATGGACTGTTATGCGGTCTGCCCGGAGCGTCCCATACTGCGCGGCCCGGTGCACGGCGCCAGGCGCGGTCATGGGCCTCTGATCAGGGCTCAGGAATGTACCAATTGCGGCCGTTGCATCGATGTTTGCGCGGAGCAAGTTTTTGAAATCACTGTAGGTTTTGCCGTCAAGGCAGAGACAATGTCGGAGAACACATAATGAAAAAGCTGATTGGAGCAATGCTGGCCTGCCTGATGGCGGGTTCCTTGATGGCGGCCGTGCCTGAGATCACCAACAGCACGGGGGGGATCAAGTCGGAGCGGGGCAGCACGGATCTCGCGACCGAGGCGGAGGCGGCCCCCCTCAAGAACTTCCGCAAGGATGGGGACACCTATGACCGTCAATACATGCATCAGCCGCCGCTGATCCCCCACGACATCCGCAACTATGAAGTGGACAACAAGGTCAACAAGTGCCTGGCCTGTCACAGCTTCAAGAATGCCAGCGCCATGAAGGCCCCCAAGATCAGCCCGACTCACTTCGAGACCCGTGATGGCCTGACCCTGGGAGAAGTCTCCCCCCGTCGCTACTTCTGTCTGCAGTGCCACGTGCCGCAGGCGGACGCCAAGCCCCTGGTGGGGAATACCTTCAAACCGGTCGAAGCCCTGAACTGAGGAGTTCATCGATGAAATTACCTGGTTTTGTGCAGCGACTGTGGGTCACCTTCAAATCCCCCTCCAAGGCGGCCCTCTGGGTGCTGCTGCTGATGGGGTTCTTCGGCGGTGTCATCTTCTGGGGCGGCTTCAACACCGCCATGGAGGCTTCCAACACCGAAAAGTTCTGTACCGGCTGTCACGAGATGAAGGACAACGTCTTCATGGAATACCGTGACACCATCCACTACGCGAACCGCTCCGGGGTGCGTGCGAGCTGCCCGGATTGCCACGTGCCCCACGAATGGACCTACAAGATCATTCGCAAGGTGCAGGCCTCCAAGGAGCTGTGGGGCATGTTGACCGGCAAGGTGGATACCCGCGAGAAGTTTGAATCCCATCGCCGGGAGATGGCGGAGCGGGAGTGGAAACGGATGAAGGACACGGATTCGAGGGAGTGCCGCAACTGCCACAACTTCGAGTACATGGACTTCTCCCTGCAGGGACGGCGCGCCGCCCAGATGCACTCCACCAACCTGGCGAGCGGGGCCAACACCTGCGTCGACTGCCACAAGGGCATAGCGCATCAGTTGCCCGACATGAAGGGCGTGCCTGGATTCTAAGCCAGAGACCATGGGGCCAGCCTGGGCCCCATGGTCTTCGTTTGATCTAATCATCCCTGTCAGCCCCACTTCTTTGTTAGAATCCGCCCTCGGTAACGCTGCCAGCCAGCCTGTGGCCGGTTTTGCCCCCTGGGTGGCGGCCTTTTCTCTCTTCTCTCGTGTTACAGGACTCGCTCCATGGCACCTAAAAACAACGAATTCATTCCCCTCAAGATCGCCGTCCTGACGGTCTCCGACAGCCGCAGCGCCGCCGACGACAGCTCGGGGGACTACCTGGTCTCGGCCCTGACCGAGGCGGGCCACCTGCTAGCCGACAGAGCCCTGTGCGCCGACAATCTGTTCCGCATCCGGGCCCAGGTCAGCGACTGGATCGCCGACGAAGGGGTGCAGGTGGTTCTGGTCAATGGCGGTACCGGCTTCAACCAGCAGAACCGGGTGCCCGAGGCGGTGGGGGTGTTGTTCGAGCGCACCGTGCAGGGCTTTGGCGAGCTGTTCCGCCAACTCTCCTTCGCCGAGATAAAGGGCTCGGCCATGCAGAGCCGGGCCCTGGCCGGGCTCGCCAATCGCACCCTGATCTGCTGCCTGCCGGGCTCCACCGGCGCCTGCAAGCTCGGCTGGGAGCAGCTCATCCGGGATCAGCTCGATGCCCGCACCAAGCCGTGCAACTTCGTGACCCATCTGTGATCCCGGGCGTTTTCCCGGATCATCCATTTTCCTGATAGGGGGCATAGATGAACCTGACCCATCTCAACCAGAGCGGTGAGGCCCACATGGTGGACGTCACCGACAAGCGGGTGACCGAGCGGGAGGCCCGTGCCGAAGCCTTCGTGCGCATGGCCCCCGCCACCCTGGCCCTGATCCTCGGCGGTCAGCACCACAAGGGGGACGTGTTCGCCACCGCCCGCATCGCCGGCATCATGGCGGCCAAGAAGACCGCCGATCTCATCCCCCTCTGCCATCCCCTGGCCCTCACCAAGGTGGAGGTAGAGATAGAACCCCAGCCCGCGCACAATAGGGTCCATATTCGCACCCTCTGCAAGCTTTCCGGCAAGACAGGGGTGGAGATGGAAGCCCTGACCGCCGCCTCGGTGGCGGCGCTGACCATCTACGACATGTGCAAGGCGGTGCAAAAGGACATGGTGATCGAGCACGTCAGGCTGGTGGAGAAGAAGGGCGGCAAGTCCGGTCACTTCCAGTTGACCCCGAATGCAGGAGAGCCCGCATGATCAAGGTGCTGTTTTTTGCCCAGGTCAGGGAGCTGGTTGGCTGCGACGAGCTGAGTCTCTCCCCTGACTACGATAACGCCGAGGCGCTTCGCGCCGCCCTGTGCGAGCGCGGCGACAAGTGGGCCCTGGCCCTGGAGTCCGGCAAGCTGCTGGTGGCGATCAACCAGACCCTGGTGCCGCTGGACACGCCCCTGACCGATGGGGACGAGGTCGCCTTCTTCCCCCCGGTGACCGGAGGCTGATGATGAGCGAGCCAATCATGACGGATCGCATTCTGGTACAGCGGGCCGACTTTTCGCTGGCCGAGGAGTACGAGCGACTCGCCTGCCGCCACGACACCGGCGCCATCGTCACCTTCGTGGGCAAGGTGCGCGACTTCAATCAGGGGGAGGAGGTGAAAGGGCTGGCCCTCGAGCACTACCCCGGCATGACGGAGAAGGCGCTGGCGGACATAGTGGCCGAGGCCCGCAGCCGCTGGCCCCTGCAGGAGTGCACCCTTATTCACCGCATCGGCGAGCTGCTGCTCGGCGATCAAATCGTGCTGGTGGCGGTGAGCAGTGCCCACCGCGAGGCGGCCTTCGAGGCCTGCCATTTCATCATGGATTTTCTGAAAACCCGGGCGCCGTTCTGGAAGAAAGAGCTGACGGCGGCAGGGCAACAACGCTGGGTAGAGGCCAAGGAGAGCGATGACGCCGCCGCGGCCCGCTGGCAACAAGGGGAATAGATCCGCCAGGATCCCCCACGACAGAGCCGCAAACAGGCTCAGGCTTGAACAGGAGTAAGGGAATGAAAAAGCTGTTATCCGTGGTGTTGCTGAGTGCTTGCGCCACCGCCGTGCAGGCCGATGAGGTCAAGGTGGCCGTGGCGGCCAACTTCAAGGGCACCATAGAGCGCATCGGCAAGGAGTTCACCGCCAAGACCGGCCATACCCTGGCCATCTCCTCCGCCGCGACCGGGGTGCTCTATACCCAGATCACCCACGGCGCCCCCTTCGATCTCTTCCTCTCCGCCGATGTGAAGACCCCTGAGAAGCTTGAGAAAGAGGGCAAGGGCAGCGATCGCTTCACCTATGCCATCGGCCAGCTGGGCCTGTGGAAGAAGGGTGGGCCGGCCCCTGACGAGGCGACCCTGCGCGACTGGAAGGGCAACCTCGCCATCGCCAACCCGAAAACCGCCCCCTATGGCACCGCCGCCATGGCGACCCTCGCGCACCTCAAGATCGATCCCAAGCAGTATCGGGTGCTGACCGGTACAAACATCGGCCAGACCTGGCAGTTCGTGGATACCGGCAACGCCGAGATGGGCTTCGTCGCCTGGGCCAACCTGGTGGAAGCGGGCAAGACAGGCGAAGCCTGGGCCGTGCCTAACCAGTACTATCCTGCCATCGAGCAGCAAGCTCTGGTGCTGAAGAAGGGTGAGGCGGTGGATGCCCTGGTGGCCTGGATAAAGGGCCCGGGTCAGGAGCAGATCAAGGCCGCGGGTTACGCCCTGCCGCAATGATGGCGAGCCTGTGACCCCCTGATGACTGGCCGGCCCTGTGCCGGCCAGTTTGTTGACTCAAGGAGGAAAGCCATGAATATGCGCATCCCCATAGAAGGAGATGGCGATGAATGACGCGGATCTGCTGATAGCGTTTTGCCAGGCCCTGAGCGGGGGTTCCTCATTTCGGGGCCTGTGTGTCGTGCAATCCCGGGAGAAAACGCCATGAGTGAGGGTGATCTGCTGGCGGTCTGGTTGACCCTGAAGCTGGCGGCCAGCACCACCGGCATACTGCTGCTGCTGTCACCGCCGCTCGCCTGGTGGCTGTCACGTAGCCAGCACAGGCTCAGGCCCGTGGTGGAGGCCATGGTGGCCCTGCCCCTGGTGTTGCCCCCCACCGTGCTCGGTTTCTATCTGCTGCTCGCCTTCTCCCCCGAATATGGCTTCGGCGGTTGGTGGCGGGAGACCTTCGGTACCCCGCTCGCCTTCAGCTTCCTCGGCCTGCTGCTCGCCTCCGTCATCTACTCGCTGCCCTTCGTGGTGCAGCCCCTCACCTCAGCCTTCGTCAACATGGGTAACAAGGAGCTGGAGGCGGCCGCCACCCTGGGGCTCGGACCCCTCGAGCGCTTCTTTCAGATCATCTTGCCTATGACGCTGCCGAGCTTCGTGATGGCGGCGGCCCTGGGCTTCGCCCACACCCTGGGGGAGTTCGGGGTGGTGCTGATGATTGGCGGCAACATCCCCGGGGAGACGCAAGTGCTCTCCATCGCCCTGTTCGATCACGTGGAAACCATGGATTACCAGAGTGCCCACTACCTGGCGGGCGGCCTGATGGGCTTCTCCCTCGTCATGCTGGTGCTGGTCTACGGCGTGCTGCAACGCCGGCAACGGAGGCTGTTCGGATGAAGCTGGATCTGAGAGCGAGGCGTCAATTCGGGGGCTTCACCCTGGATTGCGATCTCAAGCTCCCGCTGGGGGGCATACTCGGGCTGTTCGGCCCCTCCGGCTGTGGCAAGAGCACCCTGCTGCGGATCCTGGCGGGGCTGGATCGCCAGCCGACCGATGGCCTGCACTGGCAAGGGAGGGCGCTGGCCGACCTGCTGCCCGAGCAGCGCCGTATCGGCCTGGTGTTTCAGGACTCGCGCCTGTTCCCGCACATGACGGTGCTGGCCAACCTGCAACTGGCCGCCAGGAAGGGCAGGGGGCGCTGGCAACCCGAGCCCTTGGCCGAGCGCCTCGGTTTCAGTGAGCTGCTCGGGCAGCCGGCCCACGGCCTCTCCGGCGGTCAACGTCAGCGGGTGGCCCTCGGCCGGGCCCTGCTGGCGGAGCCGGATCTGCTGCTGTTGGACGAGCCCTTCTCGGCGCTCGACAGGCGCAGCCGCATCCACCAGGCCCATGTGCTCAAGGGATTGCAGCGCGAGAGCGGCATGCCGATGATCTTCGTCAGCCACGCCATGGAGGAGGTGAGCCTGCTCTGCGATCAGCTGGTGCTGCTGGCACAGGGCAAGGTGGAGGCGCAGGGGCGGCCGAGCGAGATCTTCGCCCGCACCGATCTCTCCTTGGCCAGCCGGGACGACGCCGGCGTCATGCTGGAGGCGACCCTGGATCACTATGATCCGGGTGAGCAGATGGCGAGCCTGCGCCTCGGGGATCAGCTGCTGATGGTCACCATGGAACACGCCCCCGACGAGACCGGCCCCTTGCTGATCAAGGTGGCGGGGCGGGATGTGGTGATCGCCACGGCCCCCATCACCGACTCCAGCCTCTCCAACTGCCTGGAGACCCGGCTGCTCCATGCCCAGGAGGTGCGGCCCGGGCAAACCCTGTTGCAGTTGGCGCTGGGGCAGCAGATACTGCTGGCCCGGATCACCAGCCGCTCCGCCAAGCGACTCGCCCTCGCGCCGGCGCAGCGCCTCTATGCCTATATCAAGGCGGTGAGCCTGGTGGGGGAAGGCTGAGAGAGCGATATGGTACGGGATCACTCCCTGCGCCATGGGGTGCGCTTCGCAGGGTGATCCCGTGATTTGACTGGGAGCCGGCATAAACCGGGAGGGAGAGGGGAAGTGCGTCGTAATCAGGTAATGAAATCCCACGGTCTGGCCCTGCGCAGTGCAGGGGAGGGGCCCCTGCTGGTGCTGCTGCACGGGCTCGGCTCCTCCAGCCTCGACTGGCAGGCCCAGCTCGAGCACTTCTCCGATCACTATCGGGTGGTGGCCCTCGATCTGCGCGGTCACGGCCAGAGCCTGCAGGAGGGGCCCTTCGACGTGACGACCCTGACCCGGGACGTGGCGCGCTGGCTCGATGAACAGCCCGAGCCCGCCTGGGTAGTGGGGCTCTCCCTGGGCGCCATGGTGGCGCTGGAGCTGGCCCTGCAACGGCCGGAGAAGGTGCGTGGCCTGGTGCTGGTCAACGGCTTCAGCGAGTTTCTGCTGGAGAGCCCAAAGGATCGGGAGCGCTACGCCCAGCGGCTCAAGTGGCTGCGCTGGTTTGGCCTGCGTCCGCTCGCCTGGTGGCTCGGCCGTGAGCTGTTCCCCGGCCCCGAGCTCGCCCAGGTACGCCACGCCTTCCGCCAGCGCTTCGTGCGCAGCAACAAGAAGAAGACCTATAGAGCGCTGCTGGGAGATCTTCCCGGCTGGTCGGCCCGGGCACGGCTCGGTCAGATAGTGCAGCCGGTGGCCATCATCTCCACCACCCAGGACTATCTGCCGCTGGCCAAACGGGTGGAACAATTCGCCGCCCTGCCGAACGCCAGCATCCACACCCCGCCGGGGCACCATGCCTGGCCGGCGGAAGATCCCGCCGGATTCAATCATTTGCTTCACCGGATTTTAGAAACTCATTAAACTTGTCGCCCCTTAGCCTTATTCACCGTGTATGTATTGGTCCGATCGCCTTGCCAAGGGCATAAGGCAAGGCAATCGGACCCATTTGCCCTCTCAACAGGTATTTCCTCATGTCTGAAGTAATAAAAATGGCCATCGACGATGGCTCGACCAACGTCAAGGTGAGCTGGATCGAGAACAAGGTGCTCAAGACCATCATCTCTCCCAACTCTTTTCGCAAAGACTGGAAGAGCGCTGCCTTGCGCAAGGACAAGAAGATCTACAACTACGAGATAGGCAACACCAAGTACACCTATGACGCCACCTCGGACAAGTCCCTGGCGACCACCCATGTGGAGTACCAGTACGACGATCTGAACCTGCTGTCCGTGCACCACGCCCTGCTGCAGACCGGCGTCACTCCCGGGGATGTGACCATCACCGTCACCCTGCCCATCACAGAGTTCTACAACCCGGACGACTGCCAGCGCAACGAAGAGAAGATCGAGAAGAAGCGCCGCAACCTGATGCGGGCCATCACCCTCAACAAGGGCGAGCTGTTCAACATCGTCAGCGTCGAGGTGATGCCGGAGAGCCTGCCTGCGGCCCTCTCCCGTCTGGTTGGCTCCGGTTGCAACGAGTTCACCAAGACCCTGGTGATCGACTGCGGCGGTACCACCCTGGACATGGGGATCATCGTCGGCGAGTTTGACGATGTCTCCGACGTCTACGGCAACAACGAGATCGGTGTCTCCATGGTGACTGACGCCACCCGCAAGGCCCTGGCGGCGGCGGACAGCGACTCCAGCTACCTGGTGGCGAACGAGTTCATCAAACGTCGCCACGACATGAGCTTCGTGCGCGACGTGGTCAACGACGAGAGCCAGATCCCGCGCATCCTCGAGAAGATGCAGAACAAGATCGACGAGCTGGGCTCCCAGGTGGCCCACGAGGCGAAGAAGTTCGCCAAGAACCCGAACCGGGTCTATCTGGTCGGTGGCGGTGCCTCCCTCATCCATGAGGCGATCAAGAGCGCCTACCCGACCCTGGGTGAGCGGGTCGAGCTGCTGGAGGATGCCCAGTCCGCCCTGGCCCGGGAGATCTGCCTCTACACCACGGAAGAGGAAGAAGTGTACCGGGAAGCGGCCGTGATGGCCGAGGTGGCGGATGAGTAGTCAACTCAAGCGCATGACCTTCTCCATCTACATGGATCCGGGTGCGCTGGAGTCTGACCGCTACGCGGCCGGGGTACTGCAGAGCTGGTACCAGCGCGCCCGCAAGATCCAGGATGGGGTCGAGGAGTTCGACTTCTCCAAGAGCCGCTTCCACAAGGACATCTACCTCTCCGGCATGTTCATGTACGTGTTGGCCCCCAGCCTGTGCAAGGCGGTGGCCAATGCCTTCGGCCCGGAGCAGGTGAGCCTCGCCACCCTGCGCCACGCCTTTGCAAGCTGCGGCTTCGATCTGGGGCAGGGGGCAGCTGCTCCGGCCCTGACCGACACCATGATCGATCAGATAGTGGCCAAGCTCGCCCCCCAGCTGGATCAGGACAAGGGTGCCCCGGCCGTGAACGAGCGGCTGGAGGCGATCATGCAGCGCCTGGGGCAGCCCCAGCCGACAGATCACTTGGTGGACGAGATAGTGAGCCGTCTCGGCGAACAGCAACCCACGGATCTCTGGGATGAACTGCGCCAGGGACTGCCGGGGGCCGTGGATCACGATCAGCTGGCGGACGCCATCGCCGGCAAGTTGCCGGCCGCCGGGGGGGAGACGGATCTGGCGCCACTGCAGAGCAGCCTGACGCTGCTCTCCCGCCAGCTGGAGGAGCAATCCAAACTCATCCGGGAGCAGCACAGGCTGATCCAGCGCCTGGCCAGTCAGCCGGGCCGGCAGGTCGGTGGGGATGAGGCGAGTGCCGAGCCGCTGATCGAGGATCTCTCGAGCCAGGTGGCCAGCATGAAGAAGGTCAAGGCGAAGGGCATTTTCTAAGCCCGGAGCCAGTAAAAAAGCCGAACCCAGGGGTTCGGCTTTTTTGTGGATGCAAGCTGGGCTCAGTGCCCTCAACGCCCTCAGGGCTGGGCGCAGACCGGGCAGTCGGGGCGCTTGGGCAGCTTCAGCTCCCGAAAACCGCCGCCGAAGCCGTCTATCATCAGCAATCGACCGCTGTATGTTTTGCCCATGCCGGACAGCAGCTTGATGGCTTCCAGCGCCTGCAGGCTGCCCACCACGCCCACCATGGGGGCCAGCACCCCGGCCTCGACGCAGGTGAGGGACTGCTCCCCGAACAGGGAGCTGAGACAGGCGTAGCAGGGCTCGTCCTCCCGCCAGGTGAAGCTGCAGAGCTGCCCCTCCAGCCGGATGGCGGCGCCGGACACCAGCGGCACACGATGCTGTCTCGCCTTCTGGTTGAGCAGGTTGCGGATGGCGACGTTGTCGGTGCAATCGAGCACCAGCTGATGGCTCGGCAGCAGGGCATCGAGCAGCGCCTCGTCCGCGACGGCGGCGTGGGTCTCTACCTCGAGCCAGGGGTTGAGGGCGAGCAGGGACTGGGCGGCGGAGTCCACCTTGTACTGGCCGATGCGCGCATCGCTGTGCAGCACCTGGCGCTGCAGGTTTGAGAGCTCCACCTTGTCGAAATCCACCAGGGTCAGCCGGCCGACCCCGGCCACCGCCAGATACTGGGTGGCGGCACAGCCAAGGCCCCCGGCGCCTATCACCAGTACATGGGCCTGCTTGAGCGCCTCCTGCCCCTCGAAGTCGAAGGATTTCAGGATGATCTGGCGGTTGTAGCGAAGGAGCTCCACATCCGAGAGGATCTCGCTCACAGCAGCAGCCCCGCGAAGGGCTCGACGGTGACGGTTTCCCCCGCCGCCACTCTGCCCCGCTCCTGCTCGAGGACGATGTAGCAGTTCGCCCTGGAGAGGGAGCTGAACACCCCGGAGTCCTGGGAGCCTGTGCTGCGCACTTCGAGGCCGTTCGGGCCCGCGCTCAGTATGCCGCGCTGGAAGTCGAGCCGCCCCGGCGCCTTTTTCAAGGGCTCGCCCGCGACGGCGCCGATGCGAAGTGGCGGCACCCAGGTCTGGCCGGCGAGTCTGGCGAGCGCCGGGCGCACCAGCTGATCGAAGGTGACCATGGCGGAGACGGGGTTACCCGGCAGGCCGAAGAACCAGGCGTTCGGCAAGCGGCCGAAGGCGAACGGCTTGCCCGGCTTGATGGCGAGCTTCCAGAAGCCGATCTCCCCCTGCTCTTCCAGCAGCTGCTTGGTGAAGTCCGCCTCGCCGACCGAGACGCCGCCCGTGGTGATGAGGGCATCCGCCTCGCGGTCCGCCTGGATAAAGGCGGCGCGAAGTTGGGCTGGATCGTCCGGTATGATGCCAAGGTCGAGGCACTCACAGCCGAGGCGCGTCAGCATGGCCTTGACGCCGTAGCGGTTGGAGTCGTAGATGTCGCCGTGCTCAAGGGGCGTGCCCACCGGCTTGAGTTCATCCCCTGTGCTGAAGATGGCCACTTTCAGCGGGCGGCGCGCGGTGACGCTGGCGATGCCGAGGGACGCCAGCAGCGGCAGCTCCCGGGGGCTCAGGCGCAGGCCGCTCGCCAGCACCCGGGAGCCTTCGGCCATGTCCTCGCCGCGGCGGCGGATATTCTGCCCCGCCCTAGGTTGACTCAGGAAGCGCACCCGCTCCCCTTCGAGCTCAGTCTCTTCCTGCATGACCACGGCCTCGGTGCCGGCAGGGACGGGGGCGCCCGTCATGATGCGGATGCAGTGGCCGGCGGGCCATTCTCCTTCATAGGGCTGACCAGCGAACGCCTTGCCCGCCACTGTCAGCGGGGCGCCGGCGGCGAGATCGGTCAGGCGCACGGCGTAACCGTCCATGGCGGAGTTATCGAAGGGGGGCACAGAGAGGGGGGAGGCGATATCCTCGGCCAGGATCCGGTCCAGCGCCTGGGGCAGCGGCAACTGCTCGGTGTCGCAGCAGCAGGCCAGTTGGTCCAGCATCCCTTGCAGGGCATCGCTTAGGGGGAGGAGTGTGCCGGTATCGAATCCCATCATCATGACCTCTTTATTGTGGTGAGGGCGGATTATCCCAAAAAAGTGGCCCCTTGGGCAGGTCGGCGTCGGGATTAAGGGCCCTGGCGTGATCCCGTGGGGTGACGGCCCGCGAGGTTGGGGCGGTATTCACGGCCGGCCTCCCCATCCGGGCAGGGTGACAGGCGGGTAAAACACGACGGATTGACATAAAGTCAGGTACCGGGCTTGAGTTAGTTCGAATTATGACAATAATCGCCCTGTAAGATTGCGCCACAGTAGAATGCCGCCGCAACAGACGGCGACCATCACAGTCCCTGAGCGTGGGAGAGAAAGACGATGACGAATTTGAGTCAGGAAGCCCTGTTGGTCAGGGCTGCTCTTGAGGCCGAGGGTCTCGAGACACCGCTAGTGGCCAATACACTGGACAGCCAACAGAAGAGAGAGAATATCGAAGGCCACATGCGTGCCATCATGGAGACGCTGGGGCTGGATCTTGCCGATGACAGCCTGGCGGAGACGCCGCACCGCATCGCCAAGATGTACGTGAACGAGATCTTCTCCGGCCTCGACTACGCCACCTTCCCCAAGGTGACGGTGATCGAGAACAAGATGAAGGTGGACGAGATGATCATGGTGCGGGACATCAGCCTCACCAGCACCTGCGAACACCACTTCGTCACCATAGACGGGCTGGCCCACGTGGCCTATATCCCCCGTGGCAAGGTGATCGGCCTGTCGAAGATCAACCGCATCGTCCAGTTCTTCGCCCGCCGTCCCCAGGTGCAGGAGCGTCTCACCCAGCAGATCCTGCTGGCGCTGCAGACCCTGCTCGGCACCCGGGATGTGGCCATCAGCATCAAGGCGACCCACTACTGCGTGAAGGCGCGCGGCGTGATGGACTCCACCTCCTATACCACCACCACCTCCCTCGGTGGGGTATTCAAGACCCAGCCGGACACTCGCGCCGAGTTTCTGGGCGGTCTGAAAGGCTGATCAGCCAGAGGCATGCCATCACGGCATGCCTCATCTTTATTCCCCTTCGCTATTTTGTGCTGAATTTTAATCAAAAAACGCCTAAAGGCATGGCTGCATCGGGTCGATATAGCTCTCCATGCCGGCGAGTGATCTCTGCCAAGCACAGGATGCTCTCGCGGCGATGACCCGTTTCGACCAGGACCTGCGAGCCCAAGGTCCTGGTGCCCCCGTTTCAGCGAGGCGGGGCGCTTTATCTACTGCAATGGATGGCAGCTATCGTGTTTCGTGCCAGGAGGGCACAACCCAGAAGACGGATGCCAGTTAATCACCCATTGCAGGACATGCCATGAACCCCAGTACCATGACGATAGGTAAGAAACTCACCGCCGGTTTTGCGGTGCTCGGCCTGATGATGGCCTTCATCGGCGGCTTCTCGCTGCTGCAGTTTGGCAACATGAACCGGGCCGCCACCGGTTTCACCGACAGCATCCTGCCTGCCGTGGTGCGCACCAGCACCCTGGGGGAGACCATCAATGCCCTGCGCCGCTATGAACTGGATGTGTTCCTGGTGGCGGATGACCCCCAGCAGAAGGCCCATTATCGCGATGCCAGCGAGCAGAGCCTGCGGGAAGCCGATCGGCAGGTCGCGGCCCACGATGCCACCATCTGGGCGGAGGATGTGGAAGAGCGCCGCGCCTTCGACATCGTCAAGGCGGACTGGAGCAAGTACGTCGCCCTGCACCAGCGCATCAAGCAGATGCAGGACAGCGGCCAGATGGCAGAGGCCCAGCGCATCTTCATGAGCGAGGGGGTCAATCTCTACATCACCTTGTCCAAGTCGGTGGCCGAGCTCATCCGCATCAACCACGGTTACTCCGTCAACTCCCGCGCCGAGGTGGTGGGAGCCTTTGACAGCGCCAGGCTGAGCATCATCCTCTCCCTGGTGCTGGGCCTTGGCCTGGTCACCGTGCTCTCCGTGGTGCTGACCCGCCAGATCCGGGATCCCCTGGTGATGCTGGCCCGTCAGGCCCAGCGCATCGCCGGCGGCGATCTCGGCAAGGGTGAGCTGCAGGAGTGGATCCGCGGCAACCGCTTCAAACGTGACGAACTGGGTCAGCTCGGCACCGCCATCGATCGCATGCAGGGATCCCTCGCGGATCTGGTGAGCGAGATAGCCGGCTCGGTGAGCCAGCTCAGCAGCGCGGTGGAGGAGGTGAGCGCCATCTCCGAGCAGTCCGCCAAGGGCATGGCCAGCCAGCAGAACGAGGTCTCCCAGGTGGCGACCGCCATGAACGAGATGCAGTCCACCGTGCACGAGGTGGCCCGCAACACCACGGACGCCATGAGCGCCGCCAAGGCTGCCTCCCAGACCTCGGGTGAGGGTCATCGGGTGGTGGGCCGCGCCATCGGCAGCATAGAGCAGGTCTCCCTGCAGATTGAGCAGGCGGGCAGCGTGGTGCAACAGCTGGAGCAGGACAGCACCAACATCAGCATGGTGCTGGACGTCATTCGCGGCATCGCCGAGCAGACCAACCTGCTGGCGCTGAACGCCGCCATCGAGGCGGCCCGTGCCGGCGAGCAGGGTCGCGGTTTCGCGGTGGTCGCCGATGAGGTTCGCTCCCTGGCCCAGCGCACCCAGAATTCCACCGCCGAGATCAGCAAGATGATCGAGGTGCTGCAGGAGCGCACCGCCGAGGCGGGCAACGCCATGCAGCTGAGCCGACAGCAGATGCAGAACAGCGTCGGGCTGGCGCGTGAAGCGGGCAACAGCATCGACAGCATCAATGGTGCCGTCACCCAGATCACCGACATGAACACCCTGATCGCCACCGCGACCGAGGAGCAGAATGCGGTGACGGAGGAGCTCAACCGCAGCATCGTCAACATCCACAACGCCGCGGACGAGAACGCCCTGGGGGCCCAGCAGACCGCCCAGGCCTGCATCGAGCTCAGCAAGCTGGCGACCTCCTTGCACCACATGACCCAGCGCTTCAGCCTCTGACGGGCGCCTGGTACAACCTATAAGGGAGGCCCCGCCCGTTGGCGGGGCCTCCTCGTCTGCGGGCTTCCCTTCCGGTGCGGCGGCTCAATGTGCTGCACGGGTCGTATTTGACCTTGTTCTTTATCTGTCTATTCCCACTCTTTGCCACATCTCATTTGGCGCCGCTCACAAAACGGCGATGAAATTCACCGTGGTGAGTTCACGCCGCCCGGATCAGCCCTTATGATGCCTGCCTTTTTTGGCCCTGGAGACGCTCCTTCGTCATGTTTCGTTCCATCAAATATCAAGTCATGTTCTTCGCCGGCTGCATCCTGCTGGCTACCGTCCTCAGCGTGGTGGGATACGGCTACCTCTCCCTGTCCGGCATGCAGGCTCGGATCCAGCAGGAGAGCCATGACAGCGCCCGCCAGCAGTCGGGGCAGTGGCTGCTGACCCTGGCGGACGGTCAGGCGAGCGAGGTGGCGCGCTCCTTCGAGCTGGCGCTGGATGCGGCCGAAACCCTGGCAGCCCTGCTGGCGGGCAACGTCCATCAGAGCAAGCCCCTGGATCGGGAGGCGGTGACCGCCCTGCTCAAGGACATAGGCGATCGCAACCCTGACTTCCTCAGCATCTACAGCGGCTGGGAGGCGAATCGCTTCGACGGCCTGGATGAGCTCTATCAGGGGGGCAGCCAGCACAGCCAGGCCTCCGGCAACTTCGCCCCCTACTGGAGCCGCGGGGCGGCGGGCTTTGCCCTCAAGCCCCTCGGGGACTTCTACAGCAAGACGCCGAGCGCCACCGGGATCCGGGCCTCCGAGTGGTACCTCTGCCCCCAGGAGAGCAAGGCGAGCTGTGCGGTCGACCCCTCCGTCTATCAGGTCAACGGCCAGCCGACCCTGCTCACCTCCTTCGTGGTGCCCGTGCTGGACGGAGGCAACTACCTCGGCATGGTGGGGGTCGACTACTCCCTGAACTATCTGCAGCGCCTCGCCGACGGCATCAGCCAGCGGGTATTCGACGGCCAGGGGAGGGTGCGCATCATCAGCCCCATGGGGATCATCGCCGCCGACTCCGGTGACGGCGACCACGTGGGGAAACGGCTGCAGGATGCGGATCTGCTGGCTCAACTGCGGCGTGCCGAAGCCGGGATGGCGGAGAGCGACGCGGGGTTGAGCGTCTTCTCCCCCATCCGCCTCAACAAGGTGAAGCAGGCCTGGGGGATCGCCATTGAGGTGCCAAGCAGCGCCCTCTATGCCCAGTATGAACAGCTGGCCCAGGCCAGGGCCAGTGACTTCAGTCGCGGGCTCTGGACCCAGTTGCTGGTGGGCATGCTGGTGGCGGGGGCGGGCCTCGTCGGTATCGCCCTGGCGGCGGGCTCCATCTCCCGGCCGGTGCAGCAGACGGCGCGTATGGTGTCCCGCCTCTCCAGCGCGGGGGGGGATCTCACTCAGCGCCTGGATCAGAACCGACGGGACGAGACCGGAGCCTTGGCCAAGGGGATCAACCAGTTCGTCGCCACCGTGCAGGGCATAGTGAGTGACACCGCCACCAGTGTGCACGAGTTGCAGCAGGCGGCGGTGGCCTCGACCCGCCAGGCCCAGCAGGGGCTGGCCAGCAGTCAGCAGCAGCTGGAGCAGGTGGAGCTGGTGGCCACGGCGGTGCATCAGATGTCCTCGACGGCGGACTCGGTCGCCAGCAGCGCCCAGATCACGGCGGAGGCGGTAGACGAGACGCGCCACGCGGTGCACAAGGGGCAGCAGGTGGTGAGCGCCTCCGCCAACGGCATTCGTCAGCTCAGCAGCCAGGTGAGCGAGGTGTCGGACAAGATCACCGCCCTGCAGCAGCAGGGGTTGCAGATAGGCAGCATCCTGGATGTGATCCGGACCATCTCGGAGCAGACCAATCTGCTGGCACTGAACGCCGCCATCGAGGCCGCCCGGGCCGGTGAGCACGGGCGTGGCTTTGCGGTGGTGGCGGACGAGGTGAGGGCGCTCGCCTCCAAGACCCAGATCTCGACCCAGGAGATCCAGCAGATGATCGACAGGCTGAGGGACACCACCAGCGAGGCGGTGGACACCATGGCCGAGGGGCGCCATCTGAGCAGTGTGGCGCTCGAGGATGCGGAGCAGGCGGTGCGGGAGCTTGCGACCATAGTGCAGGCCGCCGATCGCATCGGCGACATGGCGACCCAGATAGCGAGCGCCGCCGAGCAGCAGTCCAAGGTGAGCGAGGAGATCAACCACAACGTCAGCAACATCCACGAGGCGGCCAGCGCCTCGACCCGGGTCGCCCGGGAGCTGGATGCCCAGAGCCAGCAGATGCACGGCCTGACCGAGGCGGTGATGAGCAAGCTGGGGCGCTTCCACTACTGATATCGTTCTGCTTGTCATAGTAAAGACCCCGCCAATCGGCGGGGTCTTTTGTTTTGTGAGCCGGCAGCACGGCAGGCCGTTATGGGCTCAGCCCCACGATGTCGCCATCGTCGTCGATATCGATATGGTGGGTAACCGGGGGCAGGCTGCTGAAACTCAGCTCAACCCCACTATCTCACCGTCGTCGTCGATATCGATATGGTGGGTAACCGGGGGCAGGCTGATGAAACTCAGCTCAACCCCACTATCTCACCGTCGTCGTCGATATCGATATGACGGGTAACCGGGGGCAGGCTGCTGAAGCCATGACTCAGCTCAGTCCGACGATATCGCCGTCGTCGTCGATATCGATATGACGGTAGGCGGGCAGGCTGCCGAGCCCCGGCATGGTCATGATAGGGCCGGCCAGGGCGTAGACGAAGCCGGCGCCGGCGCAGAGCCGCACCTCCTCGATGGGTACCTCGAAGTCCGTGGGCACCCCCTTGAGGGCGGGGTCGTGACTCAGCGACAGCGGCGTCTTGGCCATGCAGACCGGCAGATGGTCCCAACCCGCTTTGGAGAGGGCCGCCAGCTGTGTCCGGGCCTTGTCAGAGAGGGTGACGCCACGGCCGCCATAGCCGCACTCCACCAGGGTGGCGAGCTTGGCGTCCAGGCTCATGGCATCGGGGTAGAGCAGTTGAACCTCGCTAGGTTGCGCGCAGGCTTCGACCACGGCGCGGGCCAGCTCGCTTGCCCCGGCGCCGCCTCGGGTGAAGGCCTCCGACAGGGCCACGCCACAGGCACCCGCACGTCGCGCCTCCTCCTCCAGCAGGGCCAGCTCGGCCGGGCTGTCGCTCGGGAAGCGGTTGATGGCCACCACCACGGGCACCCCGTAGCGGCGGGCGTTGCGAATGTGCCAGGCGAGGTTGGCACAGCCCTGGCGCAGGGTCGGCAGATCCTCATCCTGCAGGCTCGTCGGCAGGGGCTGGCCCGGACGGATGTCGAGCAGGCCGCTGTTGGCCTTGAGGCTGCGCACCGTCGCCACCAGCACCACGCAGGAGGGGGGAATGCCGGACTGGCGATGCTTGATGTTGAAGAACTTCTCCAGTCCCATGTCGGAGCCAAAGCCCGCCTCCGTCACCACGTAATCGGTGAGCGCCAGCGCCATGCGATCGGCGATGACCGAGGAGTTGCCATGGGCGATGTTGGCGAAGGGGCCGGCGTGCACCAGCACCGGGGTCTGCTCCGTGGTCTGCATCAGGGTGGGTTGCAGGGCATCCTTGAGCAGCACCGTCATGGCCCCCGCCACTTCAAGCTGTTCGGCGGTAATGGGATTGCCGCGCAGATCCAGGGCGAGCTGGATGCGGCCGATGCGCTCGCGCAGATCCTTGAGATCCCTGGCCAGCGCCAGTATGGCCATCAGCTCGGAGGCGGCGGTGATGACGAAGCTATCCTGGCGCTCGACGCCATCGGCCGGGCCGCCCTGGCCTATGGTCAGGTGGCGCAGGGCGCGGTCGTTCATGTCCAGGGTGCGCGGCCAGAGGATGTGGGTGGCATCGATATCGAGGCGGGCCAGCCCGGTTCTGGGGGTAAACTCATCGCCGAGCTTCTGCTCGTGGAACAGGCGGGCGTCCAGAGCGGCGGCGGCCAGGTTGTGGGCGGCGGCCAGGGCGTGGAAGTCCCCGGTCAGGTGCAGGTTCATCTCCTCCATGGGCACCACCTGGGCGTGACCACCGCCGGCGGCTCCCCCCTTGACCCCGAACACGGGGCCGAGACTCGGCTGGCGTATGGTGGCTATGCTGGGCTGACCGATGTGGTTGAGCCCCATGGAGAGGCCGATCGTGGTCACCGTCTTGCCCTCCCCGAGGGGCGTCGGGGTGATGGCGCTCACCAGCACCAGCTTGCCATGCTTCTTCGGGGGCTCTTTGAGCAGGGCCAGGCTGAGTTTGGCCTTGTGGTGGCCATGGGGGTGGATCAGGTGCGGCGGGATGGCGAGCCGCCGGGTCAGTTCGTCGATGTGCAGGCGGGGGGACTGGCGGGAGATCTCGATATCGCTTAGCATCAGCACCTCGTTGGCATGTCGGGTCAAAGATGCGGCGAAGTCTAGAGGAATCAACAAGGTTATCCAATGAGTAATAATATTTTATCCGGTAGTCGTGAGCGGCATCTAAGCCCCATACTGCTGGATCTCAACGCCCTCTATCATCCCCCCAAGCAGCCGCTCACCGCCCTTGGCATCGTCAGCGCCTTCATTCCGCTGTTCGGCTACGGCTGGCAGGCGATGACCCAGGATCCCGAGACTCACTTTCGCCACGAGCTCGGCAAGCGCATCAACAAACACAAGACGGATGAGGCCAACCTTGTCCTGACCCTGCAACTGGCGGGCATGCTGGACTGCCACTGCCTGCACATCAGCCTGCCCTATGTGCTGGAGGGCGATCAGTTCGCCGCCTTGCAGCGCCGCCTGCCGCGCTGGCAACTGACCCTGAGCGAGCAGTTGCTGGTGGCCGAACTGCCCGTGCCGGCCGCAGCTCAGAGCGACTCCCAAACCAAGTCCTGAACATCGGCCTCGCTGCCATTTGATCCCTTATTCCTCCCGGTCCCAATAGTGGGGGGCGAGGTAGCGCTCCTGCACGAACTCGATGAAGCAGCGCACCTTGGCGGAGACGAAGCGGCGGTGGGGGTAGAGGGCATAGAGCCCGATCTGCCCCTTGTTCCACTCGGGCAGGAGCGACACCAGCTCCCCCGAGCGCAGGGCATCCCCGACGATGAAGGTGGGCTGCCAGATGATCCCCATGTGATTGCAGGCGGCCCGGGTCAGCACCACCCCGTTGTTGGCCCGAAGGGGTCCCTGCGGGCGCACGTTGACTTGCTCCCCATCCCGTTTGAATACCCAGTCTGGTTGGGTCAGGGTGTAGATGAGGCAGTCGTGCTGCTTGAGATCCTCTGGGGTCCTGGGAGTGCCGCGTCTTGCCAGGTAGTCCGGGCTGGCGCACAGCTCCAGCTTCATCATGGCGAGCGGCTTGGCCACCAGGGAGGAGTCCGGCAGGTTGCCGATGCGCAGCGCGAGATCGAAGCCCTCTTCCACCAGGGCCACCCGCCGGTCGCTGTACTCAATGTCCAGCTTGAGCTCGGGGAAGCGCTCATGGAAGAGCGGCAGGGCGGGGGAGAGGTGCAAATAGCCGAAGTCCATGGGCACCGACAGCTTGAGGGTGCCCTGGGGCTGCTGGTTGTTGTGGGTGAGCTGGCTGTGGGTCTCTTCCAGCTCCGCCAGCAGGGCCAGGGAGCGCTGGTAGTAGAACTGGCCCGCCTCGGTCGGGTTGACCTGGCGGGTGGTGCGGGACAGCAGCCGGGTGGAGAGGGACTCCTCGAGCTGCTGCATCAGCTTGGAAGTCATGGCCACCGAGATGCCGAGCTGGTGGGCGGCCTTGGTAAAACTCTGACACTCCACCACCTTGATGAAGGTGCGCATGGCGGCTATCTGGTCCATATTCCACTCTCGGTTGATAATTATTTTAATAAATCGGTGATTATCCATTCCTGTTCGGAGGTTAGCATGTCGGGTACCAATGTGAACCCTAATTGAAGGAACGACTGGAATGAAAATGACCAAGGCCCTGCTGGCTTCCTGCCTGTTTATGACGGCACCCCTGATGGCGGCCGATTACGACGTGGATGCGGCGCATACCACAGTCCAGTTCAAGGTGGGCCACCTGGGCTTCTCCGAACTGGTGGGCCGTTTCAACACCTTCAGCGGCACCTTCAGCATGGACGAGGCCAACCCGGCCGCGGCCAAGGCGAGCTTCGAGATCGATGCCGCCAGCGTGGACTCCAACCACGAGGCCCGTGACAAGCACCTGCGCAGCCCGGACTTCCTGGACGTGAAACAGTACCCCAAGATGACCTTCGTCAGCACCGGCTATGAAGGCACCAAGGACAAGGGCGTGCTCAAGGGCACCCTGACCCTGCACGGCGTCGCTAAGCCGGTGGCGTTCGAGCTGGTCCACATCGGTGAGGGCAAGGATCCCTGGGGCGGCTACCGCAGCGGCTTCAACGCCACCACCACCATCAAGCGCAGTGACTTTGGCGTGAACTACATGCTGCCCGGCATCCCTGACGAGATGGGCATCAACCTGTTCGTCGAAGGTGTGCGCAAGTAATGGGCGCAGCACTCCTGTTGCAAACCCTGGCGGCTCCCTTGGGGGCCGCTTTGCTGTCATGGCGCTGGCCACGGCTGGGGTATCTGTGGGGTGCCCTGGCCCTCTGGCTGGTGGGCTGCCTGCTCGGCGGCGCCTACGGGTTGCCGGTCAAGGCGTGGCAATGGCTGCCCCTGACCCTGCTGGTGCCCGCCATCGCGGCCCAGGTTGAGGACAAGCGCGCCGCCCTGCTGCTGTTTGCGGCTCTGGGGGCCCTGGTATGGTGGCAGGGGTTGGCGACGGTTATCGCCAGCGAGCCGCGCATCTGGTTGGCGCTCTTGCCCGCCATCGCCTGGTTTGGCTGGGCGGGGTGGCGGGGTGATGGCGCAGAGGGGCTTGGCTTTGCCCTCGGCTTCATCTGGCTGGCGCTGGTCATCGGCATCGATGGCAGCCTGCTCATCGCCCAGCTCGCCGGGGCCCTGGCGGCGTTCGCCGGCTTCCGCGCCCTGCTCGGGGTCTTCGCCGGTGTCACCACGTCCCCGGCGGCCCTGGGGTTGGCGCTCGCCTTCGTGCAGATGCTGGCCTGGCAATACGTGGAAGTGCCTCTCGTGGTGCTGCTGCCGGTCTGGCTGCTGCCCCTGCTGGAGTGGGCATTGCGCAGCAAGCCCTGGCTGGCCCGCTGGGGTCTGCTGATCCTGGTGGCGGGAGTCGGTGCCGGACTGAGTCTGTGGTGGGTCTGGCCCGAGGCCTCACTCTACTGATTTTTGCATGAAAAACAGTCTATTACCCCTTAATTTGCATGGCCGGTCATAGTCTGCACAGATAAAGATTGAGCCCCATAGTGGTTTCGGATAAAAAGGATTTTCAATTATCTGGACACACACAGAACCCGGCTTGGCCGGGTTCTGTTTGCCTGCATGCTTGCGGCACACTAAGGAGGCCACAGTTGCGCAGTCAAGGATCTGAGCATCTGTTTTTTCGCCATTTCATCGAGCAGCCGCGCCTCGAGGATCTCTGTATCCTGCTGGTGACCCATCTGCTGCCCGATCGCCCCCATTTCATTCAGGTGCTGGACCGGGTCGGGCGGGTCGGCGCCATCTTGCCCAAACCCAAGTCGGTACACGGAGCGACCCTGAGCTGGGCCCAGCAGCACTACCCCGTCCTTCCCCTCAACCGCCACTGGACCTCGGATCCGGACGAGGTGATCGCCCAGATAGCCCCCCTGATCCAGGATCATGAGCGGCTCATCATTCTGGACATCGGCGGCTACTTCGCCAGGACCCAGTCCATCCTGGCAGAGCACTTCGGTGAACGTTTCATCGGGGTGGTGGAGATGACCGAGAACGGCCATCAGCGCTACGAGCAGGAGCCCCTGGCCGCTCCCGTGGTATCGGTGGCCCGCAGTCCCCTCAAGCAGGCGGAAGATATCCAGATTGGCCTCAGCGTGGTCTACTCCGCCGAATCCCTGGCCCGCACCCTGAGGCGCACCTTCAACGTCTGCCAGGCCGCCCTGTTTGGCTATGGCAAGGTGGGGCGCAGCATCGCCCGCGAGCTGCGCTGTCGCAACCTGCACCTGGAGCTGGTGGAGACGGATGCCCTGCGCCAGGTGGAGGCGCTCTCCCACGGCTTCAAGCTGGTGAACAAGGCCGAGGCCCTCAGCCGGGCCGAGCTGGTGATCTGCTCCACCGGCAACGGCTCCCTCGATATCGAGGATCTGCTGGCCCTGCGCCCCGGCGCCATGCTGGCCTCGGTCACCTCGGCCGACGACGAGTTCGCGTTCTGCCTCTCCCAGCTCTCCTGGCCGAGCGCCGAGGTGTGCCCCCACGTGTTGGCCCTGACCCGGCCGGATGGCAGCACCATCTTCCTGCTCAACCGGGGGGAGGCGGTCAACTTCGTCCATGGCGCCGTCATCGGCGAATACGTCTACCTGGTGCTGGCGGAGATCATCGAGGGGGTGCATCAACTGGCTCGCCAGACGCCGCCCCCGGGCCTGTTCGAGCTGCCCCAGACCACCATGAATGCCATCGCCTGCCACTGGCTGGCGGATTTTCACGGAGTGACCCAATGACAGATCCCCTCATCCTCAAGCCCCGCATCGAGATCCGCTACTGCACCCTCTGCCGCTGGATGCTGCGGGCGGCCTGGCTGGCCCAGGAGCTGCTCTCCACCTTCGATAGCGATCTCGGCGAGGTGGCCCTGGTGCCCGCCAGCAAGGGGGAGTTCAAGATCCTGGTCAACGGGATCCAGGTGTGGGACAGGGTGGCGGACGAGGGCTTCCCCGAGGCCAAGGAGATCAAGCAGCGGGTGCGGGACATCATAGCCCCCGAGCGGGATCTCGGGCACTCGGACCGCAAACCCGCCGCAGAGTGAGCCGCGGCAACATGACGACACAAGGGAGGCTGATGCCTCCCTTGGTGTTTTTGGACGTTCACGTCGGCTGCAGGGCCGAGAGGTCATGGCGCGGTGGACGGCTGATCGATGTAGCGGGCCCGCTTGTGGGGCTTGATGCGGCTCACATCCACCCACACCAGGCCGTCGATGCAGTGGTTGAAGGCCGGATCTATGCCAAAGTCCATGAACTGGACGCCCCCCGGCTCGCACAGCTCCGAATACTGCTTGTAGAGGGTGGGGATGGCGCAGCCCAGGTTGTCGAGGCGGGCCTTGAGCACCTTGAGATCGGCGCCGTAATCCTGCCCCTCAAACAAGGGGGGCGTGGCCGGGTAGGGGCGCCGGGAGGGGGCCTGCGCCAGCTCGGGGGCGAAGTGCTGGCGATAGAAGCTCACCAGCAGATCCTTGGCCTGGGGCGGCAGGCTGCCGGAGAGTGACACTGGCCCGAACAGGTAGCGGTAGCGAGGGTAGCGGGCCAGGTAGGCACCGATGCCGAACCAGAGGTAATCGAGCCCCCTCTTGCCCCAGTAGGCGGGCTGGATGAAGCTGCGGCCGAGCTCGATGGCCTGCTCCAGCCGGGGCAGCAACTTGTCCTCGAAGCCGAACAGGCTGTGACTGTAGAGGCCGGGAAGGCCTTTGCGCTCCAGCAGCTCGGCCACCGGAATGAAGCGGTAGGCCCCGACTATGTCGAGCCGGGCGGGGTCCCAGAGGATGAGGTGATGGTAGTCATCGTCGAAGGCGTCGAGGTCCCGCCGCCGCCCCGAGCCTTCCCCCACCGCCCGAAAGGCGATCTCCCGCAGGCGCCCGAGTTCGCGCAGGATCACCGAGTGGCTCTGCTCGTGGCGGCGATAGAGCAGGATCCGCTGGCCATCCGGGGTCTGCCCCAGCACCTCGCAGCCATCGATGGCATCTTTCAGCTGGCGGCGCTCCTCCGGCAAGGCGATGGGGGCCTCGGTCTGCAGGCGGCCGGACTTGCCCCGGCCGATGCGATAGAGGTGGCTGCGCACCAGGCTCGCCGCCGTCCTGGCCGGCAACTCGCCGAGACTCGCCGGCGGAATGCGCTCCCCTATGGTGAGGGGGATACGCCCCCCTTGCTGGCGAAACAGCTGCTTCACCAGCAAGAGCCCCGCCAGCTCTTTGTTGAACCAGGAAGTGAGATAGAAGCCCGCACCGTTGCGCCCGCTGAGATGGACGGGCACCAGGGGGCTATGGGTGCGTCTGGCCAGCTTGATGAAGCCCCCCTGCCAGGGGCCGTCTTTCACCCCCTTGGGGCCGAGGCGGGAGACTTCCCCCGCCGGGAAGATGATGAGGGCGCCGCCCTGGGTTAGATACTCCCCCATGGCCAGGATGGCCTGCTTGTCTGTCTTGCCACCCAGGTTGTCCACCGGCAGCAGCAGCGGGCGCAGGGGCGCGATCTGGGCCAGCAGCCGGTTGGCCACTATCTTCACGTCCGGCCGGATCCGGCCTATGAGCCGCAGCAGGGAGAGCCCGTCCAGGGATCCGATGGGGTGGTTCGCCACCAGGATGACCCGGCCGCTGGCGGGGATGTTTTCCAGCTCCTTCTCGCTCACTCTGTAGTCAAAATCGAGCTGCGCCAGGGCCTGCTCAATGAAGTCGAGGCCGCGCAGGTGTGGGTAGTGTTCGGCAAAGTGCTGGAAGGCCTGCTCGTGCAGCAGCCAGCCGAGCCCTCGTCTGAACAGGGGTCGGAGCAGAGGCTGGCGGCTGAGTTGGGGCAGGTGCTGTTGCAGCAGGGTATCGACGTTGAACATGGGGCGGCTCCACTGATCCTTTGCCCCAGCGTGCGCCCCTTCTGTGCCTGCCTCGTGGCAGTGAGATGACAGTTTGATGGCAGGGCGACGGACTCGCCCTGCCATCAGCGTGCCGGTTTCAGCCTCGCCAGGCGGCGGTGAGTCGCACCAGCTCCACCAGGGTGCTGACCGCTTTCTCCATGGATTGCAGCGGGATGAACTCGTGCTTGCCGTGGAAGTTGTGGCCACCGGTGAAGAGGTTGGGGCAGGGCAGACCCATAAAGGAGAGGCGGGCGCCGTCGGTGCCGCCGCGGATGGGTTTGATCCTGGGCACCACGTCGGCGGCCTCCATGGCGGCCTTGGCCAACTCGACGATGTGCATGTGCGGCTCTATCTGGCTGCGCATGTTGCGGTAGCTGTCGGTGATCTCGAGCTGGATGCGCGCCTTGGGGTTGTCCAGTTGCAAGGAGGCGACCCGCTCCTTGAGCTGGGCCTTGCGGGCAGCGAAGCCGTCGTCGTCGAAGTCGCGGAGTATGTAGTGCAGTGTGCTCTCCTCCACGGTGCCGTTCATCTGGGCCAGGTGGAAGAAGCCCTCATAACCCTCGGTGCACTCCGGGGTCTGTGCCTGCGGCATGTCGGCGTGGAAGCGGGCGGCCAGGGTCTGGCTGTTGATCATGCCCCCCTTGGCGGTGCCGGGGTGCACGTTGTTGCCGACAAAACGCACCGTGGCGCTGGCGGCGTTGAAGTTCTCGTATTCCAGCTCGCCGAGCTCACCGCCGTCGACCGTATAGGCCCACCTGGCGGGGAATCTGTCAAGCGGGAAGAGATCGGCGCCCCGTCCGAGCTCCTCGTCCGGGGTGAAGCCGACCCAGAGATCCCCGCGGGGGATCTCTGGGTGGTTCTGCAGGTGGTCGATGGCGGTCAGGATCTCGGCGATCCCCGCCTTGTCGTCGGCGCCGAGCAAGGTGGTGCCGTCCGTGGTGATGAGATCCTGGCCGAGGTAGTTCTTCAGGAAGCGGTATTGGCGGATGGCCAGCACCTCGTCCCCCTTGCCGAGGCAGATATCCCCCCCCTGATAGTTCTCGACTATTTGGGGGACCACGAACTCGGCCTCGTAGTCGGCGGTGTCCATGTGGGCGATCAAGCCGATGGCCGGCGCCTCCGGCTGGTTGCCCGGCAGGCAGGCGGTGAGATAGCCGTTGTCATCCAGGATCACCTGGCTCAGACCAAGCTGCTGCAGCTCCCCCTGCAGGGCGCGGGCGAAGAGGCGCTGCCCCTCGCTGCTCGGGCAGGCGGGATTGCACGCATCGGAGCGGGTATGGAAAGTCAGGTAACGCAGAAAACGCTCAAGCAGGGTATCCATTGGCAGGCCTCAGACAGATGATGAGGGGTTATTGTGGCCAAAGCGGCCCCGCGGCTTTTTGCGTCAGCGCAGTTTTTGGCGCATTTGTGAAAATGGATGCAGAAATGTTTCCCCGGGGGCGCGGGCGAGGGGAAAGCGTCATGTTTGAATAAAAATTCCAAATTAAAGGAGGAATAAGCGGTTCTGATGTGGCCGGATATGACCTCGTCCCAGCACTGGCAAGGCATCGGGGAAAAAAGGCTGTTCACTCGTTATTTTCAGGGGAAATCATGAAGGGGGTCATGATGCGCCATCCCAGAGCCCGCGTGGCTGACAGCCGGATCTGAACGAGCGGCAAACACCGATTTTTTTACGCGATTTTTTATTGTCACTGGCCGCGGTAAATGTGTACACTCCGCGCCGATCCAAGGGTAACCCTGCGCAGGCAAGAGGCCGCCAGAACCCGGAGGATCACGCGCCTATAGGGCGAGGCACGCAGAAACGACAGACACTGCTAGGGCATGGTTTCTTTAATACCGGTTAGGCTCCGGTATCAGGGAGAACAACGGACTCTCATCATTTCGCAGACCGAGTGGGCCAATGGCTCATCATCTTCCCTTGTCATGGGCGGTCGTCGATGTTGAGTTGGCTGTGGTGGTTGTCGTCTAACAACACGGTTGCGTGCAGATGCCTTCCCTCTCTTCCTGGACACCTCCCTACGTCGTCGCGACGGCTGCCGAATGATGAACAAACGGCGTGGCTGATGCCGCTTGTCATCAAAGTACCGCGGTGCCTCCTTACAGTGGCGCCGTATACCGTTGAGCTTGATGTAAAGCCACCAGCCCCACATCAAGACTCGTTACTTCCCCAAGATCCACCAGGCAGCCTTGGCTTGCCGCGATTTGCAGATGGTCTGGATGTGATGGCAGGAAACCCCTGATCAGAGGATGGCGAACGTCGCCACCCTGGCGCGGACCCTGACCGGTTCCAGCAGGCAGCTTTGGCTTGCCGCGATTTGCAATAGATGGTCTGGATGTGATTGAGGGTAACGAAGGCGGCCACTGGCCGCTCATTTGCGAGGCATAGCCCATGACTAACTGGTCCAGCAAGGACTCCTTGAAGGTCTACAACGTTCCCTACTGGGGTGCGGGTTTTTTCAATATCAATGACGCCGGTCATGTGACCGTCTCCCCCGACAAGTCTCGTCCCGAGGCGCAGATCGTGCTGTCCGATGCCATCGAACAGCTGCGCCAGTCCGGGCTGACCACCCCGGTACTGCTGCGTTTCCCCGACATCCTCAAGAGCCGGGTCGATGCGCTGTTCAACGCCTTCGGTCAGGCCATCGAGAAGTCCGCCTATGAGGGGGACTACCTGTGCGTTTACCCCATCAAGGTGAACCAGCAGCGCCGCGTCATCGAGACCATCAGTCAGTCCTACAGCGACAAGCCGAGGCTTGGGCTGGAAGCGGGCTCCAAGCCGGAGCTCTTGGCCGTGTTGTCCCATCACCATGAGCAAGGCTCGGTGATCGTCTGCAACGGCTATAAGGACCGTGAATACATCCGCCACGCCCTCTTGGGCAACCTGATGGGCCACAAGGTCTACATAGTGGTGGAAAAGCCCTCCGAGCTGGAAATGGTGCTGGACGAGTCGGCTCGTCTGAACATCAAGCCCAACATCGGGGTGCGTGCCAAGCTGGCTTCTACCGGCTCCGGCATGTGGGAATCGAGCGGCGGCTCCATGTCCAAGTTCGGCCTCTCCGCCTCCCAGATCCTGGCGCTGGTGGAGCGTCTGCGCGGCCTCGGCAAGCTGGACTGCCTGCAACTGCTGCACTTCCACCTGGGCTCCCAGATCGCCAACATCCGCGACATCCAGGGCGGCATCCGCGAGTGCGGCCGCTTCTACGCCGAGCTGCGCCGTCTCGGCGTGCCCATCGACGTGGTCGATGTGGGCGGCGGCCTGGGCGTGGACTATGAGGGCACCCGCTCCCAGAGCCACTGCTCCGCGAACTACAGCCTGTCCGAATACGCCAACAACGTGGTTTGGGGCATCGGCGATGTGTGCCGCGAGTTCGACTTGCCGCACCCGACCATCATCAGCGAGTCCGGCCGAGCCCTGACCGCCCACCACGCCGTGCTGGTCACCGATATCATCGGGGCCGAAGGGGTGGAGATGAACGACATCAGCGAGCCGGACGAAGACGCACCCACCATCTTGCAGAACATGTGGAAGGGCTGGCTGGATCTGCGCACCGAGGATCCCTCCCTGCTGGAGATCTACCACGACTCGGTGGCAGACCTTGGGGATGTGAACGCCCAGTACACCATGGGTCTCTTGAACCTCGAGCAGCGCGCCTGGGCCGAGATGCTGCACCAGAACACCTGTCTGGCGCTCAAAGAATTGCTCAACCCGGTCAACCGCAACCACCGTGCCCTGGCCGACGAGCTGAACGAGAAGCTGGCAGACAAGTGCTTCGCGAACTTCTCCCTGTTCCAGTCCCTGCCGGATGCCTGGGGTATCGGTCAGGTGTTCCCCGTGATGCCCCTTGCCGGCCTCGAGCGCCCGCTCAGCCGTCGCGGCATCCTGATGGACATCACCTGTGACTCAGACGGTCAGGTAGAGCACTACGTCGACGGCCTCGGCGTCGAGAAGACTCTGCCGATGCCGGAGTACGGTGCGAACGAAGCGTGCCACATCGGCTTCTTCCTGGTGGGCGCCTATCAGGAGATCCTCGGCGATCTGCACAACCTGTTCGGTGACACTCACTGTGCGGAAGTGTGGCTGGATGAAGAGGGCAAGATGGACATTCGCAACGTGGTGCGCGGCGACACCGTTGACCAGCTGCTGCGTTACGTCAACATCGATCCCTCCGTCATCCGCGAGAACTACCAGCGGATCGCCTCCCACCCGGCGCTGGACGACGCGACCCGCAAGGCTCTGCTCGACGAGCTGGAGCTGGGTCTGCAAGGCTACGCCTATCTGGAAGAGGAATAAGCCGCGGCTTGTTCATCCGTTCCGCGAGAACATTCCGTAAGAACAAAAGCGGAGCGGAAAAAAGAAACGGCGCCTTAGGGCGCCGTTTTTATTCGTTGATGGAAGGTTCGTATTAGCTCGCCTTGGCATACTTAGGTTGATAATCATAACCTGCAGCCAGTGGTCTCTTCTCTTGGCGAAAAGCATGCTGAACCAACACCATTCCAACCCCCAACATGCCACCCAGCATTGTCGCCAAGATGACGATCAGCGGGCGTTTGGGCTTGTCACGCCGCAATGGTGAACTCGGTGTGTCCAGGTAGGAGAAGGGTACCAGCTTCATATTATTGAAGCTGATGTTCTCCAGTCTATTTAGTTGTACTTTTAACTCCATAATTTCTGGCATGTAGTCTTCAATTTTTAATGACTTGAGTATGGCTAGCTTTCTTTCCAGCGCATTCTTCCCAAGCGTGATGGGGAAACGATCACCATAGTTGAAGTTTTCCAATGGCTTGCTGACTCCAGCAGCATTGGCAATGCTCATGCTGTATTCAATACCTTCGATCTCTCTTGCCAGGTTGCGTTTGGCATCCTCTGTACGCAGTTTTATTTTTAAACGAAGGTTTTCAATTTGACTATTTCTGTTGTTCTCCAAAATTTCAAATAGCTCTTTGCTCTGGAGCCCAACAATATAGTCAATATAACCGGTCAACATTGGTAGCGTATCTGACTTATCAAAGAAAGAGAAAGAGAGATGAATACCCGGTTGCTCCCCTTTCTTATCTTCTGGAGATATCTTCATCCAATCGGACCAAGTTCTCAAAAGTCTTTGTTTCTCTACATCATTCAAATTATTGTTCTTGACATAGCTTTCAAACTGAGCTGTCGTTTGCAGATAGTCACTTACGTTATTGTAAGATTTAAACTCCAACAAAAAATCATCATAAATAGCAGTATTGCTCTTTGTGCCAGCCAGACCTTGTATATTCAAAATGGCTCTGAGTCGATCCAATTCCAGAGTATCTCGAGGTTTGGGTTGATAAATAGTCGCGTTGGCAGTCCATTGTTCGGACGCCGTCATGGCATAGAATAGCCCTAAGCAGCTACACATACATGTCACGAGTAAAATACGGAATTTCTTCTTCCATACTAGTGAGATTAACTCATAGAGGTCTATCTCATTCTCGCGATACGTTATCTCATGTCTGGCACTGAGCTTGTTGTCTATTCTATCATTCATGGCTGGCTCGGTCACAAATTGTCGCAGGCTTTCGTTTATACTGCATTTGAGACCTATTTTCACCTATTCATTCACTGTTTTTAGATATCAAACCATGCTTGGTATTCTTATGAATACCTTTCGGCCACTCTCAATTGTTTGCATTTATGAATGATTGTTAATTTTTATGAGGTCTCGCGAATGACAAAAAACATGGGTGTTTAATAACCAGTTTGTTAATTAAAGTCCACGTGAAAACGCTGATGTGTAATATCCGTCAATGTTATTAAGGCTATCTATTGAAGCTAAATCACCTCCCGGTTACCACCAGCAGGAGATGGAGAGAGATATAGATACCGTTGGCGTGAGTATATTCCTGCGCCACCTAGGTGAAGTTGGAGCTGTACTTCTCGATGTTCTCAATAGGTGGGTCGACATAGATAAAGTCGTCCTATCCTCGGGTTTCTGAGTCAGCAGAGCGTGATGCTTCAGCAGGAAAATGAAGGGCATCGCACATCCTCCCCCTTGGCTGATATCTGCTATCCTGCCCCTTTGTTTTATCTCGTTGAACCTGTTGGAGAAATCATGTCTCGCATCATCTATCTGCTGCGCCACGGCCAGACCCGTTACAACGCCGAGCAACGCTTGCAGGGACGCTGCAACTCGGATCTGACCGCCAAGGGGGAGGCACAGGCCATTGCCATGGGGGATCGCCTGTGCGAGATCCTGGATGAGCCGGCGCGCTGGACCCTCTACGCCAGCCCGTTGGGGCGCGCCCGCCAGACGGCGGAGTTCGTCTGTCAGCGACTGGGGCTGGATAGTGAACGCATCGTCTGGGATGAGCGGTTGGTGGAGCTCGGCATGGGGGAGTGGGAGAGCTGCCGGGTGCCGGATCTGCTGGAAGAGTATCCCAGTCTCGATATCAGCCAGCCGGACTGGTATCTGCAAGCCCCGGCGGGGGAGAGTGTCGAGAGCATCCAGCACCGCGCCCGGGGCTGGCTGATGGATCCGACCATCGCCGAGCGTGCCATCGTGGTCTCCCACGGCCTGCTCGGCGCCATGCTGCGCGGTGACTACGCGGATTTAGACTACAGCACCACCTGGCGTCAGGAACTGCCCCAGGATGCCTTCTTCAAGCTAAGCGGTGGCCGCATCGAGCGGATCCCGTGCTAAGGGGCTGCTCGCTCCCTTATTAGTGTGACAGGGCTCTTGTGAGAGATTGCCAGCGCCATCTTCGTCCTGCCCCAGGCAACCCCCGAATGGCGCCTGGCTATGCCTGGCATAACGAGGGCGCCTGGTTTAGGGAACAGTGGGCCAGCAGCTGCTCCGCAGGCATGGGTCTGCCGAGCAGATAGCCCTGCAGGGTGTCGCAACCCAGGGCGGTCAGCAGGGCGCGCTGGCAATCCGTCTCCACCCCCTCCGCCACTATGCGCATCCCCAGGGCCTGTCCCAGGGCGATGATGGCACTGATGATGGTGGCATCCTCATTTGTCTGCTCAAGGGTGGTGACGAAGCCCTTGTCTATCTTGAGCTCGCTGGCAGGGAAGCGCTTGAGATAGAGCAGGCTGGAGTAGCCGGTACCGAAGTCATCGATGGAGATCCCTATGCCCAGCTGTGCCAAGCGATTGAGGATGATGAGGCTCTCCTCCGCATTCTCCATGGCGGTGGACTCCGTGATCTCCAGGGTCAGGTGACGGGCCTCCAGCCGATGGCGGCGCAGGCTGGCCTCCACCTCCTCCAACAAGCCCGGGCTGGCGAGCTGAATGGTGGAGAGGTTGACCGCCACGCTCCAGTCGTGGTGGCCCGCGGCGCGCCAGTGGCTCATCTGGCGGCAGGCTTCGTCGAGCACCCAGTTGCCGATGGCGATGATGAGTCGGCTCTTCTCCGCCAGCGGCAGAAAGCTGGCCGGGGAGATGGCGCCATGGAGCGGGTGGTGCCAGCGCAGCAGCGCCTCGGCACCGACCACCTTGCCCTCTTGGGCGTCATATTTGGGTTGGTAGTGCAGGGAAAATTCCCCCCGCTCCAGCGCATGGCACAGCTCCTGTTGCAGCAAGAACTGCTGGTGAGCGTTGGCGTTCATGGCGCTGTCGAAGAAGTCGTAGTCGTTGCGTCCCCGCTTCTTGGCATGATACATGGCGGCATCGGCGTTCAGGGTCAGCTCATGCAGGCTGGTGCCATCCTGGGGATAGACGGCGATGCCTATGCTGGCGGTCACGTGCAGGCTGTGGTGCTCCCAGGCATAGGGCTGGGCCAGGCTCGCCAATAGGCGCTCGGCAAACGCACTGGTTTGCGCTTGCTCCCCAGGCGCCAGGGCCAGCACAAACTCATCTCCCCCAAAACGGGAGGCGCAGTCGTTGGCGCCGAGCAACCCCTTGATCCGCTGTGCGACCTGCGCCAGCAGCCGATCCCCGGTGTGATGACCATGGGCATCGTTGATGATCTTGAAGCCATCCAGGTCGAGAAACAGCAGGGCGAAGCTGTCTTGGCTATGCCGGCACTCCGAGATGCGCTGCTCCAGCCGATCGGCAAACAGCAGGCGGTTGGGCAACTGGGTCAGGCTGTCGTGCAGCGCCAGCTTGAGCAGCTCGTCGTGCGCCTGATGCAGAGAATCGGAGAGCCGGGCCGCGTGGGCATCCAGCATGGAGAGCACCAGGGCGATGGTAAACACGGCCAGGGTGACGATGATGACCACGGTGGCCAGCCACTGGGTATTGAGCCCGGTGTAGAGGGCGCCGCACAGGCTGTGTTCCGGAAACTCGGCGGCGGCCATGCCGGTGTAGTGCATGCCTATGATGGCGCACCCCATCACCAGGGACGCCAGGGCCTTGCTGAAGAAGGCGCGCTGATGACTGTCGCGCAGGCGAAAGGCTATCCAGAGCGCGGCGCCGGAGGCGAGCACGGCGATGACGATGGAGAGTATGACGAGGCCGACATGGTAATGAATGCCGGGCATGATCTTCATGGCGGCCATGCCGATGTAGTGCATGCTGGCGATGCCGGCCCCCATCAGCAGGGCGCCGATGACAATATGGCGCCAGGGCAACTGGGGCCTGCTCACCAGCCAGAGCGCGAAGGCCGATGAGACGATGGCGGCCACCAGAGAGAGCCCGGTCAGCACCAGATCGTAGCCCAGGGCGATGGGCAGATTGAAGGCGAGCATGCCGATGAAATGCATGGACCAGATGCCGAGCCCCATGGCGAAGGCGCCACCGGCGAGCCAGAGCGCGGCGGCGCGGCCCTTGCTTTGGCTCACCCTGCTCGTCATGTTCAAGGCCGTATAGGAGGCGAGGACGGCCACCAGAATGGAGAAGAAGACCAGATCCTGGCTGTAAGAGCTGTCGAGCATGGTGTGGGTCGCGGTCACGTTCATTCACTCAGGAATAGGGCGGTTTGACAGGGCGGGTTGGGTGGTCAGGCTGGGGTGCCGATTGTACATGAGGACCATGAAAAAATGGCCAGGGGTAAGTGCCAAAATGGGTGTCGGCGCTGGGATTTAGTGCTGATTTCTCTCCTTTTGATGCACTTTGCATCCATGAACTCTTTTCTTGGACCCAAACATTCCCACTTAAAAATCATGGGGATAGCTAAAGGCGCTCGATCTTATGCCCTGCCCATCTCCATGGGGTACTCAATAAACGCCCGGCGAGCGAGGTGAGAAATGCGTGTTGCCTGCAGCAGGCGCTGGGCATTCGCTAAGGGCCCGTCTGGGGGCATAGTGGGGAGATAGAAAGTGGTTCCCCTATTCTCGAACCAGTCGTACCAGCTTTTGATAAAGCGCCTCTCTCAACACCCCCTGGTCGGCGCCATAGTGCAAGGCTCGGTGACAGTTGGGGCAGAGGGCCACCGTATTGCCGATGGTGTCTGAGCCTCCGTCCGCCAGGGTGCGCAGGTGGTGGACCTCCAGGAAGGGGGCTCCTGTGGTTGTGGTGAAGGGGGCTGGCTTATCGCAGCATTCACACAGACCCGCCGCTGTCATCAAGACCCAGGCCTTGACCTTAGGGTCGCGTACATAGCTAGTTGCAGCGCTATAGAGCGGTTTGGGATCTTGAATACCTGCTGGGGGTAGGGGGTCGGGTCTTGCCTGATAGGCGATGACCTTGTGCTCAAACTCGGCGAGCCCGGTATAGGGCAGGCCTTCCAGCTCACAGATGAGGCACTCCAGAATGGGGGTATGCTGAGGGCCAATATTTTTGAGAGGATTTAACCCAGAGACCCAGGTCAGGCCCAGCAAGGCGTAGAGGTAGGAGATATTCTGCATCCGAAACTCGAAAGCTTTCTCGGTGCGCCCGAATCGCTCGGCCAACTCGGCGTAATAGTGCCGCTTTGTATAAGGCTCGCCTGCGCGCTCTTTCTTGCGCATCTCGCTGTAAGCCGCAATCGCCGCCCTCAACTCTTCTTCTGTCCAAGGCTTTCCTAACGCCACCCCATGCCTCCGCGTGGTGATGTCGACCCTGGTTTCCCCCTATTGTCTGGTCATCTGGGTTGGCAATAAGGGTCATGGTCGACTCCGATCATCTGGGATGCAACCTTACCTCAAACGACACCGTAATGCAGCGGATGATCACCATAAGATTAAGATTTTAAAAGCATTTAATGAAATTTAGAGAGCCTGCGCTTTCGCACAGTTCTGCCGATTATTCTGGCGTAGGATGAGAAAGGATATTCGGCGCCAAGGAGGCAGCATGATCAGCCATATCGACCATCTGGTGTTGACGGTGAGCGACATAGAGCGCTCGGTCGCGTTTTATAGCTCGGTGCTGGAGATGGAGGTCATCACCTTCGGGGCCGGGCGGCGGGCCCTGCGTTTTGGCAACCAGAAGATCAATCTGCAACTGCTGGGGCAGGAGCCGCGCAACCTGGCCCAGGTGGGGGCGGGGGACATCTGCCTTATCACCCACTGGACGCTTGAGCAGGTGGTGGCGCAACTCCATCATCACGGAGTCGAGATAGTGGAGGGCCCCGTGACCAAGAGCGGTGCCTGCGGACCCATTGAATCCGTCTATTTCCTGGACCCGGATCAGCACCTTATCGAGATAAGTCGCTACCTCTAAGGCGGCTTATGTTGATTTAGAAGACAAAGGCAGTGCAGACAGCCTGTGATGTCGATAGTCGTCGAGCCTCTGATACCCAGGGCAGGTTCGGAGAATGACGACAACTGGTTCAGCTTGCCTGTGAGCGCCCTTGCTGGCGTCTCGCCCTGATCACGCCGAGGATAGCCACACCCGCCCCCGCCAGCAACAACAGATAGCCGAGGGGGAGCAGGGGAAAGGGCTCATGCAAGAACCCCTCTTCATCCAGGGTGGAGCCGATCAGGCTGAACGCCATAAAGCTGACGACCCCCAACCCCATCAGAAAAACGCCGCACTTGACCATCATATTGTCCTCGCTCCGTGTAAAGAGCGGGCACTCTGTCATGGCCGGGTGAAGGGAGTGTGAAGTGGGATGCGAAAGGCACAGGTATGAAGTTGCTGAAAACGCATGTGAAGAGGGCAGCCATGGGCTGCCCTTCGTGATCGGAGGCCGTGGAGCCTTCCCCGCTATGGCGCCGGGATCAGCAGACCCCTTGCGCCAGCATGGCGTCGGCGACCTTGACGAAGCCGGCGATGTTGGCGCCGCTCTCGTAGTTCACATGATGCTCCCCGTCCTGACCATAGCGCACGCAGGTGCCGTGGATGCTGGTCATGATCCCCTTGAGGCGAGCGTCCACCTCCTCCCGGGTCCAGGAGAGGCGCTGGGCGTTCTGGCTCATCTCGAGGCCAGAGGTGGCGACCCCACCGGCGTTGGCGGCCTTGCCCGGGGCGAACAGCACCCGGGCCTGATGGAACGCCTGGATGGCGGCGGCGCTGGAGGGCATATTGGCCCCCTCCGCCACCAGTTGCACGCCGTTGGCGATCAGCAGAGCGGCATCTTCGGCGTCCAGCTCGTTCTGGGTGGCGCAGGGCAGGGCGACCTGGGTCGGCAAGTGCCAGGGGGTGCGACCGGTGAAGAACTCGAGCCCCAGCTCGTGGGCGTAATCCGCCACCCGCTTGCGCTGCTCGTTCTTGAGTTCCATCAATCGAGCCAGCTTCTCGGGGGTGAAGCCGTCCGGATCATAGACGGTGCCGCCGGAGTCGGAGGCGGTCACGACCTTGGCGCCGAGGGCCATCGCCTTCTCGATGGCGTACTGGGCCACGTTGCCGGAGCCCGACACGGACACCGTCATTCCCGCGAGAGACTGGCCGCGGTGGGCCAGCATGGCTTCGACGAAGTAGAGCAAGCCGTAACCGGTGGCCTCCGGGCGAATGAGGCTGCCGCCGAAGGAGAGTCCCTTGCCGGTGAAGACGCACTCGGCGCTGTTGGTGAGCTTCTTCATCATGCCCGCCATGTAGCTCACCTCGCGCCCGCCGACACCGATGTCGCCGGCCGGCACGTCGGTGTTGGCACCCAGGTGGCGATAGAGCTCCAGCATCAGCGCCTGGCAGAAGCGCATCACCTCTCCCTCGCTCTTGCCCTTGGGATCAAAGTCACTGCCCCCCTTGCCGCCGCCCATGGGCAGGGTGGTGAGGGCGTTCTTGAAGGTCTGCTCGAAGGCGAGGAATTTCAATACGGAGAGATCCACCGAGGGGTGGAAGCGCATGCCGCCCTTGAAGGGACCGATGGCGGAGCTGTGCTGGATGCGATAACCGCGGTTTACCTGCACCTGGCCCTGATCATCGACCCAGCTGACTCTGAATTGCACTAGCCGCTCCGGCTCCACCAGGCGCTCGAGCAGGCCGTGTTGCAGGTAGCGGGGATGACGCTCGATAAAGGGCCAGATGGAGGCGACCACCTCGCTCACCGCCTGGATGAACTCGGGTTGATGGGGGTTGCGCTTGGCCACCTGGGCCAGAAAGTCGGCCTGGGAGAGGGAATGACTCATCGATAACTCCTGTCGTGAATGATGCATTTGGCTTCTTGCCGGAGACGATCATGCCCCGCACCCACATGGCTGCGCGATGGCGGGAATGAGCGGTGATCGCAGGGTTGCGATCTTTGCCGACCCCGGTGGCGCCGAGGCGGCCGGGCGGGCAAGATAATCCGTGCTGGCGAAAATCTTTTTATGCATTTTTGATTAATAAATAGCAAGCAATAGTTCTGCTGTTTTGCACCGGTGTGGTGCGAGTCGCGCCGCTACTGCGCCCTCACAGGGCGAGTCGTGGCGATTTCCTCGGGTGAGCCGGCCTGGGTAAAAATTGTGTCAAATATGCATGAATGGAAGAGGGATGGTCTTGGTGATCCCGAGGGGGCTTGAGCGGTGACCGAGGCGCTCGTGGGGATGGCGATCCTCCCCTTGGGGAGACGGATGCCAAGTATCCGGGGAAGGATGCGGGGCAATATGCTACTGTAGCGGCGTTTTTTGATGATGCAGGCTTCTTGCCTCCTTGAAGATGGAATTCTATGCAGACTAACCCGACGACGTGCTGGTCAGCCCAGCCGACCCCTTTCTCGACCCTTCAGCACAGGCAGGTGACCCATGCTGGCCGATGAATCCATGCGCCTGAACAAGTACATCAGCGAGAGCGGCATCTGCTCGCGCCGCGAGGCGGATCGCTTCATCGAGCAGGGCAACGTCTTCATCAACGGCAAGCGCGCCGGCATAGGTGATCAGGTGTTTGCCGGGGATCTGGTCAAGGTCAACGGTCAGGTGATCGAGGCGCGGGAGGCGGACAGCCTGGTGTTCATCGTGCTGAACAAGCCGGTGGGCATAGTCTCCACCACGGAGGCGGGGGAGAAGGACAACATAGTCGACTTCGTCAACCACAGCACCCGCATCTTCCCCATAGGCCGGCTCGACAAGGACTCCCAGGGGCTCATCTTCCTCACCAACCACGGGGATCTGGTGAACAAGATCCTGCGGGCGGGCAACGATCACGAGAAAGAGTACCTGGTGACCGTCGACAAGCCGGTGACCGATGAATTCATCCGCGGCATGGGGGCCGGGGTGCCCATCCTCGGCGCCGTCACCAAGAAGTGCAAGGTGAAGAAGGAAGCCCCCTTCGTATTCCGCATAACCCTGGTGCAGGGGTTGAACCGCCAGATCCGCCGCATGTGTGAGCACTTCGGCTTCGAGGTCACCAAGCTCGAGCGCATCCGCATCATGAACGTCAGCCTCAAGGGGCTGCCGGTGGGGGAGTGGCGCGACCTCACCGACGACGAGCTGATCGAGCTGTTCAAGCTCATCGAAGACTCCTCCTCCGAGGTGAAACCGGCCAAGGGGGCGGCGCCTGCCAACAAGCCGGCGGCCAAGGCCCCAAGCGGTGCGGGCGGCAAGACGGTGCAGGGCAAGAAGCCGCGCCGGGACGACGATCACGAGATTGGCGGGCGTCCCAACGTGCCGGGTCCGGCGGCGTTCGAGAACAAGAGCCCGGCGGGCAAGGGCGGTGCAGGCAAGGGAGCTGCCGCCAAAGGCGCCGCTGGCAAGGGCGCCCCGGCCAAGGGGGGCAAACCAGCCGCCGCGGGCAAGCCGCGCACCAACCAGGGCGGACGGCAGAAGAAGGGGCGCTAAGGCGCCCCGTCATTCGCTTTGCAACCTTCTCAATACACCGGCCCTAGGCCGGTGTATTGCTTTGGGTGGGCAAGGATATGGCCGTCTTGCCAGTCACGGACAGGCGCATGGCGCTCGGGTAGTGCAAGGGGTTGAGCCGCAGCACCAGCAGGCTCATCAGCACCAATCCGCCCAGTTGCCACTGCCAGGCGCTGGCAAAGTCGCCGCTCAGGTGATGCAGGCGTGCCGCCACCCAGGGGCCGGTGGCCGCCACCATGAAGCCAAACCCCTGCATCAGGGCGCTCAGGCTGCCGGCCCGACGTGGATCCGGCAGGTGATCGAGCGCGATGACCATGATGAGGGAGAAGCTGCCGCCAAGCCCTGCGCCGCACAGCAGGCACCAGAGGATGGGGGCGGCTTGCGGGGCCAGCCAGAGGCCGCCAAAGCCCAGCACCTGCAGCGCGATGGCGAGCCCCATCCAGGGGCGCCTGTCCAGCTTGCGGGCCGCCAGCAGCGGCAGCCCCAGGCCGCTCAGGGTCTGGGCCAGGGCCAGCCAGGCCACCAGCTCTCCCCCCGCCTGGGCGCTCCAGCCCTGGGCCATGTACGAGGGTGCCAGCCAGGCCACGACGATGCCGTAGCCGCTGTTGATGATGCCAAAGCAGGCGATCAGCAGCCAGCTGCGGGGCAGGGCGACGAGGCGCTGCTCCGTCTGTGACTGAGGGTTCGGCGCCGGGCGTGGCAGCCGTACCCGCCAGGCGAGCCAAGCCAGGGCCAGCAGCACCGGCAGGCTCCAGAGCGCCAGCACCCGCGACCAGTCGATGACGGCGGCGAGGCGCGGGCTCAGGATGGCGCCCAGCGCCCCGCCCCCCATCATGCAGGCGGAGAAGATCCCCATCACCAGTGGCACCCGTTGGGCGAAGACCCCCTTGATAAGGCCGGGCAGCACCCCCTGTACCAGGGCCGAGCCCAGGCCGCAGAGGGCGGCGCTGGCAATCAGCAGGACGCCGCTCGCGAGATCGAAGCGCAGGGCGCTGCCGAGTGCGAGCAGCAGCAAGGCCGCCCCGAGCAGGGCTCCGGCACTGCTGCGGCGAAGCAGAGCCGGGGTGCAGAGCACGCCGACGCCGATAAGCAGCAGGGGCAGCAGGGTGACCCAGGCGAGCTGATCCATGCCCATGGCGAGGCGGGCATCTATGCGCCCCGCGAGGGGGCCTATGGCGGTGAGGAAGGGGCGCAGGTTGATACCGATCAGCACCACCAGCACCAGCAGGGCCCGGTTGCCGCCCTTACTCATGCTGGTTGCCGTAGAGGGCAGAGGCCGGGATGGGGCTCTTCAGCTTGATGAGGGGCAGGGGCGGCGGGGATAGCGGCAGTCGCAGCCTGTCGTAGCTGGCGCTGCTGTCAAAACCGAAGGGGGCCGCGTCGGCATTATCGAAGGCGTAGTAGACGGCGCTGATGCCGTTCATCACCAGGGCGCACAGGCACATGGGGCAGGGGTGGCCGCTGGCGTAGACCACGGCATCCTTGAGCGGCCCCTGCTGGCTCGCCTCCCGCAGCGCCTCCATCTCGGCATGACGGGTGGGATCCCCCGCCTCCAGCATGCGGTTCACCGCGCTCGCCACCAGCTTGCCCTCTTTCACCAGCAGGGCGGCGAAGGGGCGCCCCCCTTGTTGGCGATGGGTCAGGGCCAGGTGCAGCGCCTGCTCCAGCCACTCCTGATGGCTGGGGCCGGTGAGGGCGGTGAGGGAGTTGACGAGGCTGGTACCGGATTGGGGGTGGGGCGACATGGGGTCATCCTGGGCAGAGAAGGGGATGGAGGGAGCCTAGCGGGTCGCCAATTCATTTTGAAATTAAATGATAGAATGACTATCAGTGATTTTATAAATGGATATTGAGGCCAAATGGAGAGACCCATTCTGGATCCCCAGCTGCTGCGCAGCTTTGTCGCCATCGTCGAGAGTGGCAGTTTCACCCGGGCTGGTGAGCGGGTGCACCTGACCCAGTCGACCATCAGCCAGCAGATGCGGCGCCTCGAAGAGCAGCTCGGCTGCCCCCTGCTCGACCGCAGCGGCCGCACCGTGGTGACCACGGTGGCCGGGGAGAAGCTGCTCGGGCTGGCGCGGCGCATTCTGGCGCTGCTGGAGGAGGCCCGGGACAGGATAAGCGAGGCGAGTCTGCCCCTGCGCCTCGGGGTGCCGGAGGATTTCGCCGCCGGTGCAATGGCCCCCGTACTGGCGGCCTTCGCTCGGGATTACCCCGCCGTGCGACTGGAGGTGCGCAGCGGCCTCAGTCACGAGATCTGGCGGGACTTCGAGGCCGGCGAGCTGGATCTCGCCCTGGTCAAGCAGGCGCGGGGACAGGGGGATCCCGTCGCCCGCTGGCGCGAGCCGCTGGCCTGGGTCGACAGCCGCGACTGGCCCGCCCGCGAGCGGGATCCCGTGCCTCTGGTGGTGTTCCCGAGCGAGGGGCTCTACCGGCGGCAGATGACGGAGGCGCTGGATGAGCGGGGGCTGCGCTGGCGCATCGCCTACGTCAGCGCCAGCCTCGCCAGCCTGCAGGGGGCGGTGAGCGCCGGCATAGGGGTCAGTCTGTTGCCGAGTCGACTCATGTTGGGGGATCAGGTCGAGCTGACAGATTGGCCCCCCATGGGGGCGGTGGAGCTGGCCCTGCACCTTGGGGGCGAGAGGGAGGCCCTTCACAGCCTGAGCCAGGCCCTCATAGCCCTGTGCGATGAAGTGATGGGGCCGCGCTGATCAAGTTTGGAGCGTGTGTGGTGGTTCAGGCGATGGCCTGTTTGGGCAAGACTGCGAGCCAGACTTCCACTTCGCCGTTGCCGCTTTCGGCGTCAAACTCGGGGCCGTAGCGCTCGAAATCCGGCTTGTGGGCGGATTCGTAATCGGATTGCACGAGCCAGTCCAGCGCCCCCTGCCAGGTCCGGGGCAGGGTGGATACGTGGCCCTGATGCAGGAAGACGGCGTAAGTCTGGGGAGTGATGCGCATCCGGCCCAGGGTGGGGGGCAGGACTTCCTGGGCGCTCACTTCCACCGCACACATATATTCGCAGCCCTGCTCGTCGGCGCCGCAGATGACGCCGTAGGCGTGCTCACCAAGCTGGCCAGGCAGGGGCGCGAGCGCACCGAAGTCCCGCCACTGGCCGCCGAAATCTCCCTGCGAGAACAGGTGGTGACGACGCAGGCCCCCCAGCAACATGGGCCGACCCTGCTCGAATCTGATGGGTGCTGTCATGACGTCTCCTCTCTGCCGCTTGGATAAATGAGATCTGCCAGTGTTCGGCCACCAGCGCGGCCTGCTCAGCCTTGCACTTTCCCTTCAGTCGGGGTCAGTGCCATCTGCTTGGGTGTGCGCCGCCTGCTGGATTTTGCGCTCATAGTCTCTTTGCACTATGGCGAGCGCCGCCAAGGCCAGGGCCGGGTCTATCTCGTTGGTTTCCAGCAGCTCGATAAGATCCACCGCGAGTTTGATCTCGGGGGGGGCGTTTTCCAGTGACATCTCTTCTCCACGTCTCGTCTGATCCTGGCGGCCAGTATACAGGGCCGCGCCCGGGTTGAGGGGCGCGACCTCACAGATGTTGACGCATCTCCTTGTCTATCTCCTCGCGCAAAGCCATGAGCTTCAGGGCGTACTGCTGCAACTGCAGATCCCCCTCGCTCACCGGCTGCCACTGGGGCACCTTGCCCGGTTTGCCGTGCTCGTCCATGGCGACGAAGATGATGATGCAGTGGGTGGTCTTGTGGCGATCCCGACTGGTCGGGTGGCGGCTGTAGACATCCACCGCCAGGTGCATGCTGGTGGTGCCCGTGTGGATCACCTGGGCGTGCACCTCCACCAACTGGCCTATCTGGATGGGGCGCAGGAAGCGGATGCCCCCCACGTAGACGGTGACGGCATAACCACCGCACCAGCCAGCGGCGCAGGCGTAGCCCGCCTGATCGATCCACTTCATCACCATGCCGCCGTGCACCTTGCCGCCGAAGTTGACGTCGGCGGGCTCGGCCAGGAACTGCAGGGTCAGCTCGCGGGGTGGGGTCATGCTCTCTCCTTGTCTTCGGCTCATTGCCGGTTGCTCTTGCGGTAAGCCTCGGCCTGCTGGCAGGGGGCCAGGGGCGACACATAGGGGCGCTCGTTGCCGGTGCGCTGGCCGACGCTGGCGTATTGCTGCTGACATCGGCTCGCCTTGCCCCCCGCCCTGACGCAGGCATCGATGAGTTGCTGCTTGTCCTGCACCGTCTGCTGTTGGCGGGCGTTGATACAGGCTCTGTCCAGTCCGGCCTTATGGGTCTGTTTGTCCGGATTGGCGGCGAGCAGGCCGCCGCAGAGGGTGCAACCGAGCAGCAGTATGACCATCTTTATCATGATTTGTCTCCTTGCGGGGGGCGCCCCGCTATGACCAGGGCTATCCCCCCGAGTATGCCGAGGGACGACAGCAACAGCCGCTGTAGCCGCGCTGGTGAATTGATCAATAGAGGCTGGTGAATTGATCAGCAGGGGGAGTGATCAATTCACCAGTAATTGCGGGAGGGGTTGGGGGCAGATTAGAAGTTTATGGTGCCATTATCAGTGGGAATTTCTACACGATAGCCATGTATCCGAACACGAGATGGCGCGGATGTTGTATTAGCCAGACCGATACTGCCACCACGACAATTTGCAACAGGTATAGAGTGGGAAGCCAGGGATGAATCCTCTATCTGAACCAATCCACCTGATAGTGTTTGCACAAAATGAACAGAAAAGACGCCTGAAAAATCACCAGAAACAGACTGAATGACAGTCATTACAATGCCACTTGTAACAGAGCAGACATGTACTTCAGTGGCACTTACCTTAAGGACTGCGTAGGCAGTACCGGCATAAATATCAAACCAACCAAGCAGTGCCACACCGGAAGGGATCTGCTCACAAAGCACTGTAACAAGCCAATCAGCGCCAAGGCTTGGAAGCCTTACATCTTGCTGAGACAAGCGTTCTAGCTCAGTAGACTGACGACACAGTCTGGCAGTAGATGCAGGGATGTTGATTGCAAACGGCCCGACAGAAAGATCTGTGTAACGAGAGCAAGAAAACTCCATGATTGGGGCATAAACGTTTATGACGTTATGATAAACAACATCAATAATGTTCATTCCCATAGGGAGCTTTTTGACCACGGTTGATAAATATGAAGGTATGTCATTACCAGTCGATGCAAGTGGCTCAGAAGAGACTGAAGATTCATCATATGAACCACGCATAATATTAATGATGGAGGTCTTCGATGCGCCGGATGGCCACAATGGGGTTTTAGGCTCGATAAGCCTTAAATCAAGTTCTTCATTGCACCATAAAAAGTGCCTGATAGTGACATCCAGCCCGGAAGATCCTGGGTTGGTTTGATAGATAGGCCAACCAAGTTCAGGGAGAAGCCAAGGGTCAGAAACAGTTACACCAAATGGGGTTAATTGATCATTTGGAGCGGTCCACGCCTGAACGCGACCAGCTTGAGCAGCAACGAATCTAGAACCATCTGAAACGACAGAAAACCGATCGTTCATCAATTCAAATGCAACTGCGCCTGCAAGAATTTTATGGCCATCAGTCGATGGGTGTACTGGGTCAAAACCACCGCCAATAGCAGGAACCTTCTGCCAAGAACTGGTGTAACTGCCTTCTGAGGCGTTACTGTAATCCTCCAAATATTTGGCTGCATTGATAAAATCCACTGTTGGTTTCACAGAAGATATGTGCTTGAAAGTAGCTTCATAAAAACTTGAAGCAAGTGAGTGCCAATGAGTCATAGCGACAAAGCATACAGCCTTGCAACCATAACCAGCAGCCTTAGCAACCAAAGCATCACACTGATCCAAAAAAACATCCTGTTGAGATGGGGTTCTGAATGCCTCTACATCATTTGTCCCCATGCTAATAAACAGAACATCTGGAGCCTTCTTTCCATAGGCTTGATTTTGGAAAAAACCAAAATCAAAATTACGATATGCCCATCCTGTAGCAAGAGACTTACCACTGGATGCAGCATTGCAAGGGGTAAACATAGCTCGCGGATGTTCAAGATTATGACCTGCCAAGCCGATCATATTGTTGATAAGCAATGAAAACCAGGATTTGCTTCCAGTAGCCTCACTTGCTCCATGCGTATAGTTACTTGAAGAAAGGTCTCCATTAGCATCAGTAGGATTTGGCGATGTAAACGCCCCAGCCCATGCTCCGTCACTGATGCTGTCTCCAATGCAACCGACCCTTAAAGCGGCCATAGTTCCCAAAGCAACATTTGCACGAGAAAGCATCTGTTTTGCAGTCAAGGTAGGACCTTGATTTACTGCAGAGATGCTCAATGCGTGTTCGTTACCCCATTGATCAGTAGTGATTACAGTTCCGAAACCAACAAACTTTCTAACATCGTCATCAGGATTAAGATTACAACGAACAACAACATCACGTGGAACGAAGACCTTACCAACGTGATTGAAAATCGCATTTCTATTATTAGCATCAAGATCAGACACAATGTGTCTTACATCTACACCACCATGAATATCATCAAGCACATGCTGAACATTATCACCACCATGAGTACCAACCCTTGATGCACCAGCGCTAACTCCGAACCAGTTGGTTTGCAGAGCATAGATAGACTGAGTTAGTTGGCTATCATCGCTTTTACTTGGATCTATACCGGCCTCTGCCAGTACATTTAAAAGCTCATTTGTTACCTGATTAAACCAGTCTGCTCCAGGTATGGTTGGTGCTTGACCAAGCCCACCCTCAGTGAAATATTGACGAATCAAAGAAGCCACAGGACGACGGGCAGGTTCATCAGGCACACCACTTCCACGATCAGGCCAATACATAGCTACACCTCATAGTTAAAGTCATAGTAAAAACCGGCCAATTTCAGGCGGTTAAGAACACACTCAAGAATCAGTGATGCCTGACCCCGCAACGGAGTAAGCACATCATCGAGAACGGTAAAAAGGTCTTCTGGGATGCCAATGACATCGACGCGAAGAACAAAACGGGTGGAGTCCGGATAAATTGGGTAGGTAACATCGCGCAGCACGTTATGCGGCCACTGCTCATACACCTTGACTTCATACCCAAGCGCTGCGGCAATAAACTCGATTTGCCATGTAGCAAGGCCGCCTTTGCGGTGATACTTCTCCACCACGGCGGCGCGACGTTGTTCGAATGTCTGATAGGTAATGTTGCACTCAGGCAGGCCAAGATAGACCTCCCACTCAGGCAATAGCTGCACCGTGGTTTCAGGGCGCATTTCAAGCAGCAACTGCTCGCCACTCAGCTCAAGCTCTGCCAATCGCTTGGCAAAGCCGAGCGCATACTTTGGCAAGAACGCCTCAGGATCGCGCGGCCAAGCGCGGCCGCGTGGCATCTGCTTGAGGAGGGTATCTCCCCACTCTTCTACAGAGTGGGCCATGTGATCACCCCGATAACGTTCAGTTCTTCCGCAGTCGCCGGCACGTCGGCGGCCAGATCCAGGGTGTAATCATCAACACCTGCAGCCGAGCCGATGGCCGTTCTCACACCACTTACCAGCAAGGTCTCCCCGGGCTGTAGCGTGCGCTCATAGCCATTCAGGTTGGCCTCGATAGCGGCACGGATATCGACGTTGTCAGGGGTTGGCGTGATGGCCAGATTGGTCGTCTTGAGCACTGGGCCGACCGGAATTGGTTCGATGCCGCCCGGGCGGCCGACATCGACGCCAGTCGCCGGGTCGGGGTGACGGAACAGGTAATCCAACATTTCTGCTTGGTCGGTTGGGGTCGGCACGATATCGACTCGGTCATCATAAACCCAGCCGATCCCGACGGTGCCTCCGCCCTGCCAGGCGTCATAGGCCCAAGCACGAGTCACCCCTGGGACTTCTCTCATCCAGGCCACGTAGTCGGTCACGGTGCCGCCCATGGGCGGGTTGCGCTTGCGGAACAACAGCCGTTCCAAAAGCTGATCGATAGGCTCGATATCGGCACCACCGATGATATCGCCGCTGGTGCCATTGGATTGCAGGCCAGAAACCGGCGTGACCAGGGTTAGCTGTTCGCCAGCGGCCAGGTTGCCAGCAGCTCCCACCAGGGTGGCCTGCATCTGTACGGCCACGGTGCCACCACTGGGAAGACTGCTTCCGGTAACCGCGTACTGGCGGCCATCCTTGTGCTGCAGTACGGTGCCGACTGGCGCAGGCACGGTGCCACTAAGCGTGGCCGGGCCGGAGGCATAGGTTGCCTGCTTACGGATCACCCCTTCGAACTGGGCCATCTCGATGATGGTTTGGTCTTCCGATTCGGTGGTGGGGATGATCTGGCGCACGATCCACATCTGGTGATCGTAAACATCGCGGATGGCCGCCGAAACGGCACTGTTGATGGCCTGCTCGATGCCGAACTTGGGCAGCACGGTATCCAGGCTGGATTCGAGATCCAGCAGGCCGCTGGCGATGAGCTGGCGCAGAGTGGGGACGCTATACGGCATTGGCCTGCGCCTCCCAGCGTTGCTTGATGTTCATGGTCATGGTGCTCTCGTCGGGGCGGATGATGGCGATATCGAGCTGCAGCATCTGGAGCTGAGGAATGGCGCCGGCGACGACGATCTGCTTGGCGTAATCGGGCTTTAAATGGCGGTCGAGGGCCGTTTGTGCGTAGGTCACGGCCTTGTTGCGCACATCGGTGGTGAGTTTGGAACGTGCCAATAGCCAGAGCTTGCTGCCCCAGGGCTCGTCGACGAAGGTGTCGCCTGGCCAGCCACGGCGATCGCCGCTGGCATCGGGTAGTTCGTCCGACTCGTCGGCGCGGGCATCGGTGAAGAGCACTTGCAGCACCAGGGTCTGCAGCCCGTCATCCTGACGCAAACCGGCCGAGGTGATCTCGATATCCCCTCGGCCGGTTTCGTTGTTCCAGATGATGGCTGTGGTCATCGCCCCTCACACAGGGGGAGATGTTTGGCCTCCACCCGATTCGTTGTGCTTGTGGCCCTTGAGCGATGTGGTGCCGGTCTTCACATCGGTATCGGATGTGATCTCACCGGTGACATGCAGCGGGCCCTGAATTTCGGTATCAGGGGACATGATGGTGAGTTTCTCGGAGGCATTGATAATGACGGTTTTCGCTTCGACTTCGAGCAGGCCGTCCTTGCGTAGGATGATGCGGTGACCCTCCAGATGGTATAGGCAGTTGTCACCCGCCTCCAAGTCTTTCGGCCGTACCGTCTTGTCTTCCACTGCGATGGCGACCATCCCGGCACGAGCGCCACCGACGCCCAGCACGATGGCCTCAGACCCTGCGGGCGGCACGCTGGAATGGCCGTAGTTCTGGAAACGCTCCACGTCATCGGCGCCTTCATCTGCCAGCACCTTGAGCTGCAGGTTCTGGCGCTGCAGGGCATCGTTTACCAGGGTGACGATGGCGCGATCGGCAATCAGGCGGACCCGGCGCTTGATGGGCTCCACAATTTTCATCACATCGCGGATAGTTATTGCCATGTCGTCACCTCTTTGGTCTGTTTCTTGGCGACCTCGGCCGGGATCAACATGGCCTCCCTGGGCATCAGATTGATGATGGCCTCACGGCCGTTCTTGTCGTCCTCCATCAGGCTGACGGTGACGATGAGCCAGCGATCATCCAGCCCCTGGATCTCGTCCTTGATGGGGCACATGCGGTTGATGCGCCAGAGTGCACCACTGTCGCCCTGCAGCCCCTGAATGCGCCAGCCGGCCACGGTGATCTCGGTCTGAGTGCCTTCGCCGATGCTGCGCTGCTTCTGCCACTGGCCACGCTTGCTGGCGCCGGCCACAGTGGTGACGTCCTCGGCGATAATGATGCGGGGGCGATAGCGGGTGACGGCTGGATCGGTGACGGTGGCCTTCTGGCCGCCGAGGGTAGATGGCGCCGTAGCGTCCCAGGTCGAGCCGCCGCCGTAGCTGGAGCCCTTCACGATCCACTCAGAGGCCCGATCCCGCATGCTGAAGTTGCCCCGGGCGGCCAGGATGTTCTCACCCAGGATGAAGCTGGCACCCATGTCCTGATCGCTGGCCTGCGTCAGCACAAGCTGGCCCTTCTCGTTGGTGGTCAGCAGCACGGCCCGCTGCTTGGCCAAGCGGTCGAGCAGCTCGAAGCAGCTCTCACCCTGCTCGATGGTGACACGGGGGAAGGCATCCCCCAGATCGCACTCCACCACCACCTCTATCTTGAACGGGGTGCAGATGTCCCTGGCTACTCGATCCAGCGCTGCGTTCTGCCACTGGCCGCTCTTGTAGATGGCCGAGCAGTCCACTAGGTCGCTGGTCTTGCTGCGCCCGCTCACTACCCACTCCACCTCGCGGGCGTCGTAGCTGGGGATGAAATCGTCGATATAGCCGGTCAGTACCAGGTCACTGCCGATGGAGACGGTGCAGGCACTCAGCGGCTTGATGGCCATGGCCTTGGCATCGTCCCACTTACGGGTCAGGCGGAGCTCAAAGTCGCCGGCGATATCGCGCAGGCTGCGGGTGATCCGCACCTTCTGCCAACCACTATAGAGCTGGCCATCGACGCGCAGGGTAATGGGTTCAGCCATCGATCACCTCCACCTTGGTAGTGGGCGTGATGAAGGCCGGATCACGCAGGTTGTTGCTGCTGACCAGCCGATCACGGTACTCGGTGTTGCCGTACTCCTGCCAGGCGAGCAGCGCAGAGGGAGTCGTGGTGGCCAGCACCAGAGCGCGACGACGCGGCAACTGCGCAGCACGCTCGCGGCTGTCGTTCAGCACGGCCAGGCGCAAGTCACGCAGGGAGCGCCACACAGTGCTCTCATCCGCTTCGACCGCCGCCATGGCCAACTCAGCCAGCCGGGCGGCCAGCTTGTTGGCAATCGCCTCCAGATCATCTGCAGTGAGCAGCAGGTTGCGGTCAGCACCCACCACACCATCCATCACCACCGGGCGGCTCAGCGGGTTGTTGACCTGGTCACCGGTCAGCGACTTGCCGATGGTGACGGCGCCGGCGGGATCGGCGGTGAAGGCGCGATCCGTGCCAAGGTTGGTACTGGCCAGAGCACTGGCGGAAGATGCGGCGGTGGCCCGGTCAATCAGCCGGGTGAAGGCCTCACCATTGGCCAAGGCTGCGCTCTGCTCGGTCGGGGTATCGATGGTGGGCACCGATGATGCGGTACCGGTGGTGACGTCGCTGATGATGCCGCTCGGCAGCCCGCCGGTGATCGCCAACTCGGCGCGCATCCCTTCCCAGCGCCGGCTCACCTGGTCATAGACAGAGAGCGCCCGGATCGGGTCTGTCACCACGCCCTTTACGTCTTCGACGATGCCGGTGATCTCGCGGGCCAGTTCACCAGGATAAGCCAGCAACGAGCCGACACTGTCCTTAGTACGCAGCAGGCGATCGGTCCATTCGCGGAACTGGTCAGGCAGGGTCGGCAGCCCTCTAGTGAGTTCGTCCAGGTCATCCAGGAAGGTGTCAACCATGGGACCCATGTTGTCGATGCCGGTGAGGAACTGATCGACAAAGGATTGCTCGGTCGCCGCTTGGGCCACGCCGGCGGCATTGCCCATGGTCGCCGCCGTATCGACGGCCGCGCTCGGGAACAAACGGGAGCCAGCCTCCCACACCGTGAAGGTGACATAGGCCACCCCGTCTTCTTCGTTGTCGAGACGGTGGCTGACTTCACCGACCTGGACGGTGCGCACGCCCCACCAGGGGTGGATCATCTCGCAGGTGCCTGGCTGGTTCAGCGCATCGAGCAGAGTGCGCAGTTCTTCCAGGTAATTGCGGCCGACCACCTTGCCGGTGATCTGCTCGTTGGTCAGCACGGCACCGTTGTCTTCGGTCCAGCCGTTCTCGCGCTTGGGGTATTCGCGGGGGATTGCACGACGGCCGCCCTTGCCATCGACCGTGTTTAGCAGGAATTCGACACCCCGAATCGAGGCGGTTAAACGGTCTATAAAGCTCATTCATCCCTCCGTTAAAGGAACGCCATTAAGGCATCAGTGAGGGGCCGGTATCGATGTTCACCTTGAGACCGGGGGCGGTGTCGCGGGTGCGCACGGTGACGCGATCATCGCTGACCTTGATATCGAGAGAGGCGGCCAAGTTGTCAGGGCGAGGAGAGGCCTGTACACCTTCACGGCTCAGCATATTGAAGGCTGAATTACCCAGATCACCCAGGGTGGTGTTCTTGGCCCATTGTCCGAAGGCGGTGTCACCGATGGCCAAGTCGGCAGCATAATCAACAGCGGGATAGAGCAGCGAGCCGGCCAGCACACTGGCAAAGCCAGACTTGATCTTGCTGCCCTTGCCGCCTTTGCCCGGCTCGGTACCAGGAACATCCCCTGGACCCATGCCGCCCCCCATCCCACCACCGGGCATGTTCACTACATAGACAGGGGTTGCCCCTAGATCCGCCATGGCGCCGCCCATACCACCGGCACCGCCTCCCTTGCTGGGCTTGGCTGCATCCCAGATGCCCTTGGTCCATTTGACGGCATCGACCCCCTTCTTAACGGCCACCAGGCCGCCCACTACCAGGGCGATATTCTTGCCGGTCTCCAGCCAGTTCTGCACCGCATCCGGTTCCAGGCTGTTGATGGCCTCGGCCAGTTCGGCGATCGGGCCAGCCAGCTGCTGGTTGGCAAACTGGTTCCAGCTATTGCTGATCAGCTGCAGGCTGCCGGCGAAATCGTTGGCGGCAATGGATGCATCGTTCAGGGTGGTAGTGCCGTCGCCAGCTACATTCATAAACTGGTCAAACAATGTGACATCCCCAGTCTGAACGAATTCGGTAATGACTGGCTTGAGGGCCCGCTTGGCCTCATCTGTCAGGTTCAGAGCGGCAAGATTGGTGGAGAGCCCCTTCGACTTGGTGACGATCTCCTCGATCAGCACCGGCAGGGAACGCATCACCTCCTTGCCCTGCTTGAGTTGCTCAGGGTCAAATACATTGATACCACCCAAATCCCGCAGCTTCTTGACGGTCTCTGGCCGGGTGATATCGCGGATGAGGGACTCGAAAGCGGTAACAGCCTCAGCATCAGATCCGATACCACCACGGATGATTTGCAAGGCAGCACCCAGCTCGGTGACGGCACTCGCGCCTTGGCGGCCGGTAGCAGCATAGGCAGCGAAGATCTTGGGCCCCTCTTTGGCCATGCTGGCCAGGGTGAACGCTCCGCTCTTGCCCTGCAGGTTGAGGGTATCGATGGCGCGCATGGCCGCTTCACTGGAGTCGATGGCGAGCTTCTTGAACTCGGTGAAGATGCCGCCGACTTCCAAGCCGCCGGCACCGGTGGCTTGGATCACGGCGGCGATATTGGGCAGGTTGCTGATGGCGTAATCGAGATCGCCGGTCTTGGTCAGGATTTCCTCCACCGCAGCCGTCGCCTCGGTGGGGTCGATGCGGATGCCCTTGAGATTGGATACCCGCTGGATCTCGTCATAGAGCTCGGCCGACTTCTCGCGGCTGATATCGGCGGCGATGGCGATGCGGGAGATCCGCCGGTCGAGTTGAGAGTAACCCCGTACCGCCGCGCCGCCCGCCAAGGTTGCCCCCAGGGCGACGTAACGACTACCCACCGAATCGATGCCACGACCAGCAGCCTCGATAGACATTCTGGTCAGGTTCATGGCGCGCTGATTATTGGCCGCGAATTGGCTCATGCTCTGGCTATATTGCCGCGACTTGGTCGCCAGATTGCCGGCCAAGTTGATGACAATATCGGTGACGAGTTGCTTGGCCATGTTATTTCCTATTTCTTTCTCGGCGTGATGGCTTGCTTTAATTGGTCAAAGCGGCGCAGCAAGTGGCGTATTGGTAAATATTTCAGCTCGGTTGAGGGGATATATTTGCTCATCGCCAACATGACCCCCATGACCGGTTCAACCAGCTGATTTAGATCGCCCCCGCTCAGCCAGCGCCTCGGCCAGCGCCATATCCAACTCCTGGGCTTTGGCTTGCAGCAGGCCGAAATCATCCACATGCAACTTCTTGATCATATTGATCGTGAGCGGGCCTTTTATCTGCCCGATATATTCCACCTGGCGGCAGAGCAGGTTCAGGCCATAGAGCACATCGCTGGTATAGGCAACGGCCTTGCCGTTCTGTACCACCACCTTTTCTGCGGCAAGCTGAGCATCGATCAGATCGGCGGCGGTCAGCTCTCGCAGGCCGACTTCACGATAGAGGAGGGTTTCCCCCTCCTCAGCCGTACCCTTGAGACCATGTTCTAGCTCGAAGGTCATTGAGGCCATCGTCAGATCCTCACCACACGATCACCGATAAAGGTGGCGGCGATGTCGCCACTCTCTTCCCGCAGGGTGGCCGGCTCGCCAACGGCAGCACCGGTCATCATGTAGCTGACCCCGTTATCCCCATCCCACACCATGGCGGCGTTCTCGATGGCGTTGATCAACATCACATCCACATCTTCATCAGCGGCGATGACGACCTCGATGCTGGGGGCGGCAAAGCGCCGGCTGACGCCCCGCACTCGACCACCACCTGTATGCTGGGTGCGGGTAAAGCCGCCGGGATTGAGCACGGCGCCGGTCTTGGTTTTCAGTTCTTGGCCATTGGCACGGATGATGACCTCACCCAGGACTTGTCCCATGGGGCGCTCCTTACAGTTTGAATTGGATCAGGGCCGCGAACACACGCAGCTGGTTGACGACGTCCGGGTGGCACACGCAGTTGAGGCGGTTGCGATCGGCGGTGTCGCGGTAGACCTCCAGGGTCTCCTTGAACTGGTCGTAGTTCTCCATCAGACCGGCAGATACCCAGTCCAGCGCTACTTCCAGCAAGGCCTCGCGCATGATCTTGGGCGTGACCACCGGCTGCGCAGGGTCGATTTGGCCGAGCACGTTGTCATCGGCCAGCTTGTGGCGCGGGAAGCGGTTGGTGACCATCACCTTCACGTCGTAACGCAGCTTGCCCAGGGTGGCCGGGGTGGTGATGTCCAGGTAACTCGGGTCCGGGTCGCCATAGGCGTTCTCCTGGTACATGGAGATCTCGCGTTCGATGGCCACCACGTCGCCGGGCTGGATCTGACAGGTGGCGATGCCGGACTTGAGCAGGTTGTTGCGTTCAGTCCAGCCGAAGCGATCGGCCTTGGCCGGCGGCAAGATACCTGGAAGCACCAGGGTCTGCAGCGGCCGTGCCGGATCGATGGCCAGGTAGTAGGACGCGATGCCGGCATAGCTGGCCGCGAACTCCCAGGTGGGGCTGGGGGATTTGCTGGTGCCCAGGCAAGAGATCAGGAAATCGTTGCGCAGCTCGCCGAAGGTGATGGTCTCGCCGTAGGTGCCCCGGAACGCGGCATAGGCGATACCCTCGATCATCTTGAGCGGCCCCCAACGTTCGAGCAGCTCGTCACGCAGGGTGTTGAGGCTGTTGGTGTCGGTGAACGGCATCATCAGATGGTTGAACCATTCATCCGGCATCGCTGCGATGACCGTGCTCATGTCGGGGGAACCAGAGCCGCCGGTCATGGCCACGGTGGTGATGGTGATGCCAGGCGGCAGCTGCTCGCCCGCGTAGTAGTTGAAGCGCAGGTCAATATCGTTGCCGGTCAGCCCCTTCCACTTGGCGGTGATGTTGACCTTGGCGGTATCGGTACCGTCCACGGCAGCGGTCACCGGCAAGTTCTTGGCGGCGGTGATAGCCGCGACCACGTTGGTGGCCACGGTGGCAGCCGTGGCGGCAGCAGCCACCCCCACCTGCAGCGGCTGGCCAGCGATCAACAGGTAGAGGGTGCCGGCCTGGGTCGCAGGGCCGGCAAAGGTATAGGAACCCACGGCGGCCGCGCCGGCGGTGAGATCCCCCACCGGCAAGGCGAAGGTGCGGGTGTAGCCGTTGGCCTTGCGGTAGCGCTTGGCGGCCAGCGCCATCATGGAGCCGACGCCGAACAGGCTGTCGATGGCCGACTCGCTGACCGGCACCTCGACCACGTTGAGCGGGGTGGCGGTACCGGCATCGGCACCAGCGTTGATCATCTGACCGAACAGCATCACCTGCTGGTCCTGGGCGATGTTGCCGCTCAGGGCCTGGCTGTTGTCGATCTCGATATAGACGAGCGGCACGCGCACGTCATTGGGGATGGATCCGAGGGCCATGGTCACTTCTCCGTCTTCTTGTTGGTGGCCTTGGCGGCCGGTTTCACTTCAGTCACATCGCCATCGGCGAGGCGTCGCAACCAGAAGCTGTTGCGCGATACGGTTTCACCGGCCTCGGCCAGCTTGCTGCCATCGGGCTTTCTCACGGTCAGCCCGGGTTTGGGTTTCAGGGTCAGCTCCACGTTCTCTCCTAGGGGGTTGGGCCAGGCAGGTTGATATCCGCTTCGCAGACCGGGGCGCCATCGCCCTGCTTGGCCTGCCAGTTGAAGCGCAGGAAGTCGTCCAGGGCGGCCTTGTCGATGGGGTCATCCAACGGCCAATCCTGGCGCCAGGTGACAGCCCAGATGGCCACGCCTTTCTTGTCGGTCTTGATGGCGTAGAGGTTCTGCATCGAGACCGCTTCGGGTGCCTTGGCGGCGCCCGTTCCCGTCCAGTTACCTTTGAGCATCAGCGCCTTGGCCAGGCGGCCGGCGATCACCTCGGCGCGCTGGTCTTTGGCGTAGGCCCACATGTCGGCGCAGAACACAAAGGCGGCCAGCTCGATGGTGCCAATCAGGGTGCTACCCTGGTTCTCCATCTTCGTCACTCGCTGGGCGGCGATACGGATCCCGCCATCCTTGGGGCCCATCCAGCGGCTAATCTCTTCTGCCGTATCGAACTGGCCGATATGGCGCTCGACGACTTGCACCCGATCAACCACGCGATCGGCGCCGGGGCCGGTCGCTTCCAGGTAGGGCTTGAGGTACTGCACCACGGCCTCGCAGGCCGAGACGGTACTGCCGATGGTGCCAAAATCCGGGCGACTCATAGGCCTGCCTCCTTCATCACGTCTTGCCAGAAGTCGCCGATCACGGCGAGCAACTCGGTCTGGTTGTCACTGGAAAGCCCCAGGTAGGGGCGCGCCGGCATCTCCATCTGGCGGGTGAAGCCCCCCACCGACGAATAGACCGGGAACTTGAGCGCCTTGCCGAATGCCTGAGTGATGCGGCGGATATGGGCCGGCACCTGCACCTGGCCACTGAATCCGTCCTGGTGCACCCCGGCATAGGCCAGCGCCGACCCGACCCGCACATTGTTGCGCTGCACCTGGTACTCGATGCTGTCGAGCAGGGCTCCTTCGCCCTGCAGCAGCGACTGATTGCCGTGGCGGGTCTTCTGATAGGCCGCTGACCAGGGCGTCCAGGCGCTGCCATCCGGCGCGGTTTTCTCATCGCTGATGCGGCGGCGGGTCTGGCTCTCCACCACGGCACCGATGCTTTCCAGCAGCTCGGCCTTGTGGTCACTGCGCCCCAGGGTATCGAGCAGGCGCTGATAGTCAGCAAGCTCTGGCCCCTGGGTGTGGACCTCGACCGAGACAGCCATCAGAGCACCCCTTTCAGGCTGTCGCGGGTGAAGAGGCGCTCGTTCTCCTGCACCAGTTCGACCTTGCCGACCGCACCCTCGGGTGGTTGTTCGGGAGTGGGCAGCCCCAGATCCAGCTTGCCGGAGGCGATCTCTTTCAGCTTCGTGATGGCGCGGTCATAGCGGTCCTGCAGCAGGTCGGTGACCTGGTTGTCCCGATCCCCGAGCCAGTAGAAGGCGATAACCACGGCCTGACGCTTGAGCAGGTCAGGCACTTCCGGCAGCGGCAGCACATAGCGACGCGACAGGTAGCCGTTGATCTCGTCGTCAGCCGTGCCCAACGCCTCATCGATCCAGGTGTCGTTGAGAGTGTCGGTGGAGCGATCGAGGGCGAGGTTGTAGAGCATGCTCCCGTCCCGCGTCTCCAGATCCTGCTTCGTCGCATAGATGGCCATGAGATTTCCCTTGGTTATCAGGCATGCCTGGCAAACGGCGTTGTCTTTCAAAAACGGTTAGATTTGATACTCAAACCCAGCCTTATATCACTTCACTGCCTGGCACCACGGTGAGCCAGGATTCCTGGTGAACGCGCTTGGCCTCTTCCAGGGTCAGATAGCAGCACACCACACTGCAGTCGTGATCTGCCGGCACGTCGGCCTTGTCGTTCACCACGAACACCCGGGTCGGGCTGGAGTGCAGGAACTGCACACCACAGCGCCAGAAGCCCGCCGGCGACTTGGCCTTGACGTCAAACTGACCGATCAACCAGTCAGGCTGGTGTTCCTCGACACCCAGGATCAAGCTGGCGGCGGAGGCATCGAACTCCTCCAGGGTGAGGCTGGTTACGTCCGCACCTGCAGGCAACTGCTCGGCGGTGAGCAAGTCGGAGTTCAGGTTCGCCCCGGGTTCGCTCGATGCGCCGATGGCATTGGCGCTTCCCTGGTCACTGGTTTGCCCTTCGGCTGCCAGGGTGGAAGCCACTGCGGCGTTGGCTTCTGCAGCCAGCCGTGCTTCTTCGGCGGATTTCGCCTCCGCTTCCAGACGATCGGCTTCAGCCTCAGGGTCTACCAATACGACACCATCGTTCTTCGGTTCGGATTGCGCTTGTACCAGGTCGGCACCTGCGCCCACTGCAGCAGCTGCCAGCTGCTCGCTTTTGCCGTCGGGCTTCTTCTTGCCTGCCATCTTCAATGCTCCTTTAAACGGGGGTTACACCGCCGAAATGACGGTCTCGGTGGTGATCTGCTCGGCGATGATCTGGACGGCGGTCACCGTGAAGGGGGCCCCGTTGCTGCGGATCACCGGCTTGGTGCCGTTGGTGGCGATGTTGCCGTTCTTGTCGATGCTGAAGAACGTGGCCATGGTGATGTCGTCCACCGTCACCGCGACATCCCGGCTAGCCACCAGTCGGTTGCCGTTGGTACCCACGAAGTCGAGCTGCATCGAGCGGTTATTGCCGCCGGTCCAACTGCCACGCAGGTTCAGCTTGAAAAACACGCTGGCGTTGTCGTTGTAGACGTTCAGCTTGTTGCTGGTCGTGTTGAAGAATGGGGCCAGGGTGCCGCTGGTTGGTGCCACCAGTGCATTGAGCCACGCCACCAGATCGATATCGGTGTTGGCCGCCAGCGAGGCGCCGGTCAACGTTGCCCAAAACACCTCGCTTTTCTTGCGAGCCGGCAGGGGCATGACCGGCCCCGGAATGAAGTTGTCACCGAACGGCATGGGTTATCCCTCCACCACAACCAGCGGACCGCCAGGCTGGCCAAGAGCACGGGCATAGATGTTCTGGGCCGGGTTAAAGCTCCAACTCACAGACTTGTCTCGCTCCAGCGTCAAGCCCACCATCTCGGTGGGAGCTGGCAATGCGGCGGCGGCGCGGTAGATGACGAGCTGGCCGGTCTGGTTCTCCATGGTGCCGCTGACGGCGCTAGAGACCAGAGTCCAGGCATCCGCGCTGAGGGTCTTGGTACTGGTGGCCATGCTGCGCTCCTGGTAATGGCCTGGGCTTCGACGCTTGGAAGCTCCACCCAGGCCGGGTGAATGAATGCCTGGGCTTCATCGCCATGAAGCTCTGCCCAGGCCTGGGGGTTACACGATGTAGGGGCTGACCACCAACTTGACGCGCTGGTAGTTGATGTTGGTGCCACCGTTATCGAGCAACTGGCGGTTGAGGATCTTCTCGGCCGCGGCCCGGTTGGCCGGGCCCACGACCAGCACGCGGCCCATGGTGCCGATGGGAGTACCATCCGCCTTCTTCATGGTGGCCAGGCGGTCGAACGCGGCTTCGAAGTTGGCCTCGGAGAGTGCGGCCTTGGAGCCGATGGCGGTCTGCGGGAAGCCGAAGCCATAGCCGTGACGGCCGTCCACCCCCTGGGCAACCATGTTGTTGAACCAGGCGTATTCGCTGGTCGCCCCGATAAACTCGAGGGCGAGCGGGCGCCGTTCCTGGAAGATGATCGGTTTGAGGATCTGCATGTCATCGACCAGGAACCAGGGCGAGCCGGTATCGGTGAGCGGATCGCCGATAACGTTGGAGAAGACGGTGGCCGGCGTCGATTCGACCGGGTGGTCGGTATCGAAGAAGTTCTGACCGTCATAGCAGAGGGTGGTGAAACCGGCGGCCAGCAGGGCGAACGAGTTCTTATCCGGGAACAGACCGGTTTCACGACCCCAGGCGCGGGCCAGGATGGAGTACTTGCCGATCTTGTCGTCTTCCAGATCTTCACGCTTGATCTTGATGGACGCTTCGTAGGTCTTGTTGAGGATGGCGTAGCCGTGGGAACCCAGCTCCTTGAGCATGCGGGGGCCGGTCCATTCCACAATGCCAGGCAGGTCCTTGAGCCAGCCATAGAGTTCGCTGGAACCAGAGCTGGGAACTCGGGTGGCGACAGCATCCCACTGCGGGGTAACGGTGTTGAGACCTTCGACAAAGGCGGCGTTGGAGCCGACGGTCAGGGCTTCGATAATCTGCGCTTCAGTAAAAGCCATGGTCAGACTCTCCGATTAGTAGGTGGGCTTATGTTGGCGGTTGGCCAACCAGGTTTCGGGTTTGACGCCCATGGCACGGCACAGCGCCAGCTCGTCTTTGCTGAGCTCACCCTGTTGCTGCTCTTTGCCCTTGACCTTGCTGGCATCGGCAATGACCGGGGCGCTGGCCACGAAGGCGTTGAACTTCTCTACCCCGCCTTCCTGGCGGCACATGCCCAGGAACATCTCTTTGTTGGCCGGGGCGATCTTGCCGTCGTTGATGGCGGCATCCACCAGGGCGGTCAGCTTGGCGTCATCGGTCTCTTTGACCTTGGCTTCGGCGGCGAGGGCCCGATTGAGCGCCAGCTCATGGGTCTCTTTGGGGACGAACTTGGTCAGGTCCGGGCCGACATTGGCACGGTTCAGGGCCAGTTGATGTTCGGCCTTGAGGGTATTGATGGCGTTGAGCGCGGCGGCGGTTTCCGCATCAGCGCCCAGACCCAGCGCCTGGGTCAGTTCGACGGGCAACGGCATGGTGTTTTCCTCACGGTTCAGTGCAGGGAGTTGATCAAGGTTGGGTTCATTGGTGAGGCCGACACTGGCGATGGCTCGCACGGTGCCGTCCTCTTCATAGAGAAACGCCGGGGAGTAGAAGGCATATTCCTTCTTCTCCAGCATCTCGCGTCCTTCGCTGTTCCAGTCCACCATCCCCCACACTTCGCCGGCGATGTTCTGCAGGGCCAGGATCCAGCCAACGGCTGGGGCCTTCTCGCCCTTCGGGCCTTTGATGTGGGTGGCGTGCTCAACGTCGAACGGGCGCTTCTTGGTGAACGAGGCCACCACGGCATCCGGGTTGCTGTTGTTCCAGGTACGCCCATCGTTGCCACTGAATACCCCAGGCGGGATAAGCGGTAGCCAGACCTTTTCATCACGGACTTGCTGACGTGACAGGTCAAAGCAGAGGGCTAGATAGGTCTTGGGCATCACTCGCTCCGTCACATAACAACCTCCCGCCAGGTGGCTGAGTGGGTTGAATGAAGTTGTTGGGACGAATCGATGATGAAGGGGCTGGGCTGCTCGGGTGTAATGACGGTTTTCGCTTTGAACCAGGGGAGATCTGGAGGAAGTGATCGCCGGGGATGGGGAGGCGATGTTCTGAACAGGGGAATGATGACCGGGCATCAACAGGGTACACGGCATTCTGCAGGACGGATAGCGCGGCATGAAATGGCAGCCATCGCCGCCACCTCACACCATCTTTAAACCCCCTTTAAATCGCGCCAGATTGAGCGCTAGCCATTTCACGCATACGCTGGCAGCCTAAAACGCTCACAGAGGCGCTGAGAGCGTCTGGTGCAGGGTTTGCTCCTTGGCTGCCAAGTCGGCCTGCAGGGCCTGCGGACGACTCTTGCCGGGGTTGTAGTTCCAGCCTGGCTCGATCCCCTTGGGGATCACCTCCACTTCACCGGTCCGCTTGTTCACCCATTCGCTGGTGCCGTTGTCCGGGGCCGTGGTGATCGCCGTGCCGCTGGCCACCATCTTGTCACGCTCGTACTTCGAGACCTGCCTCACCCCGCAGTGACAACCCCAGCCGTTGGGCCCCATGTGACTGTTCCACCAGGGATCATCTACCGGCAAGGTAACGCCCTGCCAGCTGACATGCAGGGCCCGGTGCTCCTTGGCCGGCCCGATGGTGTAAACCAGATAGGGCATGGCCCGCTTGGTGCGCTCGATGCGCTGCCACTGGCCGGCGGCCCGGGCGGTGCGCATGTTGGTGCTGTAGATGGTCTTGATGCGCCCCTCGCTGCCGAGCTGTACCTGCTTGGTCTCGCCGGTGGCGGGGTCGTCCATGGTCTGAATGCCCCACCACCCTGACTTGACCAACAGCGGTTTGATGGTCGCGGCGAATTGCTGATAGGTCTGCCCCTCAGCCAGCGCCTGTTCAACCAGCTGCCGCACCTCGACCAGCAGATCGGCGTTGAGCATCTTGGCCACGGTGAAGGCGTTGGCCTGCTCTTCCTTCCAGACGTCGCGGTAGTCGAACCCGGGCTGAATGCCCTTGGCCTTGAACCAGTCCAGCGCCGCCTGGGGGGGAAAGTCGGTGGTCTTGACCTCAGCCTGCTTTTTGTCAGCCATCCTGGGCATCTCCCAGGCCACGGGTACGGAACATGTAATCGGCCATCTGCTGTACGAACGCCTCGGGCGCCAGCTGCTCCTGCAGGGCCAGCAGCCCGGCGTTGAACTCGTCAAAGCTGGCGGAGGTGGTGGCCAGCTCGATGATCGGGTTCATGAACTCCTCGCCGCCCAGCTCCACCCAGTCGCTCATGGCCTCGTCGGTCAGTTCGGTGATGATGGCCTCGCTGGATTGTTGAATGCGGTTGATGGCCAGGCGCTTGGCGGCGGCCTTCCGATTCAGGGCAACAGGCTGCAAGGCTTGCATCTCCATGGCGCTGATGGGCTGCAGCACGGCGTCATCATCATCAGGGGCAGCCAGCCCGAACTTGTCACGCAAGGCCCCTTCGCTGACACGCAGCCCGCGATCGATCAGCGGGGTGATGCTCTCGACCAGCAGCTTGAGATCTTCCGGCTCCGGTACCCGGATGCAGACGCGGGGATAAGCGGCCTGCACCCCCCAGTTGAGGATGATAAACGGCTTGACCAGGTACTCGTTGATGGTGGCTTCCAGCTGACGGGCATCCCACTTGGCGATGTCCAGGCGCACCTCGTCATGCACTTCGGCCTGGGCCCGGCTGCTGCCATCGTCGGTGGTCATGGTCTGGCCCAGCACCGCCTTGCTGGTCTGCTCGTCGCACCAGCGCGCCATGTTCTCGAACAGGGTATTGCCGCCGTTGCCCTTCGCCGTCTCGACCAGCTCGATCTTCATGCTCTCGGGTATCACCGCGCCAGCGTCGGAGGCGATGCTGCCGATGGCATGCTTGAGGGTATCGATCTGTTCGGGGGTGGCATTGGTGCCGTACTTACCCACCCGGATGGGGATGCCAAACACTTCGGCAAACGCCCACCAGTCGCGGATGGTGAAGCTCTTGAGCATGTACATCACGGCGCAGAGTCGGGTCAGGCCGTTACGCCAGATGCTGCCTGACTTGGTGCGCGGCAGATGGACGATGAACTTGTAGGGCTCCAGGGGGGCGCCCTGGGGAGCATCGTCGCTGATGAGCAGGATCTCGCTCAGGGTCTCGGGGTCCGGGCGCAGGTAACGGGGATCGACCCAGGTGTAATCCTTCGGCATCCAGGGACGCTGGGTGGTGTCCCAGAGGATCTGGCACACCCCCATGCCCTTGCCCAGACCATCGAGCAGGTCGAAGAACAGCTCGGGGATCTGGTCACCGGTCATCAGCTTGCGCACCTCGTCGGCCAGACGCAGGTCTTCGGCTTCTTCGCTGGCCGCCTCGACGCTGGGGGGCAATGCTGCCACCGCCAGCTTGCGGGTGCGCAGCACGCTGGCGTAGTGCAGATCCCGCTCTTCAATCTCTTCGGCCAGGGTCATGTAGTCCTGGGGGTTGTTGCCATCCACGACCGAACGCAGCAGGCCCGCCAACCGATGGGGGGTGATGGTACTGGCCACACTGGCCGGGCGCGGGTTGCGTACTCCGGTGACATAGGCCTTGGCGATATCTTCGCTCAGGGTTGGCACATCGGGTTTGATGGGGTTGCCCCCGGCATCGAGAATGCTGGTCACAGTGAGACTCCTCGGCCACGCAGGGCCTTCATATTCGTTTGCAAGTCAGCGATTCGGTTTCGCTCGTTTACATCAGTGATATATGCAGCAGGATCGGGGTGACGGTTACCGATGGTGTGCAGGGCGTACTCGACGTTCTCGGCGCGGCTGGCCAGGTAAGCGAGGAAGATGGCCACCGCCGAGTCGCCGTGACGCTTGTTGCCATCGCTGCCCTGGGTGCGGCTGTCGTCGATGCCGGGGGTGCCCCGGTAGATCTGGATCTGTCCCAGGTCGGTGATGATGTCTTCGTGCTTGGGCAGCTCCAGCTCGTCATCTTCAAACGCCGCCTTGAAACGCGGCATGTTGTCGCGGTAGAAGCCGACCGACAGCATCACCTGTACCACCTCCTGCCCATAGCGATAGGCGGCCTGCTCGGCCAGGTACTGGCCATTGCCACGGGCATCGAGCCAGATCCCATCCCGCCGTGGCAGCCGATCGCAGACGAAGTAGAGGACCTGCTCCTGCTGCTTGAACGGCACGTTCTTGAGCTCGACCAGGAACGGCACCCGGCGACGGGTATTGGGCAGCACCTGGATCGGGGCGAAATCGGTAAGGTCACCCGAGCGGGCGAAGTCTTCGCCCAGAGCATGACGCAGCGTTGGGTCCAGCTTCTCCAGTTCGTGAAGCACGACGGCATCCAGCCACTCCTGCATCTCGCCCTGGCGGGCGGTCTCACTGGCGGCATTGAAGGCGGCCGAGCCGGTGAAACGCAGCACCGGGCCATCGAGCCGACACGCCCGCTCGCGCAGGCCACGGGGCAGGTAGGCGCCGCCGCCGCTCTTGGGCTCGCAGAAGTATTCCTCCCTGGCATCCTCCTCGGTGGCGGTATTGCGCAGCAGCTTGCGCAACCATTCCTGTTCTGCGCCACGGCTCCACTCCTGCTTGGAGACCTGGCAGATACGCTGATAGAGCCCCTCGTTGATGGCGGTCTCTATGTCGATGCGGTGCACGCTGAACTCTTTCTTGCCGGCGCGGCTGTCCTGGATCAGGGTGTTGAACAGGTTCTCGATCCCATTGTGGGTCGAGATGATGCGCACCTTGCTGCCCCACATGGTGAGCGCCATCGCGGCCTTGAGGATGGCGGCCAGGTCCTTGTGGAATCCCCCCTCGTCGATCACCACGTTGCCCTGCATCCCCCGCAGGTTGCTGGGGTTGGATGACAGCGCCTTGATCTTGAAGCCGCTGTCGAAGTTGATGACGTAGACCAGGATGTCCTTGTCTTCGTCGGCCAGCGCCTCCTCACCCACCTCACTGGCGGCATAGTGGTAGGCGCGGGCCCACATGGCGCAGGCGTCGATAAACTCTCGGGCCATGTCCTTGGTGGTGCCGACATAGAAGGTATCGCAGCCGCCGGCCGCCGCCGACATCGAGCCATTGAGCGCGGCATCTGCCGCCTCTGCCCAGGTGAGCCCGGTACGGCGCGACTTCTCGGCGATTTTGAGGGTGGCGTCATCGGCGATCCAGCGCTTCTGATAGGGCAGCAGCACCTCGGCAGGATTGAACTGGCCGCCGATGATGGCGGCCGCGGACTGGTTGCGCAGGGCGTTTTCAGTTTGGGTGAGGTGGTTCATCACGCTATCCCCAGGATCTGGCGCCGGATATCGGCAGCGGTCTCAGCCGTCAGCCCGGCCTGCTTCACTATCTTCTCGGCCTTGTCGGCTACCTCGGCGGCGAACGCGGCGCGGATCTCCTTCTCGACCTTGTGGCTGGTCATGGCGGCTTGCTCCACCCGCTGGATCACCAGGGCGAGCTGGCCCAGGGATTTGGGGTCGATCATCTTGCCCTCTTCGCCGTCGCTCGCGTCCATCATCTTCATGGAGGTCTCAAACGCCATGGTGCGCACGAACTCCTGCAGCAGCTTGCCCACCTCAGAGGTGGGGGCTTGGCCGAGCTTGGACGTCCAGACCTCGGCGGTGGCGCGTGCCTCGGCCATGCGACTACCCGCCAGCTCCATGCGCTTGAAGTAGCGGTTCAGGCCGGTGCGGCTGATCTGATCCTCCGGCGGCAAGCCGGCTTCCCGGATCAGCTGGTTTATCTCTTCCAGGATGGCCTTCTGCGACATGGAGTCAGATCGCAACATGGTCGCCAGCTGGCTGCGGATATCGTCCGGCAGCTGCTGGATCTTGCTCTTGGTGTTTTTCTTTTTGGACATGACTACCCCAGCAGCTTGTCAATGAGCGGGGCCGCACAGCCCCAGAGCGCAGAGACCGGATCGCCAACGATGGGCAGGGCCAGCAGGTAGCCCACGGCCATCATGGCGGCGATATCCAGCAGGCGGGCTTTCATGCGTGACCCAGCCGGCGCGCACGGCGGCCGGCACGCTTGGCCATGGCCTGACGCTGTGCCCGCTTGACCGACGGCAGCCCGCCATTGAAGGCGGTGTGGGAATGCTTAGCTTGCTCCCCTTTCCGGATGATGGTGTCGATAGGGGTGATGCCGGGGTCAGCTCTGGCGTTGCTCAACATGACACTCAGGCCACCCAGTACCAGCCCCACCAGGGCGCTTTTCATTTTCATCAGTAGCTCCTTCATGGCTTACTCCGGGCGCGGTTTCTTCACGCCATCCACCATCGACTTACCGGTGGCCACGTCACCCCCCCGGCCGGTCAGTTTGGCCACCAGGGTTTCGCCGACCTTCTCGACGGTGATCAGCCCCTGTTCCTCCAGCCAGCGCATGTGGGTGCGCACCTCGTCACGACTGACGCTGTGGCCAAAGGTTTCCAGGCACGAATCCAGGATCGAATCGTTGGCCTTGTAACCGGTCATCTCGCGCAGGCTGCGCAAAATCACCAGCCGCTTATCGCTGGTGATCATCTCTTTGAAGCTCATGTGCCCCCCTGTTATTTCTCGTTTAAACGCTGTTCGAGCAGCAGCCGCGCCAGGTGATTGACGGGGTGCAGCGCTTCGCGCAATGCCTTGATGTCGCCCCGCATCTCGGCCATTTCGAGGCGCAGGGAGTTCATTTCTTCCAGGGTGGGAAGGCTGTCCACCTTCTCTTCGAGGTTCGAGACGCGGCTGCTGACATCGGCCATTTTGGTTTCCACCTTGCTCAAGTCCTCGCGGCGGGCGAAGTTCTTGCTCAACCACAACATGGCGACAGTGGCCAGCACTGCCACCACGGTGGTGATGACTCCCCACCAACGCGGGATCCAGTCAAACTCCATAGCGATGTCTCCCCGCTATCTCTACACGGCACTGGCACGGCACACAGCGCACCGCGTCAGGCGAAGCACACAGTCGCGCCAGGGCGATCTGCTCCCCACAAGTCAGGCAGAAGCGGTTGCCGCGCTCGTCCTGGTCTGGTTGTTCTTTGCGGCGGGCCAGCACCTTGTTGATGGCTCGCTCGCGGTTCTCTTGTTCTTGTTGTTGGGCACGGTCAAACAGATCGGTCATTTGCCCCTCGTCAGTAGCTTGGAGACGGCGCCGGTCACGGCGGTTTGCACCTTCTGGCCGCTGCTCTTGGGATGCGGGGCGAAGCCGTCCAGGGTGCGTAGGCCGAGATAAGCCCAGGCCGGGGTGCTGAGCATGGCCACCATGCTGAGATCGGCACCGGTGCCGAAGCCGGCGACGGCCAGCCCCTCGAACGCCAGCACATAGAGCGCGGTGACATACCAGGACTGACGCGCCATCAACGGCCGGGTGTTGCGCACATAGGTGTCGGTGGCGGCATCGCCGCTGCGGATGGTTTCCTGGGTCTCGTGCTGCTCGGTCTGGCGGTCCTGCAGCTCCAGTTCCTGGCGGCGGGTCTGCTCCTTCTCCATTTCGTTCTTGAGCTTCTGCAGTTCGAGCAGCGCGGCAGGATCGGTGATGCGGCCGAGCTGTTCTTCGATGCTGGCCTGCTGCTGGGCAGCGGTGAGACCGATGCCGGAAACCTGCTCGACCATGTCGGCAACCTTGTCGGCGGTCTTGCTGCCGCCAAACATTCCGGCGATACCACGGATCAACGCGGGGCCCTGCTGCACGGCGAGCGCGGCCAGGGCGGGGATTAACGGGAGCATGGAACATCCTTATCAAAGAGAGCACGCAGGCGAGCGCAGTGCGCGGCCACCTTGTCGCTGCCAGTGGTGAGGATCTTGAAACGGTGGCGGTTGCGGGCGTCGTAGATCTCGGATGCGGTGACTGAGCTCCAGCCCTTGGCAAACTGGGATTGCATGGTGCCGTCGCGGCTATGGAGCGGCACCGTGCGATCGATGTCGCACTCGGCGATGCCCTGCTCGGCGGCCTCGCGCTCCAGCTTGAGCCGCTGCTCGCGGCCATGGTCGAAACTCCACTGCCAGTTGCGGCCCATGTCAGGCCACCTTGCGGAAATCAGGATTGGAACTGCCTTCGACTACCTGCCAGCAGGCATCAGACAGATGTGCCAAGCGGTTATGCCAGCCTTCGAAGAAGCGCCCCTGGGTGGGGTTCTTGATGAGGATGCGACCATAGAAGCGGGCACGGCGCAGCAGCAGGCGAGCCAGCACCCACTCGGGATCCATGCCGGCGATGGCGGTCTTGGTCTTGGGCCCGATGATGCAGTCGGCCTTCACCCCCATGACCTCCTGCAGCATCTTCACCGAGCTCTGCCAGCCATGCTGGACGGCGCCATCAAACACGGCCAGCGAGACGCCAGCGGGCAGCTCGGCGCAGTAGGCCTGGCGCCAGTAGTCGCGGTGATAGAGGAAGATGGCCCGTTCGAGGGTCAGGTTCTTGATGTCTTCGTTGGGGTAGGCGCGCTTGCTGATGCCGGCCTTGGTCTCACCGCCCCGATCGTTGGGGTCATTGACATAGCCCATGTTTGGGCGCAGGCCGCCCTCTTTATCCAGCACAAAGGTCACTGCATGCTGGAATGCCAGGCTATATGGCTGGGTAAATTGAATGATGTTCGACATATTCACCTCACGGTTAATAGGTCGAGTGTGCTTTTTATGAAATCCGTCGCTGTAGAGACGGACTTCATAAAAAAGTGAAATCCGTCATTACCAAAAAGCGGCCACTGGGGCCGCTTATTTCTTGATGCTTATTGCTGGCTAATAGGCTCTGCCATTACGCCGACCATGGCCATCTGCAACCGGGTCGAGACCGGTAAACATATCGCCCTGTATTTTCCGCATTTCAGAGCGGCGCATCCTGGCCAGCACGAATTGAATTTCGCGGGTGGACACCCCGAATTTACGCGACAGCTCGAACACGTTATTGCCGGTGAACTCCTTCCATATTTGAATGGAGCGCAGCACCGTGGCCAACGTCTTGCCGTTCGGCACATAGAAGGGGGCGCCGCCGAAGGTACGGCAGAACTCAGACAACATGATGAAGGCCAGCATCTTGTCGTTGCGGTGATCGTCCACAACCGCTTCGATGGTGTCGAACATGCCGCGCAACTGCTCGCTCCAGCCAGGGGCGGTGTCATCGCTCAACATGCGATAGGTCTCAGGATCGATGGCGTCCAGGTCAACGCCAATGCCAAACAGATCGATGGTCTGCTTGTCGTGTGTCTCTTTCATATCGCCTCCGAACGCCAGATAAAACAACACCCAGCATGGCTGGGTGTTGAGATCATAACCTCCCGGATCAGGGCGCCCAAGTGGCAGGCTATAGCGTGACCAGATAGTAGTCCTTCATCTTCGCATCGATACCGCACCAATCCAGACTTGCCTGCTTGGCAAATACCATCAGTTCGCGCGGTGCGTCTTCACGGAGATAGAAATGGTGGGTTTCGCCACGGTGGTCAACTGCCTTGAAGTAAAAATCGCTCTGCCAGCCAAGCTTCTCGTTGCGCCAAAACAAAGCTTCACCTTGTTCGTGCATCACCACCACCGACTTGGCTTTGAGTACGGCCGGGCAGTTGGCCGCCAGTTCTGTGAAGTTGGCTTTAACCTGTTCAGAGCGGTCAACGCCATCATTGACCCCCTGAATGCTGATATCGACCTGTTGTTTGGCGGGCATGGCCAGATAAGCCACCGCGCTACCAACTACCACGATCACGCCAAGAACTGCCCAACCAAAGCCGTTTATCTTTGCCACCTCAACTCTCCTTTTGCTGTAACTCGTTCACCGGCCTGCTGCCATCGATCACCATCCGGCCACCGGCTCGCCAACCCGGTGTTTCGTACACCTCCCGCACCAGGTCATAGCCCGGCAGGGCATCGAGCCGGTGTGAGTTGCTGACCGGCATAATATCACCCCGGCTCAGGATGGCATCGGTCATCAACCGGATATGCCACTTCTTCAGCGCTTCCAGTACCCGCTCAGCCTGGGCAGAGGTCAGCCATTCGGCACGGTTGATGCCGGCGCCGCCGTTGCTGTTGGCGGTCATCCGCTTGATGAAGCTGCCGAGCGCATCCTCAGATCCATCTCGCAGCAGGCCATCCTGCGCCATGGTGATCCAGATGGCCCGCAGCTTGCGCCCCTCGGGGGCCTGCACCTTGGCAGAACTGGGCGGCGAGAAGCGCTTGCCGGCGGCCGGCGATTTGGCCTTGACCTTGAAGCCGGCGGCCTTCATGGCGGTGACCACTGCTTCGAGCTGGGCAGGCTTAAGCCCCTTGGCAGAACGGGCGCCGGTCACTGACTCCAGCAGGGTGCGGTAATCCTCATCATCCAGGCCCAGCTCGCGGCGGCCGACGTGCACCAGCTGCAGCAGGCGTTTGCTATCACTCATCGTCTTGCTCCTCATCTGCCTCGCTCCCTGAGAGCGCGGCGACATAAATTTTGTTGGTCTTCGGCGGCTTTCCCTCGCGCCAACGGGGCACGGTGCGGTCCAGCCAGTCCATGGCTTTCTGGTCAGCTTCGGCCTTGGCCTCCTTCACGGCGGCCCGGCTCATCCCCTTGTGCTGGCGGGTGACCATGCCGGGCATATTGGCCTTGACATAATCCACCTGGCGGCGTTGATAGGCGGTCAACTTCATGCGGCTTTTCCTTCTCGGCGCTTGACGGCGATCTCCCCCTCGCAGGCCTTGCAATAGTGCTGCAGACCGTCTGGAGCGGTGGGATGATGCCTGGCCGACCAGAAGGCCGTGTCTTGCGGCCAGTATTCGTTGCAGCCAGAACAGAGCTTCTCCAACCCCATCTCGGGATCGAGCCGCGCCTTGCCAGAGGCCAGCCGCTTCTCCAGCAGGCCGGGCTTCATCAGTGGGGTATATTCACCGTGCATGGCGTTGCCCTCTGTTCGTACTGCTGGTGTAATTCGGCCCGCAGCTCTTCTTCATAGCGCCTGGCTTCTGCCGCCAGCGCCATGGCCCCCTGTTCAGTCGCTCGTGCCGCGAAGGTCGCGTACCGTCGCATGGCCATGAGCTTGGCGATGTAGCTGGTCGCGGTACACGCGAGGCCACATAGCCTGGATAACTCGATACTCAACTCACCGTTTGTCATTCTCAATTCCTTGTCTGTTGTCAGAAGCTGGAACGGTCATGACCGGGCCCGGTCGGCTGCTCATCAGTGCCTGGCCACCACGCCAGGCAGACGGGGGAACGGCCCCCGTTTCGCTTATTGGGTAAGGCGCTTGCGCGCCTTGTTGACGATGGTGGTCAGCATGGCCAGGCGGGAGCGGTGCTTCGCGGCTTGGCCGTACTGGTTGATGAAGTCGATGGCCAGTTGTGCATCGGCCAGGGCCTGCTGCGGGTTGCTTTGCAGTTGGCACTCCAGGGAGCTTTTGCCATCGGCCACGCTGGTGTTGAGCAGGTATTTCACGTTCGACATGTCGGTCACTCCCTATTGCAAGATTTCGTAAACCGCCCAGGCGGCAGCCGGGATCAGCAGCGCCCAATAGAGCGCCGCCGCCAGATAGAAGGTCCGGGGTTTGATGCTCATGCTGCCCCCAACTTGGCTTGTTCCTGGCCACCGACACCGGCATTCAGCTCCACCTCTTTCGCCGCTATCCATCCCAGTAGAGAGGCGGACTGATCGCGCTTGGTGGCCTTGGCGGCGCGGGACTCACCGGCGCTCAGGTTCGGGTGATGTTTTTCGATGTACTGGGCAACCAGCTGACTCTCCTGCTCGCTGGGCACCAGGGCGGAGATCTTGTGATACACCCCGTTGCACCAGCCCTCGCAGAACAGATCCGCGCGAGCCGTTTTGGTGCTGGTCTTCATGCGCTTGCTCAGGCTGCTGATGTACTCGGCCCTGGCTGCCTTGAGCTGGCGAGCCAGCACGGTGTAGACGTAGCCGGCGATCTCCACCCGCTCCGCTGGGCCGATGAACATCACCTCGGCGGTGTTGCGCCCCCATGCCATCTCATGGCACATGATCGCCTCGACCCCGAACGCTTGGCGCACCAGACTGACCAGCAACAGACTCCATTTAGGCTGGCGCTCGCTGTTGTTGGCGGCCTTCACCTTGCTGGCGTCGATGCCGCTCAGGGCGACGTCTTCGCTGGAGAGCTGATGCTCGGCCATCAGCGCCTGCACCTTCTTCATCGCGTTGGCGGATTCGTGCGGGTTGCCGCGCTCCACCATGGCCATCAGCTTCTTGATCTTGGCCAGAATGCGCTTGTCGCTCATCACGCCTCCCGCTTGCCGAAACGGTGGATGCAGGTCATGCACAGGTCGACGCGGGTCTGGGCCCAGTGCTGGTTGATGACGTTCTTGGCAGCCTTCTTGGCCATCACCCACAGGTCCAGGGCTGGGATATAGCGGCCCTCGCGTTCCAGTTCGGCGGCGCGGGTGGCCATGGCCATGTAACCATTCGGGTTACGGGCGATCTCGTCGCCCTTCAAAGCCGGATTACTCATGGTGTTGCTCCTGTTTAAATGCGGTTCAGTGCTTGTCGTAAACGGTGACGATTGAGCCTTTTTTCACGATGAAATAGGCGTGGTCACATTCGAGGATCCGGCGCGGGCTCCATCCCGCCTCGCGCTGCCGGATCCGCCGCAGCTGTCGTTTGCTTGGGCGCCAAGCCCGTGACAGGGCGCCCAGCATGTCCAGTTCGCTGCGGCCGGTACGCTCAACCCAACGCTCGAAGGCGTGGCGTGTGAGGTACAGCGGGCCATAACGGGTTTCAAACTCCATCGTCTATCCCGACAAGCCCCAGGCCTTCGGTCATGATGGCCAGTTCCTCTTCGGTGACGGGCCATTCGGTTGGGTTGTAGGGCGGGTTATCGAGCAACCCGCACATCCACCCCAGGGCATCCCGCACACCTTGCTCATAGGAGCCATCTTCAAACTGGGTGCCCTCGTCTTCGCTCTGGTCTGCCAGCAACTGGGCCAGAGCCAACTGCTTGATCACTTCGGGGGTCAGGTTCAACACGGCGCACCTCACAACTTCGACCAGTCGATGACGATGGCCTTGTAGCCGCCGGTGCAGGTCTTCTCGTAGAACCGGATGTACTCGGCTTTGCCGACCACGGTGATGGCGTCGGCGATGGCCTGCATGGCTTCCTTCCACTCCACATCCTGGATCTCGAGCTTGCGCAGGGAGAGCACCTGGTTGACGTCCACATGGCCGCCCTTGTTGACGCGGAAGGCGTGATCCACCAGGGCGCGGATCTCGCTGCTGCTGCCTTCGCTCCAGCGGCCGATGCAGCCGTCGATCAGGGCCTTGGCGGTCTGCAGGCGCTCGTCAAACTTGCGGTGCTCGCCGATGGCCCGCACCACCTGGAAGCGGCCGTCAAAGCTGGTTAGGGTGACGTTGCCCTTGGCGCCGCCGTACTGCACGCCGTACTCGGCGGCCGACAGATCCATGAAGGCTTCGATCTCCAGTGCGATGCTGGCCTTGCGAGCCAGCAGGCGCAGCTTCTCTTCGAGCGCGTCGTTGCACAGGCGGGTCACCAGGTCATCGCGCAGCAGGTCGATCTGGGCAATCAGGGACTCCGGTACGAAGTGGCCCAGGGCGTTCTTGCGCATTTGTTCGGTTTGGTTGGTCATTGCTGTGTGCTCCTGTTAAGCCGGAAAGCCGGCGGCGCGGTGGTGCAGGTACTCGACCGCGGTCATGTTGCCGGTCAGTTCGAAGTCGTCTTGCGGCAGGTCTTCGTGCCAGTGGATAACGCAGCCGCCGAGGCGGGCGGCGAAGGCGCGGCGGCGCAAGCCGTTGACCTGCTCTTTCAGCTCGATGGCTCCCTGTTTCAGCTCGGGGCTGGGATAGGCGATCTCGATCATGGGGCGCACCTGGGCGGCCTTGACGGTCAACACCTGGCAGCCGGATTTGCGCAGTTCTGCCATCACTCGCTGGGCGATCACGCCGATGCTATTGGTTCGAATGTTCATGCTTGTTCTCCTTGTTGTTCCTGTTTCAGCGGCGCCCAGATGAGGTGCAACCGGTCTTCGTCATAGCTCTGTGCCCATCCCTTCTCGCACTGGATCACCACCTCGCCATCACTGCGGCTCACCTCGCGGCCCTTGCGGCCGTTCAGCAGGTGGACGTGGGTCCAGGCTTGGGCGGTTGGGACGCCGTAGAAGGTCGTCTCCTGGGGTTTGGCTTCCATCAATTCCCCCCCTGAGCCGCTGCTGGTTGAGCTGCTTTCAAGTCACCACCGCAGAATGGGCAGTAGTTAAAAATCAGGCCGCTTTTGAATTCCCCACTGCGCACCCCATACATCGTTCTCATCTCCCTTGATGGGCTGTTCATAAGGACGGAATGCCACTCAAAAACACCGCCCCCCTTCCTTGCTGCGATATTCCCTTGGCTGGCTTTTGCCAGAAATTCGCAAGGGATCACGCGCATCCCCTCTACTCGACAAATCTCCATCACTCCCCCTCCAGCTCGTTGTAGGCATGCAGCAGGATCTGCTCGGTCAGCGGTTCACCGCCCGAGTACATCACCGCCAGTTTCAGGGTCTTGCTCACCAGCCGCAGGGCGCCGGGGCGCTCGCTGATCCGCAGCAGCAGATCGCGCTCGGCAGTGCCGGTGATGTTCCAGGCATTGGCCACCGCCAGCACATCGGCCTTCTTGGCCTTGGTCAGGGCGCGTTTTTTGGCGACGCGGGAGTAAAGGCGGGCGAAGTCTTCGCTGCGCTGGCCGCCGGTGAGCTGGGTGTACACCCGGCTGTTGCCGACCAGCACCATGCCGACCTCGACTTCTTCCACCAGGATGCGCAGCTCCTCCAGGGTGGCGCGGTCCAGGTGGTCGGCTTCATCCACCACGATCAGGCCCTTGGTGTTGCGCAGCCGGCGGCGCAGGGCGCGGGCCAGCGGGCCACGCAGGCGGGGGGCGTTCTCCATCCCCAGCTCCATGGCCAGTTCATACAGGCACTCAGTCATGGTGGAGCGGGATGGCGAGGTGGTGATCACCCAGACGTTGTTGCTCAGGCGCTGGAACTCGCGCAGGGCGGTGGTCTTGCCCACACCCGAGGCGCCGTGGTTGATGACGATGCTCTGGGTGGCCAGCGCATAGGACATATCCGCCATGATCTGCTTGGCGGTCTCGGTCATCACAAAGCCGGGATCGCGGGGGGCATCGGCACGCTGGTCGCGGGCGGTCAGCCAGTTGGCCAGCTTCTGCACCATGGCGCTGGGGTCGGCCTTGTACTTGTCGTTCAGCAGCTGGTTGACTGTGGTCGGGGAGATCCCCACTTCTGCAGCAACCTGCGCCTGAGTGACCACGCTCTGCTCCAGCAGGGCCTTGACCCGGGCGATCACGTCTGTGCCGGTGTTGCTGTTCTGGTCCAAGGTGACTACGTTTGACATGTCTGATTACTCCCTTTGGGCGGCCCGCAAGGCCGCTTTTTTCTTGGTTTAAAGGCCGGTTAAATCCGGTTTTTCTGTTGTGCGGCCAGGGCTAATGCGGCGGCTGCTTGGAAGCGCGCCTCGTAGTCGATGACCGGAGCGGATTCGGTATTGGTTTGGGTGGCGACCAGCGGCGCGGGCTGCATGGCCAACGCGGCATTGCCGAGGCTGACCGGACGCACCATCTCCACCACCTTGGTTTCGGGTGCTTCTTCGTCCGTGATGCTGGGCAGCAGGGCGGCCGCTTCGAGCGCAGACATGCCTTGCTGGGCCAGTGCCGCCGCCTTGTTGGCCTTGACGAACTGGGTGCGCTTGCGCTTGTGCTCGCGGGCCTGCTGGGTATCGCCGAAGGCGACCTTCTCCAGGCAATCCGCTTCGCAGATGTGCAGGCCGGTGAGGGTGGTGACGATCACCGCTTCGTGCAGGCGCTGCGGGTCGAACCTGGCCACCACCTTCTGCCCGGCGTACTCGGCCAGATCGCTGTGGTAGTAGCGGTTGCTGCGGCTGGCGATGGCACCGCCCGATTCCAGCTTGATGGTGCCGTGCTGGCTGACACGGGTCGCCTCTGCCTGCAGCATCATCATCATCAGTTGCTCGCGGCTGGCCTTGCGCACGGTGGCCTGGGCATAGCTCTGCTCGAAGGCCTGGTCAAAGCTCATGACGCCCCGGCAGGCTTCGGTCTGGCGTCCCAGCTTGGCGTTGTACTGAGCGACCCCTTCGGCCACGAGGCGCAGGAACTCGGCCGCATCCACTGCCCGCTCACCATAATTGTCCGGCTTGGCCATGGGGTTGGGGCCGGTGTAGCAGCCTTTCAGGGCTGTTGTTTTGTCGATGAACTCTTCCAGGCCGCCATTACCGAAGGCACGCTCGATCGGCTTGGCCTGACCGTGCCCCTTGCCCAGCAGCACGCTGGACCAGTGCAGCTTGATGCCCAGCTGCGGGATCAGGCCGAGGGGGTCGTCTGGCTTGACCTTGAAGCGGTAGCGGTTCGGCACGCCCCCGGTCATCCATTTGTTGGCGGCGGCGCGGGTGTTATCGATGGTGATCTCGCGCGGGATGCCGTACTTGCTGCACACGTCCATCAGGGACAGGCGGATGCTGTCGGTGTTCTCGCTGATGTCGGTGCGCCAGCCCACGATCTTGCGGCTGTAGATGTCTTGCCAGAACCAGGTCTTGGGACGGATCACCTCGCCGTTGAACCAGCGCACGAAGACGTTGTGCAGGTAGCCGTCACCGTTGATCCACTCCATGGCGTCCAGCCCTTCGATGGTGCGCTCCTGCGGCGGGTAGAGCTGCATCAGCGCGTGCTCGCCCTGGCGCAGCATCACCTGCTGTGGCTTGGGCACTTCCAGCTCCAGGCGGCGCATCAGGCTGCTAAGGCTGGGCACGGCCCAGGCTTGATCGCGGGCGGCCAGCTTCAACCGCTCATAACAGACCGAGGCGTTAGGCTGCTCGCGGCGCAGGTAGTCTGCCTTGAAGAACTCCCAGGCTTGATCGCTCACCGGCGCCAGGCGATCGGCACGGCTCTCGGTGGCGGCTTGCTGCTGCTTGGGCACCAGCACGGCCAGCCAGTCGCTATCCTCGAAGCCTTTCACCGCGGCGCAGTAGCGACGCAGGGTCGGCAGGGCGATAGCGAACTCGGCGGCGATATGCTGGTAGGCCTCCATCAACGAGCTGCCGTTGGCTACCAGGGCGTGCACAGCCTGCACCGCTTTCAGGCGGTCCTTGGCCTTGTCGTGCGCCTTGGTGTTGGCCTTGCTCCAGTTGGCCCACAGCTGCTCTTTGCAGTAGCGCGGCGCCTGCGGTTTCGGCAGATCCAGCGTCATCCCACCGACCACGACCTTGCCAGTCTTGCGCAGCAGGGCGGCTTGGACGGCCGGGGGTAGGATGCTGATGTGATATTCAGTGGCTTTGCTGCCATCACGCTGGCGGGCTTTCTCCTGATCGGAGGAGGCCAGATCCTTCATGATGTTTCTAATTTGGCGATCTGTTGTTGGCATGCCTGGTGTGCCTGCCAGCTCAGATGAGGTGAACCACTCCATCGCGATGCTCCTCAACTGGCCTGTTGCAGGTTTTGATAACGGCTCGGCCAGATGTCTTGCGGCTCAAGACCGAGAGCACCGGAGATGATTTTTTCCCCTTTCGGCCAGGGCGAACGGAAGGCATTTGCCAGAGTGCTGCCAGCCAGGCCATTGGCACGGCTCAACGCGGAGATGGTGATCCCCCTTTTCTTGAGCGCGGCGACGACATCGGCACGATGCCAGTCGACATTTCCACTCCCCTCAGGCGTCTTTTTCTGCGAGACTATTTCGCTAACTTGGTAACTCATCTTTGTAACTCCGTCTGGTTACTCGTCTTATTAACCAGACTATAAAGACGAAACGGACGTGATATCAAGCGAATCGGAAATTTATTTTTCCGTTATTTCCGATTCGACTTTTCGCGATCACTCCTCAATACGCATGCAAAACCAATAAATACAATTGGTTACGGGATTCGGAAATGAGTGAACATGAATCGGAAGTGATTTCCGATTCCCATGGTGGGAATCGGAAATTGTGGGTCACTGCAAAAGAGGTAGCAGGGCTCGAAGGAATGCCGACGACAGACCGCCGCACCAGGGACATCCTGGACGAGTGGGCGGAAGGGAAGGAGGGGGCCCGGCGCAAACGTTCTGGCACCAAGGCATTCGAGTATCACATCTCAGTACTACCCAAGGCAGTGAGGGAGCAGATATCTCCGCTGCCGAACCAGGGCGGTGTGGCGATGGTGGCACCTGGTGCTGGAGCGGCCCTTGGTACTGCAGCTGGCGCCCCGATGCTTGCTACTGGTGGGATCCCATTCATTGGGGCGGCCACAGTAGTAGGTGCCGTCGCTGGTGGCCTTGGAAAAATCTTTGATAGTGATAGCCATATCTCAGAAGAATCAACAAGTTACAAAGCAAGAAAACATGATAACGCTGTTGAACTTCGCTTCTTCATTGAAGAGCCAGAGCTTTTCTTGAATGAGATGGGAGGGACCTTCCCAGTGTCCTCCAAGTGGCTGAAATGGCGAGGGTTTGAGCCAAACGATCTGGCTTTCTTTGTGCAGAACGGAGACAGCATGGAGCAGCGGATAAAGCACCGCGACACCGTCATCATCAATAGCCGCGACAACCGCCTGGCTGATGGCTCCCTCATGGTCGTTGAAGTCGATGGCGCGGCGCTCATCCGCAATGTGCAGAAGATCCCGGGCGGATGGAGCCTGAACTGCGAGAACCCGCGCTATGAGCCAATCACGCTGCCTGTCGATGCTGATGAAGCGTGCAAGGTGATTGGCCGCGTTGTGCGCATCATCAACGAAACGTGATGTTGGTGAGTGACATGGACAATAAAATTAAGAGAGCGGCCGCCCAGTGGCAGCGCATCCAGCGCACAAAACGCGCCATGCCATATCTGATCTACAATCTTGGCCCGAGCCGTGAGCCTTGTCATCCTCAGTGGGATGGTGTGCTGCTGCCCGTCGATGACCCATGGTGGAGAACGCACTTCCCGCCCAATAGCAGTGAATGCAAGTGCTGGGTGCGGCAGATTTCAAAGTATGAGTATCAGAAGATACTGGAGTCCGGCAAAGCCAAGACCAGCGCTTCTGATGATGGCATCGAGCCTGGCTGGGACTTCAACCCTGGCCTTTAAAGCCGGTTTAAAGCCAGCTTCACGAAATCGACAGTGATCAATTCACTCGCGATTTTCCGCCGCTTTCAGATCCATTGATCATTTCGTGGATCCGCCATAACGAACGCGGCCTGCAGAGTTTCGATTGCTCTACAGGCCGCGCCACTTCTGGTTTTCAGATCCCACTCATTCCCTCAAGATCCCACTTATTCCCTAACCTTCTCCAGTGATCAATTCAATAGGTCCTATACAGCCGCCATGATCCTGACTCATCGAGCCAGATCAGTCCGGCCAGGATGGCGAGGGGAGGCACCAGTAGTTGAACGCTGGCGGCCAGGGTGCGGCCGAGGTGGGGCAGCACCCCATACCAGAGGGCGTAGCCGAGGCCGGAGGCGAGTCCCCCCGAGGCCAGGGCGTAGCCAATGGCGGCCGGGCTGGCGTCGAGATGCCCCAGCAACAGGTAGATCAGGGCAGCAGGCAGGCTGGCCATCAGGAAGTGGCCCGCATTGGCGGCGAGGGCATCGCTAAAGCGCGGCCCGCGCAGGGTATAACAGGCCCAGGCTATGCCTGCGGCTATCATGAGTACGGCCCCCAGGGGATCCGGTGCCTGGATGCCGGGCAGTAGCAGGCATAACAGACCCGCCATGGCGAGCAGCAGGCCGGCCAACTGGCGAGGGGGAAGCCGTTCGCCCCGGAGCAGGGGCGGGGCCAGCATGCTGAGTTGGACGGCGGCGAACAGCAGCAAGGCCCCGGTGCCTGCGGTCAGGGTCAGGTAGGCAAAGGAGAAGGCGGCGGCGTAGGTGATGAGGCAGAGGGCGCCGCCCCAGTCCCCCTGGCGGGGCGGTGGGGGACGGCGGGCCGAGCAGAGCAGGATCAGCACCAGGGCCCCGCTAGTCAGGCGCAGCAGGGTGAACAGCGCCGGATCCATGCGCTCTTCAAACAGCGCCAGGCGACAGAGCACAGAGTTGGCGGCGAACGCCATCAGGGTCAGCAGGGTCAGCAGCAACAGGCGGGGCAGCGGCATTTATTCACCTTGAGTTCAGTGGCGGCGAACCAGCATAAAGCACTATGCAATGAGGAGGGCCTATGAAACAAATACTCGATCAACTGCTTGGCGCCGGCAAGGGCTGGCTCAACGACGGCGGTGACAGCCGCAAGGCCCAGATGAAGGGCATGGCGCAGGGCGGTCTGGCAGCCGGGGCCATGGCCTTGCTGCTTGGCAACAAGAAGGTGCGCAAGTATGGCGGCAAGGTGGCGGCGGTGGGCGGCGCGGCAGCCCTCGGCGGTCTCGCCTACAAGCTCTATCAGGATTGGCAGAGTCAGCAGGGCGGCGCGGCGCAACCTGCCCAGCCCCTCGATACCCTGCAGGGGCAGGCGCTGGATGCCCGCTCGACCCTGCTGGTGCGTGCCATGGTGGCGGCGGCCCGGGCCGACGGCCACATAGACGCGGCCGAGCGCCAGAAGATCCAGGATTATTTGACCGAGCAGGGCCAGAGCGATGCGGCGCGCTGGATTGATGCCGAGCTGGCCCGCCTGCTGGACCCCCAGGCCCTGGCGCGGGAAGTGACCGACATGGAGCAGGCCACCGAGGTCTACCTCGCCTCCCTGCTCGCCATCGAGGTGGATCACTTCATGGAGCGCGGCTATCTGGACGAGCTGGCCCGTGCCCTCAGGCTCGATGACAACCTCAAAGGCAGCATAGAGAAGCAGGTGGCCCAGCTGGGGGCGCCGAGCTGATCCGCACGTTCGTACTCGATGAAAAGGCCCCGTCATGGGGCTTTTTTATTGCCCGCTTATCCCATTAAGATGCTTCTTCCTCACCCAGGTAGTGACGAATGACGCTTTTTATATCGGAAACCGAGAGAGCAAGGAGCACCCGTTGGAGATACGCAAGGCAACCGAGCAGGATATCGACGCCATCCTCGAGCTGAACAGGCAGATAGGGCTGATCCACTTCGAGCAGGCTCCCGAGGTGTTCTGTCCGCCTTCCCCCGAGGAGCGCGACTTCTTGCTCGGCGCCATCGGTGCCGAGGGGCGACTGTTCTGCGTGGCGGTGGACGAGGGGCGGGTGCTGGGCTTTCTGACCGCCCGGATCGACATCAACGAATCAGTCCCCTTCCTCAGCAAGCTCCCCATCTGCCGCATCGGCTCCGTGGTGGTGGATGAGGGTCATCGCTCCCTCGGCATCGGCAAGGCCTTGATCGCCCACTGCGATGAGTGGGCCAGGGCCCGGGATGCAAGCCAGATCCGGCTGGAGGTGATGTCATTCAACGAGAGGGCCAAGTCGCTTTACGAGTCCCTGGGTTTTACCCGCCAGTCGGAGATCTACGCCCGATAAGTCGAGGAACAGCGCTAACAACAAGGTCCCGTGATGGGGCCTTGTTGTTGCTGACATAGGGGCTGCATTCGCGCTCAGCTCTGCGCCGGCCAGGGGCCGAGCTCGATGCAGTGGCCGCGATAGAGAGGGCGTTCGCTCCCCTTGTTCATCACCAGCAGCTCGCTGCTCTCTTTAAGCTGCTTCCACTCGGTGGGGGTCATCAGTCGGCCGGCGATCACCTCTGCCAGCGGCGCCAAGGGCACCAGCCTGGCTGATTCCCGGTCGCGCATCCAGAGCATGGCATCGGCGGGCAGACGCAGCGGGCTCGCCTGATTCTGCTGCAGGCGGATGCTGGACTGGCCCGGTTTCTTGCCCTGATAGGCGACCAGCACGAAGGGGGCTTCTTCGCCCCCAGAAGACATCATGGCCAGGTAACTTACCGGCTGGATGGAGGCGGGGGCTTGCCAGGGCAGCAGGGGTTGCAGCCACAGACCGAGCAGCAGGGAGGCGGCCATGGCGAGCGGCCACCACAGTCGCCCGGCGCGAGGTTTGGGGGAGATCCCTTGCTCTATCCTGCGCCAGGTGTTGCGGGGTAAGGGTGGCGCGGACTGGCCGTTGTGCATGATGGGGTCCAGATGCTGTTGCCACTGTTCCACCCACTGCCACCAGTCGGGGTCGCGGGCCATCAGGGCGTCGAGCCTGGCCCGGACCCGGGGGCTCTGAGTGCCCAGTACGTATTCGCCGGCGAGCCGCTCGCGCAGGACGGGGTCCCGGTAGCGTTTGGGGGTCATTGGGTCAGGCATAGCTTGAGCTCCTCCAGTCCGCGCCGGATCCACGACTTGACGGTGCCAAGCGGCGTCTGGGTGTGGCTGACGATCTCCTGATGGCTCAGCCCGTGGCGATAGGCCAGCACGATGGCGTTGCGCTTGTCGGCGGAGAGCTGCTCGAGGCAGCGCTCGAAGGAGAAGGAGGGGGGCTGGCCCCCCTCGCTGTGCCCAGCCAATCCCTCATCCCAGGGCACCTCCCCGTGGCGAGCCCTGGCCCGCAAGGCATCGATGGCGAGATTGCGCATGCACTGGCAGAGCCAGGCCCAGGGGTAATCCACGGGATAGGCGCTCTGGCCGTGCCAGATCTTCAGAAAGCCCTCCTGCAATATGTCCGCGGCCCACTGCTTGTCTTTGAGCAGGCCATAGAGCATGGCGAACAGGGGTTGGCCCGTCAGCTGGTAAAGCGCCTCGAAGGATTGCTTGTCCCTGAGCCGGCAGCGTGCCAGCAGGTGGGAGAGTTGCTGGTTGTCGATATTCACTCAGACCTCATAACTGGACACGGTGCCAGACGTTTTTCACCCCGTCACCGCTGCTCTGGCCGGGGGCCGTGTCTTTGATCCAGCGATAGAGGGGCTGACCAAGGTAGCTCCACTGGGATTGGCCGTCGTCTCGCAGGATCAGGCCAAAACCGGCATCCGCCCCCTTGCCAAGGCCCGCCTCGATCTGCTGCGCACTGGCAAGGGCGGGGGGCCATTTCTCGGCGCACTCAGCATAACAGGTTGATTTTCCTTGGGCATCCTTGTCGAAGCGGTAGAGGCTGAAGCCCTCCTTGTCGACCAGATAGGCCTTGCCGTTCTCTGTCATCCGGGCGAGGGGCAGCTGCTCGGCGCCAGGGACGGGCTGCATATCCATGGCCCAGAGGGAGCCGAGTGGCAGCAGGGTGAGGGCGATCAGGGTCTTTTTCATGGGTCTCTCCTTGGGTTAACGGGTCCAGCCATCCTGGGTGAAGAAGGGCTCCCCCTTGGGGCTGTCGATGAAGTCGATAAACTGTCGGGTGCTGGCATCTGCGCCCTGCGCCTTGGTGAGCAGCAGGCCGCGATGGATGCGCCGCTCCGGCTCGATCTCGACGAAATCGGCCTTGTCCTTGTGGTTCAGGGGCCAGTGCACCCAAGTAATCCAGGCATCGGCCTGCTGGCCGGTGAAGGCTCTCAAACTGGCGCCGCTACCCTGGGCGAAGGCGATGATGTTGCTGCGCAGCTTCTGCACATCGGCCAGGGATCCCATGCGCCCTGCGATGTCCTCCCAGAGGCCGGTGCCCGAGGTGTTGTAGTTGCCGAGCCCCTCGGTCACCACCACCTTGAGGGGGCGGTTGATCAGATCCTCCATGCCACGGATCCCGGCCGGGTTGCCCTTCTGTACCGCGATGACGCTGCGGCGCAGGTAGTGGGCGTGGGTACTCCGGGGATCCAGGAAGGGGTAGCTCTGCAGGTAGGCGGACATGGATTGCTCGGCGCCGGCGAAGATGAGATCCGCATCCTTGACGGCCCTGTCACGCCAGCTGGGTTCCGGGCCTGCGATAACCTCGACCGGGATCCCGGTCTCCTGCTGGAAAGCCGCGGCGGCGCGCTTCAATGCGCTGTCGGGCCCGCCGGGGCCATAGAGGCGGATCACGCCGTCATTGGCCTGATGAGCAGCGTCGGTCTGGGCGGCGCCTGATTGCTGGGAAAGGGTGGCGGCCTGCAGCGGCTGGATAAGGGCCGAGCAGAGCAGGGTCAGCCAGAGGGGGTGGGATTTCATCGTCTCTCCTTTATTGAGGTTCAAGCAAGAGACGACGAGGGGAGGCGATTGGATGCAGCCCCGGAAAAATAAAGTGAGAAAAGGGGCTGCGACTGCCTCAGGGGCTCAACGCAACGAGGGTTTGTCCAACTGCTGCCGGATAAGCTCCGCCAGCTGGACGAGGGCTGCCTCCAGCGCTGGGCTCCAGGGATGGGAGCTGTTCAGGCGCAGGCAGTGGTTGTGTTGGCCCTGGCTGGAAAACAGCGCCCCGGGCGCGAGCGAAAAGCCGCAGGCGAGCGCCCGGGCATGCAGGGCCCGGCTGTCGAGGCGCTCGTCAAATTCCAGCCAGAGGAAGTAGCCGCCATCGGGGGAGGAGATGCGCACATCCAGGGGCAAGAGGCGCAGCAGGGCGGCCCGCATCTGCTGCTGGCGCTGGGCCAGGGTGTGGCGCAGGCGGCGAAAGTGGGCATCTACCCCGCCCTGGCGCAGCATGTCGGCAAGCGCGAGCTGGCTCGGCACATTGGTCGACAGGGTCGACATCAACTGCAGTCGCTGGATGCGCTCGGCATGGGGGCCCGCCACCACCCAGCCGACCCGAAAGCCCGGCGCCAGGCATTTGGAGAACGAGCTGCACAGCAGGCTGTCCCCTCGCGCGTCCCAATGCTTGAGCGGGCGCGGCCGCTCGCGGCCAAAATAGATCTCCGCATAGACGTCGTCCTCCACCAGAGGCACCCGGTGGGCGTTGAGCAACAGCATCAGCGCCTCCTTGTGGCCATCCGGCATGGTGTGGCCGAGCGGGTGCTGGACGTTGCCCATCAGCCAGCACGCCTTGATGGGGCGCTGGGCCAGGGCCTGTGCCAGCAAGGCGAGATCGATGCCGACCCCGGGGATCACGGGGATCTCCACCGCCTTGAGCTGCAGGCGCTCTATGGCCTGCAGGGCGCCGTAGAAGGTGGGGGACTCCACCACCACCCAGTCCCCCGGCTCGGTCAGCACCTGCAGGCTGAGGGAGAGCGCCTCCATGGCCCCCGTGGTGATGATGATCTCTTGGGGGTCGACCAGCAGGCCGTCGTCCGCGTAGCGGCGGGCGATGGCCCGGCGCAGGGTCTCGTTGCCGGGGGGGAGGTCCGCTACCGTGCTGAAGGGATCGAGCCGGCGCATGCAACTGCCGAGGGCCCGGCCGAGCTGGGGGTGGGGGAAGAGGGCGGGATCCGCCACCGCCATGCCGAGCGGCACCAGATCCCGGGACTTGCTCGCCTGCAGCACCTCGAACACCAGATCGTTGATGTCCACAGAGCCGCTGTAGTGCGCCTGTTGGGGGGCGCTGATGCGCTGGGGAGAGGCGGCAGCCTTGACGTAGTAACCGGACTGGGGCCGCGCCAGCACTAGGCCGCGGCTCTCCAGCAGCTGATAGGCCTGCAGCACCGTCATGGGGCTGAGGTGATGGGTCTTGCAGCTCTGGCGGATGGAGGGGATGCGCTCCCCCGGCCGCCAGACGCCGCTCTCTATCTGCTGCTGCAGCTGATCTGCCAGTTGGCCGTAGCGGGACATGGTGGGCTCAAACTGTTATAGGTGTATTTCACTATAACTGCATCTGTTATAGGTGTCATGGCACGTGTTGTACTTAACGGGCGAAAACCTGTCTGTTAAATGCAACATAGAGAGTCATGCATGATAAGCCTGGATGATGTGGTCAGCCTCTCCCGAATACAGTTCGGCGCGACGGCGATGTTCCACTTTCTGTTTGTACCCCTCACCCTGGGGCTGTCCTGGATCCTGGTGATTGCCGAGTCGGCCTACGTGATGACCGGCAAGGTGATCTACAAGGACATCACCCGCTTCTGGGGCAAGTTGTTCGGCATCAACTTCGTGATGGGGGTGACTACCGGGATCACATTGGAGTTCCAGTTCGGGACCAACTGGGCCTACTACTCCCACTACGTCGGCGACATCTTCGGTACCCCGCTGGCGGTGGAGGGGCTGATGGCCTTCTTCCTGGAGTCCACCCTGGTGGGTCTCTTCTTCTTTGGCTGGGACAAACTCTCCCGGGGTCAGCACCTGCTGGTGACCATGCTGGTGGCGCTCGGCTCCAATCTCTCCGCCCTCTGGATCCTCATCGCCAACGGCTGGATGCAGAACCCGGTCGGCGCCGAGTTCAACCCCATGACGATGCGCATGGAGCTGGTGGACGTGGCAGCGGTGATCTTCAACCCGGTGGCCCAGGTCAAGTTCGTGCACACGGTGGCGGCGGGCTATGTGGCCGCCTCCCTGTTCGTGATGGGGGTGAGCAGCTGGTATCTGCTGCGCCGCATGGAGGTGCGCTTCGCCCTGCGCTCCTTCGCCATCGCCTCGGGCTTCGGCCTGGCCGCCATCCTCTCGGTCATCGTACTGGGTGACGAGTCTGGCTATCGCACCGGCGAGGTGCAGAAGGTGAAACTCGCCGCCATCGAGGCGGAGTGGCACACCGAGCCAGCCCCTGCCTCCTTTACCCTGTTCGGCCTGCCGGATCAGAGCGCCGAGACCACCCATGCCGCGGTCAAGATCCCCTATCTGATGGGTATCATAGCCACCCGCTCCCTCGATGAGCAGGTGACGGGGCTCAAGGATCTCAAGGCCGAGCACGAGGTGCGCATTCGCAGCGGCATGCTGGCCCACGATGCCCTGGAGGCCCTGCGAGCGGATGGTAGCAATGCCGAGGCCAGGGCCACCTTCGAGCGCCACCGCGCCGATCTCGGCTACGGCCTGCTGCTGACCCCCTACGCCAAGGAGATTGGCAAGGCGGACGAGGCTGCCATCGCCAAGGCGGTGGACGACTCCATCCCCCAGGTGGCGCCGCTGTTCTGGAGCTTCCGACTGATGGTGGGCATAGGCGTGGTGCTGCTGCTGCTCTTTACCGCCGCCTTCCTGCAGCTGTGCCGAGGCCGGCTGGTGCAATCGACCCGCTTGCTCAAGGCCCTGCTCTGGAGCATACCGCTGCCCTGGATTGCCATCGAGGCGGGCTGGTTCGTGGCCGAGTTCGGTCGCCAGCCCTGGACCATCAGCGACGTGCTGCCGGTGTCGGCCTCTGTCTCCTTGCTGCAACCGGGCCAACTCTGGTTCAGCCTCATCTCCATCTTCCTCATCTACAGCACGCTGCTGGTGGTGGAGCTGTTCTTGTTGCGTCACGTGATCCGCAAAGGGCCCGCCAGCCTGCAGACGGGTCGTTATCAAGGTGAAGTGTTGAAAAACGGGAGTCCCGTCTGATGGATTACGAAACCCTGAAACTCGTCTGGTGGGGGCTGGTGCTCTTCCTGCTCATCGGCTTCGTGGTGATGGATGGCTTCGATCTCGGGGTCGGCATGCTGTTGCCCGTGGTGGCCAAGAGCGATGAAGAGCGGCGGGTGCTGCTCAACAGCGTGGGGCCCGTGTGGGAGGGCAACCAGGTGTGGCTGATCGCCGGCGCCGGCACCCTGTTCGCCGCCTGGCCCCTGGTTTATGCCGCCTCCTTCTCGGCCCTCTATGTGCCCTTCATGTTCCTGCTGTTCGGCCTCTTCCTGCGCCCGGTCGGTTTTGACTATCGCAGCAAGCTGCCGGACCCCGTGTGGCGCCGCTGGTGGGACCGGGCCCTGGTGATGGGAGCCCTGCTGCCGACCCTGGTGTTTGGCGCGACGATCGGCTTCCTGTTGCAAGGCTTGCCGTTTCGCTTCGACTCGGCCCTTCGCATCCACTATGGCGCCTTCGATTTCAACTGGCCCCTGCTCTTCACCTGCATGGGGACGGCGCTGGCCCTGCTGATGCTCCACGGCTGCAGCTTCCTGCAGTGCAAGACCCAAGGGGTGATAGCGGCGCGTTGCGCCCGTCAGAGCCGCTGGCTCGGCCCCCTGGCAAGCGCCCTGTTTGCCTTGGGCGGCTTCTGGCTCAGCCAGATGCGCGGCTACCAGATAGCCGAGATTGGGGATCTTAACAGCGCCCTGACCCCCCTGATGAAACAGGTGACGACGGCGCCGGATGGCTGGTTTGGCAACTTCATGGCGCACCCCGTGCTCTGGGCTGTGCCGGCCCTGGGCCTCTTGCTGCCGCTCATGAGCGCGCTGGCAAGCACCCTTGGCCGGGCGCGCCTCGCCATCTTGGCCAGCGGCGGTGCCTGCGCCGCCATGATGCTGACCATCGCCATCGCCCTGTTCCCCTTCGTGCTGCCCTCGTCCCTGGATCCGTCGAGCAGCCTGACCCTGTGGGATGGCACCTCCAGCGAGCGCACCCTCTTCATCATGCTGGGGATAGTCGCCGTGCTGATGCCCATCAACATCGGCTATACCCTCTGGGTCTACTGGGTGGCGCGGGGCAAGATGAGCACCGAGCAGGTGCGCGAACACGGCCATAGCCTCTACTAACACCGGAATTGAGGAGTCTTCGATATGTGGTATTTCACCTGGATACTGGGGCTGGGGTTTGCGCTGCTGTGCGGCCTGGTCAATCTGCTCTGGCTCGAGGCGCGCTGGGCCGCGGATGAGGATCTCAAGGAGTCTTGAGCCGCACCATCTTGCCAATGAAAAAGGCCGACACTGGGTGTCGGCCTTTTTGTTGCCCGGGGCTTAGGCGATCGCCGGGCGCGCGGCGCGGCGTGCACTGGCCTCGCTGATATGGGTCAGGCCATAGGCCAGCAGCACTATGAGGGCCCCGATCCAGGGAGTGTGCATCAATCCCAGGTGATCCACCACGAAACCGCCCACCACAGAACCCAGGGCGATGCCGACGTTGAAGGCGGCGATGTTGAGGCCGGAGGCCACGTCCACGGCATTGGGGGTGTGGATTTCGGCCTGTTTGACCACCAGCACCTGCAGCCCAGGCACGTTGCCAAACGCGAAGGCACCCCACACCAGCACGGTGAGCACGGCGAGCACAGGGTGCGGTGCGGTGAAGGTGAGGACGAGCAGCACCAGGGCGAGGCCGGCAAACAACAGCTTCAAGGCGGGCAGCGGGCCCATCTTGTCGGCGAGCTTTCCGCCCCAGATGTTGCCGACCGCCACCGAGACCCCGTACACCAGCAGGATCAGGCTCACCGCGTTGGCGCCAAAGCCGCTCACCTGTTGCAAGATGGGGGCGAGGAAGGTAAAGGCCGTGAAGGCGCCGCCGTAACCCAGCGCCGTCTTGGCATAGACCAGCAGCAGCGGCTTGTGGGTCAGCACCGAGAGCTGTTCACGAATGCTGGAGGCCGCGCCCTTGGGCAGGTTGTTTGGAATGAGCAGCAGGCTGCCCACCATGGCGATGACCCCGAGCAGACTCACCACCAGGAAGGTCTCGCGCCAGCCGAACTGCTGGCCAATCCAGGTGCCGAGCGGCACGCCGGTCACCAGGGCCACCGTCAGGCCGCTGAACATGATGGCGATGGCGCTCGCCGCCTTCTCCTTGGCCACCAGACCCGTGGCTATGGTGCTGCCCACCGAGAAGAAGACCCCGTGGGCCAGCCCGGTCAGCACGCGGGCGACGATCAGGCTCTCGTAACCGGGGGCCTGCCAGGCCAGCAGGTTGCCGGCGGTGAACAGCGCCATCAGGCCCACCAGTAGCCACTTGCGCGGCAGCTTGCCGGTCAGCGCCGTCAACACGGGGGCGCCGATGGCAACGCCGAGGGCGTAGAGGCTGACCAGCAGGCCCGCCGAGGGCAGGGAGACGTGTAACTGCTCGGCTATGGTGGGAATGAGCCCCACGATGACAAATTCGGTGGTGCCGATCGCAAAGGCACTCAGGGTGAGGGCAAACAACGCCAGTGGCATACAAACTCCTTGAATGGTGACTCCCGACGGGAGAATGGCGGCAGTATGCCCCCGGAGTTTGTTGGCAAAAATGACGATGACATCAAATTACTTTTGATTTATTTGCAGCAATGGCAGGGTGACAGGGGATGAGTGGCGCGAGGGCCGCTTTAAGGGGACGGCAGTCAGCCTTGCAGGGCGGCGATGGGCTGGGTAGCGTCCTGTGTCAGATGCCTAGTGATGGTGGGGAAGACGAAAAAAAGCGGGAGGCATGATGCCTCCCGCTAGGGTCACAGAATGGTCCCGGACTGCTGTGTCCTCCCTTCTCCCCTGGCGGGGGAAGGGCTGGGGATGAGGGGATCAGTCCCAGGCCGGGGCAAAGTCCGGATTGGCGCAGCGCTCGCCCCGATCCAGGGTCGCTATCTGGGCCATCTCCTCGGCGCTGAGCTGCACCTTGAGAGCGGCCAGGTTGGCGGCCTGATTCTCCCGCTTGGTGGAGCTAGGGATCACCGTCATGCCCTGGGCCAGCAGCCAGGCCAGGGACACCTGGGCCGGGGAGACCCCGTGGCGCTTGCCGATCTCCAGCAGGAGCGGCTCGCTCAGCACCTTGCCATAGGCGAGCGGCATATAGGCGGTGAGGGCTATACCCTGCTCGCGGCAGAACTCCACCACCTTGCGGTTTTGCAGCAGGGGGTGAATCTCCACCTGCTGGTGGGCGATGGCGCCCGGCCCCAGGATGGTGATGGCCTCTTTGAGCTGAGCGACCGTGAAGTTGGAAACTCCTATCTCCCGGGTCAGCCCCTGGGCCTTGGCCTCGGCCAGCTGCTCCAGGTAGACGGCCATGGGCACCTCATTTTTGGGGGAGGGCCAGTGGATGAGTGCCAGGTCCAGATAGTCGGTGCGCAGCTTATCAAGGCTGGTTTTGAGGCTCGGGATCACCTTGCCCGGGCCGAACTCGCTGGTCCACACCTTGGTGGTCAGGTAGATCTCGTTGCGGGGGACGCTCGTGCTGGCCAGCACCTGGCCCACCTCGGACTCGTTGTCATAGATCTGAGCGGTATCGATATGGCGATAGCCGAGCTCGAGGCCGGTGTTCAGAGTGGCAACCAAAGGCTCGCCCTTCAGGCGGAAGGTTCCCAAACCGATTGCAGGCATTTTCATCATCAATTTCCTCATGTTCTCTATTTTTACGCTCTTGTGTATCGGGTTTGCCCACCACTGGGGTCGCCATCGTTGGCTGACTCTCTTGATGGGCAGCAAGGTGGTGTAGGCGGTCAGGCCAAGTGATAGCGGCGAACGGCGCTTCTGGCAAACCAGCCCCGGGTCTGGGCCACGAAGGCAATAAAGTGGGGCGTCTGCTGGTGGGCGATGAGCGCATCTTCGCTCGCCCACTCCTCGTGCAGCATCCAGCCGTGGGGCGCGTCCAGGCTCTGGTGCAGCTGATAGCGCAGGCAACCGGCCTCTTGCTGGCTGGCCGCGATCAGTGGTGTCAGGGCGGCCCTGAGTTGGGCAATCACTATGACGGGAACGGACATCTGACTCTCCTCGAGACAACGAGAGTCAGTATGCCTGTGGCGGCGGGTGGGAAAGAGGGGCGTCGCCGCAAAACACTATTGTTGGCAGAGCAGCAATGAGGAGAATAAAGAAACCTCTAAGGCGGGCTCATTTATGTGAATTTTAAACGTCACACTTTATTAATTGTCGATGCCCTGGCCTTTTCAATTGCAGCGCCAATAACATTAGGGGTTAGCTTCGAGAAATCAACAAGATTAGATTTGTTAAATACATCCAGAAAGGATTCATACTCTTCTTTGGATACGGAGTTTGTATTTATAAAATACGCATACCCCTCATTGGAAAGCTTGTTTTTATATGAGATTCGAACTGCGTGATTTAATGATATGAATGCGAAGCCATATTTATCTCTAAACGTTACGGAGCTAAGGCCATCATTTATTTTTGAGAATAAAATATTGTTGTTGGGACCAATGTATTTAGTCATCTCCCCTTTGCTATTTTGAGTTTTAGTTGAGCCTCCGTAATATCCATTCAATGGTATATGGATAGTTTCCTTGCCTTTCTCTGAGTAAAATTCAATTGAAGCGAAGGTGCGAAGAGTATCTTCATAATTTGTGATGTCTGCCCCAGAGTTAAAAGTTTTTAACTCTGTTTCATAAGCTAACTTTAAGTCACTATCGTATAAGTAATATTCCTTGATATAAAAATGTGGTTGGGCATCAGAAGTGGATATTTCAATCTGCCGTTTAGTCATGTTTAGTGATGATAGCGATATTAACAAGGCAATTATGCTAATTATGCTAGGAGTAATGGTTTCAAAGTAAATTTTATTTCGCTCTAAAAACGCTCGCATGAACACTCCACGTTGTCTTGTTAATATAAAAGGTGCTAATGATCTTGAAACAAACCTGTTTAATAAAACATAAATCGATAGACCAAGCACATTGACAGTTTTAGTTACTAGGAGTTAGCCGCCTCAGACCAGACCGCAAATTCATTGCCGCTGGGCTCGACGAAGTGGAAGCGGCGGCCACCGGGGAAGTCGAACAGGGGGCGAATGATGGTGCCGCCATGCTGGCACACCCTGGCCTGGGTCGCGGCAATGTCGGCGCTGTAGAACACCAGCAGGGCGCCGCCCTGGGCGCTCTGGCCGCAGAGATCCGCCCGGTAGAAGCCACCATCCAGCCCTTCCCCCGTAAACGCAGCGTAGTCGGGGCCGTAATCCACAAACTGCCAGCCGAAGGTGGCGGTAAAGAAGGCCTTGGTGGCCGCGAGATCCCTGGCGGCAAACTCCACATAGTTCAGTTTTTCATGGGCCTTGGTCATGGCTGCTCCCCTCTGTTGCAAACGATCTGTGATGGCTGCCTCGTAATTATCTGGGCTGCCAACGCTGCTGGGTCCGTGGCGTGGAGTTGGGCAGTGCCTCCCAGGGGGTCAGCTTGAGCTGCCGGCGGCGCACCCAAAAGACGATGGCCGTCAGCAGGCCGACACCGATGGCAAAGAAACAGGTCTGGCGCAGGGCATACCCCAGGCTCACCTCATGCTCCCAACCGAAGAACCACATCAACAGACCCCAGATGATGCCTGTCGGTAGCCCCATGGTGAGCAGGTTGACCATAAAGTGCTCATAGTGGGGCGGTCTGATATTGAGCCCCGCCTTTCGCAGCAGCCAGATGAGTGGCTGGTTGTAGTTGAGTTCCTTAATGCCCTTGCTGGCCAGCTCCTTATGGGCGGCGAACAGGCGGTGTTCAAATGACATCTGCTTCCCTTTTGTGGCAACCAAGCGGAGCTGGCGACAAGACGCCGGCTGAGAACATCCCTATGTGGGCGTCGATTGTAGCCTTATTATCGGCTCGGATGCTTGCACAAGATCACATCGTCAGTGTGAGGAGTTGGCAGACTCTGGGGGAGGTCGGTGGTGGGAAGGGGCGTTTATCGCACGCCTGAACTTGATTGCCCCGACGTGCGAGTTATGGGGCTCAGCGCCCGTTCACAGGGCTCGGCCATCGTAATGCTGCACCGGCAGCGCCTCGGGATCGACCCCCTCCAGGCAGCGGACATTGACGGCGACTATGTGATTGCCCTTGGGATCCACGCCATCGCAGTAGGGGTGGATGCCGCACACGGGGCAGAATCGGTGTTTAACCACGTGCTTGTGGAAGGTGTAGGTGCTGGCCGCCTCGTCCGGGGTCAGCAGCGTCAGCTTGGCGCGCGGCAGCATCCACAGCAGGGACCCCTTGCGCTGGCAGATGGAGCAGTTGCAGGCCATGGCCTGGGTCAGCTCCCCTTCCACTTCGAATGCCACCTTGCCGCAGTGACAGCTTCCTTTGTATTTCATCTCATCCCTCCTCATTGGCATAAATTCGGCCGGATGGCCAAGGCTTCCGTTTGTTGCATTTTGCGTATTTTCATTTCGAAAGAAGCATATACGTTAATCCCATGTTGTGTTGACCATGCACTCAGCAGAGACCATTCTGGTAAGCGGCATCTCATTAGACATCTTTCGCCGACGACACAAACGAAGGAATCGCAATATGAAGCATGGATATCTCTCATCGACGATCCTCATCGCCCTGCTCGGGGCCAGCCCCATGCTGGCGGCGGCAGAGGCCCCCATGTCTCCCCTGATGACCCAGCTGAACAAGGGCAACTGGCTGGATGAGGCCGAGGCCAAGTCCCTGAGCGATGAGCTCTATTACCAGGATGCGATACAGGCCTATCTGGTCTCGTTGCCGCTGATGAACACCATAGGTCTGCGGGACGGCTCCGAGGCCGCCTTTGGCAGCGGCTACAATGTGTTGCCTGTGTGGAAGGAGCGCATGGACAGCCGCGCCGTGGTGCCGACCCCGAACGGCGATGTCATCTACTCCATGAGCTATCTGGATCTGAAAAAGACAGGCCCCCTTGTCATCAAGGCCCCCGCCAACGTCATCGGCATGTTCACCGACTTCTTCCAGCAGACCATCACGGATGTGGGGGCCATAGGCCCGGATCGCGCCCGTGGCGGTCTCTACCTCCTGCTGCCGCCGGATTACGAAGGGCCTGTGCCCCAAGGCTATTTCGCGTTCAAGTCCTCCACTTACAACGTCTTCCTGTTCTTTCGCACCATCATGGGCAAGGGGGAGGGCAAGCCGGATCCGGCCCCGGCGGTCAAGAATGCCGAGACCACCCGGGTCTATCCCCTGTGGGACGTGGAGAAGGATGTCAAACCGATGCAGTTCCCGGATGCGAGCGGCAAGCGGGTCACCATGATGTATCCGACGGACGGGACCTATTGGCAAAAACTGAAGGCGTTCGTCGATTACGAGCCCCTGACGGCCATTCCGGACCAGACCCGTAGCGCCCTGCTCAGCATCGGCATCGTCAAGGGCAAGCCGTTCAACCCGAGCAAGGAGCAAGAGGCGGCGCTCAAGAAGGCGGTGGAGATGGCGCCCCGCATGATCCTGGCGCGCCGTCAGGTGGGACGCGACGATCAGCGCCAGCTCTACTACCCGAACCGCCAGTGGGAGAACTCCTGGGCGGGAGCCACCGCCGAGTGGATGCAGTACGCCACCCTGGACAAGAACCAGCGTGCCGCCTTCTTCCAGATCGCCTACTCGAGTGCGGCGGCCATGGTGATGCACACCACGGGGGCGGGCTCCAAGTACCCCTATGCGACCAAGGATAAGGACGGCAAGCACCTGGATGGCGGTAATACCTACAAGCTGCACCTGCCAGCCAACCCGCCGGCGGCCCTGTTCTGGGCGGTGACCGCCTACAACATCACCGACGGCACCATGCCGGAGACGGATCAGCTGCTGCCCTCCACCAACGGCTATTACGATATTCCGAAGAACCAGGATGGTTCCATCGATCTCTGGTTCGGGCCGAGCAAGCCCAAGGATGTGGCAGACAGCGCCTTCATCAAGACCATCGAAGGACGCAACTTCCTGGTGGCCCTGCGCCTCTATGGCACGGAAGACGGCTTCTATGACCAGACCTGGATCCCGGACGATCTGGTCAAGGTGAATCAGTAAACCCGACATGCTCCCGGCCGCCGTCCTGGTGTGCCGGGAGATGGCATCCCTTTGAGGAGAACAGGATGAAATTGAAAAAACTCGTCTGGCTGACCGCCCTCGCCCTGAGTGCGGGAGCCATGGCCCAGTCGGCCCCCCTGACCATTCCCCATCCCACGACGTTCGATCAACTGAACAAGCCTGCCGCCGAGGTGCGCATGCCGGAGGCCTATGTGAAGGCCATCGCCCAGCAGGCCTATATCTGGGGCTATCCCATGGTGAACCAGTTCAATCGCCGGGCCACCATCACCCAGGCCCCCGAGCCGGCCCTCAACGGCGGCATGGTACCGGTCGCTCCCATGGGGCAGCTGAGTATGCTGACGGACTACATCAAACCGGCGGAAACCTTCGTCACCTGCCCGAATCAGGACGTGGTCTATGGCCTGGGCTTCTTCGAGCTGGATAAAGAACCCGTGGTCATCCAGGTGCCCGACTTTGGCGATCGCTTCTGGGTCTATGCCATCTACGATGCCCGCACCGACCAGATAGCGAACCTCGGCAAGCCCTATGGCTCCAAGCCCGGCTTCTACCTGCTGGTGGGGCCAAACTGGCAAGGGGAGACCCCCAAGGGGATGGAGGGGGTCATCCGCTCCTCCACCGAGATGGCCAACGTGATCCCGCGGGTGCAGATGGACGACACCCAGGCCGATCGCGCCGCGGTGCAGACGCCGGTGCGGGAGGTGATGACTTACCCGCTCAGCCAGTTCGACGGCAAGATGAAGTCCTATGACTACGCCAACATCCCCTCCATCGGCGAGAAGCCCAACCCCAGCGCCGGTGAGACCAAGTGGGTCATCCCGGACAAGTTCTTCGATCAATTCGACAACGTGCTGACCAAGGTCGCCCCCCTGCCCGGGGAAGAGGCCCTCTATGCCCAGTTCCGCCATCTGGTGGCGGCCGGCAAGCAGGATCCCAAGGTGCGCCAGTGGATGAACGAGGCGGCGGAGCAGACCGACAAGACGGTGATCGCCGACTTCTTCAAGTGGCAGAACAACGGGGTACCGGCGGGCAATGGCTGGAACCGCTCCAAGCACAACGCCGAGTTCGGGGTGGATTACTACAACCGCACCGGCACCTCCAAGTCGAACATGTTCGACAACAAGCCCGATGAGACCCAGTACTTCTACACGGACAACGACGCGGGCGGGGTGCAGCTCGATGGCAAGCACGACTACACAGTCACCTTTGCCAAGGGGCAGTTGCCACCGGTGAAGGGGTTCTGGTCCCTGACCCTCTACAACAGCAAGCACCTGTTCAGCCCGAACGAGCTGAACCGCTACTCGCTTGGCACCAAGAACAAGGATCTCAAGCTCAATGACGATGGCTCCCTGACCCTGTATGTGAGCCACAAGGCGCCGGCCAAGGAGAAGCTCAACAACTGGCTGCCGGCCCCCGAGGGGACGCTCTCCCTCTATATCCGCGCCTACTGGGGCGAGCAGGCGATCCTGGATGGTAGCTGGGTACCTCCCAAGGTTGAGAAAGTCAAATAAGTCAGTGGCTTGCTGCTGATGCAAAGAGGCCAAGCGGTTCGCCGCCTGGCCTCTTTCTTTTTGCGTAAAAGGAGCGTCGGGGGGAATGGCTTGCCAATCTATCGATATTGCGTCTATAAAACGCCATCGCTCTTGCCAGGATAACAACAATGAAGACCCATTCCGATGAACTGACCCTGTTCGTGGCCGTGGTGGAGGCGGGCAGTTTTCGCCAGGCGGCGGAGAATCTGGGGATGGACAATTCCGTGGTGAGCCGCGGCATCAAGCGGCTCGAGGAGAAGCTCGCCACCGTGCTGCTCAACCGCACCACCCGCCGGGTCAGCCTGACCGAGGAGGGGAGCTGGTTCTATCAGCGGGCGGTCAGGGTGCTGACCGAGATGAGCGAGGCCGAGAGCCACCTGCTGATGCGCCGGGAACAACCGGAGGGCATATTGCGAGTCGATGCCGCCACCCCCTTCATACTGCACCGGCTGGTGCCCATCATCGGCGAGTTTCGCCGCCGCTACCCCGGCATAGAGCTGCAACTGCACAGCTCGGAGGGCTTCATCAACCTGATGGAGCGGCGGGTGGACATGGCCATTCGCATCGGCGAGCTGACGGATTCCTCCCTGCGCGCCCTGCCGCTTGGGCGCTCCAAGCTGCGGTTGCTGGCCTCTCCGGCTTATCTGGCACAGCGAGGCACCCCGCGCCAGCCGGCGAATCTGCTGGCAGGGCACGAGCTGCTCGGCTTTCTGCATCCCGATCACCTCAACCACTGGCCGCTGTTAAGTGCAGAGCAGGGCGACCGATTTGCCATCACCCCGACCCTGAGGGCCAGCAGTGGTGAAACCCTGCGCCAACTGGCGCTGGCGGGGCAGGGGATCGTCTGTCTGTCGGACTTCATGACCGGGCCGGATCGCACGAGCGGCGCCCTGGTGGAGGTGCTGGCTCGCAGCAACAGCGGCGCGTCGCGCCCCGTCCATGCGGTCTTCTACTCAGATGCCCAGCGGGACATCCGGCTGCGGGTCTGGCTCGACTTCCTGAAGGAGCGGCTCGGCGCCAATGAGCTGTGATGCGCCGATTTTGACGGTGCAGTTATGCTGCTTATGGTGGATTTGAAACATAAAGAAGAGGCCGACATCGCTGTCGGCCTCTTTTTTATCTAACGGAGAAGGTTGATCGCCCGATCAATCTTCCTCTGCCCAGCGGCGGGAGCGCTCCACCGCCTTCTTCCAGCCGTTGTAGCGCTTGGCGCGATCTTCCCTGTCCATCTGGGGGATGAACTCGCGGTCCACGCTGAACTTGTCTTCCAGCTCTTCCGAGCTCTTCCAGAAGCCGACCGCCAGGCCCGCCAGGAAGGCGGCGCCCATGGCGGTGGTCTCGATGCGGGTCGGACGCACCACCGGGGTGTGCATCATGTCCGCCTGGAACTGCATCAGGAAGTCGTTGGCCACGGCGCCGCCGTCTACCTTCAGTGCCGCCAGCTTGATGCCGGAGTCTTGCTGCATGGCATCCAGCACGTCGCGGCTCTGGTAGGCGATGGATTCGAGCGCGGCGCGGATGATGTGGTTGCGGTTCGCGCCCCGGGTCAGGCCGACCATGGTGCCGCGAGCGTACGGATCCCAGTAGGGGGCGCCCAGACCGACGAAGGCCGGTACCAGGTAGACGCCGTTGGTGTCACCCACCTTGGAGGCGAAGTAGTCGGTGTCGCGGGCGTCGTGGATGATTTTGAGCTCATCGCGCAGCCACTGGATGGTGGCGCCACCCATAAACACGGCACCCTCGAGGGCATAGTTCACTTCCCCTTTCGGGCCGATGGCGACCGTGGTCAGCAGGCCGTTATTCGAGCGAACCGGCTCTGTGCCCGTGTTCATCAGCATGAAGCAGCCGGTGCCATAGGTGTTCTTGGCCATGCCCTTCTCGAAGCAGAGCTGACCGAACAGGGCGGACTGCTGATCACCGGCGATGCCGGCGATGGGAATGCGGGCGCCGCCGCCACGAGTGGTGTAGCCATACACCTCGGAGGAGGGTTTGACTTCCGGCAGCATGGACATGGGGATGCCGAGCTCGTCCAGCATGCGCTCATCCCACTTCAGATCGCGGATGTTGTAGAGCATGGTACGGGACGCGTTGGTCGGATCGGTGACGTGCACCTCGCCGTTGGTCATCTTCCACACCAGCCAGGTATCGATGGTGCCAAACAGCAGCTCGCCGTTCATCGCCTTCTCGCGGGCCCCTTCCACGTTGTCCAGGATCCACTTCACCTTGGTGCCGGAGAAGTAGGCGTCCAGCACCAGGCCGGTGTTCTCGCGCACATACTCTTCCAGACCGCGGGCCTTGAGCTCCTCGCAGATGGCGGCGGTGCGGCGGCACTGCCAGACGATGGCGTTGTAGATGGGCTTGCCGGTGGCTTTTTCCCACACCACTGTGGTTTCACGCTGGTTGGTGATGCCGATGGCGGCGATCTGCTCGCTGTGCAGGCCGCTCTTGGCCAGCACCTCGGTGAAGACAGAGGACTGGGTGGCCCAGATCTCCATGGGGTCGTGCTCGACCCAGCCCGCCTTGGGGTAGTGCTGGGTGAACTCGCGCTGGGAGGTCGCGACTATGTTGGCATTCTGGTCAAAGACGATGGCGCGGGACGAGGTGGTGCCTTGATCCAGGGCGACGACATATTTCTTATCAGCAGACATGATGTTCTCCACGTTCTTATTTTCCACGTGAGGAACCGCTCTTAGGCGGCGGCCTCTTCTTTATTAGACACTTTGGTGGCTTCTTCGGTGGCGACACGGTTGCCCGGGACGCAGGGAGCCAGCACTTTCACATAGAGGGCGGTACCGATCTGGGCGCCGACGATGGGGCCCAGGATGGGAACCCAGAAGTAGGGGTTGTCGCGACCGCCGGTCAGGGCGACGTCACCCCAGCCTGCGAAGAAGGCGAACAGCTTGGGACCGAAGTCACGGGCCGGGTTCATGGCAAAGCCGGTCAGGGGGCCGAGGGAGGCACCGATCACCGCAATCAGGATGCCGATCAGCAGGGCGGCGGCGAAGCCCTTGGGGGCACCGTTGTTGCTGTCACCGAGTGCCATGATGCCCAGCATCAGCACGGCGGTGATCACCAGCTCTACCGTGAACGCCTGCATGTTGGAGAGCAGGGCGTTGGGGTAGGTGGAGAAGATACCGGCGGTGCCGAGGCTCTCTATGCTGCCGCGCACCACGTTGTGGGTCAGTTCCCACTGGGTGAAGAGGTTGGCATACAGGAAGTAGACCAGGGCGGCGGAGGCGAAGGCGCCCGCTATCTGGGCGATGATGAAGGGCACCACCTTGCGCTTGTCGAAGCCGGCGAAGGTCATCAGTGCCAGGGTCACGGCCGGGTTCAGGTGGGCACCTGAGATGCCGCCGGTCACATAGATGGCGATGGCGACGCCGAGCCCCCAGGTAATGGAGATTTCCCATTGCCCGAAGTTGGCACCGGCCAGCACCAGGGCGGCCACACAACCGACGCCGAAGAAGATCAGCAGGCCGGTTCCGATAAACTCGGCGAGACACTCGCCAAGCAGGGTATTGGGTCTTTGTATGCTCATACCTTTTATTCCTTATATCCACCCAGAGTAGGTTTGATGTTCCGTTTCGTTATCTTTTTGTCCCATTAATTGCGCCCGAAAACGTTTCTTCTTGTTGTTTGAGTTGACGCAAACGTTATGCTCGTTTGCGCTCGTTCTTGGACGGGAGAGAAAATAACTCTTCTGTGCCAATTCACCAGACCCCTGCCATCGGAAATGTGGACAAGATCCCACTCATTGCTAAGAAAATGTGACAAATAGCCGCTAACTTGGATTGGTTTACCACTTAGTGGGTACCCGCAATCCTTGTTCTATCAGGGGTTCAGGCTAATGAGCGAACACTCACTCGGTGATTTATTTTGTAATAAAACTGCAATAATTTAGCCGCCATCACAGATTAAATGTTCACAAATGAGCACAATTGGCTCGCTTACGAATTAGGACTCACTGGTCGTAAACATGTCCAGGGCACCCTCTACTGCCCATTACAACAATAAGGAAGCAGAACATGCTTAGTCTCTTCAGGCCCGCGCCCCATATCGAGCGGTTGCCGGCCGACAAGGTCGATCCCTTCTACAAGCGCATGCGTTGGCAGGTGTTTTTCGGGATCTTCTTCGGTTATGCCGGCTACTACCTGGTACGCAAGAACTTCAGCCTGGCCATGCCCTATCTCATCGAGCAGGGCTTCTCCCGCGGTGATCTGGGCCTGGCCCTGTCCGGGGTCTCCATCGCCTATGGCCTGTCGAAATTCCTGATGGGCAACGTGTCGGACCGATCCAACGCCCGTTACTTCCTCTCCGCCGGTCTGCTGCTCTCGGCCGGCATCATGTTCATGATGGGGACCATGCACTGGGCTACCTCCAGCATCGCCATCATGTTCGTGCTGCTGTTCCTGAACGGTTGGGTGCAAGGGATGGGCTGGCCCCCCTGCGGCCGCACCATGGTGCACTGGTGGTCACAGAAGGAGCGGGGCGAGATCGTCTCGGTCTGGAACGTGGCCCACAACGTGGGCGGCGGCATGATAGGCCCGCTGTTCATCCTCGGCATGGGCTGGTTCAACGACTGGCGCAGCGCCTTCTACGTGCCCGCGGCGGCGGCGGCGGCCATCGCGGTGATCGCCTTCTTCGTGATGCGCGACACCCCGCAATCCGTCGGTCTGCCCCCCATCGAGGAGTACAAGAACGACTACCCGCAGGATTACAACGAGAGTCACGAGCAGGAGTTCTCCGCCAAGGAGATCTTCATGAAGTACGTGCTGCACAACAAGCTGCTGTGGTACATCGCCATCGCCAACGCCTTCGTCTACCTCATTCGCTACGGCGTGCTGGACTGGGCGCCGACCTACCTGAAAGAAGCGAAAGACTTCAGCGTGGATCACTCCTCCTGGGCCTACTTCCTCTATGAGTGGGCGGGGATCCCGGGCACCCTGCTGTGCGGCTGGATCTCGGACAAGATGTTCAAGGGCCGCCGCGCCCCGGCCGGCATCCTCTTCATGGTGCTGGTGACCCTGGCCGTGCTGGTCTACTGGCTGAACCCGGCGGGCAACCCGAGCGTGGACATGATGGCCCTGGTCGCCATCGGCTTCCTCATCTATGGCCCCGTCATGCTGATCGGCCTCTACGCCCTGGAGCTGGCGCCGAAGAAGGCCGCCGGTACCGCCGCCGGTTTCACCGGGCTGTTCGGTTATCTGGGGGGCGCCGTGGCCGCCAACGCCATGCTGGGCTACACCGTCGACCACTTCGGCTGGGACGGTGGCTTCATGGTGCTGGTGGTTTCCTGCGTGCTCTCCATCGTGCTGCTGGCCATGACCCTCAAGCACGAGAACCAGTCTCTGGCTCACAAGGCCGCCGCCAACAAGGCATAAAACGTGATCCTGCCCTTATCCATCGGAAAAGGGATAGGGTACACTGCCAAAGGCCCCGCACTGCCGGGGCCTTTTTTCGTCTCATCTGCGGAGTGCAAGCGTGAAGCAAACCCAACGACATCTGGAGATCCTGGACGTCCTGACCAGGCAGGGCTTTGTCTCGACCGACGATCTGGTGACCCATTTTGACGTCAGCCCCCAGACCATTCGCCGGGACCTGAACGATCTGGCGGAGCAGAACAAGATCCGGCGTCATCACGGCGGCGCCTCCCTGCATTCGAGCACGGTCAATACCGCCTACAGCGCCCGTAAAGTCATGCAGCTCAAGGAGAAGGAGCGCATCGCCCGCGAGGTGGCCGCCAATATCCCCGACGGCTCCTCGCTCTTCATCGACATCGGCACCACCACCGAGGCCATCGCCCGCGCCCTGCTCGATCACCGTGAGCTGCGCATCGTCACCAACAACCTGAACGTCGCCAGCATACTCACCGCCAAGGATGACTTCACCGTCATCATCGCCGGCGGCGAGATCCGCAACCGGGATGGGGGCATAGTGGGGGAGGCGACCCGTGACTTCATCGGCCAGTTCCGCATGGATTACGGCGTCATCGGCATCTCGGGCATCGACAACGACGGCTCCCTGCTCGATTTCGACTATCACGAGGTGAAGATCGCCCAGGCCATCATCGCCCACTCCCGCCAGGTGTTCCTGGCCGCGGATCACACCAAGTTCGGTCGCAACGCCATGGTCAACCTCGGCAACCTCAGCCAGATCCACGCCCTGTTCACGGACGAGGAGCCCCCGGAGCGGCTGATGCGGCTGATGACCCAGCACCAGATCCCCTGCCACATCTGCTAACCCCTCTCTGATCAGGCATCAGGCCGCCGACTGGCGGCCGCTTTGTCTCTGCACTTCCCGATCCCTTCTTCCATTCCCCCGTATCACTCTTTCACTGCCCTGACCTTGACCTTGACCTTGACCTTGACCTTGATTTTCACCCCTTTGCCCGGCGCATTCGCGCGCTCTCTCACAGGCGGTGGCCTGGTACAGGGCTGCCGGGTTGCGTCCGAGTGACCCCTGGTCACCGACTGGCAGCATTTTTTAGCATTGTCAGAACAATCCCGATCACATTTCCTCCATAAAATGTTCGTTTATCATTTTTTCATGTTCTAATATGAGCGAAATCAAACATTGCTGTCATGGCAAAGCCAAAATAAGAAAGTAGGTGAACATGAGCGAACATTATGATCTGGTCGTCGTCGGCGGCGGTATCAACGGCGTCGGCATTGCGGCGGATGCGGCGGGGCGGGGGCTGAAGGTGGCGCTGTTCGAGGCGCAAGATCTCGCCTCGGCCACCTCCTCCAACTCCAGCAAACTGATCCACGGTGGCCTGCGCTACCTCGAGCACTACGAATTCCGGCTGGTGAAAGAGGCGCTGGCGGAGCGGGAGGTGCTGCTCGGCATGGCTCCGCACATCGCCCGCCCCATGCGTTTCCGTTTGCCCCATCGCCCGCACCTGCGCCCGGCCTGGATGATCCGCGCCGGCCTCTTCCTCTATGACAATTTGGCCAAGCGGGACAAGCTCAAGGGCAGCTGCGGCCTGCGCTTCCTGCCCCAGGATGGCCTGAAGAACGGCATCAACAAGGGCTTCGAGTATTCCGACGCCTGGGTGGACGACGCCCGTCTGGTGGTGCTCAACGCCATGCTGGCCCGGGACAAGGGCGCGCTGGTCGAGACCCGTACCCGCTGCGTCAAGGCGGTGCGCGGCTCCAAGCACTGGACCCTGACCCTGGAGCGAGCCGGCGGCGAGCAGTTCAACGTCACCTGCCGTGGCCTGGTCAACGCGGCCGGCCCCTGGGTCAAGACCTTCTATGACGAGAGCCTGCACGAGAAATCTCCCCGCGGCATTCGCCTCATCAAGGGCAGCCACATCATAGTGCCGCGCATCCATGAGCGCGAAGAGGCCTATATCCTGCAAAACGAGGACAACCGCATCGTCTTCGTCATCCCCTATCAGCAGGACTATTCCCTGATCGGCACCACGGACGTGGAGCACAGGGGGGATCCGCGGGAGGCGAAGATCAGCAGCGCCGAGGTAGAGTACCTGTGCAAGGTGGTCAACGCCCACTTCACCCGCCAGATCTCTCCCGAAGAGGTCATCTGGACCTACGCCGGGGTGCGGCCACTCTGCGATGACGAGTCCGACTCCCCCCAGGCGGTGACCCGCGACTACACCCTTGAGCTGTCCGGTGAATCCGACGGCGCACCGCTCTTGTCGGTGTTTGGCGGCAAGCTCACCACCTACCGCAAGCTGGCCCAGGCCGCCTGCAACAAGCTCAAACCCTGGTTCAACCAGATGGGAGAGGATTGGACCGCCAGCAGCCGGCTGCCCGGCGGCGAGTTCGACTGCACCACCGCCGAGCTGGCCCGCGCCTATCAACTGGAATTCGACTGGCTGGATGAGCGCAATGCGCGCCGCATCGCCGAGGCTTACGGCAGCCACGCCCGCCTCTGGCTGCACGAGGAGCGCGGCCAGCACTTCGGCGCCGGTCTGTATGAGTCAGAAGTGCGCTACCTCATCAACCGGGAGTGGGCTCACTCACTGGAAGACATCCTGTGGCGCCGCAGCAAGCTGGGGCTGCGCCTCTCCGAAGTCGAGCAACAACAGCTGCAGGCCTGGCTCGGCGAACATCACCACGCCCTGCCCAAGGCGAGCTGACATCCAGGCGGGCGGCCTTGGCCGCTCGCCGTAAAACTGCAATAAACCTCTGCTATAACAACAACCTACATCCAATAAACAATAACAAAGAGCACACTTCATGAAAAAAATCCCTCTCTCCCTGATTGCCCTCGGCCTCGGAGCCGCCCTCACATTGCCGGCCCTGGCGGCCGATGAGGGCAAGGTGGTCATTGCCCACCGCGGTGCCTCCGGTTATCTGCCCGAACACACCCTGGCGTCCAAGGCGCTGGCCTACGGCATGGGGGCTGATTATCTGGAGCAGGATCTGGTGATGACCAAGGATGACCAGCTGGTGGTGATGCACGATCACTTCCTGGATGGCATCACCGACGTGGCCGAGCGCTTCCCGGGCCGCGCCCGCGCCGATGGTCGCTACTATGTGGTGGATTTCACTTTGGATGAGGTGCGCTCCTTGCGCATGACGGAGCCGTTCCAGCTGGTGGATGGCAAGCAGGTGCCCGTCTATCCGGCACGCTTCCCCCTGTGGCAGTCCCGCTTCGAGATCCACAGCTTCCAGGAGGAGATCGAGATGATCCAGGGGCTCAACAAGAGCACCGGCAAGCAGATCGGCATCTACCCGGAGATCAAGGCCCCCTGGCTGTTCCGCCACGAGGGCAAGGACATCTCCAAGGCGGTCCTCAAGGTGCTCAAGCAGTACGGCTACACCAATAAAGAGAGCAAGATCTACCTGCAGAGCTTCGATGCGGATGAGCTCAAGCGCATCGACACCGAGCTGATGCCCGCTATGGGCATGGACTTGAAGCTGGTACAGCTGATGGCCGAGACCGACTGGAACGAGACCATGGTCTACGACGCCAAGGGCAAGGCGACCCCCTACGACTACGACTGGATGTTCAAGCCGGGGGCCATGAAAACCATCGCCACCTACGCCGATGGAATCGGTCCCTGGAAGCCGATGATCGTCACCGAGCCGGGCATTCCCGGCAAGCCGGTGATCACCGGCATGGTGAAGGAGGCCCACGCCGCCGGTCTGAAGGTGCATCCTTATACCTTCCGCCAGGATCAGGGTCAGATCCCGGCTTATGCCAAGGACTTCACCGACCTGCTCAACATCTTCCTCTATCAGGCGGACGTGGACGGGGTGTTCAGCGACTTCCCGGACAAGGCGGTAGAGCTCATCAAGGCGCACGGCAAGGCATAACAACGAGAAGAGAGTACGGGAACGCAAGCGGGGCCAGGTGCCCCGCTTTTTTATGGCCGGGATAGGGGCAGGGGAGGTCGAAGCCGACTCATTTAACAGTTATGGATGTAAATCTATATTTACGATATTTTGTTCTTTGGTGACGGTTAGTACCCGATTTTATGGCTATTTAGGTCAGTGCGGTGGTCGTTTATTCACCTGTTAAGCTGTTTCACCGCTGGTTTCACTTGATTGTTTGTTTTTCCTTGGTAAGGTGGGGGCGGTTGCGTAACAAAGTGATGACTTGTGTAAACATAAAAATACAGTCGCACTTTTGGCTTGATACAGTAGAGAGAATGAGAAAATGCAAAGAGATCCCCTGAACAACATCCATATCCAGTCCGAACAAGTGATGATCACGCCTGCCCAGCTCAAGGAGAAGTTACCCATCTCCGATCGGGCGCTGGCATTCGTGCAAGGGGCCCGCAACACCATAGCCGACATCATCCACCGTCGCGATCACCGCCTGCTGGTGATCTGTGGACCCTGCTCCATCCACGACATGGACGCCGCCAAAGAGTACGCAACCAGACTCAAAGCGCTGCATGACGCCTATCAGGATTCTCTCTACATTGTCATGCGGGTCTACTTTGAGAAGCCACGCACCACGGTCGGCTGGAAAGGCTTTATCAACGATCCGAACCTCGACGGGACCTTCGACGTGGAGCTGGGGCTGCACCGCGCCCGCGAGCTGCTGTGCTGGCTCGCCGAGCTGGAGTTGCCGCTGGCGACCGAGGCGCTCGATCCCATCAGCCCCCAATACCTGGCGGAGCTCTTCTCCTGGTCGGCCATCGGCGCCCGCACCACGGAATCCCAGACCCACAGGGAGATGGCGTCCGGCCTCTCCATGCCGGTGGGCTTTAAGAACGGCACGGACGGCAACCTCGGCACCGCCATCAATGCGCTGCAGGCGGCCTCCAGCCCTCACGCCTTCATGGGCATCAACCAGCAGGGCCAGGTCGCTTTGCTTCAGACCCAGGGCAACCCGGATGGCCACGTGATCCTGCGCGGCGGCAAGCACCCGAACTACGACTCGGTCAATGTGTCCCTGGCGGAAGAGGCGCTGGAGAAGGCCGGCCTGCTGCCTGGCCTGGTGGTAGATTGCAGCCACGGCAACTCCAGCAAGGATCACCGCCTGCAGCCCAAGGTGGCGGACAACGTCATCCACCAGATCCAGGAAGGTAACCGCTCCATCATAGGGGTGATGCTCGAATCCAACCTGCTGGAGGGCAACCAGTCCAGCGAGCAGCCCAAGGAGCAGATGCGTTACGGGGTCTCCATCACCGATGCCTGCATCGATTGGGAGACCACCGCCGATCTGTTGGCCCGCTGCCATCGTCAGCTGGCCGCGCCCCTCAAGGGCAGAACCGCGCCTTAAGCCGTGGTATCTTGTCAGGCAGATATAAGCGCGGCACGACCCTGGGTCGT